>NZ_CP054916.1:5715000-7155000 GCF_013364155.1 Streptomyces sp. NA02950 | reverse complement strand
CGGTCAGGTCCTGCTGTCACGCGCCCCGAGCGTAGTGGAACAGATATGTGCCGGTGGTTGGAGCCGGACCGGTCCGCTGCGAGGGTAGGTGCGGTGGAACCGCCGTTGGCTGTTTCGCGTTTCTAGGGTTCAACAGGATCGATTGCGATCGAGTGAGGGCGCGGTGAGGCGTCCTTGAGAGGGAGAACATGGGCTTCAAGAAGCTGCTCGCGAGTCTGGGTGCCGGGGGCGCGTCGGTGGAGACGGTGCTGACCGAGGAGAACGTCGTTCCGGGCGGCATCGTGCAGGGCGAGGTCCGGATCCAGGGCGGCTCGGTCGCGCAGCAGATCGAGGGGCTCTCCGTCGGCTTGCAGGCGCGGGTCGAGGTGGAGGGCAACGACCAGGAGTACAAGCAGGACATCGAGTTCACCCGGCAGCAGCTGGGCGGGGCGTTCGAGGTCCAGGCGGGCGCCGTGCACGCGGTGCAGTTCGGCCTGGAGATCCCGTGGGAGACCCCGGTGACCACGTTCCTGGGCCGTCATCTGTCCGGGATGAACGTGGGTGTGACCACCGAGCTGCAGATCGCGCGTGCGGTGGACTCCGGTGACCTGGACCCGGTCAATGTGCATCCGCTCCCGGCCCAGCAGGCGATCCTGGACGCGTTCGGCGCCCTCGGCTTCCGGTTCAAGAGCGCCGACCTGGAGCGCGGTCACATCCGTGGGACCCGTCAGCGGCTGCCGTTCTACCAGGAGATCGAGTTCTATGCGCCGGAGCAGTACCGGGGCCTGAACCAGGTGGAGCTGTCCTTCGTCGCGGACGACCGCGAGATGGACGTCGTGCTGGAGATGGACAAGAAGCCGGGGCTGTTCACCGAGGGCAGCGACTCCTACCGGTCCTTCACGGTGAACCTGTCGTCCTTCCAGGAGACCGACTGGGCCGCCTACTTGAACCAGTGGCTCGCCGAGGTCGGTGGCAAGCGCAGCTGGTTCTGATCCACCGGATCGTTCCCTCTGTACGGGGCGTGCGCCGAACGCGGTTCGGTGCGCGCCCCGCGCGTTTCAAATGGCGTCGGTGCAGTGCACGGTCAGCGGCTTGCCGCGGGAGGCCCAGTACGCCACTGTGTCGGCCAGGATGTCGGAGGCGATGGCGGCGGCCTCGGGGGCCGCGTCACGGAAGGCCGTCCAGCCCCGGACGTGCAGCAGATAGCCACCGGCCTCGCCCCACCAGGACAGATCGGTGAGGCAGTCGGCGAGCGCGTCCCAGTTGTGCCCGAACCAGTCGGGGAACCGCAGGTCATGGGCGCAGCGGGAGAGAAGGCCGTCCTTGTCGGACACACCGTCGAGGTCGAGGGAGAGGGCGGGGGTCGGGCCGGTCATGGCCGCCATGGTGCCAGCCTCGCGGGCGTCGGTCTCGTTAGGCTGGCCGCGCAGCTGATCCAGCGACCATCAGGAGGTTTCGACGTGTCCGAGCAGAAGCGGCGCCCGCTCCCCCATGACTTCCATCCGCAGGTGCCGTCGTTCACGGTGGTGAGTGACGATGTGGAGCCCCAGGGCACCCTGAAGCCGGCTCAGCTGGCGGCGGAGGGGAACACTTCTCCGCACCTTCGCTGGGAGGGGTTCCCGGAGGGGACGAAGAGCTTCGCCGTCACGTGCTTCGACCCGGACGCGCCCACGGGCAGCGGGTTCTGGCACTGGGTGCTCTTCGACATTCCGGCGAACGTCACCGAGCTGCCGGCCGGCGCGGGCAACGGTGGCTTTCCGGGGCTGCCCGCGGGTGCGGTGCATGTGCGCAACGACTACGGCACCCGGGACTTCGGTGGGGCCGCGCCGCCGCCCGGGGACGGTCCGCACCGCTATGTGTTCACGGTCTACGCGGTGGACAGCGAGAAGCTGGGCCCGGACGCCGAGGTGTCGCCCGCGGTGGTCGGCTTCAACCTGCGCTTCCACACCCTGGGGCGTGCTCAGCTGATCGGTGAGTACGAGGTGCCGGCCGCGGGCTAGACGCGGCGAAATTGCGTTGTCCTCGGCCGTGCTCCCGGCCAGAGTTGATCCCGGCCCGCCCGTGTCGGCGGCGGGCCGGGACACCGGGATGCGGGGGTAGTCGGGATGCGCGAGACGCTGGTTCTGAACGCGAGCTTCGAGCCGCTGGCGACGGTGACGCTGCGGCGTGCCGTGGTGCTGGTGCTCCAGGACAAGGCCGTCGTCGAACACGCCCATCCCGGGCTCCGGATCAGGGCCGCTGATGTCGACCTTCCGGTGCCACGGGTGATCCGGCTCTGCCGTTACGTACGGGTGCCGTTCCGAAGACGTGCTCCGTGGTCGCGGCGCGGGGTGCTGGTCCGGGACCAGCACCGGTGCGCGTACTGCGGCCGCCGGGCGACGACCGTGGACCATGTGCTGCCGCGGTCGCGCGGGGGCGGGGACACCTGGCTGAATACGGTGGCCTCGTGTGCCGAGGACAATCACCGCAAGGCGGACCGGACTCCGGAGCAGGCGGGGATGCGGCTGCTCACGACGCCGTTCGAGCCGACGCCTTCGGATGCGCTGCTGCTGGCGCTGGGGGCGGCGGAGCGGGACGGGCTGCCGGAGTGGCTGGCGCTGCCCGCCTGATCGCACCGGTGGGTTCGCGGTGCGATCAGGGGCGTGTGTCCCGCGGCCGTGGGCTCACCGTCGCTGCCGGGGCGTCAATCGTCCGGCCGGGCAGCTGAGTTGGTGCGGACGCCTCACTCGATCGTGGGCTGTTCGCGACGCGGGGCGGGCTCCTTGCCGGTGGCGGCGGGGGCGCCGCCCCCGTTGCCGCCGCCGGTCATCGGGCCGAAGTTGCCGATGGCACCGCCGAGGCCCTTGAGGGCGTCGCCGATCTCGCTGGGCACGATCCAGAGCTTGTTGGCGTCGCCCTCGGCGATCTTCGGCAGCATCTGGAGGTACTGGTAGGAGAGCAGCTTCTGGTCCGGGTCTCCGGCGTGGATGGACTCGAAGACCGTACGGATCGCCTGGGCCTCGCCCTCGGCGCGCAGTGCGGCGGCCTTGGCCTCACCTTCGGCGCGGAGGATGGAGGACTGCTTCTCGCCTTCGGCGCGCAGGATCTCGGACTGCCGGACACCTTCGGCCTGGAGGATCGCGGCACGCTTGTCACGGTCGGCGCGCATCTGCTTCTCCATCGAGTCCTGGATGGAGGTCGGCGGCTCGATCGCCTTGAGCTCGACGCGGTTGACGCGGATGCCCCACTTGCCGGTGGCCTCGTCGAGGACGCCGCGCAGTGCCGCGTTGATCTCCTCACGGGAGGTCAGGGTGCGCTCGAGGTCCATGCCACCGATGATGTTCCGCAGTGTGGTGACGGTCAGCTGCTCGATCGCCTGGATGTAGCTGGCGACTTCGTAGGTGGCGGCGCGGGCGTCGGTCACCTGGTAGTAGATGACGGTGTCGATGTTCACGACCAGGTTGTCCTGGGTGATCACCGGTTGCGGGGGGAACGGCACGACCTGTTCCCGCAGATCGACCCGGTTGCGGATGGAGTCGATGAACGGGACGACGATGTTGAGGCCCGCGTTGAGGGTGCGGGTGTAGCGCCCGAAGCGCTCGACGATGGCGGCACTGGCCTGCGGGATGACCTGGATCGTCTTGATCAGTGCGATGAAGACGAGCACCACCAGGATGATCAGGACGATGATGATCGGTTCCACAGCGGCTCCCCGTGCCCTTCATGCGTGACTCTGGATGGTCGGGATGATCAGGTCTGGTGGTTCTCGAGGGTGGAGTCTGTCAGATCGGTGGTCGAGTCCGCAGCTCAACCGGGTGGTGCTCAGCTCTTGGCGGGACCCGGTGGATACGTCGTCTACATGACGACGGCCGTCGCGCCGTCGATCTCCACCACATCGACCTGCTGGCCGGGTTCGTACGCCTGGTCGGGATCGAGCGAACGGGCCGACCAGATCTCACCGGCCAGCTTGATCCGGCCGTCGCCGCTGCTGTCGACCCGCTCCAGGACCACCGCCTGACGGCCCCTCAGCGCGTCGACACCGCTGCGCAGTCCGGGCTGTTGACGGCGACTGCGGACCGCCATCGGCCGTACTACGGCGACCAGTGCGACCGAGACCGCGCAGAAGACGACGACCTGGAGCACCAGGCCACCGCCGAGCGCGTCGGTGATGGCACCGGCGACCGCGCCGACGGCGACCATCCCGAACTCGGGCATCGCGGTCAGCACGAGCGGAATGCCCAGACCTACGGCGGCGATCAGCCACCACACCCACGGATCCACGTGTTCATGGTAGTTGCCGGGGTCCGCCGGGGACAGGGCACAGATCAATTGCCGGAGGCACTCCCGGCGCGGGGGCGAAGATCAGGCCAGCGGAAGGCCCTGCGCGGTCCAGCGGCCGCCGTTGGTCTCCACGACCAGCGGGAGGCCGAAGCAGCGCGAGAGGTTGCGGGAGGTCAGCTCGGTCTCGACGGGGCCCGCGGTCAGCACCTTGCCCTGGCGGATCATCAGGACGTGGGTGAAGCCCGGGGGGATCTCCTCGACATGGTGGGTGACCATGATCATGGAGGGGGCGTACGGGTCGCGGGCGAGGCGGCCGAGGCGGCGGACGAGGTCCTCGCGACCGCCGAGGTCGAGACCGGCCGCGGGCTCGTCGAGCAGCAGCAGTTCGGGGTCGGTCATCATGGCGCGGGCGATGAGGGTGCGCTTGCGCTCGCCCTCGGAGAGGGTGCCGAACTTCCGGTCGAGGTACTCGGTCATTCCGAGGCGGTCGAGGAAGGCGCGGGCGCGGCTCTCGTCGATGGCGTCGTAGTCCTCGTGCCAGTGGGCGGTCATGCCGTACGCGGCGGTGAGGACGGTCTCCAGGACGGTCTGCTTGCGCGGCAGCTTCTCGGCCATGGCGATGCCCGCCATGCCGATGCGCGGGCGCAGTTCGAAGACGTCGACGCCGCCGAGGCGCTCGCCGAGGATCGTGGCGGTGCCCGAGCTCGGGTAGAGGTAGCTGGAGGCGAGATTGAGGAGGGTGGTCTTGCCGGCGCCGTTGGGGCCGAGGATCACCCAGCGCTCGCCCTCTTTGATCGACCAGGAGACCTCGTCCACCAGAGCCCGACCGTCGCGGACCACGGATACGTCCACCAGCTCCAGAACATCGCTCATGAGCGCGTTGTCTCCCATTGCATCTCGAGTGTCGCGTGCGCCTGTGGGCGCAGCCCCCAGGGAAAACCTACGCCACCCGTTGTCGGTACCAGTCCTTAGGCTGGTGCCATGCTCGATGAACCACGTTCAGGGCGCCTCGCGGCTTGGGGAAATGCCCTTCTTGCCGGACTTGTCTCGCCGGATGAGGCCGCGCACCGGATCGCGGGTGAGGACGCGTCGCACCGAGTCGCCGGACTTCCCGATGAGTCCGGTGCGGTCGGTCTCACACTGGCGCTGGGGCGGCTGCGGGCGCTGGGGGCGAAGGGGCTGCGGGTGGCGCTGCCGATAGCCGGGCATCCGCTGGGGCTGAGCGGTCCGCCGGAGTTCAACGCCCAGGCGCTCGACGCGGGTGAGGCGGTGGTCGCCACCGGGGTGGCGCTCGGCCTGGTGCCCGAGGTGGCCGCGGTCGGTCCCGAGGGTGACCAGCATGTCGAGGTGGTATGGCGCTGTCTGCCGGTGCGCGAGGCGCCGCCCGCGGACGTGCCGTCGCTGGGCGAGGCCGAGCGGGAGCTGGCCGAGGCCCTGCGGG
The DNA here is from genome assembly GCF_013364155.1 of Streptomyces sp. NA02950. NCBI lineage: Bacteria > Bacillati > Actinomycetota > Actinomycetes > Kitasatosporales > Streptomycetaceae > Streptomyces > Streptomyces sp. NA02950. The sequence continues at coordinate 7,149,320 of NZ_CP054916.1, read as the reverse complement.
AGGCCACCGAGGTGCTGTCGCGGCTGAATGTGGCCGGGGCGGGTCCGGTCGCCCAGGCGGCGCTGGAGGCGTACCGGGCGCGGGCCGAGCGGGGGCGGGAGGTGCTGGCGCCGGGCTATCCGCCGAGGGCGATCCGGGTGCTGGAGCTGGCGCAGCGGGTGGGAGCGCTGATCGGCATCGCGTATACGGCGGGCGGGGACGGCCAGGAGCACGGCGGGGCGGTGAGCGCGTCGGAGATGGCGGCGCGGACCGAGGCGCTGCGGCCGGTGGAGCGCACCGCGCGGCGGGCGCAGGTGGCCGCGTACAACGCGTATGTGGAGGAGCGGGAGCGGGGCGGTTCCTGACCGTCCCGGTCGGTTCGGGACGGTCAGCGAAGGGACCGGCCCCGGAGGCATCGCCTCCGGGGCCGGTCGTGTGCTGCGTCACATGAATGCGCGGCGCACCGCGCTCAGCTGTTGGCGCAGGGGGTCGGCGAGGTCATGTTCAGCCCCCCGATGACGGTGACGGTGTTGCCGCAGGCGTTCACCGGCACCTTGACCGGAACCTGAACGTTGTTGCCGGAGACAGCTCCGGGGGACATCGTAGCTCCGCCGTTGGCCTGGGGGGTGTCGGCGGAGGCCACACCGGCACCGGCCATGGCGAGACCGCCGGCAGCGATGGTGATGGCCGCGAGCTTCTTGATGTTCTTCACTGTGTAAAACCCTCCATAGCGCGTCACTGCGGTGGAACTCCGCAGTACGCCGTGGAGAACGTTTCGCGGACGATCAAGTTGCGCTGTTCGGGTGACATACACACGACGGTATGAATCCCGCACCAAACGACGGCATTCCTGTATCAGCGTCAGATCAGGCCAGGAGCGATATGAATTCGTAAGCCAATAGCTCGAGTTCAGACAGAAGTGATCTGTTCACGCTTCGATCCCGTGCCGGACTGCCCACAGCGCGGCCTGGGTGCGGTCGGCGAGGTCCAGTTTCATCAGGATGTTGGAGACATGCGTCTTGACGGTTTTCTCGGACAGGACGAGCGCACGAGCGATCTCCCGGTTGGACCGGCCGTCCGCGATCAGCGCGAGCACTTCGCGCTCCCGCTCGGTGAGCGTGCCGCCGCGTCCCTGACCGCCGCCGGACTCCTCCTGGGAGAGCAGCGCGAGCGCCACCTCGGGCTGGAGCAGCACATGCCCGGCGTGCACCGATCGGATGGCGCCCGCGAGCGCCTCGGGGTCCACGTCCTTGTAGACGTAGCCCGCGGCTCCCGCGCGCAGGGCGGGCACCACGGTGCGCTTCTCGGTGAAGCTGGTGACGACCAGCACCCGGGCCGGGTTGCCGAGGTCACGCAGGGTGCGCAGGGCCTGGACACCGTCGGTGCCGGGCATCTTCACGTCCATGAGGACGACGTCGGGGCGCAGCTCCTCGGCGCGGGCGATGCCCTCCTCCCCGTTGGACGCCTCACCCACCACATCGATGTCGTCCTGCACCTCGAGGAAGGTGCGCAGGCCGCGCCGCACGACCTGGTGGTCGTCGACGAGCAGCACCCGAATCGTGCGTGCCGGCTCAGCCACCGGGCACCTCCATCTCGATCACGGTGCCCTTGCCGGGCGCCGAGTCCACCGTCATGGCCCCACCGACCCCGCCGGCGCGGTCGCGCATCGACACCAGGCCGAGGTGGCGTCCGGCGCGGCGGACGGCCCAGGGGTCGAATCCATTGCCGTCGTCACTCACCCGCAGCCGGGCGCCCTGGCCGTGCCGGGTGAGCGAGACTCCGACGTTCTGGGCGTCGGCGTGGCGCAGCGCGTTGTGCAGGGCCTCCTGGGCCACCCGCAGCAGCGCCTCCTCCTGGGCCGCCGGAAGCGCCCGCACTCCCCGTGAGGAGAAGGTGACACGGGCGGAGTGGGCGCGGTCCAGCACCTGCACCTGGGTACGGAGGGTGGCCACCAGGCCGTCCTCGTCGAGACCGGCGGGACGCAGCTCCACGACGGCGGAGCGCAGCTCGTCGGCGGCCTCCGCGGCCAGCAGGGTGATCTGGTGGAGCTCCTCCTTGGCGCGGACCGGGTCCCGGTCGACCAGGGCCGTGGCGGCCTGGGCGGTCAGCCGGAGCGAGAAGAGCTTCTGGGAGACCGCGTCGTGCAGCTCATGGGCGAGCCTGGCGCGCTCCCCGGCGATGGTCAGCTCGCGGCTGCGCTCGTAGAGGCGTGCGTTGGTGAGGGCGATGGCGGCGTGCTGGGCCAGGATGCCGAGCAGTTCCTCGTCATCGCCGGTGAAGCCGCAGCTGCCCTCCGGTTTGGGGCAGCGCTTGTTCGCGAGGAAGAGAGCGCCGAGAACGTCGTCCCCATCCGCAATAGGGAGTCCAATAAAGTCTGACATGTCCGGATGCGCACTAGGCCAGCCCTCAAAACGCGGATCCTGGCGCACATCGGCCAAGCGCTGCGGGGTGGCATCCTTCAGCATCGCGGCGAGGATCCCGTGCTGGCGCGGCAGTGGTCCGATCGCCTTCCACTGCTCTTCACTGACCCCATCTACTACGAACTGGGCAAAACCCCCATGGTCGTCCGGAACCCCCAGTGCCGAGTACTCCGCATTGAGCAGCTCACGCGCGGACACAACGATCGTCTTTAGGACATCTCGGACTTCCAGGTGCCTGCTCATGGCGAGCAGCGCGCCGCTGACACGCGCCAGCCCCGCCCCGGCTCCCCCGCCCGCTCCATCGGTCATGGGCTCACCGTACCGGCGGCCCGCCGAGGGTCGTATCGGCCGCCAGGAGGCCATCGATTACGACCTCGGCCCTAGGGCGAACGGCGCACGGGAAGCCGCCGAAGGGGCTGAAATATGGGGCCGAAAAAGCGAACACCCTGTGCATTTGCGCGGGCACACCGCGCCATATGAGAGGGTCCGCAATGTGAGCCCGGACACAGGACCTATATCACTTACGAACGACGTTAGTGGATGTTTTAAGGCGGCGTGAGCGGGGACTACGGCCGCTCGCCCGGACAGGGAGGGTCTACGTATCCACTAAGCAGCATCGTATGTCACACCTTTGCCACAAGTTTTTGCGACCGCTAAGAATTTCCCAGTCGCGCGGCGCCGTAGATCGAGAAACGGCGCACCAGGCGCCGATTCGGCCTGCGACACAAAGCGATTGGAAGAGGTCTACTCCGCCATGCCCCTCCCCAGCATCCCCGGCTACAACCGACTGACCAAGACGCACAAGTACTCCGCCGCCGGTATTGCCGCCGCGGGTGCCGCAGCGCTCGCCTTCACCGTGGTCCCCGGTGGCGACGCCGACGCCACGACGACCGCCCAGGACCTGCCGGCCAAGTCGGTCTCCTGGAACTCGCACAAGGCCCAGCAGGACACCCTCGAGAAGCAGTCCGCCCTCGCGAGCAAGCAGGCCAAGGACGCTGCCGCCAAGAAGAAGGCCGAAGAGGCTGCTGAGAAGAAGGCCGCGGAAGAGGCTGCCGCGAAGAAGGCCGCCGAGGCCAAGGCCGCCAAGGAGCGCGAGGCCAAGGAGGCCGCGAGCCGTTCCGCCGGGCGCGCCCAGCCGGTCGCCGAGGCCAAGGCGAAGAAGGACTACCCGAACAACCTCGACGGGTGGATCCGGGAGTCCCTCGACATCATGAAGGAGAAGGGCATCCCCGGCACCTACGAGGGCATCCACCGCAACATCATCCGTGAGTCCGGTGGTGACCCGCGCGCCATCAACAACTGGGACATCAACGCCCAGAACGGCGTGCCCTCCAAGGGCCTGCTCCAGGTGATAGCCCCGACCTTCAAGGCGTACCACGTGGAAGGCACCTCCTGGGACGTCTACGACCCGATCGCGAACATCACCGCCGCGTGCAACTACGCGGCCGACCGGTACGGCTCCATGGACAACGTCAACGGCCCGTACTGAGCCGACGGCGCGTACCGAGCCCGGCGCGTGACGCCTGACTCATGACGCCCGGGCGCATGAACGCCGAAGGGCGGCGGCACCCCCTGTGTGCGAGGGGTACCGCCGCCCTTCGGACATGTCCGGGCGCGGTCGCCGGGCCGTCGCGGCCACACGGGCCGCGACGCTCCGTCACTTGCGCATGACCTCCGGCTCATGGCGGCGCAGCAGCCGCGCGACCAGGATGCCGCAGGCGATACCGATGGCGATCAGCACCACCACGTTGATCCCCCACTGCGTGCTGGTGTGCTCCCACAGCGGGTCCAGGTCATTGGGCTTCTTGCTGTCCCACGGCGCCATCATGTGACCGACGCCGGGACCGAGGTCCAAGGTGGCGCCGGCCGCGCCGACGGCCCAGCGGGACGGCATCAGCCAGGCGAACTGCTCGACACCCGGCGAACCGAAGATCTTGAACAGCACACCAGTGAAGACCACCTGCACGATGGCGAACATCACCAGCAGCGGCATGGTCTTCTCGGCGGTCTTCACCAGCGCGGAGATGACCAGACCGAACATCATCGAGGTGAAGCCGATCGCGATCACGGCCACGCATATCTCGGCGGCCGGTGGCATCAGCAGCCCCTCTTCGGGCAGCTTGCGCGTCGACAGGCCGATGGCACAGATGATGACGCCCTGAAGAGCGGTGATCACGCCGAGCACGATCACCTTGGACATCAGATACGCGGAGCGGGAGAGGCCGACGGCCCGTTCCCGTTCGTAGATGACCCGTTCCTTGATCAGTTCTCGTACGGAGTTGGCCGCTCCCGTGAAGCACATGCCGACCACGAGGATCAGCAGAATCGTCCCGGCGGCCTGGTTGAACGAGCCCTTCGGCGCGAACTGGAGCCCGAACTTCGCGGGGATGACGACGCTCACCGAGCCCAGCACGGCGGGCAGGATCACCATCAGTCCCATGAAGCCCTTGTCGGAGGCGATCACCGACAGATAGCGGCGCATCAGCGTCCAGAGCTGGGATCCCCAGCTCTGCGGCTTCTGCATCCGGGCCGGCGGCGGCTGGACGTGGACGGACTGCGGGGCGACCGAGTCGAGGTCGGCGGCGTACATCTGGTAGTGCTGCGAACCGCGCCAGCGGCCCGCCCAGTCGTAGTCGCGGTAGTTCTCGAACGCGGAGAAGACATCCGCCCAGCTGTCGTAGCCGAAGAAGTTGAGCGCCTCGTCCGGCGGACCGAAGTAGGCGACCGAACCGCCGGGCGCCATCACCAGGAGCTTGTCGCACAGCGCCAGCTCGGCGACGGAGTGGGTGACCACCAGCACGGTGCGGCCGTCGTCGGCCAGACCGCGCAGCAGCTGCATCACATCGCGGTCCATGCCCGGGTCGAGGCCCGAGGTCGGCTCGTCCAGGAAGATCAGCGACGGCTTGGTGAGCAGCTCCAGCGCGACCGAGACCCGCTTGCGCTGACCACCGGAGAGCGAGGTGACCTTCTTGTCGCGGTGGATGTCGAGCTTCAGCTCGCGCAGCACCTCGTCGATCCGGGCCTCGCGCTCGGTCTCCGCGGTGTCACCGGGGAACCGCAGCTTGGCCGCGTACCGAAGGGCCTTCTGGACGCTCAGCTCCTTGTGCAGGATGTCGTCCTGCGGCACCAGACCGATGCGCTGGCGCAGCTCGGCGAACTGCTTGTAGAGGTTCCGGTTGTCGTAGAGGACGTCGCCCTGGTTGGCCGGGCGGTAACCGGTGAGCGCCTTGAGCAGCGTGGACTTACCGGAGCCGGACGGGCCGATGACCGCGACGAGCGACTTCTCGGGAACGCTGAAGGAGACGTCCTTGAGGATCTGCTTGCCGCCGTCGACGGTGACCGTCAGGTGGCGGGCCGAGAAGGAGACCTCACCGGTGTCGACGAACTCCTCGAGGCGGTCGCCGACCAGCCGGAAGGTGGAGTGACCGACACCGACGGTGTCGGCCGGGCCGATGATCTGCTGCCGGACCGGCTGGCCGTTGACGTACGTACCGTTGTGGCTGCCGAGGTCGCGGATCTCGAAGCGGCCGTCGGGCAGCGCCCGGAACTCCGCGTGGTGGCGGGAGACCTGGAGGTCGGAGACGACCAGCTCGTTCTCCAGCGCACGGCCGATGCGCATCACCCGGCCGACGGCCAGCTGGTGGAAGGTGGTCGGGCGGTCGCCCTGGGCGGGCGGGGCGCCGACCGGACCGGCGGGGCCGCCCTGCGGGCCCTGGGGCTGCGGCGGCGACTGCTGCGGCTGCGGACCCTGTTGCGGCGGACCCTGTTGCGGCGGAACCTGCTGGTGCGGGGCCTGCGGTGTCTGCTGCTGCGGGATGAACGGCTGCTGCTGAGGCGGCGCCTGAGGATGCTGCGCCTGCTGCTGCCAGCCCTGGGGCGGCTGCTGGGCGCTCTGCTGCGGCCAGCCGGGACCGGGCTGCTGCGGCGGCTGAGCCGGAGGCTGCTGGCCCTGCCGCTGGCCCTGCTGGGGTATGCCCATCGCGGCCTGCCGGCCGTAGGCGCCCGAACCGCCCGCCGGGGCGGCGCCCGCCCCGCCGCCGGAGAGGCTCAGCCGGGGACCGTCGGTCGCGTTGCCCAGATGGATGGCCGCACCGGGGCCGATTTCCATCTGCTGAATGCGCTGGCCCTGCACATAGGTGCCGTTGGTGCTGCCGTGATCCTCAATGACCCAACTACGCCCGCCCCACCGCACGGTGGCATGCCGCCAGGAGACTCTCGCGTCGTCCAGCACCATGTCGCCCTGCGGGTCACGCCCCAGGCTGTACGACCTGGACGGATCAAGTGTCCAGGTCTGTCCGTTCAATTCCAGTACGAGTTCCGGCACTCCATGCCCCACTAGTTGTCCCCCGAGGTACCCCCTGCACTAGGGAGTCTAGGGATGGCGAACATCGTGAGGAACTATTTCAGGCTCAGTCCCTTAACCGGAAGTCGGGTTTTGACAAGACCACATCTCGGGCAGCGTCGTCTCATCCGAAAGGCCCTCGGAAAGTGGTAAGCACTGACGGATAGTGCAGACCATGGGTTATCCGGGCAACCCGCATCGTTCAGGAGTCGAGGGCATGAGCGCGAACGACGGCGGCCGCCTGCCCTGGGGCCATGCGCTGCTCGCCGCCATCGCGGCGGTGAGCTGGGCCTTTCTGGCGATGGCGGGCATCGCTGCGCTCGGTCTGCATCTGCTCGGCGCCGATGGAGCCGGGGCACTCGGTCCCATGACCGCCGCCGCGATGGTGCTGGCGCTGGGCGGCACCGTCACCCCGTCCGGGGATATCGAGACGTTCGGTCTGAAAGGCGCCGAGGCATATAGCGCCATCGATATCGCGCCACTTGGGGTGAGCCTGGTGGGAGCGGTGCTGCTGGGGTGGCTGTTCCTGCGTTCACTGCGCAGGGCGGGGCCGACCGTACGGGGGGCCGAACTCGCCGTGCGGGCGGGCCTGGTGGTCGTGTTCTTCCTGCTGCTGCTCACCGGGCTCACCTGGGTGGGCAACGATACGATCACGATCGACGGCGCGGAGCTCGGTCTGGACGAACTCGGCAGACGCGCGGAGCGGGAGCTGCTGGACCGGCTCCCCGAGGAGCTGGGCGATCTCGGGCAGATCGGCGCCGGACTGCTGCCGGACCGGCTCGCCGGACTCATCGACGCCAAGGCGTCCGTCGGCTTCACCGTCGAGGCCGGACGCTCGCTGCTGGGCGGTGCCGTATGGATCCTGGCCGTCCTGCTGCTCGCGCTGCTCGCCTCGCGCCGTACCCCGCTTCCGCCGGGCGCGGAGGCGCTGCACCGTGCGGTCCGGCCCGCGGTGTCCGCGCTGTGCGGGGTGCTGGTGCTCGCGGTGGTCGCCGGTCTGGCGGCGGCGCTCTACGCGGTGGCCGGTGACGACCACCCCCGGCTGGTGTTCGGCACGGCGCTGCTCGCCGCCCCGAACGGGGTGTGGCTGGGCACCGCGCTGGGGCTGTTCGTGCCCTGGCACGGCAGCGCGACCGGGGCGCTGGTGCGGGTGCTGCCCGACCCCGTCGACGAGTTGCTGACTGGGCGGGGCGATGAGCCGATCACGGTGGGGCGGCTGGCCGAACTGGACGGACGGGTGTGGCTGCTGGTGGTCGCGAGCGTGCTGATGATGCTCGCGGCCGGGGTGCTGACGGCGGTACGTACGCCCACGGAGGGCGCCGCCCGGTCCCGGCCGCCGCTCGGGGCGGCGGCCGGGAGGTGCGCACTGCGGCTCGGCCTGGTGACCGCGCCGGTGCTGGCGCTGCTGGTGTGGCTGACCAGGGTCTCGGCGGGGGCGAGTCTGTCGGTGTTCGGCTTCGACGCCTTCGGCGCCGCGCTCGAACTGCACGGCAGCGTGCCGCCGGCACTGCTGCTGGGCGCGGCGTGGGGCGCCGCGGCGGGAGCCGCCGGAGCGATGATCGCCCGGGCCACCGGAGCGGAGGGGCGGTGGGCCACCCCCCTGGCCCGGGACGTGGCAGGGGGCGAGCCACGGGGCGCTGCCGGTGGCGACGCTGCGGGCGGCGCCGCGCACGGCGGGCACGGCGGGCACGGCACGGGTGGCGCGGGCGGCGGACGGTACGGCGGCACGGATGACGAGCGGGGCTCTGGCACCGATGACGACGGACGCGGTACGGGCGGCGGCGACTGAGGCCCCGCGGGTGGCGGACGCGACGCAGGCAGCGGGCACGGCACGAGCGGCGGACACGGCACGAGCGGCGGCTACAGCGGGCGCGGCGGGCGCGGCACGGGTGACTCGGACGGCACTACGGCGGCGGCACCACGGTGGTGGGTACGGCGAACGCAGTCAGGGCGACGGGCACGGCACGGGTGGCGGACATGGCCCGGGCCAAGGGCCCGGCTCCGGCGGTGTCGGGCATGGACGCGGTGACGGGGCGGCGGCTCGGACATGAACGTTGGCCGCCCGGTGGCTGTCCACGACGCGGGCTGCCGCGCGCGCCCCGCGGGCGGCCGGATACGGTGGGAAGACCATGAGCACATCGCAGATGCCACCTGCCACCGCCGTTCCGGGCGACGATGTCCCCACCCTCCTCGTCAAGATCTTCGGTAAGGACCGCCCCGGTATCACCGCCGGGCTCTGCGACACCCTCGCCGCCTACGACGTGGACATAGTCGATATAGAGCAGGTCGTCACCCGGGGCCGCATCGTGCTGTGCGTGCTGGTGACCGCCCCCACCGCCGGTGACGGCACGGAGGGGGATCTACGGGCCACCGTGCACAGCTGGGCCGAGTCCATGCGGCTCCAGGCGGAGATCATCTCCGGCCGGGGCGACAACCGGCCGCGCGGCACCGGCCGGTCGCATGTCACCGTGCTGGGCCATCCGCTGACCGCCGAGTCCACGGCCGCCATCGCCTCCCGTATCACCGGCACCGGCGGGAACATCGACCGGATCTTCCGGCTGGCGAAGTACCCCGTGACCGCCGTGGAGTTCGAGGTCTCCGGAGCCGAGACGGAGCCGCTGCGCACCGCGCTCGCCACCGAGGCGGCGGACATCGGGGTCGATGTGGCCGTGGTGTCGTCGGGGCTCCAGCGCCGGGCGCAGCGGCTGGTGGTCATGGACGTGGACTCCACCCTCATCCAGGACGAGGTGATCGAGCTCTTCGCGGCGCACGCGGGGTGCGAGGCCGAGGTCGCCGAGGTCACGGCCCGGGCGATGCGTGGTGAGCTGGACTTCGAGCAGTCGCTGCATGCGCGGGTGGCGCTGCTGAAGGGGATCGACGAGTCCGTGGTGGACAAGGTGCGGGCGGAGGTCCGGCTGACCCCCGGCGCCCGTACGCTGATCCGCACCCTGAAGCGGCTCGGCTACCAGGTGGGTGTGGTCTCCGGTGGCTTCACCCAGGTCACCGACGATCTCAAGGAGCGTCTGGGGCTGGACTTCGCCTCCGCCAACACCCTGGAGGTCGTCGACGGCAAGCTGACCGGCCGGGTGGTCGGCGAGGTGGTGGACCGGGCCGGCAAGGCGCGGCTGCTGCGGCGCTTCGCGTCCGAGGCCGGGGTGCCGTTGGTGCAGACCGTCGCGATCGGCGACGGTGCCAACGATCTGGACATGCTGAACGCGGCCGGGCTCGGGGTCGCCTTCAACGCCAAGCCCGTGGTGCGAGAGGCCGCGCACACGGCGGTGAACGTGCCGTTCCTGGACACGGTGCTGTATCTGCTGGGCGTGACCCGCGAAGAGGTCGAGGCGGCCGACGCCCACGTGGACTGACCCGCCCCGGGCGGATGCCGGACGCGCACCGGCCCTCGCCCCGTCCTCCGGCGGCGGGGCGAGGGCCGGTGGTGGCTCACGCGTGGGGTGTGCTCACTCGCGGGGCGCCCTCACTCGATGGGTGCACTCGCTCGTGGGGTGCGCTCACTCGTGCGGCGCCCAGAAGGTGGTGAGGCGGCCGACACCGTGCTCAACGGACTTCCATGAACCGCTGAAGGTCACCACCGCGAACCCGGAGGTGGGGAAGCCGGAGCGGGACATCCGCTCCCGGGTGCCCTCCTCGGCCTCGCCCGCCAGGGCGTCGGCGAGGGCGTGCATCCCGGGGTTGTGCCCGACGACCAGCAGATCGGTGACATCGTCGGAGGTCTCGTTGAGCACCGCCAGCAGCTCGCCGAGCGAGGCGTCGTAAAGCCGCTCCTCGTAGACGGTCTTGGGGCGCTGGGGCAGCTCGTGGACGACCAGCTTCCAGGTCTCCCGGGTGCGTACGGCGGTGGAGCAGAGGGTCAGTTCGGGGGTGAGACCGGCTTCCGCGAGCCGGCGCCCGGCGACCGGGGCGTCCTTGCGACCGCGCTCTGCGAGCGGCCGCTCATGGTCTGCCACCTGGGGCCAATCGGCCTTGGCGTGTCGAAGAAGGACAATCCTGCGGGGCACATCGACGCTCATGCGTCCCAGCTTCGCATGAAACGGTGGTCCAGGCGCAGGGTGCGGGAACGACCTGATCAAAGGTGAGTAACCGCGGGCCGGTGGCGGGCGCGGGAGATCGCCGGGATCGCGGCGATCACGCCCCCTCATGCGTGATGACCTGCCGCACCAGCCCCAGGACCTGCGAGACCGCACCCGAGCCGGTGGCGGCGTGGGCATCGGCGGACCCGGTGAGCAGGAGCAGCAGCGCCGCGAAGGCGATGGCGGGGAGCGCGATGGCCCACCACGGCAGCCGTATCTCCACGCCGCTGTGCGCCGGGGGGACGGGCCGGGGGTGGCTGCGGGGGGACATGGGGATCGCCTCCGGGACAGCGGATCGGGTGGCGGTACATCGGATGCTTCGACCTTACGGAGCGGGCACGGCCGCTCCCATCCGGTGATCCACCCACTTACCCCTGACCCTGTCCCCCTAGGGGATGGTGGTGCTAGCCCCACCCCCGGGTCCCAAAGGCTCCCGGTGCCCCAAAAGCCCCTCCGCCAGGGCGGGACGAGTCAGGGCGAGACGAGGGTGGCGACCACACCGATGACCACCGTGATGCCGAACATCACGCCCAGGATGATCAGCAGCTTCTTCTGGCCGTTCGGGGGGTTCTCATCGAGCACAGGCATGCACCGAGTGTCCCACCCCCGGACCGGAACCCCGGCCCGGGGGCCCTTCGGAGACGTTCAGGGAGCCGCCGGTCAGCTCTCGTCCTCGAGGGTGCGGTTGCGCCCGGCCAGCACGCCCGCCACGATCTGCGGCACCATCAGCGCCGCCATCAGCGCGATCGGCTGTCCCCAGCCGCCGCTGTGCTGGTAGAGCGCGCCGACCAGCAGCGGGCCCGGGATCGAGATCAGATAGCCGGTGCTCTGGGCGAAGGCGGACAGCCGGACCACACCCGCGCTGGTCCGCGCCCGCATGCCGATCATCGTGAGGGCGAGCGGGAAGGCGCAGTTGGCGACGCCGAGCAGCAGGGCCCAGAGCCAGGCGCCCTGCGCCGGGGCCAGATACAGCCCCGCGTAGCCGGTGAGCCCGAAGACCCCGAGGATCACGGCCAGCACGCCCTGATGGCGCAGCCGGGCCGCGATCGGCGGCAGCACGAAGGACAGCGGCACCCCCATGGCCATGATCACGGCCAGCAGCACCCCGGCGGTGGAGGCCGAGACGCCCGCGTCCCGGAAGATCTGCGGCATCCAGCCCATGGTGATGTACGCGGCGGTGGCCTGGAGGCCGAAGAAGACGGCCATCGCCCAGGCGATGGGGCTCCGGGTGATCGGGGCCGTACGCCCGGCGGCGGACCCGGCCGTACCGGGCCGCGGCTCCCCGGCGGACCGACCGCGGGGCCGTTCGTCCTTCGTACGGCCCTCGTCCTTCGTACGGTCACGGGCGAGGAACAGCCAGGGCACCAGGGCGATGGCGGCGAGCAGCGACCACATCCCGAGCCCGGCCCGCCAACTGACGTCCAGCGCACGGGTCATGGGCACGGTGGCCGCCGCGGCGGCCGCGGTGCCGAGCGAGAGGCCCATGGAGTACAGACCGGTCATCGCGCCCACCCGGTCGGGGAACCAGCGCTTGACGATCACGGGCATCAGGACGTTGCCGACGGCTATACCGGCCAGCGCGAGCGCGCTGGCGCCCAGGAAGGCCGGGGTGCCGCCCGCGAGGGGACGCAGTGCCAGGCCCGCGGTGACGGCGGCGAGACCGGCGCAGACGACGGCGCCGGGCCCCCAGCGCCGGGCCAGCCGGGGTGCGGTGAGCCCGAAGAGCGCGAAGCAGACCGCGGGCACCGAGGTGAGGAGTCCGGCGACGGTGCCGCTCATCCCGAGGTCGGCACGGACCTCCTCGAGCAGCGGGCCGAGGCTGGTGACGGCGGGCCGGAGGTTGAGGGCGGCGAGCAGGATTCCGACGACCAGGAGACATCCGCGCCAGGGGAAGCCGGTGGCGCCGGGCCCGGACTCCCGGGTGGCGCTGGGGGAGGCCGGACTGTCGAGTGTCGCGAGGTCGTCGTGTGCTGGCATGCCGACCATCATAGAATGATGGGATGAATAGCTGTCCAGTCGGCCATGACCGCACGGTGACGGCCGGACGGCATCCCGGACGGCATCATGGAAGTGCTCGCTTCCCCGCCCCAGGCACAGGAGAGTCATGCCGCTGACCTCGCCCCAGCGCTCCGTCCTCGCCGACCAGGTGATCTCCCAGCTGCGCGCCCAGATCACCTCGGGCGAATGGCCGGTGGGCTCGCGGATCCCCACCGAACCCGAGCTGGTGGAACAGCTGGGCGTGGCCCGTAACACCGTGCGCGAGGCGGTGCGGGCGCTCGCCCACAACGGTCTGCTGGACATCCGGCAGGGGTCGGGCACCTATGTGCTGGCCACCAGCGAGCTGGCCGGGGTGATGCACCGCCGCTTCGCCGCCGCCGACCCGCGGCATGTGGCCGAGCTGCGCAGCGCCCTGGAGACGAAGGCGGCGCGGCTGGCCGCGGAGCGCCGTACCGAGCAGGAGCTCAAGGGGCTGGACGCCCAGCTGGACCGGCGGGAGCGGGCCTGGGAATCGGGTGATCTGGAGGCGTTCGTCGAGGCGGACGCGACCCTGCACATGGCGGTGGTGGCCGCCTCCCACAACGACGTGCTGGCGGAGCTGTACGCGGACCTCGGCGCTGTGGTGCGGGACTTCCTGCGCGCGGACGTGGACGGCGCGATGCGGCCGGAGCTGCATGTGGACCACGCGCGGATGGTGGACGCGATCCGGGAGCGGGACGGAGAGCGGGCCGCGGCCGAGGCGAGCACGCACCCGTTCGGCTGCCGCCAGGTCACGCGCGGCTGACCCCAGCCGCCCACGGCCAGGCTGCTCCAGCCACCGCAGGGAGGTCCCCAGCGGCCTCGCGCAAGTCCGGTGCGGTTCGGTTGCGCCCCGAAGGGGCGCGGGGAACTGCGCGACCTGCCACGACGCAGCCGCAGCCGCACGACGGCACCTCGCGCACTTCCCGCGGAGCGCTCAGCGGTGGCTCACCCACGCCTTGCGGATCTCCTTCCAGCAGCGTTCGGCGAGCCGTACGTGCTGGGCCGGGCCGACCTCGATCGGACGGGCGTCCATGTCCGGATCCCACCAGCGGGCGCATTCGACGTGCAGCTGCACCCGGTCCGCGCTCGCATTGGGGTTGAAGCAGCTCGCGGTGGCGTGCGAACCGCGCACCCAGGTGCTGCACGCGGCGGTACGGGGGCGGGGGCGCTCCTGGGCCGCGGAGTGGGACACGGCGACGGCGGACCCGGCCATTGCGACGATCAAGCCTGCGGCGGCGACGCGCCGGGTCGTACGCATGGCGGGACCTCCTCGGCCGTGCTGTCGCTCGCGAGTCGGTTCGTCGTACGTCGTCGTCTTACGTACTCCACATTGCGCGGAACACCACCCGTACGCCCGTCCGGCTGGCCCGATCGGGCTAACGCGTCCGTACACCGGACGGCCGCCGCCCCGCCCCCGCGCGGTGCGGGAGGCGGAGCGGCGGCCGTTGTGCCCGTGGCGGCCGTGGAAGGGCTCAGGCGCCCATCATGTGCACACCGCCGTCGACATGCACGATCTCTCCGGTGGTACGCGGGAACCAGTCCGACAGCAGGGCCACGACGCCGCGCCCGGCGGGCTCGGGGTCGGTGAGGTCCCAGCCGATCGGGGCCCGGTGGTTCCACACGTCCGCCAGCTCCTCGAAGCCCGGGATGGACTTCGCGGCCATGGACTTGATCGGCCCGGCCGAGACCAGGTTGCAGCGCACGTTCTGCTCACCCAGGTCGCGGGCGAGGTAGCGGCTGGTCGACTCCAGGGCGGCCTTGGCGACACCCATCCAGTCGTACTTCGGCCAGGCGAACTGCGCGTCGAAGGTCAGGCCGACGATCGAGCCGCCACGCGGCATGACCGGAAGACAGGCCATGGTGAGCGCCTTGAGACTGTACGCCGAGACGTGCACCGCGGTGGAGACGTCCTCCCAGCTGCCCTCGAGGAAGTTGAAGGCGCCCTGGGGGCCGAAGGCGATGGAGTGCACCACACCGTCGAGGTCGACACCCTCGCCGAGGTGCTCGCGCACCTTGTCGGCCAGCCCGTCCAGCTGCTCCTGGTTCTGGACGTCCAGCTCGATCACCGGGGCGGGCTTGGGCAGCCGCTTGGCGATCCGCTCGACGAGGGAGACCCGGCCGAAGCCGGTGAGGATGACCTCGGCACCCTCCTCCTGGGCCAGCTTGGCGGCGTGGAAGGCGATGGACGACTCGGTGATGACGCCCGTGACCAGGATGCGCTTACCGGCGAGAATTCCACTCATGACGTTCAGTGACCCATGCCCAATCCGCCGTCGACAGGGATGACGGCTCCAGTGATGTACGCGGCCTCGTCGGAGGCCAGGAAGCGGACCGCCGCGGCGATCTCCTCGGGCTGCCCGTAGCGCGCGAGCGGCACCTGCTGCACGATGCCCTCGCGCTGCTCGTCGCTGAGCGCGCGCGTCATGTCCGTGTCGATGAAGCCGGGCGCGACCACATTGAAGGTGATGTTGCGCGAGCCCAGCTCACGGGCGAGGGAGCGGGCGAAGCCCACCAGGCCCGCCTTGGAGGCCGCGTAATTGGCCTGCCCCGCCGCGCCCAGCAGCCCGACGACGGAGGAGATCAGCACCACGCGGCCCTTGCGGGCCCGCAGCATGCCGCGGTTGGCCCGCTTCACCACGCGGAAGGTGCCGGTGAGGTTGGTCTCGAGGACGGCGGAGAAGTCCTCCTCCGTCATCCGCATCAGCAGCTGGTCGCGGGTGACGCCGGCGTTGGCGATCAGGACCTCGACCGGGCCGTGCTTCTCCTCGATCTCCTTGTACGCCTGCTCGACCTGCTCGGGCTCGGTGATGTCGCACTTCACCGCGAGGAAGCCGGTCGGCGGCTCACCGGACCGGTAGGTGATGGCGACCTTGTCGCCTGCGTCGGCGAAGGCGCGCGCGATGGCGAGGCCGATGCCGCGGTTGCCTCCGGTGACGAGAACCGAGCGGCTCAAGGGACCACCTTCTCTTGTCGATCTCGTGTCGATTTCGTGCCGGGCGTCACAGTGCGTGCCGACCCCTACCCCCGCAAACTATCGGTCCGAGGCCCTGGAAGAGGAATCGAGCGCCCACAGGGGCGTGTGAGCCCTGCTGTCGAGTTCCTACAGAAGGCCTGTGCAGGAACGGAGCCGGGCAGACCTGCTCGGCGAGCGCGCCACGGCCTTACCCTCTTCACACATCGTGTCACTCGGATGACTGACCGCACCTGCGTTCGCCCTCGGCACGCTGACCGCACGGATCAGGATCCCGCCCATGGGAGACATTCCGAAAACCATCCGGCGCGCGCTTCGCGAGGAGTCAGCGGTCCTCAGGGTAGGTCCGTAGATCCGTGGTCGCGAGGGTCCAGTCACCGATGGTCACCTTGTCACCGAAGACGTAGTCACTGCGCGTCCGATAGCGAGGACCCTCGCCGCCAGGACCGGCGCCGGGGTCGGACAAGGCCGCGATGGTGCCCTTCCGTGGGTCGACGAGAAGGTAGAGGGGGATACCCATCGCCGGATAGTCCTGCATCTTCTCGACGTAGTCGGTGGAGTGATTCGACGGAGAGACGACCTCGGCGACCAAGGCGACATCACGGGGATGGAACGGCGCCATCGTGTTCTCTGCGAAGACCGCGTCGGGGACGACGATCAGATCAGGACGCCGGAGTTTCCCGAGGGAGGCGTCTTCCACCTCTCCGCCGGTGTGCGCGACCAGGAACGACGGGATCTGCCGGTCGAGCTGCTGACGAAGACGCAAGGTGATGAACTCGTGCGGGCGCGAAGGGGACATCATCATGACGATCTCGTCACCGCTGATCTCGTAGCCTCGGAACGGGTCCGGGGCATGCTCAGAGAGCTGCTCCGCGATTTCCCGCAGACGTCCGTACTCCACGGCCAACACTCCTTCACCATGGCGGGCCCGCTCGTCTATGCACCTATCATCGCCCATCGTCGGCTCCGGTGTCCCGTGTGACCCACTCCGGCCATGACCCATCGGACGGCAGGGCATATTCGCACCACACCGTCTTGCCGACGGTGCGGTCCGTCACGCCCCACTTCGAGGCGAGCGCGTCGATGAGCACCAGCCCGCGTCCGTGCTCCTCCTGGTGGGCCGTCCCCCTGGCGGCGTGATCCCGGAGCTCGGGGCGCCGCTCGCCTCGTGCGTCGGACACCTCGATACGGGCGGTGACCGGAGAGCGACGCTCTCCGGGCCCGGGTGGGGGCTGACAGGTGAGGCGGAGGTGGAAGTGCCGACCGGGAACATGCCCGTGACTCACGGCATTCGCCGTGAGCTCACCCGCGAGCAGGGCGAGGCCGTGCGAGGCGTCGCTGTCCCGCGGAACGCCCCATTCCTCCAGTCTGCGGACGACGAGACGCCGGGCGAGCCGGGCGCCGTGCCGGGAGGAGGTGAAGAACATCTCGAACGTGCCGGGCGGGGCCGGGAGTTGCGCGCCGCCGCCGAGCGTACTGCCAGGGGGATTTTCGCCATTCACGTCACCGAGCGTGGCGAAGCGCGCATAGCCTGACCAGGCAGCTCGCGAGTACCCAGGGTCGCTGTACGGGCACGGAAAGTGCGCGTACGGGAGTGATGCCGTGACGCGGGTGGGGAGGCGCGAGGTTCTTGCACACGGGAGGTGGCAGGACATGACAGCCGCGGAGCGGCCGGGACAGAGTGAGAACGGGGCGGACATCCTCAAGTGCTTGGGCAAGCAGGTGAAGCTCTTCCGCGAGCGGGCGGGGCTCACACAGGCGCAGTTGGGCGAAGCGATCGGATACAGCGAGGAGCAGGTGTCCTCGGTGGAGCAGGGACGGCGGGCGCCACAGCCGGAGTTCCTGGATGCGGCAGACGAGGTGCTGGACGCGTTCGGGGTGCTGCGGGCGGCGCGGGATGAGGTGTCCAAGGCGCGGCTTCCGGCGTTCTTTCGCGGGGCGGCGAGGCTGGAGGCGCAGGCGACGGAGTTCCACGCGTACGAGTGCCTGGTAGTCAACGGGTTGCTCCAGACCGAGGACTACGCCCGCGCCGTACTCAACATGCAGCGGCCGCTACTGGAGGAGGAAACCGTCGAGCAGCGGGTGGCCGCCCGACTGGCCCGACAGGAACTCCTCAATCGTCGACCCGCACCCATCATGAGCTTTGTGACCGAAGAGGCGGTGCTACGTCGTCCCTATGGCGGCACTGAGGTGCTGCGCGGGCAGTTGGAACGCCTGCTGCACATCGGGCGAATGCGAAACGTGGAGCTCCAGGTCATGCCCACAACCTTGGAGGATCACGCCGGAACGGCTGGCCCCTTCGCCCTGCTGGAACCGCAGGGGCGGCAGATCATGGCCTACGCCGAGGCCCAGAACGTCAGCAGGTTGCTCACGGACCGAAAATCGGTCCGTGAAATCGAGCAACGGTACGGCATCATCAGGGCACAGGCTCTCAGGCCACGGGAGTCGCTGGAGTTCATCGAGAAGCTGCGGGGAGAACTATGAACATCAAGCAAGAGGGAGCAGGCGCGTCCGAGCTGATGTGGTTCAAGAGCAGCTACAGCAGTAGTGAGGGCGGCATGTGCGTCGAGGTGGCCACCGGCCCCGTCGCCATCCACGTGCGGGACTCCAAGCACGCGCAGGGACCGCAGCTCGCCTTCCACATAGCCGAGTGGGGAGCGTTCATCGGCAGCCTCCGGGCTGGGGAGTTCGGCGCGTAGCCTGCCGTGTCTCCGCCACACCGAACAGGCCGTCCTGGGTCACCAGGGCGGCCACTGTTGTGTGAGCGGTGGCTGCGAAGAGCGGCGTGTCGGTTACCCAAGGTGTCGGACACGTGTGTGAAGATAGCCCGCATGTCTGGGGGAGGGAACCACCGGCCGCCGGATCAGGGCGGCCGAGAGACGCTGGCGGATCTCGTGCGCGCGGAGACCGCTGCGGGGATGTCGGAGCGGGAGAAGTGGGTGGCGCTGCGCGAGGCGCGCTTGTACTTCCAGCGTCCGGAGAAACCGGGCTTCCTGGTCTCGGAGACCGGGGACGCGGGGGCGATCGTGCCTGTGTTCACGTCGATACCTGGTCTCGCGCGCTTCGCGGGTGCGTGCTCATGGGCGTCGACGTCGGTCGAGGATCTGGTGGGGCTACTGCCGGAGGGTGTGCGGGCGTTGGTGGATCCGCTGGGTGAGCGGCCCTTCCTGCTGGATGCGCGGGTGCTGCGCGAGGCGGCGGAGGCTCAGGAGGAGGGGGAGGGCCGTGGGGGATCCTGACGCGAGGAATGTGAACCGCGCGCCCAGTGAGGGTGGTGAGCACGGCAAGTACGGGGGTAACGAGGGCGCCGACGGCTACAAGATCGAGATCGCTTCGGTGAAGAGCGTGATCCTCCCGCTGGAGGAGTCGGTGGCCGGGGCCCGGGCGGTCAAGAACGGGCAGGAGACGCTGACGGCCTATCTCCAGCACTGCGGTGCGCCCGAACTCCTGGCGTCCGGCAAGGAGTTCATCAAGGCGTGGGGCTTTGGCATGGGTGAGCTGGCGGACCATGCGGATGTGGTGGTGGATCGGCTGTACGAGGCGATCGCCGGGTACATGATGGCGGATCTGCTGCGGGTGAAGGACTTCTGGCCCTCGGACGCGAACCTGGCCAAGCTCCCGTCGGGGGCTGCGGGCAAGTGGTCGTGGGAGAACGTGGGCGTGCCGGAGATGGAGAAGCGTCCGGGGAAGTCGGGCTTGCAGAAGTTTGTGGACCCGTTGCTGCGTGAGTACGAGGACGAGTCCTGATGGGCGATCCGGACGCGGGGCGGCCCCCGCAGGTTCGTATACCGGCGGGGGCCAAGGCCAAGGATCTGATACCCGGGAATCCGGGCGATATCGATGACCTGGTGCTGGAGTTGCGGGCGTATGCGGGGGCTTTCCAGGACGGCAAGGACACGCTGCGGCCGCTGGGGCTGACCGATTGGCAGGGCAGGGGCGCGGGTGAGTTCCGCAAGGCGGTCGACCGGCTGCCGAAGGAACTGAAGTCGGGTCACGATGAGTTCACGCATGCGGCCAGTGCGCTGGCGGCATACGCCAGGAAGCTGCGGTCGGTGCAGAAGCGGTGTGAGCCGATCATCGATGCGGCGGACCGGGCGCGGGCGGCCTCCAAAGCGCACAACAAGAAGGTCGAGACGTACAACGACGCTGTCCAGCGCGGCGACGAGCAGCTACCGGAGCGGCCTTCGGAGACCGACCCCGGCGTCTCAGCGATGGACGACTGCGTCAAGCGGCTGGACAAGCTGATCGAAGAGCTTCAGCTGGTCGTCGACGCGTCGAAGAAGAAGATCGACGACGCGACGGGGAAGGCTCCGGACAAGCCGAGCAACTGGGAAAAGCGCGGGGAAAGCCTCAAGGACGGGCTGTGGAAGGCCCATCACAGCATCCTCAGTCTGGCTGAGCTCCCCGCTTCGCTGGTCAAAGGGGACCTGGGCGGATTCTCGATGCAGCTGGCGGGCATGGCGGACGGCGCGGCGTACATAGCCCAGCACCCCCGGGAGTTCGCAAAAGCCATCGAAAACTGGAAGGGGTGGTCCCAGGATCCGCTGCGTACGGCGGGCGAAATCACCCCGACACTGCTGCTGGCCCTGGCCACCGGTGGCGGGAGCGCGCTGCGCAGGGGGCTGAAGTCGGGCAAGAACGCCGCCGCGCGTCTGGCCGCGCGGAGGAAGGCGCTGGGCCGGGACGGCGAGGCAGGCAAGCGGGCGAACAGCAAGGGCGGCCACGACCAGAAGACCGGCGACAGGGACTGCGAGAACGACCCGGTGGACGTCGCCACCGGCGAGATGGTCATGTCGGCCACGGACGTGATCCTGCCCGGGGCGCTGCCGCTGGTCCTGGAGCGCGCCTTCGTCTCCGCCCACACCTGCGGCGGCTGGTTCGGCCGCACCTGGGCCGCCACCCTCGACCAGCGCCTGGAACTGGACGCGGACGGAGTGGTGTTCGTCGCGGCCGACGGCATGGTGTTGCGCTACCCGATCCCCCGCCCCGAGGAGGACACCTCCCCCGTCCGGGGCCCGCGCTGGCCGCTGCGCTGGGACGGCGCGGTCGGCGGCACCATGCGGATCACCATCCCCGAGCAGGCCCGCACCCTCCACTTCACGCCCCTGGAAGGCGCGGAGGGCAACGAGCTTCCCCTCCAGACGATCGAGGACCGCAACGGCCGCTCCATCACCTTCACCTACGACGAGGCGGGCACCCCACGCGAGGTAGTGCATTCCGGCGGCTACCGGATCGCCATCGACACCGATCCGGAACTGCTGCGCATCACCGCGCTGCGCCTGCTGGGCGTCGGCGGCGCCGAGACCGGCACCACACTGGTCTCCTTCGGCTACAACGACGCCGGTGACCTCACCGAGGTCTTCAACTCCGCCGAGACACCGATGCGGTTCACCTACGACGACCAGAACCGCATCACCTCCTGGACCGACCGCAACGGCACCAGCTTCGGATACGTCTACGACCACCGCGGCCGCGTGCTGCGCACCATCGGCTCGGACGACATGATGACCGGCCGCTTCCACTACGACGCGGCCTCGCGCACCACCGTCTACACCGACTCCCTCGGCCACCGCGTCACCTACGTCTTCGACGACGCCCACCGTGCGGTGGCCCGCACCGACGCCCTGGGTCACACCACCCACACCGAGTGGGACCCCGAGGGCCGCCGCCTGCCATTGTCGGTGACCGACCCGCTGGGCCACACCACCCGCTACGCCTACGACGAATCCGGCAACCTGATACGCATCGACCGGCCCGACGGCACGGCGGCCACCGCCACCTACAACGAGTACGGCCAGCCGCTGGAGGTCCGCGAACCGGACGGCGTCGTATGGCGCCACACCTACGACGCGCGGGGCAACCGCACCAGGACAACGGACCCTTCGGGCGCGGAGACCCACTACGTGTATGACGAGGCCGGCAATCTGACCTCGGTCACCGACGGGCTCGGCCACACCACACACGTGGTGTGCAACGAGGCGGGTCTGCCGGTCGAGGTCACCGACGCCCTGGGCAACACCACAGCTGTCCGCAGGGGCACCCACGGCCGTATCACCCGCATCACCGACCCCCTGGGCCATGTCACCCGCCAGGGCTGGACCATCGAAGGCAAACCCGCCTGGCGCACCCGCCCCGACGGCTCCCGCGAGACCTGGACCTGGGACGCCGAGGGCAACCTCCTCGAACACACCGACCCGGCGGGCAACACCACCCGCCACACCCACACCCACTTCGACCTCCCGGCGACTCGGACCGACCCCGACGGGGCGGAGTACGCCTTCACCTACGACACCCAGCTACAGCTGACCCAGGTCACCAACCCCCAGGGTCTGACCTGGACCTACGTCTACGACGGGGCCGGGCGGCTCACCTCCGAAACCGACTTCAACGGTCGCACCCTCATCTACGCCCACGACGAAGCGGGCCGCCTGATATCCCGCACCAACGGTGCGGGCGAAACCCTCACCTACACGCGCGACGCCTTGGGCCGCGCGATCGCCACGCGCGCCGACGACACCGAGACGACGTTCGCCTATGACGCCGCAGGCCGCCTGGCGCAGGCGACGAACTCGGACGCGGAGCTGGCCCGCACCTACGACGCCCTCGGCCGACTCCTGACCGAGACGGTCAACGACCGCACCACGACCTATGAGTACGACTCCATGGGCAACCACGCCGTGCGGACCACCCCGACCGGTGTGCGCTCGCAGTGGACCCACGACGCAGCATCCCGTCCGGTGTCTCTTACGACAGCGGACAATAGTGTGCGCTTCGGCTACGACGCGGCGGGCCGTGAGACGAGCCGCACCTTCGGCGCCGATGTGACACTCACCCAGACCTGGGACAACCTGGATCGCATGACGGGCCAGACCGTCACCGGCCCGGTCGGCAGCCTCATCCAGCACCGCGCGTACGGCTACCGCCTGGACGACCACCTCACCGAGATACGCGAACTCACCTCGGGCACCAGGACCTTCGACCTCGATCCGGTCGGCCGGGTCACCGCCGTGCACGCCAACGGCTGGACCGAGACCTACGCCTACGACACGGCGGGCAACCTCACCACGGCCGAAGCGCCCCAGCACCCATCCCCTGGTCCGCGTGAGTTCAATGGCACCCTCATCCGCACCGCAGGCGGCGACAGCAACCGCACGACCTACGAACACGACACCCAGGGCCGCCTGATCCGCCGCACCCGCCGCCTCCTCAACGGTCAGCGTCGCACCTGGACCTACACCTGGAACGCGGAAGACCGCCTCACCCAGGCCACCACCCCGGACGGCGCCCGCTGGCGCTACACCTACGACCCCCTGGGCCGCCGCACCGCCAAGTACCGCCTGACTGCGGACGACACAGTGGCGGAGCGGATCGACTTCACCTGGGACGGCACGCGGCTCGCCGAAGAGACCACAGCCGACGGACACACCACCACCTGGGACTACGCCCCGGGCACGCACCGCCCGATATCCCAGACCACGACGGCGAAGCTCGCCGGGACCGAGTACGACACCCGCTTCCACGCGATCGTCACCGATCTGGTCGGCACCCCCACCGAACTCATCGCCCCCGACGGCACCCTGGCCTGGCACCCCCGCACCACCCTCTGGGGCACCCCCCTCCCAGCCCCGCCGGGCACCACAGACATCGACTGCCCACTTCGCTTCCCGGGCCAATACGCGGACCCCGAAACGGGCCTGTACTACAACTACTTCCGCTACTACGACCCCGAATGCGCCCTCTACCTCAGCCCCGACCCCCTCGGCCTCATACCAGCCCCCAACCCGGTCGGGTATGCGGACAACCCGCTGACCTGGAGCGACCCGCTCGGATTGTTCCGATGCGGTGTAGACCAGCCGGGCTTGGGCACAGACATTCCGAGCAGACATCCTGCATCCGTTGGCACCGCCACTTCGCACAACTACAAGAAAACGTTTTTCGCGGCCTACCCGCATCTGAAGGGGAAAGTGGTCGTACACCATGCCATCGAGCAGCAGATCCTGAAACGCTATCCAGGACTTTTCAAGCCCGAGGAGATTCATTCTCTCCAGAATCTGCGAGGCATTCCCAAAGGCGCCATCAACGCTTCCATCCACCTGAGTGAGATACGCAAGTCTTGGAACTCGTTCTATGCAACTCACTCATCGCCCACCAGGCAGCAAGTCCTCGACCACGCTACGCATGTCGATGACATGCTCGGACATTGGTTCACTCCCCGCCTGAGATAATGTGCGATGAACCAACAACGAGGAGGAAATATGTGGCGAGACCGTATCACCCGATGGATTGACGAAATTGACCTCGGTGAACCCGCAAGTGAATTTGACATCCGCAGCGCGGAGGATCGTCTCGGACACCCCCTTCCAGGCAATCTGCGGGAACTGCTGACGGAGTTCAACGGCCTGGCAGACGCATACGGGACAGATATTGTCTGGTCCGTGCAGCAAATCGCGGAGTCAAACCTGGAATTCCGAAGCAATCAGTCCTTTGTAGAACTGTACGCACCCTTCGATTCCCTGCTCTTCTTCGGTGATAACGGCGCAGGCGACCAATTCGCCTTCAACTGTGACTCCGCTGACGGCCACGTCCTCGTATGGGACCATGAGACAGACGACAGATCCGTGGTCGCGAAGTCACTAGAGGCATACGTCGTCCGTACCTTGGAGTCTGACGGAGAAGACTGGTACCGCTGACCGACAATCGATGTGCGATCTGCCATAGTGCCCGCCACACGTCACGGCCCGTTCCCCGGCCCGGGCTCGACGGGAAACCAACCCCGCCCGCTGCGTTGCGCCATGGTTCACTGCCGTCGGCCGCAAATCAACCAGACGTACACCGACGAAGAGGAGTCGCCCGTGCCGCACGAGATCGATACGTCATTCCTCGCGCTGCCGCTCAGGGCGCTCGCCGACGCCGCGCTCGCGCGGGCCCGCGCGCTCGGGGCCGAGCACGCCGACTTCCGGTTCGAGCGCGTGCGCGGCGCCTCGTGGCGGTTGCGGGATGCCAGGCCCGCCGGGTCGTCGGACAGCACCGATGTGGGGTACGCGGTGCGGGTGGTGCACGGCGGGGCCTGGGGGTTCGCCTCCGGGGTGGATCTGACCATGGACGCGGCGGCACGGGTGGCCTCGCGGGCGGTGGCGATGGCGAAGCTGTCGGCCAAAGTGATCGAGGCGGCCGGGTCGGACGAGCGGGTGGAGCTGGCCGACGAGCCGGTGCACGCGGACAAGACCTGGGTCTCGTCCTACGAGGTCAACCCGTTCGACGTGCCGGACGCGGAGAAGACCGGGCTGCTGGCCGAGTGGAGCGAGCGGCTGCTGGCGGCCGACGAGGTGGCGCACGTCGACGCGGGTCTGCTGACCATCCAGGACAACAAGTTCTACGCGGACACCGCGGGTACCACGACCACCCAGCAGCGGGTGCGGCTGCATCCGCAGCTCACCGCGTTCGCGGTGGATCCGCAAACCGGTGACTTCGACTCGATGCGCACCACGGCCCCTCCGGTGGGGCGCGGCTGGGAGTATCTGACCGGGACGGGGGCCGGGGCCGGTGTCTGGGACTGGGAGACGGAGCTGGCCGAGATGCCCGCGCTGCTGGCCGAGAAGATGCGGGCGCCGTCGGTGGAGGCCGGGTCGTACGACCTGGTGATCGATCCGTCCAATCTGTGGCTGACCATCCATGAGTCGATCGGTCACGCCACCGAGCTGGACCGGGCGCTGGGGTACGAGGCGGCGTACGCGGGGACCTCGTTCGCCACCTTCGACCAGCTGGGCAAGCTGGCCTACGGCTCGGAGATCATGAACGTCACCGGGGACCGGACGGCGGAGCACGGGCTGGCCACGACCGGCTACGACGACGAGGGGGTGGCCGCGCAGTCCTGGGACCTGGTGCGGGACGGCACGCTCGTCGGCTATCAGATGGACCGCCGGATCGCCCGGCTGACCGGGTTCGAGCGGTCCAACGGCTGTGCGTACGCCGACTCGCCGAGCCATGTGCCGGTGCAGCGGATGGCGAATGTGTCGCTGCAACCCGCGGCCGAGGGAGGGCCCTCGACCGGCGATCTGATCGGCGGCGTCGAGAACGGGCTGTATCTGGTCGGAGACCGTTCCTGGTCGATCGATATGCAGCGCTACAACTTCCAGTTCACGGCGCAGCGGGCGTACCGCATCCGGAACGGCGCCCTGGCCGGGCAGGTGCGCGACTTCGCCTACCAGGCCACCACCACGGACTTCTGGGGCTCGATGTCGGCCGTCGGCGGTCCGCAGACCTATGTGCTGCACGGTGCCTTCAACTGCGGCAAGGCTCAGCCGGGGCAGGTCGCGGCGGTTTCGCACGGCTGCCCGTCCGCGCTGTTCCGCGGCGTGAACATCCTCAACACCACCCAGGAGGCCGGGCGATGACCACGCCGCACGAGATCGTCGAACGCGCCCTGGAGCTGTCCCGCGCGGACGGCTGTGTGGTGATCGCGGACGAGACGTCCACGGCCCATCTGCGCTGGGCGGGCAATGCGCTGACCACCAACGGCGTCACCCGCGGCCGCTCGCTGACCGTGGTGGCCACCGTGGACGGCGCGCAGGGCACCGCCTCCGGTGTGGTGTCCCGGTCCGCCGTCACCGCGGAGGAGCTGGAGCCGCTGGTGCGGGCGGCGGAGGCGGCGGCCCGGGAGGCGGGTCCGGCCGAGGACGCCCAGCCACTGGTCGGGGCGGACGCCTCGCTTCCGGACTCCCCCGGTTTCACCGACTCCCCCGCCGAGACCTCCTCCGAGGTGTTCGCGGCCTTCGCGCCCGCCCTCGGCGACTCCTTCGCACGGGCCCGGGCGGGCGGACGGGAGCTGTACGGCTTCGCCCACCACGAGGTCGTCTCGACCTATCTGGGCACCTCCACCGGGCTGCGGCTGCGCCATGACCAGCCGACCGGCACGCTGGAGATCAACGCCAAGGCCCCGGCCGACGGCGGCGGTGGGCCGCGCTCGGCCTGGGCCGGGCGCGCCACCCGTGACTTCACCGATGTGGACCCGGCCGCGATCGATGCCGAGCTGGCCGGGCGGCTGGCCTGGGCCGAGCGGCGGGTGGAGCTTCCGGCGGGCCGCTACGAGACGCTGCTGCCGCCGTCCGCCGTGGCGGATCTGCTGGTCTACCAGATGTGGTCGTCGGCGGCGCGGGACGCGGCGGAGGGCCGTACGGTCTTCAGCCGCCCCGGTGGCGGCACCCGGGTCGGGGAGAAGCTGTCGCCGCTGCCCATGACCCTGCGCAGCGATCCGCACGCACCGGGTCTCGAGGCGGCACCGTTCGTGATCGCGCACTCCTCGGAGGACGACGCGTCGGTCTTCGACAACGGTCTGCGGCTGTCGGCCACCGACTGGCTGCGCGACGGGGTGCTGAACCAGCTGCTCACCACCCGGCACTCGGCCGCCCTCACCGGGCTGCCGACGGCCCCGGCGATCGACAACCTGATCCTGGAGGCGGACGGCACCCGCTCGCTGGAGGAGATGGTCGCGGCCACCGGCGGCCAGGGCCCGGCGCTGCTGCTGACCTGCCTGTGGTACATCCGCGAGGTCGATCCGGCCACCCTGCTGCTGACCGGGCTGACCCGGGACGGGGTCTATCTCGTCGAGAACGGCGAGGTGATCGGCGAGGTGAACAACTTCCGGTTCAACGAATCGCCGGTCGACCTGCTCTCCCGCGCCACCGAGGCGGGCCGTACCGAGCCGACGCTGCCGCGCGAGTGGGGCGACTGGTTCACCCGGGCCGCGATGCCCGCGCTGCGGATCCCGGACTTCAACATGAGCTCCGTCAGCAAGGGCGTGTGACCGGCCGAATACACTGGTCCCCGCCCATCCGTCCACCCATGACTCACTCCAGGAACCTCATGACACGCCTCGGCGAATCCGTCGCCCGCGCCAGCGAGCTCCTCAGCCAGGACCTCTCCTCCGACCAGACCGTCGAGCGGCTGCTCGCGGAGACGGGCTCGCGGCGCTATCTGGACCTGACGGACCTGTCGCCGAAGGACCAAGCCGAGCTGATCGCGGCCCGCACGGTCGAGGTGCTGCCGGGCGTGGCCGAGCTGGCCGAGCGCATCGAGCGGCGGCGGACCGAGGGCAAGGGGCTGGGGATCAAGCTGGGCATCGACCCGACGGCCGCCGATGTGCACCTCGGCCATGTCGTGCCGATGATCATCCTCAGCCGCTTCCAGCGGATGGGCCATGACGTCACCCTGCTGATCGGTGACTTCACGGCCAAGATCGGGGACCCGTCGGGCCGTACGGCGGAGCGCCCGCCGCTGACCGACGAGGACATCGCGCGGAACCTCGCGGGCTACCAGGAGCAGGTGCGGCCCTTCTTCGACTTCGAGAAGGTCAGCTTCCGGCAGAACAGCGAGTGGCTGGCGCCGTTCACCTTCCCGGAGCTGCTGGCGCTGCTCTCCCAGGTGCCGGTCTCCCAGCTGCTCCAGCGCGAGGACTTCCGCACCCGGCTGGCCGCGGGCTCCGGGCTGACCATGTCGGAGCTGCTGTACCCCATCGCCCAGGGGCTGGACTCGGTGGCGCTGGAGTGCGATGTCGAGCTCGGCGGGGCGGACCAGCTGCTCAACCTCCAGATGGGCCGCAAGCTGATGGAGCTGCGCGGGCAGACCCCGCAGCTGGTCGTCACCATGCCGCTGATCGAGGGCACCGACGGCACCGGCGCCAAGATGTCCAAGTCCAAGGGCAACTACGTGCCGCTGACCGCGACCGCCGACGATGTCTTCGGCAAGATCATGTCGATTCCGGACCGGCTGATGAAGCCGTACCTGGAGGCGTGGACGGAGTGGACGGACGCGGAGATCGCCGCCGCGACCGCCCGGGTGGAGGACCGTTCGCTGCATCCGATGGATCTGAAGAAGGTGCTGGCGGGCGAGGTCGTCGCGGCGCTGTACGGCATCGAGGCGGCCATGAAGGCGCGGGCGGGCTTTGTCGCCCAGTTCTCCAAGAAGAGCTTCGCCGACGTGGGCGCCCTGCCGGTGGTCGACGCCGCCGAGCACGGCTCCGAGACCGTCGCGACCGTGCTCAGCAAGGTCCTGGAGTTCCAGCCCAGTGCCTCGGCCGCCCGCCGGGTCGCCAAGCAGAACGGGCTGCGGCTGGTCGTGGAGACCGAGGGCGGCGACCAGCAGTCGCTGGTGCTCCCCGAGGCCCAGGCGGTACGGCCGCTGGCCGAGGTGGTCGCGGAGACCCTGGCGGAGGCCGGGCTCACCGCCGCCTCCGGCAGCGTCTACCTCAAGGCCGGGCGGAAGATCGCCCACATCCAGGGGCTGTGACCGAGGCGCTGACACCGCCGTTCATGACGGACCGAAGCGGCGGCCGGTGCGCATCCACCACGCGCGCCGGCCGCCGCCGCTCCGGCGGCCTCGCTGAGAAGCCCGGTGCGGTGAGGTCGCGCCCCGAAGGGGCGCGGGGCCGTGTCGATGTGCGGCTCCGCCGCGTGGGCGCGACCCGCCACGGCGCAGCCGCGGACGAACGACCTCACCTCGCGGCACTCCCGCGGTGCGAGAACGCCTAGGCTCGCTCCCGTCTCCCGCCGTGGCGGATGGTCTGCCACAGGGGGGTGCCGAGGGCGACGATGAGGACCGCCCCGGCCAGTTGGAGCAGATGCCGGATCCAGTCGAAGCCTCCGGTGTGCCTGACTCCGATCCAGCCGGCCACCGCGTTGCCCACGATGGCTCCGAGAATGCCGTAGAGGCAGGTCAGCCACAGTGGGATGTCCTGCTTGCCGGGCAAGATCGCCCTGGCAATCACACCGAGGATGATCCCTACGACGATCGCCCACAGCCAGTTCATGTCGCCTCCTGACGCGGTGGGGGATGCGCATTTCCCTCCAGTGTTCGACCGTTTCTGCTACGGCGCATGTCGGAGCGGCGGGTTCATGTCATGGCGTAGTCGGGCGGCCACCCATCGGGGTGCCCCGGTCTCGAACCCCGGGCCTGCGCGGCGTAACGTTGAGTACGTCCCAGAGCGGGGGAGCCTGCTCCTCGATCAGGTGGTGGAACGTGATGCGGAAGCAGGGCGGCCCGGAGGTCTACCGGATCACCGGTGCCCGCCAGGGGCTGGCCGACGACGTACGCGGCCGGCAGCGTCGCTATGTGATCTCGATGTCCGTGCGCACCGTCTCCGTTGTGCTGGCCGCGGTGCTGTGGAACGTGGAGCGCCATGTGGCCATCGTGGCTCTGGTACTGGGCGCGGTGCTGCCGTACATCGCGGTGGTCATCGCCAACGCGGGCCGGGAGAACGCCCCTTCGCTTCCCGCCAGCTTCATCCCGCCCCCGCAGCGGCCGATGCTGAGCTCCGGTCCGCACCAGGACGGCCCGCAGCAGGAGCCGTCGGACGGCCCGCAGGCGGAATCCGTCCCGGAAGACGTCGGACATACCAGCGAGCATGGACGCGGGGGACACGGCTGACCTGCCGTGTTTCCATATGCTCAGGAAAACCTCAGATCAATCGCGCAGTTCCGGTGCACCGCGCCCCATCCCTCGTGACATACTGCGTACGCGCTCCGCATCCCCCGTCGGAGCGACGGACCGACGCCGGGCGGCTCCCCCCGTGGCTGCCCGGCGTCGCCATGTCCGTGGCGGTTTCCGTAGAGTCTGCGGTGTGAACACCCGCGAAACCCCCGCCGAAGACGACGCCGTGATCTGCTCCGCCAAGGGCTGCCGCGCCCCGGCGGTCTGGGTGCTGGCCTGGAACAACCCGAAGATCCACACTCCGGAGCGGCGCAAGACCTGGCTGGCCTGCGAGGAGCACCGTGAGCATCTGTCGCGGTTCCTGGATATGCGGGGTTTTCTGAAGGACGTGGTGACGTTCGAGGAGTGGTCGGCCGCCGAGCACTGATCCGGGCGTGCGGTCGGCCACTCCGGTCTCCCGGTCAGCCGCCGATCGCCGACATCGGGCGGTCCGGCTGGAGGAACGACGGGTCGTCCAGCCCGGACCCCGCCTTCTTGCCCCACATCGCCACCCGCCACAGCCGGGCGATCTCCTCGTCCGGGGCGCCGGAACGCAGCGCGCCGCGCAGATCGGACTCCTCGCGGGCGAACAGACAGGTGCGCACCTGTCCGTCGGCGGTCAGCCGGGTGCGGTCGCAGGCGCGGCAGAACGGGCGGGTGACGGAGGCGATCACGCCGACGCGGGCGGGCCCGCCGTCGACGAGCCAGCGCTCGGCGGGCGCGGAGCCGCGCTGCCCGTCGTCCTCCGGGGTGAGGGTGAAGCGGGTGCGCAGACTGGTCAGGATGTCCCCGGCGGTGATCATGCCGTCGCGCTTCCAGCCGTGCTGGGCGTCCAGCGGCATCTGCTCGATGAACCGCAGTTCGTAGTCGTGCTCCACGGCCCAGGCGAGCAGCTCGGGGGCCTCGTCCTCGTTGAGACCGGGCATCAGCACCGTGTTGACCTTGACCGGGGTGAGCCCGGCGGCGCGGGCCGCCGCCAGCCCGCGCAGTACGTCGCCGTGCCGCTTGCGCCGGGTCAGCGCCTGGAAGACCTCCGGGCGCAGGGTGTCGAGGGAGACATTGACCCGGTCCAGGCCCGCGTCGCGCAGCGCCTCCGCGGTGCGCTCCAGGCCGACGCCGTTGGTGGTCAGCGACATCCGGGGGCGCGGGGCGAGGGCCGCGCAGCGCTCGACGATGGAGACCAGGCCCGGGCGCAGCAGCGGCTCGCCCCCGGTGAAGCGGACCTCGGTGACGCCGAGCTCGGTGACCGCGATGCCGATCAGCCGGACGATCTCGTCATCGGTGAGCAGGTCGGGTTTGGCCAGCCACTGGAGGCCCTCTTCGGGCATGCAGTAGGTGCAGCGCAGATTGCACCGGTCGGTCAGGGAGACACGGAGGTCGGTGGCGACGCGACCGTAGGTGTCGATCAGCATGGCGGCGGCCCCTCCACAGTTCGCGTACGTGTGTGCGCTACGTCAATTGTCCCGCAGCGTACGCGACGCCTGTGACAGTTGGATTTCCGCTGGACCGTGAAAGGGCCGCCCAGGCCCTGTCCGGTGGATCTTTGAGGAGCAGCCCGCGGCGTCTGGTGCGGGGGGCACCTCCCGGCGGTAGCCGGGGGAGCATCGCACGGCGGGGGATCACCCTCGTACTGGGCGTACTCGGGCGACTCCGACAACGCAGCCGGGGGCACCTCCCAGCGGTAGCTGGGGGCGCGGTGCCAGGCGTCGCGGGCCCGATAAGATCCGCCGGGCAGGGCCTGGGGGCTGGTACGGCCGGATCAGTGCGCGCCGTATCCGGTGAGCGAGCGGACCTCCAGCTCCGCGTACTTCTTCGGGTCCGACTCCTCCTTGGAGACCACGGTGCCCAGCCAGCCGAGCAGGAAGCCCAGCGGGATGGAGATCAGGCCGGGGTTCTCCAGCGGGAACCAGTGGAAGTCGACGTCCGGGAACATCGAGGTCTCCTTGCCGGAGACGACCGGCGAGAAGAGCACCAGGAAGACGGAGGAGACCAGCCCGCCGTAGATGGACCACAGGGCGCCCTGGGTGGTGAACCGTTTCCAGAACAGGCTGTAGAGGATGGTGGGGAGGTTCGCGGAGGCGGCGACGGCGAAGGCGAGCGCCACGAGTCCGGCCACATTGAGATCGCGTGCGAAGACCCCGAGGACCACGGCGACGATGCCGATGCCGACGGTGGCCCAGCGGGCGGCCGCGATCTCCTCCTTCTGCGATGCCTGGCCCTTGCGGATGACATTGGCGTACAGGTCGTGGGCGAAGGAGGACGAGGAGGCGAGGGTGAGCCCGGCGACGACGGCGAGGATGGTCGCGAACGCCACCGCGGAGATCACCGCGAGCAGGATGGCGCCCCCGGTGGAGTCCGCTCCGCCGCCGATCTCCTCGGCGAGCAGCGGGGCCGCGGTGTTGCCCGCCTTGTTCGAGGCGATGATGTCGTCGCGGTTCAGCAGCGCGGCGGCGCCGAAGCCGAGCGCGATGGTCATCAGGTAGAAGCCGCCGATGATGCCGATCGCCCAGTTCACCGACTTACGGGCGGCCTTGGCGGTGGGCACGGTGTAGAAGCGGATGAGGATGTGCGGCAGTCCCGCGGTGCCGAGCACCAGGGCGATGCCGAGGGAGATGAAGTCCAGCTTGGTGGTGGCGTTGACGCCGTACTTCTGCCCCGGCTCCAGGAACTCCTTGCCCAGTCCGCTGTTCTTGGCCGCCTCACCCAGCAGGTCGGAGACGTTGAAGTGGAACTTCAGCAGCACCAGGAAGGTGATCAGCAGGGTGCCCGCGATCAGCAGCACGGCCTTGACCATCTGCACCCAGGTGGTGCCCTTCATTCCGCCGATGGAGACGTAGAGGATCATCACCACGCCGACCAGGACGACGATGAGGATCTTCCCGGCCTCGCTGGTGATGCCCAGGAGCAGCGAGACCAGCACACCGGCACCGGCCATCTGGGCCAGCAGATAGAAGATCGAGACGACGATGGTGGAGGTGCCCGCGGCGGTGCGCACCGGGCGCTGGCGCATCCGGTAGGCGAGGACGTCGCCCATCGTGTACCGGCCGGAGTTGCGCAGCGGTTCGGCGACCAGCAGCAGCGCCACCAGCCAGGCGACCAGGAAGCCGATCGAGTACAGGAAGCCGTCGTATCCGGCGAGCGCGATGGCCCCGGCGATGCCCAGGAAGGACGCGGCGGACATGTAGTCGCCGGAGATGGCGAGCCCGTTCTGGAAGCCGGAGAACTGGCGGCCGCCCGCGTAGAAGTCGGTGGCGTCCTTGGTCTGGCGGCCCGCCCACACGGTGATGCCGAGGGTGGCCAGGACGAAGACCGTGAAGAGCGTGATGATCAGCGGCCGGTTGTCCGAGGCGCTCTCGGCGGCCAGGAGGTAGGTCGGGGCACTCATGCGTCGTCCCCCTCCAGGCGGGCCTTGAGGGCGTCGGCGCGCGGGTCCAGCTTGGCGGCGGCGTGCCGGGAGTACCACCAGGCGATCAGGAAGGTGGTCAGGAACTGGGCGAGTCCCAGGACCAGGGCCACGTTGATGTTGCCGACGACCTTGGTGGCCATGAAGCCGTCCGCGTAGTTCGACAGCAGGACGTAGAGCAGGTACCAGCTGACGAACGCGATGGTGAGCGGGAAGGCGAACGAGCGGTGCGCACCGCGCAGTTCGCCGAACTCCGCACTCGCTTGCACCTCGGTGTAAAAAGAGTGATCTTTCTTCAGCTGATCGCCGGGGCGATCGCTGGCCGGTGCGGTATCCACGGTCTCTCCTGGTGGGGGACGGGTACGGCGGCGGTCGTGATCCAGATCACGCATGGTAGGCCGACCTCGAGCCATCCGACAGGGTCCGTGTGGTTGAAAGACGGAGAAGGATCCGGGGGAGCCTTCGACTCCGGGCACTGTGGCGGGTTTTCTTCCGGAATGCATTGATGGCCACGCTTGATCGGCGATAGCTTCCTTCGTCATGTACCCGTCCAGTGCGCAACCGCGCACGGGCGGCCCGTACGGATGATGTGGAGATCCCATGGCTCATCTGAGATCGGCTCCTCCAAGACCCGGACGGCGGGCCGGACACCGCCCGTCGCCGTCGCACCACCGCATCCGCACCACCGCTCTCCACGGCCTCACCCCCGGCCACGCGGCGCACCGGGGCTGTGAGGCGGCGGGCCCGGCCCGCCGGACCGCGGCCCCCGCCGGGCGTACCGGCGTCCCCCGGGTGGCGCGCTGAACGCGCGCCCGCGACACCGGTCCGGAAATCCTGACGATCCGGCCCGGTCCGCCCTCGCCACCGTCCACGTCCGCTCACAGAGAACCGGAGTACCCATGACGTCGCGCCGCCCCTCCCTGCCGCTGCGCACCGCCGCGATACCCGCCGCCATGGCGCTCACCACCGCGCTGGCCTTCCTCCCGGCCACCGCGAACGCCCTCGCGCGGGACGGCCACGCCCCGGCCGCGACCCCGGCCGCCGCCGACGGTCCGTCGATGAGCTATGTCGTCAACACCCGCCCGGGGCACCACGATTCGTCCCGTGTCCGCAAGGCCATCGCCCGGGCCGGGGGCACCGTGGTGGTCGCGTACGACCGGATCGGCGTGCTCGTCGTCCACTCCGCCAACCCCGACTTCGCCAAGACCGTCCGCGCGGTCCGCGGGGTCGCCTCGGCCGGTGCCACCCGCACCGCCCCGCTGACCGCGCAGTCCACCACCGATGTGGGCACCCCGCAGGTACTGACCGAGCGGGAGGAGAAGGCCGCGGCGGCGAAGGCCACGGCCGGTCAGGACCCGCTGGAGCCGCTCCAGTGGGACCTTCCGGCGATCAAGGCGGACAAGGCGCACGAGAAGAGCCTGGGCAGTCCGAAGGTGACCGTCGGGGTCATCGACACCGGAGTGGACGACACCCATCCCGACCTCGCGCCCAACTTCGACCGCAAGGCCTCGGTGAACTGTGTGGGGGGCAAGCCGGACACCTCCGACGGCGCCTGGCGGCCGAGCGCGCAGGAGAGCCCGCACGGCACCCATGTCGCCGGTGAGATCGCGGCCGCGAAGAACGGCGTCGGGGTCACCGGTGTCGCCCCCGGCGTCAAGGTCTCCGGCATCAAGGTGTCCACGACCGCCGGGTTCTTCTACACCGAGGCGGTCGTCTGCGGCTTCATGTGGGCCGCCGAACACGGTGTGGACGTCACCAACAACAGTTATTACACCGACCCGTGGTACTTCAACTGCACCACCGACCCGGACCAGAAGGCGCTGGTGGACGCCATCACCCGGGCGACGCGGTACGCGGAGGGCAAGGGCGTGGTCAACGTGGCCGCGGCGGGCAACGAGAACTACGACCTCACCGCGGACTCGATCACCGACTCCTCCAGCCCGAACGACACCACCCCCGGTGACCGGAATGTGGACCCCGGCGTCTGCCTGGACATCCCGACCCAGCTGCCGGGTGTGGTCACCGTGTCGGCCACCGGCGCCAAGGGGCTGAAGTCCTCGTTCTCCAACTACGGTCTGGGGATCGTCGACATCGCGGCCCCGGGCGGTGACAGCACCGCCTACCAGAGGCCCGAGCCCCCGGCAACCAGCGGTCTGATCTACAACACCCTGCCCGGCGGCAAGTACGGCTACATGGCGGGCACCTCGATGGCCTCCCCGCATGTCGCGGGTGTCGCGGCCCTCATCAAGAGCACCCACCCGTACGCGTCGGCCCGGCAGGTGAAGTCGCTGCTGGCGCACCAGGCCGATGACACCGCCTGCCCGAACCCGTACGACATCGACGGCGACGGCAAGGTCGACGCGGTGTGCGAGGGCGACAAGCGGTACAACGGCTTCTACGGCGCGGGCATCGCCGACGCCCTGGACGCCGTCGAGAAGTGACGGGCTGACCTCGAGCCCCCAACGGGCCGCCGGGCGTATCTCAGCGCCCGGCGGCCCGTGTGCGCTCCGGCACGCGTACGGAGACGGGCACGGACTTGGTCAGCCCGTGGACCGGGCGTTCCGTCTCCGGTGCGAACGACCGGAACAGCCGGGTCGACCGCAGCACGGCATTGGGCAGATGCGGCATATGCGCACGATGGGACCGCCACACCCCGAGTACCGGAGGGGAGTTACCAACTAGTACACTGGGTCGGCTGTGCGCGGTGCCGGCCGTTCCGCGTCCGACGGGCCGTCAACCCGTGGACGTGGCCTGCCGGTACGGGGGCGTTGGTCCGGGCTGTCGGCGCCGGCCCGTATCCTCAGGGACCATGCTCGAGGACCCCACGGAAGCCGCACCGCAGCTCCCATCGCCATCCCTGTGGCCGCCCGGTTATCCGCAGGGGTACGCGGTCGTCGACGTCGAGACCACCGGTCTCGCCCGCGACGATCGGATCGTGTCGGCCGCGGTCTACCGGCTCGACGCCCGGGGCACCGTGGAGGACCACTGGTACACGCTGGTCAACCCGCAGCGCGATCCGGGCCCGGTGTGGATCCACGGGCTGACGCGGGAGACGCTGGCCGACGCCCCGCTCTTCCCGGAGATCGCCGGTGAACTGGCCGAGCGGCTGGACGGCCGGGTGCTGGTCGCGCACAACGCCGTCTTCGACTGGTCGATGCTGGCCCGCGAGTACGCCCGCGCCAAGAGCGCGGCCCCGGTGCGGCAGCGGCTGTGCACCATCGCCCTCTCCAAGGAGCTGGGGCTGCCGCTGCCCAACCACAAGCTGGAGTCACTGGCAGCGCACTACGGGGTGGTGCAGGAGCGCGCCCACCACGCCCTGGACGACGCCCGGGTGCTTGCCGAGGCGTTCCGGCCGAGCCTCCGGCTGGCCGCCGAGGCGGGGCTGCGGCTGCCCCTGCTGGCCTGTCAGCCGCTGACCGAGTGGTCCGACGGACCGTCGGGCGGTATCGGCCGTCAGCGCTCGTACCGGCCCACGAGCTGGCGCCCCAGCCGCAAGCGGCCCGCCTGCCCGTACCCCAACCCGGGGCGCTACGAGCCGGGCGGCGCGCTGGTGCAGGGGATGCGGGTGGCGTTCTCCGGGGACACCTCGGTCGACCGCGAACTGCTGGAGGACCGGGCCGTGGACGCCGGACTGCACGTGGCCACCAGTGTGTCCCGGCTCACCAGCCTGCTGGTCACCAACGATCCGGAGTCGGCCACCTCCAAGACCACCAAGGCCCGGTCCTTCGGCACACCGGTCATCGACGAGGCGGCCTTCATGCAGCTCCTCCAGGACGTCACTCCCGCACCGCCGACAAACAGGTGAAGTCGGCGCGACGCGCCCGCCCGCCGCTAGCCCGCCACCGCGCCGCGCCGCACGCTGTGGCGCATGGCACGTTGTGAGGTCTGCGGAAACGACTACGGCATGACGTTCGAGGTGCATGCGCAGGGCGCCGTCCACGTCTTCGACTGTTTCTCCTGCGCCATCCACCGCATGGCACCCGTCTGCGAGCACTGCCGCTGCCAGATCATCGGGCAGGGCGTCGAGGCGGACGGCGCCTTCTACTGCGGTGCGCACTGCGCCCGCGCGGAGGGGAAGGTGGGCATCGTCGACCACGTATGAGGTCCGTGGGAACCGGACCACGATCCGGACGGGCTCCTGTCCGAACCGGGCCACCCGCGTGGATTGTCGTCCGGTGCCCCCACCGGCCGGGGGACAATCCACGCCGAGTACTGTCAAGGGCGTGTACCGCTTTCTGTTGACCCGGCAGTGGGTGATCCTCACGCTGGTAGGGCTCGTCATGATCCCCACCATGGTCCGGCTGGGGTTCTGGCAGCTCCACCGCCATGAGCACCGGGTCGCGCAGAACCATCTGATCGGGGACAACCTGAAGGCCCCCGCGGTGCCCGTCACCGGCCTCACCGCCCCCGGCCGCACCGTCCCCCGCGAGGACACCTGGCGCACCGTGCGAGCCACCGGCACCTACGACACCGCCCATGAGGTCGTGGTCCGCCAGCGCACCGGCTCCGACGAGCAGTCCATCGGCTACTTCGTCCTCACCCCGCTGACGCTCCCCGGCGGCCGGGCCGTCCTGATCAACCGCGGCTGGATCCCGGCGGGCACGGACCTCACCCGCTACCCCGAGGTCCCCGCCGCCCCCTCCGGCGAGGTCACCGTCACCGGCCGTCTCAAGGCCGACGAGACCACCGCCGGCAGCGGGATCAAGGACAAGCCGGGGCTGCCCGCACGGCAGGTCATGCTGATCAACAGCGAACGGCAGGCCAAGGAGCTGTCCCGGCCGGTGCTGGGCGGCTACATCGAGCTGACCTCGTCCTCCCCCAAGGGCACCAAGCAGCCCGAGCCGGTCGCCGCGCCGGACCACAGCAGCATCGGCCCCCATATGGCCTACGCGATCCAGTGGTGGCTGTTCGCGTCCGGGGTGCCCATCGGCTGGGTGGTCCTGGTCCGGCGTGAGCGCCGGGACCGCGCCGCCGAGAGCGCCTCCAAGGCCCCGTCGGAGAAGATCCCGGCCGCCGCCGGGGCGGAGTAGCTTTCCGCTTCCCGGGAAGATGCCCGATGTGTCTCAGCGCATCGACGACTATGCCCTCATCGGGGACCACCAGACCGCTGCCCTGGTCGGCCGGGACGGCTCGATCGACTGGTTGTGCCTGCCCCGCTTCGACTCGGCGGCCTGTTTCGCCGCGCTCCTCGGCGACCGTGACAACGGCCACTGGCGGCTGGCCCCCCGGGGCGCGGGCGACTGCACCCGCCGGAGCTATCTCGAGGACTCCCTGGCCCTGGAGTCCGTCTGGGAGACGGAGTCCGGCACCGTCAAGGTGATCGACTTCATGCCGCAGCGCGACCGGGCGCCCGATGTGGTCCGTATCGTCGAGGGCGTCTCCGGCAGCGTGGAGATGCACGGCGTCCTCCGGCTGCGGTTCGACTACGGGCATGTGATCCCCTGGGTGCGCCGGGCCGACGGCCACCGGATCGCGGTCGCCGGACCCGACTCGGTCTGGCTGCGCTCGGAGCCGGAGGTGCACACCTACGGCAAGGACTTCAGCACCCGCTCGGAGTTCACCGTCTCCGCCGGGGAGAAGGTGGCCTTCGTACTCACCTGGCACCCCTCCCACGAGCCCCGGCCCCGGCTCGTCGACCCGCACCAGGCGCTGCGCTCCAGCCTCGAGGACTGGCGCTCCTGGGCCGCCCGGTGCGGCTACCGGGGCCCGTACCGGGACGCCGTGATGCGTTCCCTGATCACGCTCAAGGCGCTCACCTACGCGCCCACCGGCGGGATCGTCGCAGCCCCCACCGCCTCCCTGCCCGAGCGGCCGGGCGGAGTACGCAACTGGGACTACCGCTACTGCTGGCTGCGGGACTCCACCCTCACCCTGAACGCGCTGCTGTCCGCCGGATACCGCGACGAGGCCGTCGCCTGGCGCGACTGGCTGCTGCGGGCGGTGGCGGGCGACCCCGCCGAGCTCCAGATCATGTACGGCCTCGGCGGCGAGCGCCGCATACACGAGCACGAGCTCGACTGGCTGGAGGGGTTCGCGCACTCCTCCCCCGTCCGGGTGGGCAACGGCGCGGTGGCACAGCGCCAGCTCGACGTCTACGGCGAGGTCCTGGACACCCTGCACCTGGCGCGGGTCGCCGGGCTGCCCGCCGAACCGCACGCCTGGCGGATCCAGAGCGCGCTGATGGACTTCCTGGAGTCCGCCTGGCGGGACCCCGACGAGGGGCTGTGGGAGGTCCGCGGACCGCGCCGCCACTTCGTCCACTCCAAGGTGATGGCCTGGGTCGCGGCCGACCGCGCGGTGCGCGCCGTCGAGACCCACCCCGACCTGAGCGGGGACGCGAACCGGTGGCGGGCGATGCGCGACGCGGTCCACCGCGAGGTGTGCGAGAAGGGCTACGACCCCGCGCGCGCCACCTTCACCCAGTCCTACGGCTCCACCGAGCTGGACGCGGCGACGCTGCTCATCCCCCGCGTCGGCTTCCTGCCCGCCACCGACCCCCGGGTCACCGGCACCATCGACGCGGTCCGCCGCGAGCTGAGCGAGGACGGTCTGATCCGCCGCTACACCACCGACGGCGACACCAACGTGGACGGGCTCCCCGGCCGCGAGGCCGCCTTCATCGCCTGTTCCTTCTGGCTCGCCGACGCGCTCCAGCTCACCGGCCGCCGCAAGGACGCCCGCGCCCTCTTCGAGCGGCTGCTCGACCTCCGCAACGACGTGGGGCTGCTGGCCGAGGAGTACGACCCGGCCGGCGGCCGGATGCTGGGCAACTTCCCCCAGGCGTTCAGCCATATCGGTCTGGTCGGCACCGCCCTTACTCTCGCCGAGGACACCACGGCAGACTGACCCCATGGATCTTGGACTCAATGACCGGGTGTACCTCGTCACCGGAGCCACCCGCGGGCTGGGCCTGGCCACCGCGCGTGAGCTGGTCGCCGACGGCGCCAAGGTGGTCGTCACCGGGCGCGACGCGGACACCGCGGCCGCCACCGCCGCCGAACTGGGCCCCGGTGCCCTCGGGGTCGGCGCCGACAACGCCGACCCCGCCAGCGCCGAGCGGCTGATCACCACCGCCCGCGATCACTTCGGCCGCTTCGACGGGGTGCTCATCAGCGTCGGCGGGCCCCCGGCCGGGCCCACCGCCGACATCACCGACGCCCAGTGGCGGACCGCGTTCGAGTCGGTCTTCCTCGGCGCGGTCCGGCTGGCGCGCACCGCCGCCGCGGCGCTCTCCCCCGGCGGCGTGATCGGCTTCGTGCTGTCCGGGTCCGTACGGGAGCCGATCCCGGGCCTGACCGTCTCCAACGGGCTGCGCCCGGGGCTGGCCGGGTTCGCCGCGTCGCTCTCGCGGGAGGTCGGCCCGCTGGGCATCCGGGTCGTCGGCCTCCTCCCGGGCCGGATCGACACCGACCGGGTGCGGGAGCTGGACGGCCTGTCGGGGGACGCGGAGGCGGCGCGCGAGCGGAACGCCGCGGCGATCCCGCTGCGGCGGTACGGCACGCCCGAGGAGTTCGGCAGGACGGCGGCGTTCCTGCTCTCCCCCGCGGCCTCCTACGTCAACGGCGTGATGCTCCCGGTGGACGGCGGCGCCCTGCACGGCATCTGACCGACGGCCCGTCCCACCCGGACCGTACGGGGGCGCCCCGAGCTGCCCGGGTACCGGGCCCCGCCCAGACGCACCCGGGGCACTCCCGGCCGTCCGTTGAGCCCGGCTGACCGACACCTGGACGGGCCGGGCCGCGCGAGGCCGCCCCATCGAGGCCCGACCAGACGCGCACCGGCACGCGCCAGGGCGCCGGGCACACCGGCGATCAACACCTGGGGATTCCCGGGCGCCCCCGAGGCCCCGGGCCCCACACCGGGAGGTGTCGGCGGCACCGGCGGCGGCACATCCGGGCGTCCGGCGCCCCGGCGGCGGGTGGGCGGCTCTGCGGCGCACGCTCCGCCAGCGTTCCGAGCCCGAGACGGGTCCCGGCCCACCCGGACGCGCACCGGGCCGTGCCAGGCCGCCGCGTCGAGGCCCGACCAGACGCGCACCGGCACGCGCCAGGGCGCCGGGGCGCTCCCGGCCGGCACCTGGGTGGGTGGCTCCCGGCCGCCACCTGGCCCCGGCCCGGTGGCACCGGCACCCTGGCGGCGGGTGGGCGGCTTACAGCGCCCTTTCCGCCCGGTGCCGGCTGCCTCGCAGACGTACCTCCGCGGGTAGGCGGGCCAGCCCCGCTGAGCCCCGGGCGTGCTCCAGCGCCTCGTCCCTCAGCCGTTCCAGCGTCACCACCGGCTCCGCGCGGGGCTCCAGCACCAGGCCGATCCGGGCCTCGGGGGCGGTGCGGCGCCTGCCGCGCAGGAGCGCGTCGGCGCGCTCGACGCCCTCCAGTGCTTCCGCCTCGGCCGCCAGCACCGCTTCCAGGGCCCGGCCGCGCAGCAGCGCCCCCTCCCCGTCGCCGGTTTCCACCAGCACCTCCGCCAATCTGCGCCGCCGCAGTTGGGCCAGCGCCCACCACACCGCGAGCAGCACGACCAGGGCGAGCACCCCGATGACCACCGGCCACCACCACGAGGCGTCCCGCCAGCGGGCGCGGTCCGCCCGGCTCAGCACCACATCGCCCCGCCCGTCGAACGGCGGCCATCCGGCCAGCGCCAGTGCGCCCACGGCCAGCAGCACCACGCCGACGACCGCCAGCAGCACCCGGTTGACGATCCGCAGCATCGCCGCTCACCCCTTCGCCGGTCGCCGGACCCGGACGGTCAGCCCGGGCCGCCGGGCGAGCCCCAGCTGCCGGATGCCCTCGCCGAGCACCGTGACCAGATCGGCTCGTACGTCGTCCAGATCGCGGAAGTGCGCCTGGGCCCGGGCCCGGACGCGGTGGCGGCCGACCGAGACCCGCACCGAACGCACCCCGGACACCTCCATCGCCCGGTCGCGCAGCACCAGTCCGGCGGCGCCGCGGTCGATCCCGGCGCGGATGCCGTCGGTCTCCCGCATCGGCAGCAGACCGCGCAGCCCCGGCGTCACCGCCAGCACCACCATCCACACGCCCACCACGACCAGGGTGGCGGCCACACCCACCACCCAACCGTCGTCGAGGGGCCGGGTGGCGAGCTGATCGGCGAGCCAGCCCCGCCACTCCATCGCGGTCCGGCCCGCGCGCACCGCCGCCACGTCGTACAACAGCAGCCCGGCCGCGGCGGTGACGGCCAGCGCGACCAGGGCGGCCGGGACCCGCCGCGCGGACCAGAACCGCCCGGTGCGCCGGTGCTCGTCACCGGTGCCCTGGCCCGACTCCGGTTCGTACGCCGCCATCGATGCGGACTGCCGTACCTTGTGCTCCGCGTTCATCGCAACCGGTCCTCGTTCATCGCACCCTCCCCCGCTCCGCGCGGTCCAGCGGCGGCGAGTGCAGCCGCTCCACCGTCACCGCCACCTCGGGCACCTCCATACCCGCCAACGCGCCGATCCGCTCCCTGACCTGACGGCGCACCGCACCGCACTGCGCGCCGATGTCCGACGGGTAGCCGAGTTCGACGGCGACCCGTACCCGTGCGACCCGCTCGTGCACCGCGACGACCGCGTGCGGCGGCAGCGTGTCCGCGCTGTCCAGCGCCTCCCGCGCCGCCTGCGAGGCGATCTTCGCGACCACGCGGTCCGCGATCCGTGTCGCGCCCCGCTCCCCGGGTTCGACCACGACGCCGCCTCACCGGTGCCGTTCGCCGCGGCCGCGGGAGCGGAAGAACTCGCCCGGCTCCAGGTCCCCGTCCAGGAACCGGCCCGCGACGAACCCCACGAACCCCAGTGCGGCCACCAGCAGAAAGGCCCCGAATCCGCCGAAGTATCCGGCGAAGGCCAGCGCCATCCCCGCGATCATCCCGACCACGGCCATGCTCATCGTGTGCTCCCCTACTGGAGCCGACCGGAGCCGTCACCGGCCTACTGGAGCCTGGGCTCCGTCGATTCCTCTGCTTCGTCCGGCAATTTCACATCGCTGACCGCGATGTTGACCTCGACCACCTCGAGCCCCGTCATCCGCTCGACCGCGGAGATC
Organism: Streptomyces sp. NA02950; assembly: GCF_013364155.1. NCBI lineage: Bacteria > Bacillati > Actinomycetota > Actinomycetes > Kitasatosporales > Streptomycetaceae > Streptomyces > Streptomyces sp. NA02950. Next base: position 7,105,595 of record NZ_CP054916.1, on the reverse strand, counting down.
ACGTTCTCCCGTACGGCGCGGGCGACATCGGCGATCGAGACGCCGTAATCCACCACGATCTCCAGGTCGAGGGCGGTCTGCACCTCGCCCACCTCGGCCTTCACCCCGCGGGCGACCGACCGGCTCCCTCCCGGCACCCGGTCCCGTACGACCCCGAAGGTCCGCGCGAAACCGCCGCCCATGTCATGGACCCCGACCACATCGCGGGCCGCCATCCCGGCGATCTTCTCCACGACACCGTCGGCGATGGTGGTACGCCCCCGGGATCCGGGGTCGCCCCCTCCGCGCCGGGTGGGGACGGGCCCGCCGCCCAGTGTCCTGGGGGTGGCGGCGGACGGCTCGGTGGCGGGGTTCTCGGGCCGGTTCTGTGGTGCGGTCTCGGACATCACCGATCGTCCCTTCCGAGGAGAAGAGTTCCGCGGCGAAGAGCGTGTTCCTGACGCTGCTCGCCACCTCTACTGCCACAGTAAAGGCGCTTTCCCCGAACCGCCCCGGAGATGCGGCACTCGCGCGATCAGGCGCCGGAAAGTACCGCACCGCCGGGATCTGCGGCAGGCTGAACCCAGTGGCACACAGCGCGTCACACAGGCCGTGAGGGGTGATGACGGTGGTCACGGGCCAGCTCGCACACGCGGTGCGGCAGCAGCTGCGGCTCGGCAGGCTGCTGCCCGTGGGCGGACCGCAGGACGGTACGTGGCTGACCGAGCAGGCGGCGGAGGGGGTGCTGAGGCGGGCCGCCGCCGGGGTGCCCGGGGTCCGGCTGGACAGGCTCCGGATCGGACCGACCGACCCCGACGCGGTGGGCGTGCCCGCCGTACCGTCCCCGCCGAGCGCGCTGCCGCCGGTGCCGCTGCGGATCGACGCGGAGTGCGGGGCCACGGTGGACGAACCACTGCCGGTGGCGGCTGACCGGCTGCGGGCCGCCCTGCTCGGGGCGGCGACGGACCGGCTCGGCCTGGCAGTCGACACGGTGGATCTCCGGGTGGCCGAGGTGCTGGACGGGCCCCCGCCGCCGCTGTCGCCACCCGGGAAGCCGGACGCGGGGCGGCCGGTGTCGCCGGAGACGTCCGGCAGCCGTGAGGCGGTGGCCGCCGCGGCGGCCACGGCGGTGCCCGGGGTGACGCGGCTGGCGCCGGTGCTGGGGTCCTCCCGCGGTGTCCACACCGACGGTGCGCATCTGCGGCTGGAACTGGCGGTGGCGGCCGATCACCACGCGCTGGACGTGGCCCGGCGGGTACGGACGGCCGTGGCGGACGCTGTCCCGCGGCCGGTGACGGTGGCCGTGCTGATCACCGCGGTCGATGTGATCGCGTGACGTCGCGTCCGCCGCGGCGCAACCGGGGCGGCATGACCGCGCGGTCGGTGGCATGCGGGTACGGCGCCGCCGCCGCTCAGCGGTGGGCCTCGGTGCGCAGGCCCTCCACCGCGCGCTCCAGCTCCGAGACCCGGTCGGCCAGCGCGTCCGCCTCGGGGCCGTCGGCGCCGCGCAGCAGCATCTCGGTACTGGCCAGCTGTTCGGCGATGGTCACGAACCGGTCCTCCGAGGGGGTGACCCGGTCGCCGATCAGCCGCCGTCGCAGCTGCTGTGCCTGGGCCTCGAGCTGGCGGTTCTTGCGGTGCAGATCCAGGAAGACATTGACCTTCGTCCGCAGCAGCCACGGGTCGAAGGGTTTGGTGAGGAAGTCGGCGGCGCCGATCGCGTAGCCGCGGTAGGCGTAGTCCGAGTCGGCGTCGGTCCCGGTCAGCAGGATGATCGGAACGTCCTTGGTCTGGTCGAGCCGCTTGATGTTGGCCGCGGTCTCGAAGCCGTCCATGCCCGGCATCAGGACATCGAGGAGCACCACGGCGAAGTCCTGCCGCAGCATCGCCTTCAGCGCCTCCTCACCGGAGTGGGCGCGGACCAGCTGCTGATCGAGCGGGCCGAGCACGGCCTCCAGCGCGATCAGGTTCTCCTCCATGTCGTCGACGATCAGGATTCCGGCCTTGTCGGAGGCGCTGGTGGTCATGACTCCCCCTGCCTCGGCCGGGGCGGACCGGTCTCCCCGAACCCGCTCTCGTCCGGCTCGTTCTCGGTCTCGTCGGCACCCTGGGCCTCGTCCAGGGCGGGGTGGCCGTCGTCCTCCGTCCGTGGCACGTCCGTCGTCTGTGGCATGTCCGTCGGCGGGCCCTCGCCCCCTTCCGGAGCCGCGCCGCCCTCGGGGTCGAGCAGATCGACGATGGCCGACATCAGCCGGTCGACATCCACGGGCTTGGGCACATAGCCGTTGGCACCGCTGTCGATGGCCTTCTCGCGGTCGCCGGGCATGGCCTTGGCGGTCAGCGCGATGATCGGGAGTTCGGCGAGCCGGGGGGTGCTGCGGATGGCGCGGATGGTTTCGTACCCGTCCATCTCCGGCATCATCACGTCCATCAGGACCAGGGAGACGTCCGGGTTGCGGTGCAGCACCTCCAGGCCCTCGCGGCCGTTCTCCGCGTACTTCACGGACACCCCGACCCGGCCCAGCACATGGGTGAGCGCGAAGACGTTCCGGATGTCGTCGTCGACGATGAGGATGCTGCGTCCGGTCAGCACCCGGCCGGGGCGGCCGACCTGCCACTCCTTGAGCCGGGTGGTCTCCGGCCATGCCTCGTCCCGGCCGTCGGGCGTGGCGCTGCCCAGCTCGCCGACATCGCCGAAGACGCCGCTCGGGGCGTGGTCGGCGGTGTCCGGCAGCGGTTCTTCGGGGGCGGGCAGCACCGCCGGGACGGTGGAGCCGGTGGCCCGGGGGTCCGAGGGGTCGGGGGCGGGCCCGACCCCGGTGTAGTGCGAGGGGATGTAGAGGGTGAAGCAGGAGCCGACGCCCAGTTCGCTCTCGGCCACGATCCGGCCGCCGAGCATTCCGGCGATCTCCCGGCTGATGGACAGACCGAGGCCGGTGCCGCCGTACTTGCGGCTGGTGGTGCCGTCGGACTGCTGGAACGCCTCGAAGATCACGGGCAGTTTCTCCGGCGGGATGCCGATCCCGGTGTCGGTGATGGAGAAGGAGACGACGGCGTCGGCGGCCCGCAGCGTCTCCTCTTCGAAGTCGGTCTCGGGCGACCGCTCGACCCGCAGGGTGACACCGCCGGAGGAGGTGAACTTCAGGGCGTTGGAGAGCAGATTGCGCAGGATCTGCTGGAGCCGCTGCTCATCGGAGAACATCTCGCGCGGTACGTCCTCGCCGACCGCGATCTCGAAGGACAGCCCGCGGTCGATGGCGAGCGGCCGGAAGGTGGCGTTGACGTAGTCCAGCAGCTTCACCAGCGGCAGCTTCTTCGGGCGGACGTCCATCCGGCCCGCCTCGATCTTCGACAGATCCAGGATGTCGTTGATCAGCTGGAGGAGGTCGGAGCCGGAGCGGTGGATGGTGGTGGCGAACTGCACCTCCTGGGAGGAGAGCCGCCCGTCGGCGTTGTCGGCGAGCAGCCGGGCCAGGATCAGCAGGGAGTTCAGCGGGGTGCGCAGCTCGTGCGACATGTTGGCCAGGAACTCGGACTTGTACTGCGAGGCGGTGGCCAGCAGCGCGGCCTTCTCCTCCAGCTCCGCGTTGGAGCGCTGGAGCTCGTTCGACCGCTGGCGCAGCTCGGTGGTGAGCCGCTGCGATTCGGACAGCAGCGACTCGGTGCGGGCGTTGGCGATGATGGTGTTGATCGAGACGCCGATGGTGTTGACGAACTGGTCGATGAAGGCGAGGTGGACCTCGCTGAACCGGCTGAAGGAGGCCAGCTCGATCACTCCGAGCAGCTGGTCCTCGTAGAGGATCGGCAGGATGACCACGCTGGCCGGGAGGGCGGATCCGAGGCCGGAGTTGATGGTGATGTAGTCCGGCGGGACGTTGGTGATCAGGATGCGCTTCTTCTCCAGGGCCGCCTGGGCGACCAGGCCCCGGCCGGGGGTTCCGGTCCGCGGCAGCGGGCCGTTGTCCTGGTTGGTGCCGTATCCGGCGATCAGCTCCAGGTCCTCACCGGGTACCGCTCCGGCGGCGCTGAGGAAGAACGCCCCGAACTGCGCGTTGACCAGCGGGGTCAGCTCGCGCAGGATCAGGTCGGCGACCTCGACCAGATCGCGGTGCCCCTGCATCAGGGAGGCGATACGGGCGAGGTTGGACTCCAGCCAGTCCTTGGCGCGGGTGGTCTCGCGGAGGTTGGCGACCATCAGGTTGACGTTGTTCTTCAGCTCGGCGACCTCGCCCTGGGCCTCGACCGAGATGGAGCCGGACAGATCGCCCTGGGCCACGGAGGAGGCGACCTCGGCGATGGCGCGCACCTGGGTGGTGAGGTTGAGGGCGAGGTCATTGACGCTGGTGGTCAGCCGCTTCCAGGTGCCGTAGACCGCCTCGACCCGGGCCTGACCGCCCAGCCGCCCTTCGCTGCCCACCTCGCGGGCCACCCGGGTGACCTCGGAGGAGAAGGCGGAGAGCGTGTCGACCATCGTGTTGATGGTGGTCTTGAGCTCCAGGATCTCACCGCGCGCGTCCACGTCGATCTTCTTGGACAGATCGCCCTGGGCGACGGCGGTGGCGACCTGGGCGATGTTGCGGACCTGGGAGGTCAGGTTCCCGGCCATGAAGTTCACGTTGTCGGTGAGGTCCTTCCAGACTCCGGAGACGCCGGGGACCTGGGCCCGGCCGCCGAGTTCGCCTTCGGTGCCGACGTCGCGGGCCACTCGCGTCACCTCGTCGGCGAAGGCGCGGAGCTGCTGGACCATGGTGTTGACGGTGTCCTTCAGCTCCAGGATCTCGCCCCGGGCATCCACGGTGATCTTCTTCGACAGATCGCCGTTGGCCACCGCGGTGGTCACCTGGGCGATGTTGCGCACCTGGGAGGTCAGGTTCAGGGCCATGAAGTTGACGTTGTCGGTCAGTTCCTTCCAGACCCCGGACACACCGCGCACCTGGGCCTGACCGCCCAGGTTGCCTTCGGTGCCGACCTCACGGGCCACCCGCGTCACCTCGTCGGCGAAGGACGACAGCCGGTCCACCATGGTGTTGATCGTCGACTTCAGCTCCAGGATCTCGCCCTTGGCCTCCACCGTGATCGTCTTGCTGAGATCGCCCTCGGCCACGGCGGTGGCGACCTGGGCGATGTTGCGGACCTGGGAGGTGAGGTTGTCCGCCATGAAGTTCACGTTCTGGGTGAGGTCTTTCCAGACCCCGGAGACCCCGCGGACCTGGGCCCGGCCACCGAGCATGCCCTCGGTGCCGACCTCACGGGCCACCCGCGTCACCTCGTCGGCGAAGGCGGAGAGCTGGTCGACCATGGTGTTGATCGTCGACTTCAGCTGGAGGATCTCGCCCCGGGCGTCCACGGTGATCTTCTGCGAGAGGTCACCGGTGGCGACGGCGGTGGTCACCTGGGCGATGTTGCGCACCTGGGACGTCAGGTTGGACGCCATGAGGTTCACGTTGTCGGTGAGGTCCTTCCAGACCCCGGAGACCCCGCGGACCTGGGCCCGGCCACCGAGTTCGCCCTCGGTGCCGACCTCACGGGCCACCCGCGTCACCTCGTCGGCGAAGGCGCGGAGCTGGTCGACCATGGTGTTCACGGTCAGCTTCAGTTCGAGCAGCTCACCGGTGGCCTCGACGGTCACCTGCTGGGTGAGGTCGCCGCGGGCGACCGCCGTGGTGACCACGGCGATGTCCCGGACCTGGGCGGTCAGCCGCGAGGCCATCGTGTTGACGGCCTCGGTCACATCGCGCCAGTCGCCGGAGAGCCCCTGGACCTTGGCCCGGCCGCCGAGCCGGCCCTCGGTGCCGACCTCGCGGGCGATCCGGGTCAGCTCGCCGGTGAACAGCGAGAGCTGGTCCACGGTGCGGTTCACGCCCCGGCCCAGGCGGCGCAGATCGCCGCGGAGCTGGCGGTTGCCGTCGTGCAGATCGACGCGCTGGGTCAGATCGCCGGCCGCGACCGCGTCCAGTACCCGGGTGGCGTTGGAAACCGGCCCGACCAGCGCGTCCACCAGTTGGTTCGCCGCGTCCACACTGGCCGTCCAGGCCCCTTGGCCGGGGCTGGCGCCGATCCGTTCGTCCAGCCGTCCCTGGCGCAGCACCTCACGGCGTACCCGCTGGAGTTCGTCGGCCAGATGCGCGTTGCGCAGTACCAGTTGGTTGAAGACTCCGGCCATCTCGCCGAGGACACCCTCACCGGAACCGTCCGCACGTACGGTGAAATCGCCGTCGCACAAGGCATTCATGGCCGCCAGCAGGGATCGCAACTCTGCTGAGCGCACGGCCTCCTGTCCCTGGTGCAGTCCGGACGGCGGGGCGGGCCCCGGGTGCTCTTCGGGAGAGAGCCGGGCAGCGGCGGTATCGGTGGGATTCGGGTCGAGGGCCATGGCGTCGCCCCTTAAGATCATTTTATATCCCTATGTCTGTCATAATATGGCACCTAGATGGCCTAATCCGCCCTAAATACCCTGGAGCCGCACGTGGGAGCCTTGCTTCCTCTCTCGCGTGAGTCCGTCTCACGGACGACGCTGCCTGGAAGCGTGCGCTCCCCCGGGGCGGCCCGGGCCTTTGTCCGGACCGCGCTGACCGGGGCGAACACGGCGGAGACCCTGGGGCCGCGCACCCTGGGCGCACGGCTGGTGGACGACGCGGTACTGCTGGTGAGCGAGTTGGTCACCAATGCCGTACTGCACGCGGGCACCCGGGTCGAAGTCGTCTGCCGCATCCAGGCCGGGCACAGGCCGGCCGAGCCCGCCCGGCCCACCGCCCCGGAGGAGCCGACCGTCCGCGAGGACGAGCCGCGGCACCCCGGGATCGTCGTGGAGGTGGCCGACCTCCATCCCGCCAGCGCGGTGTACGGCGGACCGGACTCCCAGCGCCGCGGCCGCGGCCGGGGGCTCCAGCTGATCGGCGCGCTCGCCGAGTCCTGGGGCGTGACCTATCACCGCACCCGGAAGACGGTGTGGTTCCGGCTGGACGCCGAGGAAGCGGAGCCCGAAATCCACGCCGTTCCCACCAGCGCGCTCGGCCGTGAGCTGCGGTTCGCCGAAACGCTGGCCCCCTCCCCGCTGCGCGGACGCCGTGACACCACCGCCGAATGGGTCGACCGCGGCGGGCCGTCGTTCCTGGCCGAGGCCAGTGAGCTGCTGACCGGGCAGCTCGACGAGAACATGGTCGCCGCCCTCGCCGGGCAGCTGCTGGTGCCCCGGCTGGCCGACTGGTGCGCGGTCTGGCTGACCACCGAGGCCGGAGGGCTGGAACTGGCCCGGGTCTGGCACACCGACGAGCGCCGTATCGACGCGCTGCGCGTGGTCCTGGAGCGGCATCCGCCGCCGACCGGGCTCGGCACCGCGGGCACCCCCTGGCCCTGGCCGCAGATCGCCGACACCCATGGCACCGGCGGCTCCGCGCTGGCCTTCCCGCTGACCGCCCACGGCCGCAGCCACGGAGTGCTGCTGCTCGGACGGGCGGGCGTGGCCCAGATGACCGAGGGTGTGGTGCGGCTGTCGGAGGATGTGGCGCGGCGGGTGGCGCAGGCCGTGGCCACCGCCCGGCAGTACACCCGGCAGGCGACGATCAGCAGGGCGCTGCAACGCCGTCAGCTGCCCACCTCACTGGCCCGTATCCCGGGGATCGACACGGCGATCGTCTACGAACCGCACGGCGAGGGCCAGACCGTCGGCGGCGATTTCTACGACCTGTTCCCCATGGGCGAGCGCTGCTGGTGCTTCCTGCTGGGCGATGTCCAGGGCAGTGACCCGGAGGCCATGTCGGTCACCGGTCTGGCCCGCCATCTGGTCCGGCTGCTGGCCCGTGAGGGCCATGGCGTGGAATCGGTGCTCAGCCGGCTGAACCAGGCGCTGGTGGAGGAGGCCACGGAGGCGGTGGCGTTCGGCGGCGAGCAGGCCCGTCCGCGCTTCCTGAGCCTTGTCTACGGGGAGCTGGAGCTTCCCGCGGACGGCGGGAGCGGCGCCCGCTGCACCCTGGCCAGCGCCGGGCACCCGCTGCCGCTGCGGCTGACCCTGGACGGTGCGGTGACGCCCGCGGCCACGCCCCAGATGCTGCTGGGCATCGACGAGAACACCGAGTTCCACGCCGACGCCTTCGACCTGGCGCAGGGCGAGACGCTGCTGTGTGTCACCGACGGGGTGACCGAGCGGCGCAGCGGCAACCGCCAGCTGGACGACGACGACGGCCTCGCCGACATTCTGCGGGGCTGTGTCGGGCTGGGCGCCAAGGCGGTCGCGGAGCGGGTGCGGCGGGCCACCCACGAGTTCAGCCCCGAGCCGATCGACGACGATCTCGCGGTGCTGGTGCTGGAGGCCGTGCCCCCCGTGACGGTGTCGCTGCTGCGGGAGACCGGGGACCCGGGGCGGGCATGACGGGGTGCGGGGGCCGGTCCGTATGACCCCCGCACGCCCCGGGCTACTCCGCCAGGCCCGCCAGTTCGCGCAGCCGACGCGCCTGGGCGGCACGCTCGGCGGCGCGCTGCTCCTCGTAGGTACGGTCGACGGCGCCACGCAGCAGCGTCTTGGTTTCGATCACGGCGTCCCGGTCCGCGGCGAGCAGCGCAGCGGCGAGGTCCTGGACGGCGCCGTCCAGCTCGGCGGCGGGCACGACGAGGTTGGCCAGCCCGGTGCGCTCGGCCTCCTCGGCGTGGACGAACCGCCCGGTGGCACAGATCTCCAGCGCCCGCGCATAGCCCACCAGACCCACCAGCGGATGGGTGCCGGTGAGGTCGGGAACCAGCCCGAGGCTGGTCTCGCGCATCGCGAACTGCACATCGTCCGCGCACACCCGCAGATCGCAGGCGAGCGCGAGCTGGAACCCGGCGCCGATGGCATGCCCCTGGACGGCGGCGACGGACACGATGTCGTTCCTCCGCCACCAGGTGAACCCCTCCTGGTACTCGGCGATGGCGGCGTCCAGCTCGGCGTCCGAACCGCGCGCCAGATCGATGAACGACGGCTCGCCGTCGAAGCCCTCGGGCGTGAACGCCTGGCGGTCCAGGCCCGCCGAGAAGCTCTGGCCCTCGGCGCGCAGCACCACCACCCGCACACTGCCCGGCAGCAGCCGTCCCGCCTCGGCCAGGGCCCGCCACATCGCGGGCGACTGGGCGTTGCGCTTGGCAGGACGGGCCAGGGTCACCGTGGCGACCGCATCATCGACGGTGAGCTGAACGCCGTCCTTGTCGAGCAGGGTCACAGGAAGCCTCCGGTCGGCCGCAGTCAGTACAAGTGACTGCACAGTAACCACCCGGCTGGACCGCCGGTCAACCGGGTGGCACTGCCATACCTGCCGGTGACGACGCAATACGGGATCAGGCCGATTGAGCCTTCTTGCCCCGTGTCGCGCCCCCGCGACCACGTAGGGAAACGCCTGATTCGCTGAGCATCCGGTGAACGAACCCGTAGGAACGGCCGGTCTCTTCGGCCAGCGCCCGGATGCTCGCACCGGAGTCGTACTTCTTCTTCAGGTCTGCCGCGAGCTTTTCGCGCGCGGCGCCGGTCACCCGGCTGCCCTTCTTCAGAGTCTCGGCCACCCGTGCCTCCTCATGGGAAGTGCGCTCTGGACTCTCATGATCACCCCTACTCGGCTTCCTGGCCACCCATTCGGCAAGGTCTGTGGAGGAAGGATTCCGTGAAATCGCGCCATGACGACCTTCGGAAGACAGGATTCCGATGCCGTTCGCCCTGAAACTCCTTCGCGTTTACCGGCGAACGGGCAGGTCAGGGCGTACGTGCAAGAGGTAGGACGCCACACCACCGGCGCACGGCACGCATCGTGCGCCGTGCCATGGCGGCGCGCCGCGATACCAGCCGTTCTCACTCAGATGATGGATCACACCTAGGCCGAATGATCTACAGGAAGTGGATCAGAACGGATCAATCGGGCTGCCCCGGCGGATCAGGCGAGCGCGACCAGATCCGCGTAGTCCTCGCCCCACAGGTCCTCGACACCGTCCGGAAGCAGAATGATCCGCTCCGGCTGGAGGGCGTCGACCGCGCCCTCGTCGTGGGTCACCAGCACCACCGCACCGGCGAAGGTGCGCAGCGCGCCGAGGATCTCCTCGCGGCTGGCCGGGTCGAGGTTGTTGGTGGGCTCGTCGAGCAGAAGCACATTGGCCGAGGAGACCACCAGGGTGGCCAGTGCGAGCCGGGTCTTCTCACCGCCGGAGAGCACTCCGGCGGGCTTGTCCACGTCGTCGCCGGAGAACAGGAACGACCCCAGGGTCTTGCGGATGTCCACCAGGTCGAGGTCGGGCGCGGCCGAACGCATGTTCTCCAGGACGGTGCGGTCCGGGTCGAGCGTCTCGTGCTCCTGCGCGTAGTAGCCCAGCTTCAGCCCGTGGCCCGGGGTCACCTGGCCGGTGTCCGGCTTCTCCACCCCGGCCAGCAGCCGCAGCAGGGTGGTCTTGCCCGCGCCGTTGAGGCCGAGGATGACCACGCGGGAGCCCTTGTCCACGGCCAGGTCGACGTCGGTGAAGATCTCCAGGGAGCCGTACGACTTCGACAGGCCCTCGGCGGTCAGCGGGGTCTTGCCGCACGGGGCCGGGTCCGGGAAGCGCAGCTTGGCCACCTTGTCGGACCGGCGCACGTCGTCCAGACCGGCGAGCAGTCGCTCGGCGCGGCGGGCCATGTTCTGCGCGGCGACCGTCTTGGTGGCCTTGGCGCGCATCTTGTCCGCCTGGGAGTTGAGGGCCGCGGCCTTCTTCTCGGCGTTGGCCCGTTCGCGCTTGCGGCGCTTCTCGTCGGCCTCGCGCTGGGCCTGGTAGAGCTTCCAGCCCATGTTGTAGATGTCGATCACCGAGCGGTTGGCGTCCAGGTAGAACACCTTGTTGACCACCGTCTCGACCAGGTCGACATCGTGGGAGATCACGATGAAGCCGCCGCTGTAGGTCTTCAGGTAGTCCCGCAGCCAGATGATGGAGTCGGCGTCGAGGTGGTTGGTCGGCTCGTCCAGGAGCAGGACGTCGGAGTCCGAGAAGAGGATCCGGGCCAGCTCGACCCGGCGCCGCTGACCGCCGGAGAGGGTGTGCAGCGGCTGGCCGAGCACCCGGTCGGGCAGACCGAGGCTGGCGGCGATGGTCGCGGCCTCCGCCTCGGCGGCGTAACCGCCCTTGGTGAGGAACTCGGTCTCCAGGCGCTCATACTTCTTCATCGCGCGCTCGCGGGTGGCGCCCTTGCCGTTGGCCATCCGGTCCTCGTTCTCGCGCATCTTGCGCAGCACGGCGTCGAGGTCGCGGGCGGAGAGGATGCGGTCACGGGCGAGCACCTCGAGATCGCCGGTGCGCGGGTCCTGCGGGAGGTAGCCGACCTGGCCGGAGCGGGTGATGCTGCCGCCCGCCGGGATGCCCTCACCGGCCAGGCACTTGGTGAGGGTGGTCTTGCCCGCTCCGTTGCGGCCGACCAGACCGACGCGGTCGCCCTTGGCGATACGGAAGCTGGCGGACTCGACGAGAACGCGGGCGCCGGCACGCAACTCGACGCCGGAGGCGGTGATCACGGGAATTACTCCTGGGCAGAACGGGGCGGCGGACGGGACGGGCGAGGGTTGGCCGACGCCGTCTAATGCGCGAGGAGAATTGCCATGCGGCTAGCTTAGCGGGGCGGGCAAGTCGTTTTTCCCACCGGTTTTCCCCTGCGGAGGCCCCGCTTCCCCCGGTGAGGAGCCCGCTGACGCGGCGGCCACGGGCTTTGCGGCGGGCCGCGCCCCGGGCTCTGTCACACCCCGGTGCCAGACTGTGGAGCAGATCACATCCGAGGCGAACGAGGAAGAAGAAGAAAACGAGGAAGAAGTGGAGTGATCGCCATGAGCGCCGCCGCGGGGTCCGGCCCCACCATCTGTCCCACCCTGCTCTACCGCGATGCCAAGGCCGCCATCGCGCTGCTCACGGAGGGCTTCGGCTTCACCGAGGTCGCGGTCCACGAGGACGCGGCGGGAGTGGTCCAGCACGCCGAGCTGGCGTACGGGAACGGGGTGGTGATGCTCGGCTCCGCGGGCCGTGCGGGCGTCTTCGCCCGGGCCATGAAGGACGCGGGCCCCACCGGGATCTATGTGGCCGTCGACGACGTGGACGCGCACCACCGGCGGGCCGAGCGGTACGGCGTGCAGATCCTGATGCCGCCCACCGACCAGGACTACGGTGCCCGTGACTACCTGGCGCGGGACGGTGAGGGCAACCTCTGGAGCTTCGGCACGTACGTCCCGGGGACCGCCGGATAGCCGACGGGGGGGGCGCAGCCCCTGTGCCTCTCAGGCCGGCGTCTGTCAGGCGCCGCCGATGTGCACCTGGAAGGCCGCCCGCCGCACCGCCTTGGCGAGTGCCGGGTCCGGGTGGGCGGCGGCCAGCGCCACCAGCACCTGCACGGTGCGGGGATGGCCCACCGCCCGTACCTCGTCCAGCAGCGCGGGCACCGTGCCCTGCACCGCGGACTCCAGATGACGGACCAGCAGCGCGCTCTCCCCGTGGTCGGAGATGGCCGCGGCGGTGTCCACCCACAGCCAGGTGGCCTCCTCGCGGGTGAGCGCGTCGAGCGCGTCCTCGGGGTCCGCGCCCTCGTGCTCGGCCAGCCACAGCAGGGCGTACGGGCGCAGGCAGGACTCCTCGACGGCGGCCCGCACCGTGGGCTCGGCGGGCGCCCCCACCACCCTCAGCGCCTCGAAGGCGAGCCCGCGCAGCAGCGCGTCGTCCCCGCGGGCCGCGTCGAGCAGTTCGACGACGGCGCTGCCCACGGGCCGGGCGGCCAGCCAGGCCCGGTACTCGGCACGGGCCGGGCCGGGGGTGAGCCCGGCACAGCCGCGCAGCATGTCGGGGGCCGGCTGCTCGATGTTCCCGGCGGGGCTCTGGGCGGCCACACAGATCTGCTCCAGCTTGACCCACACCGCCCAGTTGCCCAGCGCGGTGAGCACGGCCTCGCGGATGCCTCCCGCCGCCCCGTCCCCGGGCCTCACGGTGAGCGCCCCCACGGAGGCGAGCGCGTCCAGGGCCCAGTCGAGCAGCCGCTCGAGCGAGTCCTCGCCTCCGGGCGCCGCCCCGGTGCCGCCGGCGGGCTCCGCCGTCCGTGCGCCCTCGTGCCGCTGGGGCACCTCGCAGCGCTCGGTGCGCAGCTCGGCCACCCGCTGCCGCAGCATGTCCAGCAGCGCGGCGACCTGCACCGGTCCCGCCGACAGCTGGAGCAGGGAGAGCAGTTGCGGTACGGCCTCGACCACCTCGGCCACGGCCGTGGGCTCCGCCGTGGCCGGGGCCGGGCTCACCAGGGACCACGCGTCCAGCAGCGCGACCCAGCCGCGGAGCACCGCGCTGTCGTCGCGGTGCCACGCCTTCAGCCGCCAGCCGAGGCGGGCGGCGCCGCCGTGGATCTCGACCAGGCCGACGAGCCGGGCCCGGTCCCAGTCGGCCCGCACCTCCTCGGGAGTCAGCCGCAGCGCCTCGGCGGCGCGGGCGGCGGCCTTGTCGGAGAGCACGCCGGGCGCGCCGTGCTGGGCCGCGGCCCAGTGGGCCATCTCGACGGCACCGGCCAGTCCCGACCTGGCCTGCCGGGCCAGCTCCGCGGGCGGCGGGGTGCCCTCGGGCGGACGGGGCGCCGGACGGGAGCCGCGGTGCGACGCGGTCCGGCGGTCGGTGGCCATCGGACGCTGGCGGACGAGTCGGAGCCGGGAGTCGCGCGGAGTACGGGACGTCACGGGAGCAGTTTCGCCGTTGACGGCCCGAAAGCCCAATCGGCACCCGTCCGGCGGTCGCCTCCGGCGCGGGGAACGCGCTCTCCGTGCGCCGCGCGAGCGGGGCCGAGCGCTACAGGAGAGGGGTCAGAAAGCGCCGTAGCGCCTCTTCGTAGCCCGGTGGATCGGCGTTCCACATGGCGCCGTGCGGGGCGCCCGCCACGGGGTGAAGGGCGACCAGATCGGATCGGTGTTCGGCCAGTTCGCGGGAGACGGACCAGGGGGCCAGGGCGTCGTCGGGTCCGTGCACGAGGAGCACCGGGACGGTGAGCCGCTCGGGGTCGGCCGCCTCCGCGAGTCTGCTGCCGTGCAGTCCGGTGCGGCCCTCGGCCGCGCGTATGACGAGCGGCATCAGCGCGGCTGGGGTGCCGCGGGCGGTGGCGAGGGCGCGCAGGGTGGCCTGCCAGTCCAGTACCGGGGAGTCCAGGACGACGCCGCTGACGCGGTGGCGCAGGGCGGAGTTGGCGGCGGCGTGCAGGGCCATCGCACCGCCGGTGGACCAGCCGTGCAGCACGACGCTGTGCGCCCCGTACCGCACCGCGTAGCGGATGGCCGCGTCCAGGTCGCGCCATTCGGTGTCGCCGAGGTGGCCTATGCCGTCTTCCGGTGGCGGCGCCCCCGGGTCGCCGCGGTAAGCGAGGTCGAGCACCGGGACCCGCAGCTTCCGCAGGAACGGCATGACGACCATGGGGTGTTCACGGGTGGCGCCCAGGCCGTGGACGGTGATCACCCAGGTGGCGCGTTCGGCGGGGACGAACCAGGCGGGCAGCGGGCCGAGTTCACCGGGTATGTCCACATCGGCGTGTTCGATGCCGAGCGTGTCCCGCGGATTGCCGATGTGCACCTGCGGGGTGAGCCGCACCCGGTCACCGGGGTCGAGGGTGCCGTGGGTCACCCGCTCCAGGCGGCGCACCACGCAGTCGGCGGGGCTCGGCGCGTCCTCCAGCACCGGGCCGATGACGGCGTGGCAGGCCGGGCCCGCCAGTCCGTAGGTGCCGGGGCGCAGCGAGGTGAGGGAGCGAGTCAGGGTGATCCGGCCGGGCTCGGTCGCGTGCACGGTGAGCGGGGGCTCGTTCGGCAGCGGACGGTCGGGAGCGGGCCGGAGCGCAGCGTCGGTGGCGCACCGTCCGGCCGCCACCGCGGCCACGCCGACGCTGAGCAGGGTGCTGGCGGCCGCGACCGCCGCTGTCCGCAGACGCATCCTCCCAGTGTGGGCGGCCGGGCGCCCGCTGGCCAGCGGGCGTACCCGGCGGGGTGATCCGGCGGCTGATCCCGGCGGCTGATCCCGGCGGGGGCGTCAGCGGTCAGCGGGTCAGCGGGTCAGCGGGGCTGGCCGTAGCCGCGCAGCTTGTCGGCGGCGCGCTCCAGTTCGTCCGGCGGGATCAGCGTGGGGGTGCGGCCGGGTACGGCCGAGGCGGCCAGCCAGAGCCGGCACATCCACTCCAGCTGCGCGGTGCGGTCGTACGCCTGGTCCAGGGTGGCGCCGTAGACGACGGTGCCGTGGTTGCGCAGCAGACAGCCGGAGCGGTCGCGCAGCGCCTCGAGCATGCGCTCGGCCAACTCCTCGGTGCCGTAGAGGGCGTAGTCGGCGACGCGGACGGGCCCGCCGAGCGCCGCGGTCATGTAGTGGATCGCCGGGAGCTCGTCGACGAGGGTGGAGACCGCCGTGGCGTGGACGGCGTGGGTGTGGACGATGGCCCGGGCGTCCGTGGCGCGGTAGACGGCCAGGTGCATGGGCAGCTCGCTGGTGGGCTCGAGCGTGCCGAGGACCTGCTCGCCGTCGAGGTCGACGGCGACGGCGTCCCGCGGGCCGAGCCGGTCGTAGGGGACCCCGCTGGGGGTGACCAGGACCGTGTCCCCGACCCGGGCCGAGACATTGCCCGACGTCCCGACGACCAGCCCCTCGGCTGTGGTCCTGCGGGCGGCCCTCACCACCTGCCCCCACGTGTGCCGCAGGGACTGGGTCAGCCGCGGCCGCGGCCGCCGCGCGGATGATTCCTGTGCCATACGCCTCACCTCCGCGCCGATCCTCCCAGCCACCCGCCCACCGATACCGCGCCGGGACCCCGATCCGGCGGCGCGACGGCCGCGCGGCGGGGGGTGGACGGCTGACGGGCCGGGGCCGCCGCGGGCGCGGGGCGCGGCTGAACCACTGACGAGACGGAGGCGCCGGGCCCGCAGGCGCGGCTGAACCACTGACGAGACGGAGGCGCCGGGCCCGCAGGCGCGGCTGAACCACTGACGAGACGGAGGCGCCGGGCCCGCAGGCGCGGCTGAACCACTGACGAGACGGAGGCGCCGGGCCCGCAGGCGCGGCTGAACCACTGACGAGACGGAGGCGCGCCGAGGCCGAGGCCGCGGGCGCGGGCGCGGGCGCGGGCGCGGGCGCGGGCGGAAACGGAACTTCGTGGGCGCACAGCCGCGGGTGGGCGACGGCGGGAGAGCCGGAGACACGGGCTCGGGCGGAAACGGATCTCCACGGGCCGCGACCGAAGGTGAACGGCTGACGAGACGGAGGCGCCGGGCCCGCGGGCACGGATGAACGGCTGACGGGCCGGGGCCGCCGAGGCCGCGCGCGGCAGAGCGGCCTTGGGACCGCGCCGGGGCGGGCGACGGCGGAGCCGAGCGGCAGGCGACGGCCCGGCCGCCGGTGGCCGTAGGGCCCCGGCGGCGGACGGGGTCCCGCGCCCTCCCGCCGCCGGGGCCGAGGGCGCGGGCCCGGGTCCGGGTCCGTTTCGGCTCGGCACGATCGGGGGTCGTAGGGCGGTGTTCACCCGGGCGGGGGCGGGGGGCCGGGCGCGGGTGGGGCATGAGGGGCCGGAGGGGCTGGGTGTACGGTGCCCAAACTCCTTGTGGCGAGGGGGAATACGCCAGGTGGCCGGCCGATGCCGCACCCACCCAGCCACGTCATCCCGATGCCCGCCCTAGTTAACCTCTCGTTCACCCAGTTTCCTTACGTTCACCGTGCCACTACCGACCTTCGAACTGATTGACCGGGTGTATGGAACACATCACGCTTCTCATCGGGATCGTGATCATCACGGCCTTGGTGTTCGACTTCACGAACGGCTTCCACGACACAGCCAATGCCATGGCCACCACCATCTCCACGGGCGCACTCGGTCCCCGGGTGGCGGTGGCGATGTCGGCCGTACTCAATCTCGTCGGCGCCTTCCTCTCCGTGGAGGTCGCCAAGACCATCTCCGGAGGGATCCTCGACGAGGATTCCGGTATCCGGCCCGAAGTGATCTTCGCGGGTCTGGTCGGAGCGATCCTCTGGAACCTGGTGACCTGGCTCGCCGGGCTGCCGTCCAGCTCCTCGCACGCCCTCTTCGGCGGTCTGATCGGCGCCACCGTGGCCTCGGTCGGCTTCGAGGGGGTCAACGGGGACGCGATCGTCATGAAGGTCCTCATCCCGGCCGTCGCCGCTCCGCTGGTGGCGGGCATCGCCACACTGGCCGCGACCCGGCTCACCTACCGGCTCGGCCGCGACCGCGCCCCCGAGGACACCGCGAAGGGCTACCGCGCCGGGCAGATCGCCTCGGCCGCCCTGGTCTCCCTCGCCCACGGCACCAACGACGCGCAGAAGACGATGGGTGTGATCACCCTGGCGCTGGTGACCGGCGGTGTGATCGCGCCGGACTCCGACCCGCCGATGTGGGTCATCGTCTCGGCGGGTCTGGCCATCGCGCTCGGCACCTACCTGGGCGGCTGGCGGATCATCCGCACCATGGGGAAGGGCATCACCGACATCCAGCCGCCGCAGGGCTTCGCGGCCCAGACCGGCGCGGCGACCGTCATCCTCGCCTCCTCGCACATCGGCTTCGCGCTCTCCACCACCCAGGTCTGCTCCGGTGCCGTCATGGGCGCGGGCGTGGGCCGCAAGGGCGGTGTGGTGCGCTGGTCGACCGCGGGCCGCATGGTCATCGCCTGGGCGCTGACCCTTCCCGCCGCGGGTCTGATCGCGGCCGGGTCCGCGCTCCTGGCCGACCAGGGCAACTGGGGTGTCACGGCGGTGGCCGTGCTCGCCGTCGCGGGCTGCGCGGTCATCTGGGCGCTGTCCCGCCGCAAGCCGGTGGACGCCGCCAACGTCAACGAGGTCGGCACCACCGAGCCGGTGGGTGTGATCACCGCCGCCCTCCGGTCGGTCGCCCCGCCCCCGGTGGGTTCCGCCGCCGGATCGGACACGGGCATCGTCACCGGCCCCGACACCACGGCCGAGAGCACCACAGACGCCACGGACACCACGGACACCACCGACACCACGACCGAACAGCCGAAGGCCGTCGCCACGGCCGGCTCTGCCGCCTCCGCGGCGTCGAGCGGCACCAGCAGCTAAAGGGAGCAACGCAATGAGCATCGACTGGGCGGCACTCGGCCAGGTCTTCGGCGTCAGCCTCGCGGTGACGGTCGGAGTGGTGGGCGTCTTCACCATGGGCATCGTCGGCACGTCCCGCAAGGGGCTCCAGCCCGAGGGAGTGGCCGCAGCCACCGGCACCACCGCCGCCACCGGCACGGTCACGGCACAGGGCGGCTCGTCCGCACTCGCCCGCTCCGGCGCGTACGCCTGTTTCACGCTGTGCGCCGCGGTGGTGGCGTACGGCATCTATCTGATCGTCGCCTGAGGGCTCCTCGGCGCCTCTCGGCACCCCTGAACACAACGGCCGCCGGGCGGGAGACGCTGACCAGCGTGTCCCGCCCGGCGGCCGTCCGCCGTGCGCGCCGCGCGGGCTCATGTGGGCCTCGGCACACTCGTGCGTCGCAGGTCATGGGCGAGTTGACGGCCCTTCGCGGGGCATGGTGGACTTCCGGAGCCAAACGGCGGCAGCAGAGGAAGCCGGTGCGAATCCGGCGCGGTCCCGCCACTGTCACCGGGGAGCGCTCTCCCATCGCCTGCACGGGGTCACGGCTCGTCCGTACGGCTGGTCCGTACACGGAGCTGGAAGACCGGGAGAACCGCGGATCCGGGAGCCAGGAGACTCTCACCGCCGGTCACGTCGAGCCAGGGCGCGGACCCTGAGTGAGGACATACCGCCATGCCCGGCACCGCCACGCCACCCGTCCCACCGCTCCGCGGCCCCCTCGGCGGAGGTGTCACGCGGGGGCCCCTCGGCCGAGGCACGACGGCGGGCTGAGGGATGCGTGCCGATCACGCCTCGTTCGCGTGCGGCGCCGCTCTCGGCTTCCTCGGTGACCTCGCCACGGGCGACCCCCGGCGCGGCCATCCGGTGGCCGCGTTCGGGCGGGCCGCCCTGGCCGCCGAGCGCGGGCTGTGGCGCGACCACCGCGGCTACGGGGCCCTGCACACCGCACTGTGCGCGGGCGGCGCGGCCGCCGGTGCCGCGCTCCTGACGCGTGCCGTACGCGCCGTGGTCGGGCGCCGCCGCGCCGACATCGCCCTGACCGCCGCCGCCACCTGGGCCGTACTGGGCGGCACGACGCTGGGGCGCGAGGCCCGGGCCATCGGCGGCGCCCTGGCCGCCGGGGACGTCGAAACCGCCCGGGAGCGGCTGCCGCATCTGTGCGGACGCGACCCGCAGGCGCTGGACGCCCAAGCGATCGCCCGCGCGGTGGTGGAGTCGGTCGCGGAGAACACCTCCGACGCCGTCGTGGGCGCCCTGGTGTGGGGGGCCGTGGGCGGGGTGCCGGGGCTCGTCGCCTTCCGGGCCGTCAACACCCTGGACGCCATGGTGGGCCACAAGTCGCCGCGCTACCGGCGGTTCGGCTGGGCCGCGGCCCGGCTGGACGACGTCGCGGGCTGGCCCGGGGCGCGGCTGACGGCCGCCCTGGCGACCGTCGCGGGCCCCGACCCGCGCGGTGCCCTGCGGGCCTGGCGGCGGGACGGACAGCGCCATCCCAGCCCCAACGCGGGCCCGGTGGAGGCGTCGTTCGCGGGCGCGCTCGGGGTGCGGCTGGGCGGCACCCTCACGTACTCCGGCCGGGTCGAGCACCGGCCGGTGCTGGGCGGCGGCGGACGGCCGGTGCGCGGCGGCGACATCGACCGCGCGGTGCGGCTGTCGCGGCGGGTGGGCGCACTGGCCCTGGTGACCTCGGTGACGGCACGGCTGGTGGTGGGCAGGGTTCTGTCCGACAGGGGCGGGTTTCTGACCGGCAGAGGCGGGGCGCCGGGGAAGCGGAGAGGGAGCCGATGAGCGGAACAGGGGGCGGGCTGCTCGTCGCCGGGACGACCTCGGACGCGGGCAAGAGCGTGGTCACGGCGGGCATCTGCCGGTGGCTGACGCGCAAGGGTGTGAGCGTGGCGCCGTTCAAGGCGCAGAACATGTCGCTCAACTCCTTTGTCACCCGGGACGGGGCGGAGATCGGGCGGGCGCAGGCCATGCAGGCGGCGGCAGCGCGCGTGGAGCCGAGCGCGCTGATGAACCCCGTACTACTGAAGCCGGGAAGCGACCGCAGCAGCCAGGTGGTGCTGCTGGGCAGGCCGGTGGGCGAGATGAGCGCCCGCGGGTACCACGCCGAGCGGCGCGAAGGGCTGCTGGAGACGGTCACCGCGTGCCTGGAGGAGCTGCGGCGCACCCATGACGCGGTGATATGCGAGGGCGCGGGCAGCCCCGCCGAGATCAATCTGCGCCGCACCGACATCGTCAACCTGGGGCTGGCGCGGGCCGCCGGGATCCCGGCGGTGGTGGTCGGGGACATCGACCGCGGCGGGGTGTTCGCGTCGTTCTTCGGCACGACGGCACTGCTGTCCAAGGAGGACCAGCGCCATATCGCCGCCTATATGGTCAACAAGTTCCGCGGCGACGTGACCCTGCTGGAGCCCGGTCTGGAGATGCTGCGCGGGCTCACCGGGCGGCCGACGGTCGGGGTGCTGCCCTTCGCGCACGGCCTCGGCATCGACGAGGAGGACGGGCTGCGGGTGTCGCTGCGCGGCGCGGTGCGCGAGAGCGTCGTCGCGCCGCCCCATGGCGACGATGTACTGCGGGTCGCGGTGGCCGCCGTACCGCTGATGTCCAACTTCACCGATGTGGACGCGCTGGCCGCCGAACCCGGCGTGGTGGTGCGCTTCGTGGACCGTCCCGAGGAGCTGGCCGACGCAGACCTGGTGGTGGTGCCGGGCACCCGCGGCACGGTCCGGGCCCTGGAGTGGCTGCGCGAGCGCGGGCTCGGCCGGGCCCTGGTGCGGCGGGCCGCGGAGGGGCGGCCGGTGCTGGGCATCTGCGGCGGCTTCCAGGTGCTGGGCGGACGCATCGAGGACGAGGTCGAGTCGAAGGCCGGGACGGTCGAGGGCCTGGGGCTGCTGCCGGTGCGGGTGCGGTTCGCGGCGGAGAAGACCCTCGCCCGGCCGGTGGGCGAGGCCCTGGGCGAGCGGGTGGAGGGCTACGAGATCCACCACGGGGTCGCCGAACTGCTCGACGGCGGCGACGAACCCTTCCTCGACGGCTGCCGCGCGGGCTCGGTGTGGGGCACCCACTGGCACGGCTCGCTGGAGAGCGACGGCTTCCGGCGGGCCTTTCTGCGGCGGGTGGCCGACGCGGCGGGCCGGGCGTTCGTTCCCGCGCCCGACACCCGCTTCGGGGAGCTGCGCGAGGAGCAGCTCGACCGCCTGGGCGATCTGATCGAGGAGCACGCCGACACGGACGCGCTGCTGCGGCTGATCGAGGACGGCCTGCCGGACGGGCTGCCCTTCGTACCGCCGGGGGCGCCAGGAGGAACCACATGAGCATCCCGGACCGCGACCGCGTACGCACCGCTGGAGGTACCGCCGCATGACCACCGCCACCTACCCGTTCACCGCGGTCGTCGGGATGGCCGACATGCGGCTGGCCCTGCTGCTCAACGCGGTCTCCCCCGCCGTCGGCGGGGTGCTGGTGCGCGGTGAGAAGGGCACGGCGAAGTCCACGGCCGTCCGTGCCCTGGCCGCGCTGCTGCCGCCGGTCGAGGTGGTCTCGGGCTGCCGGTTCTCCTGCGACCCGGCCGCGCCCGACCCGCAGTGCCCGGACGGGCCGCACGAGCCGGGCACGGGCGCCGTCCGGCCCGCGCGGATGGTCGAACTGCCCGTCGGCGCCGCCGAGGACCGGCTGGTGGGCGCGCTGGACATCGAGCGGGCGCTGTCGGACGGGGTCAAGGCGTTCGAGCCGGGGCTGCTGGCCGACTCGCACCGCGGGGTGCTGTACGTCGACGAGGTCAACCTGCTCCACGACCATCTGATCGACCTGCTGCTCGACGCGGCCGCCATGGGCGCCTCCTATGTGGAGCGCGAGGGCGTGTCCGTCCGGCATGCCGCACGCTTCCTCCTGGTGGGCACCATGAACCCCGAAGAGGGCGAGCTGCGGCCGCAGTTGCTGGACAGGTTCGGGCTGACGGTCGAGGTCACCGCGTCGCGGGACACCGAGGAGCGGGTCGAGGTGGTGCGGCGGCGGCTGGCGTACGACGAGGACCCGGCCGGGTTCGCGGCGCGCTGGGCGGAGGACGAGGGGAGCCTGCGGGAGCGCATCGCGGCGGCGCGCGCCCTGCTGCCGGACGTGGTCCTGGGCGACCGTGCGCTGCGGCAGATCGCGGCGGTCTGCGCCGCGTTCGAGGTGGACGGGATGCGCGCGGACATCGTGACGGCGCGTACGGCGACGGCGCTGGCCGCGTGGGCGGGCCGGACGGACGTACGCACCGAGGACGTGCGCCAGGCGGCGCTGCTGTCGCTCCCCCACCGGCGGCGCCGGGCCCCGTTCGACGCGCCGGGACTGGACGAGGACAAACTCGACGAGGTGCTGCGGCGGTTCGAGGACGAGGAGCCGGAGCCGCCGAAGCCGGACCAGGGCCCCGGACGGGACGAGGGCGACGGTAACGGTGACGGTGACGGCCCGGACGGGGGTCCTGACGGACCGGAGGGCGGGCCCGGCGGCGGACTGCCGCACGACGGCGCGCAGCAGCCGCCGTCGTCGCCCGAGCCGACCGTCCCCGGCCCGCGCGACGGCGAACCCGAGGCGGCCGACGGCCCCGAGGCGCCCCAGGAGTCCGGGACGGGCGGCGGAGCGGGCGCGGGCGGTGGTGGTGAGACGGCGGCCGTGGGCGCCGCCGAGCCGTTCCGGACCCGGCGGCTGGATGTGCCGGGCCTGGGTGAGGGGGCGGCCGGACGGCGGTCGCGCGCCCGCACCGCGCACGGTCGCACCACCGGCGCCCGGCGTCCCCGCGGCACGCTCTCCTCGCTCCATCTGACGGCGACCGTACGGGCCGCGGCACCGCATCAGCACGCGCGCGGGCGCAGCGGTCCGGGGCTGCTGGTGCGCCGTGACGATCTGCGCGAGGCGGTGCGCGAGGGCCGGGAGGGCAATCTCGTGCTGTTCGTGGTGGACGCGTCGGGGTCGATGGCCGCCCGCAAGCGCATGGGCGCGGTCAAGGGAGCGGTGCTGTCCCTGCTGCTGGACGCCTACCAGCGGCGCGACAAGGTCGGCCTGGTCACCTTCCGGGGCACGGACGCGGAGCTGGCGCTGCCGCCCACCTCCTCGGTGGACGCGGCCGCCGCCCGGCTGGAGCGGCTGCCCACCGGCGGCCGGACTCCGCTGGCGGCCGGGCTGTTGAAGGCCCGCGAGGTGCTGCGGGTGGAGCGGCTGCGGGACCCCTCGCGTCGTCCGCTGCTGGTCGTGGTGACCGACGGCCGGGCCACCGAGGCCCGGCGGGACGGCGGAGCACGCCGGGACGGCGCGGCCACGCCGGTCGCACGGGCCGGGCAGGCGGCGCGGCTGCTGGCGGGCGACGGGATCGCCTCGGTGGTCGTGGACTGCGAGGCGGGGCCGGTGCGGCTCGGACTGGCCGGTGCGCTCGCCCGCGAACTGCGGGGTACGCCGGTGACGCTCGACGAACTGCGCGCGGACAGCGTGACCGCGCTGGTCCGCGATGTACGGAACGTTTCGACCACCCGGAGGGCCGCCTGATGCCGCAAGGACAACCGACCGTCGTCCCCGACGACGGGCTGACCACCCGCCAGCGCCGCAACCGTCCGCTGGTGCTCGTGCACACGGGCGTGGGCAAGGGCAAGTCGACGGCGGCGTTCGGGCTGGCGCTGCGGGCGTGGAACCAGAACTGGCCGGTCGGTGTATTTCAATTTGTCAAGTCCGCGAAATGGCGGGTCGGCGAGGAGCGTGCGCTGCGCGTCCTGGGCGACTCGGGCGAAGGGGGGACCGTCGCATGGCACAAGATGGGCGAGGGCTGGTCGTGGGTCCAGCGCGACATCGCTTCCAGCGAGGAGGCGGCGCGCGAGGGCTGGGAGCAGGTCAAGCGCGATCTCGCGGCGGAGACATACCGGCTGTACGTGCTGGACGAGTTCGCGTATCCGATGCACTGGGGCTGGGTGGATCCTGACGAGGTGGTGGCCGTCCTGCGCGACCGGCCGGGGACGCAGCATGTGGTCATCACCGGGCGCAACGCACCCCCGCAGCTGCTGGACTTCGCCGACCTGGTCACCGACATGTCCAAGGTCAAGCACCCGATGGACGCCGGTCAGAAGGGCCAGCGAGGCATCGAGTGGTGAATGTTCCCCGTCTGGTCGTCGCCGCTCCCTCGTCCGGGAGCGGCAAGACGACCGTCGCCGCGGGGCTGATGGCCGCCTTCGCGGAGCGGGGGCTGGATGTGTCCCCGCACAAGGTCGGGCCGGATTACATCGATCCCGGCTATCACGCGCTGGCCGTCTCGCGGTCGGGCCGGTCGGCCCGCTCCGGTGGCGGGTCCGATGGCGGATCAGGTGGCTGGCCCGGTGGCGGGGGCTCGCGCCCCGGCCGGAATCTGGACGCCTATCTCTGCGGTCCGGACCGGATCGCCCCGCTGTTCCTGCATGGCGCGGCGGGCTGCGATCTGGCCCTGGTCGAGGGGGTGATGGGCCTGTTCGACGGTGCGGCCGGACAGGGCGAGCTGGCCTCCACGGCCCATGTGGCCAAGCTGCTGCGCGCCCCGGTGGTGCTGGTGGTGGACGCGTCCTCGCAGTCGCGGTCGGTGGCCGCGCTGGTCCATGGCTTCGCCTCGTGGGATCCCGAGGTGCGGGTCGCGGGGGTGATCCTCAACAAGGTCGGCTCGGACCGGCACGAGACGATGCTGCGCGAGGCGCTGGAGGGGTCGGGGGTCCCGGTGTTCGGCGTGCTGCGCCGTACGGACGCGGTGCGGGCGCCGAGCCGCCATCTGGGCCTGGTGCCGGTGGCCGAGCGGCGTGCGGAGGCGGTGGGCTCGGTGGCCGCCCTCGCCGCGCAGGTGCGCGAGGGATGCGATCTGGACGGCCTGCTGGCGCTGGCGCACAGCGCGCCGCCGCTGTCCGGCCCGGCGTGGGACCCGGTGGCGGAGGTGCGCGCGGCAGTGCGGGGCGCGGGCTCCGTCCCGGCCGAGCAGCCGGTGGTGGCGGTGGCGGGCGGGCCCGCGTTCACCTTCTCCTACGCCGAGCACAGCGAGTTGCTCACCGCCGCCGGGGCGCGGGTCGTGCCGTTCGACCCGCTGCGGGACGAGCGCCTCCCGGACGGCACCGGGGGTCTGGTGATCGGCGGTGGCTTCCCGGAGGTGTATGCGCCCGAACTGTCGGCCAACGAGCCGCTGCGCGCCGCGGTGGCCCGGCTGGCCGCGTCCGGTGCGCCGATCGCGGCCGAGTGCGCCGGGCTGCTGTATCTGGCGAGCTCGCTCGACGGGCAGCCGATGTGCGGGGTGCTTGAGGCGGAAGCACGGATGTCGGATCGGCTGACGCTCGGCTACCGTGAGGCCGTGGCCGTCTCCGACACCGCCCTCGCCGTCGCCGGGACACGGGTGCGCGGCCACGAGTTCCACCGCACCACCATCGAACCGGGCGCGGGCCGGGACCCCGCCTGGGGGGTCGTCCACCCGGAGCGCCGCACCGAGGGGTTCGCCCAGGGCCGGGTGCATGCCTCGTACCTCCATGTGCACTGGGCCGCGGTCCCGGGCGTGGCAGCCCGTTTTGTCGGCGGATGCGTCCCGTATGTGTCCCACGCCGGGTGATCTGACGGGGCGGGCCGAGGTGGAGCCGGTGGCGCCGCCGGAGCCCGCGGCGCCGCCCGAGTCGGTGGAGCCGGTGGCGCCGCCGGAGGTGGTGGTCGGGGTCGGTGCGAGCCGGGGGGTGTCCGCCGGGGAGGTCGCCGGGCTGGTCGAGTCGGTCCTCGCCGCCGAAGGTCTCTCCCCGGGCCGGATCGCCGAGTTGGCGACGGTCGAGGCCAGGGCGGCCGAGCCCGGATTGCTCGAAGCGGCCGCGCGCCTCGGCGTACCGCTGCGCGCCTACCCGGCGTCGGCGCTGGCCACCGTGGAGGTCCCCACTCCGTCCGCGACGACGCTCGCCGCGGTGGGCACACCGGGTGTGGCCGAGTCCGCGGCGCTGCTGGCCGCGGGCCCGGGCGCCGAACTGCTCGTCCGCAAACGCAAGTCGAGCCCGCGGGGCCGGGCGGCGAGGGTCACCTGCGCGGTGGCCCGCCGCCGCCCGGCGCCGGAGGCGGCCCCGGTGCGGGGCGGCGCCCCCGGCCGTGCGGCCACACTCCGGCTGGACGGTGCCGGGCGGGAAGGCGAACGTTCGATGGACACAGGGCCCGCGCAGCGCGGTAACCTCACCGACGCCACACCCGGGCGCCGTGCCACCACCCCCGCGCAGGACGTCGCACCCCTGGGAGGCGGCCCCGCACAGCGCGCCGCGGACCGGCGGGACTCAACGCCGCTCCCGGGCGGCACATCCGCCCGGGGCGGGCAGCGAAGACCTGCTGTCGCGCGCGGCGGCATCCGTCAGTAACGTCTCGGGGGCGAAACGGCCCCCACCGCACTCCCGTTCGCCGTGAGACCCCGCAATACCTGCACCACCAAGGAGAGCTCGTGACGACCCCGCCAGCGCTGCTCATCGCCGGCATCGGCACCCGGGACGACGGGCGCGCCGCCGTCTTCCACAACTTCGTCGAAGAGGTGGCCGCCCGCCACCCGGACCTGCCCGTGGCGGGCGGCCTCACCGGACCGGGCGCCGCCCACCCCCTGTCCGATGCGGTCGGCCGTCTCGTCGAGGCCGGGGTGACCCGTTTCGCCGTCGTACCGCTGACCCTCATACCGGTGGAACACCCCAGGGACGGCATAGCCGCCGCGCTCGCCCAGCAGGCGGAGCGGCACGCCGAGGTGTCGTTCTCCTGCGCCCGTGCGCTGGGCCCGCACCCCACCTTGCTCGACGTACTGGAGCGCCGCCTCGACGAGGCGCTGGGCGGCGGTCGACGGCTGCCCTCGGACCGGGCGGAGACCACCGTGCTGCTGGTGGGCGGCGGATCGCCGCTCCCCGAGGCCAACGCCGAGGTGCACCGGGCGGCGCGGCTGCTGTGGGAGGGCCGCGGCTTCGCGGGGGTGGAGGCCGCCTTCGCCTCCCTCGCCGCGCCGGACGTGCCGTTCGGCCTGGAGCGCTGTGCGCGGCTCGGGGCGCGGCGCGTCGTCGTGCTGCCGTACGCCGTCTTCCCGGGCGACGCGCTGGAGCGGGTGCGGCAGCAGGCGGAGGGCTGGGGGCTGGCCCACCCGGAGGTCGAGGTGATGGCCGCCGACGCCATTGGCCCGACGCGGGCGTTGATGGACCTCGTCCTCATGCGCTACGAGGAGGCGGCGGGGGCGTCCGAGCGGGCGGGCTTCACCGCCGAGGACCACGCCCTGGCCCACCCCGACGCACACGCCGATGTCCGCTGAGTTCGACCTGCGGCACCACGGGGACGCGGAGGTGCGGGGCGCTGACGCCGCGTTGACGGACCTGGCGGTCAACGTCCGGGCCGATACGCCCCCGGACTGGCTCAAGGCCCGCATCGCCGCGTCCCTCGACGGGCTCGCCGCCTATCCCGACGGGCGGGCGGCCCGCGCGGCGGTCGCGGCCCGCCATGGGGTGCCGGCCGGCCGGGTGCTGCTGACGGCGGGGGCCGCGGAGGCGTTCGTCCTGCTGGCGCGGGCCCTTCCGGCGCGGCGCCCGGTCGTGGTGCACCCGCAGTTCACGGAACCGGAGGCCGCGCTGCGGGACGCCGGGCACCGGGTGGAGCGAGTCGTCCTGGACGAGCGGAGCGGCTTCCGGTTGGTCCCGGCGGCGGTCCCGCACGACGCGGATCTGGTGGTGATCGGCAACCCCACCAACCCGACGTCGGTGCTGCATTCGGCCGATGTGCTGGCCGGGTTGGCCCGGCCGGGGCGGACGCTGGTGGTGGACGAGGCGTTCATGGACGCGGTGCCGGGTGAGTCCGAGTCCCTGGCGGCCCGGACCGATGTGCCGGGGCTCGTGGTGCTGCGCAGCCTCACCAAGACGTGGGGCCTGGCGGGGCTGCGCATCGGCTATGTGCTGGCGGAGGAGGAGACGATCGGCGCGCTGGAGCGGGTCCAGCCGTTGTGGCCGGTGTCCACCCCCGCCCTGGTCGCGGCGGAGGCGTGCTGTGCGGCCCCGGCGCTGGCCGAGGCCGCGCGGGCGGCGGAGCGGACGGCCGCCGACCGGGCCCATCTGGCGGCGCGGCTGGCGGAGTTCCCGCAGGTGCGGGTGTGCGGCCCGGCGGCCGGGCCGTTCCTGCTGATCCAGGTACCGGGCGCCGCCGCGGTGCGCACCAGGCTGCGGGAGCTGGGCTTCGCCGTCCGGCGCGGGGACACGTTCCCGGGCCTGGGGCCGGACTGGCTCCGGCTGGCGGTCCGCGACCGCCCCACCACGGACCGCCTCGCCACAGCCCTGTCCAAGGCCCTGCCGGACCACGGCCCTTGACCCTCGGCAGGGCTGGCCGGGAGCCGGAATCCCGGTGCCCCGGGGTGCGGGCCGCGGCCTGTACCGGGGCCGTCCACGGCACGGGGACAGTGCCCGAGCACAGGGCCGCCTGACCCCGAGCCCCTGGTCGGTCCCGGGCAGGGGGCCCTCGCCGGGCCACCGCCCACGCCCCGCGCCGTCACCACGGCGCGGAGGCCACCAGTCCTGGAAGCGGGCAGGGCCGGGAGCCGGAATCCTGGAGCCGCCGGGCTCGACGGGCTCCGGCCTGGGCCCGGCCCCCGGGGCCCCGATGCCACCGGGCCGCCGGGCGCTGGCCCGTACGGCCCCGAGCCCTCGCGGAGCCGTCCACAGCACGGGGCCGCCAGGCCCCGGCCGGCCGGGGCGGCGCCCGGGACACGGAGGCCCTGGCACCCGATCCAGGGCCCCGGCCGGGCCACCGACCCACGGCCCCGGCCCCCGCGCCGTCGTCACGGCGCGGAGGCCGGGGCCTGCGGCCCTGCCGTCGGTCAGGCGTCGGCGTCCGCTCCGGCGCGGCGGCGGCGGGCGACGGTGACGGTGCCGGCGCCCATCACCAGCAGCAGGGCGCCGCCGCCGATCAGGTACGGCGTGGCGGAGCTGCCACCGGTCTCGGCCAGGTTCTCCGGCTTGGGGTCGGGCTTGGCCTGGTTGCCCACCTCCGGGGTCTTCGGCTCGTCCGCGGCCACGGGGGACTCGCAGGTCGCGCGGGCAAGCGTGATCTGGCCGTTGACCTCGGAGACGTTCAGCTTGAGCGGGTTGACCGAGACCTTGAGGTTCAGGGCCGTGGCCGCCGCCGTGCTCGAGGTGACCGAGGTCTTCGACAGGTCGAGCCGGACCGTGCCCACCGACGGCACGTCGACCGTGGTGGTGCCGCCCGCGGTCAGGGTGACCTTCTTGCCGAGCACGGTGGCGGTGCCGAGCACGTTGGAGTCGGCCGTCGGCCGCTTCCCGGCCGCGCAGACCGCCTTCGAGGTCACCTGCTGGACCTGGATGAGCGGCATCGTGGTCAGGCCGGGCACATGGATCTTGGCGTTGACGAGGTTGGAGTAGCCCTCGGCCCGCTGCTTGTCCACGGCCGCGCGGGCGGTGGCCACATCGGCGCTCAGCACGTTGAAGGGCTTGCCGCCGTCGACCCCGTCCAGGGTCGCGGAGAGCGCGGTCTTGCTGGCGGTCTGAGGCGCGTGCACCTCGTTGAGGGCGACGGCGAGCGGTGCGGAGACCGTCTTGTTGAGCAGCGCGACGTCCAGGTCGGTGCGCAGCACGACCGCGTCCGCCTTGCCGGTGGTCTTGCCGGTGGTCTTGCCGGTGGTCTTGCCGGTGTCGGCGTGCGCGGTGACCGCGGGCAGGGCGCCCAGGACGGAGACAGCGGCAGCGGCAGTGGCGGCCGCGAGACGGCGAGCGGGCATGCCGAAGAAGGTGTTACGGGAACAGGACACGTGAGTGGACCCCCACAGGAGACATGGAGCCGCCGGCGCCTGCCGCGGGGGACTCCACGGGCGCCGACGGCCTCGACTCCGCCATATTTGCGCACTGAGGGTAAACAGGCAGACACATGATGTCCGTTCATCCCAATGGGTGGGGTTCTGGCGCTGAGTTCGAACCTTCGGCACTCCCGCGCTCTCCCGCACCCCTACGCCCCCGCGTCCCCCGCGTCCCTCCCGTTCCTCGTGTCCCCTTCGGCACCCCGGCCCCGGATCCCCCAGCCTCCAGTCCTCTCCGTACGTCAGGCCACGATCCGTCCGCGCAGCACCACGCGCCGTGGCGACGTCAGCACCCGCACGTCTTCCCGCGGATCCGTCTCGTACACCACAAAATCCGCGGAGGCCCCCTCCGTGAGGCCCGGCCGCCCGAGCCAGGCCCGGGCGCCCCAGGTGGCCGCCGAGAGAGCGTCCCGGGCCGGGATGCCCGCCTTCACCAGTTCGGCGACCTCCTGGCCGATCAGCCCGTGGGCGAGCGAGCCGCCCGCGTCGGTGCCGGTGAAGATCGGGATGCCCGCGTCGTAGGCCGCGCGCACCGTCTCGTAGCGCCGCGCGTGGAGCTGCCGCATATGGTCCGCCCAGCGCGGGAACTTCGTCTCGCCACCCTGGGCGAGCCGGGGGAAGGTGGCGATGTTGACCAGGGTCGGGACGATGGCGACCCCGCGCTCCGCGAACAGCGGGATGGTCTCCTCGGTCAGCCCGGTGGCGTGCTCGATGCAGTCGATCCCGGCCTCGACCAGCGGGGCGAGCGTCTCCTCGGCGAAGCAGTGGGCGGTGACCCGGGCGCCGAGCCGGTGGGCCTCCGCGATGGCCGCCTCGACCGCGCCGCGCGGCCAGCAGGCCGACAGGTCCCCGGTCTCGCGGTCGATCCAGTCGCCGACCAGCTTCACCCAGCCGTCGCCGCGGCGCGCCTCCGCCGCGACATACGCGACCAGGTCCTCCGGCTCGATCTCATGCGCGTAATTGCGGATGTAGCGCTTGGTGCGGGCGATGTGGCGGCCCGCGCGGATGATGCGCGGCAGGTCCTCGCGGTCGTCGATCCAGCGGGTGTCGGCGGGCGATCCGGCGTCCCGCAGCAGCAGCGCCCCGGCCTCACGGTCGGTGAGGGCCTGCTTCTCGCTGGTGGACTCGTCCACGGCGCCGTGGGCGTCGAGGCCGACATGGCAGTGGGCGTCGACGAGGCCGGGCAGCACCCAGCCCTCGATGAGGCGGACATCACGGGCGCCGGCCGGGCGCTGAAAGGTGATCTTGCCGTCGACCACCCACAGTTCGTCCCGGACACTCTCGGCACTCCCAGTGGCACCGGCGGCCTCGCGGACCCCGGCAGCCCCGGCAGCCCCGCCGCCCCCGGAAGCATGCTCGTCCCCCGGCCCCACCAGGACCCTGCCCTTGATGTGCAGCACCGCGCCATCCCTCATGTCACGCACTGTACGAGACCGGGTACGACCCTCGCCCCGATTACCCCCTGTGCGTTCCGCCCGGCTTCTCTGCGACTTCCCTGTACGTTCCAGCAGACTTCTCCGCGGAGGATTGAATTCAGGGTCGCCAAAAGATAAATTCGTGACGCTTTCCCAGCGCAGCTTCCCACAATCGTCTGCCCCGTCTCCGGGACCTTAAACCCAGATTTTTCCCACGGCCTGGATCCCAGAATTCACGCCCGTCACATGCCGGTTACGCAGATGTGACGGACTCCACACGTCAGGCGATTCGCCCCACTAACTCCCGTACAAATCAACGCTTTTCAGCGATCCGCCGCGCGTACGCACGTGCCCGCGTGATAACACATGAACCCCCCTCCGCGTAACCCCTCCCCACGATGCATTTTCCGATTCCGCTCGGTAAATTTAATTCGCATGACCGCCGCACAAGCAGACCTAGCCCGTAGCGAATTGGATTTGCCGGAGGGACTGACCCTCGACACGCCTCGCGTCGAGGACGGAGCCGCGATCTGGCGAATCGCTCGCGACTCCAAGACCCTGGACCTCAACTCCTCCTACAGCTACCTCCTGTGGTGCCGTGACTTCGCAGCCACCTCCGTGGTGGCCCGCGACGGCGCGGGCGGACCGGTCGCCTTCATCACCGGCTACATCCGCCCCGAGCGCCCCGAGACGCTCGTCGTCTGGCAGGTCGCCGTCGACCACGCCTGGCGCGGCCGCGGACTGGCCGCCACGCTGCTGGACGGGCTGACTCTGCGCGTCGCCGGCATGGGAGTCCGTGGCATCGAGACCACGATCACCCCGGACAACACCGCCTCGAACCGGCTGTTCACCTCGTTCGCCGAACGGCACGGTGCGCCGGTGGAGCGGGAGGTGCTCTTCGACGGCGGACTGTTCCCCGACGGAGGACATGAGCCCGAGGTGCTGTACCGCATCGGGCCCCTCGCGGACCGGCCCTGATCCGGTCCTGGCGAACCGGGTCACCGTCGATCCGGCCCCGCCCCGACCGCGGCCCCTGACCGCGGCCCCTGAACTCTTCATCCCACCCATCACCCCCTCCTCACCCCCCTCGTAAGACTCATCTCCCAGGAGAATGCTGTGACCATCACCCCGCCCGCCCTGAGCGTCTTCGAGGCCCTGGAGTCCGAGGTGCGCAGCTACTGCCGCGGCTGGCCCGCGGTCTTCGACCGCGCCCAGGGCAGCCACATGTACGACGAGGACGGCCACACCTACCTCGACTTCTTCGCCGGTGCCGGGTCACTCAACTACGGCCACAACAATCCGGTGCTGAAACGCGCACTGATCGACTACATCGAGCGCGACGGCGTGACCCACGGACTCGACATGTCCACCACCGCCAAGCGCGCGTTCCTGGAGTCGTTCCAGAACAACATCCTCCGCCCGCGTGACCTGCCCTACAAGGTCATGTTCCCGGGCCCGACGGGCACCAACGCCGTCGAGTCCGCGCTGAAACTGGCCCGTAAGGTCAAGGGCCGCGAGGCGATCGTCTCCTTCACCAACGCCTTCCACGGCATGTCGCTGGGCTCGCTGGCCGTCACCGGCAACGCCTTCAAGCGCGCCGGTGCCGGTATCCCGCTGGTCCACGGCACCCCGATGCCGTTCGACAACTACTTCGACGGCCAGGTTCCGGACTTCCTGTGGTTCGAGCGGCTGCTCGAGGACCAGGGCTCCGGCCTCAACAAGCCCGCCGCCGTGATCGTCGAGACGGTCCAGGGCGAGGGCGGCATCAACGTGGCGCGCCCCGAGTGGCTGCGTGCCCTGGCCGACCTGTGCGAGCGCCAGGACATGCTGCTGATCGTCGACGACATCCAGATGGGCTGCGGCCGCACCGGTGCCTTCTTCTCCTTCGAGGAGGCGGGTATCACCCCGGACATCGTGACCGTCTCGAAGTCCATCAGCGGCTACGGCCTGCCGATGTCGCTGTGCCTGTTCAAGCCCGAGCTGGACATCTGGGAGCCGGGCGAGCACAACGGCACTTTCCGCGGCAACAACCCGGCGTTCGTCACCGCCGCCGCGACCCTGGACACCTACTGGTCCGACGGCCAGATGGAGAAGCAGACGCTGGCCCGCGGCGAGCAGGTCGAGCAGGCGCTGCGCGCCATCTGCGAGGAAGAGCAGACCGGCGCCCAGTTCCGCGGCCGCGGTCTGGTCTGGGGCCTGGAGTTCGACGACAAGGACCGCGCCTCCGCCGTGTGCCGCCGCGCCTTCGAGCTCGGCCTGCTGGTCGAGAGCTCGGGCCCGGAGAGCGAGGTGGTCAAGCTGCTCCCCGCGCTGACCATCTCGCCCGAGGAGCTGGACGAGGGCCTGCGGACCCTCGCCCGCGCGGTCCGCGAGACCGCTTGACCGTTCCGTAACAGCACCACAGAGAAAGGCAGCAACTCACCGTGATCGTCCGATCCTTCAAGGACATCGAGGGCACCGAACGCCATGTGAAGGCGAAGTCCGGCACCTGGGAGAGCAAGCGCATCGTGCTGGCCAGGGAGCGGGTCGGCTTCTCCCTGCACGAGACCGTGCTCTACGCGGGCACCGAGACGTCCATGTGGTACGCCAACCACATCGAGGCCGTCCTCTGCGTCGAGGGCGAGGCGGAGCTCACCAACGACGAGACCGGCGAGAAGCACTGGATCACGCCCGGCACCATGTACCTGCTGGACGGCCATGAGAAGCACACGATGCGGCCGAAGACCGACTTCCGCTGCGTCTGTGTCTTCAACCCCCCGATCACCGGACGGGAGGACCATGATGAGAACGGCGTATACCCGCTGATCACAGAGGACGAGGAGGTCTGATCCGATGACCACGGTCACTGACCTGTACCCGACCCGAGGAACAACCGAGGTGGCCACACCACGGGTGGACCCGGTGGTGTGGTCCGAGCCCGGAGCCCCGGGCCCGATCCCGGAGTCCGAGCTCAGCGACTTCGATCGCGACGGTTTTCTCGCGATCGAGCAGCTGATCACTCCCGACGAGGTCGCGGTCTACCGGGGCGAGCTGAACCGGCTGATCAACGACCCGGAGGTGCGTGCCGACGCGCGCTCGATCATCGAGCCGAAGTCGCAGGACGTGCGGTCGGTGTTCGAGGTCCATCGGATCAGCGAGGTCTTCGCGAAGCTGGTACGTGATGAGCGTGTGGTGGGCCGGGCCCGCCAGATCCTGGGCTCGGACGTGTATGTCCACCAGAGCCGGATCAACGTCAAGCCGGGCTTCGGGGCATCGGGCTTCTACTGGCACTCGGACTTCGAGACCTGGCACGCCGAGGACGGCCTGCCGAACATGCGGACCGTGTCCGTCTCGATCGCGCTGACCGAGAACTTCGACACCAACGGCGGGCTGATGATCATGCCCGGCTCGCACCGCACCTTCCTCGGCTGTGCGGGTGCGACGCCGAAGGACAACTACAAGAAGTCGCTCCAGATGCAGGACGCGGGCACCCCGTCGGACGAGGCGCTCACCGCGTTCGCGGACAAGCACGGCATCAAGCTGTTCACCGGCAAGGCCGGGTCGGCCACCTGGTTCGACTGCAACTGCATGCACGGCTCGGGCGACAACATCACGCCCTACTCGCGCAGCAACGTCTTCATCGTGTTCAACAGCGTGGAGAACACCGCGGTGGAGCCGTTCGCGGCGCCGGTCCGGCGGCCGGAGTACATCGGAGCGCGGGACTTCACCCCGGTGCGGTGAGGTCCCCGGCCGATGTCCGCCGCCGTACGGTGAGTTGACGCGCGCCTGAGCCTGAGGGGAGCCGGGATGTCCCGGCTCCCCTCAGGCTCGTCTGCGTCCGTCCGGCGTGCCCAGCTTTGCGAGCACCCGTCCGGCGTGCTCAGCCCGCCAGCACCGCCAGCAGCCGGTCCACCTCGGCCGCCGTGTTGTACAGGTGGAACGAGGCGCGCAGGTTCCCGGCCCGCGCCGAGACGTAGACGTCCCGCTCGGCCAGCCGGGGCGCCGCGTCCCCGAGCCCCGGCACCGAGACGATCGCCGAGCCCGGCGCGGCCACGCACCGGTGGCCCAGCTCGGTGACCCCGGCGCGGAAGCGGTCGGCGAGCGCGCGGTCGTGGGCGGCGATGGCCTCGACACCCAGCTCCTCGACCAGCGTCAGGGAGTGCTTGGCGGCCACGTAGGAGAACAGGCTGGGGCTCTCGTCGAAGCGGCGGGCGGAGTGGGCCAGCTCGGTCACCGGCCCGTAGCAGCTGTCCCAGGGCTTCTCGCCCGCGACCCAGCCCGCGAAGACCGGGGTGAGCCCGCCCAGGTCCTCGGGCACGGTCAGGAAGGTGACCCCGCGCGGGCACATCAGCCACTTGAAGCCGACGGACACGGTGTAGTCGGCGTCGGCGGCGTTCACCGGCAGCCATCCGGCGGCCTGGCTGGCGTCCACCAGGGTGCGGGCACCATGGGCGCGGGCCGCCGTAAGGACGGCGTCGAGGTCGGCGATCCGGCCGTCCGCCGACTGGGTGGCGCTGACGGCGACCAGCGCGGTGCCGGGCCGCACGGCGTCCGCGATCTCCTCCAGCGGGACGGTGCGCAGCTTGAGGTCGCGGCGGACGGCGAAGGGGTTGACCAGGGAGCTGAAGTCGCCCTCGGCGGCCAGGACTTCGGCGCCGGAGGGCAGCGAGGCGGCGATCATTCCGGCGAAGACGGCGACCGAGCCACCGGTGGCGACCCGGCTCGCCGGTACTCCGACCAGCCGGGCGTAGGCGGCGCGGGTCTCCTCGACGGCCTCGAAGGCCACATCGGCGGCGGGGCCTCCGGCCGCCGCTTCGTCGAGGGCCGCCTTCATGGCGGTCACGGAGCGTGCGGGGATCAGACCGCTGGACGCGGTGTTGAGATACGTCGTCTGTGGCGCGAACTCCGCGCCGGCCAGGCTCTCCATGTCCATCAACTATGGGACGGGCCCGCCCCCGCGTCCATTGCGCATCTGTGACGCATGCCTTCAAGTGACCCTTATGGATCCCCTCTGACCTGCGACGTTTCTGCGGCGCGACGGGACGCGGGGGTCAGAACCGGGGGTGTGGACATCAGCCGGTCGGACGTTTGTCCGGACGCACCGGTCTCACCGCTCCCGGACGCCGTCGACCCGGCGGGGCAGCCCGAGCGGGTTGTCCTCGCGCAGCTCCGGCGGCAGCAGTGCGGACGGCGTGTCCTGGTAGGTGACCGGCCGCAGCCAGCGCTCGACGGCGGTGCCGCCGACGGAGGTGGAGGTGGACGTGGTCGCCGGGTAGGGGCCGCCGTGGTGCTGGGCGGGGGCGACGGCCACACCGGTCGGCCAGCCGTTGACCAGGACCCGCCCCGCGAGCGGGGTCAGCTCGGCGAGGAGGGCGGCGGCCCGGCCGCCTTCGTCCTCGGCCTCGGCGGCGGAGATCTGGACGGTGGCGGTGAGGTTGCCGGGGAGCCGCCTGAGGACGGCGGTGATGTCGGCGTCGCCCTCGTAGCGGGCGACCACGGTCACCGGGCCGAAGCACTCCTCCAGCAGGACGTCGTGCGGCCCCTCCTCGGCGAGGAGGCGTGCCGGGACGGTCAGGAAGCCCGCGCTGACCGTGTGCTCACTGCCCGCGCCCGGGGTGACCGGGGCCTTCACCTCCGGCAGCTCGGCGCGCTCGAGGATCCCGGCGAGGAAGGCGTCGCGCATCCGGTGGTCGAGCAGCACACCGGGGTCGGTGTTGCTGACCGCGTCGGTGAGGGCGGTGACCAGCCGGTCGCCCGTCTCCCCCGCGGGCGCGAGGACGAAGCCGGGCTTGGTGCAGAACTGGCCGACGCCCAGGGTCATCGAGCCCGCGAGGCCCGCGCCGATCTGCTCGGCCCGCTCGGCGGCGGCGGCCTCGGTGACCACCACCGGGTTGAGGCTGCCCAGTTCGCCGTGGAAGGGGATCGGCACCGGCCGGGCGGCCGCGGCGTCGAACAGGGCGCGGCCGCCCCGGATCGAGCCGGTGAAGCCCGCGGCGGCGACCAGCGGATGCCGGACGAGGTCCAGGCCCGCGTCGAAGCCGTGCACCACAGCGATCAGCTCGGTGGGCAGTCCGACCCGCTCCGCGGCGCGGCGCAGGGTGGCGGCGGCCAGTTCGGAGGTCACGGGGTGGTCGGGGTGGGCCTTCACCACGACCGGGCAGCCCGCGGCCAGGGCGCTGGCGGTGTCACCGCCGGGTACGGAGAAGGCGAGCGGGAAGTTGCTGGCGGCGTAGACGGCGACGACGCCCAGCGGGACCTTGTGGCGGCGCAGATCGGGCCAGGGCGGGGTCTGCGCGGGGTCGGCGTGGTCGATGCGGATGTCGAGGAAGCCGCCCTCGTCCACCACGTCCGCGAAGGACCGCAGCTGGTAGGTGGTGCGGGCGAGTTCACCCGTGAGCCGGGCGGGGCCGAGCGCGGTCTCCGCGTCGGCGGCCTCGACCAGCAGATCGCGCGAGGAGTCGAGGAGGTCGGCGGCGGTGCGCAGCAGCGCGGCGCGCAGCGTACGGTCCGCGAGGGCGCCGCGTGCGGCGTGGGCGGCCGACACCACGCGGTCCACCTCGTCCGCGGTGGCTTCGACAGCGACCTGTTCGCGCTGCTTTCCGGTTCGGGGGTCGACGCTCCACACTGGTGCTGACACCGCGGATTCCTCCTGCTGTGTATCCACTGCTTGCGTCTCGCATCTCGACCGTTGTTCGATACGCTGAACGCTGTCCCGGATGGTGAATTTCCCCCTCGGGACTCTATGGCTGGCCGAACAGAGGGGTCAAGGCGATGTCTGCTACCGCGTCGGGCGGAGCTGCCGAGTCGGGCGCGGCCCAGGGCGGGGGTCCGGTCAAGTCCGCGGTGCGCACCGTCGAACTGCTGGAGTTCTTCGCCGGACGCCCCGGTATGCACAGCCTGGCCGCGGTGCAGGAGGCCGTGGGCTACCCCAAGTCGAGCCTGTACATGCTGCTGCGCACCCTGGTGGAGCTGGGCTGGGTGGAGACCGACGCCACCGGCACCCGCTACGGCATCGGGGTGCGCGCGCTGCTCGTCGGCACCTCCTACATCGACGGCGACGAGGTGGTGGCGGCGGCCCGCCCCACCCTGGACCGGCTCTCGGACGACACCACCGAGACCATCCACCTCGCCCGGCTCGACGGCACCAACGTGGTCTATCTCGCCACCCGCCAGTCGCAGCACTATCTGCGCCCCTTCACCCGCGTCGGCCGCCGGCTGCCCGCCCACTCCACCGCGCTGGGCAAGGCGCTGCTGGCCACCTTCTCCGACGAGCAGGTGCGCTCGATGCTGCCGGAGACGCTGAACCCGCTGACCGAGAACACCATCACCGACCGCGAGAAGCTCATCGAGGAGCTGCACACCATCCGCGAACAGGGCTATGCGGTGGACCGTGAGGAGAACACCCTTGGCCTGCGCTGCTTCGGCGTCGCCATCCCCTACCGCACCCCGGCGCGGGACGCGATCAGCTGCTCGGTGCCGGTGGCCCGGCTGACCCCCACCCATGAGCAGATGATCAAGGACGCGCTGTTCGACGCCCGCGACCGGCTGACCCTCGCCACCCGCCGTCTGTAGCCCCGCGGGCAGGACGGCGGTCCCGCCGGGAGGACGGCCGCCTCCGCCGCGCGGCGGAGGCGGATCATCGGCCGGGCCGAGGCGCGAAGGGGCGGCGGCCCGGGACCCTGAAGGACATGACCGATTCCCGACCTGTCCTGCGGGCCGTCGCCATCGTCTCCGTTCTGCCGTACATCGCCCTCAAGTCGGCCTGGATGGCGGGCAGTCACCTCGGCATCCCCGAGGGGAGCACCCTGC
This sequence comes from Streptomyces sp. NA02950, assembly GCF_013364155.1. Lineage (NCBI taxonomy): Bacteria > Bacillati > Actinomycetota > Actinomycetes > Kitasatosporales > Streptomycetaceae > Streptomyces > Streptomyces sp. NA02950. The sequence goes on along the minus strand of NZ_CP054916.1, from coordinate 7,066,525 downwards.
TCGAGCCCGGCCGGCGCACGTCGATGCTCGTCATCAACGGCGTCACCCTCCTCATGGACGCCGCCGTCGTGGTGCTCGCCCTGCTGCTCACCCGCCCCTGGGGCAGGCGGGTCCCCGCCTGGCTGCCGGCCCTGCCGGCATGGACCGCCTGCGGGCTGCTCGCCCCGATCATGACCGGCTTCCCGGCCCAACTGGTGACCAGGGCGCTCGGCTTCGGCGGAAGCGGCGACGACCACGCCGAGGAGCGGGGACGGTTCCTGGCCGATTGGGTCTACGGCGTCGTCTACGGCGGATTCATCGTCCAAGGGCTCGCCCTGGGCGCCCTGTTCGTGCTGTACGCCCGTGAACGCTGGGGCCATCTGTGGCGCGGCCGGATCGCCGATCTGCCCGCGTGGACCCCGGCCCGCGCGGCGCACCGCCTCACCGCCGTGATCATCGGCGTACTCGCCGCGCTGCCCGCCGCCACCCATCTGCTGTGGGCCGGGGGTTCGGCCGCCGGGCTGAGCGAGGACCGGGCCGCGGGCCGCACCGGCGACTTCTACGTCCTGGAGGCGCTGTACGCCCTGTTCGCCGCCGCCACCGTCGTCGGCGTGGTCATGCTCGCCTTCCGCACCGGGCGCCGGGCCCGGCCGGCCCTGCCGCTGGCGCTGGCCTGGGTCGGCTCCGGGGCGCTGGCCTGCTGGGGCGCCTGGCTGACCCTGGCCGGGCTCACCGCCGACGAGGAGGCGGAGGCCCCGACGGCGCTGATGGATGTGACCTACGCTGTGCAGATGATCGTCGGGCTGCTGGTCCTCACGGCCGGTGCGTACTTCTTCAGCGGGAAGGGCCACGACACCCGTGGCCGGCGGCGCCAAAGGGTCCGTGCGGGCCGCGCCGCGGAGTGCCGCACACCGTGACCGGCGCGTGGTGGCGGCGGGCGGCCCGTACGGCGCTGGGGCGGCGCACCCGGCTCCGCTGGGTCCATCTGGTGCTCGGCGGCGCCCTGTTGATGCCGTACTTCCTGCTGACCACCGTGATCCTTTCCGTGGTCGTGCCGCGTGCACATCCCTTCAGTTCGCTGGGCTGGCAGCTCGTCACCTTCGTCGCCGCGCTGCCGCTCACCGCGGTCACCGCGCTCTTTCCGCTGGTGCGGCCCCTGGAGGCCACCGCGGCGCGCTCGCTGTGCGGGCTCCCGGATTCCGCTGAACTGGCCGCCGGGCCCGCCACCTCGTGGGACGCGCGCACCCGCACCTCCCTCTGGTACGCCCTGCACCTGGCGGTCGGCGGGGTGGTCAGCGGGGTGACCCTGTCCCTGCCGCCCGCCGCGCTGCTGCTGTTCACGCTGCCGTTCACCGGGGCCTCGAACGCCCGGGAGCTGGGCTGGCCGACCGAGTTCACCGGGGCCCGTACGGTGGTCGCCCCGATCGCCGCGACCGCGCTGCTGGCCGGGGTGGTGGCCGTCGCCGTGGGCGCCGGGGCGCTGCTGGCCCGCTGTGCGCCCGCGCTGCTCGGCCCGGCCCCGGCCGAACGGCTGGCCGCCGCCGAGGAGCGGGCGGCCCGGCTGGCCTCCCGCAACCGCCTCGCCCGTGAACTCCATGACTCGGTGGGCCACGCCCTCAGCGCGGTGACCCTCCAGGCGAGCGCCGCCCGCAAGGTGCTGGACGCCGACCCGGAGTTCGCCCGGCAGGCCCTGGCCGCCATCGAGGAGACCAGCCGCGATGCCGTCGGTGAACTCGACAGCGTCCTGGGGCTGTTGCGCGAGGGCGAGGACCGGGCGGCCACCGCCCCCTCCCCCACCCTCGCCGATCTGGCCGGGCTGCTGGACCGTACCCGCGCCGCGGGCGTCACCGTCGAGCTGACGGCGCCCAGCCCGCTCGGCGCGCTGCCGCCGGTGGTCTCCCGCGAGGCGTACCGGATCGTGCAGGAGGGCCTGAGCAACACACTGCGCCATGCCGGCCCGGTGCCGGTGCGGCTGCGCATCGGCGAGGACGAGCAACGGAAGGAACTGGAGATCAGCATGGAGAACCCGGTGGACGCCACCGTCCGGGGACACCGCACCGACGGCGGCCGGGGCCTGCGCGGGATCGCCGAGCGGACGACACTGCTGCGCGGCGCCTGCGACTGGGGACCGGCCGGTGACGTCTGGCGGCTGACGGTCCGGCTCCCCCTGGAGGTCTCCCGGTGACCGCCCCGCTGTCCACCCTGCGGGTGCTGCTGGCCGACGACGAGCGGATGGTGCGCACCGCACTGCGCGCGATCCTGTCCAGCGAACCGGATCTGGAGGTCGTCGGCGAGGCGGGCAGCGGCGCCGAGACCGTCCCGCTGGTCCGCCGACTGCGGCCGGACGTGGTCCTGATGGACGTCCGGATGCCCGATGGGGACGGCATCAGCGCCACCGAGGAGATCCTGCGCACCGTCCCCGGGCCGCCGCGCATCATCGTGGTGACGACCTTCGAGAACGACAGCTATGTGTACGACGCGCTGCGCGCCGGGGCCAGCGCCTTCCTGCTCAAGCGGTCCCGCGCGGAGGAACTGGTGCGGGCGGTGCGGCTGGTGGCGCGGAGCGATTCGCTGCTGTTCCCGGCCGCGGTCCGGGCGCTGGCCGCCGCGCACGCGGCCCCCCGCGCGGACGGCCGCGGGGAAGCGCGGCGGCTGCGCGACCGGCTCTCCGAGCGGGAGGCGGCGGTGCTGCGGCTGATGACCTGCGGGCTGACCAATGCCGAGATCGCCGAGCGGCTGGCGGTGGGACCGGCCACGGTCAAGACGCATGTGGCGTCCGTCCTCGCCAAGCTGGGCGTCCGGGACCGCACCCAGGCGGTGATCGCGGCGTACGAGTGCGGGTTCGTCACCCCGGGCTGACATCCGGCCTCCGTGGTGGTCTGCTGGGAGGCGAGGGGCGGGGACGGTGAGAAGGGAAGCGACATGGAGTACGCGCGGCTGGGCACCTCCGGCGTCAAGGTGTCCCGGATCTGCCTGGGCATGATGAGCTACGGCAGCCCCGAGCACCGCCCGTGGCAGCTCGACATCGACGCGGCGCGGCCGATCGTGCGCCGGGCGGTGGAGGGCGGGGTGACCTTCTTCGACACCGCCGACATGTACGCCATGGGCCGCAGCGAGGAGATCACCGGCGAGCTGCTGCGCGAGCTGTTCCCCCGCCGCGAGGACTATGTGCTCGCCACCAAGGTGTACTCCCCGATGGGCCCCGGCCCCAACGACCGTGGGTTGTCGCGCAAGCACATCATGGCGGGCATCGACGCCTCACTGCGGCGGCTGGGCACCGACCACGTGGACCTCTACCAGATCCACCGCTTCGACCCCGAGACCCCGGTCGAGGAGACCATGGAGGCGCTGCACGACGTGGTGCGGGCGGGGAAGGCGCGGTACATCGGGGCGTCGTCGATGTACGCGTGGCAGTTCGCCAAGTCCCAGCACACGGCCGCGGCCCACGGCTGGACCCGGTTCGTCTCCATGCAGAACCACTACAACCTGCTGTACCGGGAGGAGGAGCGGGAGATGAACCCGCTCTGTCTGGACCAGGGGGTGGGGGTCATCCCCTGGAGCCCGCTGGCGCGCGGTCTGCTCGCGGGCAACCGCGACCGGGACCGCTCCGGCCCCACCACCCGGGCGCGGAACGACGCCATGGTCGAGAAGTGGTACGCGGACGCCGAGTTCGACATCGTGGACGCCACCCGCGCGGTGGCCGCCGAGCGCGGGGTGGCACCGGCGCGAGTCGCCCTGGCCTGGCTGCTGGGCAGCCCCGCGGTGACGGCGCCGGTCGTGGGCGCCACGAAGACCGCGCATCTGGACGACGCGGTGGCGGCGGTGGAGCTGGAGCTCGACGAGGCCGAGGTGGCCCGGTTGGAAGCCCCCTACCGGCCGCGCCCGATCATGGGCCACCACTGACGGCCGGACGCCGCGGTCACTTCATCGGCGAGCCGGTCGGCGTGCCGTCCATCACCACCAGGAAGCTGGTGACGGGCAGCGATCCGTCCTGCCGCCGGGAGCCGTAGGCCGTCGTGGCGTCGGTGGTGACGAAGGGCGGCGAAGGGAGGGCGCCCGGTGTCCAGTTGTCGCCCTGGGAGACCGCGGAGCGCCCCATGTCGGCCTTGGCCCGGCCGTTGGAGACGGAGAGGTTGGACCGCAGCCGGGCGTGGGAGCCGTCGAGGTCGTAGCCGTCGCCCCGGTTGCCGAAGGCGGTGGTGCGCTGGATGCGGAGGTCGCCCTTGTTGCCGCCCGCGGCGAAGCCGCTCTTGCTGTTGCTCCAGGCGGCCGAGGTCCGTACGACGTGGGCGGGCGAGGGGGCGGGGACGCGGTCGGCGCCGAGCTGGAAGCCGCTGCCGTCGCCCGTGAAGCCGGGGATCTGCCAGCGGTTCTCGCCGTTTCCGTACGCCCAGGAGTGCTCGATGGTGACGGGGCTGGCCCACATCCACAGATCCACGCCGTCGTCGCTGTTGTGGTAGAGCCGGGACCCGGTGATCACATTGCCGGTGCCGGAGCCGTGGGTGATGGCGACGCCGTCGGCTCTCTGCCCGCCGGTGGCGTCGTCGTGGTTGTTGTACGAGTCCAGGTTCCGGATGACGTTGTCGGTGGTGTTCGCACCGCGCAGGGTCAGTCCGGTGTCGCCGTTGCCCCGGGTGGTCAGGTTCTTGAAGACGTCCTGGGAACAGGAGACGCACACCAGCCCGCCGCCGGGGGCGTTGCGCAGTTCGAGGCCGGAGACGGTCCAGAAGTCGCCGCTGAGCGCGACCAGGGCGGAGCCGGGACGGAGCCGGGAGCCGTCAATCCGGACCTTCTCGCCTTCGTACGGCCGCAGTTCGACCCGCTCGCGTTTGGTGCCGTCGACCGAACTGCGCAGGGTCCGGGCCGGGTAGTAGGTGCCGCCGCGGACCTCGATGGTGGTGCCCGCCTCGGCGACCGAGAACGCCTTCTCCAGCGTCCGGAAGGGCGACGCGAGCGTGCCCGACTCGCTGTCGTCGCCGCCCGGGGAGACATAGACGGTGCTGGGCACGGCCTGCGCACCGTCCGGGGATGCGGTGAGATACACCCCCGCCACAGCCGATGCCACGATGACCGCGCTGCCCAGCGGCAGCGTGCGGTCCTTGCGGCGGCGATGGCGGCCCCGCTTGCGTCTCACCCTCATGGCAACTCCTGTTCTGCGTCGGGAGAACGGGCCGGGGGATCAGGACCGGCCGTTCCGTGCCGTAGTTGCCGCCAGTCCAGACTAGGTTGCCGCCGTCTCGAGGATTCTTAGATTACGAAAATGGACCTCCCTGGCGATAGGGTCCGACAACTCTTGATCGCTTTGTGGCCAACCCTGATCGGCGCGCCCGGCCGCCATGGCCGATATCCGCCGGGGTGGCGCGCCGAACCGCCGCCTGCGCGGCGCGCTCATGGGTCTGGATGGAGACGCTCTCGCGACGATGAGGTCGGTGAGCCGGAACCAGGGCCGCGGCTGCGCGAAGAGCTGACGCGGACGATGAACGCGACCCTCGGGGACAACATCCGCTTCCACCTGGACGCGGGGCCACCGGACGACGAGCCGACGGTCGTGCCGCTCCATCTGGCGATGACCGGCCTGGTCATCGAACACCTCACACCGCCGGAGGCATTGGCCCCGCTCACCCCGGACGGGGTGAGCGGGGCGCCGGCGTCCCGGGCGCTGCCTCAGGGCTTGTAGACCTTGCCCGGCTCCGCCGTGGCCGGAGCCATCAGCCGGCCCACGGTCACCACCGTGTAGCCCCGCTTCTTCAGCTCCTCGAGGATCTCCGGCACCGCCGGGACCGTGCCCTGGTAGATGTCGTGCAGCAGGATGACGCCGTCGCGGTCGGTCTGGTCGAGGACCCGCTCCTTGATCAGGGCGGAGTCGTTGGTCTGGTAGTCCTTCGCGGTGACGCTCCACAGCACCTGCGCCACCCCCAGCTCCCGGCTGATCTTCGAGACCCGCTCATCGGTGCGGCCCTGCGGCGGACGCATCAGCAGGGGCGTCCGGCCGGTCAGCTTCTTCACGGCCGTCTGCACCCGGGAGATCTCCGAACGGACGACATCGTCGTCGGACTTGGTCAGGATCTTGTGCGACCAGGTGTGGTTGGCCAGTTCGTGCCCCTCGTCGGCGATCCGCCGCACCAGGTCGGGGTGTTTCTCGATGTGGTTCTTGCCGAGCATGAAGAAGGTCGCGTGGACGTGGTTCTTCTTCAGGATCTCCAGCAGCCGCGGGGTGTTCTCACTCGGGCCCGCGTCGAAGGTCAGGGCGACGCACTTGGCCTGGGCGCAGTCGACGGACTCCGCGTCGTCGTCCTTCGAGCCCCGCGGCGCGTTCTTCGCCTTCCCCGTCGTGTGCTGCCCGCCCTTCACCGCGTCCTCCCTGGCACCGCGCGGCGAGGTGGTGTCGTAGGAGGCGCCGCAGCCCGTAAGGCTCAACGCCAGGGTCACGGCCGTCACCAGCCCGGATATGCGGCCTATTCGCCTCATGAAGAACCCCGTTTGAGGAAGTTGTGCGGCGTATGCCGGTTCCGCCCTGGTCAGGTCGTTCAGCGGTCTCATAACGGCACATGCACGCTCTAGTGGTCTGTATGCCGTCAACAGACGTCGAAAACCGTATAGTTGACAACACGGTCGCTCACTATACACCCCACGTATACACCGGGTGTATAGAGGGGTGCGGGTGGCTGAGTGAGCGGAAAGGTGCGAGGTCAGGCGGGTGAGCGCAGGTGCGTCAGCACCTCGCGGACCAGGGCGAGATCCGCGTCGGAGGCCAGTCCAGCGTGGTAGAGCCGGAGTTCATCGGTGCCGAGGGCCCGCGCGTGCGCGGCGTCCTCGGCGAGCGTCGCCGGGCTTCCGCCCACCCCCTTCACCACGGTGAAGTTGGCGGCCACCAGGGCCCGGGAGGCGCCCCGATGCGCGGCGAACGGCTCCAGCACGGCCGATCGGGCCGCCTCGCCCCCGGTGCACGGCAGCACCACCCCGTCCGCCCGCGCCGGCAGCTCCGCCGGGTCCCCACCGGCGTTGGCGCCCAGCCGGTGCGGAGCCGGATCGGCACCCAGTCCGGCGTACCCCGCCCGGCAGAGGCCGCAGAAGCACAGCGACATCAGATACCCGGCGGTCCCGCCCGGCGGCACCCCGCCGGTCTTGTCGCGCCCGTGCGGATGGGCGAGCCCGTACCAGCCACAGGACTCCAGCACGGTGCCCCGGGTGCCGGGGCGTACGGCCGCCTCCGCGACCAGGTCCAGCAGATAGCCGCGCACCTCGGGCCGGGCGATACAAGGGGCCCACGGCTAGCGGTCGCCGTACGCGTTGCACACGGACGTCGGCGGACGCTTCTCCCCCAGACCGGAGTTGTGCGCCGGCACCACCCACGAGCGCACCTCGAGACCGGCGTCCGTGAGCGCCTGCGCCGCGGCGCCGTACGGGTCCGGGCCCGGCACCCAGGACTGCGGATACGGGCGCACGGCGCACCCCCACCAGCGGCCCTCGTCCGGCGGGTACAGCACGGCCGAGTACCGGGCGGTGACCAGCCGGTGCCGCGGATGGCGCGGGGTCAGCGCGCGGGTGGAGTGGTAGGCCGAGGCCAGGGTGACCTGCTGAACCCCGAGATCGGCGATCCGCCGGGCCGCGTCCGGATCGCCGACGACCTCCCAGGGATAGACGAAGGCGGCGGTCTTCACCGCCCGCCCCCACCGCCGTCGCCATCGCCCAAGAGGGCGAGACCGCGCTCGATCAGCCCCTCCAGCTCCTTCACATGGGCGGCGCTCGGCTCGCTCAGAGGTGACCGCACCTCCCCCACGTCCAGCCCGCGCAGCCGTACGCCCGCCTTCACCAGCGAGACCGCGTAGCCCCTCCCCTTGTTGCGCAGTTCGACCAGCGGTCGGTAGAAGCCGTCCACCAGCCGGGCGGCGGTCGCGTCGTCCCCGGTGGTCAGCGCCTCGTGGAAGGCGAGCGCGACCTCGGGCGCGAAGCAGAAGACGGCCGAGGAGTAGAGCAGCACCCCGATGCCCCGGTAGGCGAGCCCGGTCAGCTCGGCGGTCGGCAGCCCGTTGAAGTAGCGGAACTCCTCCTCGGGCGCCTCCTCCCGCACCGCGCTCACGATGCGCTGCATCAGATCGAGGTCACCGAGGCCGTCCTTCAGCCCGATGATCCCGGGCACCCTCGCGAGCCGGGCCACCGTGCGCGGCGCGAACACCGCGTTGTCCCGCTGATAGACGATCACCTCGAGCCCGGTCGCCTCCGCGATCGTCCGGTAGTGCCGCACCAGCCCCTCCTGGTCCGCCACCACCAGATACGGCGGCATCGCGAGCAGACCGTCCGCCCCCGCCCGCTCGGCCAGTTCGGCGAACCGGACCGCGAGTGCCGTGCCGTACCCCGTCCCCGCCACCACCGGCACCCGGCCGTCGGCCTCCTCCACGGCGGCGGCGACGCAGGCGTGGAACTCCTCGGGCGCGAGGGCGTGGAACTCCCCCGTGCCACAGCACGCGAAGACCGCCCCCGCCCCCGCCTCGATCCCCGCGCGCACATGCACCCGGTAGACCTCGAGATTCACGGCACCGTCCGGCCCGAAGGCGGTCACAGGGAAGAACAGCAGTCCATCAAGGCGCTCGGCGAGTGAGGCTGAGGTCACGGGCTCCCCTTAGGCGTGCACGTTTCTGATCGGCATCTATATTCATGAACGCCGTCACCGTAGGACAGCCGCGCGGGGCCGGTCAAGGCTCACGGCATCACATCGCTGGACGTCACCTCCGCCTCGACGACATCCTTGACGGACCGGCGGCCGCTCCCTAGGTTGTCCATGTATCTGAACTGTATACATGGACAAGAATGCGCTCCCGGGAGGATCCGCCCATGCCCGCTCCCCGCACCGTCCTTCTCACCGGCGCCGCCGGCGGTATGGGCACCCTGATGCGCGAACTGCTGCCGCAGCACGGCTACGAGCTGCGGCTGCTGGACCTCGTCCCCATCGAGGGCGAGCCGGACGCCATCACCGCGGACCTGGCGGACAAGGACGCGCTGCGCGAGGCCGTACGGGGCGTGGACGCGATCGTCCACCTCGCGGGCATCTCGGTGGAGTCGACGTTCGAGAAGATCCTGCGCGCCAACTTCGAGGGCACGCACAACGTGTACGAGGCGGCCCGGGAGGCGGGCGTCCGCCGCGTGGTCTTCGCCTCCAGCAACCACGCCGTGGGCTTCACCCCGCGCCCGGTGGCTGACAGCGATCCGCTGATCCCCATCGATGTCCGGCACCGCCCCGACACGTTCTACGGGCTGTCGAAGGCGTTCGGCGAAGACCTCGGCTCGTACTACTGGGACAAGTACGGCATCGAGTCCGTCGCCATCCGCATCGGCTCCTGCACCCCGGAGCCCCACACGGTGCGCATGCTGTCGACCTGGCTGAGCCCGGCCGACGCCGCCCGCCTGCTGCACGCTTCGCTGAGTGCGGAGGGGGTGGGCTTCCGGGTGGTCTACGGCAGCTCAGCCAACACCCGTCTGTGGTGGGACCTTTCGTCCGCCCGCGAGCTGGGGTACGAGCCGCGGGACAACGCGGAGGTGTACGCGGCGAAGCTGATCGCGGAGCAGGGCGAGCTGGTACCGGGAGACCCTGACACCAAGCACCTCGGCGGCGACTTCTGCACCAACCCGCCCTTGTGGGACCGCTTTTAGCCGTTGGCCGCGAACCCTACGAACGCGGCCCACTCGTCGGCCGTGAACGTGAGGACCGGGCCGGTGGTGTCCTTGGAGTCCCGGACGTGGATGGTGCCGGGGCATGCGGCGACCTCGACGCAGTCGCCGCCCTCGCCGCCGCTGTAGCTGCTCTTACGCCAGTCCATGGCGACCTCGACGCACTCGCCGCCCTGGGCGCCGCTGTAGCTGCTCTTGAACCAGACCAGTTCGCCTATGCCGTCACTCATAGCTCTCCCAGCACCTTCTCAATGAAGATCGATGACTCCCGTGGGTTGAGAGCCTGCGCCCGGATGATCCCATACCGTGCAGCGATAGGGCGGACCTCTTCTCGGTCAGTGAGCAGTGTGCTGTGCCCTTGACATTCCAGGTAAGCAAGTTGTTCGCCGCCCTTGGGCGTCATGAGGGTCAGCGGCCCATCGCCGCCAGCGTTGTCCTCCCGACTGGTGGGCATCACCTGGATCTCCACGTTGCGCTTCTCACCAATGAGGAGCAGTTGCTCAAGTTGTCCACGCAGCACCTGTTTTCCACCGAACGGCTTGCGCAGAACAGATTCCTCAAGAACGAAGCCCAGCAACGGCGCGGGGCGCACGTTAAAGATCGCCTGACGTTCCATCCGTGCGGCGACCCGTTGATCAACGGTTTCCTCATCCAGCAAAGGGCGCCGCATGGTGAACATGGCTCGTGCGTAGTCCTCCGTCTGCAAGAGCCCCTTGATCACATGGGTGTCATAGGCGTACAGCTCAACCGCTTCGGCTTCCAGGCGCGCGGCATCGCGGAAGAACGCCGGATACCGCGCCAGTGCGGCTTCCTCCTTCATCGCCTTCAGGAGGCCCCCGGCCTCCAGAACCTCATCCGCCTTGTCGATCAGCTCCGGCTTCGGAATGCGGCGCCCGCACTCCACCGAGGCCACCTGTTCCGTGCTGTACCCGAGGCGCGACGCCAGCTCCGCCTGGGTGAGTCCGGCACGTTCGCGTAAGAGCTTCAGTTGTTTGCCGAAGCCCTTCAGGAACGCCGACCTTTCCGTCCCCGCCATCGCCATCTCCCTCCCTCCGCACTTCGCGTGTCCGTACAGGGACTGTCCGTACACGCGCGCTTCCTGGTCAGGCTAGGCAGGGCACCGCAAGGCTCGTACCCATGACGACCGAAAAAGCCCCCACACGAGGGACGGGAGGCGGACATTCCCCCTCTGCCCCCGGCGAGTTCGCCATGCGCTTCACCTCGACCGCGCGGGGTGCGCGGCTCGCGCGGCGACTCGTATCGCACCGGCTGGCCCAGTGGGGGTACCCGTACGACTCCGGTCTTAACGAGACCGCGACACTCATCGCCGGCGAGCTGGCGGCCAACGCCGTACGCCATGGGCGCATCCCGGGGCGGGACTTCCATCTGCGGCTGACCGCACCGCCGTTCACGCCCGGTCCGATCCGGATCGAGGTGTCGGACACCCGGGCCGAGAAGCGCCCGACCCTGCACCCGGCGAATCCCGAGGCCGAGAGCGGGCGCGGGCTGTTCCTCGTCTCGCAGCTCGCCGAGCGCTGGGCGGTGGTGCCCCGGTCCGGCGATGCCCCGGGGAAGACCGTCTGGGCGGAGATCGCGGCGGACTGAGGTCATCAGCCTGGGACCGGCAGAGGGGGATGGGCCGGCACCCGCCCATCCCCCTCTCGCGCACCACTACCGGCGCGCGGTCAGCACGAGCCGGGACCCACCTCCCGGGATCCCGTAGCCGGGTGATCGCCGGTGACGTCGATGGTCCGGCCCGGCTTCCCTCTTCCCCGCGCAACCTACGGCCCACCGCCCACACGTCATCGGCGGCGAGCGCGGTGACGTCCGACAAGGACCAGCCGTTGTACCCCTTGCCGATATCCGGGAGCCTCTGCGCCGTCCAGCGGCTGCCGTCCCAGTGCTGGAGCAGCCCACAAGTACGGGCTCGGTCGGAGGATGTGCGCCATGAGGCGTCATCCGCTCCCCAGGCATCGCCGGGAGCGCGGGTGTCGACGGCCCAGAATCGGCCTTCCTCGGTCTCTCGGGGCACCGGAGCGACAGCGGACTGCCACGCCTTGCCGTTCCAGCTCTGCGCCACCACACCGCCGACTTGCTTGGCGTAGTCACCGACCACCAGGCCGTCGCGCGGCGAAGAAGCGTCGACGTCGTTGAACCGGACGAAAGCCGGACGAAAGCACTGAACAATGACAAAAGCGCTGATGGTCGGCGGGCGGGCCGCTTCCCTCACTGCCGGTGGCGTTGGCGTACGCCGAAGCCCGCGGCGGGGACCGGGCGGAGTGGGAGGAGCGCTGAAGCGGCGGTGGCGCCCCGTCGCGACGCCCGTCCGGGGACGGAGCAGGTCAAGGAACCGTAAAGCGAGGATGTTCGTTACCCCAGTCATGACCGCAATGACTCCCGGCTCGAACCTCCCCCTCCCCGTCGCCCGAGTGGCGGTGGACGTCACCGCCCCGGTGCGGCTCGACGTGTCGGGCCTGCTGCTCACCGCCCATGGCAAGGTGCGCTCCGACGACGACTTCGTCTTCTACAACCAGCCGTCCGGCCCCGGTGTGACCCACCGCGCGGGCGCCGGGGGCGCGGGCGACACCATCACCGTCGACACCGCCGCCGTCCCCGCCGACATCGAGAAGATCGTGGTGACCGCGAGCCTGGACCAGCCGGGTGCGACGTTCTCGGGCACCGAGCCCACCGCCACCGTCCGCGGCGCCGATGACGGTGCCGTGATCGCCTCCTTCACCCCGCCCCGGCTCGGCACCGAGACCGCGCTCGTGGTCGTGGAGGTCTACCGGCGGAACGGTGCGTGGAAGGTCCGCGCGGTGGGCCAGGGTTACGCCAACGGGCTGGCGGGGATCGCCACCGACTTCGGCGTCTCGGTCGAGGAGCCCGCCACACCCGCCGCTCCGGCCACGGCCCCGGCCCCGGCCGCGCCCGCCGCGCCACCGGTGCAGGCGCCGCCGCCGTCCGGTCCGCCCGCCGGTTTCCAGGCCCCGCCGCCGCCCACGCCGAGCGCCGCGCCGCCCGCTCCCCCGGCCGCCGCGCCCGCCGCTGTCGGTGCACCGTCCAGCGGCAAGATCAACCTCGACAAGGGGCGGGTCAGCCTCCAGAAGAACCAGACCGTCTCACTGGTCAAGGGCGGCCGTCCGCTGCTCAGCTCGGTGAAGATGGGCCTCGGCTGGGAGCCCGCCTTCCGCAGCAAGGACATCGACCTCGACGCGTCGGTCATCGCCTTCGGTGTCGACCGCAAGAAGATCGACGCCTGCTTCTTCGGCAAGCTGGCGATTCTCAACGGCGCGATCCAGCACTCCGGTGACAACCTCACCGGTGAGGGCGGGGGCGACGACGAGACCATCACCGTCCACCTGGGCGGACTGCCGCCGGAGGTCACCGGGCTGGTCTTCACGGTCAACTCCTTCTCCGGCCAGAAGTTCACCGATGTGGCGAAGGCGTACTGCCGCCTGGTCGACGGCCAGACCGGGGAGGAGCTGGTCCGCTTCGACATCACGCACGCCGAGCCGCGCACGGGCGTGATGATGGCGAAGCTGATCAAGCAGTTCTCGGGTGAGTGGGAGATGACAGCGATGGGTGAGTACGTGGACTCACGGACCGTGCGCGGCATGGTCAAGCCCGCCGGAAAGGCCCTCTGAGGGCTGGGCGGTGAGCCGCGGCGGAGGAGCGTGCCGCGGTCGGTACCGCCGCGCAGATCAAGCGGCGTCCGCCGACCGCGTCGGCTCGGACGACTCCGACGGCACCGACGGCTCAGTCAGGCCCGCCAGCCGGGCGAGCCGCCGGTAGGAGTCGAGCTGGGCCCCACGGTCGTACGTACTGGTGGTGACCAGCACTTCATCCGCGCCGCTGCGCCCGATCAACCCGTCGAGCGCGGCGGCGACTTCGTTCTCGGTGCCGTGGAGCCCGGCGCTCAGGCCCCGTTCGCAGAAGCCGCGTTCCTTCTCGCTCATCCTCCCGCTCATCGCCAGATCCTCGATCTCCTCGGGCGGGGTGAGCGGCGGGAAGACGCCGTGGGTGCGGGAGTAGGCCATCGCCCAGGCCTCGGGGACGAGCAAGCGGCGGGCCTCCTCGGTCGTTTCGGCGACCGCGACATTGCCCGAGACGATCACATAGGGCTCGGCCGACCACCCCGAGGGGCGGAAGCCGCTCCGGTAGCGCTCGATCGCGCGCAGCATGGTGTCCTCGCCGCGGAAGTCGCCGATCACGAGGGAGAGTCCGGCGGCCGCGGCCACATCCGCCCCGGCGCCGGTGGCCAGGACGAACGCCGGGAGGGTCAGCCCCTCGGCGGGGTGGGCGTGGACCTGGGGGTGGGCGCGCTGGTCCCCGGTGAAATAGCCGAGCAGCTCGCCCAGCCGGGTGCCGAAGTCGTCGGCGGCGTCCTTGCCGGCGCCCAGGGCGCGCCGTATGCCGTCGGTGAAGCCGACGGAACGGCCGAGGCCCATGTCGATCCGGCCCGGGTAGAGGGACTCCAGCACCCCGAACTGCTCCGCCACCACCAGCGGGCGGTGGTTCGGCAGCATCACCCCGCCGGTGCCCACCCGGATGCGGGTGGTCGCCCCGGCCACGGCCGCCGCCAGCACGGTGGGCGCCGAACCGGCCACGCCGGGCACGCTGTGGTGCTCCGAGACCCAGAAGCGGTGGTAGCCGAGGGCTTCGGCCTGCCGCGCGAACCGCACGGTGTCGCGCAGCTCCCGTGACCGGTCCCGGCCCTGGCGGGTGCGGGAGCGGTCCAGGACGGAGAAGCGGGTGGTGCGGACGCGATCGGAACTCACTCTCACGTCAACGCGAACGGGGCCGGAGGATTCCCGGCCCCGTTCGCGTCGAGGGTGGAGCGTGAGCGGGTCAGCGCTGGCGGCGCCAGGGCCCGGTGATCGCGAGCATGATGCCCGGGTCCTGGATGTTGGCGTAGAGGGTGTGGCCGTCGGGCGAGAAGACCACACCGGTGAACTCGCTGAACTCCGGCTCCTCCGCGCTGCCGATGTTCAGCTCGTTCCGGGCGATCGGGTACGTCCGGCCGTCCTCGGTGGCGCCGAACAGGTGCTGGATGCCCTCGCCGTCCTCGGCGATCACCAGTCCGCCGTAGGGCGAGACGGTGATGTTGTCCGGGCCGTCGAAGGCGCCGTCCTCGGCGGGGTCGGGGTTGACGCCCAGCAGCACCTTGAGGGTGAGGGTGCGGCGCTTGGGGTCGTAGAACCACACCTGGCCGTCGTGCTGGACCGGGCTCTCTTCACGGGCGAACGAGGAGACGATGTACGCGCCGCCGTCGGCCCACCACATGCCCTCCAGCTTGCGGGCGCGGGTGATCCGGCCGTCGGTGAACTGCTTGCGGACCGGCGTCGACTTCGCGTCGCGGTCCGGGACGTCCACCCAGTCCACGCCGTAGACCGTGCCGGTCTTCGTGGCGCGGGACAGGTCGTCGACGAACCGGCCGCCGGAGTCGTAGCACACGGGTGCGCGGAGCGCACCCGCGTCGTCGGCGAGCGTGCGGAGCTTGCCGCGGCCGTGCTCGAAGCCGCGCGGCGGGGTCCAGCGGTAGAAGAGGCCGTTCGGTCCGGAGGCGTCTTCGGTGAGGTAGAGGTCGCCGCGCTTGGGATCCACGACCACGGCCTCGTGGGCGTACCGGCCCAGGGCTTTGATCGGCTTGGGATCGCGGTTGGCGCGGCGGTCGTGCGGGTCGACCTCGAAGACGTAGCCGTGGTCCTTGGTCATCCCGTGCTGACCGGCCTTGTCCTCGGTCTCCTCGCAGGTCAGCCAGGTGCCCCAGGGGGTGCGTCCGCCCGCGCAGTTGGTGGAGGTGCCCGCGATGCCGACCCACTCGCTGACGTGGTCGCCGTGCTTGGACACCTCGACGACGGTGCAGCCGCCGGACGCCGCCGGGTCGTAGACCAGCCCCTCGGTGAGCGGCACGGGGTGCGGCCAGCCCGAACGGGGGCCCTTCAGCTCGTGGTTGTTGACCAGCAGGGTCGCGCCGCGGGTCCCAGGGAAGGTGGCGGTGCCGTCGTGGTTGGAGGGGGTGGACTCGCCGGTCTCGAGGGTGGTCTCACCGGTGCGGGTGATGATGCGGTACCGGAAGCCCTTGGGGAGGGCGAGGATCCCCTTGGGGTCGGAGACGAGCGGCCCGTATCCAAGCCGGGCCGCGTCCGCCGCGTCCGCGCCGTGGATGTCCTCCGCGCCGACGGCGCCGGGCGCGGTGGCGAGCACCCCGGCACTGCCGACGAGGGCGACCCCGGCCCCGGTGTACGCGGAACGCTTCGCGAAATCTCTTCGGGTGAACGGCATCTTCATCTCCTGAGCGGCAGACATCTCCTCCGGACTGCCCGCCCACGCTCCCGCCCCCGCCCGAACACCAGTTGAACGGCACGCGACATCACCGCGCCGAATTACCGGGTGGCCTCCCGGCCGGGGTTGGGTCGCCTCCTGGCCGGGGGGTGGGTGGCCTCCTGGCCGGGGTCGGTGGCTTCCCGGCCGGGGGTCGGTGGCCTCCTGGCCGGGGGCGGGCGGCCTCCCAGCCGGGGGTCGGTGGTGGGTGGCCTCCCGCCGGGGGTGGGCGGCCTCCCATCCGGAGGTGGACGGCCTTGCAGCCGGAGGTGGACGGTTGATGGCCTCTCGACCGGGGGTCGGTGGCCTCCCGGCCGAAGGTGGAGGGCCTCCCGGCCGGGGGTCGGTGGCTTCCCGGCCGGGGGTCGGTGGCTTCCCGGCCGGGGGTCGGTGGCTTCCCGGCCGGGGGTCGGTGGCCTCCTGGCCGGGGGCGGGCGGCCTCCCAGCCGGGGGTCGGTGGTGGGTGGCCTCCCGCCGGGGGTGGGCGGCCTCCCAGCCGGAGGTGGACGGTTGATGGCCTCTCGACCGGGGGTCGGTGGCCTCCCAGCCGGAGGTGGACGGTTGATGGCCTCTCGACCGGGGGTCGGTGGCCTCCTGGCCGGCGGGCGGCTTCCCGGCCGGGGGTCGGCGGCCTCCTGGCCGGGGGTCGGTGGCCTCCTGGCCGGGGGCGGGCGGCTTCCCGGCCGGGGGTCGGCGGCCTCCTGGCCGGGGGTCGGTGGCCTCCTGGCCGGGGGTCGGTGGTGGATGGCCTCCCGGCCGGGGGTCGGTGGATGGCCTCGGGCCGCGAGGTGGTGGACCGTGCGAGCCACCGATCGCGGGCGGCGGCGAACCGAGGTGAGGGCCTCGCGCTGCGGAGGCGGGGTGGGGCCGCCGGACCATGTGCCGCTGGCGCGGGCCGCGGGGCGGGACGCCGGACCCCCGGCACGCGAAAGCCGCGTTCGGGCGCGGGACCGGGGGTGGCCATCGCCAAGCCCGCTCTGATGCCCGCGCACCCGCGCGGTCGGACGACGCGGAGCGCGAGCTGCGCCCTCGCTGGGCGCGGGG
Source organism: Streptomyces sp. NA02950 (assembly GCF_013364155.1). NCBI lineage: Bacteria > Bacillati > Actinomycetota > Actinomycetes > Kitasatosporales > Streptomycetaceae > Streptomyces > Streptomyces sp. NA02950. Next base: position 7,049,512 of record NZ_CP054916.1, on the reverse strand, counting down.
GCGGGAAACCCGGCGGGCGGGCGGCGTTTCGTCGGGCATCTGGGCACCGGGGCACCGGAAGTCGCTCGGCCCGCCGCCAGGCGTAGCTCGGCCCGCCGCCAGGCGTAGCTCGGCCCGCCGCCAGGCGTAGCTCGGCCCGCCGCCAGGCGTAGCTCAGCTCCGCCGGGAGCGGGCTTTGAAGGCTGCCTTGCGGGCTTCCTTGGCGGCCTTCTTGTCCGGATGCAGACGGCCCATCGCCTCCAGCACATCCGCCGTGGCCGGGTGGTCCACCCGCCACGCCGAGTCGAAGAAGCTCCCGGACTGGTCGACCAGTCCGCGCACCAGCTCCCGCAGTTCCTCGGAGTCGCCCTCGCTCGAGAGCTGCGCGGCCAGCGTGTCCACCGTCAGCCAGAAGACCATCTCCTCCGACGGCTCGGGCACCCCCGGTGCGCCGTGCTCGGCCAGCCATACCCGGGCCAGCCCGCCCAAGTGGCGGTCGTCGAGCACCTCGCGCAGCGCGGGCTCGGCGGCGGCCCCGACCAGCGACAGCGTCTGCTGGCAGGTGAGGCGGCGCAGCGGGGCGGCCTCGTCGTCGCCGCGGGCGGCGGCCAGCAGTTCGCGGGCGGCCTCCTCCGGCGTACGACGACCGAGCCACTGCTCGGCCTCGGTCTGCGCGGCGGGCTCGGGGTGGCCGGGCAGGGCGTCCAGCAGCACGTCCGCGCCCTTGTCGGCCAGATCGCCGACGACCGGGGCGTCGATGCCCGCCTCCACCATGCGGGACCGCATGCCGTAGACGCCGAGCGGGGTGAGCCGGACCATGCCGTAGCGGGAGACGTCCTCCTCTTCGTCGTCGGCACGGGCCGCGTCGGAGCCCTGGATGCGGCCCTCGCCGTCGACCTCCTCGATGAGCGCCTCGTCCACCGGCTGGTAGTCGATCATGCCGGTCGGTGCGAGCAGCCGGAACTGGTCGTCCAGCCGCATCATCGCGTCGGAGACCTCTTCGAGAATGTCGTCCGTGGGCTCGTCCATGTCCTCGGGGACGATCACGGAGGCGGCGAGGGCGGGAAGCGGGACGAAGCCGGTGGCGGCGTCCTCGTCGAGGGCGGTGAGCATGTACAGGTTGCCCAGGATCCCGTCGAGGAACTCGGCCTCTTCCTCCGGGTTCCAGTCGATCGCGTCGAGGTCGAGCTGGCCGCCCTCGCTGATCTGGTCGACGATGTCGCCGAGGTCGGGGGCTGCGGCGTCGGCGAGGACGGTCTCGAAGCCGTCGAGCCAGATGTCCAGGACGTCCTGGGGGCTGCCCTGGGTGAGCAGGCGCAGTTCCTCACCGCTGACGGCGGTGGCGTGGGTGCCGTCGTCGTCAGCGCCCGCCGCGCTCTCCGCGTCCCCCGCGTCCTCGTCGCCCTCGTCGTCGCTCTCCTGGATCTCCACGAGTCCGGTGTCGACGGCGAGCTGCCAGGCCTGGGCGGTGTACTCAGGACCGTTCTCGTCGGCGGTGAGGTCGAGCAGCTCGACGGCGGCGCGCAGATCGTCCCCCGGCAGGACGCCGCCCGAGCCGACCGGCTTCCCCGGCTCGACCCAGCGGGCGAGCCGCACCGCGCGGGCGAGGAGCGGCGCGGCGAGCGCGTCCCGCGCGAGTTCCGCGTCGGTGCGCAGCCGCACGGGCGGCATGGTGGGGCGGTCTCCGGGCATGGGCGGAGTCATCTCCTCGGGGATGCGGATGTCGCGGGCACGGTATGGACACGCGGCCGACCCCAGCGTAGACGGAACGTGCGGGCAGTTTCGTCCCGATGTGGCCCTGCGCCCCGGCAACCGGATGATTCGGCCACGACGACGCGGCGCGAGGCCCGTCCGGCCCGCCCGCGCGGCGCGCTGTTGACCGCGTCCCGAGGGACCCGGTCAACACCCGACCGGGGCCCGGCCACACCTCCACCAATGCCCCACCGTGACACCGCCGAACCGCTACCACCGCTCCCCGGAGCCCGCGAGGACCGGCCGACCCGGTCCACCCGACGTCGCCCCCCGACCGAGCCGAAGCCCCCGTGTTACACCGGCTCCGGCCGTACAGGCCCGGGGCACCCGCGCGGCGCACCGGCATACGTCCGCCGCGGCGCGGTCAACCCCGACCGACGGCCCGGCCGTACTCCACCGAGCCCCGAGGCCGGGCGCTACCACCGCTCCCCGGAGCCCGGCCCGCGCCATCACCCCGATGTGGTTTCCGCGGCCGGGGGCGGTCACGGCCGTTCCCGGGCTCGCGCGGCGCGCGAGGCGGTCGCGCCCGGCGCACGGGCGGAGGCGCCTCCGGCTACCGCGGCGCGCACAGCACACGCACGCCCCGCCGGACCGGCCCAAGCGCCCGACGGCCGACGGCCGACGGCCCGTACCCGTCCACGATCCGCGGATTCACCCACGCGTCCCGCCCCATACATCCTTCATCCCTTGACAACTGCCCTGGCCAGGGCCGAGATTGACGCGCGTAGAGGCCCATTTTCCCTCTGTTCACTCCTTTCCGGAGGCCATCACCATGTCCCCACGCGCCCTGCGCGCACCTCTCACCGTCACCGCCGCCGTCGCCTCCGCGCTCGCGGCCGGGCTGGTCGTCGTGCCGTCGTCGGCTTCCGCCGCCGAGGTACGGATACATGACATCCAGGGCAGCACCCGGATATCCCCGCTGGCCGGGCAGAAGGTGACCGACGTTCCCGGCACGGTTACGGCGATACGTTCCTTCGGCTCCGCGCGCGGGTTCTGGATGCAGGACGCCAGCCCCGACAAGGACCGGACCACCAGTGAGGCGATCTTCGTGTTCACCGGGTCGACGACGCCGTCGGTCACCGTCGGCGACGCGGTCACGGTCTCCGGCACGGTGAGCGAGTACTACCCGGGCGGTGCCGACGCCGGGCTTCAGTCGATGACCGAGATCACCAAGGCGACCTGGACGGTCGGATCCTCCGGCAACGCGCTGCCCGCCGCGTTCCGGCTCAACGCCTCCACCGTCCCCGACCGGTACGCCCCGGACGGCAACGGCGACGGCGACGGCGACACCGCGGACGGCTCCATCGAAGGGCTGCCGCTGCGGCCCCGCTCGTACGCGCTGGACCGGTACGAGTCGCTGGAGGGGATGCGGGTCTCGGTCGCGAACGCTCCCGTCGTCGGGGCGACCAACACCTACAAGGAGCTGTGGGTCACCGCCGAGCCACGTCACCACCGCACCGCACGCGGCGGGGCGCTCTACGACTCCTACCGCGACCCGAACTCCGGGCGGCTGAAGGTGGCGTCCCTCCTCCCGTACGCCCAGCACCCCTTCCCCGTGGCGGACGTCGGCGACGAGCTGACCGGCACCACCGAGGGCCCGCTCGACTACGACAACTTCGGCGGCTACACGATCGCGGCCACCGCGCTCGGCGAACTCGCCGACCACGGGCCGGAGCGCGAGCGGACCCGGCCGCAGACGTCGGACGAACTCTCCATCGCCACCTACAACGTGGAGAACCTCTCCCCCAAGACCGCGCAGGCGAAGTTCGACCGCCTCGCCGCCGCCCTGGTCGGCAATCTCGCCTCGCCGGACATCGTCGCCCTGGAGGAGGTCCAGGACGACAACGGCCCGACCAACGACGGCGTCGTCGGCGCGAACGCCACCCTGAAGAAGCTGACCGACGCGATCGCGGCGGCCGGTGGCCCCTCGTACGAGTGGCGGCAGATCGACCCGGTTGACGACCAGGACGGCGGGCAGCCGGGCGGCAACATCCGGGTCGCGTTCCTCTACAACCCGAAGCGGGTCTCGTTCACCGACGTCCCGGGCGGGGACTCCACCACCCCGGTGCGGGTGGTGAAGAAGGACGGCAGGGCCGCACTGTCGGCCTCCCCGGGCCGTATCGCCCCGGGCGAGGAGGTGTGGAAGGACAGCCGCAAGCCGCTGGCCGGGCAGTTCTCCTTCCGTGGCCGTCCGGTGTTCGTGGTCGCCAACCACTTCAACTCCAAGGGCGGCGACCAGGGTCTCGACAGCCGCTTCCAGCCCCCGGCCCGCTCCTCGGAGACCCAGCGCACCGGACAGGCCAAGGCGGTGAACGGCTTCGTCAAGGAGCTGCTGGCCGCCGACCCGAAGGCCTCCGTCGTGGTCGCGGGAGACCTCAACGACTACCAGTTCTCGCCCGCGCTGGGCGCGCTCACCAAGGGCGGGGTCCTCACCGACCTGGTGACGCGGCTGCCGCGCGCCGAGCGCTACGGCTATGTCTACAACGGCAATGCGCAGGTGCTGGACCACATCCTCACCAGCCGCGCGCTGCGCCGCCCGGACTACGACATCGTGCACATCAACTCCGAGTTCGCGGACCAGTCCAGCGACCACGACCCGCAGGTCGTCCGTGTGCGCCCCTAGAGATCCTGTGGAACGCACCTGATTAGAGTGCTCCGGAGTCCGGCATCCCGCCGGACTCCGGAGCACTGTGCGTCAGGGGGCCGCATGTCACCGTCACCCACCGGGCCCGCGACCCGATCCGGGCGATACCGGGCGGGCTGGATGATCCCGCTGGGAGTCCTGGGCCTGACGCTGCTCCTGCTCGGTGCCCTGGGCATGTGGTTCTTCCTCGGGCCGGACAGCGACGCGCGCCCCTCGATGACCGACCGGGCCGAGCGACTGGCCCGTTTCGCGCCCGAACAGAATCCGCACGCGGGCCGCTTCTACGTACCGGTCGAGGGCCGTACCGCCGGGCACACCGCCTATCTGCGCTACCGGGTGCTCGGCGGCCAGGACAGCAGCGTCAAGGACTTCCGCGCCACCTACCGGATCGGCGGCCCCGGCCGCGTCAACGCCGTCATCCCCCGCGAGGTCGCGGACGGCCTCACCAGCCATGTGCCCTCCCACGCGGACCTGGCCTTCACCGATCTCGACGGGGGTGTACGTCGGGATGTGTACGTGGTCTACGACGGTCCTGGCGAGGGCAGCCCCACCGAGTCGGGCGCCCGAGTGTACGTCCTCGCCCAGAGTCCGTAGCCCACGCACTCACCCGACAGTAATGCTGCACGGTAGGGTGAAGAACTCTGAAGTGGACCTACAGGACAGTGGATATGAGACTTCCCCCATGTCCACACACCACCGCCGCACCGGCGGCCCCTCCGGCCGTACCGCCTGCGCCATGATCACGCCCTTCGCCGCCGACGGCTCGCTCGACCTCGACGGCACCCAACTGCTCGCCACCCGCCTCGTCGACGAGGGCGGCTGCGACGGACTGGTGGTGAACGGCACCAGCGGTGAGGCACCCACCACCAGCGACGCCGAACAGGAGGCGGTCATCCGGGCGGTGGCAGAGGCGGTCGGCGACCGGGCACGGATCACGGCGGGGGTCGGCAGCAACAACACCCGGCACGCGGTCGAGCTGGCGCGGGCGGCCGAACGGGCGGGCGCCCACGCGCTGTTGGTGGTCACCCCGTACTACAGCCGCCCGCCGCAGGAGGCGGTCCGGGCGCACTTCCGCACCGTCGCGGACGCGGCCGGGCTGCCCGTCGTGCTGTACGACATCCCGGGCCGGACCGGCACCGCGCTCTCCCACGACACCCTGCTGCGGCTCGCCGAGCATCCGCGGGTGACGGGGGTGAAGGACTGCGCGTACGACCTGATGAAGTCGGCGAAGGTGCTGGCGGCGACCGGTCTCGCCTACTACTCCGGCTGCGACGAGCAGAATCTGCCGCTGCGGGCGATCGGCGCCGACGGGTACATCAGCACGGTCGCCAACGTGGCGCCGCGCCGGGTGCGCGCCGTGGTGGACGCGTACGACGCGGGCGAGCCGGGCACCGCGGCCCGCCGCCATCTCGCGCTGACGCCGCTGATCGACGCGATGATGTCGCGGCTGCCCGGCGCGGTCACCGCCAAGGCGCTGCTCGACGCGCTGGGACTGCCCGGGGGCCCGGTCCGGGCACCGCTGCTCCCGGCCGACGCCGACACCACGGCCGGCCTGACCGACACCTACAAGCGGGCGACGACCGGGCCGGCCTGGGACGGGACCGATCCGCTCTGAGCGAGCGGTCAGCCGTGTCAGTTGTGGCTGTGCAGCGCTTCGTTGAGCCCGCCCCAGGAGCCGGAGCGCGGCAGCGCCTCGACCGCACCGGTGGTGGAGTTGCGGCGGAAGAGGAGGTTGCGGGCGCCGGACAGCTCCAGCGCCTTGACGATCTTGCCGTCGGGCAGGGTGACGCGGGTGCCCGCGGTCACGTAGAGACCCGCCTCCACGATGCAGTCGTCGCCGAGCGAGATGCCGATGCCCGCCTGGGCACCCAGCAGGCAGCGCTCGCCGATGGCGATGGTCTGCTTGCCGCCGCCGGAGAGGGTGCCCATGATCGACGCGCCGCCACCGATGTCCGAGCCGTCGCCGACCACGACGCCCGCGCTGATCCGGCCCTCGACCATGGAGGTGCCGAGGGTGCCCGCGTTGAAGTTGACGAAGCCCTCGTGCATCACGGTGGTCCCGGCGGCGAGGTGCGCACCGAGCCGTACGCGGTCGGCGTCGCCGATGCGGACCCCGGCGGGGACCACGTAGTCGGTCATCCGCGGGAACTTGTCGACACTGGTCACGGTGAGCTGGAGGCCCTCGGCGCGAGCGGCGAGCCGGGCGCGCTCCAGCTGGTCGACGGCGACCGGCCCCAGCGAGGTCCACGCCACGTTGGCCAGCACGCCGAACATCCCGTCGAGGTTCTGGCCGTGCGGCGCGACGAGCCGGTGGCTGAGCAGATGCAGCCGGAGGTAGACGTCGTGGGCGTCCAGCGGCTTGTCGTCGAACGAGGCGATGACCGTACGGACGGCCACGATCTCGACCCCGCGGCGCGGGTCCGGGCCCAGCGCCTTGACGGCGTTGTCGCCCAGCAGCGCCGCGGTCTGCTCGGCGTCGAGCCGCTCGGTCCCGGCCGGACCGGGCGCCTCGGCCAGCTCGGGGGACGGGAACCAGGTGTCCAGAACGGTGCCGTCCTCGGTGAGGGTGGCGAGGCCGGCGGCAACGGCGCCGGAGCGGACGGTACGGGTGGTGGCTGCGTCGGTCATGGTCAGAACGCTAACCGGAGCCGGGCCCGGGAGGCGAACCGGTCTCATGAACCGGTCCGGAGGCCGACCCCGAGCCGGTCGCTCGCGCACACCGGCAGCCGCCTCCGGCGGGTGGTCCGGTCGCCCGGTGGTCCGGTCGCCCGATGGTCTGGCGTCCGTGCTCCGGCCGCCCGGTGTCCGGTCAGCCGGTGAGCCGTTCCAGCGCCGCCCGTACCTCGGTCCGCTCCAGCGGTCTGCCCGTCAGCAGGACCTGGAGGATCACTCCGTCCAGCAGCGCCGCCACCGCCCGTGCGGTGCCCAGGTCGCCGGTGCGACGGGCCAGCAGGGCGGCCATCTCGTCCAGGCAGGCGGCGGCCATGGGCCGGACCGCCTCCCGGCGCAGCGCGGTGAGATACAGCTCGTACTCCAGCGCCAGCCGGACGCGCTCCCCGTCCAGCAGCGTCTCGATCAGCCGCAGCAGTTCGCCGGCGAGCGGACGATCGGGGTCGACGCCGCGCTCCCAGCGCTCCAGTTCGGCCAGCCAGTCGGCGTTGACCTGGCGGAGGGCGGCGACCAGCAGATCGTCGAGGGTGGCGAAGTGGTACGTGGTCGAGCCGAGCGGGACGTCCGCCTCGGCCGCCACCGTGCGATGGCTCAGTCCGCCGATGCCGCGTTCGCCGACCACGGTGATCGCCGCGTCGATGATCCGCTGCCGTCGCCCGGGGTCGTAGCGGCGCGGCATCAGTGCGCCCCGCCGAGGTTGAGCACCACGACCCCGGCGATGACCAGCAGGATGCCGATCACCCTGGCGGCGGTCGCGGCCTCCCCGAGGAAGGTCATGCCGATGACGGCGATGACGGCGGTCCCGGCCCCGGCCCATATGGCATAGGCGGTGCCGACGGAGACAGTCTTGAGCGTCTGGGCGAGCAGGGCGAAGGCGAGCAGATAGCCGGTGACGGTCGCCGCGGAGGGCCACAGCCGGGTGAGGCCGTCGCTGTACTTCATCGAGGTCGTGGCCAGGACCTCGGCCAGGATCGCGCCGGAGAGCATCAGATACCCCATACGTACGAGCGTACACAACGATGCGTACGGCCGTACACAACCACGGACGGCCCAGGACGGCTACGGCGGAGCCGTCATGATCGAGGGCTGCGGTACGACGGGGCGGGCGACGGGCCGGACGGCGGGTCCGGCGCCTCCGCCGCCGAGCGGCCCGCGCCCTGGCCCGGCTCCGCCACCGGCTCGGAAGGTGACCGCGAGCGCCCGGACCGGCACCGGTGCACACGCGAAGGACCCGTGACCACAACGGTCACGGGTCCCTGCGAACGGTGCGGCGAAGCCGCTCAGGATCAGACGTTGAAGCCGAGGGCGCGGAGCTGCTCACGGCCATCGTCGGTGATCTTGTCAGGGCCCCACGGCGGCATCCAGACCCAGTTGATCCGCAGCTCGTTGACGATGCCGTCGGTCGCGGACTTCGCCTGGTCCTCGATGACATCGGTCAGCGGACAGGCCGCGGACGTCAGTGTCATGTCGATGGTGGCGATATTGGCGTCGTCGATGTGAATGCCGTAGATCAGCCCGAGGTTGACCACGTCGATCCCCAGCTCGGGGTCGACGACGTCGTACAGCGCCTCGCGGACCTCTTCCTCGCTGGCGGGCTTGGTCGTCGTCACATCGTCACTCATGCGGTCTTCCCTCCAGCGGTTTCGCCGAGCGCCTGCGTGGTGGCGTCCTTCCACGCCATCCAGCTGAGCAGGGCGCACTTCACTCGGGCCGGGTACTTGGAGACACCGGCGAACGCGACCGCGTCCTCCAGCACCTCCTCCATGGCGTCATCCGGAACGGTCTGCCCCTTGGACTGCATCAGCTCCAGAAACGTCTCCTGGATCCTGCGAGCCTCGCTCAGCTCCTTGCCCACCAGCAATTCATTGAGCACGGACGCGCTGGCCTGGCTGATCGAACAGCCCTGTCCCTCGTAGCTGACGTCCTCGATCGTCTCGCCGTCGAGCCGCACCCGCAGGGTGATCTCGTCACCGCAGGTGGGATTGACGTGGTGTACCTCTGCGTCGCCGTCCCTCAGCCCCCGTCCGTGGGGGTGCTTGTAGTGGTCCAGGATGACGTCCTGGTACATCGAATCCAGTTTCACGCGGTCGCCCCTACCCGAAGAAGTTCCGTACGTGCTCCAGGCCCTCCACCAAGGCATCGACCTCGGCCGGCGTGGAGTACAGATAGAACGACGCCCGCGTGGTCGCGGGAATTCCGTAGCGCAGGCAGACGGGGCGGGCACAGTGGTGGCCGACCCGGACCGCGACGCCCTGCTCGTCGAGCACCTGACCCACGTCGTGGGGGTGGATGTCGCCAAGGGTGAAGGAGATCGCGGCACCGCGCTCCTCGGCCGTGGTGGGGCCGATGATGCGCAGCTCGGGGACCTCCAGGAGCCTGCCGACCGCGTAGTGGGTGAGGGCGTGCTCATGGCGGGCGATGTTGTCCATGCCGACCGAGGTCAGATAGTCCACCGCCGCGCCGAGGCCGACGGCCTGGGCGATCGGGGGCGTACCGGCCTCGAACTTGTGCGGTGCGGGGGCGTAGGTCGAGGAGTGCATCGAGACGGTCTCGATCATCTCGCCGCCGCCGAGGAACGGGGGCAGGTCCTCCAGCAGCTCCTGGCGGCCCCACAGCACCCCGACCCCGTCCGGGCCGCACATCTTGTGGCCGGTGAAGGCCACGAAGTCGGCCTGGAGGGCCTGAACGTCCAGGGGCATGTGCGGAGCGGCCTGGGAGGCGTCGACGACGACCAGGGCACCCACGTCCTGGGCGCGGCGGACGATCGCCTCGACCGGGTTGACCGTGCCCAGGATGTTGGAGACCAGGACGAACGAGACGACCTTGGTCTTCTCGGTGATGACCTGCTCGATCTCCGACAGGTCCAGACGGCCGTCGTCGGTGAGCCCGAACCACTTCAGCTTCGCGCCGGTGCGCTGCGAGAGCAGCTGCCACGGAACGATGTTGGAGTGGTGCTCCATCTCGGTGATGACGATCTCGGTCTCGCGGTCCACCCGGTAGGGCTCATCCGCCCAGCCGAGCATGTTGGCCACGAGGTTCAGCGACTCCGAGGCGTTCTTGGTGAAGATCACCTCGTCGCGGCTGGGCGCGTTGATGAAGCCGGCGACCTTGTCGCGGGCGCCCTCGTACAGCGCCGTGGCCTCTTCGGCGAGCACATGGACACCACGGTGCACATTGGCGTTGGAGCGCTCGTAGTAGGTGTTCAGCGCGTCCAGGACCTGGCGCGGCTTCTGGGAAGTGGCCGCGTTGTCCAGGTAGACGAGCTTCTTCCCGTCATGGACCACGCGGTCCAGGATGGGGAAGTCCTTGCGGATCGCCTCGGTGTCGAGGAGGCCCGGCAGCTGTGTCACGTGGACGCGCCTCCCTTCACGTACTCCTCGTAGCCCTCTTCCTCCAGCTTGTCGGCCAGCTCCGGGCCGCCGGACTCGGCGATCCGGCCCGCGGCGAACACGTGGACGTGGTCGGGCTTGATGTACCGCAGGATGCGGGTGTAGTGGGTGATCAGCAGGGTGCCGACCTGGCCGGACTCCCGGACGCGGTTGACGCCCTCGGAGACCACCCGCAGGGCGTCCACGTCGAGGCCGGAGTCGGTCTCGTCGAGGATCGCGATGGCGGGCTTCAGCAGCTCCAGCTGAAGGATCTCGTGACGCTTCTTCTCACCACCGGAGAAGCCCTCGTTGACATTGCGCTCGGCGAAGGAGGGGTCGATCTGGAGGCGCTCCATGGCCTCCTTGACCTCCTTGACCCAGGTGCGCAGCTTGGGGGCCTCACCGCGGATGGCGGTGGCGGAGGTGCGCAGGAAGTTGGAGACGGAGACGCCGGGCACCTCGACCGGGTACTGCATGGCGAGGAAGACACCGGCGCGGGCGCGCTCGTCGACGGACATCTCCAGCACGTTCTCACCGTCGAGGGTGACGGTGCCGCCGGTGATGGTGTACTTCGGGTGACCGGCCAGCGAGTAGGCCAGGGTGGACTTGCCGGAGCCGTTGGGGCCCATGATGGCGTGCGTCTCGCCCTGCTTCACGGTCAGGTCGACGCCGCGCAGGATCTCGCGGGGGCCGCCCTCGGCCTCGACGGAGACGTGCAGGTCGTGAATCTCAAGCGTTGCCATGGGTGCCTCAGGACTCCTGGGTGACGGAGACGAGCACGTCGTCCCCTTCGATCTTTACGGGGTATACGGGGACGGGGCGCGTGGCGGGAAGCCCGGACGGCTTGCCGGTGCGCAGATCGAAGCTGGAGCCGTGCAGCCAGCACTCGATCTGACAGTCCTCGACCTCGCCTTCGGACAGCGAGACGTTCGCGTGCGTGCAGATGTCGTTGACCGCGAACACCTCGCCCTCGGTGCGGACGAGCGCGATCGGTACGCCCTCGAGCTCGACCCGCTTGGGGGTGTCCTCCTCGAGCTCGGCCAGGGCGCAGGCGCGTACGAAGATCTCGGTCATCCTACGGACGCCTCCAGCTCTGCCTCGATCTTGGCGATCAGGCGCTCCTCCAGCTCGGGGATGCCGATCTGCTGGACGAGCTCGGCGAAGAAGCCGCGGACCACCAGACGGCGGGCCTCGTCGGCCGGGATGCCGCGCGCCATCAGGTAGAACAGCTGCTCGTCCTCGAAGCGGCCGGTGGCGCTGGCGTGGCCGGCACCGACGATCTCGCCGGTCTCGATCTCCAGGTTGGGCACCGAGTCGACGCGGGCGCCGTCGGTGAGGACCAGGTTGCGGTTGAGCTCGTAGGTGTCGGTGCCCTCGGCCTCGGCGCGGATCAGTACGTCGCCGATCCAGACCGCGTGGGCGTCCTTGCCCTGGAGCGCGCCCTTGTAGGCCACGTTGCTCCGGCAGTGCGGGGTGTCGTGGTCGATGAAGAGCCGGTGCTCCTGGTGCTGGCCGTTGTCGGTGAAGTACAGGCCGTAGAGCTCGGCCTCACCGCCGGGGGCGCCGTAGATCACCCGCGGGTGGAGCCGCACCAGGTCGCCGCCGAAGGTGACGACCACGGACTTGAAGCTCGCGTCCCGGCCGACCAGCGCGGTGTGCTGGCCGGCGTGGACGGCGGCGTCGTCCCAGTCCTGGACGGAGACCACGGTGAGCTTGGCGCCGTCGCCGAGCACGTACTCGACGTTGGCGGCGAGGGTGGCGTCACCGGTGTGGTCGATGACCACCACGGCCTCGGCGAAGGCGTCGAGCTCGATGAGCTGGTGGCCGAAGGCGGTGCCGCCCTCGCCGTGCACGGAGATCCGCACCGGCTCGGTGAGCACCGTCTCCTTGGGCACCGAGACGACCGACGCCTTCTCGAAGGAGCTGTACGCCTGGGCCGCCACCCGGTCCACCGGCTTGCCGGCCTTGCCCAGGCGCGCGTCGTCACGGCCCACGGTCTCGACGGTGACGCCCTCGGGGGCGCTCACCTCGACCTTGACGCCGCCGTCGGCGACAGCGGTGCCGTCGTGGAGGCCGCGCAGCCGCTCCAGCGGGGTGAACCGCCAGTCCTCCTCCCGGCCGTGGGGCACGGGGAAGTCGGCCACGTCGTACGACGCGGGGGCGCTGACCCGCGCATCGGTGGGCTGGCCCACCTGGATGACACCGTCCGTAGTGGATCCGGCGGGAATGGTTTCAGCCATGGCTGTCGTACTGCTCGCTTTCTGCCTTCTGTGGCTCTCACGGGGGTGCCCCGGTGCGGCGGGGCGGGAAGGGCGGTGGCGTCAGCCGACCGCGCCCTCCATCTGCAGCTCGATCAGCCGGTTGAGCTCCAGCGCGTACTCCATGGGCAGCTCGCGCGCGATCGGCTCGACGAAGCCGCGGACGATCATCGCCATGGCCTCGTCCTCCGACAGACCACGGCTCATCAGGTAGAAGAGCTGGTCGTCACTGACCTTGGAGACGGTCGCCTCGTGGCCCATGGACACATCGTCCTCGCGGACGTCCACATACGGGTAGGTGTCGGACCGGGAGACGGTGTCCACCAGCAGGGCGTCACAGAGGACATTGGACTTGGAGCCCTCCGCGCCCTCGCCGATCTCGATCAGCCCGCGGTAGGAGGTACGGCCACCACCGCGCGCCACCGACTTGGAGACGATGTTGGACGAGGTGTGCGGCGCCATGTGGACCATCTTGGCTCCGGCGTCCTGGTGCTGGCCCTCGCCCGCGAAGGCGATGGACAGGGTCTCGCCCTTGGCGTGCTCGCCCATCAGGTAGACGGCGGGGTACTTCATGGTCACCTTGGAGCCGATGTTGCCGTCGACCCACTCCATGGTGGCGCCCTCGTAGGCGACGGCGCGCTTGGTGACCAGGTTGTAGACGTTGTTCGACCAGTTCTGGATGGTCGTGTAGCGGCAGCGGGCGCCCTTCTTGACGATGATCTCGACGACCGCGGAGTGCAGCGAGTCCGACTTGTAGATCGGCGCGGTGCAGCCTTCGACGTAGTGGACGTAGGCGTCCTCGTCGACGATGATCAGGGTCCGCTCGAACTGGCCCATGTTCTCCGTGTTGATCCGGAAGTAGGCCTGGAGCGGGATCTCCACATGGACGCCCTTGGGCACGTAGATGAACGAGCCGCCGGACCACACCGCCGTGTTCAGCGAGGCGAACTTGTTGTCGCCCGCCGGGATCACCGAGCCGAAGTACTCCTTGAACAGCTCCGGGTGCTCCCGCAGACCGGTGTCGGTGTCGAGGAAGATGACGCCCTGCTCCTCGAGGTCCTCACGGATCTTGTGGTAGACGACCTCGGACTCGTACTGGGCGGCGACACCGGCGACCAGGCGCTGCTTCTCGGCCTCCGGGATGCCCAGCTTGTCGTAGGTGTTCTTGATGTCCTCGGGCAGCTCCTCCCAGGAGGCGGCCTGCTGCTCCGTGGAACGCACGAAGTACTTGATGTTGTCGAAGTCGATCCCGGACAGGTCCGAGCCCCAGGTGGGCATGGGCTTCTTGTCGAAGAGCTTCAGGCCCTTCAGCCGGAGCTTGAGCATCCACTCCGGCTCGGACTTCTTCCCCGAGATGTCGCGCACGACGTCCTCGGAGAGGCCACGCTTGGCCGAAGCGCCGGCCACGTCGGAGTCGGCCCAGCCGTACTCGTAGTTGCCCAGGCCCTCGAGCTCGGGGTGAGCGGTCTCCGTGGGGAGAGTCATTCGGGGTTCCTCCCGGCCGTGCTGGCAGATGCGGTGGTGGTCTTGGTGGTACGGGGATCGGCCTGCGCGGCCGAATCGGTTCTGTCGGTCTTCGGAATGAACGTCGTGCACACTCCGTCGCCATGGGCGATGGTGGCCAGACGCTGCACATGAGTCCCGAGCAGCTGGGAGAAGACCTCGGTCTCCGCCTCGCACAGCTGCGGATATCGCTCGGCTGCGTGGGCGACCGGGCAGTGGTGCTGGCAGAGCTGTTCGCCGACCGGCGCGCTGCGCGCCGTAGCAGCGTACCCGTCGGCGGACAGCGCGCCCGCCAGGGCCTGGGTACGGCCGCTGGGGTCGGCGGCCTCGACGGCACCGCGGTATACCTCGGCCTGAGCGGCCAGCCGGGCGCGGGCGAACGCCGCGACGGCGGCCCGCCCGGCCTCGCCGCCCCCGGCGCTCTGCTCGATCCAGCGCAGGGCGTCGACGGCCAGCGTGTCGTAGGCCTGGTCGAAGGCGTCACGGCCGCAGTCGGTGAGTGCGAAGACCTTGGCCGGGCGGCCGCGCCCCCGCGCCCCGTACACCCTCTTCTCCCGGGGCTCGACGACGCCGTCGGCGACAAGGGTGTCGAGGTGGCGGCGGACGGCCGCCTGGGTCAGCTCCAGCCGCAGCGCGAGCTCGGCCGCGGTGGAGGGGCCGTGATCGAGGATGGAGCGGGCCACCTTGTTACGGGTGCCGTGCTGCTCATCGGACGCGGACACAGGCATGCCAGACCGCGCGGCCGTCTCGGCCGCGCGTGCCTTCGGAGCCTCGCTCGCGTATTTCACAACGCCATTGTTGCGTAATTCCCGGGTGACATACAAGCGAGGGCGGAGGCACCCTTCGGTGGAGTGCATCACTTAGGCACACCTAAGTTCACCTGCGGCGATGCGGTTCCGGGGAGTCCCACTTCCGCCCTGCCGCCCACGGCGCCCCCGGCGATTCGTAGACTGCCCGGCATGCGAGAAGAGCCCGCGGTCGAGGTCGTCGGCCTGGTCAAACGGTACGGCTCGAAGACCGCCGTCGACGGGCTCGACCTGTCCGTCCCGCGCGGCGGCGTCAGCGCCGTTCTCGGGCCCAACGGGGCCGGCAAGACCACCACCGTCGAGACCTGCGAGGGGTACCGCCGCCCCGACGCCGGGACGGTGCGCATATTCGGCCTGGACCCGGTCCGGCACGCGGCGGCACTGCGGCCGCGGATCGGTGTGATGCTCCAGTCCGGAGGCGTTTATTCCGGCGCGCGCGCAGAAGAGATGCTGCGGCACACCGCCTCCCTGCACGCCAACCCGGTGGACGTGGATCTGCTGATCGAGCGGCTGGGCCTCGGCTCCTGCGGCCGCACCACCTACCGCAGGCTCTCCGGCGGCCAGCAGCAGCGGCTCGCCCTCGCCATGGCCGTCGTCGGCCGCCCCGAGCTGGTCTTCCTCGACGAGCCGACCGCCGGTCTCGACCCGCAGGCCCGCCGCGCCACCTGGGACCTCATCCGCGAGCTGCGCCAGGACGGGGTCACCCTCGTGCTGACCACGCACTACATGGACGAGGCCGAACAGCTCGCCGACCACGTCGCGATCATCGACGGCGGCAAGGTGATCGCCGACGGCAGCCCCGAGGAGCTGTGCCGCGGCGGCGCCGAGAACACCCTGCGCTTCACCGGCCGCCCCGCGCTCGACCTGGCCTCGCTGCTCAAGGCGCTGCCCGCCGACAGCTCGGCCGACGAGCTGACCCCCGGCGGCTACCGCGTCACCGGCAAGGTCAACCCGCAGCTGCTGGCCACCGTCACCTCGTGGTGTGCGCAGAACGGGGTGATGCCGGACCGGATCTCGGTCGAGCGGCACACCCTCGAGGACGTCTTCCTGGAGCTCACCGGTAAGGAGCTGCGCGCGTGACCGCCACCGGTACTTTCCGCCCCGACCCGGGGGCCGCGCCGCTGCTGCGGATGATCCGGGCGCAGGCCGCCCTGGAGACCCGGATGCTGCTGCGCAACGGTGAGCAGCTGCTGCTGACCGTGGTCATCCCGTCCCTGGTGCTGGTGCTGTTCAGCAGCGTCGACATCGTGGACACCGGTGCCCACGGCGAGACCGTGGACTTCCTCGCCCCCGGTGTGCTGGCGCTGGCCGTGCTGTCCACGGCGTTCACCGGACAGGCCATCGCCACCGGCTTCGAGCGGCGGTACGGCGTACTCAAGCGGCTCGCCGTCTCCCCGCTGCCCCGGTGGGGGCTGATGACCGCCAAGACCTGCTCGGTGCTGGTCACCGAGATCCTCCAGATCGCGCTGCTGACCGCGATCGCGCTGGCACTGGGCTGGTCGCCGCACGGCAACCCGGCGGCGGTCGCGCTGCTGCTGATCCTCGGCACCGCGGCGTTCTCCGGTCTCGGACTGCTGATGGCGGGCACCCTCAAGGCCGAGGCGACCCTCGCCGCCGCCAACCTGGTCTTCCTGCTGCTGCTCGTCGCGGGCGGGGTGATCGTCTCGCTGGACAAGTTCCCGGACGCCGTCCGGGGCGTGCTGGAGCTGCTGCCGATCTCCGCGCTGTCGGGCGGCCTGCGGGAGGTCCTCCAGGACGGGGGCCCGGCACCCTGGCGGGAGCTGGGGATCCTGGCGGTGTGGTCGGTGCTGGGCCTCGGCGCGGCGGCACGGTTCTTCCGCTGGGAATGAGCCCCTTGGTTTAGGCCCTGTCCGGTGGATCTTATCGGGCCCGCGACGCCTGGCACCGCACCTCGCTGCGTTGTCGGAGTCGCCCGAGTACGCCCAGTACGAGGGCGACCCTCCGCCGTGCGATGCACGGCACCAAACGCCGCGGGCAGCCTCCTCGGAGATCCACCGGACAGGGCCTGGGCGAGCCCGAGAGACTGGGCTCTCCTGACGGCGACCCCCTCGTGAAAAGCTGCACAAGCGGCCGCCTACGATAGGTCCGTGCCGAATTCGCTGAATCCGTTCGAGCTCATCGCCCGGCGCTGGCAGCCCTCCGCGCGCTTTGTGCGGCGGGCCGCGCTGGCCACCGTGGTGATGGCCGTGGTCATCGTCGTCACCGGTGGCGCGGTGCGGCTCACCGAGTCCGGGCTCGGTTGCGACACCTGGCCCAAGTGCACCTCCGGGAGCCTGACGCCCACCTCCGACATGGGCATCCACGGCGCCATCGAATTCGGCAACCGCATGCTGACGTATGTGCTGTGCGTGTTCATCGGACTGCTGATCATCGCCGCCCGGGCCCGTACGCCGGTGCGCCGCTCCCTCACCCGGCTGGGCTGGGCCCAGTTCTGGCTGGTGATGAGCAATGCCGTCATCGGCGGCATCATCGTGCTCACCGGACTCAACCCGTACATCGTCAGCTCGCACTTCCTGCTGGCCACCGCGCTCCTCACGGTCGCGATGGCGGTCTGGCAGCGGTCGCGGGAGGGTGACGGCGAGCCGCGCGCCCTCGTGGCCCGCCCGGTGCGCCAGCTCACCGGGCTGCTGGTCGGCTCGACCCTGGCGCTGATCCTGATCGGCACGGTGGTCACCGGATCCGGTCCGCACGCCGGTGACGCCCGCGAGGTGCACCGGATCCCACTGGACTGGCAGGAGATCACCCAGCTGCATGTGGACTTCGTCTACATCGTGCTCGGCCTGACGGTCGCCCTGTGGTTCACCCTGCGCGCCGTGAAGGCCCCGGCGGCCCAGCGCCGTACGGTGCTCGACCTGCTGGCCGTGCTGCTCCTCCAGGGCCTGATCGGGTACGTCCAGTACTTCACGCACCTGCCCGAAGTGATCGTCGGCATCCACATGTTCGGGTCCTGTCTGGTGTGGATCGCGGCCCTGCGGGTGCTCTTCGCGCAGCGCGAGCGCCCCGCACTCGCCGCGCCGGCCGCCGGCCCCACGGGCGACGACGAGGCGGTTCAGCCGGAGACCTCGCCGGCCCCGGAGCCCGAGCCCGCCGCCTCCAGCCGGTAGACCCGGCGCGCGGTCCCGGCCGCGACGAGCCCGGTGATCCGCCGCGCCTCGGTGCGGGTGCAGACCCCGTCGGCGATCCACTCGGCGGTCAGCCGCGCCATGGAGTGGGCGAACAGCCGCGCGGCGGTCACATAGAGCTCGGGCAGCGCCCGCGCGCCGGTGGAGAACAGCAGCTTGCCGAACGGCGCCTCGCCCAGGGTCTCCTCCGGCCGTGGCCCGGCGTCCGCGTAGACATGCGGGAAGGCCGCGGCGAGCTGGGCCGCCCGCCGGTGGTACGGCCGCTCGGGCAGCAGCACCAGATCGGTGCCGAACCCGGCCGTGGCACGCAGAAAGCCCAGGAGCGGCTGCGGATCGGCGCAGTGCAGCTGCACCGGCAGTCCGGTGGCCACCGCGCTCCACAGCAGGTGCTGGGCGAGCGCCGGGTCGAACGGACGGGCCCGGGCCGGTCCTCCGGCGAGCCGGCGGGCGGCGGCGCGGCGCACCTCGCGCGGATCCGGCGGGGCCTCGTCGCAGTAGGCGATGCCCATGGCGAAGGCGGTGGCGTGCTGGGCGGCGGCGTAGAGCGCCTCGGCGGTGTTGCCGGTGAACGCGTCGACCGTGCCGGAGGTGTCGGCGACCTGTTCGGCCAGCGGCTCCAGACGGACCACCTCGTGGACCCGGCCGTCGGCGGCGGCGGCCAGTTCGGCGGGTGAGGTGAGGTCGCTGGGGGCGCCGGACTCCAGCAGGAAGGTGCCGATGCCCGCACCGCGCAGCAGCAGCCGGGCGGCCCGGTAGGCGCCCAGTTCACGGCGGCGGGCGAGATAGCTGACCGGGGCGCAGTGGGGGTCCATGCCCAGCAGCGGAGGGCACCAGCGGCGCACCGCGAGCCCGGCCCAGCTGTCGAAGAAGGTGGTGCCCGCGGGAGCGGCGCCCGATCCGGCGGCGGAGGCCAGATGGGTTTCGAAGGAGCCGAGGCCCAGCTCGCCGTGGACCGTGCCGTGGCTGTACTGGTCGACCAGGGGCGGCAGCGCGGGCAGGCCCGCCACCGGACCCGGCCCGGCCCGTGGGACCGGGCCGGTCGGCGGGCCCAGGGTGTACGGGGAGTCCGTCGCCTCATCCATCGCCGCCGCCTCCTCACCCTCGGGCTTCGATGGGCTTAACGGGCGAAAGGGGCGCGAGGTGTCGGGAGCCCGGCTCAGGGGTTGGCCGGCTGCGGCTCAGGGGTTGGCGGGGCCGCCGATCTGGAGGCCCGCCATGCGCGTCCACTCGTACGGACCGGTGCGGACCTTGGCGGCCATGTCACCGTCGAACTCGTCGTGGAGGCTGAGCCCGGCGAGCTCGGCGGCGCGGCGGGCGCTGTCGTGCGAGGGGGCGACCAGAACGCCCCACTCCCCGTTGGCCCCCACCAGGGCGATCCGGGTGGCGCCGCGGCCGATGTGGGCGAGCTGGCCCTCGGCGCTGCCGCCGTGGCTCTCGGCGAAGGCCGTGATCTGGTGGGCGAGCCGCTGGGCCCGCTTCTCGTCCTTGGAGGGCTTGGCGGGCCGGGCGCTCCCGACCGTCTCCGCCGCCTGGGTGCTGTCTGCCATACCGACAATCCTACCCGTCGGTAATCAACGCAGGAAGGGGTCCACGGCAACGGCGACGAAGAGCAGCGACACATAGGTGATGGACCAGTGGAAGAGCCGCATCTCCTTGAGCTTGGCCCCGGTGATCCCGGCCCGGGCGCGCGCCTGGAGCGCATGCGCCTCCTTGAGCCAGAACCCGCCCAGCACCGCCGCGACGGCCGGGTAGAACCAGCCGGTGTAGCCCAGCGGCCACAGCAGCAGGGAGACGCCGACCATGGCCCAGCTGTAGAGGACGATCTGACGCGCGACCGCCTTGTTGCCCGCGATCACCGGCAGCATCGGCACGCTGGCCCGCTCGTAGTCGTCCTTGACCTTCATCGACAGCGGCCAGTAGTGCGGCGGCGTCCAGAAGAAGATGACGAGGAAGAGGATGACGGCGGCCCAGGAGAGCTCGCCGGTCACCGACGACCAGCCGATGAGCACGGGCATACAGCCGGCGATACCGCCCCAGACGATGTTCTGCGAGGTGCGCCGCTTGAGCAGCATCGTGTAGACGACGACGTAGAAGACCAGCGCCCCGAGTGACAGCATCGCGGACAGCGGGTTGACCAGCGCCCAGAACCAGGCCGTGGAGCCGACCGTGAGCGCCGAGGCGAAGACCAGGCACTCGCCCGGCGAGACCATCCCGGTCACCAGCGGGCGCTGCGCGGTGCGGTCCATGAGGGCGTCGATGTCACGGTCGAGGTACATGTTGAACGCGGCCGCGCCGCCCGCCGACAGATAGCCGCCGACGCACGTGGCCAGCACCAGCCACAGGTCCGGTACGCCCTCGGCGGCCAGGAACATGACCGGCACCGTGGTCATCAGCAGCAGTTCGATGACGCGCGGCTTGGTCAGCGCGACGAACGCCATGACACGGGCCCCGAGCGGCCGGTGGCCGGAGCCCGTTTCGCTCGTCTCCAGCACCCCCGCAGGACGGGATTCGACGGCCGTCACGCACACCCCTGGTGGAAGCAAGAACCAGCAAGCACCGGACATGAAGAGCCGGTAAAGACTTGCGCGTACCACGCCACTCTAGACGTAGCGGATGTGCCGCTCGCCGCCGGGGTCCGCTCGTGTTGGCGGCGCACGTGGACCGGGGCGCGCAGGGCGCGCGCGGCCCGGAACAACTCCCTCCGATCACCCCGCGCAACCGGGAGAGGGAATGCGCCGAGCCCCCCGATTCGTTCCCTGACCGTCGAGTGGAACTCGAAAAAATGACCGTCGTTCCAGGGGTAGGCTCGACAGCGCCGGTGTGCACACGGTCACCGGATAGCGACAGTGTGGAGAGGAGCCCTGACTCAGGGTGAGCACGAAGCCGACTACCGCAGACCTCGAATGGACCGATCTGGACCAGCGGGCCGTTGACACCGCCCGCGTCCTGGCCATGGACTCCGTGCAGAAGGTCGGTAACGGCCACCCCGGTACGGCCATGAGTCTCGCGCCCGCCGCGTACCTGCTCTTCCAGAAGCTGATGCGGCACGACCCCTCCGACGCCGACTGGGCGGGCCGTGACCGGTTCGTACTGTCCCCGGGCCACACCAGCCTCACTCTCTACATCCAGCTGTACCTGGCGGGCTTCGGTCTGGAGCTCGACGATCTGAAGGCGTTCCGCACCTGGGGCAGCCTCACCCCGGGCCACCCCGAGTTCGGCCACACCACCGGTGTGGAGACCACCACCGGTCCGCTGGGCCAGGGCATCGCCAACGCGGTGGGCATGGCGATGGCCGCACGCTACGAGCGCGGTCTGTTCGACCCGGAGGCGCCCGAGGGCGCCTCTCCCTTCGACCACACCATCTGGGCGATCGTCTCCGACGGCGACCTGGAGGAGGGCATCTCCGCCGAGGCGTCCTCGCTGGCCGGTCACCAGAAGCTGGGCAACATCGTCGCCCTGTACGACGACAACCACATCTCGATCGAGGGCGACACGGCCACCGCGCTCTCCGAGGACGTGCTCCAGCGCTACGAGGCGTACGGCTGGCACGTCCAGCGCATCGAGCAGGCGCCCAGCGGCGACTTCGACATCCACCAGCTGCACGCGGCGCTGAAGGCGGCGCAGGCCGAGACCGAGCGCCCCTCGATCATCGCGGCCCGCACCATCATCGCCTGGCCCGCGCCCAACGCGCAGAACACCGAGGCGTCGCACGGCTCGGCGCTCGGCGCGGAGGAGGTCGCGGCCACCAAGCGGGTCCTCGGCTTCGACCCCGAGCAGCACTTCCAGGTGGACACCGACGTCATCAACCACACCCGGGAGCTGGTCGACCGCGGCCGCCAGGCGCACGCCGCCTGGGACAAGCAGCTCCAGGAGTGGCGCAACAACAACGCCGAGCGGGCCGCCGAGTTCGACCGGATCACCGCGGGCGAGCTGCCCGAGGGCTGGGAGAGCGCGCTGCCGGTCTTCGAGGCGGGCAAGGACGTCGCCACCCGCAAGGCGTCCGGCCAGGTGCTCAAGGCGCTCGGCGGGGTGCTCCCCGAACTGTGGGGCGGCTCCGCCGACCTCGCGGGCTCCAACAACACCACCATCGACGCCTCGTCGTCCTTCCTGCCGAAGGGCAACCCGCTGCCGGAGGCCAACCCCTACGGCCGCACGATCCACTTCGGCATCCGCGAGCACGCCATGGGCTCGACCATGAACGGCATCGCGCTGCACGGCAACACCCGGGTCTACGGCGGCACCTTCCTGGTGTTCTCCGACTACATGCGCCCGGCCGTCCGGCTCGCCGCGCTGATGAAGCTGCCGGTCACCTACGTGTGGACGCACGACTCCATCGGCCTCGGCGAGGACGGCCCGACCCACCAGCCGGTCGAGCACCTGTCCGCGCTGCGCGCCATCCCGGGCCTGAACATCGTCCGCCCGGCCGACGCCAATGAGACGGCCATCGCCTGGCGCGAGATCACCCGTCGCCACACGGCCCGGCCGGCGCCGCACGGCATCGCGCTCACCCGGCAGAACGTGCCGACCTACGAGGCCAACGAGGGCGCCGCCAAGGGTGGTTACGTCCTGTTCGAGGCCGAAGGGCCCGAAGGGCAGAGCGCGGCACCGAAGGTCATCCTGATCGCCACCGGTTCCGAGGTGCAGCTCGCGGTGGAGGCGCGTGAGCAGCTCCAGACCGCCGGGGTGCCCACCCGGGTCGTGTCGATGCCGTCGGTCGAGTGGTTCGAGGAGCAGGACAAGGGGTACCGCGACAGCGTGCTGCCGCCGTCCGTGAAGGCGCGCGTGGCAGTCGAGGCCGGTATCGGGCTGACCTGGTACCGCTACGTCGGCGAGGCCGGCCGCATCGTCTCGCTGGAGCACTTCGGCGCCTCCGCCGACTACCAGGTGCTCTACCGGGAGTTCGGTCTGACCTCCGAGGCCGTGGTCACCGCCGCCCACGAGTCCCTCGACGCCGCCGGGGCCTGAGCCCGTCACCGACTTGACTAGTAGCGACGAGTAGGAGACATAACTCATGACAGACGCACTCAAGCGGCTGGCCGACGAAGGCGTCGCGATCTGGCTCGACGACCTCTCGCGCAAGCGGATCACGTCCGGCAATCTGGCGGAACTGATCGACCAGCAGCATGTCGTCGGTGTCACCACCAACCCGTCGATCTTCCAGAAGGCGATCTCCGGCGGCGACGGCTACGAGCAGCAGCTCGCCGACCTCGCGGCTCGCAAGGTCACCGTCGAGGAAGCGGTCCGCATGATCACCACTGCGGACGTCCGGGACGCCGCCGACATCCTGCGGCCGGTGCACGACGCCACCGGCGGCCAGGACGGCCGGGTCTCCATCGAGGTCGACCCGCGGCTGGCGCACAACACGGCGGCCACCGTCGCCGAGGCCAAGCAGCTGGCCTGGCTGGTGGACCGGCCCAACACCTTCATCAAGATCCCGGCCACCAAGGCGGGGCTCCCGGCGATCACCGAGGTGATCGGGCGGGGCATCAGCGTCAACGTCACGCTGATCTTCTCCCTGGAGCGCTACCGCGCGGTCATGGACGCCTTCCTGGCCGGTCTGGAGAAGGCCAAGGCCGCGGGTCTGGACCTGTCCAAGATCCACTCGGTCGCGTCCTTCTTCGTCTCCCGGGTGGACACCGAGATCGACAAGCGGATCGACAAGATCGGCACCGATGGGGCCAAGGCACTGCGCGGCAAGGCCGCCGTGGCCAACGCCCGTCTCGCCTACGAGGCGTACGAGGAGGTCTTCAGCTCGGAGCGCTGGGCCGCCCTGGACCGCGCCAACGCCAACAAGCAGCGTCCGCTGTGGGCCTCGACCGGCGTCAAGGACCCGGCGTACAAGGACACCCTGTACGTCGATGACCTGGTCGCCCCGGGCACCGTGAACACCATGCCGGAGGCCACCCTGGAGGCCGTGGCCGACCACGGCGGGATCACCGGTGACACGGTGCGCGGCACCTACGAGCAGGCCAAGGCCGACCTGGACGCGCTGGCCGGTATCGGGATCTCGTACGACGAGGTCGTACAGCTCCTGGAGGACGAGGGCGTCGAGAAGTTCGAGGCGTCCTGGATCGACCTGCTGAAGTCCACGGAGGCGGAGCTCAACCGTCTCGCACCTTCGGAGGCGTGAAGACCTTGACCACCAGCAGCAATCCGCTGCGTGACCCGAGGGACCGGCGGCTCCCGCGTATCGCGGGGCCGTCCGGCCTGGTCATCTTCGGCGTCACGGGCGATTTGTCCCGGAAAAAGCTGATGCCGGCGGTCTATGACCTGGCCAATCGCGGACTGCTGCCGCCGGGCTTCTCGCTCGTCGGCTTCGCCCGCCGCGACTGGGAGCACGAGGACTTCGCCCAGGTCGTCCACGACGCCGTCAAAGAGCATGCGCGGACCCCGTTCCGCGAGGAGGTCTGGCAGCAGCTCGCCGAGGGCTTCCGCTTCGTCCCCGGTGACTTCTCCGACGACGAGGCGTTCAAGTCGCTGCGGACGACCATAGAGGAGCTGGACAAGGCGCGGGGCACCGGCGGCAACTTCGCGTTCTACCTGTCCGTGCCGCCGAAGTTCTTCCCCACCGTGGTGCAGCAGCTCAAGAAGCACGGGCTGTCCAACGGACAGGGCGACTCCTGGCGCCGCGCGGTCATCGAGAAGCCCTTCGGCCACGACCTGGAGAGCGCACAGGAGCTCAACCAGGTCGTCCACGAGGTCTTCCGCCCCAGCGACGTCTTCCGGATCGACCACTACCTGGGCAAGGAGACGGTCCAGAACATCCTGGCGCTGCGCTTCGCCAACACGATGTTCGAGCCGATCTGGAACCGCAGCTATGTGGACCATGTGCAGATCACCATGGCCGAGGACATCGGCATCGGCGGCCGCGCGGGCTACTACGACGGCATCGGCTCCGCCCGTGACGTCATCCAGAACCATCTGCTCCAACTGCTCGCCCTGACCGCCATGGAGGAGCCCGCCTCCTTCGAGGCGGACGCCCTGGTCACCGAGAAGCTCAAGGCGCTCAGGGCCGTCAAGCTGCCCCGGGAGCTGGGCAAGCACACCGTGCGCGGCCAGTACGCCCACGGCTGGCAGGGCGGCGAGGAGGTGCTCGGCTATCTCGAGGAGGAGGGCATCGACCCGCACTCCAAGACCGACACCTTTGCCGCGATCAAGCTGGAGATCGACAACCGCCGCTGGGCGGGCGTCCCCTTCTACCTGCGCACCGGCAAGCGGCTGGGGCGGCGGGTCACCGAGATCGCCGTGGTCTTCCAGCGCGCCCCGCACTCCCCCTTCGGCACCACCGACACCCAGGAACTCGGGCAGAACGCCCTGGTCATCCGGGTGCAGCCGGACGAGGGCATCACCATCCGGTTCGGTTCCAAGGTGCCCGGCACCTCCATGGAGATCCGGGACGTGACGATGGACTTCGCCTACGGCGAGTCCTTCACCGAATCCAGCCCCGAGGCGTACGAGCGGCTGCTGCTCGATGTGCTGCTCGGCGACGCCAACCTCTTCCCCCGCCATCAGGAGGTGGAGCAGTCCTGGCGGATCCTCGACCCGATCGAGGTGTACTGGGACAAGCACGGCAAGCCGGAGCAGTACACGGCCGGGACCTGGGGTCCGAAGGCCGCGGACGAGATGCTCGCACGAGACGGACGGAGCTGGCGGCGGCCATGAACATCGATCTCACGGACACCACGTCCGCCCGGATCAACTCCGCTCTGGTCCAGGCGCGCCGGTCCACCGGCACCCCCGCCACGGGCATGGTGCTGACCCTGGTGATCGTCACCGACGAGGGCAATCACTACGACGCCCTCAAGGCGGCCAGCGAGGCGTCCAAGGAGCACCCGTCGCGGAATCTGGTCGTCATCAAGCGGCCGGGGCGCTCGCCCCGCGACCGCAAGATGGCCCGGCTGGACGCCGAGGTGCGGATCGGCGGCGAGACCGGCACCGGTGAGACGGTGCTGCTGCGGCTCCACGGCGAACTGGCCAACCACGCCCATTCGGTGGTGCTGCCGCTGCTGCTGCCGGACGCCCCGGTGGTGGTGTGGTGGCCCGAGGACGCCCCGGAGAACCCCAGCGAGGACCTGCTCGGGCAGCTCGCCCAGCGGCGGATCACCGACGCCCAGGCCACCGAGGACCCGGTCGCCACGCTCGGGCTGCGGGCCGACACCTACACCCCGGGCGACACCGATCTGGCCTGGACGCGGATCACCCCGTGGCGCAGTGTGCTCGCGGCCGCGCTGGACCAGAAGCACTCCCCCATCACCTCCGCGACCGTGGAGGGCGAGGCGTACAACCCGAGCAGTGAGCTGCTCGCGCTGTGGCTCGCCGAGCGGCTGCGGGTACCGGTGGACCGCCAGGTCTCCGACGGCCCGGGGCTGACCGCGGTCCGGCTGGAGACCGCCGACGGCGTGATCTGCCTGGACCGGGCCAATGGTTCGCTGGCCGAGCTGGCGATGCCGGGCCAGCCGGACCGCCATGTGGCGCTCCAGCGGCGGGAGATGTCGGAGCTGATCGCCGAGGAGCTGCGCCGGCTGGACCCGGACGAGATGTACGCCTCGGCGGTGAAGTTCGGGGTGAACAAGCTGGGCAAGGCCGCCACCGCGACCCCTGCGTCGGCGCCCAAGCCCGGCCACGACAATGGCCAGGGCAATGGCCAGGGCAATGGCCAGGCCCGCCCGGTCCCGGCTCCGCCGAAGCACGCCCCGGCGGCGCGGACGGCCTCATCGGCCGAGGAGAAGTCCGGGAAGGCGGCGGACGGGAAGGCGGCGGACGGGAACACCGCGGACGGGAAGGCGGCGGACGCATGACGGCTCCGCAGGTCGTCGTCCACCGCGACAAGGAGCTGATGGCCCAGGCCGCGGCGGCCCGGCTGCTCACGAAGATCGTGGACGCCCAGGCCGCCCGCGGCGCCGCGTCGGTGGTCCTCACCGGCGGCCGCAACGGCAACGGCCTGCTGGCCGCGCTCGCCTCCTCCCCCGCCCGCGACGCGGTGGACTGGTCACGGCTGGACCTGTGGTGGGGCGACGAGCGCTTCCTGCCCGAGGGCCATCCGGAGCGCAATGTCACCCAGGCGCGGGAAGCGCTGCTGGACGCGGTGCCGGTGGACCCCGCACGGGTGCACGCCATGCCCGCGTCCGACGGTCCGCACGGCGGCGATGTGGAGGCTGCGGCCGAGGCATACGCCGTCGAGCTGGCGCAGGCCGCACGGCCGGAGAACCACGGCGCGGCGCCGTCCTTCGACGTCCTGCTGCTGGGGGTCGGACCGGACACCCATGTGGCCTCGCTCTTCCCCGAACTGCCCGCCGTCCGGGAGACCGAGCGGACGGTGGTCGGGGTACGCGGTGCGCCCAAACCGCCGCCCACCCGGATCACCCTGACCCTGCCCGCGATCCGCGCGGCACGGGAGGTGTGGCTGCTCGCGGCCGGGGAGGACAAGGCGAAGGCGGTCACCATCGCGCTGTCGGGCGCCGGGGAGCTCCAGGCCCCGGCGGCGGGGGCGTACGGCCGAGGCCGCACACTGTGGCTGCTGGACCGGACCGCGGCGGCCGGGCTGCCGCGCGAGCTGTATCCCCCGGCCTCGCCGTGAATCCGTCATCCCGGCACCGATCCGGAGACGACCGATCCCCCGGGCGTGCCGCGCACGGGGGATCGCCGTATATCAATCGCCGTATATCAGGGGGTCACCGAAGGGCTCAACGGCCGCGCAGCGCGCGGTAGGTGGCGACGAGCTCCTCGGTGGACGGGTCGAGTCCCTCGACCTCCGCTCCCTCGGTCAGGGCGGGCTCCACCCGCTTGGCCAGCGCCTTGCCCAGCTCCACGCCCCACTGGTCGAAGGAGTCGATGTCCCACACGGCGCCCTGGACGAACACCTTGTGCTCGTAGAGGGCGATGAGCTGGCCGAGCACCGACGGGGTCAGCTCGGAGGCGAGGATGGTGGTGGTGGGGCGGTTGCCGCGGAAGGTCTTGTGCGACACCAGCTCCGGGGCCACCCCCTCGGCGGCGACCTCCTCCGGGGTCTTGCCGAAGGCCAGCGCCTGACCCTGGGCGAAGAGATTGGCCATCAGCAGATCGTGCTGGGCGACCAGTCCGGGCTGGAGGCCGTCCACCGGCCGGGCGAAGCCGAGCAGATCGGCGGGGATCAGCTTGGTGCCCTGGTGGAGCAACTGGTAGTAGGCGTGCTGACCGTTGGTGCCGGGGGTGCCCCAGACCACCGGGCCGGTCTGCCAGCTGACCGGCTCGCCCTGGCGGTCCACCGACTTGCCGTTGGACTCCATGTCCAGCTGCTGGAGGTAGGCGGTGAACTTGGACAGGTAGTGGCTGTAGGGCAGTACGGCATGGGACTGGGCGTCGTGGAAGTTGTTGTACCAGATGCCCAGCAGGCCCATCAGCAGCGGTGCGTTCTCCTCCGGCGGGGCCGTGGTGAAGTGCTCGTCCATCAGGTGGAACCCGGCCAGCATCTCGCGGAAGTGGTCCGGGCCGATGGCGATCATCAGGGAGAGGCCGATCGCCGAGGCGTAGGAGTAGCGCCCGCCGACCCAGTCCCAGAACTCGAACATGTTGGCCGTGTCGATACCGAACTCGGAGACCTTCTCCGCGTTCGTCGACAGCGCCACGAAGTGCTTGGCGACGGCCTCCGGACCGGCCCGCAGCCCGGTCAGCAGCCAGTCGCGGGCGGAGGTGGCGTTGGTGATGGTCTCGATGGTGGTGAAGGTCTTGGACGCGACGATGAACAGCGTCTCGGCCGGGTCCAGATCGTGCACCGCCTCATGGAGGTCGGCGCCGTCCACATTGGAGACGAACCGGAACGTCAGCGAGCGGTCGGTGTAGGCGCGCAGCGCCTCGAACGCCATCGCGGGGCCCAGATCAGAGCCACCGATGCCGATGTTGACGATGTTCTTGATGCGCCTGCCGGTGTGCCCGGTCCAGTCGCCGGACCGGATCCGGTCGGTGAAGATGGCCATCTTGGCGAGCACCGCGTGCACATCCGGGACGACATCCTTGCCATCGACCCTGATGACGGCGGAGCGGGGCGCCCGCAGCGCGATATGCAGCACCGCCCGGTTCTCGGTGGTGTTGATCTTCGCACCGCGGAACATCGCGTCCCGCAGTTCGGCCACCTTGGTGGCGCGGGCCAGCTCGCGCAACAGCCGCAACGTCTCATCGGTGACCAGATGCTTGGAGTAGTCCACATGGAGGTCGCCGACCTGGAGGGTGAGCCGGCGCCCGCGCCCGGGGTCGCCTGCGAACAGCTCGCGCAACTGCGCGTCGCCCAGCTCCTTGCGGTGTGCGACCAGCGCCTGCCACTCGGGCAGCTGGTCGAGCCTGCCGCGGCCTTCTGCGTTCATCTCGGACATCAGCCCACTTCTCGTCGGTCCTGTACCCCGCCGGCCACCAACCTAATTGATGCCGGACCGCATTCCCGGAACGAGGGCCACCAGGCCGCAGGCGAACAGCGCCGCGGCCGCCAGCGCCGGGGTGTTCAGCCCCCAGGCCGCGGCGGTCACCCCGCCGAGCAGGGCACCGAGCGGGGTACCGGCGACGGTCAGGGTGCGGAACGCCGCGCTCACCCGGCCCACCATCTCGGCGGGGCTGCGCTGCTGCATCATCGTCACCTCGGTGACGTTCCAGACCATTCCGGAGAAGCCGAACAGGCCCATGGCGGCGACGGCGACCGGCAGACCGCGGAGCGTGCCGAGGGCGAGCAGGGCGGCGAGCTGCGCCGTGCCGCACACCACCAGGGAGCGGACCCGGCCCAGCCGGTCGGTGATCCACCCGGCCACCAGACCGCCGGCCACGCTGCCGATCCCGTAGACGGTCACCACGACGGCATAGCCGGTGTTCCCGGCGTGCAGCCAGCCGGTGACGATCAGCACCAGGGTGGCGATGAGCGCGCCGATGCCGATGTTGACCAGCATGGTGCAGCCGCACAGCGCCTTCAGCACCCGGTCCCGCCGCAGCAGCCGGATGCCCTCGGCGATGTCATGGCGCAGCGTCCGGCCCGCCGGGCGCGGAGGGCGCTCGGGGGCCGCCACCCCGAGCGAGGCGACCAGGAGGGCGGCGACGAGATAGGTGGCCGCGTCCGCCCAGAAGGGCACCGCGGCGCCGAGTCCCAGCAGCACCGGCAGCAGCGGGGCGCCCACGAACCGGCCCATCACCTCCTGCCCGGTCATCAGCCGGGCGTTGGCCCGGCCCAGCGCCTCCTGGCCCACCACCGACGGCAGCAGGGCGGTGGCGGCGTTGTCGAACAGGGTCTGGAGGGTGGTCAGGGCGAAGCCGAGCGCGAGCAGCAGCCCGATGGTGGCGTGGTCCAGCCATACGGCGACGGCGAACGCCGCCATCAGGGCGGCTCGTACCGCGTCCACCGCCCACATCGCCCGCCGCTGGTCCACCCGGTCCGCGATCGCCCCGCCGATCAGCCCGAACAGCAGCCAGGGCAGAAAGCCGCAGGCGGTCACCAGCGACACCAGCACCGGTGAATCGGTCAGGGAGACCGCCAGCAGCGGCAGCGCCGCCCCGCGCAGCGCGTCCCCGAAGCGGGAGACCACGGCGGCCGTCCACAGCCGCCCGAACCCCCCGCGCCAGGCGGGCGCCGCCGGTTTCTCGCCGCCCCGCTCCCCCTCGAGCTCCCCCGCTTCCACCGCGCTCATCGGCGCCCTCCCCCCCCCGGCGAGGCCCCGGCCGCCGAGCCTCCGTGAATCAGCACCCCCGACCGTAGTGCCGGCCACTGACAACGGCCCCGGACATGGACGACGGCCCGGCCGCGCACCCCCTTGGGAGGGTGCCCGGCCGGGCCGTCGTACGCGCCGCTCGGTTCGGCGTGCCGCCTAGATCTCGCCCCGGAGCTTGGCCAGCGCCTCGGCGAGGATCGCCTCGCCGTCGGCATCGCTGCGCCGCTCGCGCACATACGCCAGATGCGTCTTGTACGGCTCGGTGCGTGGCGGGTCCGGCGGGTTGTCCCGGTCCTTGCCGGCGGGGAAGCCGCAGCGGGGGCAGTCCCACGTGTCCGGGATCTGCGCGTCGCTGGCGAAGCTCGGCACGGTCTCGTGTCCGTTCGAGCACCAGAAGGAGATGCGCAGGCGCGGTGCCGATTCGCCTCGCTCGGCTTCTCCCATCGGCCCCGCTCCGACCCGGCTTCCACGGATCGCGTTGCCACTTGCCACGGTTGTAACTCCCTGCGTGATGGTGCCGCGAAGTATCGATGGTCGGCTTCGCTGCCCGGCGCCCCAGTCTACGTAAGGCCCAACGCGCGTCCAGTGAGTGGAGTTACACCCGCCACCGAGGACGCCACCCCCATGATAAGCCGCCCTTGGCCCGCTGACGGACGGAACGTCAGATATCGGATCCCGGTCGGCGGACGAACGACCCCCGGTCGAAGCCCGGCTCGAACCTCATGCGAGCGTCAGTCGAGCTTCATCAGGAGGCCGAGGACAACGATGCAGACGAACCACAGCAGCCCGACCACCAGGGTGATCCGGTCGAGGTTGCGCTCGGCGACCGAGGAGCCGCCCACCGAGGACTGCATACCGCCACCGAACATGTCGGACAGGCCGCCGCCCTTCCCCTTGTGCATGAGCACCAGCATCATCATCAAAAGGCTGAAGATGATGAGGGCGATCGAGAACCCCATGATCACAGCTGGACCAACTCTCTCGGGCAGTTACGGACGTCGGGGGCCGGATGGCGCGATCGCACCACCACGACCCCCGACAGGGTACGACGACCCGTGCGCTACGGCATACTCACTGGTCGCGGAAACGGACGATCTTGACGAATTCGTCGGCGTCCAGCGCGGCACCGCCGATCAGCGCGCCGTCCACATCCGGCTGGGCCATGATCGCGGCGACGTTCCCGGACTTCACCGAGCCGCCGTACTGGATCCGGACCTTGTCGGCCAGCTCCTGGCTGTACAGCTCGGCCAGCCGGGCGCGGATCGCCCCGCAGACCTCCTGGGCGTCCTCGGGGGTCGCCACCTCGCCGGTGCCGATCGCCCAGACCGGCTCGTAGGCGATCACGATCGTCTCGGCCTGCTCGGCCGGGACGTCCGCCAGACCGCCGTCGACCTGCGCGAGGGTGTGAGCGACCTGGTTGCCCGCCTTGCGGACCTCCAGGCCCTCGCCCACGCACAGGATGGGGGTGAGATCGTTCCGGAAGGCGGCCTTGACCTTGCCGTTGCAGATCTCGTCGGTCTCGGCGTGGTACTGGCGGCGCTCCGAGTGGCCGATGGCCACGTAGGTGCACTTCAGCTTGGAGAGCATCGGGCCGGCGATCTCGCCGGTGTACGCGCCGGAGTCGTGCGCGGAGATGTCCTGGGCGCCGTACTTGATCTTCAGCTTGTCGCCGTCGACCAGCGTCTGCACCGACCGCAGATCGGTGAAGGGCGGCAGGACCGCGACCTCGACGGCCTCGTAGTCCTTGTCGGCGAGGGCGAAGGCGAGCTTCTGGACGTGGGCGATGGCCTCGAGGTGGTTGAGGTTCATCTTCCAGTTGCCCGCCATCAGCGGAATGCGGTCACTCACGGTGTTCAGTCCTCCAGTGCGGCGAGGCCGGGGAGAGTCTTGCCCTCGAGGTATTCGAGGCTTGCGCCGCCGCCGGTCGAGATATGGCCGAAAGCGGATTCATCGAATCCCAGGATGCGGACGGCCGCTGCCGAGTCGCCGCCGCCGACCACGGTGAAGGCGGGGCTGTCGATCAGGGCCTGGGCGACGGCCCTGGTGCCGTCGGCGTAGTCGGGGTGCTCGAAGACACCCATGGGGCCGTTCCAGAAGACGGTGGCGGTGTCGGCCAGCTTGGTGGCGTAGAGCTTGCGGGTCTCCGGGCCGATGTCCAGGCCCTGCCGGTCGGCCGGGATGGCGTCGGCGGCCAGCACCTCGGGGTTGGCCGGGGCCTTCGTCTTCAGGTCCGGGAACTCGGCCGCGGCCAGCACGTCGACCGGGAGCACGAACTCCACACCGCGCTCCTCGGCCCGCCGCAGGTACTCCCGCACTGTCGGGACCTGGTCCTCCTGGAGCAGCGAGCCGCCGACCTCGTGGCCCTGGGCCTTGAGGAAGGTATAGGCCATACCGCCGCCGATCAGGATGCGGTCGGCCTTCTCCAGCAGGTGGTCGATCACGCCCAGCTTGTCGGAGACCTTGGCGCCGCCGAGGACCACCGCGTACGGCCGCTTGACGTCCTCGGTGAGCTTCTTCAGGACGGTCAGCTCGGCGGCGATCAGATCGCCCGCGGCGTGCGGCAGCCGTGCCGGAAGGTCGTAGACGGAGGCGTGCTTGCGGTGGACCGCGCCGAAGCCGTCGCCCACATAGAGGTCGGCGAGGGCGGCGAGCCGGTCGGCGAACGCGCCGCGCTCGGCGTCGTCCTTGCTGGTCTCACCGGCGTTGAAGCGCAGGTTCTCCAGCAGCGCGACCTGACCATCGGCGAGCCCCCCGACGGTGGTGCGCGCGCTGTCGTCCACGGTGTCGGTCGCGAAGGCGACCGGCTTGCCGAGGAGTTCCCCGAGCCGCCGCGCCACGGGGGCCAGCGAGTACTGCGGGTCCGGGGCACCCTTGGGGCGGCCGAGGTGCGAGGCGACGATGACCTTGGCACCCCGGTCCAGGAGCTTGGTGATCGTCGGAACGGCGGCGCGGATCCGGCCGTCGTCGGTGATCGTCTCGCCGTCGAGCGGGACGTTCAGGTCGGCACGGACGAACACCCGCTGCCCGCTGACCTGGAGATCGTCAATCGTCTTCACAGAATGGCTCCTTGATCATGGGAAAGGGGCCCGCTGCGACAGCGTCGTAGCGGGCCCCTTTCCTCGCTCATCGCGACAGCGTCAGAGCTTGCCGCCGACGAAAACGGTCAGGTCGACCAGGCGGTTGGAGTAGCCCCACTCGTTGTCGTACCAGCCGACGACCTTGACCTGCTTGCCCTGGACCATGGTCAGGGAGGAGTCGAAGGTACAGGAAGCCGGCCAGTTGACGATGTCCGAGGAGACGATCGGGTCCTCGGTGTACTCCAGGATGCCCTTGAGCTGGCCCTCGGCGGCCTTCTGGAAGGCGGTGTTGATCTCGTCCTTGGTGACCTCGCGGTCGAGCTCGAGAACGAGGTCGGTGACCGAGCCGGTCGGGACCGGGACGCGCATCGCGATGCCGTCCAGCTTGCCCTTGAGCTGCGGCAGGACCAGGGCGGTGGCCTTGGCGGCGCCGGTGGAGGTCGGAATGATGTTCTCCGCGGCGGCGCGGGCGCGGCGCAGGTCCTTGTGCGGGAAGTCCAGGATGCGCTGGTCGTTGGTGTAGGCGTGGACCGTCGTCATCATGCCCTTGACGATGCCGAAGTTCTCGTCGAGGACCTTGGCCATCGGCGCCACACAGTTGGTGGTGCAGGAGGCGTTGGAGATGACGTCGTGCTGGGACGGGTCGTACTTGTCCTGGTTGACGCCCATCACGATCGTGATGTCCTCGTCCTTGGCGGGCGCGGAGATCAGGACCTTCTTGGCGCCCGCGGCCAGGTGCTTGGCGGCGTCCTCGCGCTTGGTGAAGATGCCGGTGGACTCGACGACGATGTCGGCCCCGAGCTCTCCCCACGGGAGGGCGGCCGGGTCACGCTCGGCCATGGTCTTGAACGTCTGGTTGCCCACCGTGATGGTGTCCTCGGTGTGGCTGACCTCCTGCTTCAGCCGTCCCAGGATGCTGTCGTACTTCAGCAGGTGCACCAGCGTTGCGTTGTCGGTCAGGTCGTTGACACCGACGATTTCGATGTCCGCGCCCTGCTCCAGGAGCGCGCGGAAGTAGTTGCGGCCGATGCGACCGAAGCCGTTGATGCCTACGCGGATCGTCACGAACCGATCTCCTCGTTAGGTGTGCCGGGCTGCCCGGCGAGCTTGTGTGGATGTCCCCGACCGCCTCCGACCCTACCGCTATCACGAGACGTACGTGACATTGGCATCGGCGGCCCATGACCACCTGAACGTGGTATGGGCCGCCGATTCAGTCACGAGTCGTCACGATCTGTCAACGGCGCAGCGCACGGAGTGCGCCACCGACGAGCTTCGCCCGCTGGGCCGCGCTGGGTACGTGCTCCAGGCCGAAGCCGAGCAGCACGGTGTCCCGGGTGGTGACCCCCGCGGAGGTGTGGAAGAGCTCCTGGGACCGGGTCCAGTTCGCGGGATTCGCCGGGCTGCCCTCCGGCGGCCCGGCAGCGGACCACGGTCCGAGCGCCGTCTCGAATCCCTCGGTGTCCTGGGTGGCGCCGCCGACGACCAGCGCGGTGCTGTCGACGAAGGCGCCGCGGCCGCCGGTGCCCGGGTCGGTCACGTACGAGACCGATAGCTCGACCTTCTTGCCCGCGTAGCCGCTCAGGTCGAGCGAGACCGGCCGCCAGCCCTCGGAGGAGCCGGTGAAGCTGTTCCAGGCGCCGGTGGTGCCGGTGGCCTTGCAGCCGTCGTCCCCGGGGGTGAGGTAGTGCTTGAGGAACGGGTGGAGGTTGAGCAGGAAGCCCGCCTCGCACTCGGTGGGCACCTTGGCGGAGCTGCCGCCGCCCGCGTCGGGCAGCGTGGTCCAGTCCTCCTGGCCCACGGTGTGCGCCTCGACGATCACATGGTCGTAGCCGGGCTCGGTGTCATGGCTGAGCCGGAAGGTCAGACTCGGCTTGTCGGCCGCGTTCACCCCGGTCAGATCGACGGTGCGGGCGAGCCGGTTCCAGGAGTTGTCGTGGTGGCCGGCGGCCGCCATCCAGTCGCCCTCGTACGGCTGGTACGGCGAGCGGGCCCCCGGGTACTCGCCCGCGCCCGCGCTGCGGAACTGCGGGAAGTCCTTCGGCGGCAGCACATCGGAGGTGACGGTGTAGCCGCCCGCGCTGTCCAGCGGGTTGCCGGGGGCGTCGGCCAGGGTGGCCGCGGTGCCCTTGAGCGCGCCGCCGCCCTGGTAGGCGGGGGGCGACGGGAGCGTGATCCGGCTGTCGGCGCCCAGGTAGTACTGGCTGAAGTCGTCGGTGTCGGCCGGGCCCACCTCGGAACTGCCCCCGGCCCGCTCACCGGTGGTGATCAGCTTGCCGCCCTCGTTGAGGAAGTCGCGCACGGCCAGCAGGGTCGGCCCGCCGGGCCGCTCGGCGCCGGTGTACCAGAGCACGGTGCGGAAGTGGCTGAGCACCCCGAGTGCGGAGGGCGCGCCCTTGGCGGCGACGTCCCAGACGGCGGCCTTGCGGCCGTTGTCGGCGAGCGCCTTGGTGTAGGCGGCGGTGTGCCGGGCCGGGGTGCTGCCGCCCTCCTCGGCGATCACCAGGGTGTCGGCGCGGGGCCGGGAGGCGACGGTGTAGGTGAAGGGTTCGCTGGCGGTCCGCTTGCCGCTCTTGGTGCGGCCGGTGTACCAGACCTGGACCTTCTCACCGGTGTCCGCGCCCTCGACGGTGGCGCGGTACTGGTCGAAGCGGATGTTGTCCTCGCCGCCGTAGGTCTCACCGCCCTTCCAGGGCCTGAGCGCCGCGGTGCGGGTGCGGCCGCCGTCCACGCGGTAGTTGAGCCGCTTGTCGCGGACGCTCTTGCGCACGGTGACGGAGACCTCCTGGTCGCCGCCGCGGGCGTAGGAGGTGGTGAAGGTGTCCGGGGTGAAGTCGGGCGCGTCGATGCCGACCGACGAGGAGGGCCGGTCGGGGTGGGCGGCGGTCTCGGCGACCGAGAGCGCGAACGGGATGTTCTTGGTGAACTCCTGCTGGATCAGCTTCTTGTCGTCCGGGAAGGTGAAGACGGACGCGCAGTCGCCGGGCTTCCAGGCGTCGTCGGGGTCGACGGCGGACGCGGTCTGACAGGTCGACATCTCCGGGGTGAACATCATCATCCCGTTGACGTTGGCCGCGTGGCCGTCGGCCTCGCCGTTGGTGGTGTACAGCTCGGAGGAGACCTGCGGGTGGTAGCCGGGGATCGCCGAGTTCTCCGGGGTCCCGGCGAGCGACTTGTAGAGGACGTCGTCGGGGGTCGGGGTGGCGACCTGCCAGCCGACGCCGTAGAGCAGCAGTTCGGCGGCGGAGTGGTAGTTGATGCCGTAGTCGAACCCGATGCGCTTCTCGAAGGAGTCCAGCGCCTTGGTCTCGGGTTCGGAGCCGGGGGCGGGACCCCGGTAGGTCTCGTCGGCGGGGTCGGCCGACGAACCCTCGTTGTCGTAGCCCCACTTGTAGGGGAAGTTGCGGTTCGGGTCGACACCGTCGCCGGGGGTGATCTTGCCGTCGCCGTTGTTGTCGCGCAGGTTCTTGCGCCACTGGCGGTTGGCGGGGCTCTGGTGGGTGTAGTCGTAGCCGTCCGGGTTGGCGGAGAGGACGAACCACAGTTCGGTGCGGTCGACGATCCGGGTGACGCGGTCGTCCTTGCCGTAGTTGTCGAGGTAGTAGTGCATCAGACGCCGGGTCATCTCCGGCGTGATCCACTCCCGGGCGTGCTGGTTGGACATGTACAGCACCGACGGCCTGCTGCCGTCGCGGGACTTCGCGGCGCCCTTGGTGAGCTTGAGGGCGAGGATGTCCTTGCCCTGGGTGGTCTTGCCGATGCTGACGACCTTGGTGAGACCGGGATGGGCCCGGCCGGTCTCGACGATCTCCTGTTTCAGCCCGCCGGCGCCGCTGTAGGGGCGGAACACCCCGTCGCCCGCGGCCTTGAGACGGTTGCGGGCCTGTGCGGAGACCTTCTTCTCGGTGAGCCGCACCCCCTTGCCGCGCAGCTTCGCGGCCTGCTTCCGCGTGAGGTAGAGCTCGACCGCTCCGCGGCCCTTCTCGGGCACCTGGCGCCCGAGTTCATGCCCGTCCGCGCCGGAGCGCAGCAGCAGCGGAATCTGGTCCCTGCTCACCTCGGCCGTCCAGACGGACAGTCCGTCGGCCGAGGTGTCCGCGGTGGGCCGAGCCTGTGCGGCGGGTACCGCGGCCAGTCCCCCCAGGAGCAGTGAAGCCACCGCGACAAGCGATCTGATCGATCTCGCCTTGCGTCTGTGCATGAGCCCCCCTGGTTGTCGTCCGACGCATTGGGTTGCGCAGGCGCACTCAGACTGATGTCGGCCCATGGCCATGTCAACAGTGGGGTGAAAGGTGTTCCCCCCGGGCCCAGTTGGCGGGGTCCGGGGGCGGAAGATCCGGGGAACGGGACGGTGCGGGCGGGCCGGTCAGCCGACCATGCCCTCGGCCATCTCGTCGGTCAGGCTCGACTCGGTGCCGGGGATGCCCAGGTCCTGGGCGCGCTTGTCGGCCATGGCCAGCAGCCGGCGGATCCGGCCCGCGACCGCGTCCTTGGTCAGCGGCGGGTCGGCGAGCGCGCCCAGCTCCTCCAGCGACGCCTGCTTGTGCTCCATGCGCAGCCGCCCGGCGGCGGCGAGGTGCTCGGGCACCTCCTCGCCGAGGATCTCCAGGGCACGCTGCACCCGGGCCCCGGCGGCGACGGCGGCGCGGGCCGAACGGCGCAGATTGGCGTCGTCGAAGTTGGCCAGCCGGTTGGCGGTGGCCCGGACCTCGCGGCGCATCCGCCGCTCCTCCCAGGCGAGCACCGATTCATGCGCCCCCAGCCGCGTCAACAGCGCGCCGATGGCATCACCGTCCCGGACGACAACCCGGTCCACGCCGCGCACCTCGCGGGCCTTCGCGGCGATCTGGAGCCGACGGGCGGCACCGACCAGCGCCAGCGCGGCCTCCGGACCGGGGCAGGTCACCTCCAGCGAGGAGGAACGGCCCGGCTCGGTGAGCGAGCCATGGGCGAGGAAGGCCCCGCGCCAGGCGGCCTCGGCGTCACAGGTGGCACCGGAGACGACCTGCGGCGGCAGCCCGCGGATCGGCCGGCCGCGGCCGTCGACCAGGCCGGTCTGCCGGGCCAGCTGGTCACCGCCCGCCACCACCCGCACCACGTACCGGCTGCCGCGGCGCAGGCCGCCGGGTGCCATCACCACCAGATCCGAGGAGTGACCGAAGATCTCCAGGATGTCCTTGCGGACTCTGCGGGCGGCGATGCCCGTGTCCAGCTCCGCTTCGATCACGATGCGCCCGCTGACCAGGTGCAGACCGCCCGCGAACCGCAGGATCGCCGAGACCTCCGCTTTCCGGCAGCAGGTGCGGGTGACGGGGAGCCGGGAGATTTCGTCCTTCACCGCTGCCGTCATCGCCATGGGCCGATCCTTCCATGCATCCGAAAAATACGGTCGTACGCGGCCGCCAGAAGCTCCGGGTCGTGCTTCGGGGCACCGTCGGTCGCGGCCACCGGCACCAGCTCGACCGTGCCGCCCAGCCGCTTCGCGGCGTCGCACAGACTGCTCTGGTCGGGAACGGCGGCCTCGTCGGCCAGCACCACGTCGAAGGCGAGTTTAGGGGCGTGTCGGGCCAAAACCTCCAAATGACGCTGCGGGGAGAAGCCATCGGTTTCGCCCGGCTGGGGGGCGAGGTTCAGCGAGAGCACCCGGCGGGCCTTGGTTTCGGTGAGCGCCTGGAGCAGGTCCGGAACCAGCAGGTGCGGGATGACGGAGGAGAACCAGGAACCGGGCCCCAGGACCACCCAGTCGGCGTCCATGACCGCCTCGACGGCCTCGGGCACGGCGGGCGGGTCGTGCGGCACCAGATGCACCGACTGGACCTCGCCCGGGGTGAGCGCCACGGTCGCCTGTCCCGCGACCGTGGAGACCTCCTCCGGGCGGGCCGGGTCATGGCCGCGCACATATGCCTGGAGCTCCAGCGGCACGGCCGACATCGGCAGCACCCGGCCGTGCGCGCCCAGCAGCTTGCCCACCAGGTCCAGCGCCTTCACATGGTCGCCCAGCTGCTCCCAGAGGGCGACGATCAGCAGATTGCCGACCGCGTGGCCGTGCAGCTCGCCCTCGCTGATGAAGCGGTGCTGGATCACCCGGGCCCAGGTCTGGCCCCAGTCGTCGTCCCCGCAGAGCGCGGCCAGCGCCTTGCGCAGATCGCCGGGCGGCAGCACGCCCAGCTCGTCGCGGAGCCGTCCGCTGGAGCCCCCGTCGTCGGCCACGGTGACGACCGCGGTGAGATCGCCGGTGATCCGGCGCAGTGCGGCGAGCGACGCGGACAGGCCCATACCGCCGCCGAGCGCCACGACCTTGGGCTGGGCGCCCCGGGTCGTGCGGGCGCCGACCAGCCGTCGCAGCCGCCTGGTTCGGATCGTCACTCGCGCCCCATGTCACGGTGGACGATCACGGTCTCCACGCCCTCGGCCGCCAGCCGGGGGGCGAGCCGCTCGGACATCGCGACACTGCGGTGCTTGCCGCCGGTGCAGCCGATGGCGATGGTCACATAGCGCTTGCCCTCGCGGCGGTAGCCCGCGGCGATCAGCTGGAGCAGCTCGGCGTAGCGGTCGAGGAACTCCTTGGCGCCCGGCTGGTTGAACACATAGCCGGACACCTCCTCGTTGAGCCCGGTGAAGGGGCGCAGCTCGGGGACCCAGTGCGGATTGGGCAGGAAGCGGCAGTCCACCACCAGGTCGGCGTCGACGGGCAGCCCGTACTTGTAGCCGAAGGACATCACGGTGGCCCGCAGCTCGGGCTCCTCCTCGCCCGCGAACTGGGCGTCCATCTTGGCGCGCAGCTCGTGCACGTTCAGGCTGGAGGTGTCGATCACCAGATCGGCGTCGCCGCGCAGCTCACGCAGCAGATCGCGCTCGGCGGCGATACCGTCCACGATCCGGCCGTCGCCCTGGAGCGGATGCGGACGGCGCACGGACTCGAAACGGCGCACCAGCGCCTCGTCGGACGCCTCCAGGAACAGCACGCGCCGCTTGACGTTCTTGGCGGCCAGGTCCGCGAGGGACTCGCGGAGGTTGTCGAAGAAACGGCGGCCGCGGACGTCCACCACCACGGCGATCCGGGCCACATTGCCCTGGGAGCGGGCGCCGAGGTCGACCATGGTGGGGATCAGCGCGGGCGGCAGGTTGTCCACGACGAACCAGCCGAGGTCCTCCAGACACTTGGCGGCGGTGCTGCGGCCCGCGCCGGACATGCCAGAGATGATCACCAGCTCGGGGATGGCTGCCGCATCGGCGGCCTCTCCCGTCGTGCCCGTCTTCACCTGCGCTCCGTCTCCGTGGTTCTCGTGCTCTGTTGTGCTCGTGTGCTCTGTCATGATCCCGTCCCCCGATTCGCCGACGGCGCCGCGTTCGCGGCCTCGTCCTCAATGATCTCTCCTGTGGCGGTGTTCACCGCCGGGGCGGCCGGGGCCGCCTGGGTGAGGGCGGCGGCCACCGTCTCCGCCGTCTTGCGGCCCACGCCGGGCACCTCGCAGATCTGCTCGACGGTGGCGGCGCGCAGCCGTTTGAGGGACCCGAAGTGCTTCAGCAGCGCCTGCTTGCGGCTCTCGCCCAGCCCCGGCACGGCGTCCAGCGGTCCGGCCTTCAGGGACTTGGCGCGCTTGCTGCGCTGGTAGGAGATGGCGAAGCGGTGGGCCTCGTCACGGATCCGCTGCAACAGATAGAGCCCCTCGCTGCTGCGGGGCAGCACCACCGGGTCGTCATCGCCGGGAAGCCAGACCTCCTCCAGCCGCTTGGCGAGGCCGCAGACGGCCACGTCGTCGATGCCCAGCTCGTCCAGGGCCCGCCGGGCGGCGGCGACCTGCGGCTGTCCGCCGTCGACCACGACGAGCTGCGGAGGGTAGGCGAACCGCTTGGGGCGGCCGTTGTCGTCGGTGGGGCCGGAGGATTCCTCGACGCCGTCCGGAGCCGGGGCCGCTCCTTCGGGGGCGGAGGCGCCGTCCGCGGGGGCATGGGTGCCGTTCATGGGGGCGGCGGGCGCCTCCCGGGGCTCCTCGCGGGGCGCCTCCCGGGGCTCCTCCTCCCACTCCCCCGTCCGCTGCTTCTCCTGGAGATAGCGGCGGAAGCGGCGGCCGACCACCTCGTGCATGGAACGCACGTCGTCCTGCCCGGCGAAGCTCTTGATCTGGAAGCGGCGGTATTCGCTCTTCCGGGCGAGCCCGTCTTCAAAGACCACCATGGAGGCCACCACGTCATCGCCCTGGAAATGGGAGATGTCGAAGCACTCGA
This sequence comes from Streptomyces sp. NA02950, assembly GCF_013364155.1. NCBI lineage: Bacteria > Bacillati > Actinomycetota > Actinomycetes > Kitasatosporales > Streptomycetaceae > Streptomyces > Streptomyces sp. NA02950. The sequence continues at coordinate 7,007,424 of NZ_CP054916.1, read as the reverse complement.
TGCGCAGCGGCGCCGAGTCCAGGTCCAGGGCGCGCGCGATCTCCTCCAGCGCCCGGGAACGGGTGGTCAGATCGGAGGCCCGCTTGGTCTTGTGCAGCGCCAGCGCCTGCTGGGCGTTCCGCTGCACGGTGGCCATCAGGTCCTTCTTGTCGCCGCGCTGCGGGATGCGCAGATCGACCCGGGAGCCCCTGCGGTCGGTGAGCCACTGGGTCACCGGCTCGGCGGGGTCCGGCACGGCGGGCACCAGCACCTCCTTGGGCACCGCGTCGCCCCGCTCCTCGCCGTAGAGCTGTTGCAGGGCGTGCTCGACGAGATCGGCGGTGTCCACGGCCTCGACCTTGTCGGTGACCCAGCCGCGCTGACCGCGCACCCGGCCGCCGCGCACATGGAAGATCTGGACGGCCGCCTCCAGCTCGTCCTCGGCGACCGCTATGAGATCGGCGTCGGTCGCGTCGGCGAGCACCACCGCGTTCTTCTCCATGGCGCGCCTGAGCGCCCCTATGTCGTCACGCAGCCGGGCGGCCTTCTCGTACTCCATCTCCTCGGCCGCCTCCTGCATCCGCTGCTCCAGGCGGCGCAGATAGGTGCCGGTGCGCCCGGCCATGAAGTCGCAGAACTCCTCGGCCAGTTCCCGGTGCTCCTCGGCGCTGACCCGGCCGACGCAGGGGGCCGAGCACTTGCCGATGTAACCGAGCAGACAGGGGCGGCCGATCTGGGCGGAGCGCTTGAACACCCCCGCGGAGCAGGTGCGGACGGGGAACACCCGCAGCATCAGATCAACGGTCTCGCGGATCGCCCAGGCATGGGCGTACGGGCCGAAATAGCGCACGCCCTTCTTCTTGGGGCCGCGCATGACCTGGACCCGGGGGAATTCCTCGTTGAGCGTGACGGCGAGGGAGGGATAGCTCTTGTCGTCACGGTATTTGACGTTGAACCGGGGATCGAACTCCTTGATCCACGAATACTCGAGCTGTAGCGCCTCGACCTCGGTGGAGACCACGGTCCACTCGACCGCAGCGGCCGTGGTGACCATGGTGCGGGTGCGCGGGTGGAGATTGGCGAGGTCCTGGAAGTACGAGGAGAGCCGCTGGCGCAGGCTCTTCGCCTTTCCGACGTAGATCACCCGGCCGTGCTCATCGCGGAACTTGTACACCCCCGGCGAGTCGGGGATCTGTCCCGGCTTGGGGCGGTAGCTGCTCGGGTCGGCCATGGTCACCACCCTACTGGCGGGGAGTGACAGTTCCGGTGCCCTCCGGCCGCGGGTCCGGGGGCGTACGGGACGCGTGGGGCGTCAGGCCGGCAGGGGGCCGGGCGTGCGGCAGGGGGGGCCGGCGGACAGGGGGCGGGCGTACGGCCGGAGGGGTCAGGCGTCCGGGCCCGCGACCAGCTTCCCGCCCTTGGCCGTGACCGGCACGGAGGGCAGCGGCCGGGTGGCGGGGCCCTCAAGGACCTTGCCGGTCCGGGCGTCGAACTGGCTGCCGTGGCAGGAGCAGGTGATCTTCCCGTCCTCGACCGCGTCCACGACGCATCCGGCATGTGTGCACACCGCGCTGAACGCCGTGTACGCACCGTCCGCGTCCCGGGCGACCACCACCCGGTCCTCGCGGTAGATCTTGGTGCCACCGGCCGGGACGGCGTCCGCCGCGCCGAGGTCGACCGGGGCGGTGGGCGTGACGGGGGCCTTCGCGCCCGCGCCGCCCGCGGAGCAGGCGGTGGCTCCGAGGCCAGCGGCACCGGCCAGTGCCGCGCCGCACAGCACGGTTCGTCGGGAGGCGGGCTGGCTGCTCATAAACGGGCTCCGGGCTCCTGGTGAGGGTCGTGGCGTCATGACGATACCGGCACAGATCCCTCCGGCCGCCACCGCGGGCGCCCCGTGTGCCGCCTTGTCGGCGGTCGGGACGTAAACGCTTGCGCAAACGTTTACGTCGTGCCCAGGAGTGGTGTACGTTCCCGGCGGGACCAGTGGGAACGGCGGACGCGGCGTGGCGGCAAGCGGCACAGCGGCAAGCGGCGCGGATGGCGGAAACAGGCGCCGGGACGGCGAAAGGGACGGCGGATGACGACCATGGCGGATGTGGCCCGGCGCGCGGGCGTGTCCGTGGCCACCGTCTCGCATGTGCTCAACGAGACCCGGCCGGTGCGCCCGGACACCCGCCGGGCGGTCCTGGACGCGATCGACACCCTCGGCTACACCCCGAACACGCTCGCGCGCTCCCTGGTCACCTCGCGCACCCGGTCGATCGGACTGGCCGTCTCGGCGATCAGCAACCCGTATTTCACCGAGATTCTGCAAGGAGTCGAGTCCCGTGCCCTGGAACACGGCTACAGCCTGCTGATCGCCGATCCGCACGACGATCCCGTGCATGAGCGCAAGGTGGTCCAACTGCTTCATGAGCGGCGGGTGGACGGGGTGATCGTGGCCCCGTCCGCCGAGCCCTCGGCGCTGGTGGACTATCTGACCCGGCGCGAGGTGCCCGCGGTCTTCCTCGACCGGCTGGTGGGCGACGGCCACGACCAGGTGTGTGCCGAGAACACCGCCCCGGTCGAGCAGTTGGTCCTCCATCTCGCCGACCTCGGCCACACCCGGATCGGCCTGGTCGCCGGGGAGCCTGGGCTGAGCACCACCACCGAGCGGATCGCCGGTTACCGGGCCGGACTGCTGCTGCGCGGGCTGCCGTTCGCACCGGAGCTGCTGGCGGGCGGCCACTCCGAGGCGCAGGGCGCCGAGGAGGCCACGCACCGGCTGCTCGCCCTCCCCGAACCACCCACCGCGATCATCACCGCGAACAACACGATGACCATCGGCGCGCTGCGCGCCCTGCGGGCGGCGGGGCTCGCCGTACCGGACGACATCGCGCTCGTCTGCTTCGACGACTTCTCCTGGGCCGATGTGTTCTCCCCCGGACTCACCGCGATCGCCCAGCCCAGCCGGGAGATCGGCAGTACCGCGCTGGGGCTGCTGCTCGAACGGCTGGCGGACCCGGCACGGCCACCCCGGACCGTCCGGCTGCCCTGTTCCTTTGTTCATCGCACCTCCTGCGGCTGTGCCGCCTGAGACCCCGGTCCGCACCAGGAAAGGATCCGTCCCGTGATCGTCGTCGCCGGAGAAGCCCTGATCGACCTCGTGCCCGGTGGTACGTCCGGTAGTACGCCCGGTAGTACGACGCCGCCGGGTCCCTCGGCGGGTGGTGAACTGCCCGCGCTGCTGCCCCGCCGCGGCGGTGGCCCGTACAACACCGCGATGGCGCTGGCCCGGCTGGGTTCGCCCACCGCGTTCTGCTCACGGGTGTCCACCGACAGCTTCGGCGAGGCGCTGCTGTCCGGGCTGCGCGCGGACGGTGTGGACACCGCGCTGGTGCAGCGAGGCCCGGAGCCCACCACGCTCGCGGTCGCGTCCATCGGCGCCGATGGTTCGGCGGGCTACGGCTTCTATGTCCAGGGCACCGCGGACCGGCTCTTCGAACTGCCCGGCGCGCTGCCCGACGGGGTCACCGCCCTGTCGCTGGGCACCTGTTCCCTGGTGCTGGAGCCGGGCGCCAGTGCGTACGAGGCACTGCTGCGGCGTGAGGCGGGGCGCGGGGTCTTCACCGCGCTGGACCCCAATATCCGCACCGGGCTGATCGCGGACGCGGACGCCTACCGGGCCCGCTTCCGCGGCTGGCTGCCGGATGTCGGGCTGCTGAAGCTGTCGGTCGAGGACGCGGCCTGGCTGGCGGGCTCCGATGAGCCGGACACGGCCATACGGGAGTGGCTGGCGGCGGGTCCGGCGGCGGTGGTGCTCACCCATGGCGGGGACGGGATGAGTGTGCGGTGCCAGGACGGCACCGGCTGTGCGGTGCCGGGCGAGCCGGTGGAGATCGTGGACACCATCGGCGCGGGCGACACCGTGAACGCCGCGCTGCTGCACCGGCTCGCGGCGCATGGCGCGCTGTCGGCGTCCGCGCTCGCCAAGCTGGACGAGGCGGCGTGGCGGGATGTGCTGGGCTTCGCGGCGCGGGCCGCCGCGCTCACCTGCTCGCGCGCGGGTGCCGAACCGCCCTACGCCGCCGAGCTGGACTGACGCCGCCGGGCGAGCCCGCCCGCGGTGGCCGACCGGCCGGCAAGCGCTCCGCGGGACGTGGTGCCGCGAGGTGCCGTCATGCGTCCGCGGCTGCGTCGGGGCCCCTCGCGCAGTTCCCCGCGCCTCTGCGGGGCGCCCCCAACCCCTGTCCCCGGGCCGCCGTTCGGCACGGCGGCCCGGGGCACGGCTCATGGCGCTACGCGCCCGCCGCCTTCTTCGCCGCCACCGTCTTCTTGGTGACGGTCTTCTTGGCGGTCTTGGCGGCGGCCGTCTTCTTCGCCGCGGTCTTGGCGGGCGCCTTCTTGGCCGCGGTCTTCTTGGCGGTACCGCTGCTCTTGCCGCCGTTGCGCGCCGCGGGCACCACCGCGTCGCTCACCCGGTCGCCCAGCATGTCCCGCAGGAACTTCCCGGTGTGGCTGGCCGGAACGGAGGCCACGTTCTCCGGGGTGCCCTCGGCGATCACCAGTCCACCGCCGCTGCCGCCCTCGGGGCCCATGTCCACGACCCAGTCGGCCGTCTTGATCACATCGAGGTTGTGCTCGATGACGATCACCGTATTGCCCTTGTCGACCAGTCCGGAGAGCACGCTGATCAGCTTGCTGATGTCCTCGAAGTGCAGACCTGTGGTCGGCTCGTCGAGCACATAGACGGTGCGCCCGGTGGACCGCTTCTGGAGCTCGCTGGCCAGCTTGACCCGCTGGGCCTCACCACCGGAGAGGGTCGGCGCGGGCTGCCCCAGCCGGACGTAGCCGAGCCCCACCTCGTTGAGCGTCCGTAGATGGCGGCTGATCGTGGGCACCGCCTCGAAGAAGTCCAGCGCCTCCTCGATGGGCATGTCCAGCACCTCGGCGATGGACTTGCCCTTGTAGTGCACCTCGAGGGTCTCCCGGTTGTAGCGCGCGCCGTGGCAGACCTCGCACGGCACATACACATCCGGCAGGAAGTTCATCTCGATCTTGATGGTGCCGTCACCCGAGCAGTTCTCGCAGCGGCCGCCCTTGACGTTGAAGGAGAAGCGGCCCGGCAGATAGCCGCGCACCTTCGCCTCCATCGTCTCGGCGAACAGCTTGCGCACATGGTCGAAGACACCGGTGTAGGTGGCCGGGTTGGACCGCGGGGTGCGGCCGATCGGCGACTGGTCGACATGCACCACCTTGTCGACCAGATCGTCACCGGCGACCCGGGTGTGGCGCCCGGGGACCGCCCGCGCACCGTTCAGCTCACGGGCCAGATGGGTGTAGAGGATGTCGTTGACCAGGGTGGACTTACCCGAGCCCGAGACACCGGTGACCGCGGTGAGCACACCGAGGGGGAAGGACACATCGATGTCCTGGAGGTTGTTCTCCCGGGCGCCGTGGACCGTCAACTGCCGCTTGGCGTCCACCGGCCGCCGCAGCGCGGGCAGCGCGATGGCCTTCTTGCCGGACAGATAGTGCCCGGTCATCGACTCCTTGTTGACCAGCAGCTCGCTCAAGGGCCCGCTGTGGACCACCTTGCCGCCGTGCTCACCGGCGCCCGGGCCGATGTCCACCACCCAGTCCGAGGTCTTGATGGTGTCCTCGTCGTGCTCCACCACGATCAGGGTGTTGCCGAGGTCGCGCAGCCGCACCAGCGTCTCGATCAGCCGGTGGTTGTCGCGCTGGTGCAGCCCGATCGACGGCTCGTCCAGCACATAGAGCACACCGACCAGACCGGAGCCGATCTGGGTGGCCAGCCGGATGCGCTGGGCCTCGCCGCCGGAGAGGGTGCCCGCCGCGCGGTTGAGCGAGAGGTAGTCCAGGCCGACGTCGACCAGGAACCGCAGCCGCTCGTTGACCTCCTTGAGCACCCGCTCGGCGATGGTCTTCTCGCGGTCGGTGAGCTTCATGTCCCGCAGGAACTCGGCGCAGTCGCTGATCGACATCGCGGAGACCTCCGCGATGGACCGGCCCTGCACGGTGACCGCGAGGACGATCGGCTTGAGCCGGGTGCCCTCACAGGTGGGGCAGGGCACCTCGCGCATATAGCCCTCGAAGCGCTCCCGGCTGGAGTCGCTCTCCGCCTCGGAGTGGCGCCGCTTGACGAAGGGCAGCGCCCCTTCGAAGGCGGTGGTGTAGGCGCGCTGGCGGCCGTAACGATTGCGGTAGCGCACCTCGATCTGGGTCTTGTGCCCGTTGAGCAGTGCCTTCTTGGCCCGCTGCGGCAGCCCGGCCCAGGGGATGTCGGTACGGAAGCCGAGCGCGTCGGCGAGCGCGCCGACCAGCCGTCCGAAATAGTCCTTGGTGTGGCCGTGGGACCAGGGGTGGATGGCGCCCTCGTCGAGCGACTTCTCCTCGTCCGGGACGATCAGCTCGGGGTCGACCTCCATCCGGGTCCCGATACCGGTGCACTCCGAGCAGGCGCCGAACGGCGAGTTGAAGGAGAAGGAGCGCGGCTCCAGCTCCTCGAACGACAGGTCGTCGTACGGGCAGTAGAGGTGCTCGGAGAACATCCGCTCACGCTGCGGGTCGTCCTCGTCGAGATCCACGAAGTCGAGGATCACCATGCCGCCGGAGAGCCCGAGCGCGGTCTCCACCGAGTCCGTCAGCCGCCGCTTGGCGCTGTCCTTGACGGTGAGGCGGTCGACGACCACCTCGATGGTGTGCTTCTCCTGCTTCTTCAGCTTCGGCGGGTCGGACAGCTGGACGGTGGTGCCGTCCACCCGGGCCCGGCTGTATCCCTTGGACTGGAGGTCGGAGAAGAGGTCGACGAACTCCCCCTTGCGCTCGCGCACCAGCGGGGAGAGCACCTGGAAGCGGCTGCCCTCGGGCAGCTCCAGCACCCGGTCCACGATCGCCTGCGGCGACTGGCGGGCGATCGGGCGGCCGCACTCGGGGCAGTGCGGCTTGCCGATCCGGGCGAACAGCAGCCGGAGGTAGTCGTAGACCTCGGTGATGGTGCCGACCGTGGAGCGCGGATTGCGCGAGGTGGACTTCTGGTCGATGGAGACCGCCGGGGACAGGCCCTCGATGAAGTCCACATCGGGCTTGTCCATCTGGCCCAGGAACTGACGGGCGTAGGAGGAGAGCGACTCGACGTAGCGGCGCTGCCCCTCGGCGAAGATCGTGTCGAACGCGAGGGAGGACTTGCCCGACCCGGACAGACCGGTGAAGACGATGAGGGAGTCACGCGGGAGGTCGAGCGAGACATTCTTGAGGTTGTGCTCGCGAGCGCCACGGACGATGAGACGGTCGGCCACGCCGGTCGGCACCTTTCTTGAGAGAGGTGGGTGCGCCGGGCCCGCTCCCGAGGCCCCCTGCCGGATGAGCGGGGACGGAGCGGAGCGAAGCCCCCAGACCAAGAGTATGGGGGCGCCACGGCGGTGTCTTAAGGATGCAGCACACCGAGCCTATAGCACGCACATTCGATTTGTGGGGGGAGTGAGCCGGGTTCACCCGATCGTGTAGCGCACACTACGGTCGGGACATGGGCGGCTACGCATGAGACGCGGCCGCCGTCACAGAGGCGATGGACGGCCCGACGTCCTCACCTCTTCAAGGTTCGCGGGGCACCCCGGTATTCCCCCGCTGCGGCTGACCGCCCCGGTACGCCGCCGGGCGGCTCACCGGACGCACGGACGGATCCGGGCTGCCCCAGCGGCCCGCCGCCGGTGCTCCCGCCGGTAGGCTGAGGCCATGACCTACAGCGGAGCGGTGACGGTCGGCGGACCGGCGGACGTGCACGAACTGACCGATCTCATGATCTCGAAGGTCGCGGTCGGACCCATGCACAACAACGCCTATCTGCTGCGCTGCCGGGCCACCGACGAGCAGTTGCTGATCGACGCCGCCGCCGAGCCGCACACACTGCTCTCCCTCATCGGCGACAGCGGGGTCGCGTCCGTGGTCACCACCCACCGCCACCAGGACCACTGGGGCGCGCTGCGCGAGGTGGCGGAGGCCACCGGCGCCCGTACCTACGCGGGCCGCTACGACGCGGAGGGCATCCCGGTGCCCACCGATGTCCTGGTGGAGGACGGCGACACCCTGCGCGTCGGCCGGGTCGAGCTGACCGCCCGCCATCTGGTCGGCCACACCCCGGGCAGCATCGCGCTGGTCTACGACGACCCGCACGGCCATCCCCATGTGTTCACCGGCGACTGCCTCTTCCCCGGCGGGGTCGGCAACACCTTCAAGGACCCCGAGGCGTTCGAGAGCCTCATCAACGACGTCGAGGCCAAGCTCTTCGACCGGCTGCCGGACGAGACCTGGGTCTACCCCGGCCACGGCGACGACACCACGCTCGGCGCCGAGCGCCCGCAGCTCGGCGAATGGCGCAAGCGCGGCTGGTAGCGACCCCCGCGCGCCGCCGGTCCCCCCGGCTCCTCCACACGCCTGCCGGAGGCCCGTAACCGGTGGCGGGTGACGGCGGTTGGCGCGGCATGCACGCTGACCGATCCCCGTCCATGGCCCGACTCGCGGCCGCGTCCCTGGCCGGTACCGCGATCGAGTTCTACGACTTCTTCGCCTACGGCACGGCCGCGGCGCTCGTCCTCGGCCCGCTGTTCTTCCCCACCTTCTCCCCGCTCGCCGGGACCCTGGCCGCCTTCTCCACCTTCGCCGTCGGCTTCGTCGCACGGCCGCTCGGCTCCCTGCTCTTCGGACCGCTCGGCGACCGCCACGGCCGGCGGCCGGTGCTGATCGCCTCACTGCTGCTGACCGGTCTTGCCACGGTCGCGGTGGGCTTCGTGCCCACGTACGACTCCATCGGGATCGCCGCCCCCGTACTGCTGCTGGTGCTGCGCTTCCTCCAGGGGCTCGGCGTCGGCGGTGAGTGGGGTGGTGCGGTGCTGCTGACCGCCGAGCACGCGCCCGCGCGGCGGCGCGGGCTGTGGTCGGGCTTTCCGCAGATCGGCCCGGCCATCGGGTTTCTGCTGGCCAACGGCATCATGCTGGTCCTGTCGGCGGCCCTGAGCGACGCCGAGTTCCGCTCCTGGGGGTGGCGGGTGCCGTTCTGGGCCGCGGGGGTGCTGGCGGGTGCCGGGCTGCTGCTGCGGACCCGGCTGACCGAGACCCCGCGCTTCCGGGAGCTGGCCGAGCACGGTGAACGGGCCACCGCACCGCTGGCCGAGGTGGTGCGCGGCCACTGGCGGCTGGTGCTGCTCACCGCGGGCGGGCTCGCGGTCGGCTACGCCGTCTTCTACGCGGTCAGCACCTGGGCCCTGGCATACGGCACGGAAGAGCTCGCAGTGGACCGCACGGTGATGCTGGGCTGCATCATGGGGGCGGTGGCGGTGAAGGGCGCCGTGACCCCGCTGGCGGCCCATCTCGGCGACCGTTTCGGGCGGCGGCCGATGTGTCTGGCGGGCTGCGCGGCCACGGTGGTGTGGATGTTCCCGATGATCGCGCTGCTGCGCACCGGGGAGCCGCCGCTGATGTTCCTGGCCTTCACGGTGGCGCTGCTCGGCTTCATCACCATGTTCGCCGTGATCTCGGCGTATCTGCCGGAGCTGTACGAGGCGCGGGTGCGCTGCACGGGAGCTGCGGTCGGCTACAACCTCGGGGGGGTGCTGGGCGGTGCGCTCACCCCGGTGGTGGCGACGGCGGTGTCGCACGGCGGCGGTCCGCCGTGGGGTGTGGCCGCGTATCTGACCGCGGTCGCGCTGCTCAGCCTGGGCTGTTTCGCGCTGCTGCCCGAGACCCGGCCGACGGCCGACCGGCCCCTGGAGGGGCGGCCGGCCGTACGGCCCCTGGAGACAGGAGAGGCGCCCGCCTGATGAGGGGGCGCCTTCCCGGGCGCGCGCACCGGGTGCGTCGGAGTGGGCGCCGGGCGGGGCGCCCGCACCGGGTGCGTCGGAGTTGCGCGCCTGGCGGGGGAGTCGGACGGGGCGTGCGGGGATGGCGCACGCCCCTCGCATGGGTCAGACGTCCACGCTGTCCTTCTCCCGCTCCGGGTCTTCGCCCGCGGCCGTGGCTCCTGCCTCCGCCGCCGCCTGCTTCTTCGAGGCGCGGAGGCTGGTGACCGTGGTGACCGCGAGCACGGTGCAGATGACGCCGAGCGAGACCGGGATGCTGATCTCGGGGACGTGCACCCCGGACTCGTGCAGCGCGTGCAGCACCAGCTTCACGCCGATGAAGCCGAGGATGACCGACAGTCCGTACGAGAGGTGGACCAGCTTCTTGAGCAGTCCGCCGATGAGGAAGTACAGCTGTCGCAGACCCATCAGCGCGAAGGCGTTGGCGGTGAAGACGATGTACGGGTCCTGGGTGAGGCCGAAGATCGCGGGGATCGAGTCCAGCGCGAACAGGACGTCCGTGGTGCCGATCGCCAGCATGACGATCAGCATCGGGGTCATCAGCCGCTTGCCGTTCTCCACGATGAACAGCTTGGTGCCGTGGTACTTGTCGGTGGACGGGACGCGCCGCTCGACCGCCTTGAGCAGGCGGTTCTCCTCGAACTCCTCGTCCTCCTCACCGGCTCGCGCCTCCTGGATGAGCTTCCAGGCCGTCCAGATGAGGAACGCGCCGAACAGGTAGAAGACCCAGGAGAAGGTCGAGATGATCGCCGCGCCTCCGGCGATGAAGATCGCCCGCAGCACCAGCGCGATGAGCACGCCGATCATCAGCACGCGCTGCTGGTAGATCGTGGGCACCGCGAACTTCGCCATGATCAGGACGAAGACGAAGAGGTTGTCGACGCTCAGCGACTTCTCGGTGATGAAGCCCGCGAAGAACTCCCCGGAGGGCTGGCCGCCCGCGAAGAGCAGCAGGCCCGCGCCGAAGAGCCCGGCGAGAACGATCCAGACGGTGGTCCAGATCCCGGCCTCCTTGAGGGAGACCTCGTGCGGCTTGCGGCCGCCGATGAAGAAGTCGACGGCGATGAGGGCACTGAGACCGGCGATGGTCAGTGCCCACATGGTCAGGGAAACATCCACGGTTCCTCCGGCATGTGTGCGGCAGTTTCAGCGTGTCGCTGCCGGAGGTCTCTTCCGCCCGCGCATACGCACGGGCCGGTGCCCCGGGATCCCGCCCGGCCTCATAGGAAGCCGGTCGCGATCCGTCGTGACGGGAACACCGCTACAGGAGTACTCCCCTCCGCGGAAAAGAGAGTACAGGAATACCCATGTAAGAGTAAAGAAGAATACAAAAGACCAGGTCAGAAGGGTTACCAATTCCTGGCGCAACCCAAAGAACACCCGCGGTGACCGGATGACCGGCCATCGCGGGGGTCCTGGTGGAGCACTGTTCGGACTACCTGCCGTATGCCTCCCGGGCGCGGGCCACCTGCCCCATCACCTGCCACAGCACCTGGCTGCCCGCCGGGGCGAGCGACGGCTCGTAGGTCCAGGCGTGCCCGACCCACGGGTCGGCGAGATGGTCGTCGGCGACCGGGGTGAGCCGCAGCAGCGAACGCCACAGCGGGTCCAGCACCGGCCCGTAACCCCGTGCGTCGTCACGGTCGGCGACCATCATCAGATGCACGCCCACCGAGGGCCCCTCGTCCGCCAGATAGCGCAGCTGGGTGACGGCCCGGTCGTCGAAGCCGTGCGGGAAGTCATGGACGATCAGCAGCTGCTCGGCGGTGTCCACATCCGGCGGCAGCGCGTCCGCTGCACCGCTGCGGACCGCCATCTGCACCAGGTCCACCCGCCGGGTCAGCGCGGCGAGCGCCGAGGTCACGCCCTGGGCCCCGGCCTCCGGCGCCCGCAGCGCGCCCGACTCCAGCAGCGGGGCGTACGAGGCAGAAGCCGAACCGGCCGGGTCGATCACCTTCAGCTGGAACTCCCCCACCGGATAGACGGCCAGCAGCCGGGCGGCGATGGCGACCGCGGTGTCCGAGGCCAGCTTGCGCAGGCCCCCGGAGTCCAGCATCGCCCCCTCGGCCGAGCCGGACCGCCCGGCGTCTATCCACAGCCCGCGCTCCAGCGGCAGCCGCACCAGCATCGGGATCCGCAGATCGGTGCCCTCGGGGAGATGCAGATCGCCCAGGCGCAGCGCCATCGGGATCTCCATCGGCACCTGGTAGCCCTGCCAGACCGGGCTGTCCCAGCGGGCGTACGCGGGCGGCAGCGCGGGCTCGACCACCTCGGCCTCGGCGGTGAGCTGCGCCAGGTCGCGGTCGAGGGCGGCGCGGGCCTGATCCACCAGGGCGGTGTGCTTGGCGCGGGCCTCCGCGCGGGCGGTGTCGGCGGCGGCGCCGATCCGGGAGCGCGGATCGGAGAGCACCCGGTCCAGCTCCTGTTCCATCCGGGAGTCCGCGAAGTCCACGGCGCTGCGGTAGGCGGCGGTGGTGCGGGCCAGATCCTCGAACATCCCCCAGACCTGGTTGTAGAGCCGCTCGTCCATGGTCCAGCCGGAGGCGTCGCCCGCGACCGGCTGCGCGGGCCGGCCGGGCGCGGCGGGCGGCACGACCGGGGGCGGGGTGGGCGGAGTGGCCGTACGGCGGCCGGGGTGCTGGTAGTTGACCGGCCCTCCGGAACCGGACGCGGCGGGAGTTGGGGGCTCGGCCGGGCTCTGCGGCTGGGCGGGGACCGGTCCGGGCTCGGAGCTGCCGCCCGCGGTGGCGGTCCGCACCCGTCCGTCGTCCCCGGAGCGGGGCGGGGGCTGGGCGACCGAACGGGCCATGCCCCGGGCCACCGCCTCGTTGATCTCCGCGGCGAGCTCGGCGGCCTGCGGCAGCCCCTGGTCCTGGAGCATCGCGGCGAGCCCGCCCGCGTACCCCTGGCCGACGGCGCGCACCTTCCAGGCGCCCTGCCTGCGGTACAGCTCCAGCGCGGTGACCGCGGACTCCGCGTCCAGACCGGTGATGGTGTAGCTGGCCACCTCGGCGCCGTCGAGCCCGGTGACGGCCGCGAACGGGGCAGCCAGGGAGCCGAACCGGACCGGGCCGCCGACACCGGTCGGCAGCGCGAGCAGCACGGTGACCCGGTGGACGCTCTCGGGGAGCGCGCCGAGGTCGACGGCGAGCCGGTGGTCCGCCGCGGCCTGCTTGGACACTTCGATACCGGGCAGTTGCGGCGCGGCGGGATGGGCGACCCATTCCGCCCCGTGCACCGTGCCCTGTTCATCACCGAGTGTCGCCCCGGCCACGATCGGTTTGCCCGCCGAGATCCGGATCTCCAAACGGGTCTGGGGCAGAGGGTGGTTCTGCCCCCGCACCAGCTCGGCCGTCATCGCTGCGTCCCCTCGTTGTGTTCCGTCGTGTGCGTCGTGCGTACGGAAGTGTGTGGTGCGGTGGTGTGTGCCGTGGCCCCGAACACATCGGCCCGGCGGGCGGATGCGCCACCGGGCCGACGGACAGCGGCGCCTTACAGGTGCGGAAGGATGTGCGGCATCAGGTCCTGGAAGGTACGGCCGTTGGCCGGCTCACCCACGGCCTTCATCTCCCAGCCGTTGCCCGTGCGCTGCACCTTGGCCATGATCTGCGCGGTGTACTGACCGCCGCCGGTGAGCGTGTAGCGCGCCAGCTCCTGGCCGTTGGTCTCGTCCACCAGACGGCAGAACGCGTTCTGCACCTCGGCGAAGGTCTGGCCGGTGAAGGAGTTCACGGTGAAGATGATCTGGTTGATGTGCACCGGAACGCGCTGGAGGTCGACCAGGATGGCTTCGTCGTCGCCGCCCTGACCCGCGCCGCCGACCAGGTTGTCACCGGTGTGGCGCACCGAGCCGTCGTCGCTCACCAGGTGACGGAAGAACACCACGTCGGTGGGCTGCTGGTCGGCGAAGAGCACCGCCGACGCGTCGAGGTCGATCTCCCGCGTACGTGATCCGAACAGCCCGCGGCGGGGCGCCGCCTGCCAGCCCAGCCCCATCCGCACCGCGGTCAGGGTGCCCCCGTCGGCCTTCTGCAGGCTGATGGCCTGACCCTTGGACATGTTGACCGTCACGTGCTGTCCCTACTCTCGTCTCTCGAATTTCCCCGTGGCTCGCGCATGGCGCGGCCCTGGTCCGCCCGTCTGCGCGGTCCTGCGAAAACCCTATGCACTGGTGCCGGGACTCCAGCCCGGCGAGCGGCTTTTGTGTCGCTCTTGCAACACAGCGGAGGCACGGCGGGGACGAGGCACCGGACGGCGCGGAGCGGCGCGGTGTGGTGCAGCCAGGACGGGACTGGGAACGGCCGGGGCACGCCCGACGTCCGGCGTGCCCCCGGGGGCCGGGACGGTCAGGAGAGCCCGGCCTCCTTCATCTGCCGCAGCTCCCTCTTCAACTCCCCCACCTCGTCCCGCAGCCGGGCCGCCACCTCGAACTGGAGCTCCGCCGCCGCGGCCCGCATCCGGTCGGTCATCTCCTCGATCAGCTCGGCCAGTTCGGCGGCCGGACGGTCGGTCAGCGCCCCGTCCTTGCCCGCGGCCGCCTTGCCGCCCTTCCGGCCCGCCTTCTGCGACCCCAGGGCGGGCACCGGCGCCTTGCCCTTGCCCTGGTCCGCCTGGCGGTAGCCGGTGCCCAGCAGTTCCTTGGTGTCGATCTCCTCGCGGGCGAGGGTGGCCACGATGTCGCCGATCCTCTTGCGCAGCGGCTGGGGGTCGATCCCGCGCTCGGTGTTGTACGCGATCTGCTTCTCGCGGCGGCGGTTGGTCTCCTCGATGGCCTTCTCCATCGCGGGGGTGACCTTGTCGGCGTACATATGGACCTGGCCCGAGACATTGCGCGCGGCCCGGCCGATGGTCTGGATCAGCGAGGTGCCGGAGCGCAGGAAGCCCTCCTTGTCGGCGTCGAGGATGGCGACCAGCGACACCTCCGGCAGGTCCAGGCCCTCCCGCAGCAGGTTGATGCCCACCAGTACGTCGTACTCGCCCGCGCGCAGCTCGCGCAGCAGCTCCACCCGGCGCAGGGTGTCCACGTCGCTGTGCAGATACCGCACCTGGATGCCCAGTTCGAGCATGTAGTCGGTGAGGTCCTCGGCCATCTTCTTGGTGAGGGTGGTGACGAGGACTCGCTCGTCCTTCTCGGTGCGGGTGCGGATCTCGTGGATCAGGTCGTCGATCTGTCCGTCGGTGGGCTTGACGACTACCTCGGGGTCGACCAGACCGGTCGGCCGGATGATCTGCTCCACGAAGCCGTCGGAGCGGGAGAGCTCGTACGGGCCGGGGGTGGCGGAGAGATAGACCGTCTGCCCCACCCGCTCGAGGAACTCCTCCCACTTCAGAGGGCGGTTGTCGAGCGCGGAGGGCAGCCGGAAGCCGTGCTCGATCAGGGTGCGCTTACGGGAGGCGTCGCCCTCGTACATCGCGCCGATCTGCGGCACGGTGACATGGGACTCGTCGATGACCAGGAGGAAGTCGTCCGGGAAGTAGTCGAGCAGGGTGTGCGGCGGGGATCCGGACTCACGGCCGTCGATGTGCAGCGAGTAGTTCTCGATACCGGAGCAGGTCCCGATCTGGCGCATCATCTCGATGTCGTAGGTGGTGCGCATCCGCAGCCGCTGGGCCTCCAGCAGCTTGCCCTGCTTCTCCAGCCGGGCGAGGGTCTCCTCCAGCTCGGTCTCGATCCCGGAGATGGCCTTCTCCATACGCTCGGGACCGGCCACGTAGTGGCTGGCCGGGAAGACGTACAGCTCCTGATCGTCGGTGATGACCTCGCCGGTGAGCGGGTGGAGGGTGGACAGCGCCTCGATCTCGTCGCCGAACATCTCGATCCGGACCGCGAGCTCCTCGTAGACCGGGAAGATCTCGATGGTGTCGCCGCGGACCCGGAAGGTGCCCCGGGTGAACGCCATGTCATTGCGTGTGTACTGGATGTCGACGAAGCGGCGCAGCATCTGGTCGCGGTCGATCTCCTGGCCGACCTTGAGCGGCACCATGCGGTCCACGTACTCCTGCGGCGTACCCAGGCCGTAGATGCAGGAGACGGAGGCGACGACCACCACATCGCGCCGGGTGAGCAGCGAGTTGGTGGCGGAGTGGCGCAGCCGCTCCACCTCCTCGTTGATCGAGGAGTCCTTCTCGATGTAGGTGTCCGACTGCGGAACGTACGCCTCGGGCTGGTAGTAGTCGTAGTACGAGACGAAGTACTCGACGGCGTTGTTCGGCAGGAGCTCGCGGAACTCATTGGCGAGCTGGGCGGCCAGTGTCTTGTTGGGCGCCATGACGAGTGTCGGCCGCTGGAGCTTCTCGATCATCCACGCGGTGGTGGCGGACTTTCCGGTGCCGGTCGCGCCGAGGAGCACGACATCCTTCTCACCGGCCCGGATGCGCCGGTCGAGGTCGGCGATGGCCGTGGGCTGGTCACCACTGGGCTGGTACGGGCTGACGACCTCGAAGGGCGCCACCTTGCGTTCGATCTGGGTTACGGGCCGCATGTCACCCACCGTACGACTCGCCACTGACAACGGAGGGGCGATCGCCCCGGCAGCCGCCCCGTAGCCTGGCCCGGACGGGCCGCCGGGCGGTTTCCACGGCCTCCGGGCGGCCCCTGACCACCCCGGAACGAAGGGAACCGATCATGTACGAGTACAAGGTGATCCAGATCCGTGAGGGTCTGATCGGCGGGAAGATGTCGGCCGACAAGGTCGAGGACCTGCTGAACAAGTACGCGGCCGACGGCTGGCGGGTGAAGACGATAACGAGCGCGGATGTGAAGGGCCGGGTCGGACCGGGCGCGGTGGAGGGCCTGCTCGTCACCTTCGAGCGTCCGCGGGGCTGATCCGCACGGGACGGACCGATTCCCCCGTCCGATACCTATCCCGAGGTACGGACCATCTGGGACCCTCTGGCCGTTCGCGAGCCATTCGCGAGTCATACGACGCGAGGAGTCCGTATGCAGATCCGTCCTGCCGCCGCGTTGACCGGCGCGCTCCTGGGTATGTCCGCGCTCTTCCTCCTCCCCGTGACCGCGGCCGGGGCCGCCGGTCATCCGCACCACCACACGATCACCGTGGCGCATCGGGGCGCCTCCGCCTACGCCCCCGAGAACACCCTCGCCGCCGTCGACGCGGCCGACGAGCTCGGCATCGACTGGGTGGAGAACGACGTCCAGCGCACCAGGGACGGCGAGCTGATCATCATGCACGACACCACGCTCGACCGGACCACGAACGTCGAGGAGGTCTTCCCGGACCGCGCGCCCTGGAAGATCTCCGACTTCACCCTCGACGAGATCGAGAAGCTGGACGCCGGAAGCTGGTTCAGCCCCGAGTTCGCGGGCGAGACCGTGCCGACCCTCGAGGAGTACCTGGACCGGGTTTCCGACAACCACCAAAGGCTTCTGATGGAGCTCAAGGCCCCCGAGCTCTACCCCGGCATCGAGCGCCAGTCCCTGCGCGAGCTGCGCCGGGAGGGCTGGCTCAAGGGCAAGTACAAGCACCGGCTGATCATCCAGAGCTTCAACGCGACCTCCATGCGCACGGTCCACCAGCTGCGGCCGGACGTCACGACCGGCTATCTGGGCACCCCCGCCGCCGACGACCTTCCGCAGTACGCGGAGTTCGCCGACCAGATCAACCCCAGCTACCGGACCATCGACAGCGGGTACGTGGCCGCGGTCCACGCGGTGCGCGGCGCGCACGGGCGTCCGCTGGAGGTCTTCACCTGGACCGTGAACGACGGCCCGGCGGCGGTCTCGGTCGCGCGGATGGGGGTGGACGGCATCATCACCAACAAACCCGATGTGGTCCGGGACGCCCTGGACGACCTCGACTGACCTGTCCGGTACGGGCCCTTGGGCGGGGCCTGGCGTGCGAGGGAGCGCCCCGGTGGCCGACGGCCGCCGGGGCGCTGTCGGTGCCCGCGCCTAGGCTGGAACCGTGACGATCGCAGAGCGGCAGGACCCGGAGCGGGACACCCCGGAGCAGCAGGCCCCCGAGCAGGGCACCCCGGGACGGCCGGAGATACGCGCCTGGTCCTGGGAGGTGCTGGACACCCCCATCGGCCCGCTGCTGCTCGCGGCCACCGACCAGGGGCTGGCCCTGGTGGTCTTCCACGCCGACGGGAAAACGGCGGCGGAGGCGGTCTCCCGGCTCACCCGCCGTCTGGGCACCGGACCCGCGCCCGCGCCGCACCGGGCCGGGACCCTCGCCGCGGCGACCGGGCAGCTGACGGGCTACTTCGCCGGTGGCCTCAAGGAGTTCACCGTCCCCCTGGACTGGTCGCTGACCACCGGCTTCAACCGCCGGGTGCTGCGCGAACTGGCCGACGGCGTCCCGTACGGCACGGTGGTGGGCTATCAGGACCTCGCGAACCGGGTCGGTGAACCGGGCGCCGCCCGTGCCGTGGGTATGGCCATGGGCGGCAATCCGCTGCCGGTCGTGGTCGCGTGCCACCGCGTCGTCGAGAGCGACGGCGGTATCGGCGGCTTCGGTGGCGGGCTGGAGACCAAGCGTGCCCTTCTGGCGCTGGAAGGCGTTCTTCCGCAGCCGCTGTTCTGACCGGGGCCGCTGTTCCGTTCCGATTCCCTCTCCGGTCCGCCTCTTCGCCGGTGCGGCGGGCCGGAAAATATCTTGCCCGGGAAATACCCGTTCCACTTGTCGTGGATGGCGCCCGCCCTTATCTTAGGAGCGCTCGCGGACCCGCACCGGGCAAGAATGCGTCGGGCGCACATTTCTGACGCTCACTGCCCTGGCATTCTGCCATCCGCTGGGCACCTCTCGCGCAGCTGTTCCGCTCAACAGCTCTTCCGCACCGCGCTCTTCGTACGGCGTTCTTGTACCGCGTTGTCCGTACCGCGTTCTTCCGCACTCCCTCGAAACACCTGCGCGTCCCCTCACGGCTCAACCACGTCCCCGTCAATGATCGAATTGGAGTGCCATGTCCGGTGTACTGCTCGCCGGTGGCGCGGCCGCTGCGTTATTCGCCTCGGCCCTTTCCACCCAAGGCGTTTCCCCGGCCCCCGACGTCCCCCCGGAAAAGATCCAGGTGAACGTCAGGACCGTGAACGGATCGGGTTGCCCGAAAGGGACCGCGGCCGTCGCGGTGGCCGGCGACAACACGGCGTTCACCGTCACCTACAGCGACTACCTCGCCCAGGTGGGCCCCGATGCGGACCCGACCGACATCCGGAAGAACTGCCAGCTCAACCTGGATGTACATATCCCGCAGGGCTTCACCTACGCCATCGCCGAGGTCGACTACCGCGGCTATGCCTCGCTACAGAGGGGCGCCCGCGGGACCGAGAAAGCGAGTTACTACTTCCAGGGTTCGGCGGACACCGCCTCGCGGACCCATGACTTCAACGGTCCGTACCGCGACAACTGGCAGACCACCGACAGCACCGACTACAGCGCACTGGTCTGGGCCCCCTGCGGCCAGGACCGGAACCTCAACATCAACTCCGAACTCCGGGTGAACGCCGGTTCCTCACCGGCGGGCAGCACCAGCTTCATGGCCATGGACTCCACCGACGGCGGGGTCAACACCATTTACCACCTCGCCTGGAAGGAATGTCCTTCCTCCTCCCGGTAGTGCAGCAATCCAACTGCCACGACGGCTTCGGCCCCCACCCGGATCCCCGCCGCCGTCAGCCCGATGATTGAATGGAGAATCATGCCCGGTGTTCTCTACACAAGCGGTGTGATCACGGCGTTATTCGCCTCGACGATGGCCTCTCAGGGTCCCGCACAACCACCGTTCGGCACCGTGCCACCCGACAAGATCGTGATCACCGTGGCGACGGTGAACGGATCGGGCTGTCCGGCGGGTACGGCGGCGGTGGCCGTCTCCGAGGACAATACGGCGTTCACCGTCACCTACAGCGACTATCTCGCCCAGGTGGGCAAGGGCGCCAAGCCGACCGACTTCCGGAAGAACTGTCAGCTGAGCCTGATCACCCATGTTCCGCAGGGCTTCAGCTACGCGATCGCCAGCGTCGACTACCGCGGCTTCGCACATCTGGAAAAGGGCGCCTCCAGCGTGGAGAAAGCCTCGTACTACTTCCAGGGCCAGTCGCAGACCACGTCCAACGCCCATGATTTCAACGGGCCGTACGACGACAACTGGCAGACGACCGACACCGCCGATATCGCCACCGTGGTGTGGTCGCCCTGTGGTGAACTGCGGAACTTCAACATCAACACGGAGCTGCGGGTCAACGCGGGTACCTCCAACACTCGTGACACCACCAGCTTCATGACGATGGACTCCACCGACGGCGATGTGAGCACCACCTATCACTTCGCCTGGAAGGAGTGCCCGGAGCGGAAGTAGGGCCACCTGTCGCACGCCGCCCGGAGTCGGGATTCATGCCTCCGGGCGGCGCCATGCCGGATGCCGGGGGTCGTCCACCCGCACCACGACGTCCGCCGTCTCGTCGGGCCGCACCTCGTCCTCGTAGCGCGCGAACGCGGGCAGGGTCCACCGTTCGTCCTCGCCGGTGCGGCGGGCGAGGGCGGCCGGGGACAGCCGCAGATGCACCGACAGATCGAACGGGAACCAGTGCCCCAGCAGCAGCGAGCCATGGAGCAGCAGCACCCCGCCCGGCGGCAGTTCGGTGTACGGGGAGCGGGTGGCCCGGTCGGTCACCGGATCCCACAGATCGGGCAGCACCCGGCCGGTCGCGTCCGGCCCAGCCTCCAGCGGGGTGAAGACCTCCCGCCACAGCGCCCCGGTGTCGAGCCAGCGGTCGTAGTACGCGTCCGGGTCCCGTCGCCCCCACTCCAGACGCAGTGAGGCGGGCCGCCAGAACCCGGCCGCGGCGACCACGAGCACCGGGCGCCCGCGCAGCCGCAGGCCCTCGGCGAGCTCACCGGCCAGCCGCCCGGTGTCCGCCGCCGGAGCGCCGTCGACCGCCACCCTGAGCCAGGGGCCGCCGTCCGCCGCCGTCAGCCCGGCGATCCGGTCGGCGGTGGTGTCGGTCAGCCGTTCCCAGGTGATCGCTTCCAGCCGCACGCCCCCATCATGCCCCGGACCCGCAACCCTGCCGCGGGCCCGGGGCCGCCGTCGGGCCGGGGCCGCCGTCGGGCCGGGGCCGCTGTCGGACCCGGGTCGTACGATCGGAGCGTCCGGTCCACGAGCGCAGACCGGTGCACGAGGAGAGTACGGCCATGGCATCCCAGATAGCGCTGCTCCGCGGCATCAACGTGGGCGGCAACAAGAAGTTCCCGATGGCTCGGCAGCGCGAGCTGATGGCCGGCCTCGGGTTCAAGGACGTCACCGTCCACCTCCAGACCGGCAATATCGTGTTCGCCGACCCCGGCACCCCGCCCGAGGAGACGGCCCGCGCCCTGGAGGAGTGCTTCGCCGCCGACCTCGGCTTCCCGGTGCCGGTGATGGTCCGCACCCGGGACGAGCTGGCCGCCGCCGTGGCGGCCAATCCGTACCCCGGGGCCACGGCCGAGCCCAAGACGCTGCATGTGGTGTTCCTGTCGGACGTACCGGCGGACACCGCCCCCCTCGACGCCCTGGACCAGCCCGGCCACGCCCCCGACAGCTTCCGCCTCGTCGGGCGCGAGATCTATCTGCACTGCCCGGACGGGCTCGGGCGCTCCAAGCTGGCCGCGAAGGTCACCGGCATCCGGCTCGGTGTGCTGCTGACCGCCCGCAACTGGAACACGGTCACCAAGCTGCTGGCCCTCGCCGACGCGGTCTGACGCCCGGCCCGGCGCGCCCGGCCGCTCAGCTCCAGCCGTAGCGCTGCCGCAGCCGCACCACGACCCGGTCGAAGCGCGGCCGGTCCAGCGCACACGCCTCCCGGCGCATGCCCTCCGGGTGCACCCGCAGCACCCGGTCCAGATCCACCCAGGACTCCCGCCCGGCCCGGTCCCACGGCCCGGAGCCTATCGGCACCCACTCGCGGTCCTCGTCGTGCCGTTTGCTGGACAACTGGACGGCCAGCAGAGTGCCGCCCCGCTCCCGCGCCACCACCAGCACCGGACGGTCCTTGCCGCGCCCGTCGTTCTCCTCGTACGGCACCCAGGTCCAGACGATCTCCCCGGGGTCCGGATCGCCGTCCGGGTCCGGTGCGTACTCCGTGCGCACCCGGCCGACCTGGCGCGGATGGGCCTCGACCGTGGCGGCGGTGCCGGTGCTCCCCGGGAGCGCGGTGCCGTCGCCCTCCTCGGTCGCGCGGGTTCCGCTCGTGGCGTGATTCCGATGGAATGGCCTGATCATCCCCACACGTTAGCCCGTCCGCGAAAGCGGATGTCATGCCAGGTCCCCCCGGGTGGAAGGGGCAGTAACGTGCCAGAAGTTTTCGATCCGGTGGCGGACCTCGTCAAACGGCGCAGTGACCCGGTCGTCGTGCAGACGCTGCGTTCCGCGGCGGCCGCGACCATCGCCTACATCGTCGCGCTGGAGCTCAGCAGCGAGCCCGCCCCGCTGACCGCGCCGCTCACCGCCCTCCTCGTTGTCCAGGTCACCCTGTACGCGACCCTCACCACCGGGATCCGCAGGGTCAACGCGGTGGTCGTGGGCGTGCTGATCGCCATCGCCTTCAGCGTGCTGATGGGGCTGTCCTGGTGGAGCCTGGGACTGATCATCCTGGCCTCGCTGACGGCCGGCCACTTCGCGCGGGTGAGCGAGTTCGTGCCCGAGGTGGCGATCAGCGCGATGCTCGTCCTCGGCGTGACCCAGGTGACCAACACCGCCTGGGACCGGGTGCTGGAGACACTGATCGGCGCCGTGGTCGGACTGCTCTTCAACTTCCTGCTCGCGCCCCCGGTCTGGGTGGAGTCGGCCGGCAAGTCCATCGAGGACCTGGCCCGGCGGATGCGTCAGCTGCTGCTGCACATGGCCGAGGAGCTCGGCAGTCCCACCCCGGTGGAACGCGCCGCCGCCCGGCTCCACGAGGCCCGCCGCCTCGACCACGACATCACCCAGGTGGACGCCGCCCTGCGGCAGGCGGAGGACAGCGTACGGCTCAACCCCCGCGTCAAGGAGGGAGTGCTGCACCGCGTGGTGCTGCGCACCGGACTGGACACGCTGGAGATCTGCACGGTCGTCCTGCGGGTGCTCACCCGCACCCTGACCGACCTGGCCAAGGAGCGGGTCGAGGAGCCGCTCTTCCCGCCGGACGTGGCGGACGAGTTGTACGGCCTCTTCGTCCATATGGCCTCGGCCGTCGAGAGCTTCGCGGTACTGGTCACCAGCCCCATCAGCGCCAACGCCGAGGAGGCCGAGTCCCGGCTGGCGAACGAGCTGGCCAAGGCGCACACCAGCCGTGACCACGTCGCCCGCATCCTGCTGCGGCGCGTCCAGGAGCACCCCCGGCAGTGGCAGCTCCAAGGGGCCCTGCTCGCGGAGACCGACCGCATCCTCGCCGAGCTGGACATGGAACAGCGCTCCAAGCGGCTGATGGAGGAGCTGGACCGCAGCGCCCGGGAGAAGCACGAGCGCTTCCCCTTCCTGAGCAGGATCCAGCGCTGGTTCGGCCGCGGCCGCTCGGAGCGCTCGTCGGCGAGCTGAGCACCCGGCGTGGATCAACGCGTCTGCGGCACCACGCCATTGACACTCTGACACTATCGACTCATTCTGTCAGAATGCCACGTGACGCAACCGCCAAACGCGACCAGATCCTCGACGCGGCCCTCGGTGTCTTCGGCCGCTACGGCTACCGGCTCACCTCCATGGACCTCCTGGCCCAGGCGTCGTCCATGTCCCGCCCCGCCCTCTACCAGCACTTCGGCGGTAAGGAGGACATCTTCCGGACCGTGGGGACCCGGCTGGTCGACCAGATGATCCGCACCGCTGAGAAGGCGGCCGAAGCCGAAGGCAGTACGGCGGACCGGCTGTTCGGCGTGCTGACGGTGAAGCTGGAGCTCTCCGCCGGAACCCTCGACGCGAACGCGCGCAAGGAGCTGTTCGCCGAGTCCGCCGCGCTCGGCGACGCCACCGGGGCGGCCGGAAACCTCTCCGCCGCCCTGAGAACCCGTCTGATCGCCGTGGTCGCGGCCGTACTGGACTCCGCAGCGGCGGACCTCGACCTCCTGGACGACGTCCTCTCCGCCCAGGACGCCGCCGCCCTGCTGGTGGACGCCCTCACCGGTCTCGCCCAGGAGCCCGACCCGCCGGCCGTCCTCAGCGAGCGCCTGCGCCGGCTCATCGGCCTCACCCTGCGCGGTCTGTCCACGGGGGCGGGCACATGACCGACCCCCGGCGCACACCCCGACCATGTCCTCCGAACAGGCCGACCGCATCCGCCGGTGGCTCGTGGCCGAAGCGGGCTTCGGCTCAAAGGTCGTGGCCGGGCGGGAGCTGGTCCGGGACGGGCAGCGGGTGGAGTACACCACCTACCGGCTGAGCTCACTCAGCCGACGGGGTAGCGGTCCCGGGGGAAGACCAGGTCCTCGTAGGGCTCGTAGAGCTCGACCGAGCGGTGGAACTCGAAGGCCACGTCGTCGGCGAGTTCGGCGATCACCCCGCGGCCCTCGATCCGGGCCAGCCAGGCCGGCGGAAGGCGATGGTCGCCGTGCTGGGCGCCGAGGAGATTGCCGCAGATGGAGCCGGTCGAATCGCTGTCGCCGGAGTGGTTCACCGACAGCAGCAGGGCGGCCTGGAGCGGGGTGCGCGGCGGCATCGGGTCATAGCTGATCAAGCCGCCGGGGCCGTAGGAGATCTGCTGGTCCGGGGTCCGGGCCAGGGCGCAGTACACGCCGATGGCGAGCGCCTCCTCGGCGATCCAGCCGCCGCCCAGCGATTCGGTCTTCTCCGGGGACGGCTCGCCCTCGGCGGCCAGGTCGATCGCCTTGCGCAGCGCGGCGGTGGTCTCCTCGTGGCGCGGGTAGCGGGCGAGGATCTCCAGGGTACGCAGGGCGGCGCCCTCGAGGGATTCACCGTCGAGCAGGCACGCGATCATCGCGGCCAGGGCGCCCGCGGCGTAGTAGCCCGTGGGGTGGCCGTGGGTGATCTGGGCGCAGTGGGCGGCGAGTTCGAAGGAGCCGCGGGGGTCCAGGCCGACCAGCCCGAACGGGGCCGAGCGCATGACGGTGCCACAGCCCTTGGAGCCGGAGTTCACCGGGCCGGGGCGGCCGTCGAGCGGATCGTGCGGGGCGGGGATGTGCTCCTCCGCCAGCCCGGAGAGGCA
This sequence comes from Streptomyces sp. NA02950, assembly GCF_013364155.1. Lineage (NCBI taxonomy): Bacteria > Bacillati > Actinomycetota > Actinomycetes > Kitasatosporales > Streptomycetaceae > Streptomyces > Streptomyces sp. NA02950. The sequence goes on along the minus strand of NZ_CP054916.1, from coordinate 6,982,458 downwards.
GGCGTTGCCGGGGGCGCGGCGGGCGTACAGCCAGGGCTCGTGGCGCAGCCAGCCGGAGCGGACCGGGTCGAACGCGTCCTGGGCGGGCGGCGGCGCGGGGTGGTTCTGGGTGTCGAGCCAGCGCAGATAGGCATTGCGGACGAGGGCGGTCTCGGCGCCGCCGATGCCCTTGGACATGGCCCTGGCGTGCGCCCGTATCAGGCCCTCGGCGGTGAACAGGGTCATCTGGGTGTCGTCGGTGACCCGGCCCACGGCGCCGCTGCCGTCCGGGACGAGCGTGGTGACACCCGCGGCCCCGTGGGTCTCGCGGATCGCCCGCAGGGAGAGGAACTCGACCGGGTTGCCCAGGGCATCGCCGATCGCGCCGCCCAGCAGACAGCCCCGGATCCGGGCCCGCCGGGCGGCCGATTCGTCCCATGACTGGCGGATCACTGGCGGCTCCTCATCCGGTGCGATGTGCTCACGGACATGATCGCAGGTCTCCGCGACGGGCCGGGCGGCGTTAGATTCGAAGAGGGAGAACCTGGGAGGTGCATGACCGTGTCGATGCGCTTCATCCGGACGGGTGATGAGCCCCTGCACGCGCGCAGCCCGCTGCGGATGCGGTTCTGGCTCGCCGCATGGGGGCTGCTCTGGACCCTCGGGGGCACGGTGGCCTTCGCGGTCACCGGCCGGCCCGGCTGGGCGGCCGCCTGTGCGGTGCTCACCGCCCTCACCCTCACCGATCTCGCCCTGGTCATCCGGCACATCCGGCAGGGGCCGCACTACCAGCCCGGACGAGACGTACCGCCGTACGCCCCGGCCAGGGGGCGCGGCCGGTGGATGGCCGGGGACCACGGACGGGGTGCGCGGGGTCGCCGAGGGTGAGACCCCCGGCCGCCCCCCGACCTCCGTCGCTCGCGCCCCGGCCTCCGTCGCTCGCGCCCCGTTACTCGCCCTGCGTGCCCCGGTCGCCCCGGGCGCCCCGCTCGCCGAACCGCGCCGCCTCGACGAAGTCCGGGCGCGGGTCCAGCGCCGCCGCCAGCCGGAAGTGGCGGGTGGCCTCCTCCGGCCGGTTGGCCCGCTCCAGGGTGCGGGCCAGGGCGAAATGGGCGAAGGCATTGTCCGGCTCGCGCTCCAGCACCAACTGGAACTCCAGCTCCGCCGAGCGCAGCTGGGCCGCGCCGAAAAAGGCACGGGCCCGCAGCAGCCGGGCCGCGGTGTTCTCCGGGTGGGCGGTGATCACCGAGTCGAGCAGCTTGACGGCACCGCGCGGGTCCCGGGCGGCGAGCAGCTGCTCCGCGGCGCGGAAGTCGATGACATGGGTCTCGGGCGTGGGCTGGGGCACGGCGGTTTCCTTCCCCCGGGCACGGACAACGATGATCGGCGGCGGAACGGCAATCGGTACGGGCAGCACAACAACCGCCCCGCCCACCTCATTCCCCGTCGGGCCCCCCGCCAGACCCGATCAGCTCCCGGCCGCCCGCTCCACCAGCTCCGTCCAGACCGTGCGGACCTGTGGCTCCAGCGCCTCCAGCGGGCCGTCGTTGTCGATGACCACATCGGCGACGGCCAGCCGCTCGGCGCGCGTCGCCTGCGCCGCCATCCGGGCCCGCGCCTCGTCCTCGGCCATACCGCGCAGCCGGACCAGCCGGTCGAGCTGGGTCTCGGGCGAGGCGTCGACGACCACCACGACGTCGTAGAGCGGGGCCAGACCGTTCTCGGTGAGGAGCGGGACGTCATGGACCACCACGGCGTCGGATCCGGCGGCGTCCTCGAGCTCGGCGGAGCGCTCGCGGACCAGCGGGTGCACGATCGCGTTCAGGGCGCGCAGCCGCTCGGAGTCACTGAAGACGATCCCGCCCAGCGCGGGCCGGTCCAGGCTGCCGTCGGCGGTGAGCACCTCGGGCCCGAACTCGGCGACGACCGCAGCGAGTCCGGGAGTACCCGGCTCGACCACCTCACGGGCGATCCGGTCCGAGTCGATCAGCACCGCTCCGTACGAGGACAGAATGCGTGACACTTCGCTCTTGCCCGCGCCGATTCCACCCGTGAGCCCCAGCTTCAGCATGGGGCCACGCTATACGGGGCCCCGGTCAGCCACCGCCCTCGCCCTCCCGCTCGGCGAGGAAGCGCTCGAACTCGGCGCCCAGCTCCTCCGCCGAGGGCAGCTCGGCCGGTTCCGCGACCAGATTGCCGCGGGTCTCGGCCCCGGCCACCGCGTCGTACTGGTGCTCAAGCCCCCGTACCAGCGCGACCAGTTCCTCATCGCCCTCGGAGATCTGCCGCTCGATCTCCTCCTGCGCCTTCAGCGCCTCGGTGCGCAGCGCGTGGGCGGCGCCCGGCAGCACCAGACCGGTGGCCGCGGTGACCGTCTCGAGCGCGGTGAGCGCCGCGTCCGGATAGGCGGAGCGGGCCAGGTAGTGCGGTACGTGCGCGGCGACGCCGAGCACATCGTGACCCGCCTCGACGAGCCGGTACTCGATCAGCGCCGCGGCGCTCCCGGGCACCTGGGCCTCCTCGAAAACCCCTCGGTGGCCGGGCGTCAGATCGGTGCGGTTGCCGTGCGGGGTGATCCCGACCGGGCGGGTGTGCGGAACGCCCATGGGTATGCCGTGGAAGTTCACCGCGAGGCGCACCCCGAGCCGCTCCACCAACTGGCGTACGGCCGCCGCGAACAGCTCCCACTCCACATCCGGCTCGGGGCCGGTGAGCAGCAGGAAGGGCGCCGCGGTCGCGTCCCGCACCAGGTGGAGCTCGATGGCCGGGACCTCGTAGTCGGTCCAGCGGTCGCGCTGGAAGGTCAGCAGGGGGCGCCGGGCCCGGTAGTCGACCAGCCGGTCGTGGTCGAAGCGGGCGACGACCTGGTGCGGCAGCCCGTCCAGCAGTCGCTCGACGATCTGGTCACCGGTCTCCCCGGCGTCGATGTAGCCGTCGAAGTGGTAGAGCAGCACCAGCCCGGCCGAGTCCCGGGAGGCAATCGCGTCGACCTCCGCGAGTCCGCTCGACTCCCATGCGTACAAATCCTGCGGATCTAGCACTGTGACCGCTCCTCCTCGTGTTCCACATCCAAGAACACCGAACAGGGGCGGGAGCATTCCCGGCCGGGTCCGAACTGCTGTCGCGGCCACCACCGTTGCGCTCCGCCCGTCCGATTCCGGTCGCGCACATGCCAGGCGGGGTTGACGCACCGATACGCGGACCCTATCTTCGCGAGCCGTCAGCGGTTCACTATGTCGTCCAATGTTCACTTATCAGAACCTGGAATGTACCCCTGGGGTACATCGCCCCCTCCCGACCCCGGAACCCGCGCGTCCCCTGGCCACGGCAGGAAGGCAGCCTCGTATGCAGCCACACGGCCCCTCCCGGTTACGCACCCTGACCAACTCCTGCGCCGCCGCCGTGATCGCCACGGGCGGACTGGTCGCCGCGGGCTCGATCCCACGGGAGGCCACCGGGGTCACGGCCGCGCCGATTCGGGTCTCCGACACCGGCGGACTCAAGGACGCCCTGGCCGCCGCCCGGCCCGGCGATACGATCCGGCTCGCCGACGGGACCTACCGCGGCAGCTTCGAGATCACCGCGTCCGGCACCTCCGGCTCGCGGATCACCCTCACCGGCTCCCCCAGGGCCGTGCTCGCCGCGCACCGCGGCTACGGGCTGCATCTGAACGGGGCCTCGTACTGGACGGTCAGAGGGATCACGGTCAGCGGCGACCGGGCAGGCATCAAGATCGACAGCGCGGAGAGCGTCACCGTCGACTCGGTGTCCGGCTCGGTCTCGGTCTCGGTCGCAGCCCGGCGGCACGCGGGAGCCATGGCCCCGCCGGTCGTGCGTAAGGCCCAGGGCGTAAGCCCCTTGCGCGAACCCCGCGGGCATGCGTAAGGCCCGCTCCCCAGGGGGAACGGGCCTTACGCGACGATCGAACGATCAGGCGATCGAGCTGTCAGCCGGTGCGGTCGGCGGCGCGTCCGCCACCGACCGCCTCAGCCGATGATCAGCTCTGGCCGCCGGCCAGCTTCTCGCGGAGCGCGGCCAGGGCCTCGTCCGAGGCGAGGGCGCCGGAGTTGTCGGCCGACTCCGAGGAGTACGAACCGCCACCGGAGGCCTGACCGCCCGGCGCCGGAGCGGCGGCGCCGGCCTCGGCGGCAGCCTGCTCGTCGGCCTCGCGGGACTTGATGACCTGCGCCTGGTGCTGCTCGAAGCGCTGCTGCGCCTCGGCGTACTGGCGCTCCCACTCCTCGCGCTGCTTCTCGTAGCCCTCGAGCCAGTCGTTGGCCTCGGGGTCGAAGCCCTCGGGGTAGATGTAGTTGCCCTGGTCGTCGTAGGACGCGGCCATGCCGTACAGGGTCGGGTCGAACTCGACCGCGGACGGGTCGGCACCGAAGGACTCGTTGGCCTGCTTCAGCGAGAGGCTGATGCGACGGCGCTCAAGGTCGATGTCGATGACCTTGACGAAGATCTCGTCGTTGACCTGGACGACCTGCTCCGGGATCTCCACGTGGCGCTCGGCCAGCTCGGAGATGTGGACCAGGCCCTCGATGCCCTCGTCCACGCGGACGAACGCACCGAACGGAACGAGCTTGGTGACCTTACCCGGGACGACCTGACCGATCTGGTGGGTCCGGGCGAACTGCTGCCACGGGTCTTCCTGGGTCGCCTTGAGCGACAGGGACACGCGCTCGCGGTCCATGTCGACGTCCAGGACCTCGACCGTGACCTCCTGGCCGACCTCGACGACCTCGGACGGGTGGTCGATGTGCTTCCAGGACAGCTCGGAGACGTGAACCAGACCGTCGACGCCACCCAGGTCCACGAAGGCACCGAAGTTGACGATGGAGGAGACGACGCCGGAGCGCACCTGGCCCTTCTGGAGGGTGGTGAGGAAGGTCTGACGGACCTCGCTCTGGGTCTGCTCCAGCCAGGCACGGCGGGACAGGACCACGTTGTTGCGGTTCTTGTCCAGCTCGATGATCTTGGCCTCGAGCTCCTTGCCCACGTAGGGCTGGAGGTCGCGGACACGGCGCATCTCCACCAGGGAAGCGGGGAGGAAGCCGCGGAGGCCGATGTCGAGGATGAGACCACCCTTGACGACCTCGATGACGGTACCGGTGACGATCCCGTCCTCTTCCTTGATCTTCTCGATGGTGCCCCAGGCGCGCTCGTACTGGGCGCGCTTCTTCGAGAGGATCAGGCGGCCTTCCTTGTCCTCCTTCTGGAGAACCAGGGCCTCGATCTCGTCGCCGACGGCCACGACCTCATTGGGGTCGACGTCGTGCTTGATCGAAAGCTCGCGAGAAGGGATGACGCCTTCGGTCTTGTAACCAATGTCGAGCAGGACCTCGTCCCGGTCGACCTTCACGATGACGCCGTCGACGATGTCGCCGTCGTTGAAGTACTTGATCGTCTCGTCGATCGCGGCGAGGAAGGCTTCCTCGGAACCGATGTCGTTGACCGCCACCTGCGGGGTGGTGCGGGTTGCCTCGGTGCTGCTCGTCATGTGGGAATGGGCTCCGGTACGGACATTGAGTCGTAGGTACTGCTACGCCGGGGACCCGTATCGCACTGCCGAAGCCGGACAGCCTGGAGGCGGACCTTTCCGAGGATTTCGAAAAGCGCCTCGACAACCGAGGGGACATACAACAGATGCGAGCGCGGCCTGCTCCGTCCGAGGCGCGCAAGCCCGCAGCGCAACTTGTAGCATACGGGGGCAGCCGGGCATGGTCAATGCACGAAGAGCACACGCGGGGCTTATCGCCCCGAACCCGGCAATTTGCATGGTCCGTACTGCGACGCGGTCACGCCGTGCCCCGCAGCCACAGGTCGATACAGAGAGTACGACGACGCGCGCGATGGTCCAAGAACACGAGTCCAACGGCCACCTCGGGGCAGCGGCGGAGCCGACGGCCACCCGGCGGACCGCCGACGACGCGGAGAGCAGCCGGGCGAGCCGCGGGTGGTGGGACCGCAACGCGGACGAGTACCAGGAGGAGCACGGCCGCTTCCTCGGCGACGACCGCTTCATATGGGGCCCGGAAGGGCTCGACGAGGCCGAGGCCGGGTTGCTCGGCCCGGCGGACGGGCTCGAGGGGCTGGCCGTCCTGGAGGTGGGGGCGGGCGCCGCGCAGTGCGCGCGCTGGCTGGCGGCGCAGGGCGCCCGGCCGGTCGCCCTCGACCTCTCCAGCCGGCAGCTCCGGCACGCTCGGCGGATCGACGCCGAGGCCCGGGGCGGGACCGGCGCGGCGGGGCGGGAGCCGGTGGCCCTGGTGCAGGCCGACGCCACGGCGCTGCCCTTCCGGGACGGCTCCTTCGACCTGGCCTGCTCGGCCTACGGGGGGGTGCCGTTCGTCGCCGATCCGGTGCGGGTGATGAGGGAGGTCCACCGGGTGTTGCGGCCGGGCGGGCGCTGGGTCTTCTCGGTGACCCATCCGATCCGCTGGGCGTTCCCCGACGAGCCGGGCCCCGAGGGGCTGTCGGTCGCCGCCTCCTACTTCGACCGCACGCCCTATGTGGAACAGGACGAGCAGGGCCGAGCCGTCTATGTGGAGCACCATCGCACCCTGGGTGACCGGGTACGGGACGTAGTGACAGCGGGATTCCGGCTGATCGATCTCATTGAACCGGAATGGCCCGACTGGAATCACCAGGAGTGGGGCGGCTGGTCCCCGCTGCGCGGTGGACTGATCCCGGGCACGGCGATCTTCGTCTGCGAGCGGGACCGGGCCGCCCGGTGACCCGGCGCTCCGGCCCCGCCGGCACCACCGCCACCGCCGACGCCTTGGACCGGCTTCCCGTACGTGCCGCCGTACCGGAGCTGCTGCGCGCCCTCGACGAGCGGGGCGCGGCGGTGCTGTGCGCGCCGCCGGGCACCGGCAAGACCACCCTGGTGCCGCTGGTGCTCGCCGGGCTGGTGGACGACGGGCCGCCGGTGCGCCGGGTGCTGGTCGCCGAGCCGCGGCGGATCGCGGCCCGCGCCGCGGCACGGCGGATGGCGTGGCTGCTGGGTGAGCGGGTCGGCGGGCGGGTCGGCTTCACCGTGCGCGGAGAACGGCAGGTGGGCCGCGAAACCGTGGTCGAGGTGGTCACCACCGGAGTACTGCTGCAACGGCTGCAACGTGATCAGGAGCTGGCCGGGGTCGACACGGTCGTCCTCGACGAGTGCCATGAACGCCATCTGGACGCGGATACGGCCGCCGCCTTCCTGCTGGACGTCCGGGCGGCGCTCCGCCCCGAACTGCGGCTGGTCGCCGCGTCGGCCACCACGGACGCGGAAGGCTGGGCGCGGCTGCTCGGCGACGGCGACGGTGCCGCCGCGCCGGTGGTGTCGGCCCCCGGGGTGTCCCACCCGGTGGAGGTCGTATGGGCGCCACCGGCCCGCCCGGTCCGCCCGCCGCACGGGATGCGGGTGGATCCCGCCCTGCTGGAGCACGTCGCGTCGGTGGTGCGGCGGGCGCTGGGCGAGCGTGACGGCGATGTGCTGTGTTTCCTGCCGGGCGTCGGGGAGATCGCGCGGGTGACCGGGATGCTGGGCGGTCTGGACGGGGCCGAGGTGCTCCAGGTGCACGGCCGGGCCCCGGCGGCCGTCCAGGAGGCGGTGCTCGCCGGGGCGGACGGCGGCCCGCGGCGGGTGGTGCTCGCGACCTCCGTCGCCGAGTCCAGCCTGACCGTGCCGGGCGTACGGGTGGTGGTGGACTGCGGGCTGGCCCGCGAGCCGCGGATGGACCACGCGCGGGGCCTGAGCGCGCTGACGACCGTACGCGCCTCCCGCGCGGCCGCCCGCCAGCGCGCGGGGCGTGCCGGGCGCGAGGCGCCGGGCGCGGTCTACCGCTGCTGGCCGGAGGCGGAGGACGCCCGGCTGCCGCGCTTCCCGTCCCCGGAGATCGCCGGTGCCGATCTGACGGCGTTCGCGCTGCAAGCGGCGTGCTGGGGCGATCCGGACACCTCCGGCCTCGCCCTGCTCGATCCGCCGCCCGCCGGGGCGCTGACGGCCGCCCGCGAGGTGCTGGCCGCGATCGGCGCCGCGGACGCGGCCGGGCGGGCCACCGGGCGCGGCGCCCGGATGGCCCGGCTGGGCCTCCACCCCCGGCTTGCGCGAGCGCTGCTGGACGGGGCGCGGGAGGTCGGCGCACGCCGGGCGGCCGAGGTGGTGGCGCTGCTGAGCGAGGAGCCGCCGCGGGAGTACGGCGACGATCTGGCGGGCGCCTGGCGTACCGCCCGCCGCGGCGGCGACCCCTACGCCGCCCGCTGGCGGCAGGAGGTCCGCCGTCTGGAACGCGCCGTGACGGCGGAGGACACGGCGGACGTCATCGGGTCCGGTGCCTCGGCAGCCGCCCCGGACCGCGCGGACGCCGGGACGCGGGCCGCGGGCCGGGCCGGGGAGGCGCGGGGCCCGGCCACCGGCCACCGGGGCCGGACCGGCGCGGGCGCCCGGAGCGATGACGCCGTGGCGGGGCTGGTGGCCGCGCTGGCGTTCCCCGAGCGGGTGGCCCGGCGGCGCGGGGAGCGGGCGTATCTGATGGCGGCCGGAACCGGCGCGGAGCTGGGCGACGGGTCGCGGCTCGGTGGATCGGACTGGCTCGCGGTGGCCGTCGCCGACCGGCCGGTGACCTCCGCGTCCGCGCGGGTACGGCTCGCGGCCGTGACCGACGAGGACACCGCGCGCACGGCGGCGGCGGCGCTCGGCTCGGACGCCGAGGAGGTGCGCTGGGCCGAGGGCGAGGTGATCGCCCGGCGGGTGTCGCGGCTCGGCGCGATCGAGCTGGTGGCCCGTCCGCTGACCGCCCCCGATCCGGAGCTGGTGCGGGACGCCTTGCTGGAGGGGTTGCGCCGGGAGGGCCCGGGACTGCTGCGCTGGTCGGCCGGCGCCGCCTCGCTGCGGCAGCGGCTGGCCTTTCTGCACCGGGAGCTGGGGGCGCCCTGGCCGGACGTCTCCGACGCGGCGCTGGTGGCACGGGCGGACGACTGGCTCGGGGTGGAGCTGGGCCGGGCGCGCCGGCGGGCCGATCTGGAGCGGGTGGACGCCGGGCAGGCACTGTCGCGGCTGCTGCCATGGGCCACGGGTGACGCCGCGCGGTTCGAGGAGCTGGCGCCGGAGCGGGTCGAGGTGCCGAGCGGATCGCGGGTGCGGGTCGACTACGGCGAGGGCCAGCCGGTGCTGGCGGTGAAGCTCCAGGAGCTGTTCGGCTGGCAGCAGACCCCGCGGATCGCGGGCGGGCGGGTACCGCTGCTGGTGCATCTGCTGTCCCCGGCGGGGCGTCCGGCGGCGGTGACCGCCGATCTGGCGTCCTTCTGGAAGGACGGCTACCGGTCCGTGCGGGCGGAGCTGCGCGGTCGCTACCCCAAGCATCCGTGGCCGGAGGACCCGGCCACGGCCGAGCCCACCCGCCGCACCAACACCCGCCGCTGAGCCGGGAGTGCGGGCCGGCCCCGCGGGCGCGGTCAGTCGGCCCAGTCGCGGAGCCGGCGGGCGGTTTCGCTCAGACGGAGTCCGGTGGTCTTCCGTATGTCGCGGACCAGTTCGACCATGGCGCCCGGCGGCGGGGTGATGCGTTCTCCGGATTCCTCCATGTACATCTGCGCGCAGGCCGCGCCGATCGTGGCGTTGTAGTCGGAGAACGGTTCGAGGATCAGGGAGGTGTGCAGAAAGGTGGCAGCGCGGGCGGCGGCCTCCTCGTAGTACGGCTCGCCCGCGAACCGCTCGTAGCGGTGCCGTTCGGTCATGCAGTGCAGTGCGCCCCAGTCCCGCACCGGTGTGTTCACCGGGGAGACCGCGACCTGGACGTTCAGCACCCAGCCGGCATCGACGTACAGGATCACCGCATGCCGTGCGGGAACTCCCGCTCGAATTCCGTCTTGTACTCCAGCGCGAACCTCACGGCGCCCTCGACGAAGCGCTGCTTCTGCCGCCGCCGCACCACGTCCTCGGTCAGTATGTCGTGCGCCAGCCGCTTGATCGCGACGCCCTTCTCCTTGGCCTCGGCACGCAGCTCGGCCAGCTCCTGCTCGGTGAATTCAATCGTGATGCCCGGCATGGGCGGAATGCTAGCCATGCCCCCACCCTGATCACTACCGGCTTCGCTACCTCGAGCGAATATCAGGACGGAAGTTGACGACCCCGGACATCGGCCCGGACATCGGCCCGGCCCACCGCGCGGTCAGCACTCCAGCCGCACGGAGAACTGCTCCGCCGACGGCATCGGCTCGTCCACCGGATGCGGGCCCACCCATATCAGCGCCTGCTCGAAGGTGCCGTACGAGCCGTTGTCCACGGTCTGGCCGACCACCAGCGCGTTGCCGCCGCAGCGCCAGGCCGCGTAGTGCCACGCGCGGCCGCCGCCCGTGTCATGGCTGACCACCGTCCCCGGCTCCCCCAGCCGCTCGCCGAACGCCTCGACGGCGGCGCGCCACTGGGCGTCGAAGACGGAGCGGCCGGCCTCGCGGTGGAAGACCCAGGAGGGCTCCTCGTCGTAGTACGTGGCGAGCCAGTCGACGTTGCTCGTGAGGCCGTCCGCCTGGAGCTCGGCATCGAAGTCGTCGGGCTCGTAGTAGTAGCAGAACGGGATCAGGCATTCGGTGTCGGCCGTATCCCCAGGGCCGCCGAAGCACTCGGGATGGACATGGTGACCCGTCCCGGTGTTGAACGAGGACATACGGGATCCGTCGGGCACCCAGCCGAAGCGCTCGACGGCGGCCCCGGTGGCGCCCGGCTTCCATTCCAGACGCGCCAATTCGGCGATGCGGCCGATGAGTTCCGGGCCGGGGACACAGGTGGTGACGGGCATGTCCCCCACGCTACGAGGAGCCACTGACAACCGGCTCGGCCGCCGCGGTTCCGGCCGCGGCGGCCGGTCGCGGGCGGCGGACGCGGGCCTCCATCCACAGCGCGAGGGCGAACAGCCCGGTTCCGAGGGTGAGCAGACCCCACGGCAGATAGCTGGTGAGCAGGAGGATCAGCTGCCGCTGGGAGGAGACCAGGTCCACGGTGTGCTCGACGTAGTCCTCGCGCATCTTCACATGGCCGGAGAAGACGGTCACCTTCTCCCGGTCGCCGAGCAGGGTGCCGCCGCGCAGCTCCTCGCGGTGGATCTCCTCACCGTTGACGGGCGCGCCGGTGGTGGGCTCGACCCAGAACATGCGCTTGGTGGTGTACCAGCGGGAGGTGCCGGCCTGACGCACGGTCTCGGGGGTGACGCCGTCGACCGGCATGGTCTTGGGCAGCGGCACCTTGGTCCAGGGGACGGTCTGCTCGAAGTAGTAGACCTCCAGCCCGCGGAAGGTGCGGGCGCCCTTGTAGTGGATGGGGGCGGACGTGCGGGTCTGGGCGTCGAAGTAGCGGTAGTCGCGCTTCTCGGTGAGGAACGGCCATTTGAACTCGATGCCGTCGCGGCGCACCGCGTCCCCGTCGACGTGTTCACCGCCGGAGTGCACCGGGTCCTGGGAGTGGGCGTCGAAGACATAGCGTTCGGGGATCCGGGAGACCATCTTCCCGTCGGGCCCCTCGATGTACGACAGCGCGTCCCAGACCACCACATCGCGGCCGGTGGTCCTGCCGACCTCCTCGGCGACCGCCACGTTTCCGCGCAGGGTCTGCACGATGCTGACCCTGGGGACCGTGCGGGGCTTCATGGTCCCGTAGTCGAGGAGGGTGGCGGGGGCGGCTTCGAGTACGGCCGTCTGGTACTCGTCGGGCGGGATCTTGGCCAGCCGGGGGAACGCGTACCAGCGCAGCAGCGGTGAGAGGGCGGCGCAGAACACGGCGAAGGCGAGCAGCACCAGGCTGGTCGTGCGGCGCATGACGGTCCGCCTCCCTCAGGGGTGTTCGGGGACGGTGGTGAGCAGGGGCTCGGGGGAGGTCGTGCCGCTGGGGGCGCCGATGGCGGAGATGGTGAGGACGAGCGCGAGGGCGGCGGTGAGCCCGATCGCGGCGGCGGCGAGGGCACGCATGCTGGGCCTCCCGTTGCTCCGGGTGACGAGCGGGAGCTGACGTAGCGTCAGTTCGGGGGCACCGTAGCAACGGGGAGCGCAGAGGGGAACACGACGACGGGAACGAGACGGGCGGTGCGGTGTGCGGTACGCGGCCTGCCGGCGGCCCGGCCGTCAGGAGGCGGCGGCCTGGGTGACCGTCAGCTCCACGGTGAGCACGGCGCCGTCGGCCGTGGTCAGCCGGAGCAGATAGGTGCCCGTGTGCTCGTCGGCGAGGATCTTCGGCAGGGTGAGCTGCCCCAGGGCGTTGGTCTTCAGACCGGTCAGGGTGCGGACCGGCTTGCCCTTCTCGTCCAGGAAGTACGGGCCCTTGTCGTTCTGCACGGGCTTCTTGGGATCGGCGGTGACCATGGTCGCGGTGACCGGGACACCCGCCGCCACCTTGCCCTTGTAGGTGGCCTTGACGGTGAGCGGGTCGGCGAAGGCGCCGCCGGTCTCGGCCTTGAGGGCCTTGTCGCCGATCCGGGCCAGCACATCGGCCCGCGGGGCGGGGCGGGCCTTGACGGTGGCCTTGAACTCCACCGGGGTGAGCTTGCCGCCGTCGGCCGTGGCGCGCACGGTGAAGGAGCCGGTCTGCTCGCCCGCGGTGAGCTTGGGCGCGGTGGCGGTGCCGTCGGAACGGGTGAGCACCACGGCGGACTTGACCAGACCGAGGAAGCGCGCGCCGGTCTCCCCGCGGATCTCGTACAGGATCTTCGCCTTGGCCACCGGCTTGCCCTTGGCGTCCACCGCGCGGACGCGGGGCGGCTGGGCGAACTCGGTGCCCGCGGTGGCGGACAGTTCCTTCGCGCCGACGGAGGCAAGGGCGGTGGGCCGGCTGGGTGCGGGAGTCGTGGGCGGCTTCGGTGAGGGGGGGCCGGGCGTCTCGCCGCCGTGCGAGGGGGGCTTGGGGGTGGAGTCGGGGTCGGGGTCGGGCTTGGGGAGGGTGTGCGGACGGCCGGGGTCCTTGCCCGTGTCCTTCCCTCCGTGGCCCTTTCCACCGTGGCCCTTCCCTCCGTGGCCCTTTCCACCGCCGTGGCCCTTGTGCGAGCCCTTGCCGCCGGTGCCCGGTCCGGAGCCGCCCGAGCGGTTGTCGGAGGGCAGCACTCCGGTGCCGTCGGGGACCTCGTGGGTGCCGCTCTTGTAGTACTCGAACCACGACAGGACCGTGTTCAGATACTCCTGCGAGTGGTTGTAGCCCAGGATCGCCTGGTGCAGAGAGCGCTCGGAGGACAGGTCCCGGCCGCTCGCGCACAGGTAGTGTCCGGCGGCGAGGGCCGCGTCGTAGATGTTGTTGGGGTCGCGGTCGCCGTCGCCATTGCCGTCCCGGCCCCAGTTGGCCCAGGTGGACGGGATGAACTGCATGGGACCGACGGCCCGGTCATGGCCGGAGTCCCCGTCGAAGGCACCGTTGTCGGTGTCCTTGATCATGGCGAAGCCCTTGCCGTTGAGCACCGGGCCGAGGATGGGGCTGGGGGTGGTGCCCTCAGCGTCCACATTGCCGCCGCGGGCCTGGCCGGACTCGACCTTGCCGATCGCGGCCAGCAGCTGCCAGGGCAGATTGCAGCCGGGGCGGGACTCCTTGAGGGCGGCTTCCGCCTTCTTGTACGCGGCGAGGACGGTCGCGGGGATACCCGCCTCGGCCTTGGCACCCCCGCCGGGGATACCGGGCAGATCGGCCGACGACCCCGGTTTGTCGGGCGTCTTCAGGGGCGGCAGATCGGTGTGGTACGACGAACCGCCGTCAATGGGGGTGTCGTCCACCGCCGGTGATTCGCTCGCCTGCCGCTCCCGGTTGCGGTCCCGGTCGCCGTCCGACGTGCTGGCGAATCCCGGTGCCTGTGAGGCGGTGAGGGCGGCCATCGCGGCCGCCGCCACCGCCGTCGTGGCCGCCCCCTTGCGCAGTCGCCGGCTGATAAGCGGTGCCATCCGTGTGTCCCTCCCGTCGAACACAATGCGCTCCCCCGCGCGTCAACCCTCGTGACACTACGACAACTTATGGCCCGCAGCCAGCGATGCACACCTCGCGTCCGCGCTTCTCCGAGCTTCTCTGATAAGGGTTGCCTTACTGGCCCTAAGGGTTACCTCAGTGAGCGGCCGACTCCCAGTCCGCACCGGAACCGACCGATACATCCAGCGGAGCCCGGAGTTGGAAGGCGTCCGCCATCTCACGGCGCACCAGCTCCTCGACCCGCTCCCGCTCACCGGGCGCGACCTCGAGCACGATTTCGTCGTGGACCTGCAACAGCATCCGCGACGAGAGTTTCTCCTTCGTCAACGCCGCGTCCACCTTGAGCATCGCGATCTTCACGATGTCGGCGGCGGTCCCCTGGATCGGGGCGTTGAGCGCCATCCGCTCGGCCATCTCGCGGCGCTGACGGTTGTCGCTGGTGAGGTCGGGCAGATAGCGGCGGCGGCCGAGCATGGTCTCGGTGTAGCCGGTGGCCCGCGCCTCCTCCACGACCCGCTGGAGATAGTCGCGCACCCCGCCGAACCGCTCGAAGAAGTTCTCCATCAGCTTGCGGGCCTCATCCGGGGTGATGCCCAGCTGCTGGGAGAGGCCGAACGCCGACAGACCGTACGCCAGACCGTAGGACATCGCCTTGATCTTGCGGCGCATCTCCGGGTCCACCTCGGACTTGGCGACGCCGAAGACCTGGGAGGCGACGGTGGTGTGCAGGTCCTCACCGGAGGTGAACGCCTCGATCAGGCCCTCGTCCTCGGAGAGATGGGCCATGACGCGCAGCTCGATCTGGCTGTAGTCGGCCGTCATCAGCGACTCGAAGCCGTCGCCGACCACAAAGCCGCGCCGGATGGCCCGGCCCTCGTCGGTGCGCACCGGGATGTTCTGGAGGTTGGGGTCGGTGGAGGACAGCCGGCCGGTGGCGGCCACCGTCTGGTTGAAGCTGGTGTGGATCCGGCCGCCGGGCGCGATGGTCTTGATCAGCCCCTCGACGGTGGAACGCAGCCGGGCCTGCTCACGGTGGCGCAGCATGATCACCGGGAGCTCGTGGTCGGTCTGCGCGGCGAGCCAGGCGAGCGCGTCGGCGTCCGTGGTGTAACCGGTCTTGGTCTTCTTGGTCTTGGGCAGGCCCAGCTCGCCGAAGAGCACTTCCTGGAGCTGCTTGGGCGAGCCGAGGTTGAACTCATGGCCCACCGCGGCATGGGCCTCCTGCACGGCCTGCTGCACGGCGGCCGCGAACTGCTCCTCCATGCGGTCCAGCCAGGCGCGGTCGGCGGCGATGCCCGCACGCTCCATCCGGGCCAGCAGCTCGGAGGTGGGCAGCTCCACATCGTGCAGCAGCCCGGCGGCGCCGACGGCCTCGAGCCGGTCGCCGAACGCCTCGCCGAGGTCGAGGATGGTCCGCGCCTTGATCATCAGGGCGTCCTGCTCGGCCTCTTCGTCGGTGCCGAAGGCGAGCTGTCCGCTCTCCGCGGCGGAGGCCGGGGACAGCTCACGGCCCAGGTACTCCACCGACAGCGCGTCCAGCTCGAAGGAACGGCGGCCGGGCTTGACCAGATAGGCGGCCAGGGCGGTGTCCATGGTGACGCCCGCGACGGACCAGCCGTGCTCGGCGAAGACCCGCATGATCCCCTTGGCGTTGTGCATGACCTTGGGGCGGCCGGTGTCGGCGAGCCAGCCGGCGAAGGCCCGCTCATCGGCCTCGTCCAGCCGCGCGGGGTCGAAACAGACGGCCGGTCCCCCGGCGGTGGCCAGCGCGATCTCACTGACACTGCCGCTGCCCAGGGCCCAGCTGTCGACGGTGGCCAGGCCCAGCGCCGCACCGCCGTGGATCGCGAGCCAGGGGGCGAGTTCGCCCTCGCCCAGCGTGACTCCCTCGACCTCGACACCGGGGCCCGCGGCCACCGGCTCCTCCTCGGCGGCGCCGGGGTCGACGGCCATGAGGCGGTCGCGGAAGTTCTGGTGGCGGAACTCCAGGGCGTCCAGGATCACCGAGAGCGCTTCCCTGTTGTACGGAGCGCGCTTGAGACCGTCCGGGCCGGTGCCCAGCTCCACATCCCGCACCAGCTCGGTGAGCTGCCGGTTGAGCTTGACGGCCTCCAGATGCTCGCGGAGCTTCTCGCCGACCTTCCCCTTGACCTCCTCGACCCGGTCCACCAGCTCCTGGAAGGAGCCGAACTGGTTGATCCACTTCGCGGCGGTCTTCTCGCCGACGCCCGGGATACCGGGGAGGTTGTCCGACGGGTCGCCGCGCAGCGCCGCGAAGTCCGGGTACTGGCGCGGGGTGAGGCCGTACTTCTCCTGGACCTTCTCCGGGGTGAAGCGGGTCAGCTCGGAGACGCCCTTGGTCGGGTAGAGCACGGTGACATGGTCACTGACCAGTTGGAAGGTGTCGCGGTCGCCGGTGACGATCAGCACCTCGAACCCCTCGGCCTCGGCCTGGGTGGCAAGGGTGGCGATCACGTCGTCGGCCTCGAAACCGTCGATCGCGAAGCGGATGACGCTCATGGCGTCGAGCAGCTCGCCGATCAGCTCGACCTGGCCCTTGAACTCATCCGGGGTCTTGGAGCGGTTCGCCTTGTAGTCGGTGAACTGCTCGGAGCGCCAGGTCTTGCGCGAGACGTCGAACGCCACCGCCAGGTGCGTAGGCCGCTCATCACGGAGCGTGTTCGCCAGCATCGAGGTGAAGCCGTAGATCGCGTTGGTGGTCTGGCCGGTGGTCGTGTTGAAGTTCTCCGCCGGCAGCGCGAAGAATGCCCGGTATGCCAGGGAATGCCCGTCCAGCAGGAGCAGGCGGGGACGGTCCTCCCCCGTGCGGTCGGGCGCGGGCGCTGCGGTCTTCTTCGATGCTTTCTCTGCCACGTCCCCGATCCTGCCACGCCCCACCGACAATGCTTCCCGCTCCGGCACCGGACCGGCCGGCGGGATCGCGGCGCGATGAGGACGAGACCGCGGAGCGATAAAGGGGACAGGAAGGAGACAGGAAGGGACAGGAAGGAGACAGGAGGCCAGGACAACAAGGGAGGAGAACAGGGGAGACCGCCCGGTCCCGGATGTCGGTGCCGCATGACAGGATCGTTGGCAGCAGATTCCTGCACAGGACACGCACCGCAGAGCTCAAAGGGGAGCGACATGGCAGCCAAGCCGCCCGCAGGCGACCCGGTCCAGGACGCACCCGAGGTCACACCCCCGCCGCACGCCGCCGTCGGGCTGCCCGCCGTCGGCCACTCCCTGCGGATCGCCCAGCAGCAGATGGGCGTGCGCCGCACCGCTCTCACCCTCCTCCGGGTCAACCAGAAGGACGGCTTCGACTGTCCGGGGTGCGCCTGGCCCGAGCCGGACAAGCGGCACAAGGCCGAGTTCTGTGAGAACGGCGCGAAGGCCGTCGCCGAAGAGGCCACGCTGCGCCGGGTCACCCCCGAGTTCTTCGCCGCCCACCCGGTGGCCGACCTCGCCACCCGCAGCGGTTACTGGCTCGGTCAGCAGGGGCGGCTCACCCACCCCATGTATCTGCCCGAGGGCGCCACCTCCTACGAGCCGGTCTCCTGGGACCGTGCCTTCGGCATCATCGCCGAGGAACTGGGCGCCCTGGCCTCTCCCGACGAGGCCGTGTTCTACACCTCGGGCCGCACCAGCAACGAGGCGGCCTTCCTCTACCAGCTCTTCGCCCGCGAGTTCGGCACCAACAACCTGCCGGACTGCTCCAACATGTGCCACGAGTCCTCGGGCTCGGCGCTCACCGAGACCCTGGGAGTCGGCAAGGGCAGTGTGCTGCTCGACGACCTCCACAGGTCCGACCTGATCATCGTGGCCGGGCAGAACCCGGGCACCAACCATCCGCGGATGCTCGCCGCCCTGGAGAAGGCCAAGGCCAACGGCGCGAAGATCATCTCCATCAATCCGCTGCCCGAAGCGGGTCTGGAGCGGTTCAAGAACCCGCAGACCCCGCGCGGTCTCACCCGTGGCGTCGCGCTCACCGATCTCTTCCTCCAGATCAGGCTGGGCGGTGACCAGGCCCTCTTCCGGCTGCTCAACCGGCTGATCCTGGAGACCGACGGCGCGGTGGACGAGGAGTTCGTCCGCGAGCACACCCATGGCTTCGAGGAGTTCAGCGCGGCGGCCCGCGCCGCCGACTGGGACGAGACGCTGCGCGCCACCGGCCTGGACCGGGCCGATATCGACCGCGCGCTGGACATGGTCCTCGCCTCCCGGCGCACCATCGTCTGCTGGGCGATGGGGCTCACCCAGCACAAGCACTCGGTGCCCACCATCCAGGAAGTGGTCAACTTCCTGCTGCTGCGGGGGAACGTCGGCCGTCCCGGCGCCGGGGTGTGCCCGGTGCGCGGCCACAGCAATGTGCAGGGCGACCGCACCATGGGGATCTTCGAGCGGCCCGCCCCGGCCTTCCTGGACGCCCTGGAGCGCGAGTTCGGCTTCGCGCCGCCGCGTGCGCACGGCTTCGACGTGGTCCGCGCCATCCGCGCCCTGCGGGACGGCCAGGCCAAGGTCTTCTTCGCCATGGGCGGCAACTTCGTGGCGGCCTCGCCCGACACCGAGGTCACCGAGGACGCGATGCGCACCGCGCGGCTGACCGTCCACGTCTCCACCAAGCTCAACCGCTCGCACGTGGTCACCGGCGCCCGGGCACTGATCCTGCCCACCCTCGGCCGCACCGAGCGGGACCTCCAGGCCGGCGGTCCGCAGTTCGTCACCGTCGAGGACTCCATGGGCATGGTGCACGCCTCGCGCGGGCGCCTTGAGCCCGCGAGCCCCCAGCTGCTCTCCGAGCCCGCGATCGTCGCCCGGCTGGCCCGCCGGGTGCTGGGGCCCGGCAGCCGCACCCCCTGGGAGGATTTCGAGAAGGACTACGCGTCGATCCGGGACCGCATCGCCGCCGTGATCCCCGGTTTCGAGGACTTCAACACCAGGGTGAGCAACCCCTCCGGTTTCGCCCTGCCGCACGCCCCGCGCGACACCCGCACCTTCCCCACCGCCACCGGCAAGGCCAACTTCACCGCCGCCCCGGTGGAGTACCCGGCGGCGCCCGAGGGCCGTCTGCTGCTCCAGACCCTCCGCTCCCACGATCAGTACAACACCACGATCTACGGCCTGGACGACCGCTACCGCGGGATCAAGAACGGCCGCCGGGTGGTGCTGGTCCACCCCGAGGACGCCCGGGGGCTGGGGCTCGACGACGGCTCCTACGCCGATCTGATCAGCGAGTGGACCGACGGCAGCGAGCGGCGTGCCACCGGCTTCCGCGTGGTCCACTACCCGACCGCGCGCGGCTGCGCCGCCTCCTACTACCCGGAGACCAATGTCCTGGTGCCGCTGGACGCCACCGCCGACACCAGCAACACCCCCGCCAGCAAGTCGGTGGTGATCCGCCTGGAACGGAGCGACCCGGCCTAAGCGTTTGCTCAGCCACCTGATAGGAAGATGGCCACGACAAGCACACGAACGGAGCCGGTCCATGGGCGAGCAGTCCAGCGTGAAGTTCCCGCAAGAGGTCCTCGACGAGTACGCGGCGCTCGGCGTCGACCTTCCCGCGCTGTTCTCCGCCGGTCACCTCGGCACCCGCATGGGCGTGCAGGTCCAGGAAGCCTCCGCCGAGCGTGTGGTGGGCACCATGCCCGTGGAGGGCAACACCCAGCCGTACGGTCTGCTGCACGGCGGCGCCTCCGCGGTGCTGGCCGAGACCCTCGGCTCGATCGGCTCGATGCTCCACGGGGGCAGTGGACGGATCGCGGTCGGGGTGGACCTCAACTGCACCCATCACCGCGGGGTCCGCTCCGGCCTGGTCACCGGGGTGGCGACCCCCGTCCACCGGGGCCGCTCCACCGCCACCTACGAGGTCGTGATCAGCGATGAGCAGGACCGCCGGGTGTGCACCGCCCGGCTCACCTGCCTGCTGCGCGAGGTCGACGAGGCCGGTCGGTCCAAGACCGTCACCGAGATCCAGGAGGCGAAGGAGCGCGCCGCGCAGTGACACCCGGCCGGTGACCGCCTGGTGAGCCCCGGCCGGTGACCGCTCAGCGTGACACCCCGGCCGATAATCGCTCACTGTGACGCCCGGCCGGTGATCGCCCAGTGCTGCGCCGGGGTGGTGCGGTGCGGAGCCCCCGGGCGAGGGGCTCCGCACCGCACCACCGGCCGCTCGCGCACGGCCGTTGCCTCCCCCTCGGGCGCGTTCTAACGTTTCTCCATGAGGGCATCGACCCATGTGCACACGGCCCGTGCCGCACAGGAGTTGATCAAACATCAGGCGAAGCGGCGCCGTGCGCCCGCGAGCCCTGCCAACCGCCGCCCTGAGCCCCGGCGGCCTTCGGCATGAGCGGCATCGGGCCGGTCGAGCCGGCCGCCCCCGGCGGCGATCCGCACCCCGCGCCCCCCATCGCAGAGGCGCCCGCCACAGGCCCCGCCCCCGAAACCCTCACCAGCCGCGCCGGTGATCCCGACTCCCCCGGCGTGTACGGGCGTTGGGCGGCGCTGCCCCGGCGCACGCGCCGTACCGCCCTCACCCTCGCGGGTGCCGTCGCGGCCATCGCGACGGGCTGCTCTCTGCTACTGAGCCGCCCCGCTCCGCCCGCGTCCCCGCCGCCCCCGTGGCCCGCCCAGGCCGTGGAGGTGAGCTATGCGGGCACAACTGACCTGGACGGTGCGGCGAACGATGGTGTCTTCACATTCCGGATACGCGTCGCCGCGGTCCGGAACACCGCTGTGACCGTGGAGAACATCGCCCAGCCCTACCCCGCGTTGAGCCTCATCACCAGCCCTCGCACCCCGGTCACGATCCGCAGCGGGACCAGCCGTGACCTCACCGTGCGCATCTCGGTGCGGCACTGTTCGGGGATTCCGCTCGGCGTTGAGCTGCCTCCGCTCGACGTCACGCTCCGTAACATTCGCGCAATAAAGGATCAGACTTTTCTGATCGGCGACGCCTACGCAAATGATCTTTCCGCCGCGCTGCGCGCACGCTGCCCCGCACATCGCTCGCGAGTTCCCCACACTCCTTAGCGGAACTGCAACTTCTCAGCATCCGGACCAAATATTTAATCCGGTTTTGCCCGATTCATTCTTTCTGTTCCGCTACACGAACGCCCCCCGGTGACGCGCGTCATAACAAGACAGTCACATCATGGCCTGCACCTCTGCCACCCGCGACGCCCCACGCTTAGAGTCACAGCCAGTCACGACCCCGTCGGGTGTACGCCGCACCTGCACGGCAACAACAGGTCCAATCGGCGAGGACACGGCACCTCATGAGAAGGGTGCCGGGCCAGGAAAGGATTCCTCGTGCGACACCGTTCCTTGCTCATCATGACGACCGCGATCACTGCGGGAGCCCTCACCCTCACTGCCTGCGGGTCGCGCGACGGCAAAGACTCAAGCGGGGACAAGGACAAGAAGACGACCGTGGTCATCGGTGTCGATGCCCCGCTGACCGGTTCGCTGTCCGCCCTCGGCCAGGGCATCAAGAACTCCGTCGACCTCGCGACGCGGATAGCCAACAAGAACAACGAGGTGGAGGGCGTCACCTTCAAGGTCAAGTCCTTCGACGACCAGGCCGTGCCGTCCTCCGGCAAGCAGAACGCCACCTCGATGGTCGACGACGAGGAGATCCTCGGCATGGTCGGCCCGCTGAACTCGGGCGTCGCCCAGTCCATGCAGGGTGTCTTCAACAAGGCCGACCTCGCGCAGGTCTCCCCGGCCAACACCAACCCGGCGCTGAGCCAGGGTGACAACTGGGCCTCGGGCAAGAAGGAACGCCCCTTCCAGACCTACTTCCGCACCGCGACCACCGACATCATCCAGGGTCGCTTCGCCGCGCAGTACTACTACAACGACGCCAAGAAGCGGAAGGTCTTCGTCGTCGACGACAAGCAGGCGTACGGCGCCGGTCTTGCCAAGATCTTCGCCGCCGAGTTCAAGCGGCTGGGCGGCACGGTCGTCGGCACCGACCACCTGACCGTCAAGGAGACCGACTTCTCCGGTATCGCCAGCAAGGTCAAGTCCGCCAAGGCCGACTCGGTCTACTTCGGCGGCCAGTATCCCGAGGGCGGCCTCCTCTCCGACCAGATCAAGCAGGCCGGGGCGGACGTCCCGGTCATGGGCGGCGACGGCGTCTACGACCCCGCCTTCATCAAGGCGTCGGGCACCAGCAACGACGGTGACCTCGCCACCTCCGTCGGCTACCCGGTCGAGCAGCTCGACTCCGCCAAGACCTTCGTGAAGAACTACCAGGCCCAGGGCTACAAGGACCCGTACGCGGCCTACGGCGGCTACTCCTACGACGCCGCCTGGTCGATCATCCAGGCCGTCAAGCAGGTCGCCAAGGACAACGACGGCGAGCTCCCGGACGACGCACGCGCCAAGATCACCGAGGCGCTCGGCAAGGTCTCGTTCGACGGCGTCACCGGCAAGGTCTCCTTCGACCAGTACGGCGACACCACCAACAAGCAGCTCACCGTCTACGAGGTCAAGAAGGGCGCCTGGAAGTCCGTGAAGAGCGCCACCTTCAAGGACTGACCCGGCAACTGCCCCGCACTTCACCCAACGAAACCGCGCGAGGGCGCACACCAGCGCCCTCGCGCGGCGTCATAATCCGACACGCTCATCGGAGGCCCTGCGGTGCACGAACTGCCGCAAACGCTGGTCAACGGCCTGACCCTCGGTGCTCTCTACGGCTTGATCGCCATCGGGTACACCATGGTCTACGGCATCGTCCAGCTCATCAACTTCGCCCATGGCGAGATCTTCATGATCGGGGGCTTCGGCGCCCTCACCATCTACATCTGGCTGCCCAGCGGCACCGCGCTCTCCCTCGCCCTGCCACTGATGCTCGTGGGCGGTGTTGTCGCCTCGGTCGGCATCGCCACCGCAGCCGAACGTTTCGCCTACCGACCTCTGCGTGGCGGACCACGACTCGCTCCACTGATCACCGCGATCGGCCTGTCCATCGCGTTGCAGCAGGCCGTCTGGGCCTTCTACCCGGACGCCAAGAAGCCCCGCAGCTTCCCGCAGTTCGAGGGCAAGTCCTTTGAGCTCCTGGACAATCTGCACATCCAGCGAGGCGACGCGTTCCTGCTGATAGCCGCCCCGATGTGCATGCTCGCCCTGGGCCTGTTCGTCTCCAAGAGCCGGGCCGGCCGCGCCATGCAGGCCACCGCCCAGGACCCCGACACCGCCAAGCTGATGGGCATCAACACCGACCGCATCATCGTGATGGCCTTCGCCATCGGCGGTGCGTTCGCGGCCGTCGCCGCCCTCTCCCACGGGCTCAAGTACGGCCAGATCAACTTCGAGATGGGCTTCATCGCCGGTCTCAAGGCGTTCACCGCCGCCGTCCTCGGCGGCATCGGCAACATCTACGGCGCCATGCTCGGCGGTGTTGTCCTCGGCATCGCCGAGGCCCTGGCCATCAAGTACATCCAGGACATCCCCGGGATGGACCAGCTCGGCGGCGGTGCCTGGAAGGACGTCTGGGCGTTCGCCCTGCTCATCCTCGTCCTGCTGGTCAGACCACAGGGTCTGCTCGGCGAACGCGTAGCGGACCGGGCGTGAGGGAGTGACCATGAGCACCGACACCACCAAGAACACCGCCCGGAACACCGGCGCCGCCCCCCGCACCACCCTGCTGCGCGCACTCACCGCGGCCGGCGGGCTCGCCGGGGTCGTCTCCACCTTCCTCGCCTGGACCTGGACGGCCGAGTTCCCCGGGGACCTCACCGTCTACGGCTATCCCGGCGGACTCCAGCTCCTCACCCTCGTCCTGGCCCTGACCACCACCGCGTTCGCGGCCGCCGCCCTGGACATCCGGGGTCTGCGCTGGCTCACCCCGGCCGGTTCCACCGCGGCCCTGCGCGCGGCGGCCCTCGGCACCTTCGCCGTCACCTGGTTCACGGTCATCTCCATCGCCGTCGACCTCGACGGCCTGGTCAACCTGGAGCCCGGCGGCTTCGTCGCCGCCCTGGCCACGGCCGTCCCGGTCGCCACCACCTTCCTGCTGCCGGACGACACCCGGCCGATCTGCCGCCCCAAGGCGCTCCCCTCCTGGGCCGAGATCCTGATCATCGCGGGTGCCTTCGCGGTCGGTCTGTACGTCCTCAACTACGGCATCCAGACCGACGCCGACCACCCCGAGCCGTTCATCGGCTACCTCATCGCGGTGATCTTCGGTGCCCTCGCCCTGGTCAAGTCGGGGCTCATCACCCGGATCAGCGCGCTGACCACCACCCACCGCTCCACCACCCTGGTCGCGGCGCTGGTCACGGCGCTCGTCTTCCCCTTCTTCCAGGA
This sequence comes from Streptomyces sp. NA02950, assembly GCF_013364155.1. Taxonomy (NCBI): domain Bacteria; kingdom Bacillati; phylum Actinomycetota; class Actinomycetes; order Kitasatosporales; family Streptomycetaceae; genus Streptomyces; species Streptomyces sp. NA02950. The sequence goes on along the minus strand of NZ_CP054916.1, from coordinate 6,958,256 downwards.
GAAGGCCAGCTTCACCGAACTCGGCGTCAACATCGCTATCTTCGCGACCGTCGCCCTCGGCCTGAACATCGTCGTCGGCCTGGCCGGACTCCTCGACCTCGGTTATGTCGCCTTCCTCGGCGTCGGCGCGTACACCGCCGCCCTGGTCTCCGGAGCCACCGCCTCCACCATCGACGTCCACTTCCCGTTCTGGGCCGCCGTGATCACCGGAGGCGTGGTCTCACTGATCTTCGGCGTCGTCATCGGCGCCCCGACCCTGCGGCTGCGCGGCGACTACCTCGCCATCGTCACCCTGGGCTTCGGAGAGATCTTCCGGATCGCCGTGCTCAATCTCGACGGCACCTCCGGGCCCTCGGTCACCAACGGTCCCAACGGCATCCCCAACATCCCGCCGCTGGAGATCTTCGGCTTCAACTTCGACGACGAGCACACCTTCGCGGGGCTCACGCTCGACTCCAACGGCAACTACTACCTGCTGATGCTGCTCGTCACGATCCTCGTGGTGCTCGTCTTCAGCCGGGCGGGCAACTCCCGTATCGGGCGCGCCTGGGTGGCCATCCGCGAGGACGAGACGGCCGCCACCGCCATGGGCATCAACGGCTTCCGCGTCAAGCTCATCGCCTTCGCGCTGGGCGCCACCCTCGCCGGTGTCGCGGGCACCGTATGGGCCCACTTCCAGACCACCGTCGTCCCCGAGCAGTACGTCTTCGCCGGCCCCGTGCCGCCGAACTCCACCTTCCTGCTCGCCGCCGTCATCCTCGGCGGTATGGGCACCATCGGCGGTCCGCTGCTGGGCGCCACCCTGCTCTTCCTCATCCCCAAGAAGCTGGAATTCCTCCAGGACTACCAGCTCCTCGCCTTCGGTATCGCGCTGATCCTGCTGATGCGCTTCCGCCCCGAAGGAATCATCCCCAACCGGCGGCAGCAGCTCGAATACCACGAGACCGGCCAGCTCGACGTGCCCGACGACGCCGGGCTCCAGAACAGCACCGTCGGCGTCACCAAGGCGGAGGCGTGACCGAGATGACGACCACCACCACGACCGCTCCCGTGCTCACCGCCACCGGCGTCACCATGCGCTTCGGCGGACTGACGGCCGTACGCTCGGTCGACCTCGCCGTCCACCCCGGCGAGATCGTCGGCCTCATCGGCCCCAACGGCGCGGGCAAGACCACCTTCTTCAACTGCCTCACCGGCCTGTACGTGCCCACCGAAGGCACCGTGTCCTACCAGGGCACCGTGCTGCCGCCCAAGCCGCACCTGGTCACCCAGGCCGGTGTCGCCCGCACCTTCCAGAACATCCGGCTCTTCGCCAATATGACGGTGCTGGAGAACGTCCTCGTCGGCCGCCACACCCGCACCAGGGAGGGCCTGTGGTCCGCCCTGCTGCGCGGCCCCGGCTTCAAGCGCGCCGAGGCCGCGTCCAAGGAACGGGCCATGGAACTCCTGGAGTTCACCGGCCTCGCCGACAAGGCCGACCACCTCTCCCGTAACCTCCCCTACGGTGAACAGCGCAAGCTGGAGATCGCCCGGGCCCTCGCCAGCGACCCCGGGCTGCTCCTCCTCGACGAGCCCACCGCGGGCATGAACCCGCAGGAGACCCGGGCCACCGAGGAACTGGTCTTCGCCATCCGGGACCAGGGCACCGCCGTGCTCGTCATCGAGCACGACATGCGCTTCATCTTCAACCTGTGCGACCGGGTCGCCGTACTCGTCCAGGGTCAGAAGCTCGTCGAGGGCACCTCGGACGTCGTCCAGAGCGACGAGCGCGTGGTCGCCGCCTACCTCGGCACCCCCTTCGAGGGCGACCCGGGCGAGGAGGAGGTCGCCGAGGTCGAGGCCGCGGAGGCCGGAGCCGACACGGCCACCGGAGGCACCGGCGGCGCGGGCCTGACGAAGACGGGCCCCACCGGGGACGCGGAGAGCACCACAGCACGTACGGAGGACGAACAGTGACCGCACTGCTCGAGGTCGAAGACCTGCGGGTCGCCTACGGCAAGATCGAAGCCGTCAAGGGCATCTCGTTCAGCGTCGAGGCCGGCCAGGTCGTCACCCTCATCGGCACCAACGGCGCCGGTAAGACGACCACCCTGCGCACCCTGTCCGGCCTCCTGGAACCCCTCGGCGGCTCCATCCGCTTCGACGGCAAGCCGCTCAAGGGCATCCCCGCCCACAAGATCGTCGCACTGGGCCTGGCCCACTCGCCCGAGGGACGGCATATCTTCCCCCGGCTGACGATCGCCGAGAACCTCCAGCTCGGAGCGTTTCTCCGGAAGGACACGGACGGGGTCGCCGCCGATATCCAGAAGGCGTACGACCTCTTCCCCATCCTCGGCGAACGCCGCACCCAGGCCGCGGGCACCCTCTCCGGCGGTGAGCAGCAGATGCTCGCCATGGGCCGCGCGCTGATGTCCCGCCCCAAGCTGCTGATGCTCGACGAGCCGTCGATGGGGCTCTCGCCGATCATGATGCAGAAGATCATGCAGACGATCGCCGAACTGAAGGCGCAGGGCACCACCATCCTGCTGGTGGAGCAGAACGCCCAGGCGGCACTGTCGCTGGCCGATCAGGGCCATGTGATGGAGATCGGCAAGATCGTGCTGTCGGGGACCGGGGAGTCGCTGCTGCACGACGAGTCGGTGCGGAAGGCGTACCTCGGCGAGGACTGAGCGCCCCGCACGACGAACGGGGAGAGGCCCGCACCGATGTGTGGTGCGGGCCTCTCCCTTTGTGCCTTGCGCCTACTGCTCCTTGGCCTTCTTCTCCTCCGCGTCCTCGATGACGGCCTCGGCCACCTGCTGCATCGACAGCCGGCGGTCCATCGAGGTCTTCTGGATCCAGCGGAACGCGGCGGGCTCGGTCAGCCCGTACTGGGTCTGGAGAATGCTCTTGGCCCGGTCCACCAGCTTGCGGGTCTCCAGCCGCTGGGAGAGATCGGCGACCTCCTGCTCCAGCGTCTTCAGCTCGGTGAAACGGGAGACGGCCATCTCGATGGCGGGCACCACATCGCTCTTGCTGAACGGCTTCACCAGATACGCCATCGCCCCCGCGTCCCGCGCCCGCTCCACCAGCTCGCGCTGCGAGAAGGCGGTGAGCATCAGCACGGGCGCGATCCGCTCACCCGCGATCCGCTCGGCGGCGGAGATCCCGTCCAGAACGGGCATCTTCACATCGAGGATGACGAGGTCGGGGTGGTGCTCCTGAGCGAGCGCAATGGCCGTCTCGCCATCGCCCGCCTCGCCGACGACGGAGTACCCCTCCTCCTCGAGCATCTCCTTGAGGTCGAGGCGGATCAGCGCCTCGTCCTCGGCGATGACGACGCGGGTGGTCTGCGGGGGGATGTGCGACTGCTCGTCGACGGGCTCGCTGGCGCTCACGGGGCTCCTCGTTCATGGCAGGTGCTGCACGTCGAGCCTACCTGCGAGACGAGTTCGTCTTTCACACGGTAAGCTGTGCGCGCGCTCCAAACACCTTGCCGGGTTGGTGGAAGGGTATACACGGAGGTCTCAAACACCTCTGCCCGAGAGGGCTTGCGGGTTCGAATCCCGCACCCGGTACCTCGTCTTCGGAGGTCTCCCAGCGGACCTTCACGTTCTCGTGAAATCACCGTCGTTCTGCCCTGCGCCTCGCCTTCTTGGCGCAGGGTTATCACATGCACACGCATGGCACTGATGTGCGACAGAAGGCAATCAAGCTGCTCCGCTCCGGAGTGAGGAACGCGGACGTCTCTCGAATGCTCGGCGTACCCGTAGGGACCGTCGGTTATTGGCTCCACCTCGATCGCGCTCAGCAGGGCACACTCCCCGGCAGGGCTCATCGGCCTTGCCCGCGCTGCGACGGCCGCGAACTTGATCATGCGGCCTATGCCTACTTACTCGGCCTGTACCTCGGTGACGGGCACATCATTCAGTACTCCCAACATCGGGCACCGAGCCTCATGATCGCCTGTGACGAAGCTTGGCCTGGGTTGCTGGACGAATGCCAGGCAGCGATGCAGGCCGTCTTCCCAGATAACTCCGTCTGCCGGGTTCGCAGGACGGGCTGCCGCAACGTGAAGGTCTACTCCCAGCATCTGTGGTGCATGTTCCCACAGCACGGTCCCGGCAAGAAGCACGACCGCATCATCGCCCTCGAACCCTGGCAACAGCAGCTCGTGGACGGTCACCCCTGGGATTTCATCCGCGGGCTCTTCCACTCCGACGGCTGCCGGATCACCAACTGGACCACCCGCATCGTCGCGGGCGAGCGCAAGCGCTATGAGTATCCGCGCTACTTCTTCACCAACAAGTCCGACGACATCCGCACGTTATGCTCCGACACCCTCACCAAGGTGGGCGTCGAGTGGACGACGTTGGCGCGTGGCAGCGACCCATTCAACATCTCCGTTGCCCGCAGGGCCTCCGTCGCCCTCATGGACGCCCATGTCGGGCCGAAGTACTGAGCCCAGCACTCCGGCCCCGGAGGCGCGGGACTATCGCAGATCGTCCGCCCCGATGTAGTGCGCGCGGACCAGGTTGGTGGAGCCGGAGACGCCGGGTGGGGAGCCGGCGGTGATGATGACGAGGTCGCCCTTCTTGCAGCGGCCGAGGCGCAGCAGTTCCTCGTCGACCTGGGCCACCATCGAGTCCGTGGAGTCGACCCTCGGGCCGAGGAAGGTCTCGACGCCCCAGGTCAGATTGAGCTGGGAGCGGGTGTTCGGCTCCGGGGTGAAGGCGAGGAGGGGGATCGGGGAGCGGTAGCGGGAGAGGCGGCGGACGGTGTCGCCGGACTGGGTGAAGGCGACCAGGCACTTGGCGTCGAGGAAGTCGCCCATCTCGGCCGCCGCGCGGGCCACCGCGCCGCCCTGGGTGCGGGGCTTGTTGCGCTCGGTGAGCGGGGGGAGACCCTTGGCGAGGATGTCCTCCTCGGCGGCGGCGACGATCCGGCCCATCGTCTTGACCGTGGCGATCGGGTACTTCCCGACGCTGGTCTCACCGGAGAGCATCACCGCGTCGGTGCCGTCGATCACCGCGTTGGCCACGTCGGACGCCTCGGCGCGGGTGGGGCGGGAGTTGTCGATCATCGAGTCCAGCATCTGGGTCGCGACGATCACCGGCTTGGCGTTGCGCTTGGCCAGCTTGATCGCGCGCTTCTGGACAATCGGCACCTGTTCCAGCGGCATTTCGACGCCGAGGTCGCCGCGGGCGACCATGATGCCGTCGAAGGCGTCGACGATCCCGTCCAGGTTCTCGACCGCCTGCGGCTTCTCGATCTTCGCGATGACCGGGAGCCGGCAGTCCTCCTCCTGCATCACCCGGTGGACGTCGATGATGTCCTTCTCATTGCGCACGAAGGACAGGGCGATGATGTCGGCGCCGGTGCGCAGGGCCCAGCGGAGGTCGTCGATGTCCTTCTGGGAGAGGGCGGGGACGGAGACGGAGACACCGGGCAGATTGAGGCCCTTGTGGTCGGAGACCATGCCGCCTTCGATGACGATCGTGTGCACCCGCGGGCCGTCGACGTCGACGACCTCCAGCGTGACGCGGCCGTCGTCGACGAGGATCCGCTCGCCCTTGCTGACGTCGGCGGCCAGTCCCTCGTAGGTGGTGCCGCAGCGGTGCTGGTCGCCCTCGATCGGTTCGACGGTGATGGTGAACTCATCGCCGCGTTCAAGGAGTACGGGGCCTTCGCGGAATCGTCCGAGCCGAATCTTCGGGCCTTGAAGGTCGGCGAGGATGCCGACACTGCGGCCGGTCTCCAGCGAGGCTTTCCGCACTCGCCGATAACGCTCCTCGTGCTCGGCGTAGGTGCCGTGGCTGAGGTTGAAGCGGGCCACGTCCATTCCGGCCTCGACGAGTGCCTTGATCTGCTCGTACGAGTCGGTGGCGGGTCCCAAAGTACAGACGATTTTCGCTCGGCGCATGTCCTCGAGCCTATGACTTACCGGTGGGTAAAGGACCGGGAAGTCCGTACTCCTCCATGGCAATTGCATGGCAGGTTATTGACAACTAATGAAACGTGCACGGCCATGCTCCGATGAGCGATTTCCGGGGGCGTTTCACAGCTCGGGGCGGGTCATGGTGAAGCGCGCGTTGAGGTGCGCGTACACGGTCTGGCGCTCCGGTTCCAGGTCCAGCGCCGGGGCGCTCTCGGCACCACCGTAGCCGGACCGGGCGCGCGGGGCGGCCATTGCCACCGGGGTCATCGGCCCGGCCTCCGCCTCGAGGTCGGCCAGCTCGACCAGGGCGACGAGCGAGGCGCCCAGCGCCTCGGCGTACTCGCGGGCGCGTCGTACGGCCTGCCGCACCGCCTCCTGGCGGGCCTCGCGGTGGACGGGCGAGTCGGGGCGCAGCGCCCACCGGGGTCCGTTGACGGTGGTGAGTTCGGCGTCGCCGAGCCGGGTGGTGAGCTCGCCGAGCGCGGTGAAGTCGGTGATCGTCACGGTGAGGTGGACCCGGCCGTGGTAGGCGCGGACGCGTTCATGGCGGCCCTTGGCGGTGAGTTCGGGGGTGATCGTGAAGGCGCCGGTCTCAAGGGTCTCGATCGCTTCGCCGTAGGACTTCACCAGGTCGAGGACGTGCTTGTTGCGGCGGGTGAGGTCCTCCAGCGCGGCCCGCCGGTCGGAGCCGCGGGCGCTGACGGTGATGCCGAGCCGGGCGATCTCGGGGTCGGCCTCGAGCCGTGCCTCGCCGCGGACGGCCAGGCGCGGGGTGTCGGGGGTGCCGTACGGGACGGGGGTGCCGTACGGGACGGGGGTGGCGGGCTGGTCCATGGAGGCTCCCGGGTGGCAGAGGAGTGGGGGGACGGGCTCAGCGGGACGGCACGGTGAGCCGTCCCTGCGGGGGCCGGTCGGCGTTGAGGGTCAGCGCGATGTCCACCAGCGGCACCCGGTCCAGGCCGGGCACCCGGTCCAGTTCGATCCACGCCGCCCGGTCGGTCGAGCCGCCGGTCTCGTGGCGCAGTTCCCCGCCGGTCACCCGGGCCGCGTAGAGGACGCGTACACCGTGGAAGTCGGCGTCGCGGCCCAGTCGCCGCGGGGTGCGGCCGCGGACGGTGTCGATGCCGAGCAGCCGCTCGATCTCCACCGTATAGCCGGTCTCCTCCTCGACCTCGCGGTGGACGGCGTCGCAGGGGTCCTCGCCGTGGTGGAGTCCGCCGCCGGGCATCGTCCACCGCTTGCCGTCGGGGCCGATCCACCGGGCGAGCAGGACGCTTCCGTTGTCAACGCAGACGGCGTACGCCGCGACGCGCAGATGTCGGTTGGCCATTCCCCCAGCATGCCGGAAGCAATCCGATCGCAACCTGTCAAGGCTGTTGCGGAATGGTCGCGTTGGGCCAGAATCTACGCGCGTTGTGCCCCATTCCGGAGGGCGCGCGTATCGCATCAGGGGAGAAGGACATGCCGCTCAACCGTAGGACGTTCCTGGGCCGCTCGGCCGCGACAAGCGCAGGGGTGGCACTGGCCGGAGGCGCGGCGGCCGTTCCGGCCGAGGCGGACGACCGGGAGAGCGGGACCGGCGGCGGGGGCGCCAAGCGGTACGCGTTCACCGTCATGGGCACCACCGATCTGCACGGCAACGTCTTCAACTGGGACTACTTCACCGACGCCGAGTTCGACGACGCCGCCCACAACGACGTCGGCCTGGCGAAGATCTCCACGCTGGTGGAGCGGGTCCGCGCGGAGAAGGGGCACCGCAACACCCTGCTGATCGACGCGGGTGACACCATCCAGGGCACCCAGCTGTCGTACTACTACGCCAAGGTGGATCCGATCACCGGCGCGGGCGGCCCGGTGCATCCGATGGCACAGGCCATGAACGCCATCGGCTACGACGCGGCGGCGCTGGGCAACCACGAGTTCAACTACGGCATCCCGGTGCTGCGGAAGTTCGAGGAGCAGTGCGACTTCCCGCTGCTGGGCGCCAACGCGCTGGACGCGAAGACGCTGCGGCCCGCGTTCCCGCCGTACTGGATGACCCGGCTGCGCACGCCCTGCGGGCGGACGGTGAAGGTGGCGGTGCTGGGGCTGACCAATCCGGGCATCGCGATCTGGGACAAGGCCAATGTCCAGGGGAAGATGACCTTCCCGGGGCTGGAGGAGCAGGCGGCGAAGTGGGTGCCGCGGCTGCGTTCGATGGGTGCGGATGTGGTGATCGTCTCGGCGCATTCGGGCACCAGCGGGACGTCCAGCTACGGCGACCAGGTGCCGTATGTGGAGAACGCGGCGGCGCTGGTGGCGGAGCAGGTGCCCGGGATCGACGCGATCCTGGTCGGCCACGCCCATGTGGAGATCCCCGAGTCCCGGGTGGTGAACAGGAAGACGGGCCGGGAGGTGGTGCTCTCCGAGCCGCTCAAGTGGGGTCAGCGGCTGACGGTGTTCGACTTCGAGCTGGAGTGGGCCCGGGGCCGATGGCGGGTGGCGTCGGTGTCGGCGGAGGTGCTGAACTCGGCCGCGGCCGAGGAGGACCCGCGGATCGTGAAGCTGCTCGGCGATGAGCACCAGAAGGTCGTGGGCTATGTGAACCAGGTGATCGGCAGCTGTACGGCGGCGATGGCGGCCACCGAGGCGCCGTACAAGGACGCGCCGATCATCGACTTCATCAACCATGTGCAGACGGAGACGGTGAAGAAGGCGCTGGAGGGCACCGAGCACGCCGCGCTCCCGGTGCTGTCACAGGCTTCGTGCTTCTCGCGCACGGCGAAGGTCCCGGCGGGAAAGGTCACCATCCGGCAGGTGGCGGGGCTCTATCCGTTCGAGAACACCCTCGAGGCACGGGTGCTGACGGGCGCCCAGCTGAAGGAGTACCTGGAGTTCTCGGCGCGCTACTACGTGCGGACCCCGGCCGGGGGTGAGGTGGATCCGGCGAAGCTGACGAACGCGGGGAACATCCCGGACTACAACTACGACGTGGTCAGCGGGGTGAGCTACGAGATCGACATCGCCAAGGCGCCCGGTGCGCGGATCGCCGGGCTGACCTTCGACGGCAAGCCGGTGGACGACGCGGCCCGGTTCGTACTGGCGGTGAACAACTACCGTGCCAGTGGGGGCGGCAACTTCCCGCACCTGCCCAAGGCCAAGCAGGTGTGGGCCAACTCGGACGAGATCCGGAACACCATCATCGGGTGGGTGAAGGCCCAGGGGACGGTCGATGTGGCGCGGTTCGCCTCGGTGGACTGGAAACTCACGCGCGAGGGCACGCCGGTGTTCTGAACGATGGCCGGATGACCGAGGACCTCGCCGCCGCCCTGCGGCCCGTGCTCCGCGATCTGCGGGCCACCTGCTCCGTCCGGCCGATCGTCCGGGCGGCACCGGAGGAAGGAGACGGCGGCGAGGACATGGTGTTCTTCTGGGAAGCGGACGGCAGCGGCCGGGGCATCGGGCTGTGGCCCGGGCACGGCCCGGCCGACCGGATCGCCCAGGTCGCCGAGCAGGCGAGCGACTGGGCGGTGGAGGCGCTGTGCGCCGCGCTCAAGCCCGCCGTATGGCCGGAGTGCCCCGTCCACCCCGACTCCCATCCGCTGGAGGCCGGGGTGCGCGGCGGGGTGGCCGTGTGGTCATGTCCGCGTACGGGCCAGTCGGTCGCGCTGGTCGGGGAGTTGGGGAAGGCCGACGCCCGTGGCGCAGGGGCCTGAGGGCTGGAGCCCGAAGGTGGTGAAGGCGGTGCGGGACGGCAGGGGGTAGGCGGGTTCCGCGGTCATCGAGTTGAGGATGACGGCGGAGCGCCACGCCGCCAGGCCCAGGTCGGGGGTGCCCACGCCGTGGCTGTGGCGCTCGGCGTTCTGGACGTAGACCGAGCCCTTGATCATCGGGTCGAGGACCAGCCGGTGCTGGGCGTCGATGCGGGGGCGTTCGGAGGAGTCCCGGCGGATGTAGGGGTCGAGGGCGGCGAGCAGGGTGTCGACGCGGCGCTCGCGGTAGCCGGTGGCGAGGATGACGGCCTCGGTGGTGTGGCGGCTCCGGGTGCCCTGCTGGGTGTGCTCGAGGTGGAGTTCGAGGCGGGCGGCGGCGATCCGGCCCGCGGTGCGGACGGTGACACCGGGGGTGAGCACGGCGCCGGGCCAGCCGCCGGTGAGCTGGGCGCGGCGGTAGAGCTCCTGGTGGATGGCGTCGATGGTCTCGTGGGCGATGCCCTTGTACAGCTGCCACTGGCGGGGCAGGAGTTGGTCCCGTACGGGTTCGGGGAGCCCGTGGAAGTAGCGGGTGTAGTCGGGGCTGAACTGCTCCAGCCCGAGCTTGCTGTATTCCATGGGGGTGAAGGCGGGGGTGCGGGCGAGCCATTGAAGGCCCTCGGCGCCCAGGGGGCGGTGGCGCAGCAGGTCCAGGAAGACCTCGGCGCCGGACTGGCCGGAGCCGACGACGGTCACCTGGCCGGTGGTCAGCAGCCGTTCGCGGTGTTCGAGGTAGTCGGCGGCGTGCAGCACGGGCACGTTGGGGGCTTCGGCGAGCGGGCGCAGCGGTTCGGGGACGTACGGCTCGGTGCCGACGCCGAGGACGAGGTGGCGGGCGTGGGTGCGGCCCAGGGCTTCGGCTTCGCCGTCGGTGCCGATGCGGGTGAAGTCGATTTCGAAGACGCCGTGGGCGTGGTCCCAGCGGACGGCGTCGATCTGGTGGCCGAAGTGGAGGCCGGGGAGCTGTTCGCTGACCCAGCGGCAGTAGGCGTCGTACTCGGCGCGTTCGATGTGGAAGCGCTCGGCGATATAGAAGGGGAACAGCCGCTCCTGGGCCTTGAGGTAGCTGAGGAAGCTCCAGGGGCTGGCGGGGTCGGCGAGGGTGACCAGGTCGGCGAGGAAGGGCACCTGGATGGTGGCGCCCTCGATGAGCAGACCGGGGTGCCACTGAAAGGCGGGCCGCTGGTCGTAGAAGGCGGTGCGCAGCCCGGGGACGCGGTGGGCGAGAGCGGCGAGGGAGAGGTTGAACGGGCCGATGCCGACCCCGGCCAGGTCCAGGGGCGTCTCGAGGGGGGAGGCGGCTCCGGGCGGCGGACCGGGTGTGGGGGCGGGGATCCCGGTGGGGGGTTGTGCGGTGCTCATGGGGTGCTGTCGCCTTCCACGAGTGCGAGCAGCCCGCGCAGATCGGCGGGCCGGGTGTGCGGATTGAGGACGGTGGCCTTGAGCCATATCCCGTCGGCGGTGGTGGCGCGGCCGAGGACGGCGCGGCCGTCGATGAGGAGGCGGCGGCGCAGTGCGGCCACGGTGGCGGGTCCGGCTCCGGTGGGACGGAAGAGGACGGTGCTGATGGTGGGGCGCGCGTGGAGTTCGAGGCGGGGGTGGGCCTCGATGAGGTCCGCGAGCTGGTGGGCCGCGGCGCAGACGTGGTCGACGAGTTCGCCGAGGCCGCGGCGGCCGAGGGCGCGCAGGGTGACTGCGGTCTTGAGGATGTCGGGGCGCCGGGTGGTGCGCAGCGAGCGGCCGAGGAGGTCCGGGATACCGGATTCGGTGTCGTCGTCGGCGTTGAGGTAGTCGGCGCGGTGGTCGAGGGGGGCCAGGGCGGCGGCGTCGGGGACGGCGAGGAGTCCGGCGGCGACCGGCTGCCAGCCGAGTTTGTGGAGGTCGAGGGTGACGGTGCGGGCGCGGTCGAGCCCGTCGAGGCGGGGCCGGTGGGTATCGCTGAACAGCAGCGGTCCGCCGTAGGCCGCGTCGATGTGAAGGGCGGCGGTATGGCGGTCGCAGAGGTCGGCGATGGCCGGGAGGGGATCGATGGCGCCGGTGTCGGTGGTGCCCGCGGTGGCGACCACCAGGACCGGGCCTCGGCCGGTCAGCCGGGTGAGGGCGTCGTGGAGCCGGGCCGGGTCGAGGACTCCGGCGGGGGTGGGGAGGGTGAGCGGGGTGGGCAGGCCGAGCAGCCAGGCCCCGCGGTGGACGCTGTGGTGGGCGTTGGCCCCGCAGACGATCCGGAGTGCGGCGCCCGGTCCGGGCGGGACGGCGGTGCGGGCGGCCTCGCGGGCCAGCAGCAGGGCGAGTTGATTGGCTTCGGTGCCGCCGGTGGTGACGAGCGCGTCGGGCGCGGGGCCGCGGGGGTGGACCAGCGCGGCCAGGGCGCGGCAGGTGAGCGCCTCCAGTTCGGAGGCGGCGGGTGCCTGGTCCCAGGAGTCGAGGGAGGGGTTGAGCGCGGAGACCGCGAGGTCGGCGGCGGCGGCGACGGCCAGCGGCGGGCAGTGCAGATGGGCGGCGCAGCGGGGGTCGGCCGGGTCGGCGGAGCCCGCTGCGAGGGCCCGTACGAGGGTGCGCAGGGCGAGCGGCGCACCCTCGCCGACATCGGGGAGGAGCGGTTCGGCGGCGGCCCGGACGCGCCGCGCCACGGCGCCGGGGCCGCCGGCGGGCAGCGGGCCGGACCGGTCGGCGGCGCCGCGGGCGAGCGCGTCCAGGACGGTATCGACCATGGGCCGCAGAGCGTCCGGGCCGCGACCGCCGCCCGCGAGCAGGCCGGCGGTCCCGGTGGCGGGCACAGGCATGGGTGTGCCCCTTGTCTCGAAGTAGGGGAGGCGAACGCTGCCTCAACGTACTTCGTGCGCAAGCGGTTCGGCCGGTGGGGCCATGAAGTCCACCCGTACGTGGTACGGCGCCGCGCGGCCCCTTGCCGCCGCCGGCGGGGGTGCCCCCGGGCCTTGTCTCATGCGTCCTGTGTCCCGCTCCCCCGCTGCTCCTGCCGCCGCTGGACGCGCAGGGCGCGCCGCAGGTCGTCGAGCTGGTCGGCGAGGCTCCGGTGCAGCGTGGGGAGCAGATCGTCGCGGCGCAGGCACTCCTCCCCCAGCTCCAGGGTCCGGGTGTCCACGGTGCTGGGGAAGCCGGAGCGGGCGACCACGTCGGCGATGGCGCGGCCGCGCCGGGCGGCCACCTCGGCGGCGGCCGGGAAGTAGCGCGGGACGTAGTCGGTGAGCAGCTCGTGGTGCTCGGGCTGCCAGAAGCCGGTCGCGGTGGCGGAGACGAGATAGTTGGACAGTTCAGCCGGTTCAGCCGGTTCAGCCGGTTCGCCGGCGCCGCCGAACAGGGCGTCCCAGGCGGCCCGTTTGGCGTCCGGGTCGGGGAGGGCGGCGCGGCAGCGGGCGGCGCCCTCCTGACCGGTGGCGCTGGAGTCACGGGCGAGTTCGGCGTCGATCTCGGCGGGGCCGATGGCGCCGAGGACGGCGAGCCGCCCGAGGATCCGCCAGCGCAGTTCGGGGTCGAGGAAGGGGCCGCCGGGGACGGTGTCGCCGTCGAGCCAGTCGCTGAGCCCGGCCGGGGCGGTGGCGCTGTCGATGAAGGTGCGGACGGCGGCGAGCCGCAGTCCGGGGCCGGAGCCGTCCTCGGTGCGGCGCAGCAGGTCGCGGCAGGTGGCGCTGAGGGTGGCCAGGGCGGCGGAGCGCCGGTCGCCGGGGAGGTAGCGGTCGGTGAGCTGGCCGCGGGCGAAGGCCAGGACACCCTGGACGATCGCTATGTCGGTCTCGCGCGGGAGGTGGGCGCGGACGGCGTCGAGGTAGTCGGTGGGCGACAGTTCGCCGTCGCGGACCATGTCGCGGGCGGCGTTCCAGACGACGGCGCGGCTGACGGCGTCGGGGAGGCCGGACAGGGAGCGGACGGCGGCCTTCCAGGAGCCGGGGTCGAGCCGGACCTTGGCGTAGCTGAGGTCGCCGTCGTTGAGCAGCAGCAGATCGGGGCGGGGGCCGGTGAAGGAGAGGGTGAGGGTGGGTTCGGCGCCGCTGAGCTCGGCTTCGACGCGCTTGCGCAACAGCAGTTGGTGGGCGGCGGCGGGCTCGTGGTCGTACAGCCCGATGGAGATGCGGTGCGGGCGGCGGACGGGGGTGGCGCCGTCCCCTCCGCCGTCGTGGCGGATCTCGGCGCTCCAGCGGTCGCCGTGGGCGGTGATGGCGGGGGTGAGGGTGTCGACGCCGGTGGTGCGCAGCCAGCGGTCGGCCCAGGCGTGCACATCGCGGTCGGAGCCGTGGGCGAGGGAGTCGATGAAGTCGGCGAGGGTGGCGTTGCCGAAGCGGTGGCGGGCGAAGTGCCGGTTGATGCCGTCGAAGAAGTCCTTCTCGCCGAGCCAGGTGACGAGCTGGCGCAGGGCGGAGGCGCCCTTGGCGTAGGAGATGCCGTCGAAGTTGAGGCGGGCGGCGGCGGTGTCGGGGACCTGCTCGGGCGCGGGGGCGACGGGGTGGGTGGAGGGGCGCTGGTCGGCGTCGTAGCCCCAGTTCTTGCGGCGGACGCCGAAGTCGGCCCAGATGTCGGTGTAGCGGGTGGTCTCGGTGAGGACCTGGTAGCCCATGTACTCGGCGAAGGACTCGTTCAGCCAGATGTCGTCCCACCAGGTCATGGTGACGAGGTCGCCGAACCACATATGGGCCATCTCATGGGCGATGACCATGGCGCGGGTCTGGCGCTCGGCGTCGGTGACGGCGGACCGGTAGATGAATTCGTCGCGGAAGGTGACCAGCCCGGGGTTCTCCATGGCGCCGTAGTTGAACTCGGGGACGAACGCCTGGTCGTAGGAGTCGAACGGGTACGGCTCCTCGAAGATCTCGTGGTAGCGGTCGAAGCAGCGCCGGGTGATGTCGAAGAGCTCCTCGGCGTCGTCCTCGAGGTGGGGCGCGAGGGAGCGGCGGACGTGGAGGCCGAAGGGCAGTCCGGCGTGCTCGGTGCGCACCGAGTGGTAGGGTCCGGCGGCCAGGGCGACGAGGTAGGTGCTGATGGGCGGGGTGGAGGCGAGCTCCCAGCGGCCTTCGGCGGGGGCGCCGACGCGGGTGGCGATGCCGTTGCCGAGGACGGTCCATTCGGGCGGCGCGGTGACGCGGACGTCGAAGACGGCCTTGAGGTCGGGCTGGTCGAAGACGGCGAAGACGTCGTGGGCGTCGTCGCCGCACATGGTGTAGAGGTAGGTCTCGCCGTCGGCGGGGTCGGTGAAGCGGTGCATGCCCTCGCCGGTGCGGGAGTAGCGCATGTCCGTCTCGACGCGCAGCTCGTGCTCGCCCTCGGCGAGCGCGGTGAGCGGGAGCCGGCCGTCGGCGAGGGACGCGGCGGCGGCGCCGAGGTCGAGCTCGTGGCCGTCGAGGACGGCGCGGTGCAGCGCGGCCGGACTGAGTTCGACGAAGGTGTCCGCGCCCGCCTCACGCGCGCTGAAGCGGATGGTGGTGGTCGAGCCGAAGAGTTCGTCGCCACGGGTGAGGTCGAGTTCGACCGTGTAGCGGTGGACTTCGATGAGGCGGGCTCGGATCTGCGCTTCCTCGCGCGTCAGTACGGACATGGGGACATGCTGCCCTACCTTCCGTGGGCGGCACACGGGTGGGAAGCGGTTGCGGGCGGTCGTCGGGGGCGGGCGAGGCCGGGCGCGCCACCGGAGTGCGCCCCTCCGGGGCGGCGGGGGCGGTCCGGGCGCCGGGGCTCAGGAACGGGCGATGGTCTCGTGGTGCCGGATGACCTCGGCGATGATGAAGTTGAGCAGCTTCTCGGCGAAGGCCGGGTCGAGTTTGGCGCTCTCCGCGAGCTGGCGCAGCCGGGCGATCTGGCGGGCCTCGCGGCCGGGGTCGGCCGGGGGGAGTTTGTGGGCGGCCTTGAGATGGCCGACCTGCTGGGTGCATTTGAAGCGCTCGGCGAGCATGTGGACCACGGCCGCGTCGATGTTGTCGATGCTGTCGCGCAGCCGGGCCAGCTCGGCCAGGACGGAGTCGTCGATGTCCCGGGCGGCGGTGGCGGGGGTTCTGCCGGAGGCGCCGTCCGCGCCGGGGGCGCTGGTGCGGACGGGCTCGTCGGCGCGGTGGGTCTCGCTGTGCGTCATGGACCCCGACCCTATGCCAGCCGGTGCGAGGGTCCGTCTTCAAAGGGGGCGTCCGGCCGCGAGCGGCGTCTGGTGCAGGGGGCACCTCCCAGCGGTAGCTGGGGGAACATCGCAAGGCGGAGGATCGCCCTCGTACTGGGCGTACTCGGGCGACTCCGACAACGCAGCGAGGTGCCGTGCCAGGCGTCGGGAGCAGGGCGGCCCCTTTGAAGACGGGCCCTAGGGCCTTGCGGGACCGCCCCGCCCCCGGTGGGGGGTTGAGGAGGGGACGGGGCGGTCCGGCCGGAGGGGCGCCGCCCCCGGCGCGGCTCCTCCACCGTGGAGGAGCGATCCTCGGGAGGGGAGGTTCCACTTCTTGCCGGATTTTCCCGCCCCGACCCCGGACTTCTCCCTCCGTGCCCGGGACTTTTCGCTCCGTGACGGGGATGTGTCCGTCCTGATGGGTGGTTTTCCGTCGTGTCCGGGAGCGTGCCGGGGGCGATGCGGCAGCGGGGTCCGGACCGGGTCCGCCGGGGTCTGTACACCCTAGGGTCGACACATGATCGCGACACTTCAGTGCACCGTCATCGACTGTCCGGACCCCGCCGCGCTGGCCGCCTTCTACGGCCGGATCCT
Source organism: Streptomyces sp. NA02950 (assembly GCF_013364155.1). Lineage (NCBI taxonomy): Bacteria > Bacillati > Actinomycetota > Actinomycetes > Kitasatosporales > Streptomycetaceae > Streptomyces > Streptomyces sp. NA02950. Next base: position 6,941,917 of record NZ_CP054916.1, on the reverse strand, counting down.
GGGCTGGCGGGTGGACGACAGCGACCCCGAGTGGGCGACGCTCACCTCCGAGGACGGCCGACGGCTGGCCTTCCAGCTGGCTCCGGACCACCGGCCGCCGCGCTGGCCGGACCCGGCCCATCCGCAGCAGTTCCATCTGGATTTCGACGTACCCACCCGCGAGGACGCGGAGCGGGCGCAGCGGGAGGTGATCGAGCTGGGGGCGATCTTCCTGCACGACAGCGGGGGTGAGCGGTCGGGGTTCCGGGTCTTCAACGATCCGGCGGGGCACCCCTTCTGCATCTGCTACGGCCAGAGCTGACGCCTCGGCCGGAGCTCGCGCCTCGGCCGGGGCGGGCGGCGCGGAACCGGGGCCGGCCGCGGTGGCCGGCCCCGGTCCGGGGGTGGGTGGGACGGGGATCAGCCGCCGAGCTGGTCCGCGCCCGCCTTGATGTCCTTGGCGAAGGTGCTCACCTCGGTGTAGACGCCGGGCTTGCCGGGCCGTGCGCAGCCCTCGCCCCAGCTGACGATGCCGACCTGGATCCACTGGTCGTTGTCGTCCTTGCGGAACATCGGGCCGCCGGAGTCGCCCTGGCAGGTGTCGACGCCGCCGGTGTCCATCTTCCCGGCGCAGATCTCCTCGCCGGGGACCAGTTCGCTGTAGGCGCCCTGGCAGGTGGCGTCGTCGACGAACGGAACGGTGGCCTTGAGCAGATAGCGCTGCTGGCCGCCGCCTTCCCGGGCGGCGCCCCAGCCGGCGACGGTGAAGTCGCCGTTGTTGTAGGCGTCGGTCTCGGCGATCTTCAGGGTGGGCTGGTCGATCGGCTGGGCCAGCTTGATGAGGGCCCAGTCCTTGCCCTGGCCGTTGTAGCCGGGGGCCTGGAGGACCTCGGTGGACTTGACCTTGGTGGCGCCGGAGTCCTGGAGGTCGACGACGCCCGCGGTGGCGGTGATGGAGGTGTTGGGGCCGCTGCCGTCCACGCAGTGGGCGGCGGTCAGCACGATGTCCTTGGTGTAGAGCGCGCCTCCACAGCCCATGGACAGCCGGACCATGAAGGGGAATTCACCCTTCGCCGCGGGGGTGCCGCCGACGACGGTGGGGCCGGGCTCGGGGCCGCTGGGCAGGGCCGTCGCCGTACCGGGGGTGAGGCTGAAGGCGGCCAGGGCGACCGCGCCGAGGGCCGTGGCTCTTTTGAGGTGCTTCAGATGGTTGCGCAACGGATTTCCTTTCGTGGGGGGTTGTGCGCCGATGTCAGGCTCATGCCAATCCGGAAATCGGTAACGCTCGCCGAAGCCCAGTGGGGTGAGCCCGCGAAACACCCTGTGATTATGTGGAGCGGGTGAACTGTGTGACAAGGGTCGCGTTCCGGCCAGCGCGGCCTACCGGCCACTGCGAAATACGTCCGTAACGTGGAATTCTGACACGGTCTCGGCTGAATACGGACTCGGGGTGACGGCGTGGCGGCACCGGGCAGTGACATCAAGCGCGGATTTCCCCATCTGGACACCGTCCGGTCCTCGATCACCGCGCTCTACCGGCGGCTGTCCCGGGACTCGGTGGAACGGTTCGGCGTCAGCGTGGTCCCCGGCGATGTGGCCTTCTCCGACCAGGACGATCTCTATCTCGGGGTGCAGCGGGTCGCCCGGGTGATGGTGCGGCACCTGATGCTTCCCGACGCCCGGATGATCGTGAGTTTCCGCGAGATGGAGCATGCGGGCAATGTCGATCTGGCCGCGGGCCCGGAGTACTTCATCGAGCTCAACTCCCGTTTCAAGGAGCACCGGCGCGACATCGGCGCGGCCCTCGCCCACGAGGTGACGCATGTGTATCTGCACCGTCTCGATCTCACCTTTCCCGGCAGCCGCGACAACGAAATCCTCACCGACACCACCGCCGCCTATCTCGGCACCGGCTGGCTGCTGCTCGACGCCTACCGCCAGGACCGGCTCACCAGCCAGAAACTCGGTTATCTGACCCCGGAGGAATTCGGTTACGTCCTGGCCAAACGGGCGATGTTCTTCAACGAGGACCCCCGGCCCTGGTTCACCAGCCCGCAGGCGTACGAGGCGTACACGAAGGGGCTGGAGCTGGCGGAGCGGGACCAGCGGCAGCCACCGCTGGCCGCGGCCGGATGGACGGGCCGTCACCGCTACGCCCGGGACCGCCGGTCGGCCCGGTCACTGGCCGAGGCCGGATCGCGCGCCCCGGGCCCGCTCACCCCACTGGCCACCGGCGGTGACTACACCTTCGACGGCGGCCGTCCGCTGCATGTCTCCTTCCCCTGCCCGACGTGCCGTCAGCGGATCCGGGTGCCGGTGCGCGGGCGGATGCGGGCCCGCTGCGGTCTGTGCCGCACGGTTCTGGAGTGCGACACCTGACGCGGGCGCGCCCGCCGGAACCCTGCGGGCGGTGCCGCGCCGCACGTCGTACGCTCGGCTCATGAGCCCCTCCATCGCCACCAACACCACTGTCGGCATCGATGAGCTGCTGGAGTTCGTACGCCCGCGCCACCGCGCCCTGCTGATGACCCGCCGGACCGACGGCTCCCCCCAGGCGTCCCCGCTGACCTGCGGTGTCGACGACTCAGGGCGGATCGTCATGTCCACCTATCCCGAGCGCGCCAAGGTGCGCAACGCACGCCGTGACCCGGCGGTCAGCCTGGTGGTGCTCTCCGACGAGTGGAACGGCCCGTGGGTCCAGATCGACGGCACCGCCGAGGTGATCGACATGCCCGACTCCGTCGAACCGCTGGTCGAGTACTACCGCAACATCGCCGGTGAGCACCCGGACTGGGACGAGTACCGCTCGGCCATGCGCAAGCAGGGCAAGTCGCTGATCCGCGTCACCCCGACCCGCTGGGGCCCGGTCGCCACCGGCGGCTTCCCCGCCCGTCTGGTGGAGGGTGAGCAGCAGGGGTGAGGGCGCCCGCGCACCCGGGGTCAGCGCCTCCCCCGGCGCGCGTAGACGCTGATCACCAGTCCCCCGGCCGTCCGGTGGGCACAGCGCTCGAAGCGCTCGGCGAGCACCGTCTCCTTGATGTGGGGCTGCGCGGTGGGCGTGTTGTCCCTCGGGCGGCCGGGGCGGGTCGGTCAGGGTGACGATGCGGTCGACGGCCAGCATCCGGGTCCGGATCTCCTCGGGGGCGCGCTCGATGCCGTAGAGGGTGCCGGAGGACACCGGGTCCTGACCCAGTGCCAGATCCGGCCGCCCGGCGAAGTCCGAGGGGTGGGTCAGCCGGGACTCGCGCCGCTGCGCGGGCAGGAAGAGCACCCCGTCGCCGGGCCGGGACATCGATCCCACCGCCGCGGACACCGCGTTGGTGTCGTCCTGGGGGACCCGGGGGTCCGCAGCGCCAGCCAGGACGGCAGCAACGCCGCCACGGTCCCCAGGGTGACGACCGCGGCCTCCGCCTTCGGCCGGGGGACGGTGCGCAGCAGCCGGTCGGCGGCCGCGCCGATGAGCAGGGCCAGTCCGGTGTGGCAGTACGGGATGTACCGGTCGTGGTAGAGCGGATGGACGGAGGACACCAGCAGCAGCACGGCCGGCGGGACGGCCAGCAGGGGCAGCGCGAGCCGGCGCGGGCCGAGTCGTCCGGGCGGCCGCACCGGTACGGCGGCGCAGGCCGCACCCGCCAGGACGAGCACCAGGACACCGCAGAGCTGTCCGGCGTTCGGGGTCTTGAGCCAGGCCACCTGGGCGTGTTGGGGTTGATCGCGGTGGCCGCGACGACCTGTCAACGGCATGCAAACGCCACGCGGCGCCCGCCCCGGTCGGGTAAGGGGGGAGGGCGCCGCGCGGCCGGTTCCGTACGCCGTTGTACGGGCGGAGACCTGGAGAGATCTGGGGAGGGGTCAGACCATGAGGGAGCGGTCGGTGGGACGGATCGGGGCGGGCAGGGCGCTGGTCCCCGCCAGGTAGCGGTCCACCCCGCGGGCGGCGGAGCGGCCCTCGGCGATGGCCCAGACGATCAGCGACTGGCCGCGGCCCGCGTCGCCCGCCACGAAGACCCCGTCCACATTGGTGGCGAAGGAGGCATCGCGCGCCACGTTGCCGCGCTCGTCCAGCTCCAGGCCGAACTGCTCGACCAAGCCGTTCTCCCGGTCGGTGCCGGTGAAGCCCATGGCCAGGGTGACCAGCTGGGCGGGGATCTTCCGCTCGGTGCCGGCCTTCTGCTCCAGCTTGCCGTCCTTGAACTCCACCTCGATCAGATGCAGCCACTGGACGTTGCCGTCCTCGTCGCCCTCGAAATGGGTGGTGGAGACGGAGTAGACCCGCTCACCGCCCTCCTCGTGGGCCGAGGTGACCTTGTAGAGCATCGGGAAGGTGGGCCAGGGCTGGTTGGCGTTCCGCTCCTCGCCCGGCTTGGGCATGATCTCCAGCTGGGTGACGGAGGCGGCGCCCTGGCGGTGGGCGGTGCCCACGCAGTCCGCGCCGGTGTCACCGCCGCCGATCACCACCACATGCTTGCCCTCGGCGCTGATCGGGGACGTGGTGAGGTCGCCCTCCTGCACCTTGTTGGACAGCGGCAGGTACTCCATCGCCTGGTGGATGCCGTTGAGCTCCCGGCCGGGCACCGGCAGGTCGCGGGCCGTGGTGGCACCGGCCGCGATGACCACCGCGTCATAGCGGCGGCGCAGCTTGGCCGCGTCGATGTCGCGGCCGATCTCCACCTCGGTACGGAACTTGGTGCCCTCCGCGCGCATCTGCTCGATACGGCGGTTGATGTGGCGCTTCTCCATCTTGAACTCGGGGATGCCGTAACGCAGCAGCCCGCCGATGCGGTCGGCGCGCTCGTACACCGCGACCGTGTGGCCGGCCCGGGTCAGCTGCTGGGCGGCGGCCAGGCCCGCCGGGCCCGAGCCGATGACGGCGACGGTCTTGCCGCTCAGCCGCTCCGGCGGCTGCGGGGTGACATCGCCGGCCTCCCATGCCTTGTCGATGATGGTGACCTCGACGTTCTTGATGGTCACCGGCGGCTGGTTGATGCCGAGGACACACGCAGACTCGCACGGGGCCGGGCACAGCCGCCCGGTGAACTCCGGGAAGTTGTTGGTGGCGTGCAGCCGCTCGCTGGCCTCGCGCCAGTCCTCGCGGTAGGCGTACTCGTTCCACTCGGGGATGAGGTTCCCCAGCGGACAGCCGTTGTGACAGAACGGGATGCCGCAGTCCATGCAGCGCCCGGCCTGCTTGCTGATGATCGGCAGCAGGGAGCCGGGGACGTAGACCTCGTTCCAGTCCTTGACGCGCTCGTCCACCGGACGGGTCTTGGCGACCTCGCGGTCAGTGGTCAGGAAGCCCTTGGGGTCAGCCATTGGTCGCCGCCTCCATCATCTTCTCGGTGGTCTCGGACTCGGAGAGCCCGGCTCGCTCGGCGGCGTCCTTGGCGGCGAGCACGGCCTGGTAGGTAGCGGGGATGATCTTGCTGAACCGGGCGAGGGCGGCGTCCCAGTCCTCGAGCAGCGCGCCCGCGACGGTGGAGCCGGTCTCCTCCTGGTGGCGTCGCACCGCGTCGTGCAGCCACTGCTTGTCGGTGTCGTCCAGCTCGCCGATGGCGCCCACCAGCTCGCCGTTGACGTTGTCCCGGTCCAGGTCGATGACGTACGCGATACCGCCGGACATACCGGCCGCGAAGTTGCGCCCGGTCGTGCCGAGGACAACCGCCCGGCCACCGGTCATGTACTCGCAGCCGTGGTCGCCCACGCCCTCGGAGACCACGGTGGCACCGGAGTTGCGGACGCAGAACCGCTCGCCCACCCGGCCGCGCAGGAACATCTCACCGCTGGTCGCGCCGTAGGCGAGGGTGTTGCCCGCGATGGTGGAGTACTCGGCGAGGTGGTCGGCGCCGCGGTCCGGGCGGACCACCACCCGGCCACCGGACAGGCCCTTGCCGACGTAGTCGTTGGCGTCGCCCTCCAGCCGCAGGGTGACCCCGCGGGGCACGAACGCGCCGAAGGACTGGCCGGCCGAACCGGTGAAGGTGATGTCGATCGTGTCGTCGGGCAGTCCGGCGCCGCCGAACTTCCGGGTCACCTCATGGCCCAGCATGGTGCCGACGGTCCGGTTGATGTTGCGGATCGCGACCTGGGCGCGGACCGGCTGGGCCGCCTCGGCGGTCTCGGCGTTCAGCGCGTCGGCCGCCAGCTTGATCAGCTCGTTGTCCAGCGCCTTGGCCAGCCCGTGGTCCTGCTCGACCGCCTGGTGGCGGACGGCGCCCTCGGGCAGCTCCGGCACGTACAGCAGCGGGGCCAGGTCCAGGCCCTGCGCCTTCCAGTGCTTGACGGCGCGGGTGGTGTCCAGCAGCTCGGCGTGGCCGATGGCCTCGTCGAGGCTGCGGAAGCCCAGCTCGGCCAGGAGCTCGCGGACCTCCTCGGCGATGAACTGGAAGAAGTTCACCACGAACTCGGCCTTGCCGTTGTAGCGCTCGCGCAGCACCGGGTTCTGGGTGGCGATGCCGACCGGGCAGGTGTCCAGGTGGCAGACGCGCATCATGACGCAGCCGGAGACCACCAGCGGGGCGGTGGCGAAGCCGAACTCCTCGGCACCCAGCAGCGCGGCGATGACCACGTCACGGCCGGTCTTCAGCTGGCCGTCGGTCTGCACCACGATACGGTCGCGCAACCCGTTGAGCAGCAGGGTCTGCTGGGTCTCGGCGAGGCCCAGCTCCCAGGGGCCGCCCGCGTGCTTCAGCGAGGTGAGCGGGGAGGCGCCGGTGCCGCCGTCGTGGCCGGAGATCAGCACCACATCGGCATGGGCCTTGGAGACGCCCGCGGCCACGGTGCCCACACCCACCTCGGAGACCAGCTTGACGTGAATGCGCGCCTGGGGGTTGGCGTTCTTCAGGTCGTGGATCAGCTGGGCCAGGTCCTCGATGGAGTAGATGTCGTGGTGCGGCGGCGGGGAGATCAGCCCGACGCCCGGGGTGGAGTGCCGGGTCTTGGCCACCCACGGGTAGACCTTGTGGCCGGGCAGCTGGCCGCCCTCGCCGGGCTTGGCGCCCTGCGCCATCTTGATCTGGATGTCATCGGAGTTGACCAGGTATTCGCTGGTCACACCGAAGCGGCCGGAGGCGACCTGCTTGATGGAGGAGCGGCGCGCCGGGTCGTGCAGCCGCTCGGAGTCCTCGCCGCCCTCACCGGTGTTGGACTTGCCGCCCAGCTGGTTCATGGCGATCGCGAGGGTCTCGTGCGCCTCCTGGGAGATGGAGCCGTACGACATGGCGCCGGTGGAGAACCGCTTGACGATCTCGCTGACCGGCTCGACCTCCTCGATCGGGATCGAGGGCCGCTCACTCTTGAAGGCGAACAGACCGCGCAGCGTCATCAGCCGCTCGGACTGCTCGTTCACGCGCTCGGTGTACTGCTTGAAGATGTCGTAGCGGCGGGCGCGGGTGGAGTGCTGGAGCCGGAAGACCGTCTCGGGGTCGAACAGGTGCGGCTCGCCCTCGCGGCGCCACTGGTACTCGCCGCCGATGTCCAGCGCCCGGTGGGCGGAGGGGATCCCGGAGGCCGGGTACGCCTTGGCGTGGCGGGCGGCGACCTCCTTGGCCACCACGTCCAGACCCGCGCCGCCGATCTTGGTGGCGGTGCCGTGGAAGTAGGTGTCCACGAAGGACTCGTCCAGCCCGACGGCCTCGAAGACCTGGGCGCCGCGGTAGGAAGCGACGGTGGAGATGCCCATCTTGGACATCACCTTCAGCACACCCTTGCCGAGCGCCTTGATCAGGTTGCGGATGGCGGTCTCGGCCTCCGTGCCGGGCAGGAAGGTGCCCGCCCGGACCAGGTCCTCGACCGACTCCATCGCCAGGTACGGGTTGACCGCCGCGGCGCCGTAGCCGATCAGCAGCGCCACATGGTGCACCTCGCGGACGTCGCCCGCCTCGACCAGCAGCCCCACCTGGGTGCGCTGCTTGGTGCGGATCAGGTGGTGGTGGACGGCGGAGGTGAGCAGCAGCGAGGGGATCGGCGCGTGCTCGGCGTCGGAGTGGCGGTCGGAGAGGACGATCAGCCGGGCGCCGTCCTCGATGGCGGCGTCGGCCTCGGCGCAGATCTCGTCCAGCCGGGTGGCGAGCGCCTGACCGCCGCCGCCGACCCGGTACAGACCGGAGAGAGTGGCCGCCTTCAGTCCCGGCATGTCGCCGTCGGCGTTGATGTGGATGAGCTTGGCCAGCTCATCGTTGTCGATCACCGGGAAGGGCAGGGTGACACTGCGGCAGGAGGCCGCGGTGGGCTCCAGCAGATTGCCCTGCGGACCCAGCGAGGAGATCAGCGAGGTGACCAGCTCCTCGCGGATCGCGTCCAGCGGCGGGTTGGTGACCTGCGCGAACAGCTGGGTGAAGTAGTCGAAGAGCAGCCGCGGCCGCTCGGAGAGGGCGGCGATCGGCGAGTCGGTGCCCATCGAACCGATCGGCTCGGCGCCGGTTTTGGCCATCGGCGCGAGCAGGACGCGCAGCTCCTCCTCGGTGTAGCCGAAGGTCTGCTGGCGGCGGGTGACCGAGGCGTGGGTGTGCACGATGTGCTCGCGCTCGGGCAGATCGGCCAGGTCGATCAGACCGGCCTCCAGCCACTCGGCGTACGGCCGCTCGGCGGCGAGCTGGGCCTTGATCTCGTCGTCCTCGATGATCCGGTGCTCGACGGTGTCGACCAGGAACATCCGGCCCGGCTGGAGGCGGCCCTTGCGGACCACCTTGGACGGGTCGATGTCCAGCACGCCGACCTCGGAGGAGAGCACCACCAGGCCGTCGTCGGTGACCCAGTAGCGCCCCGGCCGCAGACCGTTGCGGTCCAGCACGGCGCCGACCTGGGTGCCGTCGGTGAAGGTGACACAGGCCGGACCGTCCCAGGGCTCCATCATCGTGGAGTGGTACTGGTAGAAGGCGCGCCGGGCCGGGTCCATGGAGGGGTGGTTCTCCCACGCCTCGGGGACCATCATCAGCACGCTGTGCGGCAGCGAACGGCCGCCGAGGTGCAGCAGCTCCAGGACCTCGTCGAAGGTCGCGGAGTCGGAGGCGTCCGGGGTGCAGACCGGGAAGATCCGGTCCAGCTCCTTCTCCCCGAACAGCTCGCTCATCAGCTGCGACTCCCGGGCCCGCATCCAGTTGCGGTTGCCCTGGACGGTGTTGATCTCACCGTTGTGGGCGACGAACCGGTAGGGGTGGGCCAGCGGCCAGCTCGGGAAGGTGTTGGTGGAGAACCGGGAGTGGACCAGCGCGATGGCCGTGGCGAAGCGGCGGTCGGACAGGTCCGGGAAGAACGGCTCCAGCTGCCCGGTGGTCAGCATGCCCTTGTAGACCAGGGTGCGGGAGGACAGCGAAGGGAAGTAGACCCCGGCCTCGCGCTCGGCGCGCTTGCGCAGCACGAACGCCTTGCGGTCCAGGGCCACCCCGGTGCTCACGCCGTCGGTGACGAAGAGCTGGGAGAAGGCGGGCATGGTGGTGCGCGCGCCGTTGCCCAGCAGGTCGGGGGCGACCGGCACCTCGCGCCAGCCGAGGACGGTCAGCCCCTCCTCGGCCGCGATCGACTCGATCCGTGCCGCGGCCGCGGCACCCTCGGCCGCCGCTTCCGGGAGGAAGGCGATACCCACCGCGTACGCACCGGCTTCGGGAAGCTCGAAGCCGGTGACGGTCTCCCGCAGGAAAGCGTCCGGGACCTGTACGAGAATCCCCGCGCCGTCGCCCGAGTCGGGCTCCGAGCCGGTGGCTCCGCGGTGCTCGAGGTTGCGCAGCACGGTGAGAGCCTGCTCCACGAGCTCATGGCTGGCCTCGCCGGTGAGGGTCGCCACGAAACCGACGCCACAGGCGTCGTGCTCATTGCGCGGGTCGTACATCCCCTGGCGGGCGGGGTGGGATGCGGAACGCATCTGCTCTCCCGTCGTCGTCATGGCAGCTAGATGTGCCGAGGGACGACTTTGGCCCTCCGCGAGAATTTCGTGCAGGTTACATGATGAGGCGCTTCTCGGGAACCGGTCATTCCGTTTCATCATGCGGACACCCCTGCACGGGGTGATCAAGGCAATGGGTACCGGGCGACAACCGTCACCGCGATGGAAGGCGGGCGACACTGCCCGCGCGTTACGGCTTTATGCCCGCATGCGAAAGGTTCGAAACCGTGGAGTAACAGAATAATGATGCGGAAGGCCGTATGACTAGCCTACGGCGGTTCCGAAGAAGGTTCCCAGGGCGTAGGTCACACCGGCCGCCGCGCCGCCCAGCGCCAGCTGCCGCAGCCCGCTGTACCACCAGCTCCGGGCGGTCACCCGGGCCACCACCGCACCGCAGACGAACAGCCCGATCAGCGCCAGCACCACCGCGGGCCACAGCGCCACCGCGCCCAGCAGATACGGCAGCACCGGCAGCAGCGCGCCCAGCGCGAACGAGCCGAACGACGACACCGCGGCGACCGTCGGCGACGGCAGATCGTCCGGGTCCACCCCCAGCTCCTCGCGGGCGTGTATCTCCAGCGCCTGCTCGGGGTCCCTCGACAACTGCTCGGCCACCTCACGGGCGAGCCGCGGCTCCACGCCCCGCGACTCGTACAGCGCCGCCAGCTCCTCCAGCTCGTCCACCGGGTGCTTGCGCAGCTCGCGCCGCTCCACCTCCAGCTCGGCCTGGACCAGCTCGCGCTGGGAGGCGACGGAGGTGTACTCGCCCGCGGCCATCGAGAACGCACCGGCCGCGAGTCCCGCGAGGCCGGTGATCACGATCGTCTGGCGGTCCACCGCCCCGCCCGCGACACCGGTCATCAGGGCGAGGTTGGAGACCAGACCGTCCATGGCACCGAAGACGGCGGGGCGCAGCCAGCCGCCGTTCACGTCCCGGTGGGTGTGGTTGTCCCGGTGGGCGATATGCGGTGACGCGGCGCTGTCAATGACGGACATCTGAGAAGTACTCCCTTCGCGGAGGGCGTTCCGCCCTCACCCCAACAGTTCGAAGGTACGCGCGAATTCCCCTGTCCCGCCAGCAAGGAAGGCCGAACTTACCTCTCTGACCTGCGGAAACGCTAAAGCCGCCGAACCCGATGGGTCCGGCGGCCTTATGCGGTGCGCTACTTGGAGGGTTCCGCCTCCGGGGACACCGTGGTGTCGGTGTCCTTCGCGGCCTTGGTGCCCTCGGCGTTCTCGGCGCTCTCGGCGCTCTCGGCGCTCTCGGGAGTGTCCGCCCCGTCCTCGACGGCCGCGGGCTCGACCACGGTCTCCCGGCCCGGGGCCCGCTTCGCGGAGAGCACCATGTAGACGACCGCGCCGATGAAGACGACGATCGAGGTCCAGTTGTTCAGCCGCATCCCGAGCACATGGTGGGCGTCGTCCACCCGCAGGTACTCGGTCCAGAAGCGGCCCACCGTGTACGCGGCGACATAGAGGGCGAACGCCCGGCCGTGCCCCAGTTTGAAGCGCCGGTCCGCCCAGATCACCAGCACCGCGACGCCGACGCACCACAGCGACTCGTACAGGAACGTCGGGTGGTACGTACCGGCCACCCGGCCCGCGTCCGCGTCGGCGTCGATCTTCAGGCCCCAGGGCAGCGTGGTCGCCTTGCCGTAGAGCTCCTGGTTGAACCAGTTGCCCCAGCGGCCGATCGCCTGGGCGAAGGCGATACCGGGCGCGATGGCGTCCGCGTAGGCCGGGAGCGGGATCCCCCGGCGGCGGCAGCCGATCCAGGCGCCCACCCCACCGAGTGCGACGGCCCCCCAGATACCGAGGCCGCCCTCCCAGATCTTGAACGCGTCGACCCAGTTCCGGCCGTCCGTGAAGTACAGCTCGTAGTCGGTGATGACGTGGTACAGACGTCCGCCGACCAGGCCGAAGGGCACCGCCCAGACGGCGATGTCGGCAACGGTGCCGACCCTGCCGCCCCGGGCGACCCAGCGCCGGCCGCCGAGCCAGACCGCCACGAAGACACCGATGATGATGCAGAACGCATAGCCGCGCAGCGGGATCGGACCGAGATAGATCACGCCGGACGACGGGCTGGGAATGTAAGCGAGGTCCATGACAGAGTCGACGCTACCGTGCCGGGCGGCGAATACCACAACCCGCCCGGCACAACGGCTGCATAACGGGCTCACCCCCGGGCCGCCGCAGCGACCATCCGCTTCAGCTTGTTGGGACTCAGCGGCTTGTTCGGATTGCCATAGACCGACTTCCCATTGAGCAGCACGGTCGGGGTCGAGGCGTAGCCGGAGTGGTTGAAGGTGTTACTGGACTTCTTCACCCAGCCGTCATGGCGGCCGTCCTCGACGCAGGAGCGGAAGGCGGGGGTGTCGAGCCCCGGGACCGTGCCCGCCAGCTTGATCAGCCGGTCCTTGCTCGCATAGGTGTCGCGGGTCTCATCGGGCTGATGCTTGTAGAGCACGTCGTGGTACGCCCGGAACTTCCCCGCGTCCTGGGCGCAGGCCGCCGCGTTCCCCGCGTTCAGCGAGCCGCTGCCGCCCATGTTGCCGTCGATGATCGTCACCAGGTGGTAGCGGACCTTCAGCCGGCCGGTGTCCTGGAGCTGGTGCAGCGTGCCGCGGAAGACGTCCTCGAACTGCTTGCAGCCGGGGCAGCGGAAGTCCTCGTAGACGGTCAGGGTCGAGGGGGCGGGCTGTCCCGGCTTCGCGGACTTCCCGGTCTCGATCACCATGCCGCCCTTGCCGACCGCGCCCCGCGGCGGCTCCACCGAGCTGCCGGACTTGCCCGAGTCCTTGGTGGTCCTGGACGCGAACATGCCCACCCCCGCGGCCACCGCGAGCACCACGACGACCGCCCCGACGGCGCCCATCGTCCGCTTCCGCTTGTCGCGCGCCCTGTCCCTCTCGCGCTGTTCCCGCAGCCGCTCACGGGCGCTGCGCTTTCCCTCACGGTTTTTCTGGCTCACGCCCGGGCCTAACGAGGCGGAGGAGCACGCTTGGGCTCCTCCGCCCCGCGATTCCCTCTAACGAGCGACGCGAACGCCCTCGGCCAGCTCACCCGCCAGCTCGCGCACCGCATGGAGCCCGGCCTCGTGGTCCTCGGCCTCCAGCAGCCGCTTCACGAACGCCGAGCCCACGATGACCCCGTCCGCGAACGCCGCGACCTCCGCCGCCTGTGTCGCGTTGGACACCCCGAGCCCCACGCACACCGGCAGTTCGGTGGTGGCGCGGGTGCGCTCCACCAGTTCACGGGCCTCCAGGCCCACCGATTCCCGGGTGCCGGTGACGCCCATCAGGGAGGCCGCGTAGACAAAGCCGCTGCCCGCCGCCGTGATCTTCGCCAGCCGCTCGTCCCGGCTGCTGGGCGCGACCACGAACACGGTCGCCAGACCGTGCTGCTCGGCGGCCTTCCGCCACACCTCGGACTCCTCGACCGGCAGATCGGGCAGGATGCACCCCGCTCCCCCGGCCTCGGCCAGATCGGCGGCGAACCGCTCGGGGCCGTAGCGGTCCACCGGGTTCCAGTACGTCATGCACAGGACCGGCGCACCGGTGGCCGCGTGCACCTCGCCGACGGTCCGGATGACATCGCGGATCTTCACCCCGCCGCGCAGGGCGATGTCGTCGGCGGTCTGGATCACCGGTCCGTCGAGCACCGGGTCACTGTGCGGCAGCCCGACCTCGACCACATCGCAGCCGCCCTCGATCATGGCGGTCATGGCGGCCACCCCGCCGTCGACGGTCGGGAATCCGGCGGGCAGATAGCCGACGAGCGCGGCACGCCCCTCGTTCCTGGCGCGTCCCAGGACGGACGCCAGCAGCTCCAGATTTCCGGCCATCACTTCGCTCCCCCTTGGTCGTTCGCACCGCGCCCCGACTCCGCCGCGGCCGGGTGCGCCTCGCTCGCTCCTCGCCCGGCACCCCCCACCTCCGCTGCGTCTCGGCTGCCTTGTTCATCGTCGTACAGCCCGAAATACCGCGCCGCGGTGTCCATGTCCTTGTCGCCGCGCCCGGAGAGGTTGACGACGATCAGGCCGCCCTGGCCCAGCTCCCGGCCGAGGTCCAGTGCCCCGGCCAGCGCGTGGGCGCTCTCGATCGCCGGGATGATGCCCTCGGTCCGCGACAGCAGCCGCAGCGCCTGCATCGCGCCGTCGTCGGTGACGGCCCGGTACTCGGCGCGGCCGGCGTCCTTCAGATAGGCGTGCTCGGGGCCGACGCCGGGGTAGTCCAGCCCGGCCGAGATCGAGTACGGCTCGGTGATCTGCCCTTCCTCGTCCTGGAGGACGTAGGACCGGGAGCCGTGCAGGATGCCGGGCTCGCCCTGGCTCAGGGTGGCGGCGTGCTCACCGCTGTCCACCCCGTGCCCGGCGGGCTCGAAGCCGACGATCCGCACGCTCTCGTCCGGCAGGAAGGCGTGGAACAGCCCGATCGCGTTGGAACCGCCGCCCACACAGGCCGCCACGGCGTCGGGCAGCCGGCCGGTGCGCTCCAGGATCTGCCGCCGCGCCTCCACCCCGATCACCCGGTGGAAGTCGCGCACCAGGGCGGGGAAGGGGTGCGGTCCGGCCACGGTGCCGAAGAGGTAGTGGGTGCGGTCCACATTGGCGACCCAGTCGCGGAACGCCTCGTTGATGGCGTCCTTCAGGGTGCGGCTGCCGGACTTCACGGCGATGACCTCGGCGCCCAGCATCCGCATCCGGGCCACGTTGAGGGCCTGCCGCTGGGTGTCCACCTCGCCCATGTAGATCGTGCACTCGAGCCCGAACAGGGCGCAGGCGGTGGCCGTGGCCACCCCGTGCTGTCCGGCCCCGGTCTCGGCGATGACCCGGGTCTTGCCCATCCGCTTGGTGAGCAGGGCCTGGCCCAGTACGTTGTTGATCTTGTGCGAACCGGTGTGGTTGAGGTCCTCCCGCTTGAGGAAGATCCGCGCGCCGCCCGCGTGTTCGGCGAACCGCGGCACCTCGGTCAGGGCACTGGGCCGCCCCGTGTAGTTGACCAGGAGGTCTTCGAGTTCGGCGGCGAACGCCGGATCGGCCTTCGCCTTCTCATACTCGGCGGCGACCTCGTCCACCGCGGCGACCAGTGCCTCGGGGATGAACTTGCCGCCGAACGCGCCGAAATACCCCTCGGCGCTGGGGATCCGACCCTCCGGGTCCGGGATGAAGAAATCAGAGGACATTCGCTGTACTCCGCAGGTCTCGATGGATGACGATCACAACGCGGGACGGGCACACCGCCGCCGGTGCGGGGGCGGCAGGGGCCGGTACGTCACCCGGCCGGGGCCGCCGGAACCGCCAGAACCGCCAGATCGCCGAGATCGCGGGGATCCCCGGTGTCCGGACGGACGGACGGCTCACAGCCGCGGCGCGGTACGGCCCACGGCACCCCTGCCGGTGTCAGCGGTGCGCCGTACGCCGCCATCGGCGCCCGTTGATCTGTCCCGGTTCGCATCCGATGTGATAGCGCACGCGCCGCCCGCGCACCCGCCGTGCGGGCGCGCGGCAGCCCCGGGGACGGCACCCCCGGGCCAAGCGTGCGTACGTCTCCATGATCCGTCAGTCCCGTCCGTGCCGCAGCGCGGGATGGGCGCCCGCGGCCACCAGGTCGGCGACGGCGGCCTTCGGGTCGCGCCCGGTCACCAGGGACTCGCCGACCAGCACGGCGTCCGCGCCGTCATTGGCGTAGGCGATCAGGTCGTGCGGCCCGCGCACCCCGGACTCGGCGATCTTCACGATGTTGTCCGGGATCTCCGGTGCGACCCGGGCGAAGTTGCCGCGGTCCACCTCGAGGGTCTTCAGATTGCGCGCGTTGACGCCGATGAGCTTCGCCCCGGCGTCCACCGCCCGCGCGACCTCCTCCTCGTCGTGCACCTCGACCAGCGGGGTCAGCCCGATCGACTCGGCCCGCTCGATGAGGGAGACCAGGGCCTCCTGGTCCAGCGCGGCGACGATCAGCAGCACCACGTCCGCGCCGTACGCCCGCGCCTCCCACAGCTGGTAGGAGGTGACGATGAAGTCCTTGCGCAGCACGGGGATGTCGACCTTGGCGCGGACCGCCTCGAGGTCGGCCAGCGATCCGCCGAAGCGGCGCTGTTCGGTCAGCACGCTGATGAGGGCGGCGCCGCCCGCCTCGTAGTCGGCGGCGAGCCCGGCCGGGTCGGCGATGGCGGCCAGCGCGCCCTTGGACGGGCTGGACCGCTTGACCTCGCAGATCACCTTGACGCTGTCGCCCTTGAGGGCCGCCACACCGTCCTTGGCCGGCTGCGCCCTGGCCGCCCGCTCCTTGAGCTCGTCGAGGGTGACGCGTGCCTGCCGCTCCGCGAGGTCGGCACGGACTCCGTCGATGATCTCGTCGAGCACACTCACGCGAGCGGCCCCCTTCCCGGATGGGGATGAAGCAGATGGTCGGCGCCGGTGGGGCGGAAAACCGCTGCACCAGGCACTGCGATGGTAGCTGTCACAAGAGCCGGGTCTCGCATCCGGTTGACGCCGAGTCCCACCACATGGACATACATAACAACGGTCACGGCGTCAGTAGTCCCTCGAACGGGAAATTCCGGACGATCGTGAAGATCACCACGAGCCCGAGGAACGCCCGGACCTGCCAGCCGCGCGGGGTGTACGGCCGCCCCCGCGCCGGACCGGTGAACCGCCCTCCCGCCACGGCCCTGGCACACCACACCGCCCAGCACACCGCGAGCAGGGCGTAGCAGAGGACGGCGAGGGCGTTGTCGCGCAGCGCGGCGGGCAGATCGCCGTGGGCGAGGGCGTGGGCGCCGCGCAGGCCCCCGCAGGCCGGGCAGTACAGACCGGTGAGCCGCAGCAGGGGGCAGACCGGATAGTGGCCCGGCTCGTGCGGGTCGACGGCGCCGACGTAGCCGAAGGCGGCGACGGCGCCCGCGAGCGCCCCGAGGGGCGCGAGCAGCCGCCGTACCGCACCGCCCGCGCCGGGCGGCGGGGCGGGCGGCGGAACCGGGTCCGGGGCGGCCGGCGACGGTGCGCTCACACCGCCGAGTCTGCCCGCTGATCGACGAAGGCGCGGCTCAGGGCTTGGGTACCTGCGCCGTACGGGGTCGATGGCCGGTGGCTGAGGGAGCGACCGGCCGCCGTACGCGTCAGGACGGCCCCGTGCCGCGCCCGGCGTCCGCTACTGCTGGGTCTGCGCCTCGGGGCGCGGCCGCGGGTGGGGCTGCGCCTTCGGCATCCCGAGCCCGGCCGCGCGCATCGCCATGCCGACCACACCACCGAGCGCGACGATGACCAGGCCCGCCCAGAAACCGATCGGGTTGGCCAGCACGGTGAAGGCACCGGCGACGCAGAAGCCGATGAAGGCGATGGTGACACCGGTCCAGGCGGCCGGGGTGTGTCCGTGGTTGTGACCCGCCATGAATACTCCTCGTAGCTGTACTGCGCCTGGTCCGGGCGCCCGGGGCGAACGCTCCCACGTCATTGTCCCCGACGCGCGAAGTTCCCTTGAGCGGGGGTGCCGCTGGACGTGACCCCGGCTCACATCCCCGGCCGGACGCCGGCCGGACGCCGTTACGCGCCCTGCCGGGCCGTGGGGTCCTCGCCCCGGTCCAGCGCCTTCCACAGCTCCTCGGGGCGCTCGGGGTCGGGGGCGGGGCGGGCGCCGCGGCGGGCCCGGGCGCGCCCCTCGCCGCCGGTGCGCTCGTACCGCCCGGACATCGCGGGCCAGTGGCGGCCGTAGCCGAGCGCGAGCAGCCCCGCGAGCAGCAGCAGCACCCCGCCCGCCATGGCCACCCAGGGCCAGGGGGTGTACGCCACGTCGTGGATGACGCCGTCGGTGAGTCCGGTCGCCTTCGCCGCCTTCTCCTCCAGCGCCGCCTTGTCGGACGCGCCGAGCGCCGAGGCGACGACGATGCCCGCGCCGGTGAGCGCGAGCAGTCCGGAGACGACGTACCGGCCGACCCGGCGCACGGCGAACACGGCGACGAGGGCGGCGAGCCCGACGACCGCGAGCGCGCCCGGCAGCCCGGTGATGTCGTCGCCGTTCGCCCGCTGGGGCAGGGTGCCCTGGGCGACCGAGGCCGTGCCCTCGGCCCAGGTGCGGCTGGTGGCCAGCAGGACGAGTGCGGCGCCGAGGGCGCCGGCGAGCAGGCCGACGGCAAGGCTGATTCGGCGGCCGCGCGCGACGGGGGCGGAGGGCTCGTTCTCGGCCCGGGGCTGGGGTACGGCTGCTGCACTCACGCGTACCACTATCCCCCACGGGGTACGGAGCCCTGGCCCCGGGGGTACGGGATGACCCGTTCCGCACCGATACGTCCGGTGGCGACCAGGGAATCGCCCGGGGCGCACGGCGCCTGCCCGGGGCGCACGGCCTCCGTTCAGACCACAGGTCAGCGGCTGAGCCGGTTGGCCGTGTGCACCGCCCGCAGCACCGCCGCCGCCTTGTTGCGGCACTCCGCGTCCTCGGCCGCCGGATCGGAGTCGGCCACCACGCCCGCGCCCGCCTGGACATAGGCCGTGCCGTCGCGCAGCAGGGCGGTCCGGATGGCGATGGCGGTGTCGGAGTCGCCCGCGAAGTCCAGATAGCCGACACAGCCGCCGTACAACCCGCGGCGGCTGGGCTCCAGCTCCTCGATGATCTGCATGGCGCGCGGCTTGGGGGCGCCGGAGAGGGTGCCCGCGGGGAAGCACGCGGTGAGCACGTCGAAGGCGGTGCGGCCGTCGGCGAGGGCGCCGGTGACCGTGGAGACGATGTGCATGACGTGGCTGTAGCGCTCGATCGACATGAAGTCGACGACCTCGACGCTGCCGGGTTCGCACACCCGCCCCAGGTCGTTGCGGCCGAGGTCGACCAGCATCAGATGCTCGGCCCGCTCCTTGGGGTCGGCGAACAGCTCCTCGGCGAGCGCCGCGTCCTCCTGCGGGGTGTCGCCGCGGGGGCGGGTCCCGGCGATGGGGTGCACCATCGCCCGGCCGTCCTCCACCTTGACCAGCGCCTCCGGGCTGGAGCCCACCACATCGAACCCCTCGAAGCGGAAGAGGTACATGTAGGGGCTGGGGTTGGTGGCGCGCAGCACCCGGTAGACGTCGAGCGCGGAGGCAGCACAGGGCGTCTCGAACCGCTGCGAGGGGACGACCTGGAACGCCTCGCCCGCCCGGATGCGCTCCTTGATGTCGTCGACGGCCGCCATGTAGTCCTCGCCGCCCCACAGCGCGGTGTACTCGGGAAGTTCGGAGGCGGGCAGTGCGGTGGGGTCGGTGGCCACCGGGCGGACCAGGTCGGCGGCCATCGCGTCGAGCCGTGCCACGGCGTCCGCGTACGCCTCGTCGACCCCGGTGTCGAGGTCGTTGTGGTTGATCGCGTTGGCGATCAGCAGCACGGTGCCGTCCCAGTGGTCGAGCACCGCGAGATCCGAGGTGAGCAGCATGGTCAGCTCGGGCAGCCGCAGATCGTCGCGGCCGTGCTCGCCGATCTTCTCCAGCCGGCGGACGATGTCGTAGCCGAGGTAGCCGACCATGCCGCCGGTGAAGGGCGGGAGGTGGACCAGGCCGCCGAGGTCACGGGGGGTGTGCAGGGCCTCGACCGTGGCGCGCAGCGCCTGGAGCGGATCGCCCTCGGTGGGGACGCCGACGGGCGGGGTGCCCAGCCAGTGGGTGCGGCCGTCGCGCTCGGTGAGGGTGGCGGCGCTGCGTACGCCGACGAAGGAGTAGCGGGACCAGGAGCGGCCGTTCTCGGCGGACTCGAGGAGGAAGGTGCCGGGGCGCTCGGCGGCCAGTTTGCGGTAGAGGCCCACGGGGGTGTCGCCGTCCGCCAGCAGCTTGCGGCTGACGGGGATGACGCGGCGGTCGGCCGCCAGCTTGCGGAAGGTCTCGAGATCCATCGTGGCAGCGTCCTGGGTCATGGCTGAGGAGCCTAGTGGGGGCGGGGCCCGGCTACTGGCCGAGCGGGAGGACGTCGGCGTCGAAGCAGGTGCGGTCGCCGGTGTGGCAGGCGGCCCCGACCTGGTCGACCCGGACGAGGATGGTGTCCGCGTCGCAGTCGAGGGCGACGGACTTGACCAGCTGGACGTGGCCGGAGGTGTCGCCCTTGACCCAGTACTCCTGGCGGCTGCGGCTCCAGTAGGTGCAGCGGCCGGAGGTGAGGGTGCGGTGCAGCGCCTCGTCGTCCATCCAGCCGAGCATCAGCACCTCGCCGGTGTCGTACTGCTGGGCGATGGCGGGGACGAGCCCGTCGGCGCCGCGCTTGAGGCGGGCGGCGACGGCCGGGTCGAGGGCGGAGGGGCGGTCGGAGCCGGTCATGCGACCATTCTGCACGGCCGGGCGGGTGGTCCCGCGGACGATCTCACGGTGTGATCACCCGGGGCGGCGGCCATGGGGTGTCGGTGGGGTATCCGTGGGGTAGCCGTGGGTGCGCCCGCGCCGGGGGTACGCGACGGGTGCGGCGGCCGTACCGTCCCGGCCTGGCCGGTATCACCGGGGCCGATGGCCGGGATGTCGGTGAGATGGGGCATGCTTCGGACATGACGTTTCCGCCGCCGAACGACGCCAACCGGCCTGGAAACGGCGGGGGGTTCGGCCCGCCGCCGCCTCAGGACCCACAGCAGCAGGCACAGCCGCCCCAGGCACGGCCACCTCAGCAGCCGCAGCAGGGCTTCGGCCCACCGCCGCCCCAGCAGGGACAGCCGGGACAGCCCGGCCCGTCGGCACAGCCCGCGCTGCCGCCCGGCGGCGGGTTCGGCGCCTTCGGCCCGCCGTCCGGCGGTCCACTGCCCGGCGGTTTCCCGCCGGGCACCCTCCCGCCGGGCTCCATACCGACCCCTCCGCCCCGCGGCGGAGGCTCCAAGGTCGCGGCGATCGCCGTCGCGGCGGTGGTGGCCGTGGCGGTGGTCGTCGGCGCGATCGCCCTCGGCTCCCAGGGCGACGACGGCGACGGCGACAAGGCGTCGGCCGACGGGACCCCGCGCTCCTCGGCCTCCCGGAGCGCCCCGTCGTCCCCGTCCGCCTCGCCCTCCGGCCCCTCGGGCACGGAGGACCCCGGCGAGGGGGCCCCGGTGGGCGAGGGCGAGGCGCCCAAGGGGGATCCGGACTCCGGGACCTCCCCGGACGCCTCCGAGTCCGCCGACCCCGGCGGGCGGGTGCCCTTCGTGGTGCTGTCACCCGGCACCTGCTTCGACCACCCCGCGATGGACAGCAGCGTCAGCAAGGTCGAGAAGCGCTCCTGCTCGGCCGCGCACGACGGCGAGGTGATCGCCAACGAGACGCTGACCGGTGACTTCTCCTCCGACAAGGCGATCCAGAAGAAGGCCCTCACACTGTGCGGGGCGGACGCCAGAACACGGCTGAAGAAGATCCCCAACGACGGGCGGAATTACTACTACTACGCGCTCTACCCGGCGCTGGGCACCTATTCCGTCCAGGGTGAGGACAAGGTCTCCTGCGCGCTCACGCTCAGCTCGGGCCTGGACGGCGCCAAGCTGCACAAGCCGCTTCCCAAGTAGCCCCGGTGTCCGCGGTCCCGGCACGCCGGTCGGCGGTTGACGCGGCGGGCCCGGGGGGCGGCCGTAGGGTGGGCGTTATGTCCACTCATGCGAAGCGCGAACGTCTGCTCCTCGCCGACCTCTTGGAGAGCGCGGGCCCCGACGCCCCGACGCTGTGCGACGGCTGGTCCACCCACGATCTGGCGGCCCATCTCGTGGTCCGCGAGCGCCGCGCGGACGCGGCCGGCGGGCTGCTGATCAAGCCGCTGGCCGCGCGGCTGGCCCGGGTGCAGGCCGAGTTCGCGGCGAAGCCGTACGAGGAACTGCTCCAGCTCTTCCGCACCGGTCCGCCGCGGATGTCGCCGTTCGCGCTCAAGCAGGTGGACGAGGCGGCCAACAGCCTCGAGTTCTATGTGCACGCCGAGGACGTCCGCCGGGCCCGGCCGGACTGGGCGCCGCGCGAGGTGGATCCGGTCTTCGCCAATGTGCTCTGGTCCCGGGTCGAGCGCGCCGCCCGGGTCTTCGGCCGCCGGTCCCCGGTGGGTCTGGTGCTGCGCCGCCCCGACGGCCGTACGGCGGTGGCGCACCGCGGCACCCCGGTGGTCACCGTCACCGGTGAACCGGGTGAGCTGGCGCTGTTCCTGTACGGCCGTCAGGACGCGGCACGCGTCGAGCTCGACGGCGACAAGGAGGCCGTGGCGGCGGCGCGGTCCGCCCCGCTCGGTATCTGAGGACCGGACTGGGCCATAGCTCAGGACCGGTTCCGCCCTATCCGAGGACCGACCCCGGCCACCGCTCGGCGCCGCTTGGGGTGACGCGATGTCCCGGACCGACTGGAACCACAACGTCCACTACCACCCGCTGGTGCTCGACGCCGTACCGGACGGCTGCGGCAGAGCCGTGGACCTCGGCTGCGGCGACGGCCTGCTCGCCCGCAAGCCGGCCGGGCGGGCGGGCGGGCGGCCGAGGTGACGGGCGTGGACCGGTCCGCGGAGATGATCCGGCCGGCCCGGTCGGCCGCTCCGCACGGCCCGCCCCCGCCCCCGTGTGTCATACCTGGAGGCGGACTTCCTCGACGCCTCCGAGGCCGGGCTCCCCGCGGGCACGTACGACTTCGTCAGCGCGGTCGCCGTCGTCCACCCCATGGAGTTCGCGGCGGCGGCGCGCGCCATGGTGCGGCTGCTCGCGCCGGGCGGACGTCTGATGATCGTCGGCCTGGCCCGTAACCGCACCCCGCTGGACTGGATCATCAGCGGCGCCGGTGTCCCGTCGGCCCGCCTGCGCGCCCGGCGCAACGGCGGCAAGACGAGCCCCGACGGGATGCCCGTCCGGAGGCCCGGGATGAGCTGGTGGCAGGTCCGCCGGGAGGCCCACCGACTGCTGCCCGGCCGTCGCTTCCGGCGCCACGTCCTGCGGCGCTACTCGCTCGTGTGGGACAAGCTCTGATCATGTCGTCGTCCGCGCGTCCCGCCCTCCTGGCCCGTATCCCTGGCCCGTCTCCCTGACCACCGAGCGGCTGCTGTTGCGCCCGGTCGAGGCCGCCGACGTCCCCATGGTGTCCCTGCTGTGGACCGACCCCGAGGTGCGCCGCCACCTCGGCGGCCCGGTGCCCGCGGAGAGGGTCCGCGCACTGGAGCGGGGATGGGTGGGCGCCCCGAGGTCGTCGCGGTCACCCAGGAGGCCAACGCCCGTTCGCGGCGTCTCCCGGAGGCGCGGGGGACGCGGCAGGACGACGCGTTCACCGAGTCCGACGCACCTCAGGTGATGTACGCGCTCCACCGGGACGCGGACGGTCAGCCCGGGCAGGTCCCGCGGACGTAGTCGCGGTCGCCCCGGGGCGTGACATTGACGTCCCGGCGCACGATGCTCAGCCGGTCGCCCCACTCCGCGCAGCCCTTGGCGAGCCCCTTGGCGGTGTATTCGACCACGACCACATGGCGCCCGAAGGCGGCCACGTATCCGCCGCACTCGTCGTACGCGCCGCACTCCTCGGCCACGGCGAAATCCAGCCCCGTCTTCCTGCGGCTGTCGGCGAGTTCCACGGTGTTCTTCTGGCCGATGGCCAGGTTCCGGGAGTGCGCGTGCGCGGAGAGCACGGTGATGAACGCCTTGGCGTCGGCCGCCGACAGCCTGCCGCCGGAGCGGGTGTAGCTGTCGTAGTTGTCCGGCTCCACGGCGTCGTAGCCCTTGTCGGCGCAGCCGTCGATCCACCGGTTGACCCGGGCGGCGATCCGCTTGCGCTTGGCGGGCGTGCCGATGTCCAGCAGCGGTTCGTTCCAGGCCTTGTCCAGGACGACGTCCCCGTCCGCGTCGCGCAGCAGCAGCTCGGCGGGCCACCGCTTCCGCTCCTCCGGCTGGGACTGGAAGGCGTTGACGTAGCAGATGTTGTACAGCCCGTCCGCCGGGTCGGCCTCGCGGTCACGGCTGACGATCCGGACACCCTTCGGCGGCGGGTAGGCGCCGCCCAACTGGTAGTCGAATCCGGTGTGGACGGGGGGCGGCGTCACCGAAGGGCCTCCGGACCCGGACTCGGGGGACTCGGCGGACTCAGGGGATCCGGACGACGGCGTACAGCCGGTCAGGGCGAGGAGGACCGCGGCCGCGACGGCGGCGGACCGGACGGCGGGACGGGGGGCGGGCATGGTGCACTGCTCCGGCGTTCGCGGGTGACGGCCCCGCCTCGGACGCGTCGCGCCGGTCCTGGCGACTGGGGCCGGGCTGGGGAGCAACTCCCGTACCGGCTGGGCGCACCTCTGGGGCTCCGGGTGTCTCCCCGGGCCGACTGCCGTGATCCAAGCGCCCCGGGAACGCCGCGTCAAGTCCGCCCCGGCGCGGCCGCGGTCCGCGCTCCGCGGGATGATCGCGTCATGTCCGTGACCCCCGATTGCGTCTTCTGCCGGATCGCGGAGGGGCTGGAGCCCGCCCGCCTCGTCCACTCCGACGCGCAGACCCTCGCCTTCCTGCCGCTCCAGCCCGCCGTGGACGGCCATGTCCTGGTGGTCCCCCGCCACCATGTGCGGGACGCCTGGGAGCTGGACGAGCCGACGAGTCTGGAGCTGACCCGCGCGGTGCGGCGGGTCGTCCGCGCGGTGCGGACCGCCTTCGCGCCGGAGGGGATGAACATCATCACCTCCGTGGGGGCGGTGGCGACGCAGAGCGTGATGCATCTGCACATCCATGTCGTCCCCCGTAACGAGGGCGACCGGATGGGCCCGATCTGGCCGCCCCAGCGGGCGATGGCCCCCGCCGCGCTGGACGGGCTGGCCGACCGGCTGCGCGGCGCGCTGCGGACCTCAGGCGAGGAGGACCGCGACCAGCACGGCGAGGTGGGCGACGGCCATCCCGCCGTAGAACAGCGCGAGGGTGACTGAGCAGGCGGCCTGCCGCCACCGCGTCCCGGCCGCGTAGGGGCGCGGGTTCATGGCGAACGGCTCCACCCCTCCCCCGGCCGGTTTGCGGACCTGGTCGTAGAGGTTGCGGAACAGCCGTTCCTGCCAGAGGAAGTAGCCGTCCAGCAGCCAGAACGCCAGCAGCGGCACAAAGGCCGTCACGGCCACGGACACCCGCGATCCCTCGGCGGCGAACGCCAGCAGTCCGGCCGCCAGGGTCAGGCACCAGCCCTTGAGGAGGAAGGAGTTGTTGCCGAGCCGGGTGACGACGGCCTGGATGAACTCCAGGTGTTTGACCTGGTCCTGACTGGGCGTCGGCTGGGCGGTGAGCAGCGCCGGCGGTTCCGTTTCGCTTGTCACCGACGAGAGTGTAATGGCTCTCCGCGAGCCATACTGGAGTGCAGAAAGACATGGTGCGGGGGGGGCAGATGGAGACGGTGTCGGACGCTCCGGAGAAAGTTGATTTCTTCATCAGCTATGCGGGGGTGGAGCGGGCCTGGGCCGAATGGGTGGCCTATCACCTCCAGCAACACGGATTCAGCATCGAGTTCGACCACTGGCACTGGCGGGCGGGTGACAACACCACCGTGCGGATGAGCGATGCCCTCACCCGTGCCGACCGGTTCCTCGCGCTGCTGTCGCCGTCGTACTTCGAGCGCCGCCGGTACACCTGGGACGAGTGGACCGCCGCCTACGACGACCGGGAGCGCGGACCGCGCGACTTCGTCCCGCTGCACGTGGCCGAGTTGGAGAAGAGCCGGATCCCCGCGTTGCTCCGGCCCATCAAGGCGGGGATCCTGCACGGCAAGGGCGAGGAAGAGGCACTGGCGGAGCTGCTGCGCGCGGTCGGAGGGCCGGAGGCGCCGGAGACCAGGCCGGGCTTCCCCGGGGCGGCGTCCGCCACCCCGGTGGTCCCGGAAGCGGCCGCGGACGTTCCGAGGCTGCCGGCTGCCCAGCCGAAGGCGTCACACGTCCCGCCGCGGCTTCCGCTGTTCACCGGGCGGGACGAAGTGCTGGACCACATCCGGACGACGTTCCGGTCCCGGTCGTCCGGTCAGGCGCTGCACGGCATGGGCGGCGTGGGCAAGACCCAGACGGCGCTGGAGTACTGCCACCGCTTCGCCTCGCAGTACGACACGGTGTGGTGGCTCGACGCCGAACAGACCGTCACCCTCGACAGCCAGCTCGCGGATCTGGCGCACGCCCTGAGGGTGGTGCCCACCACCATGCCGGTGGCGGACGCGGCGCAGAGCGCCCGTCAGTATCTGCGCACCCACGGCCGCTGGCTGCTCGTCTTCGACAACGCCGAGGACCCGGAGACGTTCCGGACTCTGCTGCCGGAGGGTGACGGCCATGTGCTGATCACCTCGCGCGACCCCGGCTGGCACAGTCTCGCGGCCCCGGTGGACCTGGGCCTCTTCGCGCGCGACGAGTCACGGGCCCTGCTGGCCGGATATGTGCCCGAGTTGCCGGAGGGCGAGGCGGACCGGCTCGCCGAGGCCCTGGGGGACCTGCCGCTGGCCCTCTCCCAGGCGGGCAGCCTGATGGCCACCTCGGGCCTCTCCGCCGAGACCTACCTCAACGACCTCGCGGCGACGAGCCGCCTCCTCGATCACCACACCGCCACCACCTACCAGCACACGTCGCTCGGCGCCGCGGTACGGATCTCCTGGGGCCATCTCGCCCGCATCCATCCCGTGGCCTCGGAACTCCTCCGCATCTGCGCCTTCCTGGCCCCGGAGCCGATCCCCCTGGACACCTGGATCACCAAGGAGGGCGTCAGGCTTCCTCCCCCGCTGGAGCCCCTCGCCGGGGATCCCGTGGCGGTGGCCGACACCATCGGCGCGATGGCCCGGCTGGGGCTGGTGCGTTTCCGGAAGGGCGGGTTGACGGTCCACCGGCTCACCGCCGCCATCCTGCGGAACGACTCCGCCGCCGACGCCCGTGCCCACGCCAAGGACCTCATCGTCAGCGTACGACCGGCCGATGACGGCAGGAGCCCGGTGAGCTGGCAGGAATGGGCCGGGCTGCTGCCCCATGTGCTGGCCCTGAGCGAGGCATGGACACACGACGAGGCCATGCGCCGGCTCTCCCTCCACGCGACGCAGTACCTGTTCTTCCGGGGCACCGGACCGGCCGCGCATGAAGCCGCCGAGACACTGCACCGGCGGTGGTCGGCCGAACTCGGCCCGGACCACCCGGACTCCGTGGCCGTCGGCACCCTGCTCTCCGGCGCCCTGAACTACCTGGGACGGTACCGGCAGGCTCTCCGTGTGATCGAGGACGTGGTCGAGCTCAGCCGGAACGCGCTCAGTGATGAGCATGAGCGGACCCTCGACGCCAGCGAGGCCCTGGCGATCACCCTGGGGAACCTGGGACGGTTCGAAGAGGCCAGGGCACTGATCACGGAGACCCTGCACGCATTTCGCCGCACCCTGGGAGACCATCACCCGAGGATCTTCGGCTCCGTCCAACTCCACGCGGGCGCCATCGGGTTCCTCGGCCGGCACAAGGAAGCACGCGTCATCCTTACCGAGATCGTCGACCGCAGCCGCGCCGCCCTGGGGGACGACCACCCCGACACGCTGTTCTGTGTCTGCTCCCTCGCCATGACCCTCAACCACCTCGAGAAGCACTCGCAGGCACAGGCCATGCTCCAGGACGTACTCGACCGCAGCCGCACCGTCCTCGGCGAGGACCACCCCATGACCCTGCACGCGAGCCAGTGTGTGGCCAGCACCATGAGCTATCTGGGCCACCACGTCCAGGCCCGGACACTGCTCCAGAGCACACTCGACCGCAGCCGCACCACGCTGGGCGCCGACCACGTCTCCACGCTCGTCGGCACCCAGCTGCTGGGCGCCACACTGCTCGCCCTCGGTCAGAACATGCAGGCCACGACCCTGCTCCAGGAGTCCTTCGACCGCAGCCGCGCCACCCTGGGCGACGACCACCCCAATACGCTCAACACCGCGGCCCTCCTCTCGGACGGCCTCGCCAGCCTCGGGCGGCGCAGGGACGCCCGCGCCCTGTCACGGGACACCTATGAGCGGTGCCACCGAACGCTCGGTGACGACCATCTGCTGACCAAGAACGCCACCAAGCTCATGGAGATGCTGAAGCGGCGGTCGCGCCGCTGACGCCTCAGCGCACCGGGTGCCCCGCCGCCCGCAGTGCGTCCTTCACCTGACTGATCCGCAGATCGCCAAAGTGGAAGACCGACGCGGCCAGTACCGCGTCCGCGCCCGCGGCCACGGCCGGAGGGAAGTGGGCGAGGGTGCCCGCGCCGCCGCTGGCGATGACCGGGATGGTGACGTGCTTGCGGACAGCTTCGATCATGGGGGTGTCGTAGCCGTCCTTGGTGCCGTCCGCGTCCATGGAGTTGAGCAGGATCTCCCCCGCGCCCAGCTCGGCGGCGCGGTGGGCCCATTCGACGGCGTCGATGCCGGTGCCCCGGCGGCCGCCGTGGGTGGTGACCTCGTAGCCGGACTCGGTGACCGTGGCCGGTTCCCCGTCGGCGGCGGGCGCGCAGCGGCGGGCGTCGACCGAGAGGACCAGGACCTGGCTGCCGAAGCGTTCGGCGATCTCGCGGATCAGCTCGGGGCGGGCGATCGCGGCCGTGTTGACGCCGACCTTGTCCGCACCGGCGCGCAGCAGCTTGTCGACGTCGTCCGTGGTGCGGACGCCGCCGCCCACCGTGAGCGGGATGAAGACCTGCTCGGCGGTGCGGCGGACGACGTCGTAGGTGGTTTCGCGGTTGCCGGAGGAGGCGGTGATGTCGAGGAAGGTCAGCTCATCCGCGCCCTCCTCGCCGTAGATCTTGGCCATCTCGACCGGATCGCCCGCGTCGCGCAGGTTCTGGAAGTTGACGCCCTTGACGACCCGGCCGTTGTCCACGTCCAGGCAGGGGATGACTCGGACCGCGAGGGTCATGGCTGTCGGGCTCCTCGGAATGCTTCCACTTCGACTTCCACCAGGACGCGCGAGTCCACGAAACCGGAGACCACGACGAGGGTCGCGGCCGGGCGCACGGCGTCGAAGAGCTCCTTGTGGGCGCGGCCCACCTCGTCCACGTCCCGGGCGTGGGTGATGTACATCCGGGTGCGGATCACGGATTCGGCGCCCAGGTCGAACTTCGACAGCGCGTCCAGGGCGTGGCGGAAGGCGGCGAGCGTCTGCTGGTACGGATCGCCCTCGCCCTCCAGCACGCCGCGCTCGGCCAGCGGCATCGTCCCGGCGACGACCACCAGGTCGCCGGCCTCGACGGCCCGGGCGAAGCCGATGGTCTCCTCCCAGGGACTGTGGGTCTGGATCCGTCGTGCGATCTCGGGTGAGGTCATGCGGATACCGCCTCCAACGCCTCTTCCAGGGTGAACGCCTTGGCGTAGAGCGCCTTCCCGACGATGGCACCCTCGACGCCTTCCGGTACCAGAGTCGCAAGGGCGCGCAGGTCGTCAAGGGAGGAAACGCCGCCGGAGGCGACGACCGGCCGGGGCGTGGCGGCGCACACATTGCGCAGCAGCTCCAGGTTGGGGCCCTGGAGGGTGCCGTCCTTGGCGATGTCGGTGACGACGTAACGGGCGCAGCCCTCGGAGTCCAGCCGGGCCAGGGTCTCGTAGAGATCGCCGCCGTCGCGGGTCCAGCCGCGGCCGCGCAGGGTGGTGCCGCGCACATCGAGGCCGACGGCGATGCGGTCGCCGTGCTCGGCGATGACCTTGGCGACCCACTCGGGGGTCTCCAGCGCGGCCGTGCCGAGGTTGACCCGGGTGCAGCCGGTGGCGAGGGCGGCGGCCAGCGAGGCGTCGTCGCGGATCCCGCCGGACAGTTCGACCTTCAGCTCCATGGCGCGGGCGACCTCGGCGATCTGCGCGCGGTTGTCGCCGGTGCCGAAGGCGGCGTCGAGATCCACCAGATGCAGCCACTCGGCGCCCGCCGCCTGCCAGGCGAGGGCGGCCTCCAGCGGGTCGCCGTACGACGTCTCGGAGCCGGACTCGCCGTGCACGAGGCGGACGGCCTGGCCGTCGCGGACGTCGACGGCGGGGAGGAGTTCGAGGCGGTGCGTTGGCATGCGGGGAACCTTACGGTGAGTGCTGGGCTGATGCGGGCCGGTCAGAGCGTGTCGAGCCAGTTGCGGAGCAGCCGCGCGCCGGCGTCGCCGGACTTCTCGGGGTGGAACTGGGTGGCCCACAACGGGCCGTTCTCCACGGCGGCGACGAACGGCTCGCCATGGGTGGTCCAGGCGACCTTGGGGACGGGCATGGCCGGGTTGGCCACCTCCAGCTCCCAGGTGCGCACCGCGTAGGAGTGGACGAAGTAGAAGCGCTCGTCCTCGTCCACACCGTCGAACAGCCGGGAGTCGGCGGGTGCCTTGACCGTGTTCCAGCCCATGTGGGGGACGACGGGGGCGCGCAGCGGCTCGACGGTGCCGGGCCACTCGTCCAGGCCCTCGGCCTCGACGCCGTGCTCGATACCGCGTCCGAAGAGGATCTGCATACCGACGCAGATCCCCATCACGGGGCGGCCGCCGGAGAGGCGGCGGCCCACGATCCAGTCGCCGCGGGCCTCGCGCAGCCCCTTCATGCAGGCGGCGAAGGCGCCGACGCCGGGGACCAGCAGCCCGTCGGCGGACATGGCCTTGTCGTAGTCACGGGTGATCTCGACTTCGGCGCCGACGTGGGCGAGGGCGCGCTCGGCGGAGCGGATGTTGCCGAAGCCGTAGTCGAACACGACAACCTTCGGGTTCGTGCTCAATTCCAGACCTCCAGCCGCATGATGCCCGCCACCAGGGCCATCGAGGCGCCCAGGCCGAGCAGCACGATCACGCCCTTGGGCAGCCCCTGCTTCACGAAGGAGACCACCCCGCCGAGCAGGAACAGCCCGAGCACGATGAACGCCGTGGCCGACCCGCTCACGGCATCGCTCCGTCCGCGCGTACGTCGCTCACAGCGCGCCCTTCGTCGAAGGAAGAATCCCGGCCGCGCGCGGATCGCGCTCACTGGCGTAGCGCAGCGCCCGCGCCAGGGCCTTGAACTGGCACTCCACGATGTGGTGGGCGTTGCGCCCGTACGGCACGTGGACGTGCAGGGCGATCTGCGCCTGCGCCACGAACGACTCCAGTATGTGCCGCGTCATCGTGGTGTCGTAGGTGCCGATCATCGGCGCGATGTTCTCCGGCTCGCTGTGCACCAGGTAGGGGCGGCCGGAGAGGTCGACGGTCACCTGGGCGAGCGACTCGTCCAGCGGCACCGTGCAGTTGCCGAAGCGGTAGATGCCCACCTTGTCGCCGAGCGCCTGCTTGAACGCGGCACCGAGCGCGAGGGCGGTGTCCTCGATGGTGTGGTGGGTGTCGATGTGCAGGTCGCCCTCGGTCTTGACCGTGAGGTCGAAGAGGCCGTGGCGGCCCAGCTGGTCGAGCATGTGGTCGTAGAAGCCCACACCGGTCGATACGTCGACCTGTCCGGTGCCGTCGAGGTCGATCTCGACGACGACCGAGGTCTCCTTGGTGGTGCGCTCCACGCGTCCAACGCGGGTCATGCGCTCTTCTCCTTCATCAGCTCGCGTACCGCGTCGAGGAACGCGTCGTTCTCGGTGGGGGTGCCCGCGGTGACCCGCAGCCATCCCGGTACGCCGTTGTCACGGACCAGAACACCCCGGTCCAGCAGGCCCTGCCATGCCGCGTGCGCGTCCTCGAAGCGGCCGAACTGCACGAAGTTGGCGTCCGAGTCGGTCACCTCGCAGCCGATGCTGCGCAGCTCGCCGACCAGCCGGTCGCGCTCGGCCTTGAGCGCCTCGACGTACCCCAGCAGCGTATCGGTGTGCTCCAGGGCGGCCAGCGCGGTGGCCTGGGTGACGGCGGACAGGTGGTACGGCAGCCGGACGAGCTGGACGGCGTCCACCACGGCCGGGTGCGCGGCGAGATAGCCCAGCCGCAGTCCGGCGGCGCCGAACGCCTTGGACATGGTCCGGGAGAGGACCAGCCGCGGGCGGTTCTCGATCAGCGGCAGCAGCGAGGGGTGGTGGCTGAACTCCCCGTACGCCTCGTCGACCACGACGAGCGCCCCGGCAGTGTCCGCCCCGGCGGCCTGCGCCGCCTCGTACAGCGCCAGCACCGTGGCCGCCTCGACGGCCGTCCCCGTGGGGTTGTTCGGGGAGGTGATGAACACGACGTTGGGCCGGAGCTCCGCGATGGCCGCGCGGGCCGCGTCGACATCGATGGTGAAATCCGCGTTCCGCGGGCCGGAGATCCAGCCGGTGCCGGTGGAGCGGGAGATCAGCGCGTGCATCGAGTACGAGGGCTCGAAGCCGATCGCGGTGCGCCCCGGGCCGCCGAAGGTCTGGAGCAGCTGCTGCAACACCTCGTTGGACCCGTTGGCCGCCCAGACGTTGGCCACGCCGACCTCGAGCCCGGCGGTGCGGGTGAGGTAGCGGGCCAGCTCGGTGCGGAGCTCGACCGCGTCCCGGTCCGGGTAGCGGTTGAGCTCGCGGGCCGCCTCGGCGACCCGCTCCGCGATCCGGGCCACCAGGGGCTCGGGCAGCGGATACGGATTCTCGTTGGTGTTCAGCCGCACGGGCACATCGAGCTGTGGAGCGCCGTACGGGGACTTGCCACGGAGCTCTTCCCGGATCGGAAGATCGTCAATGCCGGTCACTTGCTCGGTGGCACCTTCCAGTCGAACCTTGCCTTCACCGCGGCGCCGTGGGCGGGCAGGTCCTCCGCCTCGGCGAGCGTCACCACATGGCCCGCGACCTCGGCCAGCGCCTCCCGGCTGTAGTCCACCACATGGATACCGCGCAGGAAGGACTGCACGGACAGCCCGGAGGAGTGGCAGGCGCAGCCGCCGGTGGGCAGCACGTGGTTGGAGCCCGCGGCGTAGTCGCCGAGGGAGACGGGCGCGTACGCCCCGACGAAGACCGCCCCGGCGTTCCGCACCCGGGCGGCGACCGCCGCCGCGTCCTCGGTCTGGATCTCCAGGTGCTCGGCCGCGTACGCGTCCACCACGGCCAGGCCCTGGTCGACCCCGTCGACCAGCACGATGCCGGACTGGCGGCCGGAGAGCGCCGGGCGGATCCGGTCCTCGACATGTTTGGTGGCCGCGATCTGGACCTCGAGCTCCTTCTCGACCGCGGTGGCCAGCTCCTCGGAGTCGGTGACCAGCACCGACGCGGCCAGCGGATCGTGCTCGGCCTGGCTGATCAGGTCCGCGGCGACGTGCGCCGGGTCGGCGGTGGCGTCGGCGAGGATGGCGATCTCGGTGGGCCCGGCCTCGGCGTCGATGCCGATCCGGCCCTTGAGCAGGCGCTTGGCGGCGACGACCCAGATGTTGCCCGGACCGGTCACCATCGAGACCGGGCGGCACTCCTCGGTGCCGTAGGCGAACATGGCCACCGCCTGGGCGCCCCCGGCCGCGTAGACCTCGTCGACGCCCAGCAGGGCGCAGGCCGCCAGGATGGTGGGGTGCGGCAGCCCGCCGAACTCGCTCTGCGGCGGGGAGGTGACGGCCATCGAGCCGACCCCGGCCTCCTGCGCGGGCACCACGTTCATCACCACGGAGGAGGGGTAGACCGCGCGGCCGCCCGGGACGTACAGCCCGACCCGCTCGACCGGCACCCAGCGCTCGGTGACCGTGCCGCCGGGCACCACCTGCGTGGTGTGGTCGGTGCGCCGCTGCGCGCGGTGGACCCGCCGGGCCCGCCGGATGGACTCCTCCAGGGCGGCCCGCACGGCCGGGTCCAGCTCGGCGAGGGCGCGCTGAAGGGCCTCGGCGGGCACCCGCACCCGGTCGAGGGCGACGCCGTCGAACCGCAGCGCGTAGTCGATCAGCGCCGCGGTGCCGCGATGCCGTACGTCCTCGCAGATCGGCCGCACCTTCTCCAGGGCGGCCTCGACGTCGAGCTCGGCACGGGGCAGCAGGTCACGGTCGATGCCGCCCTCGGAGAGGGCGGCGCCGCGCAGATCGATACGAGAGATCACGCGATCAATTGTCTCAGACCCGAAACGGCCGCCCGCCCCCCGTATCAGTCAGTGATACACACCCCCTAAGTTGACCCTGACCGTTGGCGTTCAACCGGTTACTCAGCGGGAATGTGGTCCGTACGGGGATACGGAGAACAGGAGGGGACACGGCTGTGACCGAGCCGCACGATGGCGATCCGCCCCCGGGTCTGGACCTGACCACCGCCGAATGGGGCATGTGGCAGGCGTTCCGCAACGGCAGCACCCACGATCTGCGCACCTCCCACCCCCAGCGGAACGACCCCTCCGGCCCCTACGCCTGGGGCCCCGAGCGCAGTGTGCGCGCACGGGTGGTGGCGCTGCTGCTGCTGAACGGGCCGCCCGCCCAGCCGGGCCGGGTCGCGGCGCTCAAGCTCAACGGGGTGCACATCACCGGCACCCTGGACCTGGCCGGTGGGGTCATCACCCCGTACGTCGAGCTGAAGAACTGCCGCTTCGAGCGGGAGGTGCTGCTCCCCGAGTCGCATTTCGCCACCCTGCGCCTGGTGGGCTGCGCACTCCCCCGGCTGGAGGGGGCCCGGCTGCGCACCGAGGGCGATCTGCATCTGCCGCGGTGTGTCGTGGAGCACGGCATCCGGCTCACCGACGCCCATATCGGCACGGATTTACTGCTCAACCAGCTCATAGTGCGCCGGGACCGCCGGGGCATGTCGATCAGCGCCGACGGGCTGACCGTCGCCCAGGACTTCCAGGCCGACATGATCGAGTCGTACGGCGAGCTGAGTCTGCGCGGTGCGCAGGTGGGCGTGTCGCTCAGTCTGCGCGGTTCCCGGCTGCGCAATCCCTACGGGCGGCGGGCGCTGAACGCACCGCAGCTGACCGTCGAGCGCAGTCTGTATCTGACCGGGGGCGGGATGAGCGCCTTCTCGGGCAGCTCCACCCCGGCCTACGGCACCACCGACACCCCGACGCGCGGAACCCGGATCCAGCGCTTCGAATGCGAGGGCGGCATACGCCTGGACGACGGGCGGATCGGTGACGCCATCGACTTCGACCAGGCCCGCTTCATCATGGAGAACGACCAGGAGCTGTCGCTGCGCCGGGTCCAGACGCCCGAGCTGCGCTTCGTCGGGGAGCGGCCGCAGCGGGGCCGGGTGATCCTCTCCGGCGCCCGGGTGGTCAACCTGGTCGACAAATCGGTGAGCTGGCCGGGGCCCGGCGGGCTGACCATGGCGGGCTTCTCCTACGAGTGCCTGATCCCGCGCGGCCACTTCCCGCTGACCCGGCGGCTGGAGTGGGTGGCCGCCGCGACCCCGGAGTACGCGCCCGAGCCGTACGAGATGCTGGCCAACTCGATGCGGGCCAGCGGTGAGGACGCGGACGCGCGCGAGGTGCTGCTCGCCAAGCAGCGCCGCCGCCGGGAAACGCTGCCGCTGGCCGGGAAGATGTGGGGCTATCTCCAGGACTGGACGGTGGCCTACGGCTACCGCCCAGGCCGGGCCGCGGTGTGGATGGCGGTGCTGTGGGCGGTGGGTTCGGTGTTCTTCGCCCACAACCGCCCCGAGGCGCTGAAACCGGACGAGTCCCCGCACTGGAACGCCTCGCTGTACACGCTCGACCTGCTGATCCCGGTGGTCGATCTGGGCCAGGACGGCTACTGGAAACCCGGCGGAGCGGTGCAGTGGGCGGCCATCGTGATGATCCTGCTGGGGTGGGTACTGGCGACCACGGTCGCCGCGGGCGCCTCCCGGCTGCTGCGCCGCCAGTGATGCACGACGCGCGGGGCCATTAGGCTTACGCCCCGTGACCTCCGCGCGCCTTCCGCTCTTCCCGCTGAACACGGTGCTGTTCCCGGGTCTCGTCATGCCCCTGAACGTCTTCGAGGAGCGGTACCGCTCCCTGATGCGCGATCTGTCGGCGCTTCCGGAGGACGCGCCGCGCCGGTTCGGGGTGGTCGCGATCCGGGACGGCCATGAGGTCGCCCCCAGCGCGATCGGGCTCCCGGAGGCCGTCACGCTGCCCGACCGCGGCCCCGCGGCGGGCTTCGGCCCGGATCCGGTGAAGTCGTTCTACTCGGTCGGCTGTGTCGCGGACGCGGCCACCATCCGGGAGCAGGAGGACGGCACCTTCGAGGTGCTGGCCACCGGCACCACCCGGTTCGAACTGCTCTCGGTGGACTCCTCGGGCCCGTATCTGACCGCCGAGGTCAAGGAGCTGGAGGAGACGCAGGGCGACGGCGCCGGGGCGCTGGCCTCCGGGGTGGTACGGGCGTTCCGCACCTATCAGAAGCGGCTCGCGGGGGCGCGGGAACGCACCCTGACCGCCGAACAGGACCTGCCCGGCGAGCCGTCCGTCCTCTCCTACCTGGTCGCGGCGGCCGCCGTGCTCGACACCCCGGCCAAGCAGCGGCTGCTCCAGGCGCCGGACACGGCCCGCCGACTGGCCGAGGAGCTGAAACTCCTTCGCGCCGAGAGCGCGGTCATCGGTAAGCTCCCGTCGCTTCCCGCCGTCGATCTGACCCGCCGGCCGACCAGCCCCAACTGACGCACAAGGACATGGCCAAGAAATCCAGGAAGAACTCCGCCGGTACCCCGGCCACCACCGCCCTCACCGCGGCGGGCACGCCCTTCACCCTGCACTCCTACACCCATGACCCGGCGGCGCCGTCGTACGGGGAGGAGGCCGCGCAGGCGCTGGGGGTGGAACCGGGCCGGGTGTTCAAGACCCTCATCGCCAGCGTGGACGACCGGCTGACCGTGGCGATCGTCCCGGTCTCCGCCTCGCTGGACCTCAAGGCCCTCGCGGCGGCGGTGGGCGGCAAGCGCGCCACGATGGCGGATCCGGCGGCGGCGGAGCGCACCACGGGCTATGTCCGCGGCGGTATCTCCCCGCTCGGTCAGCGCAAACGGCTGCCCACGGCCCTGGACGCCTCGGCGGCCGGGCACAAGACGGTGTGTGTCTCGGCGGGCCGCCGCGGTCTCGAGGTGGAGCTGTCCCCCACGGATCTGGCGGCGCTCACCGAGGCCGTGGTGGCCCCGATCGCGCGTCACGAGGGGTAGCGAAGAACCGGATCGGGCCGGATCAGGCGGGGCTGAGGCCCGAGTTCGGCAGCGGGGGCTCCGGGTCACGCGGGCCGAACACTCCGGTCAGCGCCAGATGCACCACCATCGCCGCGACCGACCAGGACAGCAGGGCGCCCTTGGCGCGCAGTTTCAGCGGCCCGTCGAAGGCGACGCCCTTGCCGACCTCCTTGGCGTGGGCCGCGATGTCCGCGCTGGGGCCCAGCCAGACGCCCAGCCGCCAGGCGATCACCGAGGCGAGCACCCCGCCGATGGCCAGTCCGATGACCAGCGCGATCCCGCCCTGCCGGAAGAACAGGAACACCACGAGCGCCGTCACGGCCCCGAAGGCCAGGGCGAGCAGCACGAACGTCCCGTCCGCGCCGATGGCGTCCTCCGCCTCGGAGTTCTTCAGATAGACGGCGCCGTCCCCGGCCCAGACCAGTGGCACCCGCGGCGCCAGCCACAGCCACAGCAGCCCCAGCAGCACCCCCGACACCGCCACCGCGATGGCCACCAGCGACGCCTGCACCAGCTCCGCCCGCAGCTCGGGCCCCGGCTCGGAGTACTCGCCGTGCTCGGTGTATCCAGCGTGTTCGGGGTGCTCGGGGTGCTCGGGGTGCTCGGGGTGAGGGTGCTGAGGCGCCTCGCCGGAGGGATACGACTCGGCCCGCCCCTCGGTGGGCTCGTCCTGCGGCGAAGGCTTGTCTTGTGGCGTCAACGGTGCGGTCACCCCGTCATCGTGCCAGGTGGACGGCGTACTTCGGTCAGCGGGAGGTCCGCTGCGGCGCGTCACCGCACGGCCGCCCGCCGGTAGGCCCAGGTCGCGGCGGCGAGTGACACCACGGCCACCCCGGCACACACCCCGAGGTCGGCACAGACCGCTGGCCAGTCGGGCTGCCCGTCGAAGGACCGCGCCAGGGCCTCCACACCGTACGTCGACGGCAGCAGATCACGCGTGTACGACACTACCTCCGGCATCCGCTCGGCGGGCAGAACCCCCAGCAGCAGCGCCGCCGACATCCCCAACTGGCCGCAGAGGGTGGCCAGTTCCTGACGCGGGGCGAGCAGTCCGAGGGCCGCGCCGAGTCCGGCGAGGGCGGCACCGGAGAGCGGGATCACCGCGGCGAGGATCCACAGATGTCCCATCGGCAGCTGGAAGAGCGCACTGCCCACGACGGCGGTGACGGCCGTCCCGGGCACGGTGAAGGAGGCGTACGCTGCGGCCGCGCCGAGCACCACCGCGGACGGCGGCACCGGCAGGGTGGCGTAGTGGTCGAGTCCGCCGCTCGCCCGCAGCTGACCGAAGTACTGGGCCAGCAGATTGAGCGCCACGAACGCCACGACCAGCACGCTCGACCCGGCGACCACGGAGCGGGCCTCCGCACCGCCGTCCACCACCCCGCGCATCAGGACCATGATCCCGACGGACTGGAAGGTGGCCACGAACAGCAGCGGGATCCGGGCCACCCGGGCCCGGCTCAGCTGGGCCCGGTAGACCGCGACGAGGGCCGGGAGCAGCCGTGCGCCGGCCGCCAGCGGGGCGGGCACGTCTTCGGCGGCACCGGCCTCACCGGCCGGCCCGGCGGCCTTCGCCGGGGAGCTTCCCCCGGTGATGCCGGACGGCATGGCCTGCGCGGGCACGACACTCACGTTGTGCTGCTCCTCTTCGCCGGTGACGGCTTCGGTCGCTTCACGGACTTCACTACGGACACGGTCACGCCTGCGTTCACGCCTTCACCAGTCCCTGCGTCCCCTCCGCACGGCCGCCCAGCGCGAGGTACACATCCTCCAGGCTGGGTGTGGCGAGAGTGAAATCGTCCAGCGCGGCGAAGGCGGGCCCGCCGGTCACGGTGGCGATGGCGGCGCGCGCCTCGTCCGGCGCGAGCCGCAGCGTCCAGCGGCGCCCCGAGGCGGTGTGGGCGGTGTCCCGCAGCCGGGCGATCCCGGGGACGTCCAGCGGTGGCTCGGTGCGCCACACCAGCTCCACCCGCACCTCGTCGGCGACCATCGCCTTCAGCCCGGCGGGGGTGTCGCAGGCGATCACCCGGCCGCGGTCCAGCACGGCGACCCGGTCGAGCACGGTCTCGGCCTCGATGACGTTGTGGGTGACGAGCAGTACCGTCACCCCGTGTTCGGCCCGCCGCCGGTCCACGGCGGCCCACACCGCCCGCCGGGCGACCGGGTCCATCCCGGTGGTGGGCTCGTCCAGCACCAGCAGCGGCCGCTCGCCGACCAGCGCGGCGGCGACGCACGCCAGCCGGCGCTGGCCGCCGGAGAGCTTCTTCAGCGGCCGTCCGGACAGCTCGCCGAGCCCCAGCTCCTCGATCACCGCGTCCCGCTCGGCCCGGGCCGCGCGGGCGTCCAGGCCGCGCAGCCGGGCCGTGGTCTCGGTGGCCAGGGCGACGGTCAGCTCGTCCAGCGCGGTCGAGTCCTGGCCCAGGTAGCCCAGCAGCCGGGCGGCGCGCTCGGGGTGGCGGACGAGATCGTGGCCGAGCACCCGGACGGTGCCCTCGTCGGGCCGCAGCAGTCCGGTGAGCTGGCGGACCAGGGTGGACTTCCCGGCGCCGTTGGGTCCGAGCAGCCCGAAGACCTCACCGCGCGCCACGTCGAGGTCGATGCCGTCGCTCGCCCTTACGGCGGGGGTGGCGGGCGCGCCGCGGCGGGCGCGCGTGGCGGGATAGGTCTTGACCAGGCCGCGCACGGTGCACACCACATCGCCACCCGTCGCCTGTTTCGCGCCCGTCCTCACGAGCTATGAGGGTACGCGCCCATACACCCGCTCCTGCCCCCGGGTCCCTCGCCGGACGGTCCGGACGGCCCACGGCCCCGGGCCCGGCCCGGCCCGGCGATCAGAGGGTGATGGTGACCGAGGGCGGCGAGGAGGTGTCCGTGCCGCCGGGGGTGGTGACGAGGACGTCGAAGGTACCCGGCGCCAGGGAGGGAACGACGGCGAGGACCTCGGTCGCGGAGACGTTGCTGAAGAGGGCGGGGGTCTGGGTGACCCCGTCGTCGAAGACCACCGAGGTGGTGTCGGCCAGACAGGTGCCGGTGACGGTGACGTTCTGGCCCGGCACCTGGGTCGCGGGGGTGGCCGAGACCGCGTCGGGGACGTCGTAGTACGTGTACTGGCTGCGGTCCGACGAGGCGCTGGTGCCGCCCGGCGAGACGACGGTGACCCCCACGGTGTCGGTACAGCCGGTGATGGGGGTGGTGTGGGCGGGGGTGGTGACGGTGAGCGCGGTGTCCGTCGGCGGCGGGAAGGTGCCGGTGGCGGCGCCCACGGAGCCGAAGGTGGCCCCGGTCGCGGTCAGGAAACCCTCGCCGATCAGGGTGACCGTGGTGGCCCCGGCCGGTCCGGCACCGCTGCTCAGGTCGGTGACGACCGGCGCGGGCACGAGGAAGAACGGCAACGCGTTGCTGGTGGAGTCCCCCGCGGTCACGCTGACCGCATGCTGCCCCGCGCACAGGGCCGGGACGGTGACCGTGACCGTGCCGGGTGCCACGCTCGCCGGGGTGAGAGCCGCGCGGCCGACATTCACCCGGGTGGTGCCCCCGAGGCCGGATCCGGTGAGGGTGAGGGTGTCCCCGGCCTTGCCCCGGTCGGTGCCGGTGGCCGCGTCGACCAGTGAGGTGAGAATCCCCGCCATGACCGTCCTCCGTGGTATGCCCGCTCGGCCACCGCACCGGGCCGCCCGGTGAGGCCGATTAAAGCAATCGGGTGACGGCGGCGGCAGGCGCACGGGAGGCGTGCGGGGAGGGGACGGAAGGCCGGGGCGCGGACGGTCGCCCGCACCGGGCTATTCGGGCGCCGGGGTGTGCTCCGCCGCGGTACGGACGTCGATCTCGCGCCAGAAACCGGCCCGGATCGCATAGCGGTCGTGCTCGTCGATCTGGTCGTCCTTGTGGGCGAGCAGACCGAAGCGCGCGGCGTACCGCAGCAGTTCGCCGTCGATGCGGTGCGGGATGCGCGGGTACTCGGTGGAGAGCTGCGGGAGGTGGCCGGGATCGGAGAGCCGCTCGATCCAGCGGCGGGCGAAGACCTGCCCGACCTCGAAGGGGTCGCCGCTGACGGTGGTGATGTCCTCCTCGCGGTCGGCCCAGCGCTGCTCGGCGCTGGTGAGCTGGGCCAGCATCGGGAGGCTGGCGGTCTCCGGCGGCTCGCCCACCCCGGTGCCGGGGCCGCGGTCGACCCATCCCTTGTCGGAGGACCAGCGCAGGGTGGCGCTGGGGACGGGGTGCTGCGCCGCGGGGCCGCCGTGGGCCCGGCCCAGCCCCGCGAGGTCCTTGGGGGTGGGCACCCCTGCCTTGGTGCCGGCCGCGGCGCCCGCCGCCGCGTCGGCGGCCGTCCCGGGCTCGGCGGGGTCCGCGCTCCCGGTGCCGTCGGCCGCGCCGCGGCCGACGACGCCCGCACCGGGATGGGCGGTGCCGTTGCGGCCGGCGGTCGCGCCGTCGGTGCCGGACCCGGCCGCGGCGGCAGCGGCGGCCGCGGCCGCCGTCTCGGGCAGCGGGGCGGACAGGATGGCGGCGATCTCCGGGCGCGGCGCGGCGGTGGGGGCGCAGGGGCCGGGTGGTTCCTTGGCGCGGACCGCCCCGGTGATCCAGGCGCGGTCCAGCACCCGCCGCTCATCGGCCTCGGCGACCAGGTCCTCGGACTGGTTGTAGTCGCCGTCCGCGGCCTGGACGGCCCACAGATGGACGGCGACGCCGTGCTCCTTGGCCGACATCAGCCCGGGCAGCAGATCGCCGTCCCCGGTGACCAGCACGATGTCGGAGCAGGCGCGATTGCGGGCGAGTTCGGTGAGTTCGGCGTGCATGGCGGCGTCCACCCCCTTCTGTGCCCAG
This sequence comes from Streptomyces sp. NA02950, assembly GCF_013364155.1. Lineage (NCBI taxonomy): Bacteria > Bacillati > Actinomycetota > Actinomycetes > Kitasatosporales > Streptomycetaceae > Streptomyces > Streptomyces sp. NA02950. The sequence continues at coordinate 6,900,364 of NZ_CP054916.1, read as the reverse complement.
CGGCCGTCGCTGCGGGTCAGGGCGCCGAGCCGGACGGTCACCCGGGGCATCACGCGCAGCCGTCGGTGCTCGGGCTGCGGTACGCGGTCGGGGGCGCCGTCGAACCAGTAGATGCGCAGCAGGGGGCGCTCGGTCTCGGCCTCGGCGCGCTCCCGCAGGCCCTGGATGAGGGTCGCGTGGTCGACGGAGATACGGGACCGGGCGGGTTCCCCGGCCAGCAGGCTCGCGGCGGCGCCCAGCAGATAGCCGGCGTCCACCAGGACGACGCAGCGGTCCACGTTCCACCCTCTTTCAGACAGTCCAGTCCTCGGTCGCCCCCGTACACAGCCGTACCCCGGAATTTCTCTTGGCTTTCTCTCGAGTCTGCCCGACCGTACGAGGGTTATCAGTCCGAACTGGATCACCGGCGTGGCGGATACGGCCTACCCGCGAAGACCCCCCTTCTCACTCACGGTAATTGCCCGAAATGCACGGGACACTGAGCCATGTCACTGTTCTTCCCGGAGGGCTTCCTCTCCGGAGGGCCTTCACCGGGGGGCTGATCCCAACTGGAGGCACACCACCATGGGCAAGAACAAGAACCGCGATCGCAAGCAGCCGCAGGCGCAGCAGAACCGCGGCATGGCCGACCGCCCCGCCGACCAGAGCCAGCCGTCCTCACCGGAGGGGCAGTCGCAGGCGATGCGACCGGAGGGCGCCCCGGCGGCGGCCCGCAAGGACCGGCAGAAGAGTTTCGGCCACAACTGACCACCGCTTGTGAGCGGTTGAGGGGCGCGCCCGGTCCGGGCGCGCCCCTCGCGCGGGTGTGGCGGGCGGGCGTCAGCCGGCCAGGCAGGACGCTCCCAGCAGCACCTTGAGATCGCCGAACAGGGCCGGATCGGCGGTGACCCGGTGCCGGTCGAGCCTCAGCACGGTGGTCTTGCGGGCCCCTTGCAGCTTGATCCGCACCTCGGTGGAGCCGCGGTGGTGGCTGAGCACCTCGCCCAGCTTCTCGACCAGCGGCGGGGTGACCTTGACCGTGGGAATGGTGATCGTCACCGGTGCGTTGGCCGATGCCTCGGACAGGTCGGGAACCATCAGTTCCATGGCGACCAGCCGGGGGATGTCCTCGCGCTTGTCGAGGCGGCCCTTGACGAAGACCACCGCGTCCTCGACCAGCTGGGTGGAGACCAGCTGATAGGTGGCGGGGAAGAACATGCACTCGATGGAACCGGCCAGGTCCTCAACGGTGGCGATGGCCCAGGCGTTGCCCTGTTTGGTCATCTTCCGCTGGAGGCCGGAGATGATGCCGCCGATGGTGACGATCGCGCCGTCGGCGTGCTCACCGCTGGTGAGCTGGGCGATCGCGGCGTCCGCCTTCTCGTTGAGGACGTGCTCGATGCCGAAGAGCGGATGGTCGGAGACATAGAGACCGAGCATCTCGCGCTCCTGGGCGAGCAGATAGGTCTTGTCCCACTCGATGTCGGAGAACTCGATGTCCAGACCGAAGCCCGGTCCGTCGCCGCCGCTGTCGTCGCCCATGCCGCCGAAGAGGTCGAACTGCCCCTCGGCCTCCTTGCGCTTCACCGCCACCACATTGTCGATCATCGTTTCGTAGTGGGCGGTGAGGCCCTTGCGGGTGTGGCCCATCTCGTCGAAGGCGCCCGCCTTGATCAGCGATTCGGTGGTGCGCTTGTTGCAGACGACCGCCTCGACCTTGTCCAGGTAGTCGGGGAAGGAGCTGTACTTCCCCTTGGACTTGCGGCCGCGGATGATCGCTTCCACCACGTTCTGACCGACGTTCCGCACGGCGGTGAGACCGAAGAGGATCACATCGTCGCCCTGGGCGGTGAAGTTGGCCTCGGACTCGTTGACGTTCGGCGTGAGGACCTTGATGCCCATGCGGCGGCACTCGTTGAGGTAGACCGCCGACTTGTCCTTGTCGTCACGCACCGAGGTGAGCAGTGCCGCCATGTACTCGGCGGGGTAGTTCGCCTTGAGATAGGCGGTCCAGTAGGTGACCAGGCCGTACGCGGAGGAGTGTGCCTTGTTGAACGCGTATCCGGCGAACGGGACCAGCACGTCCCACACGGCCTGGATGGCCTCGTCGGAGTAGCCCTTCTCCCGGGCGCCCTTCTGGAAGTTGACGAACTCCTTCTCCAGCACCTCGGGCTTCTTCTTGCCCATCGCCCGGCGCAGCAGGTCGGCCTGGCCCAGCGAATAGCCGGCGAGCACCTGGGCGGCCTTCTGCACCTGCTCCTGGTAGACGATGAGGCCGTAGGTGATCCCGAGGACCTCCTTGAGCGGCTCCTCCAGCTCGGGGTGGATCGGGGTGATCTCCTGCTGGCCGTTCTTCCGCAGCGCGTAGTTGATGTGCGAGTTCATGCCCATCGGGCCCGGCCGGTAGAGGGCCGAGACGGCGGAGATGTCCTCGAAGTTGTCGGGCTTCATCATGCGCAGCAGGGAGCGCATGGGGCCGCCGTCGAACTGGAAGACGCCGAGGGTGTCACCGCGGCAGAGCAGTTCGAAGGTCTTGGGGTCGTCCAGGGTCAGATCGAGCAGCTTGAGATCGACGCCCTTGTTGGCCCGCACCATCTTCACGGCGTCGTCCATGATGGTGAGGTTCCGCAGGCCGAGGAAGTCCATCTTCAGCAGGCCGAGCGACTCACAGGTGGGGTAGTCCCACTGGGTCACGACCTGGCCGTCGTTCTTGGGCGAGAAGACCGGGACATGGTCGGTCACCGTCTCGCTCGACATGATCACGCCCGCGGCGTGCACACCCATCTGGCGCACCAGGCCCTCGATACCGCGCGCGGTGTCGATGACCTTCTTCACATCCGGCTCGTTCTCGTACATCCCGCGCACCTCGCCCGCCTCGCTGTAGCGGGGGTGCTTCTCGTCGGTGATGCCGGACAGCGGGATGCCCTTGCCGAGGACGTCGGCGGGCATGGCCTTGGTGATCCGGTCGCCCATCGCGTACGGATAGCCGAGCACCCGGGCCGAGTCCTTGATGGCGTTCTTGGCCTTGATCGTGCCGTAGGTGCCGATCTGGGCGACCTTGTCATGGCCGTACTTCTCGGTGACGTACCGGATGACCTCACCGCGCCTGCGCTCGTCGAAGTCGATGTCGACATCGGGCATGGAGACGCGCTCGGGGTTGAGGAACCGCTCGAAGATCAGGCCGTGCTCGACCGGGTCGAGGTCGGTGATGCCCATCGCGTACGAGACGATCGAACCGGCCGCGGAGCCCCGGCCGGGGCCGACCGCGATGCCGTTGTTCTTCGCCCACATGATGAAGTCGGCGACCACGAGGAAGTAGCCGGGGAACCCCATCTGGATGATGACGTCCATCTCGTACTCGGCCAGCTTCTGGCGGTCCTCGGGGACGCCGCCGGGGAAGCGGCGGGCCATCCCCTTCTTGACCTCCTCCTGGAACCAGGTGACCTCGGTGTACCCCTCGGGGACGTCGAACCGCGGCATCAGGTCGCGCTTGTCGAACCAGCCGCTGTTGTCGATCTGCTCGGCCACCAGGAGGGTGTTGCGGCAGCCCTCCTGCCAGGCGTCCGAGGAGTCGATGGCGTACATCTCGTCGGTGGACTTCAGGTAGTAGCCGGTGCCGTCGAACCGGAAGCGGTCGGGGTCGGAGAGGTTCTTACCGGTCTGGACGCACAGCAGCGCGTCGTGCGCCTCGGACTCGCGCGCGTAGGTGTAGTGCGAGTCATTGGTGACCAGTGGCGGGATGCCCAGCTTCTTGCCGACCTCGAGCAGCCCGTCCCGGACCCGGCGCTCGATCTCGATGCCGTGGTCCATCAGCTCCAGGAAATAGCGGTCCTTGCCGAAGATGTCCTGGTACTCGGAGGCGGCCTTGACGGCCTCGTCGAACTGGCCGAGCCGCAGCCTGGTCTGGAGCTCGCCCGAGGGGCAGCCGGTGGAGGCGATCAGCCCCTCCGACCACTGGGCGATGGTCTCCTTGTCCATCCGGGGCCATTTGACGAAATAGCCCTCCATATAGGCGTCCGAGGAGAGCCGGAAGAGATTGTGCAGACCGGTCTTGTTCGCCGCCCAGATGGTCTTGTGGGTGTAACCGCCGGAACCGGAGACGTCATCGCGCTTCTGGTGCGGCTGGCCCCACTGCACCCTCCGCTTGTAGCGGCGCGACTCCGGCGCCACATACGCCTCGATGCCGATGATCGGCGTGACCCCGGCGCCCGTCGCCTGCTGGTAGAAGTCGTACGCCCCGTGGAGGTTGCCGTGGTCGGTCATGGCGATGTGCGTCATGCCCATCTCATTGCACGCGTTGAACATGTCCTTCAGCCGCGCGGCACCGTCCAGCAGCGAGTACTGGGTGTGGACGTGCAGGTGCGTGAAGGGCGGCTTGGTCACGGTGGAAGACCTCCGGAGAACGGTCGATGACGGCAGGGCGAGCCAGCTCCGAAGGTTACCCCTCCGCACTGACAGCGGGCGGGCACTCGCGAGTAGCCTCAGGCGTTGGTCCGGACAAGGCCGTCCCCTCCGCCGGGCGCGCTCCGCGCGCCCCGGGCGGGACGGAAATTACCCTGTCGGTTCCTGTTCGGTTCCACTCAGCCCGGCCCGACCCCAGATGCCCCAGGAGGCGTTCCGCATGTCGACCCAGCAGACCCAGGCGGAGCAGCGCGGCGAGCACATCCTCGCCGTCTTCGACACCGCCTTCGGCGAGCTGCTCGCCGCCGACCCGGCCGCCTTCCGCGTGAAGTTCCGGAAGATGGCCGCCTCGGCGTTCGCGTTCTACCGCGGCACGGCGTGTCTGTTCTACTCGGACGTGGAGCGGGAGCGCGCGGGCGGTCCGTATCTGGACGAGCGCACCAGCCGGGTGTGGATCCACGGCGATCTCCACGCGGAGAACTTCGGCACCTATATGGATGCCAACGGACGGCTGATCTTCAATGTGAACGACTTCGACGAGGCGTATGTCGGCCCCTTCACCTGGGACCTCAAGCGCTTCGCCGCCTCGGTCGCGCTGATCGGCTACACCAAGGCGCTCAGCGACGAGATGATCACCGAGCTGGTGCGGACGTACGCCGCCGCGTACCGCGAGCGCGTGCACGCCCTGGCCACCGGCGCCAAGGACGACGAGGTGCCGCCGTTCACGCTGGAGACCGCCGAGGGCCCGCTGCTGGACGCGCTGCGTGACGCCCGCTCGCTGACCCGCTTCGGGCTGCTGGAATCGATGACCGGGATCCGCGACTTCGAGCGCCGCTTCTCGGCGGGCGGCGGCTCCATCGAGCTGGACGCGGCCACCCGCTACAAGGTCCTGGCCGCCTTCGACGGCTATCTGGAGACGCTGCCGGAGTCCAGCCTGACCCGCCCCGACTCCTACCGCGTCAAGGACGTCGTGGGCCGCCGGGGCATCGGCATCGGCAGCGCCGGGCTCCCGTCGTACAACATCCTCCTGGAGGGCAACAGCGACGCCCTGGAGAACGATGTGGTGATCTACATGAAGCAGGGACAGACCCCGGCGGTCTCCCGGCACATCACCGATGAGCAGGTGCGCTCGTACTTCCAGCACGAGGGCCACCGCACGGTCATCTCCCAGCGTGCCCTCCAGGCCCACGCCGACCCGTGGCTGGGCTGGACCGAGCTGGACGGCGCCGGACAGCTGGTCGCCGAGATCTCCCCGTACGCGGTGGACCTCGACTGGTCCGACATCGACGACCCGACCGAGATCGCGGCGGTCGTCGCCGACCTGGGGCGGGCCACGGCCACCATGCACGCGGCCGCCGACGACCAGAGCGGCCACTCGCTGGTGCCGTTCTCCACCGAGCGCGCCATCGACGCGGTGATCGCCGCCGACGAGGACGGCTTCGCGGAGCTGCTGGTGGACTTCGCGCATTCCTACGGGGCGCGGGCGCGGGCCGACCACCAGATCTTCGTGGACCTGTTCCGCAACGGCCGTATCCCCGGGCTCTGACGGCCGGTCCCCCGACGGGCCGGGCTCCGGCGGCCGCATCCCCGGGGCTCCGGGCGGCTGTTGAGTACCCGTCGTACGGCTGTCGGGCGGGGGCCGCTGCCCCCGCCCGGCGGCTCGCCCTCTATGGTTACTGGGCATGTGGCCTGGACAACAGCCGCCGGGGGGCGAGCCGAACCCGCGGCACAACGCTCAGCAGCAGCCCATCCCGCGGCCGGGGACCCCTCCGCCGGGGACTCCCCCGCAGCCCGGGCCGCCGTCCGCCCAGCCTCCGGGATTTCCGCCCGGCCCTCCCCCGCCGCCTCCGGGCGGCGGAGGCTGGGGCACTCCCCCGCCGCCGCGGGACCGGCAGCGCCGGGCCGCGCTGACCGCGATCATCGGGGTGTCGGCGGCCGCCGCGGTGCTCGCCGCCGTGCTGGTGATCACCGACGACGAACCGGGGGACAGCGCCAAGAACGCCGCGGACCAGGCCCAGCCCTCCCAGCCGGGCGCGGGCGCCCCGACGGGCGGCGCGGACGGCACCGGCGGCAGCGGCGACTCCGGCGATGACGACGCCGACACCGGCGGCTCGGACGGCTCCGGCTCGGACGGCTCCGGCTCTGGCGCCCTGGTCAAGCCCGCGAACACCTCCGGAGCCAACGGCACCACGGTGCTCATCGGCAAGAAGGGCGCCGGGCACACCCTCGATGTCTACACGGATCTGCGCTGCCCGCCCTGTGCCCGGTTCGAGCAGGGCGCCGGGCCCACCCTCCGCAAGGACATCAAGAACGGCACGTACCAGGCGTCGTTCCACTTCGGTACGTTCCTGGACAAGAACCTGAAGGGCAGCGGCTCCAAGAACGCACTCAGCGCACTCGGTGCGGCACTCAACGTGAGCACCGACGCCTTCCTCGACTACAAGGCCGCCCTGCTGTCCGAGGAGCACCACCCCGAGGAGTCCACGGACTCCTTCGCCAGTGACGCCTTCCTGCTGGAGGTGGCCGGTGACGTGCCCGCCCTGAAGGACAGCGCCGCCTTCCGCGGCGCCGTCGGCAAGGGCACCTACGACCGCTGGGCGCAGGAGATGAGCTCCGCCTTCGACCGGTCCGGGGTGAGCCAGACCCCCGCCCTGAAGCTCGACGGCACCGAGCTGACCGGCAGCGGCGGATCGGTCCCGCTCACCGCGACGGAATTCACCGAAGCGGTGAACGACCAGCTCAACGACTGACCGGAAGCCCGGTACCGGCTCTTGATGTCGTCCCTACGGCCGAGCATGGCAAAATCTGAGGTCATGGACGGCACCGGACCGCAGCTGAGGACCGTGCGCGCGGCGCTCTTCACAGCGCTGTGCGTCACGCTGTCCTCGGCGTCCCATGTGCTGCTGTCGCATACACCGCTGCCGCTGACCAGCGTCGTCCTGCTGTCGGTCGCCGTCTTCACCATCGCCTACGCCCTCGCGGGCCGGGAGCGCGGCTTCTGGAGCATCGCCGCCCTGCTCGTCCCGCTGGAGCTGGCCGCCGACACCGTCTTCACCACCGGCCAGGACACCTGCTACGGGCCGTCCGGCGGGCCGGTGGCGGGGTCCCTGCGCTCCATGGGCGTCACCGTGCTCTGCGGCGGCGGTGACGTCGGCACCCCGCTGGCCGGGGTGACCCATCCGGGCGGTGGCACCCCCCTGGCGGCCGCGGTCGGCTCCGCCACGCCCTGGCTGCTGCTGACCGCGCATATCGCGGTGGGGCTGATCGCCTCGGCCTGGCTGCGCCGCGGCGAGGCCGCCGTCGGGCGGCTGCTGCTCTCGGTGGCGGGGTTCGCCTTCCGGCCGCTGCTGCTGGCCGCCGCGGCGGTCACCTCGGCCCCGCGGCCTCTCCGCCCGGCCCCGCGCGTGGTGCGCCCGGCCCGCCCGGCACCCGCGCTCCCTCTCCTGGTGCACTCCGTCGTGCGTCGTGGACCGCCCCGCTCGGCTCTGGTCTGAGCACAGCGATCCACACACCCGTACGCAGTACTGACGCATTCACGACGGAGATCGATCACATATGAGCAACCGCAATAGCCAGCAGAACAAGCAGGCCGCCCGCGAGCGACTGCGCGCCGAGCGCGAGCGCCAGGCGAAGAAGGACCGGATGCGCCGCCAGCTGTTCGTGGGCGGCGCGGTCGTCACGGTCCTGGCGATAGCCGGCGGCATAGGTTATGCCGTCTCCAACATCAACAGCGACAACGCCAGCCAGAAGTGGTCGGCCGCCGCTGAGAAGACCAAGCTGGTGACGCCCGCGAACTCCTCCGGCCCCAACGGCACCACGGTGATCATCGGCAAGAAGAGCGCCAAGAACACCCTGCATGTCTACGAGGACATGCGCTGCCCGGTCTGCTCCCAGTTCGAGCAGCTCACCGGCAAGACCGTCCAGAAGGACATCGAGGACGGCACCTACAAGGCGCAGTTCACGATGGCCGCCTTCCTGGACGACGCCAAGGGCATCGTCGGCACCGGCTCCAAGAACGCCCTGAGCGCGCTGGGCGCGGCTCTCAACGAAAGCCCGGACGCCTTCATGGCGTACAAGTCCGCGCTCTACTCGGCGAAGAACCACCCCGACGAGACCGTCGACGCCTTCTCCGACGACAAGAAGCTGCTCGCCGTCGCGCAGCAGGTCAAGGAGCTCAAGGGCAACAAGGAATTCGAGCGGGCCGTGAAGAAGGGCACCTACGACCACTGGGCCGTCGTGATGTCCAAGACCTACGACGCCGCGGCCAAGAAGGGCATCTCCGGCACCCCGGCCTTCCAGATGAACGGCAAGAAGCTGGAGGTCAAGGACAACCCGCCGATGACTCCCGAGCAGTTCACCCCACTCGTCAAGCAGAACCTGAAGAAGTAGCCCCCGCCCGGCGGGCCTTCACGGGGCCGGTGCGCGCCGACCGCGGCCGCGCACCGGCCCCGCGGTGTCCGTGGGCTGACTACAGGGAGATACGTCGGCGAACTTCCCGCCAGGGTCTGTCCCCAGAGATTACTTACCAGTAATCTCCTCCGCCGTGACCCCCCATGACAACCACCACATATCGCGCCGCGGCGCCGTCACGGCCGTAGCCGCGACCGCCGCCCTGCTGCCCCTCGCCACCGGCTTTCCGGCACACGCCGCGGACGGTCCGGCGTTCCTCCACGGCATCGCCTCCGGTGACCCGCTGCCCGACGGAGTCCTGCTGTGGACCCGGATCACCCCCACTCCGGACGCGGTGCCCGGCTCCGGGCGCGGCCCCGCCGTCGACGTCCGCTGGGAGGTGGCCGCGGACAAGGACTTCCGCTCGGTCGTGGCCCACGGCACCGTCCGCGCGTCGGCCGCCACCGACCACACCGTCAAGGCCGACGTCCGCGGACTCAAGCCCGCCACCGACTACTTCTACCGGTTCAGCGCGGACGGCGGCGCCACCTCACCGGTGGGCCGCACCCGCACCACCCCCGCCCAGGACGCGGCCACCGACGGGGTGCGGTTCGGCGTGGTCTCCTGCGCCAACTGGGAGGCGGGCTACTTCTCGCCGTACCGTCATCTGGCCGGCCGCACCGACCTGGACGCCATCCTCCACCTCGGCGACTACATCTACGAGTACCAGAGCGGCGAGTACCCGGAAGCGAAGTACGTCGTCCGGCCGCACCGGCCCACCCACGAGATCGTCACGCTCGCCGACTACCGCGTCCGGCACGCCACGTACAAGACCGACGCCGACGCGCAGGCGCTGCACGCCGTGCTGCCGGTGATCGCCATCTGGGACGACCACGAGTTCGCCGACAACGCCTGGTCGGGCGGGGCGGAGAACCACACCCCGGGCAGCGAGGGCGCCTGGGCGGCCCGGATGTCCGCCGCCAAGCAGGCGTACTTCGAGTGGATGCCGGTGCGCCCCTCCATCCAGGGCACCACCTACCGACGGCTGCGCTACGGCACCCTGGCCGACCTCCACCTCCTGGACCTGCGCTCGTTCCGCGACCAGCAGGTGTCCACCGGCAGCGGCGAGGCGGACGATCCGGACCGTACGCTCACCGGGCGCGCCCAGCTCGACTGGCTCAAGTCCGGTCTGTCCGGGTCCAGCGCCACCTGGCGGCTGGTCGGCAACTCGGTGATGATCTCGCCGGTGGCCTTCGGCTCCGTCCCGGCCGATCTGCTGGGCCCGCTCGCCGAGCTGCTCGGGCTGCCCAAGGGCGGACTGGCCATCAACACCGACCAGTGGGACGGCTACACGGACGACCGGCGCGAGCTGCTGGCCCATCTGACCGACAACTCCATCAACAACACCGTCTTCCTGACCGGTGACATCCACACGGCGTGGGCCAACGACGTACCGGTGAGGGCCGCCACCTATCCGCTGTCCCGGTCCGCCGCCACCGAGTTCGTGGTCACTTCGGTGACCTCCGACAACATCGACGACATCCTGCATGTGGCACCGCACACGCTGTCCCTGGTGGCGGCCGCGGCCATCAAGGCGGCCAACCGCCATGTGAAGTGGGTGGACATGGACTCCCACGGCTACGGTGTGCTCGACATCACCGCCGAGGCGGCCCAGATGGACTACTACACCGTCTCCGACCGGACCGATCCGCACGCCACGTCGGCCTGGGCCCGGTCGTACCGTACGCGCTCGGGCACCCAGAAGGTCGAGCGCGTCGACAAGCCGGTGGTCTGACCCCGCCCCTGAAGGCTCAGAGTTCGTCGAGGAAGCCGAGAGCCACCCGCCAGGTGGCCTCGGCCGCCTCCTTGTCGTAGTCCGGCAGCTCGGGGTCGGTGTACAGATGCCCGGCCCCGGCGTAGCGGAAGACCTCCACCTCTGCGCCCGCCCGCCGCATCCGCAGGTACCAGGCGCTGAGCCAGTCGTGCGGCTCGAACGCGTCGGGGTCGGCGACATGCAGCTGTACCGGCAGCTCATCGGTGGCCGCGTCGTCGGCGATGTCCGAGGTGCCGTGGAGCAGAAGCAGCCCGCGCGCCCTCTCATCGGCCAGGGCCAGGTTCTGCGCGATGGACGCGCCGAGCGAGAAGCCCGCGTAGACCAGCCGGCGGTCGGAATGGGGCGCCGCGGCGGCGATGGCCCGCTTCAGCAGCTCCTCCCGGCCGATCTCGTCCTTGATGGCCATGCCCTCCTCGACGGTGTCCGCCGTCCGTCCCCGGTACAGGTCGGGCACGATCACCTCGTGCCCGGCCCCGCGCAGCCGGTCGGCCGCCGCGCGCACCGCGGGGCGCAGCCCGTACGCGGAATGGAACAGAACGACCGTCGACGCATCCGCCACCGTTTCACTTCTCCCTCTTGACGTTCGCGTTCCTCCTTGAGGTTCGCGTTCCTCCTATCGTGCCAGCTACGGTCTGGAGGACGCGGATCTGGGAAGACGGGACAGCCAGGACTCCCGAAGGAAGGATGAGGTAGGTGTCCATGGAGGACGTACTGCGTCCGCTCGTCGTCATCGGCGGCTCGCTGGCCATCACGCTGTGCATCGGCTGGGCCGTCGACTGGTTGCTGCGGAGGGCCGATGCCCGGCACCCGGAGACCCCGCTGTGGGGTCTGCTGCGCCGCTGCCGGCTCCCCTTGCAGGTGACCGTGTGCACGGCGCTGCTCAGCAGTTCGTACGACAGGACACAGACGAAGATCGTCAAGGAACACGGCCCGGCCATCGGCCAGCTCCTGGCGCTGGTGCTGATCGCGGCCACCGCCTGGCTGGTGGTGCGGGTCGCGTCGGCCGTGGTGGAGTCCAGTTACTCGCGCTACGCCGCCAGCGCCCATGACGCGGCCCGGGTGCGCCGGGTGCGCACCCAGGTGACGCTGATCCAGCGGGTGGTGACCGCGGTCGTCGGGGTGGTGGCGGTCTCCGCGATGCTGCTGACCTTCCCGGCGATGCGCGCGTTCGGCACCTCGATGCTGGCCTCCGCCGGGCTCGTCGGCATCGTCGCCGGTATCGCGGCCCAGTCGACCCTGGGCAATCTCTTCGCCGGGTTCCAGATCGCCTTCGGCGACATGGTGCGGATAGGCGACACGGTGGTGGTCGACGGCGAATGGGGCACGGTCGAGGAGATCACGCTGACCTTCCTGTCCGTACGGACCTGGGACGAGCGACGGATCACCATGCCGGTCTCGTACTTCACCTCCAAGCCGTTCGAGAACTGGTCGCGCGGCGGCACCCAGAAGACGGCCACGGTCCTGTTCCACCTGGACCACAGCGCGCCCATCGAGGAGATGCGCGACCGAATGCGGGAGATCGTGCAGGGCTCCACCGCCTGGGACGGCAGGGACTGGAACCTCCTGGTCACCGACACCACACCGAGCACCATCGTGGTGCGGGCGCTGGTCACCGCCCGGGACCCGGACGACGCCTGGACGGTCCGCTGCGAGGTGCGCGAGCAGATGATCGCGTTCCTGCGGGAGTCCCATCCGTACGCCCTGCCGCGGATCGCCACCGCCGCCGCGCCGATCACCGCCCCCACCCCGCAGCCCCGGCCCCGCCCGGAGCGCGAGGACCACTTCACCCGCTTCGACGGGGATCTGCGCAAGGACGGCTCGGGCCGCGGCCGGCGCTGAGCCGACCGTGCGGCGGCCGCCTTACAGCTCCCGCCGCATCGCGCGGTGCGGGATGCCGCTGCCCTCGTCGAACTCGGGGCCGAACGCCGCGTACCCCAGCCGCTCGTAGAAGCCGAGCGCATGGGTCTGGGCCTCCAGATAGACCGCGGTGAGCCCGCGGCGGAGCGCCTCGGCCTCGACGGCCCGCACCAGCTCGGCGCCCAGACCCGTGCCGCGGGCCGCCGCCGTCACGGCCAGCCGGCCGAGGGCGGCGGTGGTGGCGCCGTCCACCCCGGCGTGGGCGTACTTCTTGTCGGCGGCGGCGCCGTGCAGAAAGCGGACGGTGCCGACCGGGCGTCCCTCGGGGGCGGTGGCCAGGAGGTGGACGGCGTCGCCGTCGTACGCGTCCATCTCCTCCGCCTCGGGGATCCGCTGTTCACCCACGAAGACCTCGCGGCGGACCGCGAAGCAGCCCGAGAGATCGCCGTCGGTGACGACGCGGATGGCGGGGGCGCTCATGCGCTCTCCGCCCGCACGATGTCCAGGGCCCGCTGGAGGTCGTCGGGGTAGGCGCTCTCGAACTCGGTCCAGCCGCCGTCGGCCGGGTGCTCGAAGCCCAGCCGCACCGCGTGCAGCCACTGCCGGGTCAGCTTCAGCCGCTTGGCGAGCGTCGGGTCCGCGCCGTAGGTGAGGTCGCCGACACAGGGGTGGCGGTGAGCGGCCATGTGCACCCGGATCTGGTGGGTACGGCCGGTCTCCAGCTTGATGTCCAGAAGGCTGGCGGCGCGGAACGCCTCGATCAGGTCGTAGTGGGTGACGCTCGGCTTGCCGTCGCTGGTCACCGCCCACTTGTAGTCGTGCTGCGGATGGCGCCCGATCGGCGCGTCGATGGTGCCGCTCAGCGGGTCCGGGTGTCCCTGCACCAGCGCGTGATAGCGCTTGTCGACGGTGCGCTCCCGGAACTGCTGCTTGAGCAGGGTGTAGGCGCGCTCGGACTTGGCGACGGCCATCAGCCCGGAGGTGCCCACGTCCAGCCGGTGGACGATGCCCTGCCGCTCGGCGGCGCCGGAGGTGGAGATCCGGAACCCGGCGGCGGCCAGGCCGCCGATCACGGTGGGACCGGACCAGCCGGGGCTGGGGTGGGCGGCGACACCGACCGGCTTGACGATCACCACGATGTCGTCGTCGTCATGGACGATCTCCATGCCCTCGACGGGCTCGGCGACGATGTGCACCGGCGGCGCGGCCTGCGGCAGCTCGACCTCGAGCCAGGCACCGCCGGAGACCCGGTCGGACTTACCCGCCACGCTGCCGTCGACCTGCACCTTCCCTGCGGCGGCCAGTTCCGCCGCCTTGGTCCGCGAAAAGCCGAACATCCGGGCGATCGCGGCGTCGACGCGCTCGCCCTCCAGGCCATCGGGTACGGGCAGGGTGCGGATCTCGGGAATCGTACTCACCCGTCGAGTATGCCGGACCGGACGGACCGGTTCGTACGGCAGTCGCATACCGGCGGGCGCATACCGGCGGTCCCACACCGGCCGCACCGGCCCCCGCTCAGTCCTTGTGGACCGTGCCGTCCGGGTCCAGCCCGCGGAAGGACAGGATCACGATGAGGAAGCCGCCGCACACGATGGCCGAGTCCGCGAGGTTGAAGACCGCGAAGTGGGCCGGGGCGATGAAGTCCACCACCGCGCCCTGGAGGTGTCCCGGCGAACGGAAGATGCGGTCGGTGAGATTGCCGAAGGCCCCGCCGAGCAGCATCCCGAGCGCGATCGCCCACGGCAGGCTGTAGAGCTTGCGGGCCAGCCGTGCGATCACCACGATCACCGCGGCCGCGATCACCGTGAAGACGATGGTCATCGCCTCGCCGAAGCCGAAGGCCGCGCCCCGGTTCCGGATCACCTCGAGCCGCAGCAGGGTGCCGATCAGCTCCACCGGCGCACGGTGCTCCAGCTTGGCGACCACCGCCAGCTTGCTGACCAGATCGAGCAGGTACGCGAAGGCGGCGACGGCGAGGAGCACCCCGATCCGCCGCTTGCCCCTGGCTCCGGCGTCCGCCGTACCGGCGCTGGTCCCGGCGCCCTCCTCGGCCTTCCCCGCGTCTGGCGTACCGATGGCCTGCTCCGCCTCTGTCACGTGAGTCCCTCAACCTCGTCCGGGCCAGTCTCCCCCTGGCTGAGGACGAGGGTACGGCACACACGTGCGGGCGGTCAGCGGCGCTCCTGGCGCTGCTTGCACTCCACGCACAGCGTGGCCCGGGGAAACGCCTGCATCCGAGCCTTCCCGATGGCGTTGCCGCAGTTCTCGCAGAGCCCGTACGTCCCGGTGTCCAGCCGCTCGAGGGCGCGCTCGGTCTGGTGCAGCATCTCGCGGGCGTTCCCGGCGAGGGCCATCTCGTGCTCACGGGTGATGTTCTTGGTGCCGGTGTCGGCCTGGTCGTCGCCCGCGCCATCCCCGGAGTCGCGCATCAGTCCGGTGATCGCCTCCTCCGAGGCGAGGATCTCGGTGCGCAGCCGGCCCGCCTCGGTCAGCAGCCCGGTGCGCGCCTCGGTCACCTCCTCCGCCGACCAGGGGTCCTCGCCGGGGCGTACCGCGAGCTCGCTGGGGTCGGCCGGGGCGCCCGCGGCACGGGCCTTGGGCACGGGGGGCGCGGTCGTCGTCGCCTTTTTCGCGCTCGGCGCACCGCCCGGGGACTTCTTCGCAACCACTTTCCTGGCTCCCGTCTTCTTCGCGGGCACCGCCTTCTTGGCCGGTGCGGCCTTCTTGGCTGTGGCCTTCTTCGTCGGTGCGCTCTTCTTGGCAGCCTTCGCGGTCGCCTCGGCCGTGGACTTCGTCGCCGCCGCGGTCTTCTTCGCGGCCTTCTTGCCCGACGCGCTCTTCTTGGCGGGCGCGGCCTGCGTCTTGGCGGGCGCGGCCTGCGTCGCCTTCGCCGTGCTCTTCTGCACGGCGGTCTTCCTAGCCACCATGGCCGCGGCCCCTTCACATATTGTGATCTTGCTCGCGAATCGTTCCGGAACGATAAATCGACTCCGGGCACGCGGCAACGGGGCACGCCGCCCGATTCGCCCGGCTTGCCCGTGCGACAAACCGGTCTCCACCGTTGTGCCCCACTCCGCGCCCGGTGAATCCGGCCGCCGACCGGTACCGGAGAGTGACCCCGCCGCTCCCCCGGACTCCAGCACCCGGCGTATCGGCATTCGGGTCATCCCCGGGCGCCCGGTACCTCACTCGGCGCAGCGGGGCGGCGACGGGGAGCCGGGGCGGGCCCACGAGAGGGCGGCGTGGAAATCGGTCGGCCGCGGTCCGTCCGGCCCCGTACACTGGGCGCAGCGAAAGGCGTGGATGGGGACGAGTAGCGTCGTACGCGGCCATGAGCGACCCGGGGACGGTGAGAGCCCGGGGGCGAGCGCGATGCGAAGGATCACCCCGGAGCCGCCGGAAGAACCCCCGCCCAGGGCCAGTAGAACCGGCATCGCGACCCCAATGAGGGGGCTGGGAGCGCAGTGCTCCCGGCCAAGGAGGGTGGTACCGCGGGAGCACACGGCTCTCGTCCCTCCGGACGGAACGACGAGCGTGTGTCCGCCGGAGGATTCCCGATGACGCTGTACCGCCAGGTGCCCGCCCAGGTCGACCTGCCCGCCCTCGAGCACGCCGTGCTCGACTTCTGGCGGGAGAACAAGATCTTCGCCCGCACCCTCGCGCAGTCCGAGGGCCGGCCGGAGTGGGTCTTCTACGAGGGCCCGCCCACCGCCAACGGCATGCCGGGCGCCCACCACATCGAGGCCCGCGTCTTCAAGGACGTCTTCCCGCGCTTCCGCACCATGCGCGGCTACCACGTCGGCCGCAAGGCGGGCTGGGACTGCCACGGTCTGCCGGTGGAGCTCGCGGTCGAGAAGGAGATGGGCTTCAACGGCAAGAAGGACATCGAGGCGTTCGGCATCGCCGAGTTCAACGCCAAGTGCCGGGAGTCGGTGACCCGGCACACCGACGCCTTCGCCGAGCTGACCCAGCGCATGGGCTACTGGGTCGACCTGGACGACGCGTACCGCACGATGGACCCGGAGTACGTCGAGTCGGTGTGGTGGTCGCTCAAGGAGATCTTCTCCAAGGGGCTGCTGGTCCAGGACCACCGCGTCGCCCCCTGGTGCCCGCGCTGCGGCACCGGTCTGTCCGACCACGAGCTGGCGCAGGGCTACGAGACGATCGTGGACCCCTCGGTCTACGTCCGCTTCCCGCTGACCTCCGGCCCCCTGGCGGGCGAGGCGGCACTGCTCGCCTGGACGACCACGCCCTTCTCCCTGGTGGCCAACTTCGCGGTGGCCGCCCACCCCGAGGTGACCTATGTGGTCGCCACGGACGGCGAGGAGAACCTGGTCGTCGCCGAGGCGATGGTCGAGAAGGCGCTCGGCGAGGGGTGGCGGACCACGGGCCAGACCTTCACCGGCGCGGAGATGGAGCGCTGGACGTATCAGCGCCCCTTCGAGCTGGTGGAGATCCCCGGCGCGCACTTCGTCGTCAACGCCGACTACGTCACCACGGAGGACGGCACCGGCCTGGTCCACCAGGCCCCCTATGGTGAGGACGACTTCAGGACCTGCCGCGCCTACGGGCTGCCGGTGGTGAACCCGGTCCGCGCGGACGGCACCTTCGAGGAGGAGCTGGACCTGGTCGGCGGCCAGTTCTTCAAGAAGGCCGACGAGTCGCTGGTGGCCGACCTGGAGGCGCGCGGCCTGCTGTTCAAGCACCTGGCGTACGAGCACAGCTATCCGCACTGCTGGCGCTGCCACACCCCGCTGATCTACTACCCCCAGCCGTCCTGGTACATCCGCACCACCGCGGTCAAGGACGCGCTGCTGCGGGAGAACGAGCGGACCAACTGGTACCCCGACTCGGTCAAGCACGGTCGCTTCGGGGATTGGCTCAACAACAACATCGACTGGGCGCTGTCGCGCAACCGCTATTGGGGCACCCCGCTGCCCATCTGGCGCTGCGCCGAGGACCACCTCACCTGTGTGGGCTCGCTCGCCGAGCTCTCCGAGCTGACCGGCAGCGACCAGTCCGGACTGGACCCGCACCGTCCGTACATCGACGAGATCACCTTCACCTGCACCGCGGAGGGCTGCTCGCTCACCGCCGAGCGCGTCCCCGAGGTGATCGACGCCTGGTACGACTCGGGGTCGATGCCCTTCGCGCAGTGGGGCTACCCGTACCGCAACAAGGAGCTGTTCGAGAAGCGCTACCCGGCGCAGTTCATCTCCGAGGCCATCGACCAGACCCGCGGCTGGTTCTACACGCTGATGGCGGTCGGCACCCTGGTCTTCGACAGGTCCTCGTACGAGAACGTGGTCTGCCTCGGTCACATCCTGGCCGAGGACGGCCGGAAGATGTCCAAGCACCTGGGCAACATCCTCCAGCCGATCCCGCTCATGGACCAGCACGGCGCCGACGCGGTCCGCTGGTTCATGGCCGCGGGCGGCTCGCCCTGGGCCGCCCGCCGGGTGGGCCACGGCACCATCCAGGAGGTCGTCCGCAAGACGCTGCTGACCTACTGGAACACGGTCGCCTTCCAGGCCCTGTACGCCCGCACCTCCGGCTGGGCGCCCGGTGCGGACGACCCGGCCCCGGCCGACCGCCCGCTGCTCGACCGCTGGCTGCTGGGCGAGCTGGGCACCTTGACCGAGCAGGTCACCCAGGCCTTGGAGGCCTACGACACCCAGCGCGCCGGAAAGCTGCTGTCGTCCTTCGTGGACGACCTGTCGAACTGGTACGTGCGCCGCTCGCGCCGCCGCTTCTGGCAGGGCGACGCCGCCGCGCTGCGCACCCTCCACGAGGTCATCGAGACGGTCACCCGGCTGATGGCTCCGCTGGTGCCCTTCATCACCGAGCGGGTCTGGCAGGACCTGGTGGTACCGGTGGATCCGGAGGCCCCGGCCTCCGTCCATCTGGCGAGCTGGCCGGAGGCCGACCAGGCCATGATCGACCCGGCGCTCTCGGCCCGGATGGCGCTGGTCCGGCGGCTGGTCGAGCTCGGTCGGGCGACCCGGGCCGAATCCGGGGTGAAGACCCGCCAGCCGCTGTCCCGCGCGCTGGTCGCGGCGTCCGGCTTCGAGCGACTCTCCATCGAACTGCGAGCCCAGATCGAGGAGGAGCTGAACGTCTCCTCGCTCGCCTCGCTGAGCGAGGTCGGTGGCTCGCTGGTGGACACCACGGCGAAGGCCAACTTCCGTGCGCTGGGAAAGCGCTTCGGCAAGGGCACCCAGCCGGTCGCCAAGGCCATCGCCGAGGCGGACGCGGCGGCGCTGTCGGCGGCCCTGCGCGAGGGCACGGCCTCGGTGGTGGTGGACGGTGAGACCGTCGCGCTCTCCCCGGACGAGGTGATCATCACCGAAACGCCGCGCGAGGGCTGGTCGGTGGCCTCCGACGCGGGCGCCACCGTCGCCCTCGACCTGGAGATCACTCCGGAGCTGCGCCGCGCCGGACTCGCCCGCGACGCCATCCGGCTGATCCAGGAGGCCCGCAAGAACAGCGGTCTGGACGTGGCCGACCGGATCGCGCTGCGCTGGGAGTCGGTGGACGAGGAGCTTCGCCGGGCGCTCACCGACCACGCGGGTCTGATCGCGGACGAGGTCCTCGCCACGGACTTCGCCTCGGGCGAGGGCGACTCCGGTTACGGTGAGCCCTTCACCGACGAGCCGCTCGGGCTGACGTTCCGCCTTCGCAAGGCGTAACCGCTCCGCGGGCCTCACATCGCCGGACGGGCCGTTCCACCCCGTCCGGCTCTGTCGGCCCGGCGATTGATACGGCCGAGGGCGGAGCCACGGTCCCCGGCCGAGGCCGCCCTGGGCGAGCGCAACCCATAATGGAGCAACCCGTACGGCGAGCAACCGGGTCCGCGAGAGCGGCGCCGGCTTAGGCGCACAAAGCAGTCCGGGCCCCGGGAGAAAGCTCCCGGAGCCCGGCCCTGTGATTGCCGAACGCTCCCCGCGGTGGCGAAACCGCGTCAGATGGAACGCGTCAGTTGTCGTCCTCGTCGATCAGGAAACCCCGCATCGGGCTGGGCGCCTGCTGCATCGGCTGCGGACTCTGCGGCCGCACCGGTGCCATCGGCTGGGTCATCGCGGGCGACATCTGCTGCTGGCCGCCGTAGGAGGGAGCACCGCCGTTCTGCCCGTGACCGCCGCCCATGGACTGGTTGCCGCCCATGGTGTGGCCGCCCATCGTGCCGGCACCGGCCGAGGCCATGGAGCCGCTCATCGAGGGGGACGGCGGCAGCGAGGCGGTCGCCGGGGTGCGCGGCGGGGCCAGCGAGTCGTCGGCCTGGTTCTCCAGCTGGCGCAGCTGGCTCTCCAGGTACGACTTCAGCCGCGTGCGGTACTCGCGCTCGAAGCCGCGCAGGTCCTCGACCTTGCGCTCCAGCGTGGCGCGAGCGGACTCCAGGGAGCCCATCGCGACACGGTGCTTCTCCTGCGCGTCCCGCTCCAGGGCGTCGGCCTTGGCGCGGGCGTCCCGCTCCAGGCCCTCGGCGCGGCTACGGGCCTCACCGACGATCTTGTTGGCCTCGGAACGGGCCTCCGCGATCGCCTGGTCGGCGGTCTGCTGCGCGAGCGAGAGCACGCGCGCGGCGCTGTCGCCGCCCGGGCCCTGGCCCGGCTGCGGCAGCTGGGGGCCGCCGGGACCACCGGGGCCGCCCATCGGGCCACCCATGGGACCGCCGGGGCCCATGGGACCGTTCTGACCCATCGGGCCGTTCTGGCCCATCGGGCCGGGTCCGCCCTGCTGCATCGGCCCGGGGCCGTTCTGGCCCATCGGGCCGGCCGGCAGCTGCGGGGCGCCGCCCGGAAGTTGGGGCGGGCCACCCATCTGCTGCTGGCCGGGCGGCACCGGCTGCGGTCCGGATATGGCGGCGGGGACAGGGGCGCCGGGCCTCTCCTGCTGTTCTGGAGGCTTGCGCATGCCTTGTTGCTGCTGGCTCTGCGCGGCGGCGCGGGTGGCTGCCGCCAGCTTGGCCCGCAGGTCCTCGTTCTCCCGCAACAGCCGGGTCAGTTCGGCTTCGACCTCATCGAGGAAGGCATCGACCTCGTCCTCGTCATAGCCTTCTCGGAGGCGGACGGTCGTGAACTGCTTGTTCCGCACGTCCTCGGGGGTCAACGGCATCTCTACTTCACCTCAACGTAGTCGTCGGCAATCGGCAAGACCGTATCGTTCACACGCTGCTCGCAAAATTGCTCACGACGGTGATCAGGATCCAGACGATGATCATCAGCACGAAGAAGGACAGGTCGAGCGCCACACCCCCGAGACGCAGCGGTGGAATAAACCGCCGCAAGAGCTTGAGTGGCGGATCGGTCACAGTGTAGGTGGCCTCGAGGATGACCACCATCGCCCGACCGGGTTGCCACGAGCGTGCGAACTGGAAGACGTAGTCCATCACCAGCCGGAAGATCAGCACGATCAGGAAGCAGTACAGCGCGATGTAGACCACCTGTAGTGCGATGCCCATCCCGCGCGTCCCTCTCCCCTGGCTCGTACTCGGCCTCGCGGCCTCGGATGACTCGATGTTGCCGTGTTGCGTCTCAGCTCTGGTTGAAGAACCCGCCCTCTGCGATACGGGCCTTGTCCTCCGCCGTGACATCGACGTTAGCAGGCGACAACAGGAACACCTTCTGCGTCACTCGTTCAATGCTCCCATGGAGACCGAACACGAGTCCGGCGGCAAAGTCGACAAGTCGCTTTGCGTCCGTGTCGTCCATCTCCGTCAGATTCATGATCACCGGAGTGCCCTCGCGGAAGTGTTCCCCGATGGTACGGGCCTCGTTGTAGGTCCGCGGGTGCAGTGTGGTGATGCGGTAGGGCTCCCGCTCGGACACGACCTTGGGCATGATCACCGGTGCGTTCTTCTCCAAGTTCTGACGTTCAGGTGTGATGGATGCCACGGGGGCGATTCGCGCGGGTCGTCCGGTTTCCACCGCGAGCGGAGCAGGTTCACGCTGTGCGGGGGGATGGACGACTCGCACAGATTCGCCCCTTTCCGGGCGAGGTTCGGCCTCCACCACCTGGTGCCGCCGACGGTCCCGCTCGGGCTCCGGCTCGGGCTCGAAATCGTCATCGGGGTCGAACCCCCGGCCGTCGTACCCATCGTCCTCCACGAGGCCGAGGTAGACCGCCATCTTGCGCATCGCGCCGGCCATTCTCTGCGTCCTCCGCTCTGTGGTGGATCGGCTCCGCCACCGGATGCCATGGATCCACGTGGCCTGCCCGCCTTTTGACGGGAATGACCATATTTTCTGCTGTGGTCCGACTTCTTCGCGACGTTACCGGAGCGTGGGGCGGACTCCGAGTACCGCGGTGCCGACGCGCACATGTGTCGCCCCCGCCGCCACCGCTTCCTCCAGGTCCGAGCTCATGCCCGCGGAGACCATGTTCGCAGCCGGATGGGCCGCGCGCAGGCGGGATGAGATTTCCATCAGCCGGTCGAACGCCGCCCGCGGCCGCCCCTCGTAGGGCCCGGCCAGCGGCGCGACGGTCATCAGACCGTCCAGTCGCAGTCCCTCGGCCGCGATCACGGACTCGGCCAGCGACTCCACTCCGTCCGGTCCGACCCCTCCCCGCGCTCCCCGCTCACCGGAGTCCGCGTCGAGGGCGACCTGAATCAGGACACCCATCTCCCGGGCGGCGCGCACCGCCGCACCGGAGAGAGCGTCAACCAATCGCTTGCGATCGACAGATTGCACCACATCGGCATAACTGGAAACGGAACGTACCTTGTTGGTCTGCAATTGCCCGACAAAGTGCCAGATCAAGGGCAGATCTGCACATTCGGCCGCTTTGGGCGCCGCCTCCTGGTCGCGGTTCTCGGCGACATGCCGTACGCCCAGTTCCGCCAGCAAACGGACATCGCTCGCCGGATAGGTCTTGGTGACCACGATCAGGGTCACCTCTTCACGCTTACGACCGGCGGCGGCGCAGGCCGCGGAGATACGTTCCTCCACCTGGGCCAGGTTCGCCGCCAATTCCGTTTTGCGATCCGTCACAGCTCAGCCGTCCAACCACACATAGCTCGCGAGCCTCCCGGTGGTGTGCTCGCGCCGGTAGGAGAAGTGGTCCACCGATTCCAGCGTGCAGATGTGAGATTGTCCATCCATCTCGACACCGGCGCGGGCGAGTTGGGCCCGGACCCCAGCGGCCACATCGACCGCCGGGGTGCCCCGGCCGGTCTCGGCCCACGCCTCGGGAACCGTCTCCGCGACCTCGGCGCGCATCGCCGCGGGCACCTCGTAGCAGCGTCCGCAGACCGAGGGGCCGGTACGGGCGATGATCCGGGCGGGGTCGGCGCCCCGCGCCGTCATCGCCTCGACCACCGCCGGGACCACCCCGGCGACCAGCCCCGGCCGCCCGGCGTGGGCGGCCCCGGCCACTCCCGCCACCGGGTCGGCCAGCAGCACCGGGGTGCAGTCGGCGGTGAGGACGGCGAGGGCGAGCCCCCGACGCATCGTCACCACCGCGTCCACCGCGGGGATCTCGTCGTCGCCGGTCCACGGCCCGTCGACCAGGGCGACGTCCCGGCCGTGCACCTGGTTCATCCAGACCACCGCGGCCGGGTCCAGGCCCAGCGCCTTGGCGGCCAGCTCGCGGTTGGTCCGTACGGTCTCGGGGTCGTCGCCGACCGCGCCGCCGAGGTTGAGCTCGTTATACGGAGCGGCGCTCACCCCGCCCCACCGGTCGGTGAAGGCGAAGTGGGCGCCGCTCGCGTCGTGCTGTTGCGCTATCACTGCGGGATCGCTTCAGGGTCGATGGGGAGCCATCTCACCGGGCTCACTTCAGGAAGTCCGGAACGTCCAGCTCCTCGGCCTGGCTCTCCGGGTAGGGACGGGCCGGGGGGACCTGGGGGGTGGAGACCGGAGGGGCCGGGACCTCGGCGACGGGGGCGGGGTCCGCCGGGGCGGGCTCCTCCTCGCGCGGGGTGACGCTGCCGAGTCCGCCGAAGGACGGTCGGCCGGGCTCCTGGGTGGACGGGCGGCCCGACGAGCCGCTCGCCCCCTCCTCGCGGCCACCGCCGTTGTACGACCCGAGCACCTTGTCGCGGTTCTTCGCGGGCGGCTGGCCGCCGTCGAAACCGGCGGCGATCACGGTGACCCGGACCTCGTCGCCCAGCGCGTCGTCGATCACGGCGCCGAAGATGATGTTGGCCTCGGGGTGGGCGGCCTCGCTCACCAGCTGGGCGGCCTCGTTGATCTCGAACAGTCCGAGGTCGGAGCCGCCGGAGATGGAGAGCAGCACGCCCCGGGCGCCGTCGATGGACGCCTCCAGCAGCGGCGAGGAGATGGCCATCTCGGCCGCGGCCACCGCGCGGTCGTCGCCGCGGGCCGAGCCGATACCCATGAGCGCCGAGCCCGCCTCGGACATCACGGACTTGACGTCGGCGAAGTCGAGGTTGATCAGGCCCGGGGTGGTGATCAGGTCGGTGATGCCCTGGACGCCCGACAGCAGCACCTGGTCCGCGGACTTGAACGCGTCCAGCACGCTCACCTGACGGTCCGAAATGGACAGCAGGCGGTCGTTCGGGATCACGATCAGGGTGTCGACCTCGTCGCGCAGCCCGGCGATGCCGTCCTCGGCCTGGTTGGCGCGGCGGCGGCCCTCGAAGGTGAAGGGACGGGTGACCACACCGATCGTCAGCGCGCCCAGCGACCGGGCGATGTTGGCGACCACGGGGGCGCCGCCGGTGCCGGTGCCACCGCCCTCGCCCGCCGTCACGAAGACCATGTCGGCCCCCTTGAGGACCTCCTCGATCTCCTCGCGATGGTCTTCGGCGGCCTTGCGGCCGACCTCGGGGTTGGCGCCCGCGCCGAGTCCGCGGGTGAGCTCGCGGCCGACGTCCAGCTTGACGTCCGCGTCGCTCATCAGGAGGGCCTGCGCATCGGTGTTGATCGCGATGAACTCGACGCCCTTGAGCCCGACCTCGATCATCCGGTTGATGGCATTCACGCCACCGCCGCCGATGCCGACGACCTTGATGACTGCGAGGTAGTTCTGCGGTGCTGCCACGTCGAAGGCCTCTCGCCTCGAGTTACGTGTCGCCACCCCGCCGTTGCCGCGGTGCGCCGACTGATGCCGAATGGGACGGTTCCGATTGCCGACCCCAACCCTAACGCTGAAGTTTAGGGTTACCAGTACCTCTGTTTCCCGGACTCTTCGGAACAGGACACTAAGTCGACAAGTGGCGCGCGTTCAATGAACACGCCGAACCTCCCGCTTTTCTTTTCACCCTATGTGATCACCCAGTGGGCTAGCCAACCAGGGTGCTGGCCAGGGTCTATCAGGTCAACTGCGAGACACCGCGGGGGCACTCGGCGCACTGACGTCGAAGTGGTCCGCGTCCGGACGCGCTTTCATGAGCGCGGTGAGGGTCCGTGCCTTCGCCGCCCCGCGCTCTTCGCTGCCCCAGGCGACCGTACGCCCTCGGGTGAGGACCACCGTGATCGAGTCGTACGAGCGGACCCGCAGGGAACGGGTGTCCCGGCGGACCGCCGCGGGGAGTTGGGTGACCACCCGGACCGCCTCCCGGCGCAGCCTGGCGGCGCCGAAATGGCGTGAACTCGGCGACCGGTCCGGCTCCATTTCCAGCAGCGGAACACCCTTCGGACGCTTGACCGAGGTAGCGAACCGTACGCCGTGGGCGTCCACTTCGCGGAACTTCCCGCCCTCTTCGACAATCGCTTCGGCCTTGCGTTCCGTCACATCCAGACTGACGGTGTGCGGCCATGACCGGGATACACGCACTTTCGCTATCCGCGGCAGCCGGTCCCGCAGCCGCTCTTCGATCGCGGCGGTGTCCAAAGTCACCAGCGGGGTGTCCAGCGGTACGTCCGCGGCCGCACGGATCTCACCGGAGGTGAGCACATGGGTGCCGGTGACCGTCACCCGCTCGGCGCGCAGCCAGCTCGAGCCGTACAACACCCAGACGGTCCCGGCGCCCAGCAGGACCAGGGTCACCGCGATCACCAGCAGGGTGCGGCGGCGGGGCAGCCGCACCCTGCGGCGCGCGGTGAAGACGCTCGGGGGCGGGCCGGACGGTGACGTCCGTCGTGAACCGCTCCTGGCGGTCGTCGGTCCGGCCACGCTCCCTGCCTTCTCACGCCTGGCGGCGTGCCGCGATTGCCTCGTACACCATGCCGACCAGCAGCTCGTCGGCGTCCCTGCGGCCGAATTCGGCGGCGCGCCGGGACATGTCGTACAGCCGGTGCGGGTCGCCGAGCACCGGGAGCACGTGGTTCTGCACCCACTCCGGGGTCAGCTCGGCGTCGTCGACCAGCAGTCCGCCGCCCGCCTTGACCACCGGCTGGGCGTTGAGCCGCTGCTCGCCGTTGCCGATGGGCAGGGGCACATAGGCGGCCGGGAGCC
This sequence comes from Streptomyces sp. NA02950, assembly GCF_013364155.1. Classification (NCBI taxonomy): domain Bacteria; kingdom Bacillati; phylum Actinomycetota; class Actinomycetes; order Kitasatosporales; family Streptomycetaceae; genus Streptomyces; species Streptomyces sp. NA02950. The sequence continues at coordinate 6,874,542 of NZ_CP054916.1, read as the reverse complement.
CGACGGCGGACAGCTCGGCGACGGTCATCGCGCCCGCGCGGCAGAGCATCATGTCGGCCGCGGCGTACGCGAGGTCCATCCGGTCCACGTACGGTACCGGGATATAGGGCGGCATTCCGGGCATGTTGTCCACATGCGGCATTTCGTTTTTCGGGCCGACCGCGTGCAGCACCTGGATCCCGGCGCGCTGGAGGAACGGGGCGACCGTCTGTACCACCTCGTTGAGCCTGCGGGCGCCCTGTGAACCGCCGGAGACCAGCAGCGTCGGCAGGTTGGGGTCGAGCCCGAAGGCCGCGCGCGCCTCGGGCCGGACCGCGGCCCGGTCCAGGGTGGCGATCGAGCGGCGCAGCGGGATGCCGACGTAGTGGGCGTTGCGGAGCTTGCTGTCCGGGGTGGAGACCGCGACGTACTTGGCGTAGCGGGAGCCGATCTTGTTGGCGAGGCCGGGCCGCGCGTTGGCCTCGTGGACCACGATCGGCACCCCGAGGCGCTTGGCGGCCAGATAGCCGGGCAGCGCCACATAGCCGCCGAAGCCGACCACGCAGTCGGCCTTGGTGCGCTCCAGGATCTGCTCGGCGGCCTTGATGGTGCCGCGCAGCCGCCCGGGGACGGTGATCAGCTCGGGCGTGGGCTTGCGCGGCAGCGGTACGGCCGGGATCAGCCCGAGTTCATAGCCGCGCTCGGGCACGAGCCGGGTCTCCAGACCCCGCTCCGTGCCGAGCGCCGTGATCCCCACGGTCGGATCCTGCCTGCGCAGGGCGTCCGCGAGGGCGAGCGCGGGCTCGATGTGGCCGGCGGTCCCCCCACCGGCGAGTACGACATGCACCGAAATTCACCGCTCTCCGGACGGCCGCTTCTTGACGGGCCGTCTCATCGTCTTCCGTCTCACCCGAGCCAGCTTCTTCCGCAAAGCAGGCTGCCGCATGGCCAGCGCCGCTCTCGCGGCGGGCTCGGCCCGTGCGAAGGCGATCAGCAGACCGACGGCGAACATGGTCGGCAGCAGGGCGGACCCTCCGTAGGAGAACAGCGGGAGCGGAACCCCGGCGATCGGCAGCAGACCGAGCACCGCGCCGATATTGATCACGGCCTGGGCCGTGATCCAGGTGGTCACGCCTCCCGCGGCGTACCTCACGAAGGGGTCCTCCGTGCGTCCGGCCACGCGGATACCCGCATAGCCTAGAGCCGCGAAGAGGACGAGGACCGACAGCGTCCCCGCCAGGCCGAGTTCCTCCCCGGTAATGGCGAAGATGAAGTCGGTATGCGGTTCAGGTAGTTCGCCCCATTTCTCCATGGATGCACCGAGTCCGGAACCGAACCAGCCGCCGTTGGCGAGGGCGTAGATCCCGTGCACCGCCTGCCAGCACTGATCATGGTCTCCGGGTTCGGTGGCGCCGATACAGGCGAGCCGGGACATCCGGTTGGCGCTGGTCCTGATGAGCAGCACCCCGACCACCCCGGCGAACGTCAGCACGCCCACGAACAGCCGGGTGGGGGCACCGGCCAGCCAGAGCAGGCCGAACAGGATCGCGGTGAGAATGATCGCGGTGCCCATGTCACCGCCCAGCATGATCAGGCCGAGCAGCATCCCCGCGGCGGGCACCAGCGGCACCAGCAGGTGCTTCCACTGGGCCAGCAACCGCTTGTCCTGTTTGCGGGCCAGCAGATCGGCTCCCCAGAGCACCAGCGCCAGCTTGGCGAACTCACTGGGCTGGAGGAGGAACGGACCTCCGAAGGAGATCCAGTTCCGGTTGCCGTTGACCGAGATGCCCATCCCGGGCACCTGGACCAGGCACATCAGAAAGACCGAGACCGCCAGCAGCGGATAGGCGAAGGCGCGGTGCAGCTTGATCGGCGTCCGCACCGCCAGCAACATCAGCGAGCCGCCCAGGGCCGCCGCGAAGAGCTGTTTGCGGAAGAAGTACGACGGGGCCAGACCGGACTGCAATGCCTTGATCTGCGAGGCCGAGTAGACCATCACCAGACCCAGCACCGTGATCAGCAGTGCGCCGCCGAGGACCAGGTAGTAGGCGGTGAGCGGGCGGTCCCAGGCCCGCCGGGTGCGCTGCTGCGCGCGGCGCAGCGACGCCAGCACCGAGGTGCGGGTGGGGCGGCGGGGCAGCCTGGGGCCGCCGCCGCGCGGGCGCACGAGGACCGCCGCCCGCCCTCCGGCGCGCACGGCCGCCCGTACGCGCGGCGCCGCGCCGGCGCGGGACACGGTGCGGCCCCCGCGCGGTGCGCTCGGCCGGGACCGCGGGGCGGCGGGCTGGTCAGGCGTCATCTCGTATCCCCTCCGGATTCCCCGCGCGAGCGGCCCACACGCGGGGACCGGCGGACTACCGGTCGTCCGGGACCCGGCCGGAGGCCAGGTCGTGGACCGCCGCGGCGAAGGCGTCGCCCCGCTTGTTGTAGTTGACGAACATGTCCATCGAGGCGCAGGCCGGTGCCATCAGGACGGTATCGCCCGGCCGGGCGAGCCGGGCCGCTTCGCGCACAGCCGCCGCCATCGCCCCAGTGTCGGTCCGCTCGAGGTCCACGACCGGGACATCCGCTGCGTGTCGCGCGAGCGCTTCGCGGATCAGCGCACGGTCGGCGCCGAGCAGCACCACCCCGCGCAGCCGCTTGGCGGCCGTCACCACCAGCTCGTCGAAGGTGGCGCCCTTGGCGAGGCCGCCCGCGATCCACACGATGTTCTCGTAGGCACCCAACGACGCCTCGGCGGCATGGGTGTTGGTGGCCTTGGAGTCGTCGACGTAGGCGACCCCGCCGACGTCCGCGACATGCTCCACCCGGTGCGGGTCCGGGCGGAAGGTTCGCAGGCCCTCCCGGACGGCTGTGGGCGGCACCCCGTAGGCGCGGGCCAGGGCCGCGGCGGCCAGCGCGTTGGCGATGTTGTGGGGCGCCGGCGGGTTCACGTCGGAGACCTCGGCGAGCTCCTGCGCCTGCTTCTGCCGGTTCGCCACGAAGGCCCGGTCGACGAGGATGTTCTCGACGACGCCGAGCTGGGAGGGGCCGGGGGTGCCGAGGGTGAAGCCGATCGCCCGGCAGCCCTCCTCGACATCGGCCGCGCGCACCAGGTCCTCGGTGGCCGGGTCGGCCACGTTGTAGACGCACGCCACCTGGTTGCCCTCGTAGATCCGGCCCTTGTCGGCCGCGTACGCCGCCATGGAGCCGTGCCAGTCGAGGTGGTCGGGGGCGAGGTTGAGCACCGCCCCGGAGTGGGCGCGCAGCGAGGGCGCCCAGTGCAGCTGGTAGCTGGAGAGCTCGACCGCCAGCACGTCGTACGGCTCGTCGCCCAGCACGATGTCCAGCAGCGAGACACCGATGTTGCCGACGGCCGCGGTGCGCAGCCCGGCGGCCTCCAGGATGCACGCCAGCATCCGCACCGTAGTGGTCTTGCCGTTGGTGCCGGTGACCGCGAGCCAGGGCGGCGCGTCCGCCCGGCGCAGCCGCCACGCCAGCTCCACATCGCCCCAGACCGGGACCCCGGCCTCCGCGGCGGCCAGGAACAGCGGGCTGGTGGGCTTCCAGCCGGGCGTGGTGACGATCAGCTCGGTGCCCTCGGGGAGGCCCGCGGCGGAGCCGCCGTCGGATGCCGTGCCATAGCCGAGCCGGACGGTGATGCCCAGCGGCTCCAGCTCGGCGGCCTGGGCGCGCTGCGGCTCGCCGTCGCTGCCGTTGACCACGGTGACGGTGGCCCCGAGGCCCCGCAGCGCACGCGCCGCGGGGACCCCCGAGACGCCGAGCCCGGCGACCGTGACCCGCCGCCCGGCGAGGTCGGTCACATCGGGGCCGGTGGCGGGGGACGTCACTGGGCCCGCCAGCCCGCGTAGAAGATGCCGAGTCCGACGATCACGCACATGCCCTGGATGATCCAGAATCGGACCACCACAAGGACTTCGCTCCACCCCTTGAGTTCGAAGTGGTGCTGGAGCGGGGCCATCCGGAAAACCCGCTTCCCGGTCATCCGGAAGGAGCCGACCTGGATGACCACGGACATGGTGATCAGGACGAACAGACCGCCGAGGAGGGCCAGCAGCAGTTCCGTACGGGAGCAGATGGCCAGGCCCGCCAGCGCGCCGCCGAGGGCGAGCGAGCCGGTGTCGCCCATGAAGATCTTGGCGGGTGAGGTGTTCCACCACAGGAAACCGAAGCAGGCGCCCATCAGCGCGGAGGCCACGACCGCGAGATCGAGGGGGTCACGGACCTCGAAACAGGACGCGGGGTTGGTGAGGGTCTGCGCATTGGCGCAGGACTCCTGGTACTGCCAGACGCCGATGAAGGTGTAGGCGCCGAAAACCATCACCGAGGCGCCGGTGGCCAGACCGTCCAGACCGTCGGTGAGGTTCACACCGTTCGACATCGCAAGGATCATGAACAGCGCCCAGATCGCGAAGATCACCGGGCCGAAGGACCAGCCGAAGTCCTGGACGAAGGAGAGCCGGTCGGAGGCCGGGGTCTGCTGGCGCGCGTCCGCGAAGTTCAGCGAGAGGATCGCGAAGGCGATACCGACGATCAGCTGTCCGGCCATCTTCGCCTTGGCCCGCAGGCCCAGGCTCCGCTGCTTGACGATCTTGATGTAGTCGTCCAGGAAGCCGACCAGGCCCATGCCCGCGAACAGGAAGAGCACCAGCACACCGGAGAAGGTCGGCTGACTGCCGGTGATCACCTTGGTCACGGCGTACGCGATCAGCGTGGCCAGGATGAAGGCGATACCACCCATGGTCGGGGTACCGCGCTTGGAGCCGTGTGTCCGGGGGCCGTCGTCCCGGATGTACTGGCCGTAGCCCTTGCGGGCCAGCAGCTTGATCAGCACCGGTGTGCCGATCAGGGTCAGGAAGAGCCCGATGGCTCCCGCGAAGAGGATCTGCCTCATGCCCATCGGCCGGCGACCTCACCCTCACCCTCGAGCAACGCCTGCGCGAGCTTCTCCAGGCCGACCGACCTGGACGCCTTCACCAACACGACGTCCCCCGGTCGCAGCTCGCTGCGCAGCAGATCGACCGCTGCCCGCACGTCGGACACGTGCACCGACTCCTCACCCCACGAACCCTCGTTCTTGGCGCCCATGTCCAGCCAGGCGGCCTCCTGGCCGCCGACCGCCACGAGCTTGCTGACGTTGAGCCGGACGGCCAGCCGCCCGACCGCGTCGTGCTCGGCGAGCGACTCCTCGCCCAGCTCGGCCATCCGGCCCAGCACCGCCCACGTACGACGCCCCGGTGTAGCGGCGCCCATGGCGACCAGCGCCCGCAGCGCGGCTCTCATGGACTCGGGGTTCGCGTTGTAGGCGTCGTTGACGACCGTCACGCCGTCCGAGCGCTCGGTGACCTCCATCCGCCAGCGGGAGAGCTGCCCCGCCTCGGAGAGCGCCACGGCGATCTCGTCGACGGACATGCCCAACTCGTGGGCGACGGCGGCCGCGGCGAGCGCGTTCGACACGTGGTGCTCACCGTACAGGCGCATGGTCACTTCGCTGCACCCGGTAGGGGTGTGAAGCGTGAAGGCGGGCCGGCCACCGTCGGCGAGCCGGACATTTACGGCGCGTACGTCGGCGCCCTCGGCCTCCCCGAACAGGACCGTGCGGGCCGCGGTACGGGACGCCATGGCGCGCACCAGGGGGTCGTCGGCGTTGAGCACCGCCACTCCGCCGTCCTCGGCGGCGGGCAGCGCCTCGACCAGTTCGCCCTTGGCCTCGGCGATGGCCTCCCGGCCGCCGAACTCCCCGATGTGGGCGGTGCCGACATTGAGGACGAGGCCGATCCGGGGCGGGGTGAGGTCCGTCAGGTACCGGATGTGGCCCTTGCCGCGGGCGCCCATCTCCAGCACCAGGTGCTGGGTGCTCCCGTCGGCGGTCAGCGCGGTCAGCGGCAGCCCGATCTCGTTGTTCAACGAACCCGGCGTCCACACGGTGGGGCCGTGGCGCTGGAGCGCTTGCGCGATGAGGTCCTTGGTGCTGGTCTTGCCCGCGGAGCCGGTGAGCGCCACCACGGAGGTGCCCAGGCGCTCCACGACGGCGCGCGCGAGCGCCCCCAGCGCGGCGACGACGTCGGGCACGACGATCGTGGGGACGGCGCCGTCGGCTGTGGAGACCGGGCGGGTGGCCAGGACCGCGACCGCGCCCGCCTCGACCGCGCCGGGCGCGAAGTCGTGGCCGTCCACGCGCTCTCCGACGAGCGCGGCGAAGAGGCTGCCGGGCCGCACCTCACGGGAGTCGATCACGACCGGGCCCGTGACCTTCAGATCAGGGTCCGGTATGTCGTGCGGCTGTCCACCGACGAGGCCGGCGATCTCGGTGAGGGACAGTGCGATCACTGATCACCTCCGGCCGTGCGGGAGAGCTGCCTGGAGGGGGCTGGTGCGCGCATGGCGGTCTGTCATCCCTGGTTGTCTTGATGGGTGTCGCAGTGCTGTCCGTTCGCCCCGGGGCGTACGGATTCGCGCTGTTTGGCCCGTTCGCTCAGCTCGATGGCTTCGCGGAGGACCTGGCGGTCGTCGAAGGCGCGGACCACTCCGGCGATGTCCTGGCCCAGTTCATGTCCCTTGCCCGCGACGATGACGGTGTCACCGGGTTCGGCCCGGGCCACGGCGGCCGCGATGGCGTTCGCCCGGTCCTCTTCGACCAGTACGTCGCCGCGCTCGTGCGCGGGCACCTCGGCGGCGCCCGCGAGCATGGCGGCGAGGATCGCGAGGGGGTCCTCGGAGCGGGGGTTGTCGGAGGTCAGCACGGCGGTGTCGGCGAATCGGGCCACCGCGGCGCCCATGGGCCCGCGCTTGAGCTTGTCGCGGTCGCCTCCGCAGCCGAGGACGGCGTGCAGCCTGCCGTCGGTGACCCGGCGCAGGGCGCGCAGCACCGACTCCACGGCGTCGGTCTTGTGGGCGTAGTCGACCACGGCGAGGTACGGCTGGCCCGCGTCCACGCGCTCGAGCCGCCCCGGCACCCCGGGGACGGCGGCCACACCGTCGGCGGCCGTCTGCGGGTCGACCCCGGCGACGACGAGGGCCACGACGGCGGCGAGCGCGTTGGCCACGTTGAAGGGACCGGGGAGGGGCGCCGCGGCCCGTACGGACTCGCCGTTCGGGCCGAGCGCGGTGAAGGTCGAGCCGAGCGGGCCGACCTCGACGCCGTCGGCGCGCCAGTCGGCATCGGGGTGGCCCTCGGCGGAGAAGGTGGTGACCGGGACCTCGGCCTGCTCCACCAGCCGCTTGCCGTACTCGTCGTCGTAGTTGATCACCGCGGCCCGGCTGCGGGCCTTGGTGAACAGCTGCGCCTTGGCCTGGAAGTAGTCCTCCATCCCGGAGTGGAACTCCATGTGCTCCGGGCTGAGGTTGTTGAAGACGGCGACGTCGAAGACACAGCCGTCGACCCGGCCGAGGACCAGGGCATGGCTGGAGACCTCCATGACGACCGAGCGGACGTCGCGTTCGCGCATCACCGCGAACAGGGCCTGGAGGTCGGTCGCTTCCGGGGTGGTGCGCTCGGACTTGATCCGCTCGTCGCCGATCCGCGTCTCGACGGTGCCGATGAGACCTGTGAGGCCGCCGCCGTCCTTCGCGGCGGCGCGGAGGCCGCCTTCGATGAGGTACGCGGTGGTGGTCTTGCCGGAGGTGCCGGTGATGCCCAGCTGCAACAGGGCGCGGCCCGGCTCGCCGTAGATCGTGACGGCCAGCGCGCCCATCCGGCCGCGCGGATTGTCCACGACCAGCACCGGCAGACCGGTGGCGGCGGCGCGCTCGGCGCCCGCCGGGTCGGTCAGCACGGCCACGGCGCCGAGATCGGCGGCCTGGGCGGCGAAGTCCGCGCCGTGCAGACGGGCGCCGGACAGGGCGGCGTACACATCGCCGGGACGTACGGCGCGCGAGTCATGGGTGATCCCGGTGACCGCGGCATCGGCCGGCGCTTCGGGGACAGCGACGCCCAGCTGATCTGCCAGCTCCGCCAGGGGGACCGGGCGGACCTGGAAGGGGCGGGGCGCTCCTGGATATTCCACAGAAACGTCCTTCTGAGGGGTTTGCGACTGATCAGCGTGGGGCACGGCGGTGAGCGTACCCGGGACACCCGGTCCCCCGCGAAATGAGGCGCCGAACCGGGGCCGTACCGGACCATGGTTCCCGGGCTCCGGCGTGATCGTCGTCACGACTGGATCCGCTCACTGACCCGGGCTGTAGCTCACGGGGAGCCGCTTGACCTGCGTCCCGGTCGGGGCCGCCTGGAGGCTCTTGAGCCCGAACTCCATCACCTTCTTGAAGACCGGGCCGCAGACCTGGCCGCCGAAGTAGCTGCCCTTGGTCGGGTTCTGCACGGCGCAGTAGACGGTCAGCCGCGGCTTGTCGGCGGGGGCGAATCCGGCGAACGAGGCGGTGTAGCCCCGGTAGCGCCCGGTTCTGGGGTCCACGCGGTTGGAGGTGCCGGTCTTGCCCGCCACCCGGTAGCCGGGGATCTTGGCCCTGGTGCCGGTGCCCTCCTCGTCGTCGACGACCGACTCGAGCATCCGGGACAGCGTCTTCGCGGTCTCCTTGCCCACCACCCGGGTCTTCTTCGGCTTGGACCCGGCGGTGTATTCGCCGTCGGGGCCCTTGGAGCCGCGGACCAGGGTGGGGGCGATCCGCTCGCCGCCGTTGGCGATCGTGGAATACACCGAGGCCGCCTGGACGGCGTTGAGCGACAGCCCCTGGCCGAACGGGATCGTGTACTGCTGCGAGGCGCTCCACTTCTCCGGTTCGGCCAGGATGCCCCGGGTCTCGCCGGGGAGGCCGAGCCCGCTGGGCTGCCCGATCCCGAACTTCCGCAGATAGGAATAGAGAATCCGGTTCTTCTGCCGATGGGTCTTGGCGAGCTGCTCGGTGGCGAGGATGGTGCCGATGTTGCTGGACTTGGCGAACACGCCGTTCAGCGTCAGGTACCAGGTGGGGTGGTCGATGTCGTCGGCGAAGGCCCGGTCGGCGCGCGCCAGCCGGTTCGGGACCTCCACATGGGTGTCCCAGCGCGCCACGCCCTCCTCTATGACGGCAGCCATCGACATCAGCTTGCTGACGCTGCCCGGCTCGTAGGCGTCCGAGACCGCCGCGTTGCCTAGGGCACTCGCGTCCTGCCGGGAGATGTCGTTGGGGTCGAACCCGGGGGCGTTGGCCAGCGCCAGGATCTCGCCGGTGCGGGTGTCCTGGACGACGACGTAACCTCGGTCGGCCCCGGACTTCGACACCTGGGCGGCGATGGCGCTCTGGGCCGACCACTGGAGGTCCCGGTCGATGGTCAGTTCCACATCGCTGCCGGGCACCGCGGGCTGCTCCTTGACGTCGCCGGTGGGCACCTGGTGGCCGCCGGACTGCGCGTAGACGCGTTTGCCGTCCTGGCCCGCCAGCTTCTCGTTCAGCTCCTGTTCCAGGCCCGCGGCGCCCCGGCCGTCGGCTCCCACGAAGCCCAGCAGCCCGGCGGCGAGGTCCCCGTTGGGATAGATCCGCTTGCTGTGGGCCTCCCGGTTGACCCCGGCCAGCACATTGGTGCCCTTGCCCTTCTCGGCCGCCTCGTCCAGGGCGTTCTTCAGGTCCTTGATCTGCTTCCAGACCTGCGGGCTCTGCTGCCGGGCCAGGACCACGTACTTCGACTTCGGGTTGTCGGTGAGCTTCTTCTCCAGGTCCGCGCGGTCCTTGCCGAGGATCGGCGCGAGCAGGGAGGCCGCCCGCCGGGGCGCGTCCTTCGTCTTGGCCGTCTTGGGCGTCAGCAGGTCGGGCGCGGCGGTGATGTCGTACGCGTCCACGGTGGTGGCCAGGTCGACGCCGTCACGGTCGGTGATGGAGCCGCGCTCGGCGGCCAGCGTCACCGGGATGTAGCGGTTGACATTGGCCTTGGCGGCGTACGCGTCGGCGTCGACGGCCTGCACCTGGAGCAGCCGCACGACGAAGACCAGCATCACGAGGGTGAGGCCGAGGCTGATCAGCCGCAGCCGGGGGCGCGGGCTGCCGAGCCGCAGCTGCTGCGGTGCCCCGGGGCGGGGGCGGCGGACCGGGCGGCGGCCGGACGGCCCCGGACGGTCGCCGGGGCGGTGGGACCTCCCCTGGCGCGGGCGGCGCTCGGCGTGCGCATCCGCCGGACCGGGCACCCGGCGGCGGCGCGGGTCCTGGGGCGCGGTCACGCGGCGGCCGCCCTCGTCGGCTCCGCGGGGCGGGGGCGGTGCGCCGGCGGGCGGGGCCTGGCGCAGGCAAGGGATCGCGTCACCGTGTCACCTACTGGGGAGCCGGGGTGGAGTTCGCGGAGGCGGCGGCCGTGGCGGCCGTGGCGGATGGAATAGCTGGAATGATCGGAATGGATGGAATGGATGGAATGGTCGAGTTGACCGGGTTGACCGGGTTGGCCGTGTTGGTCGGGGTCGGCGGGGAGGGGGCCGGGTCCAGCGCGGGCGGCGCCCAGATGCCGGTGGTGCCGAGTGTGGTGGGCTGGGCCGTGGCGGGGGCGGGCACACCACTCACGGTGCCGTCCGGCTTGAGGAACGCCGGGCTGCCGCCCGGCACCATGCCCAGCTCACGGGCGCGCCGCTCCAGGGCGCCGGGGGCGGAGAGCCGGTCCACGTCCTGCTCGAGCGCCTGCCGGTCGTCGGTGAGCTCGTCGGTCTGCTTCTCCAGTCTGCTGACCTCGAACGAGCCTTGATTGAGGGAGGAGTTCAGTACCAGCAGGCCGATCAGGCCGGAGCCGAGCAGGACGACAACAAGCAGCACGAAGGGCGCACGCCGGGCCGTCGTGGCCCCCGGCACCGGTCGCCTCTTCGGCGCCGTTCCGGACCCGGCTCCGCTCATAGCCACTCCCCGTTTTCGCGCCTCGTCCGGCCGCCACCGCTCATGGCACCTCCCGGTTCGCTTCTCCGCCCGCACGGCGCAGCAACACGCCTCTCGTCGCCCTCCGCGGCCCGGCTGCCGCACACGCGCCGCTCACCGTGCCTCCTCGCGGATCCGCTCCGCGCCGCGCAGGCGGGCGGGGGCCGCGCGGCGGTTCTCCGCGATCTCCTCCTCGGTGGGCAGCTCCGCACCGCGGGTGAGCAGCTTCAGCCGGGGCTGGTAGCGCTCGGGGACGACCGGGAGTCCCGGTGGGGCGGTGTTGCTCGCACCCGCCGCGAACACCTGCTTGACCAAGCGGTCCTCGAGCGAGTGGTACGACAGCACGGCGATCCGGCCGCCGACCGCGAGCGTCCCGACGGCCGCCGGAATGGCCCGCTCCAGGATCGCCAGCTCACCGTTGACCTCGATGCGCAGCGCCTGGAAGGTGCGCTTGGCGGGGTTGCCGCCGGTGCGCTTGGCGGCCTGCGGCAGCGCGTCCCGGATCAGCTCCACGAGCCGCGCGCTGTTGGTGAACGGCTCCTTCGCGCGCTCCCGCACCACCGCGTCCACGATCTTCTTGGCGAACTTCTCCTCGCCGTAGCTGCGCAGGATGCGCACCAGGTCGCCCGGCGGGTAGGTGTTGAGCACCTCGGCTGCGCTGACGCCGGTCGTCTGGTCCATCCGCATGTCCAGCGGGGCGTCCTGCGCGTAGGCGAAGCCGCGCTCGGCCTCGTCCAGCTGCATGGACGACACGCCGAGGTCGAAGAGGACCCCCTGGACGCGCGGTACGCCGAGCCGGTCGAGCACCTCGGGCAGCTCGTCGTAGACGGCGTGCACGAGCGTCGCCCGATCACCGAAGGGGGCCAGCCGTTCACCGGCGAGCCGGAGGGCTTCCGGGTCGCGGTCCAGGCCGATGAGCCGGGCCGCCGGGAAACTGCTCAGCAGCGCCTCGCTGTGGCCGCCGAGGCCCAGGGTGCAGTCGACCACAACCGCGCCGGGCTGGGCGAGAGCGGGGGCCAGCATGTCCAGGCAGCGCTGGAGCATGACGGGAACGTGGAGAGCGTTGCTGCTCATTGCGCTGCTCGTGCGCCCTTCTGAGGGTCGGGCGAGGAGGGTACGCACCTCCGGGTCCCCGCCCGCTCTGAAGGGGAAGCGGCCTACTGGCGCCGGGGAAGTGACGTCAGGCGACCGGAGCGGGAGGAGGCCGAGGGGTACGTACGCACCGCGCTCACGCGAAAATCCGGAATCCAAGGGGAGCGTCACGCCTCCCACTTCGCGTCACTTTAGTCCACTCGTCCCTTCGGTCAACCAACCGGTCAGCGCGTCCCGCCACCGGTTGCGCACAGGGTCCGCGACCGGGCACCGGGAGGGGGCGCGGGGGTGTGGATCGCATCACAATCACTCCTTCGGCGCACCCGATGCCCTCGTTTGCGCCACCTAAAGAACAGACAAAATCCCCAGGTGCACTTAACGTCTTGACCATGTCGATATCTGCGCCGCAGCCGCCTCAGCAGTCCGCCGACCGCGACGCCCACCCGGGAGGTACGGTCACCGACCGCCTTGTCGAAGCCAACCGCCGGTACGCCGACACCTTCGAGGACCCCGGCATGGACGCCCGCCCCGTGCGGCGCGTCGCCGTGGTCGCCTGCATGGACGCACGCCTCGATCTGCACGAGGCGCTCGGCCTGGAACTGGGCGACTGCCACACCATCCGGAACGCGGGCGGTGTGGTGACCGATGACGTCATCCGTTCCCTGACCATCAGCCAGCGTGCGCTGGGCACCCGCAGCGTGGTGCTCATCCACCACACCGGCTGCGGTCTGCTGAGCCTGACCGAGGACTTCCGGCACGACCTGGAGAACGAGGTGGGCCAGCGGCCGTCCTGGGCGGTCGAGGCGTTCAAGGACCTCGACGGCGATGTACGCCAGTCGATGCAACGGGTGCGCACGTCCCCGTTCCTGCTCCACACCGATGACGTCCGCGGCTTCGTGTTCGACGTCAAGACGGGTCTGCTGCGGGAGATCGAGCCGCGCGACTGAGAGGGATTGTCCTCCCGAACTCGTGCAGAGGTGACAAATAGCCCCGGGTTATCCACAGCCGAGTGACGCGAGACCGCGAAGACCGCAAGAATGCGTATGTGACATCACCCCCCGCAACCCCGCGGGGGGATCGATGCCAGCGTGTGCGGTGGGCCGGTCCGTTTCCGAGGGCAACGGCCCTGAGAACGGGCCGAGGAGGGCCGGGTGACGACCTATGACGAGCGAGCGAGCCTCAGCGATCTGACCACCACAGCGGATCGGGTCCGCCGGTCGGTGGAGGGTGTGATCGAGGGCAAGCCCGAGGTCGTGCGGCTTTCGCTGACCGTGCTGCTCGCCGAGGGGCATCTGCTGATCGAGGATGTCCCGGGCGTGGGCAAGACCATGCTCGCCAAGGCGCTGGCACGGTCCATCGACTGCTCGGTACGGAGGATCCAGTTCACACCGGATCTGCTGCCGTCGGACATCACCGGCGTAAGCATCTTCGATCAGCAGCGCAAGGAGTTCGAATTCAAGCCGGGCGCGATCTTTTCGCAGATCGTGATCGGTGACGAGATCAACCGCGCCTCCCCCAAGACGCAGTCGGCGCTGCTGGAGTCGATGGAGGAGCGCCAGGTCACCATCGACGGGAAGAGCTACGAGCTGCCCAGCCCCTTCATGGTGGTGGCCACGCAGAACCCGGTCGAGATGGAGGGCACCTATCCGCTGCCCGAGGCGCAGCGCGACCGCTTCATGGCGCGGGTGTCCATCGGCTATCCCAGCCCGCAGGCCGAGCTGGAGATGCTGGACATCCACGGCGGTGTCTCCCCGCTCGACGATCTGCAACCGGTCGCCCACGCCCATGACATCGTCAAGCTGGTCGAGGCGGTGCGCTCGGTGCATGTGGCCGAGCCGGTGCGGCGGTATGCGGTGGAGCTGGTGTCCGCCACCCGCAACCACCCCGATCTGCGGCTGGGTGCCTCGCCCCGCGCCACCCTGCATCTGCTGCGGGCCGCCAAGGCGGCGGCCGCGCTGGCCGGGCGGGACTACGCACTGCCGGACGATGTGCAGGCGCTGGTGGTGGCGGTGCTGGCGCACCGGCTGCTGCCGACCGCACAGGCCCAGCTGAACCGCCGCACCTCGGAGCAGGTGGTCACGGAGATCGTGCAGCGCATCGCGGTGCCCACGGCCGCCCAGCGCGGCGCGGGCCCGGTGCCGCCCTCGGGTCCCGTGCCACCGGTGCCGCCCATGCCGCCGGCCGGTTACGGCCAGCAGCAGCCGGGCGCGCGGAGGCTGTGATGACGGCAGGGGGTACGGACGCGGATCCCGACGGCTCCGGGGAGGACGACAAGGGAGCGCTGCGGACCGCCCTCGCCGGGCTGACGACCCGTGGCCGCTCCTTCCTGGCCGCCGGCATCGCCGCCGCGGTGTGCAGCTATGTCCTGGGGCAGGCGGATCTGCTGCGGGTGGGGCTGCTGCTGGCCTCACTGCCCCTGGTGTGCGTGGTCGTGGTCTACCGCACCCGGTACCGGGTGGCGGGCAGTCGACGGCTGTCGCCCGCCCGGGTCCCGGCGGGCTCCGAGGCCCGGGTGCATCTGCGGATCGACAATGTCTCGCGGCTGCCCACCGGGCTGCTGATGCTCCAGGACCGCGTTCCGTATGTGCTGGGTCCGCGCCCCCGCTTCGTGCTGGACCGGGTGGAGCCGGGCGGGCGCCGCGAGGTGTCCTACCGGGTCCGATCGGATCTGCGCGGCCGCTATCCGCTGGGTCCGCTCCAGCTCCGGCTGAACGACCCGTTCGGGATGTGCGAGCTGACCCGCGCCTTCAGTGCCTACGACACACTCACCGTGGTGCCGCGGGTCGAGCCGCTGCCCGCGGTGCGGCTCACGGGCGAGAACGCCGGATACGGGGACGGGCGCCACCGCGCGCTGGCGCTGGCCGGTGAGGACGATGTGATCCCGCGCGACTACCGGCACGGCGACGATCTGCGCCGGGTCCACTGGCGCTCCACCGCGCGCTACGGCGAGCTGATGGTCCGCCGGGAGGAGCAGCCGCGGCGCGCCCACTGCACGGTGCTGCTGGACACCCGGTACCAGGCCCACCAGGGCTCGGGGCCGGATTCGGGCTTCGAGTGGGCGGTCTCCGGTGCGGCCTCGGCCGCGGTGCATCTGCTGGAGCGCGGCTATGCGGTGCGGCTGCTGACCGACACCGGGAGCTCGGTGCCCGGCCCGGACGGCGGAGGCGGCTTCACCGGTTCCACCCATGACTCGGCGGAGACGGCCGGACTGATGCTGGACACCCTCGCGGTGGTGGACCACTCCGACGGGGCCGGGCTCGCGGCCGCCTATGACGTGCTGCGCGGCGGCGGTGAAGGGCTGCTGGTGGCCTTCTTCGGGGATCTGGACGAGGAGCAGGCGGCGCTGGCCGCCCGGATGCGGCGGCGCACCACCGCGGCGATGGCCTTTGTGCTGGACGGC
Source organism: Streptomyces sp. NA02950 (assembly GCF_013364155.1). Taxonomy (NCBI): domain Bacteria; kingdom Bacillati; phylum Actinomycetota; class Actinomycetes; order Kitasatosporales; family Streptomycetaceae; genus Streptomyces; species Streptomyces sp. NA02950. The sequence goes on along the minus strand of NZ_CP054916.1, from coordinate 6,859,247 downwards.
GCGGCGTGGGCGCGCGGGGTGCCGGGCGCGGGGCAGCATCTGCTGGAGGATCGGCTGCGGCGGCTTCGGGAGGCGGGCTGGACGGCCCTTCCGGTGAGCCCCGGTGCCTCGCTGGCGCAGCTGTGGCGGCAGGCCGACACCCTGGGTGGCACGTCCGGGGCCGACGCCGGACCGTCGGCGGTGGGCGGTATGACAGGGAGCTGGGCATGAGTGACGCAGGCGCGGCCGCGTACCCGGGCAGCCGCCCCGGCGCGGCACGGGCGACGGCGGCACGGGCGACGGAGGGGGGCGCGGCATGAGCGGGAGCGTTCGGCTCGCGATATGCGCGACCCTCGCCACGGTGGCGGCCGGCTGTGCGCTGCTGCCCTTGGTGGACGCGTCCGGATGGCTGGTACAGGCGGTACTGCTGCTGACGGTCCAGAGCGCCGTGGGCGTGGCCGCCCGCCGGGTGCCGCTGGCCCGTCCACTGACCGTGGCGGCGCAGGCCCTGACCACGCTGGTGCTGCTCACGCTGGTCTTCGCACGGAGCCAGGCGCTCGGCGGACTGCTGCCGAGCCCGCAAGGCCTCCATGAGTTCGCGCTGCTGCTGCGCGCGGGCGCGGACGATGTCGGGCGGTATGCGATCCCGGCGCCGCTCACCGACGGCATCCGGCTGATGCTGGTCGGCGGGGTGCTGGTGATCGGCCTGGTGGTCGACGCTCTGGCGGTGACGTACCGCAGCGCCGCTCCGGCCGGGCTGCCGCTGCTGGCGCTGTACTCGGTCGCCGCCGGGCTGTCCGACGCCAGTGGCGACTGGCTGTGGTTCGTGGTGGCCTCGGCCGGTTATCTGGTGCTGCTGCTGGCCGAGGGCCGGGACCGGCTGTCGGCATGGGGCCGGGTGTTCAGCGGCGGGGCCCGCCATCCCGGGGGTGTCCCGCCGTCGGGGCTGGCCGGGGCCGGTGGCGGCCAGGCGCTCGCCCCGGTCCGCAACGGCCGCCGGATCGGTGTGCTGGCGCTGGGCATCGCGCTGGCGGTGCCCGCGGCGCTGCCCTCGCTGGACGGCGGACTGCTGGACCAGAAGACCGGCGGCAGTGGCGCGGGCGGCGGAGGCGGCACCATCTCGGCGGTGAATCCGCTGGTGTCGCTCCAGGACAGCCTGAACCAGCCGGAGAACAAGGAGGTGCTGCGGTACCGCACCTCCTCGCAGACCACCCAGGACCTCTATCTGCGGATCGTCGCGCTGGACAAGTTCGACGGCACCACATGGAAGTCCTCGGAGCGGCATGTCACGGATGTGCCGGACCAGATGCCGTCGCCTGCCGGTCTCGGCCCCTCGGTGCGGGTCTCCTCCATCGACACCTCCATCAAGGCCGCCGACTGGTACGCGCAGAACTGGCTGCCCCTCCCCTACCCCGCGTCCCGGATCGAGATCGACGGACGCTGGCGCTATGAGCCGGAGGGCCGCACGCTCGTCGGCGACCGCGGTCAGACCACCCGTGGCGCGCGCTACCGGGTCACCAGCCTGCTGGTGGAGCCCACGTCCGAGCAGCTGGCCGCGGCCCCGACACCGCCCAAGCGGCTGCTGCGCGAGTACACACAGGTGCCGGGCTCGCTGCCGTCCGTGGTCTCGCGTACGGCGCGGCAGGTGACGTCGGGGGCGGACAACGCGTACCAGAAGGCGGTGAAGCTCCAGGACTGGTTCGCGGTGAACGGCGGGTTCCGTTACGACACCCAGGTGCAGTCCGGCAGCGGCTCGGCCGCCATCGTCCGCTTCCTGAAGCAAAAGGAAGGCTTCTGCGTCCACTTCTCCTTCTCGATGGCCGCGATGGCCCGGACGCTGGGCATCCCGGCCCGGGTCGCCGTCGGCTTCACCCCCGGCACCACCCAGGCGGACGGCTCGGTGTCGGTCGGTCTGAAGGACGCGCACGCCTGGCCCGAGCTGTATTTCGAGGGCGTCGGCTGGACCCGCTTCGAGCCCACCCCGAGCCGTGGCACCCAGCCCGACTACACGATGGAGCAGACGCCCACGGACGAGCCGGGCGACGAGCCCTCGGCCGAGCCCAGCGCCTCCTCCGAGCCGTCGGCCGCGCCGACCGCCTCGGACACCTGCCCCCCGCAGATGAAGAAGGAGGGCGCCTGCGGCGGCCCCGCGGCCCAGCAGCCGGACAGCGGCTCCTCGGGCGGCGGCTGGTCCGGCTCCAAGATCACCAGCTGGAGTTCGCTGGCGGTGCTGCTGGCGGTGGTTCCCCTGCTGCCGATGCTGTGGCGGCGCCGGGTCCGGTCGCGCAGACTGGGCGGCTCCGACGGCCGCACCGAGCAGCACGCGTCCGACCGTGCGCTCGCGGCCTGGCGCGAACTGGTCGATTCGGCCTGGGACTTCGGCGTAGTACCGGACGACTCGCAGACCTCGCGGAACGCGGTGGCCCGGATCGTGCGGATCACCGGGATCGAGGGCGAGGCGGCGGAGGCGGCACACCGCGTGGCCACGGCGGTGGAGCAGGTGCTCTACGCCCCGCGTCCGCGCCCGAGCGCGGGCGTCGCGGACGATGTCCGCCAGGTGCTGGCCGGTCTCCGGTCCCGCGCCACCCGCTGGGAGCGCCTGCGGGCCCTCCTGCTCCCGCGCTCCGGTGCCCGCCTGGTCTGGGCGGCCTCGGACCGCCGGTCCCGGCTGGTCAACCGCTGGGGCACCCCCCGCTGGTCCCGCTGGGCCGCCCAGCTCCGCACTCCCCGCGACCAGCAAGGCTGACCCGCAGCGCGGGCCCCGGCCCACCGAATGGGCCGGGCCGGGGCCCGCGCCCTGGCAGCACGGCGGGTCGGGAGCCCCCCGGCCCAGCTGTCGGTGAGGCACGGCGACCCGGCTGGGACTGCGCCGGAGCCAGGCCCATGGGCTCAACCCGCAGTGCGGTTGTGGGGTCCCGGTACCGGGCCGCTCCCGTACGCGGGGCGGGCGTCTGCCGGGCCGGGGCCCGGCAGACGCCCCGGTCGGCCAGCAGCCGAGGAGCGGGGTCCGACCTCTGCCGGTCAACGGCGGAACGGCCGAGCGAGCCCGGTCCAGGCTGTCCCCGTACCGGGGAACGGCCCGACCTGCCTTGGGCCGAGCTCCGGGCCCCGTCCACCTCAGGCAGCTCTGACACCGGCGTTGGCGGCGAGGGGCGGTGAGGGTCGGCCCAGCCAACGGCAAGGGCTGTCGAAGCCCCAGCGGGCAAGGGGCAGCCAGGCGGGCGGCTCGGCCGGCCCCGTGCCGGTCCCGGCCCGGAGGATCTGAGGGGCCGCTCCCGGACCGGAGGGCCGGAGCGGCCGGTCCCGGCCTGGAAGGCCAGGGCCGCGGGAGACGCGCCGCACGGCCGGGGCCCCGGGGAGAGGGGCCGGTCCCCCGGGCCGCAGGGCAGACCCCGGCGGGCGGGCCGGAGGGCCGGGGGCCCTGGTAACGCGCCGCAGGACCGGGGGCCCGGGGGCGGGGCCGGGGGCCCGGGCTCAGGGGCGGGGCACCGCATGAGGAGGGGCGGCCACCGGATGGTGGCCGCCCCTCGGCGTCTCAGTGGTGCTCAGTGGCCCTGTTCATCGCGGCGGCGCTGCCACCGCTCCTCGATGCGGTCCATCATCGAACGGCGTTGACGGCTCTGGCGGCGGGGGGCCGCCGCACCGGCGCGCTGCGCCTCACCGGGCTTGGGCGCCTTGCGCCATCCCGTCACCGCGAGCACCGCACAGCCCAGCATGATCAGGAATCCCACCACGCTGATCCACGTCTTCGGGAGGATCACTCCGACCATCAGGAGCGCGATGCCCAGCAGAAAACCCGCGACCGCCAGGTAGACCCGTCGCCGGGTGTACGTGCGCAGGCCGCTTCCCTCAAGCGCTGTCGCGAACTTGGGATCTTCGGCGTACAGCGCTCGCTCCATTTGCTCGAGCATGCGCTGCTCGTGCTCCGAGAGCGGCACGGAGTCCTCCTACTCGTCGGTCGCGGGGGGCGACCGGGTGCGACCCTTTCAGGATAGGCAGGGAATCGCCCCCGTGAAACCCGCCCCTCAGCCCCAATTCGCCCACCGTTCCATGAGTAGCGAAAGTTGACGCTGAGACGTCCATTCCCCTCCCGCCGATTCGCCATGCCGGACGGTGTACCCCGATCATACGGGGCCGCGGGGCCGATCGGGGGGCCTGTGGCCTACTGCACCTGCTCCGTCCCTCCGGCGGCGGTGCGGGGCGGCGGTGCAGGTGGGAGGGCTGGTCACGCTCCGTCGGTCGCGCCCCGGCGCTCGTGACCCGGGTCAGTCACGCTCGGCGAGCACATGGAGCTGGGTCGCGACGGAGTGGAAGGCGGGCAGTTCGGCGGCGGCCGCCTCCAGCTGCAACAGCGCGTCCAGCGCCCCGGGCTCGGTGTCCACCAGCACCCCGGGCACCAGATCGGCGAAGACCCGCACCCCGTGCACCGCGCCGACCTCCAGCCCGGCCCCCGCCACCAGCTCGGTCAGCTGGTCGGCGGTGAAGCGGCGCGGCATCGGGTCCCCGGCGCCCCAGCGGCCCTCGGGGTCGGCAAGCGCTTGCCGGGCCTCGGTGAAATGTCCGGCCAGCGCGCGGGCCAGCACGGCACCGCCCAGGCCCGCGGCGAGGACGCTCAGCGTCCCGGCCGGGCGCAGCGCGGCAACCGCGTTCCGCAGGCCCTCGGCGGGGTCGTCCACGTACTCCAGCACCCCATGGCACAGGACCGCGTCGTAGCCGCCCCGCTCGACGACGTCGAACAGACCGTGGGCATCGCCCTGCACACCGCGCACCCGCTCGGCGACCCCGGCCTCCGCGGCCCGCCGCTCCAGCGCGAACAGTGCGTTCGGGCTCGGGTCGACCACCGTGACGCGGTGGCCGAGACGGGCGACCGGGACGGCGAAATTGCCGCTGCCGCCGCCGGTGTCCAGCACGTCCAGCGCCCCGTCCCGGCCGGTGGCCTTGGCCCGCCGGTCCAGGGCGTCTTTCAGGACCTCCCACACCACGGCGGTACGGAGGGACGCTCGCGGGCGCTGCGGGTCTGACACGGCGGGTGGCTCCTCGGCGCGGTGCCGCCACCGCCCGGGGCGATGACGACGACTTACTGACGTCGGCCCCAGCCTATTGCCTCCGGAGCCCCGGACGCCCACAGGCGCCGGGCGCATCCCGCTCCCCGCCCCGGCAGATCCCCCAACGCCCCCGCCGCCTCCACCAACAGCGGCCCGCGGGCCCCTCGCGCACCGCCCGGCGGACCCGTATGCCCGGTGGACCCCGCGCGCCCGGCGGTCACCGCCCCGGTGGCGTCTGCTGGGGCAGCACGGGCTGGAGCTGGAGCATCCGCTCCACCAGCCGCAGGAACATGGCCGCGTCGCGCAGCAGATCGTCGGCGTCCCGGCGGGTGGCCGCGCCCTGTATGCCCGCCTCGGCACGGGCCCGGCGCTCCGCGCCCGCGGCGAACAGCGCGCACCACTCGGTGAATTCGGGAGCGACTTCAGGCAGCACCTCCCAGGCGCTGCGGATACGGGCCCGGCGGCGGGCGGAGGACTCGGGCCGACCGCGCACCGCAAGCACGGCCGCTGCCGTGCGCAGGGCGGCCAGATGGGCGGTGGCGTAGCGCTCGTTGGCCGTCTCGAGCCCGGCGGCCTCCTCCAGGCCCTGGTGGGCCTGGCCGAGCAGGTCGAGGGCCGCGGGCGGGGCCGTCGCGCGGCGCAGCACAGGGTGGACATCGCTCGCGGGGCCGGTCAACGAAGGGGCAGGGGCGGCGGCACGGTGCCGGCGCGCTGCGGCGGTACTGGCCATGACGAACCTCCTGTCGTCGCGTGGCGGCCGGTCATGTGGTAGAGCGACCGCCGTATGGGCCCATCGTGGGGCACACCACTGACAATCGGCCCTGACCTGCGCACATGACCCCGGTGCGGCATCCGGGGCGAGTTGCCCTTATGCTTTTGCACTGACCAGTCAGTTCAATTTTATGTATCCCAGGACTCGCGAGGGGGAGTGGTTCTCGTGGAGGACACCCCGGACCGGAAGACCGGGGCGGCGGTGACGGCCGCGGGGCTCGGTGCCAAGGGCTCACGCGGCTGGGCGTTCCGCGATGTCGGCCTCAGCGCCGAACCCGGCGCACTGATAGCGGTCGAGGGCCCCTCCGGCTCCGGCCGCAGCTGTCTGCTCCTCACACTCACCGGGCGGATGCGCCCCGCCGCGGGGCAGGGCAGCATCGCCGGCTTCCGTGTTCCCCAACAGATGGCGCGTATACGCAGAATCAGCGCACTCGCCCAAGTGCCCGGGGTCAGCGAACTGGATCCGGTGCTCACCGTCGCCGAGCACCTGCGGGAACGCGCCCTGTTGCAACGCCGGTTCGGTGACGCGCCGCGCGGGCTGCTGCGACCCCGCCGCGAACGGGCCGCCGCCTCCCGGGCCGCGATCGACGACGCCGTACGGACCGCGGGGCTCGACCTCGACACCCTGCCCAAGGGGCCGCGCACGGCCGTACGGGACCTGGAGCGGCTGGAGGCGCTGCGCCTCTCGATCGCCCTCGCGCTGATCTCCCGGCCGCGGCTGCTGGCCGTCGACGACACCGACATGAAGCTCTCGGACACCGAACGCGACCAGGCGTGGGCGCTGCTGCGGGAGATCGCGGAGGGCGGTACCACCGTCCTCGCGGTGTGCAGCCAGGCCCCGGAGGACGCCGTTGTCGTCCCGACCCGCCCCGCCGAGGCGAGCGGCCACAACACGGCCCCGCACAAGGACCACCCGGACGAGACCACGACCGGCGACGAGGGCACGAACGAGAACGAGGAGGGGCCGGAGGATGCGCTCGCTGAAACTCGCCGCGCTTGAACTGAAGCGCTTCGGCAGGGGAAAGATGCCCCGGGCGGCGCTCGCCGCCCTGCTGCTGCTCCCCCTGCTCTACGGCGCCCTCTATCTGTGGTCGTTCTGGGACCCCTACGGCAAGCTGGAGAAGATCCCGGTCGCGCTGGTCAACGCCGACGACGGCGCCACCGTGAAGGGCAAGAGCCTGCACGCCGGTGACGACATCACCGAGAAGCTGCTCGACAGCAAGACCTTCGACTGGCAGCCCACCAGCGCCGCCGACGCCCGCGACGGCGTGGCGAACGGCCGGTACTACCTCTCGCTGACCGTGCCCCCGGACTTCAGCAAGGAGATCGCCTCCAGCTCCGGGAAGTCCCCGGAGACCGGCGCCCTCCGGGTGCACACCAACGACGCCAACAACTACATCGTCGGCCAGATCTCCCGCTCGGTCTTCAGCGAGGTGCGCGCCGCGGCCTCCACCAAGGCGTCCCGCGGCTTCTACGACAACATCTTCATCTCCTTCTCCGACATCCACGGCAAGACGGAGAAGGCCGCCAAGGGCGCCGACACGCTGGGCAACGGCATCTCCAAGGCGAAGAAGGGCACGGGCGAGCTCGCCAAGGGCCTCACCAAGGCCAAGAAGGGCAGCAAGGACCTCACGTCCGGGCTCGGCAAGCTCAACAAGGGCGCGGACAAACTGGAGAAGGGTTCGGGCAAGGTCGCCGCGGGCACCCAGACCCTCTCCGACAAGGTCAACGACGTCTCGGTCAAGGTCGGTCCCTTCCTGAAGAAGAACGGCAAGGAGATCGGCAGGGTCTCCCGGCTGGTCGCCGATGCCGCCCAGAAGGCGTCCGACCACCTCGACACCCTCCCGGAGACGACCTCCAGCGCGGCCACCAAGGCCCGTAAGGCATCCGACGACCTGGCCGCCGACTACCGGACGCGCTGCGAGGGCGTGGTGACCCTCGATCCGGACTGTCCGGCGCTGAAGAAGTCGGTGGCCGCCGCCGACACCGCCGCCGATGTGGCCGAGCAGGTCAACAAGCTGGTCCAGGACAACACCGATCAGCTCGACCTCCTCGGCACCCGGCTGGACGATCTGAACAAGAAGGCCACCTGGCTCGCCGACAACGCCCCGCACCTCGGCAAGGACCTCGACTCCGCCGTACGGAAGATCAACGCGCTCAACTCCGGGGCGCACAAGGTCGCCACGGGCGCCGACACGCTCCACACCGGCCTGTCCACCGCCAAGACCGGCGCGTCCGATCTCGACAGCGGCGTCGGCAAGCTGCACACCGGCGCGAACACGCTCAACGGCGGGATGTACAAGCTGGTCGACGGCTCCGGCAAGCTCTCCGGCGGGCTGCACGACGGCGCCGCGAAGATCCCCGACTACAACAAGCACGACCGGGACGCGCGCACCGAGGTGATGTCGGACCCGGTCCAGCTCGTCAACCAGGCGATGCACAAGGCACCCAACTACGGCACGGGTTTCGCCCCGTACTTCATCCCGCTCTCCCTCTGGGTGGGCGCGATGGTGGCCTACATGCTGATCCAGCCGCTCAACGGACGCGCCCTCGCCGCGGGCGCCTCCTCCTGGCGGGTGGCGTTCGCGGGCTGGCTGCCGGTCGCCGCGATCGGGGTGTTCCAGACGTTGGCGCTGATGGCCGTACTGCACTGGGCGGTCGGCCTCCAGATGGTGCGCGCGGCGGGCACCATCGGCTTTCTGATGCTGGTGACGGCGTGCTTCGCGGCGATCGTGCAGTGGCTCAACGCCCGCTTCGGACCGGCCGGGAGAATCCTCGTCCTGGCGCTGCTGATGCTCCAGCTGACCTCGGCGGGCGGTACCTATCCGGTGCAGACCAGCCCCCGTTTCTTCAACGCGATCCACCCCTTCCTGCCGATGAGCTACGTCGTGGACGGACTGCGCCGCCTCATCACCGGAGGCGGGCTCGGCCCGGTCTGGCTGGCGTGCGCGGTGCTGGCCGGCTACACCGTGGCCGCCCTCGCCCTCACCGCCTGGTCGGCCCGGCGCAAGCAGGTGTGGTCGGTCGACCGGCTGCACCCGGAGCTGAGCCTGTGAGCGGGACCACGTGGGCAGCGGGCACAATCGGCGCCATGGACAGCAGCAACACACGCCGCCAGGCCACCCGTCAGAAACTCTTCGAGGCAGCGGTCACCCTCATCGCGGAACAGGGCTTCTCCTCCACCACCGTGGACGAGATCGCCGAGCGGGCGGGGGTGGCCAAGGGCACGGTCTACTACAACTTCGCGAGCAAGACCGTGCTCTTCGAAGAGCTGCTGCGGCACGGCGTCGAGCTGCTCGCCACCTCGCTCCAGCTCGCCTCCGACGAGAACGCCGAACGCGGCGGCAGCCATGTGGACGGGCTGGACGCGATGGTCCGCGCCGGGCTCGGCTTCATCTCCCGCTATCCGGCGCTCACCCAGCTGTACGTGGCCGAGCTGTGGCGCACCAACCGCGCCTGGCAGTCCACCCTGATGATGGTCCGGCAGCGCGCCATAGCGGTGATCGAGGCCGAGCTGCGGGACGGCGTGGCCACGGGCGAGCTGAGTGAGGACCTCGACATCCCGCTGACCGCCTCGGCGCTGTTCGGGATGGTCCTGGTGGCCGCGCTCGACTGGCAGTCGTACCAGCCCGAACGGTCGCTGGACGATGTGCACGCGGCGCTCTCGCTGCTGCTCCAGGGGCGCGTGGGCGGCGGGGCGATGGCCAAGGGCACCCCGGCCTCCGGCTAGCGGCGGCGGGAACCGGGTGGCTCCGGGGAGACACGCGGGCACGGCATAGAGCCCGTCGGCAGAAGGCCCGGCACAGCAGAAGGCGCTGTCCCGGCGCGGTTTCGACCCCCATCGGTCCCGCGCCGGAACAGCGCCTCCCCCCGTAACTCCCCCGTAGAAGCCACCGTGGCAGCGGTGGCTCCCCCGTACGCCCCCGGTATGTCCGGGCCCCACGCCGTTCCGCCGCCCCGTGTCGGCGGTCCGGCGCGCGGCCCTTCCGTGTGCTCCACTCTTCCGTCCGGACGGCGTCCGCCCCATCCGCGCGGCTACTCATCTCCCGGTCTGAGTACGCGTACTCAGACCCCCCGCGCTCCTCCCCACGGACCTGCCCCCGGCCGCCGTCCGCGGCTGTCGGTGGCGGCGGATAAAGTCGCGGTCATGGCACGGATTGCGGTGATCGGCGCGGGGATGGGCGCCATGGCGACGGCGGCCCGGCTGGCCGTCGCGGGCCACCGGGTGGTGGTGTACGAGCGCGGCCGGACCCACGGCGGCGGGGTGGGGCGCCTGTCGCGGGACGGCTTCTCCTTCGACACCGGCCCGGGGCTGCTCCGGCTGCCCGCGGTCTACCGGGATCTGTTCGTGAAGACCGGCAAGGAGACGCTGGAGCAGAGCGTCGAGCTCATCCAGGTCGATCCTGCCGCCCGCCATCTCTTCCCCGACGGCACCGAGGTGCTGCTGCCCAACGCCTCGCACGGCGGGGTGAGCCAGGCCCTGGACGGCGCCTTCGGCGCGGGCGCGGGCGAGCGCTGGAGCGATCTGGTCAACCGGGCCCGTGACGTGTGGGACGCCACCCGCAGACCGCTGCTCGAGGAGCCGCTGCGCTCCGACTGGCAGGTCCTGGGCCGCGATCCGTATCCGGCCGCCCCGGTGCGGCGCGGCTGGTTCGGCGGCCGCCGCCCGCCCACGCTCACCGATGTAGCGCGGCGCGAGCTGAGGGATCCGAGGGCGGTGGCCCTGCTGGAGAGCCATGCCCTGGCCCATGGCCTCGATCCGCGTTCCGCCCCCGCCGCGGCCACCGTGCTGCCCTATATCGAGCAGACCTTCGGCACCTGGTACGTGCGCGGCGGGATGCGCGCGCTGGCCGACGCGCTGTACGAGCGTTGCCGTGCGCGCCGCGTCGAGTTCCGGTTCGGCGCCGAAATCTCCGCCATCGTCGAGAAGGACGGCCGCGCGGCGGGCCTGGAGCTGGCCGACGGCACCGCCGTCGAGGCGGACGCGGTGGTCGCGGCCGTCGACCCCGCGCTGCTGCCCCCGCTGCTCGGCGGGCGGCGCCCCTGGCACGACGGCGACGTCACCCCCGACCTGGGCCCCGGGAACGCCACCCCGGGCCGTCTCACCGTCCATCTGGCGCTGCGCGGCGCCCGCCCCGAGGGCACCGCGCACCGGACCGTGGTCCACGCCCCGGACCGGGCCGCGGAGTTGGCCGGTGTCTTCGGCGACGGCCACAGCATGCGCCGCCCCTGTGTGCGCCCCACCGTGACCGTGCTCCGGCCGGACGACCCCACCGTGTGCCCGGACGCGGACCACGAGGCCGTCACGCTCACCGCCGTGGTCGCCCCGCACGGCCCGGTGGACTGGGCCGACCGCGAGGCCGCCGAGGACGACGCGGACGGGCTGATGACCGCGGCCAAGACGGTGATCCCGGACCTGGCGGACCGGGTGCTGTGGCGCGAGGTCCGTACGCCCGTCGACACCGCCGCGGACACCGGCGCCCGCGGCGGCGCGGTCCCCGCCCCGGCCCTCGCGGGCGCCGAAGGCCGCCTGCTGCGCCCGGCCAACCTCACCCGGCTGCCGGGCCTGTACCTGGCGGGCGGCTGGTCCCACCCCGGCGGTGGCCTGGCCCACGCCGGAATGTCGGGCGCACTGGTGGCCGGCCTGATCGTCGAAGGCGAGGACTTCCGCGGCTCCCAGTAGCGGGGCGCACGGACCGAACGGAGCCGGGCCGGGCAGTGCGGTCATCGCGGAGCGGCAGCCCGCTCCGCGCCGGGCTCATCGGCGGTACTGCTCGTAGCCCCACTACCGGTCCGGGTACGGCTGGTCGGCCGGAGGCCAGGCCTTGCGTCACGCCGCCGCAGGGGCGCGGCATCGGGCAGGACGGGCCCCTGGGCGCGGCAGCGCCGGGGACGCCCCGGGGCGGGGCGGCCCCGCGCCGGGCTCAGTAGCGGTACGGCTCGCGTAGCCCCGCTGCCGGTACGGATACGGCCGCTCGGCCGAGGGCTGGGCCGCGCCGCTCGAGCGCCGCCCGGACGCGGTCGGGCCGCCGCGGTCGGCGTCCGGCGGAACACGCGACGGGACGGGCGCGGCAGCGCCGGCACGTGCCCGGGCGGGGCGGCCCGTCGTCGGGGTCAGTAGCGGTACTGCTCGTCGTAGCCCTGCTGGAAGCCCTGCTGCGGGTAGGGGTACGGCTGGTCGGCCGGGGGCCGGGCCTCGCCGTCGCGCTGCTGGGGCACCCAGGTGCCGCCGGGCTGCATCGCGTCGCCGCCGGGGGCGTACTGCGCCTGCTCGGGGTACGAGCCGGCCGCCGCCCAGTGGTCGCCGCCGAGCGGGTCGGCGGCGTACGGGTCCTGCTGCCCGTAGGCGGCGTACGGATCGGGGTACTGCTGCTGGCCGTACGGCTGCTGCTGGGCGTACGGATCGGCCTGGGGCTGCGGCTGGGGCTGCGGCTGGGCGCCACCGTACGGGTCGCCGTACGCCGCGTACGCCTCGTTGCCGTAGTCGTACTGCCCCTGCTGCCCCGCCTGACCCGCGTCGGCATACACGTCCTGGCCGTAGGCGTAGCCGTGGCCCTGGCTGTTGTCCTGCGAGCCGTAGCCGCCGTAGGTCTCGTACGCGCTGTAGCCGCCGTCCGCGCCCCCGCCGTACGCGGACGCCCCGGCGGGTGCGGAGGGCATGAAGGGCGAGCTGTCGTCGTAGACGCCGTACTCACCGGTGTCGTCGGGCATCGGCTCGGGCCGGTACATGGGCGGTTCGGCCGGGGCGCTCGGGACCGCCTCGAGCTCCGAGACCTCAAGGATCGGTTCCGCCTCCGGCTCGGGCGGCCCGGCGCGCTCCTCGTCCCGGCCCCCGCCGAGCCCCGGCAGTCCGCCGCGCAGCGCCCATCCGGCCTCGAAGCCGCGCCGGAAGGAGAGCGTCACATAGGTCTGGCCGATCGCGAACGCGACCGCGCCGATCCCGATCACCAGCACGGACGGGACCAGCACCCCGGCGACGACGCCGAGGAAACCGACGAAGGCCAGCAGCCGCCAGCGCAGCCGCGCCTTGTACTGCAGCAGCACCTCTCCCAGCAGCCACAGCGCGACGACGCCGAAAGCGATGTAGAGGACCGTCCAGCCCATGCCCGCCCCTCTCAGTGCGGCTGCCCGTCGGCTGCCGTCACGAGGACCGCTGATGCAGTCCCAGATTCTCGTAGATTTCCAGCGTCGCCGTGGAGTGGTTCAGGGTGATGAAGTGCAGCCCGGGGATCTCCTCGGCCATCAACCGCGCACACAGCTCGGTGGCGTAGTCGATCCCGATCGAGCGTACAGCGGCCGCGTCGTCCTTCACCGCCAGGATCCTCTCCGCGAGCTCGGGCGGGAACGCGGCATTGCTGAGCTTGGCGAACCGCTCGATCTGCCGCACGTTCGTGACCGGCATGATCTCAGGGATGATGGGCGTCGTACAGCCCGCTGCCGCCACCCGGTCGCGCAGCCGCAGATAGTCCTCCGGGAAGAAGAACATCTGCGTGATCGCGAAATCGGCGCCCGCGCGGCACTTGTTCACGAAGTGACGGATGTCGGTGTCCCAGTCCGTGGAGCGGGGGTGCATCTCGGGGAAGGCGGCGACGCCCACGCAGAAGTCGCCCGACTCCTTGATCAGCCGGACCAGCTCGGCGGCGTAGCCCAGGCCCTCGGGGTGCCGGATCCACTCCCCCATCGGGTCGCCCGGTGGGTCACCGCGCAGCGCGAGCATGTTCCGGATCCCGGCGTCGGCGTACTGGCCGATGATGTTGCGCAGCTCGGCCCGGGAGTGGTCGATCGCGGTCAGATGGGCGACGGGGGTCAGGGTGGTGTCGGTCGCGATGCGCTCGGTGGCGCGCACCGTGCCCTCGCGGGAGGAGCCGCCGGCGCCGTACGTCACGGAGACGAAGGTCGGCGAGACGGCCTCCAGTCGGCGGATGGCGTTCCACAGCGTGTGCTCGCCCTTCGCCGTTTTGGGGGCGAAGAACTCGAAGGAATACGACTGCTCGCCCGACGCGAGCAGATCACGCACGGTGCGCGCGCGATCGGTCCTGGTGGAAGCGGTGCCTAGGGCCATATTGGGAAGGTTAGCCAGCGGGGTGGACCGCGCCCACCCGAGAGGACGATATTTACCTTTTGCCGGGGTCGCGTCCCGCAGTGCGGACACCCGGCACGCCCTCCCCTCACCGGGGACTACGCGGCGCGGACCCGCTTGGCCAGGCTCGCCGCCGCCTCCGCCGGGTCGTCGGCGGCCGTGATCGCCCGGACCACCACGATCCGCCGCGCCCCCGCCTCCAGCACCTCGTCCAGGTTGGACGCGTCGATACCGCCGATGGCGAACCAGGGGCGGGAGGGGCGCAGCGCGGCCGTGTGGCGCACCAGGGACAGCCCCGGGGCGGGGCGGCCGGGCTTGGTGGGGGTGGGCCAGCAGGGGCCGGTGCAGAAGTAGTCGACGCCGGGCTGGGCGACCGCCGCGTCCACCTCCGCCTCCGCATGGGTGGAGCGCCCGATCAGCACGTCTCGGCCGAGGATCGCGCGGGCCGCCGGAACGGGAAGGTCTCCCTGGCCCAGATGGAGGACATCGGAGTCGATGGCGTGGGCGACGTCCGCGCGGTCGTTGACCGCCAGCAGCTTGCCGTGGCGGCGGCACGCCTCGGCGAAGACGGCCAGGTGGTCCAGCTCCTCGGCGGCCTCCATGCCCTTGTCCCGGAGCTGGACGATGTCCACCCCGGAGGCCAGTACGGCGTCCAGGAACTCCGGCAGGTCGCCCTGGCGCTTCCGGGCGTCGGTGCACAGATACAGCCGCGCGTCGGCCAGCCGCTCGCGAGCGGACGAGCCGGCGGACAGGCTTCCGTGCGAGCCGGCGGACGGGCTGGTGGCGGTCATGGTGCGGCGGTCCCCCCGGGTCGGCGGCGTACGGGCTGGGGACGATGACCCCGCCCGTACGCCGAGGTGGTGGTGCGTGGTGCGTGAATGCGTAGTGCGGTCAGACGGCCAGGGCCTGTGCCCGGCGCTTCACTTCCGTGCCGCGATTCTCGCGCAGGGCCCGCGCCGGGGTGCCGGGCAGGCTGGGGTCGGGGGTGAAAAGCCACTCCAGCATCTCTTCATCGCTGAAGCCGTCGTCCTTCAGAAGCGTCAAGGTCCCCACGAGGCCCTTGACGACCTTGCCGTCACCGATGAACTCCTCGGGCACCTGGAGCACCCGGTTCTCGCCACGGCGTACCGCGATCAGCTGGCCCTCCTTGACAAGCTGCCGGACGCGGGTCACCTCGACACCGAGCTTCTCGGCGGCGTCGGGGAGGGTGAGCCAGGCGGGGACGAGAGCATCGATCTTTGCGTCAATCTCGGTCACGGAACAAGCCTGCCATCTGGGACTGACAGTGGATAGCCGGGTGTCCGCCGCGCGGGCCGCCCCGACCCGACCGCCGGGCCCCCGCCGCCGGGTCCGCCCGCGTCGGCCCGGCGGTCGGGAACGGTCAGGAAACGGCGGACTTCAGCGGCACCGAGGGGTCCATGGCCCGTACCCGGTCCAGCCGGGCGCCGCGCTCGATCAGCCTGCGGCCCTGGGCCAGATCGCGCGGACGGCCGACGGCCAGCAGAGCGACCAGGGCCCCCTCCCGCAGCCAGCAGACCGCCCAGGACGCCCCGGCCGGATCACCCCGCCACACCAGTTCGTCGGCCTCCGAGTGGTGCCCCGCGTACTGGACGAACCGCCCGAACTGCTCGGACCAGAAGTACGGCACCGGGTCGTAGACCGCGACCGCGGTGTGCGCGGCCGTCCGGCTGCCCACGACGTTGGCGGCCACCGTGCGCGGCCCCTGGAGCGCGTTGTCCCAGTGGTGCACCAGCAGCCGGGTGCCGTAGCGCGCGGAGGGGAAGGACGCGCAGTCGCCGACCGCGTAGACGTCCGGCACCGAGGTGCGCAGCCGCTCGTCGGCGGCCACGGACCGGTCGTCCGCCAGGTTCACGCCGGAGCCCGCCAGCCAGTCCGTGGCGGGCCGCGCGCCGATGCCGACGACCACCGCGCCCGCCCGCAGCCGGGTGCCGTCACCGAGCAGCAGCCCGCTCTCGTCCACCGCGTCCACCCGGGCGCCGGTGACCAGGGTGGCGCCGTAGTCCGCGTACCAGTCGGCCATGGGGGCGGCGACCTCGGCCGGGAGGGCGCCCGCCAGCGGCCGGTCGGCGGCCTCGACGACGGTCACCGCGCAGCCCGCCTCCCGGGCGGCGGTGACGAACTCCGCGCCGATCCAGCCCGCCCCCACGACCACGATCTCGTGCTGCCGGGCGAGCACCGGGCGCAGCCGCTCGGCGTCGTCCAGGGTGCGCAGCAGATGGACACCGGGGACGCCCTCGCTGCCGGGCAGGGCGATCGGCTCGGCACCGGTGGCGAGCACCACGACGTCGTACGGCACCGGCCCGGACTCGGTCTCCAGCCGCCGGTCGCCGCTGCTCAGCGCGGAGACCGTGACACCGAGCCGCAGCTCGATGCCGAGCGCCTGGAAGTCCACGTCGAACGCCGACCCTTCGGCCTTGCCGAGCAGCACGGCCTTGGACAGCGGCGGCCGGTCGTACGGCTGGTGGGGCTCCGCGCCCAGCAGCAGGATCTCCCCGGCCCAGCCCTCTTCGCGCAGCGCGACGGCGGTCTGCACTCCCGCCATGCCCGCGCCGACGATCACCACACGCTGTCCGCTGCCCACTGTGGACGTCGACCTCGTCGTCTCATCGCTCACACGATCACTGTATGGCGGTGTGCGGGACGGACCGCAGAGCGCGGGGCGAGATCTCCCATTCACGATCGGTGAAAGGCATACGGCAGGTTGTTGCCGTGATTCCCGGCTCGCCCGGTTCGCCCTTCCGGGCCGTTCGAGGCTCGTACTAGTGTGGCGCCACAGAGCACTCGCGGGAGTTCGGACGCACCGGGCTGAGAGGGAGGCTGGGGCGGCCTCCGACCGTATGAACCTGATCCGGGTCATACCGGCGAAGGGAGGGGCAGCAAGCCCATGCGCACATCGGGGACCCATGCGAGCACCAAGGGAACGCGGAGCTACGACGCCCTCGTGATCGGGGGCGGCATCATCGGGCTGGTCACGGCCTGGCGGGCGGCCCAGCGCGGGCTGCGGACCGCGCTGGCGGACCCGGCGCCCGGCGGCGGGGCGGCCATGGTGGCGGCCGGGATGCTGGGATCCGTCGGGGAGTTCCGGTACGGCGAGCACGCGCTGCTCGATCTCAATCTCGCGTCCGCGGCCCGCTATCCGGAGTTCGTGGCGGAGGTGGAGGAGGCGGGCGGCCAGGAGGTCGGCTACCGCGACTGCGGCACGCTCATGGTGGCGCTCGACGCCGACGACCGCGCCCATCTGCGCGACCTCCATGAGCAGCACCAGCGCTACGGGCTGGACGTGGAGTGGCTGACCGGGCGCGAATGCCGCCGTCTGGAACCGATGCTGGCACCGGGCGTCCGCGGCGGGATGCGCGTCGACGGCGATCACCAGGTGGATCCGCGGCGGCTGGCGGCGGCGCTGCTGCGCGCCTGCGAGCGGGCCGGTGTGGTCGTCCACCGCGTCCTCGCCGAGCGGCTGACGGTCGCCGGGGACCGCGCCACGGGCGCGGAGCTGGCCGACGGTACCCGGATCCGCGCCGGGCAGACCGTGCTGGCCGCCGGAAGCCTCAGCGCCCGGCTGGCGGGGTTGCCCCAGGAGGTGCTGCCGCCGGTGCGCCCGGTCAAGGGCCAGGTGCTGCGGCTGACCGTGCCCGCCGCCTACCGGCCGTTCCTGTCCCGGGTGGTACGGGCCGTGGTGCGCGGCACGGACGTCTATCTCGTCCCGCGCCTCAACGGCGAGCTGGTGATCGGCGCGACCTCCGAGGAGCGCGGCTGGGACACCACGGTCACCGCGAGCGGGGTGTACGAGCTGCTGCGCGACGCCCATGAGTTGCTCCCCGGCATCACCGAACTGCCGCTCGTCGAGACCTGTGCCGGGCTGCGCCCCGGCTCCCCCGACAACGGCCCCTTCCTCGGGCCGACGTCGCTGCCGGGGCTCCAGATGGCCACCGGCCACTTCCGCAACGGCGTCCTTCTCACCCCGATCACGGGCGATGTCATGGCCGAGGCGCTGACCGGCGGAGAACTCCCGCCGGTGGCCCGCGCGTTCACCCCGCACCGGCTCGACGGCACCGCACGGCCCTCGATCAACGCACTCCAGGAGCAGCCCGCATGACCGTCTCCGTAAACGGGGAGCCCCGCGAGATCGTCGAGGGCACCACCCTCGACCGGCTGGTGGCCACCCTCACCCAGGCGCCCTCGGGCGTCGCCGCGGCCGTCAACGAGACCGTGGTACCGCGCGGCCAGTGGCCGGTGACGGCCCTGGGCGAGGGCGACCGTGTCGAGGTCCTCACCGCGGTCCAGGGAGGCTGACCGATGGCTCCCACCACGACGGACACGACGACGGACACGACCACGCACACCACGCACACCACGACGCCCGGGGCCGGAGGCACGGCGCCCGCGCCCGCCGCCGACCCGCTCACCATCGCCGGGACCGACTTCGGCTCCCGCCTGATCATGGGCACCGGCGGGGCGCCCAGTCTGGAGATCCTGGAGAACTCCCTGCTCGCCTCCGGCACCGAGCTGACGACGGTCGCGATGCGGCGACTGGACCCCACCGTGCAGGGTTCGGTGCTCTCCGTGCTGGAGCGGCACGGCATCCGCGCGCTGCCCAACACCGCGGGCTGTTTCACCGCCGGGGAGGCCGTGCTGACCGCGCGGCTGGCCCGTGAGGCGCTGGGCACGGACTGGGTGAAGCTCGAGGTGGTGGCCGACGAGCGCACCCTCCTCCCCGACCCCGTGGAGCTGCTGGACGCCGCCGAGACCCTGGTGGACGACGGCTTCACCGTGCTGCCGTACACCAACGACGACCCGGTGCTCGCCCGCAAGCTGGAGGACGTGGGCTGCGCCGCGATCATGCCGCTGGGCTCGCCCATCGGCTCCGGTCTCGGCATCCGCAATCCGCACAACTTCGAGCTGATCGTCGATCGGGCCACCGTGCCGGTGATCCTCGACGCGGGCGCGGGCACCGCGTCGGACGCCTCGCTCGCGATGGAGCTGGGCTGTGCGGCGGTGATGCTCGCCTCGGCCGTCACCCGGGCGCGGGAGCCGGTGCTGATGGCGGCGGCGATGCGGCACGCGGTGGAGGCGGGGCGGCTGGCCCGCCGGGCGGGCCGGATCCCGCGCCGCCACTTCGCGGAGGCGTCGTCCCCGGCGGAGGGGCTGGCGGCGCTGGACCCGGAGCGGCCCGCCTTCTAGGTGACGGCTTCCAGACCGGTGACGGCTGCCAGGGGCCGGCAGCGGCGATGGGGCGTCCCGGAGACGCCCCGCCTACCGTGGAAGCCGGAGGTGGTCGCCGTGACCGTGACCGTGGCCGACCGGATCGAGCGCGAGGTGTACGTCTCCGCGCCCATCGACCGGGTGTGGCGGGTGCTGACGACGCCCGAGCACATCCGCGCCTGGTACGCCTCCGGGGGCTGCGAGCTGGACCTGCGCCCCGGCGGCACGCTCCGCTTCCGCTGGGACGAGCACGGGGAGTTCCACGGCCGGGTGGAGCGGGCGGTCCCGGACGCCCTCTTCCGCTTCCGGCTGGCCCATGAGCCGGACCGGCCCGGCACCGAGGCGGCCACGGCCACCCTGGTGGAGTTCCGGATCTCCCCGGAGGGCGAGGGCACCCGCCTCCGCTTGACGGAATCCGGTATCCGCTCTCTGGAAGTCTCCGACGAGGTGAAGGCCCAGCACGCCGAGTACGCCGCGCTGGCCTGGACCTCCGCCCTCGAGGAGCTGGCCGCCCTGGCCGCCGCGTCGCACAACTGACGCGCGGGTGTCACTGTTCGGCTTCAACTCCGCCCCCACCTGGGGCAGGCGGTCGGAGCCGGCCGGGACGGTCCGTAAAATGCTCTCTCGTGGATACGACGCTCCAGGACCCCCTTGTCGGGCAGGTGCTCGACGGCCGCTACCGCGTGGAGGCGCGCATCGCCGTGGGCGGGATGGCGACGGTCTACCGCGCCGTCGACACCCGGCTCGACCGCGTCATCGCCCTGAAGGTGATGCACCAGAGCCTCGCCACCGACGCCGCCTTCGTCGAGCGCTTCATCCGCGAGGCGAAGTCCGTGGCCAGACTCGCGCACTCCAATGTGGTCGGCGTCTACGACCAGGGCACCGACGGTGTGCACGTGTATCTGGCGATGGAGTACGTCGCGGGCTGCACCCTGCGTGATGTGCTGCGCGAGCGCGGCGCCCTCCAGCCGCGTGCCGCGCTCGACATCCTGGAACCGGTGCTCGCCGCGCTCGGCGCGGCCCACCGGGCCGGGTTCGTGCACCGCGACATGAAGCCGGAGAACGTGCTGATCGGGGACGACGGCCGGGTCAAGGTCGCCGACTTCGGTCTGGTGCGGGCGGTGGACACCAACACCAGCGCCTCCACCGGCACCGTCCTCGGCACCGTCTCCTATCTCGCGCCCGAGCAGATAGAGAACGGCACGGCCGATCCGCGGGCCGATGTGTACGCCTGCGGTGTGGTGCTCTACGAGATGCTGACCGGCTCCAAGCCGCACGGCGGCAGCACCCCGGCGCAGATCCTCTACCAGCACCTCAACGAGGACGTTCCGCCGCCGTCCGCCCTGGCCCCCGATGTGGCGCCCGAACTGGACTCCCTGATCGCCTCCGCCACCGCGCGCGAGATCACGCTGCGCCCCGCCGACGCCGTCGCGCTGCTCGGCCAGACCCGCTCGGCCCGCGCCGCGCTGACCAACGCCCAACTGGACGCGGTACCGCCGCAGGCCAGGGAGGAGGGCACGGACAGCGGCTCGGAGAACCGGACGACGGTGATCCCGCGGCCCGCCGCCGGAGCCGGCGATCAGGACCAGCTCCACCGCACCAGCCGCCTGGAGCTGCCGCCGGACCCGCCCGAGCGGCGGGGACGCGGCAACCGAGACCGTGACCGCGGCGGCCGGATGCCACGGCGCGGGATCGTGACGATCATCGCCGGGGTGCTGCTGGCCCTCGGGATCGGCGTCGGCGTCTGGTACATCAACTCCGGGCAGTTCACCAAGGTCCCCCCGGTGCTGAAGATGACACAGGCGAAGGCCGAGAAGAAGCTGCACGACACCGGTCTGGACGTGAAGGTCGTCTCCGAGTTCAGCGATGTGGTCGACAAGGGCCGGGTGATCAGCACCAAGCCCGGTGTCGGTGCGCGCATCCGCGACAACGGCACCGTGACGATCCGGGTCTCCCAGGGGCCGGAGCGGGCCGAGGTGCCCAATGTGGTCGGCACCACACTCGCCGAGGCGAAGAAGAAGATCGCCGACCAGGGGCTGACGGTGGGCCGGATCACCCGGAGCTTCAGCGACGAGACCGCCCAGGGCTCGGTGCTGTCCACCAACCCCCGTGAGGGCTCCGTGCGCCGCCCCGACACCCCCGTGGCGATCGTGGTCAGCAAGGGACCCAAGATCGACATCCCGGACGTGATCGGTGACATGCTCGACGACGCCCGGTCCGAACTGAACGACGAAGGCTTCAAGGTCAAGATCGCCGAGCAGCGGGTCTTCTCCGACGAGGACAAGGGCGCGGTCGCCCGGCAGTCCCCGGGGGACGTGGCCGCCAAGGGCGACACCGTGACGCTGACGCTCTCCAAGGGCCAGGAGATGATCGAGGTACCGGATGTCGAGGGCATGAGCATCGACGACGCCACCACCGAGCTGGAGGACGCGGGTTTCGAGGTCGATGTCGACAAGCCGCTGTTCGCCGGGGACACGATCAAGGACCAGTCGGTGGACGGCGGGGACAAGGCCCCCAAGGGCAGCACCATCACCATTGAGGTCAAGGGCGTGTTCTAGGCACACCCCCCTTCCAGGAACACCCCGCGCACGCCCGGCGCCCGGGACCCCGGCGGTCCCGGGCGCCCGCCGCGCCTGGGACCCTTGACCCCGTGACTACGCACCGCACCCGCAACCCCGTCGGCGGCCATATCCGCGTCGCGGGCGGACTGGCCACCGTCGGTCTCGCCCACGCCCGGGACATCGGCGCCGAGACCGTCCAGGTCTTCGTCGCCAATCCACGCGGCTGGGCGACCCCGACCGGCACCCCCGCCCAGGACGAGGCGTTCCGCACCGGCTGCGCCGAGCAGTCGATGCCGGTCTACGTCCACGCCCCGTACCTGATCAACTTCGGTTCGCACACCGAGGCCACGGCCGAGCGCTCGGTGGACTCCCTGCGCCATTCGCTGCGCCGCGGCCGCGAGATCGGCGCGCGGGGCGTCGTGGTCCACACCGGCTCGGCGACCGGCGGCCGGGAGCGCGTCCAGGCGCTCGCCCAGGTGCGGGAGCGGGTGCTGCCGCTGCTGGACGAGCTGACGCACGACGACGACCCCTGGCTGCTGCTGGAGCCCACCGCCGGACAGGGCACCTCGCTGTGCGCGCTGGTGGAGGACCTCGGGCCGTACTTCGAGGCGCTGGGCCGCCATCCGCGGCTGGGCGTCTGCCTGGACACCTGCCATGTCTTCGCCGCGGGCCACGACCTCGCCGCCTCCGGCGGGATGAAGCAGACCCTCGACGAGTTGGTGGCGGTCACCGGGCCGGGGCGGCTGAAGCTCATCCACGCCAATGACTCCAAGGACGTGGTCGGCGCCCACAAGGACCGGCACGCCAACATCGGCGCCGGGCACATCGGCGCGGAGCCGTTCCGCGAGCTGTTCGGCCATCCGGCGACCGAGGGGGTGCCGCTGGTGATCGAGACCCCGGGCGGCACCGAGGGGCATGCGGCGGATGTGGCGCGGCTCAAGGAGCTGCGGGACGGATGAGTACGGCGAGCTGGCCCACGGCCGCGCGGGCGACTCTGCACTGCCTCACCGGCTGCGCCATCGGCGAGATCCTTGGCATGGCCATCGGCACCGCTCTGGCCTGGCACAACGCCCCGACCATGGCACTGGCGATCATGTTCGCCTTCACCTTCGGCTATGCGTTCACCGTGCGCGGAGTGCTGCGGTCCGGACTGGGGCCGCGCACCGCGGTACGGGTCGCGCTGGCCGCCGACACCGTCTCGATCGCGGTGATGGAGCTGGCCGACAACGGCACGATCCTGCTCTTCCCGGGCGCGATGGAGTCGACCCTGTCCGAGGCGCTGTTCTGGATCAGCCTGGCACTGTCGTTCGTGGTCGCGTTCCTGGTGACGACACCGGTGAACAAGTGGATGATCGGGCGCGGCAAGGGCCATGCGGTGGTGCACCAGCACCACTGACCGCCCGACGGACCCCGGGTGCAGCCCGGCTACAGCTCGGGACCGTCCCCCGGCACCTCCTGATAGGAGTAGCGCTGCTCCTTCCAGGGGTCGCCGAGGTTGTGGTACCCCCGCTCCTCCCAGAAGCCCCGGCGGTCGGCCGTCATGTACTCCACGCCCCGGACCCATTTGGGCCCTTTCCACGCGTAGAGATGCGGAACGACCAGGCGGACCGGGAATCCGTGCTCCGCCGTCAGGAGTTCGCCGTCCTTGTGGGTGGCGAAGATCGAGGTCGGGGCGGCGAAGTCCGACAACCGCATATTCGAGCTGAAGCCGTATTCCGCCCACACCATCACATGGGTGACATCCGGCGCGGGAGGCGCCAGATCCACGATCGACCCCGCCGAGACCCCGCCCCATTCGGCGTCGAGCATGCTGAATTTGGTGACGCAGTGGAGATCGGCCACGACCGTCGAGTACGGCAGCGCCGAGAACTCCTCATGCGTCCAGCAGTGCTTCTCGCCGTCCGCCGTCGCACCGAAGACCCGGAACTCCCAGCGCTCCGGCCTGAACTTCGGCACCGGCCCGTAGTGCGTAACCGGCCAACCGCGTTGCAGTCGCTGACCCGGAGGCAGCTGCGCGAGCTCCCCCTCGCGGCTTTCCGACTGACCCATGGACTCCATGGTCTCAGACCGCCGGGGGTGGTCGTGACCAGGGGATCATCCGTGGGGGCAACTCGTACTAAGCGTGCACTTACTGGACGCTCCACCAGCGACGATGCGACGATGCGCGCAACCTGGCATTCCCCCTTCTGATGGGAAGGAGCCCCTTCGATGCAGGGCGACCCCGAGGTCCTCGAGTTCCTGAACGAGCAGCTGACCGGTGAGCTGACCGCGATCAATCAGTACTTTCTGCACTCGAAGATGCAGGACAACTTTGGCTGGACACGGCTTGCCACATACACCCGGGCCGAGTCCTTCGACGAGATGAAGCACGCCGAGCTGCTCACCGACCGGATCCTTCTCCTCGACGGTCTCCCCAATTACCAACGGCTCTTCCACGTCCGCGTGGGGCAGTCCGTCACCGAGATGTTCCAGGCCGACCGGCAGGTGGAGGTCGAGGCCATCGACCGCCTCAAGCGGGGCATCGAGCTCATGCGCACCAAGGGCGACATCACCTCGGCCAATATCTTCGAGGACATCCTCGCCGACGAGGAGCAGCACATCGACTATCTCGACACCCAGCTCGCGCTGATCGAGAAGCTCGGTGAGGCCCTCTACATCGCCCAGCAGATCGAGCAGCCGAGCGACTGACCCGGCTGGGCTCCGCCTGGGCTCAGGCGGCCTCGGCCGCCGGTGCGGCGAGCGCGGCGGGCACCTCAACGGCAGAGGTCAGCACCACCGGATCGAGGTTCTCGCGCCGCGGGCACGAACCGCGCCCCAGCAGTGCCTGGATCTTGCGGACGCAGGAACCGCAGTCGGTGCCCGCCTTGCAGGCGCCGGCGATCTGGCGTGGTGTGCAGGCACCCGTTTCCGCGTGCTCGCGCACCTGCTTCTCGGTGATGCCGAAGCATGAGCAGACGTACACGCGAACTCTCCAGCGTTGACCAGTATGATCAGTGAGGTAACCCTTACCTTACCCGCCATGGCGGAGCCCCACAACGCCGAGGGGCACGGATCGATGTGATCCGTGCCCCATTCATCTTTCAGCGATCTCGCGGTGGCCTCACTGGTGCCGGTCCCACTGGTGCCGGTCTCACTGGTGCCGGTACATCTCCGCCACCAGGAACGCCAGGTCCAGCGACTGGCTGCGGTTCAGCCGCGGGTCGCAGGCCGTCTCGTAGCGCTGGTGCAGATCGTCGACGAAGATCTCGTCGCCGCCGCCCACGCACTCGGTGACGTCGTCCCCGGTCAGCTCCACATGGATACCGCCCGGGTGGGTGCCCAGCTCCTTGTGGACCTCGAAGAAGCCCTTGACCTCGTCCAGCACATCGTCGAAGCGCCGGGTCTTGTGCCCGGACGCCGCCTCGAAGGTGTTGCCGTGCATCGGGTCGCAGACCCACACGACCTGCGCCCCGGACGCCGTCACCTTCTCCACCAGATTGGGCAGCTTGTCGCGGATCTTGTCCGCGCCCATCCTCGTGATGAAGGTCAGCCGGCCCGGCTCGCGGTCCGGGTCGATCCGGTCGATCAGCGCCAGCGCCTCTTCCGGCGTGGTCGTCGGGCCGAGCTTCACACCCACCGGGTTGCGGACCTTGGACGCGAACTCGATATGCGCCCCGTCCAGCTGCCGGGTGCGCTCACCGATCCACACCATGTGCCCGGACACGTCGTACAGATCGCCGGTCCGCGAGTCCGTACGCGTCAGCGCCGACTCGTAGTCCAGGATCAGCGCCTCGTGCGAGGAGAAGAACTCCACCGTCTTGAACTCCTCCGGGTCCACCCCGCAGGCGTTCATGAAGTTCAGCGCCCGGTCGATCTCGCGCGCCAGCGCCTCGTAGCGCTGACCCGACGGCGAGGACTTCACGAAGTCCTGGTTCCAGGCGTGCACCTGGCGCAGGTCCGCGTAGCCACCGGTGGTGAAGGCGCGCACCAGGTTCAGCGTCGACGCCGACGCCTGGTACATGCGCTTCAGCCGCTGCGGATCCGGGATCCGCGCCTCCTCGGTGAACTCGAAACCGTTGACCGAGTCACCGCGGTAGGTGGGCAGGGTCACCCCGTCCCGGGTCTCGGTCGGCTTCGAGCGCGGCTTGCTGTACTGCCCGGCGATCCGGCCGACCTTCACCACCGGGACGGACCCGGCGTACGTCAGTACGGCGCCCATCTGGAGGAGCGTCTTCAGCTTGTTGCGGATCTGGTCGGCACCCACGGCGTCGAACGCCTCGGCGCAGTCTCCGCCCTGGAGCAGAAACGCCTCACCCCGCGCCACGGCCCCCAGGCGGTGCCGCAGCGCATCGCACTCGCCCGCGAAGACGAGCGGCGGATAGGACTCGAGCTCAGCGATCACATCGCGCAGAGCCGCTTGGTCCGGCCAGTCAGGCTGCTGCGCCGCGGGAAGAGACTGCCAGGTGTTGCCACCGGCGTGGGTTTCAGCGTTCACGGTCACGCCGCCAAGGTTACGGGGTCTTTACGGTGGTCCAGCCCGGCGCCCACAGGGTGAGACATCTCCGGTCAGGCCTTGAGCTCGAACCAGACCCGCTTTCCGGGTCGCGCCGGGGTCCGGTCGACGCCCCAGGCGTCCGTGATCAGATCCACCATGGCGAGCCCCCGGCCGCTCTCCTCCCACGGCCCGGCGGCCCGCCTGGCCGGTAACGCGGCCCAGTTGTCGCCCACCTCGACCCGCAACCGCCCCTGCTCCGCGATCAGCAGCACGGTGCAGGACCGGTCGGGTACGTGCCGGATCACGTTGGAGAGAAGTTCGCTGACGGCCAGCTCGGCCACCTCGGCGATGTGAGGCATCTCCCACATCGCGGCATACGTGCGGACGAGGCGGCGGATGTGACGGACGGCGTGCGGGGACATGGCGGCCAGGGTGAGGTGGTACTGCGGCGGGGGGTACGCGATGTCTTTGTTCACGCCACAAGGGTGGATCCGGTCGATTACGCTCGGCTACGTGACGAACACAACGCGTCCGGGCGTTGCTGGAGTTGAGGAGGGGCGCACCTGTGGTGAACATCAGCGCATTGGACCCGAGTGCATCCCCGCTGAACTACTACGGTTACGAGCTGCGACGGCTGCGCGAGTCCGCGTGCCTCACGTTGAACCAGCTCGGCAAGATCATCTTCTGTACGGGCTCACTGATCGGCCAGATCGAGACGGCCCGCAAAGCGCCGACGCGCGAGCTGACCGAGCGGGCGGACGCCGCACTGGAGGCGGAGGGGGCGCTGCTGCGGTTATGGCCGCTGGTGGCGCGGAGCCAGTTGCCGGGCTGGTTCCAGCCCTATGCCGAGATGGAGGCCATCGCGACCTACATCTCGACGTACCAGACACAGCTCGTACATGGCCTGCTCCAGACCGAGGAGTACGCGCGTGAAGTACTCGGCGTGCTCACGGAGGATCGTCTCGACGTACGAGTGGAAGCGCGGAGCGAACGACAGCGCATCCTGGCCCGCACAACGCCTCCAGCTGTGTGGGTCGTCTTGGGCGAGGCAGTGCTGCACGGAACCATAGGTGGGCCGGACGTAATGCGGAGGCAACTTGCCCACCTGTTGAGCTTCCGTCGCCAGGGGCACGTGAACGTCCAGGTGCTGCCGTTCACCGCCGGAGCGCACGCGGGGCTCATGGGTTCCTTCACGGTGCTCCGCTTCAAAGACGAGCCAGACATCCTCTACACACCGGACTACAACTCCGGCCACATGACCTTCAACCCGACTGACCTCAGGGACCGTTCGCTCCGTTACGATCACCTGCAAGCCGCCGCCCTGTCCCTGGAAGACTCGGCGGAACTGATCGTCCAGGTGATGGAGGAGCGCTATGGGGAGCACCCCTGAACTGACGACAGCGCAGTGGCGTAAGTCCAGCTACAGCGGCGACGATGGCGGCGAATGCGTGGAGTGCGCCCCTCTCGGCGGCGCCGCGTGGCGTAAGTCCAGCTACAGCGGGCACGACGGTGCCGATTGCGTCGAGGTCGCGGAGATAGCCACCCGGCAGCGGGTAGCCGTGCGGGATTCCAAGAATCCCCACGGCCCCACCCTGCTGCTCTCCCCCGCCGCCTTCGCCGACTTCGTCACCGCGACAGCGACCGGCGCGCTCTGACAAGCGCCAGCTGTCGCCGCCGCTCGGAGGCGGCACCATCCGGCTCGATGTCGACGGGCCGGACGGGCGCTTGTGGTCAATCGTGAAGCCGAGGTGTTCTGCCAGGGCATGAGGTGTCCAGAGGGCATCCGGACTCGATTAACCTCCAAGCCCCTCATCCAACGCGTTCAGACTCTTCTCGTCCAGGTTGAGCGGAGTCCGCTCCAAGGACTGCTCCATGCTCCCCTTGGGGAAAGCGGCATCGTCGATCTCAATGTGGCCAGCGGCATCGAGGGCGAACGTGCCGCCCCGCTCAAACAACTGCACAAGTGGCTCGAACGGCGAAGGAAGGTTCGCAAGGTCCTGGCGAATGTCCGTCAGGACGGCAAAGTTGAGGGCCCATTCGACGGTCTCAAGAACCACCGGTTGCTGCGAGCCGATCTTTCCGGCGAGGGCCTTGTGACGTCGGCATCGATCCGCGCGACCGGGTCAATGTGGTCGGCGATATCGAAGAACGGCCACTCGCCGGACCTCGTTTCCTGTGCCCACAAAGCCGATCGCCGCATGAATTCGCGCATGAGTGCCACGCGTGAACGGGTTCGATCGAACGCGCCGACCCAGTCAACGTTTTCCAGCCTCTCGGCAAGAGCGGTCGCCGAAGCCGTCCTCATGGCTTGTTCCTCCGGACGTAGTCGGTGAGGACCGTCTACGAGCAGTAGTTAGAGCTTTCTCGTCAGGTTTGATCCCATTCCATCGTCGTCTGGGTCGGGGGTGCTGACGCTGTATCCGACAGCACTACCGAAGTAGGTCGCCTCGCCCGTCTCGGCTTCCATGCCGAGAGCGGATTCGATTGCACGCAGCGCATCGGCCAGGCGCGGCGCGGAACTACTCGACCATGCCGCCGACATGCTCGACGACCGCAGGACCACTCCCCTACAGCTCCGCTACCTCGCTGCGCGCCTGGGGGTGAGGGCGTAGTCGCCCCGCAGGGTCAGTCTTCGCTCGTGAGCTCTCGCAACGATGCCAGGTCACACGTGCCGGGCTCGTCGTCCTCCGAGAGGTCGGCCAGCTCGGCGAGGGCCTGGGAGGGGCCCAGACCCCGGTCGTACGCCGAGCGCAGCCGGTCCAGCCACTTGAGACCCTCCTTGTACACATCGTCGTCCCCGACGTCCCGTGGTTCGAAGCTCGCCGCGTTTTCGGCGTCGGAAGCCCAGAGGTACCCGAGTACCTGGCGCTCACTTCGCACGGGAACGTACTGGACTTCGCCGTCCGCGTTGCGCTTGTAGCCGATGCGACCGAATCCGGGCGTGTGTGTGAACGTGTCGTACCGATTGAGGACCTCGAAGCTGGACCACACGTCGGACGCTGTGCCGTCGTCGTCGAAGTAGTTTTCGACGCCGAACTCGGTCGGCTTGCCGAAGTAGGTCGGGTCGTCCGGATCGGTCTCCATGTCCAGCGCCTCCGAGAGATCGCGGAGGGTGGCGGACAGTCGCGGAGCGTTCGCCGCGTACACGGAGGGCTGGGGGCGGCCTTTGAGGTCGTACGGCATCCAGGCATCCGAAGACGTCACCAGATCGACGGTGAGGTAATCGAGAAACGCGGAGACCCCGAGTCGGCACACTCGCTCTTCATGAGGGTCCGCCTCCCCGGCCATGACCACACCGGGGCTGTTCACACGGGCGTCTACCCCCCCGACCTCTCCGGGGCGCAGTGCGGCCTCGACCCGCGTGGCCAACTGCTGGGCGACCTCCGCTGCGGGCGACGGCTCGTCGACCACGAACTCTTCATTGAAGAGGTGACTGTTCGAGTCCCCGGCCTCGTGTACGGACACGGACACCGTCGGAGGACCGAACATGAGCTGGTGGTCCGCCAGGACGGAATAGGCAGTCAGTGCCGCGTGGAGGCAAGTGACGATCATGTCCCGGTCGTGGCCGTCCCGCCCCCAGGTCCATCGGGCTACAGGAGTGCTAGCGATCACAGTGTTCCCTCCGGCATGAACTTACCGCGGGGCGGGACGACAATAACCCCATCTTCCACGCGAATGACGAACTGAACGCCCTTCTTACCGTAGACATCTGTAAGGCGCTGTTCTGTTCTGAGGGTGAGGTGGTCGGCCAGCGTGCCCTTGGTGTCGACAACGAAGGTCTTGAAGTCAGCGCCCGAATGTTCCAACTGCTTCATGTTGTCGAAGATCTTCTTGACGACCTTCTTCGGATTCTGGATCTCTTTGAACTGATAACCATGGACGTTGCCGTCCGCATCGCGGGCCATGACATCGAGGTCGGTCTCGCTACCGGTCCTCACCCCGGGCTTGATTTCGGCATCTCCCTTAACCTCGAAGGAGATGTCGTGGACGCCGCTCTCGTGCAGCCGGTTGCCGAGGCGGAGCTGCTCGATGCCGCCGGACATCTTGTCCGCGTGGCTCAGGCTGGACACCACTTGCTTGTAGCCGACAGCATCGTTGAACCTGCCGGACGCAATGGTGTCGGCGATCTCTTGTCCGGCAGGATTGTCGGCGAGATTGGCCAGTACACGGTCCAGGTCGTCCGGCTTCGGGGGCGGGCGTCGGAACTGCTCACGGATCTTCTGCTCGGTCTCACCACCGCGCTCGAAGGGGCCGGATTCGTCGTGCGGTCGCTCCCATCCATGCGGATCGCCGGGACTCTCGTCACCGAACCCGCCAGGCGAAGTCGGTCCGTCCAGGCCATTTCCTCCGGGGTCGTGTCCGCCACTGCCGGAGCCGCCGGGACCTTCTCCGTGGCTGCCCGCAGGGCCTTCGCTCTGCCCGCCGGTAGGTCCGTCGTGGCCACCGCCCGTGCCAGGACCGTCGCTGTGGTTGCCGGACGTCGGTTCGTGGCTGGCCGATGGGCCGGGGCCGTGGTCGTGGGCGTGGCCGCCGGGGAGGTTGTCGCCCGCGTGGCCACCGGGGAGGTTGTCGCCCACGCGTCCGCCGGGCAGGTCGTCGCCGACTCCGCCGCCGGGCACGTCGTCGCCCACGCGTCCGCCGGGCAGGTCGTCGCCGGCGCGGCCGAGGTCGTCCAGGCCGCCGCCGAGGTTGATGTGGGCGGCGTTGTCGCCGGTGCGGGCTCCTGCGGCGACCAGGTCGGGTTGGCGGGTGGGGGTGTTGGCCTTGGGGACGTCGGAGCCCGCCGGGCCGTCCACGACGTCCCTGGGGGCGTGGGCGGCGTCGTGCGCGAGGGTGCCGTCGGACTTGTAGATGTTGCCGTCGGTGTCCATGAAGCGCGGGGCGCCCTCGCCCGGCAGTTTGACGCTGCCCGGGGGCAGGAGGCCGCCGTCGGGCAGGGCGACACTGTCCTTGGGGATCTTGACCGCGTCGTCCGGGATGGGCGAACCGGAGCCGTCGGGCAGGTGGACCGTGCCGTCGGGGGTGAGGTAGGAGCCCTCGGGGATGTGGACCGTGCCGTCGGGGAGTTTGGGGATGTCGATGGACTCGATCCCCTTCAGCCCCTTGGCGATGTCGCCGATCTTCGACAGACCCGCGCCCGCGCCCTTGGT
This sequence comes from Streptomyces sp. NA02950, assembly GCF_013364155.1. NCBI lineage: Bacteria > Bacillati > Actinomycetota > Actinomycetes > Kitasatosporales > Streptomycetaceae > Streptomyces > Streptomyces sp. NA02950. Next base: position 6,827,964 of record NZ_CP054916.1, on the reverse strand, counting down.
GATGTAGGTCATCGGGTCGATGACCTTCCCCGCCTTGCCCGCGGCGGCGAGGGTCTTGGCGACGGCGCCCGCCTTGCCCGCACCGGAGGCCGCGCCGCCAGCGCCGCCGGTGAAGACGGTGGTCAGGACGTTGAAGGTGACCGCCCCGGCGGCACGGCCGGGGTTCTTGCCCCATTCGTCCCAGGCGACCAGAGCCTTGCCCGTCTCCTTCATGGCCGTGCGCGAATCACGCAGCCAGGAGGGGAGTTTGTCATCCGGCAGGGTCCAGAACAGGGTGCTCGCGCCGGGGATGGAGGAGATGGCCAGACCCGTGGCGAGTTGGGCCAGCCCCTTCCACGCCTTGCCCATGGCGTCCCAGCCGCCGAAGCCGACGAGGGTGCCCAGACCCTTCAGGGTGCCCCACACACCGTCGACGATCAGGCCGTCCCAGACGAAGGACTTCACCCAGTGGCCGATCTCCCAGGCGTGGTGCTTCTCCTCGACCGGGTCACCCCAGGGGAGCTTGGCCTTCGCCATGTCCTCCGCGTTGAACCCGTACTGGTTCTTGCCCTCCGACCCGTCCCCGGCGACCATCTGAGCGCCGTGGAACAGCGCGGTGATCTTGTTGTGGCAGGTGCGCTCGGCGGCCCAGAACGCGGCGACGGTGTTGGTGATGTCCTCACGCAGCTGGTTGTGCTCGTCGACCTTGTCCTCGTCGTACTGCCAGTCGTCGTCGTCCTTGTGGTCGGCCACGAACGTGGTGGCGGCCGTCTTGAGGCCGGCCAGCTTGGCGACCAGGGGGCGGATCTCGGTGGCGTACTCCGACAGGGCCGTGGAGACCTTCCCCAGGTCCTCGGCGAAGTCGTGGGCGCGCTCCTTGACCGGCTTGGTGGTCGCGAAGAGCTGGTCGGCCTCGGGCGCCTTGTAGTAGGCGGACAGCCCCTGGAAGTGGCTGTGGACATCGGCGCCGACGGTACGGATGTGGCCCGCGTCCTTCTTCAGCCCGGTGTAGGCCTTCTCCAGCAGATCCAGATCACCGGTGTACTGCGGGATCTCCTCAGGCTTGATCATTTGGTCTGTGTCCCCGGCTTCTTCGGGTCCAGATCGGGATCGCTCAGCGGCTTGTGCTGGACCTGAGCGGCCATGTGCAGATCACCGTTGAGGTACTCCGTCGTGGCATTCATCGCACCCTTCAGCGACTTGCCCGCCCGCGCCGCGATGAACTTCAGATCAGGTGTGGCGTGTTCGGAGAACTGGGAGAGAGCCAGGGCGACAAGACCCCCTTTGGCCTTCTCCCCTCCCTCGCCACCGCCGTCGGCGCTGATCGTGCCGGCGTGCTCCGCCGCCGACTGCAAATGAGCGCCGTACGACTTCGCATGCTTCTCGATCTTCGCCGCGAACTCACCCGTCGTCTTCAGTACACCCGAAATACCCTGCGGCTTCAGATCCCAGGCAGTCATAAACCCCCCAGCGCGCCTCAACGCCCCGCGGCTTCAGCCGACGCGGCTCAGCCGATGTTGTCGACCGCGGCCTTCGCACGCGACAGCGTGTGCTGCGCGGTGCCGTCGTTCTTCTCCAGCGTCGTCTTCAGCAACTGGATGATGTTCTTGACCTCCTGCGAGGAGCGGTTCCAGCGCTGCTCCTTGCCGTGGTACTCATCCGCCACACCATCCGCCCTGAAATCGGCCATCGCCGCCTTCACCTGGGCATCACGCGCGGTGATCACTTCCTCCAGACGGGCGATCACCGCCTGGATATTGCCCTGCGCGTCCGCGGAAGCCCCCGTGTCGTACGAGCGGCGGTCACTGCCGGCAGCCATGAAAGCTCACTCCCCATCGAGCTCGAAGGAAAAATGCGGTCAGCGGCCCCGGATCAGCGGCCGGAGAAACGGGCCGCGTCGAAGTTGGCCGCGCCCATCTGCGTCCGCGCGTTGTCACCCTGCTCCTGGTCACCCGAGCTGAACGCCGAGTCCATCCCCGACTGACCACCCAGGATCGAGGACAACGCGCCGTGCAGGGACCGCGAGATCTCATCCGACCGCGCCTTGAACGAGTCGAACGCCGCCTTGCCCGAGCCGTTGAACTTTCCCTCCAACGGCTCCGCGGCCTGCACCAGTTGGCGAATCAGCGCACCGAGATCATCACTTGACCCACGCGACTTCGACTGCAGGGTCGACAGCGTCTGCGCTCCCATGTCGAACTTCATCCGGCCCCCCTCGCCGAGCGATAAGCATGAAGGTCGTTTCCAGGTCCATCCTTCCAACTCCGCAAAATCGCCGCAACGGACAAACGGCAGGCTGTGACACAGGCGTGACAGGAGTGTCGAACCTCGCAAGGGATGTGCCCGAGCGGTGGGGCGGCCACCACGAAGACCACGGTGGCCAGGCCCACGCTGATCCCGCCTGATGCGTGGCAGGGGCTCGTTGAACGGTCCCGCTCATCGCGTCCGCATGAAGGCCCGTCAGCCGGCCAGCTTCTCCATGCACAGGGTGTACTGCGCGCGGCCCTTCCGGGTGACCTGGTACGTGCTGAGGCCCGGCTCGCACTCGTGGTCCAGCGGCCAGTGCTCCTTGACCTTGTAGTCGGCCGTCGCGCCGCCGCAGTCGACCTTCACCAGGTCCGGGTCGCTCTCGGTGCCCTTGTTCTGCACGCAGTCGCCCTCGTCGATGGTCTCGCCGGCCACCTTCTGCTGGTGCTCGGGACCGGTGGTGTTACCGCGGCTGTTGTAGTACCAGACACCCGCGATGATCAGGGCCAGCGGGATGGCGATGATCCGGGCCTTGGTCTGACGGCTGAGTGTGGACATGGCGCATTGCCCCCGTTGGTTGGTGGTGTGCTGCGCACATCGATTCGATGCGCGGACCCAGAAGTTAGCCTGCCGCGCTGACATGGCGAAACGCGGTTCGCGGGCGCCGCGCCGCACAAGAGCGGCGATCCCGGTCATCTTGGGACCGTCGGCGACCGTCCCGTGAAGAACCCCTCACCGAACCGTGACACCCCCGACCATCGGCCGACCGACCGATGACCGCAAAAGACCGGACCCGTCCACCGCCCCGCCTGGGCGGAGCGAGCGCGGGATGAGCGAGCGCAGAGGCACTGGCGGCGACCGGCCCCTACTGTCCGTTACCGCCCCAAGGCGCCCCTTCAGCACGTACGCTGACCTTTATGAGTGTCGCGCCGCTGCCCGACTGGGTGATCCCGCCTCCAGAGGGCTTCACCGCCGAGGATCTACTGCGGCTGCCTGGCCTTCCCCCGCACACCGAGCTCATCGACGGGAGCTTCGTCTTCGTGAGCCCGCAAGAAAAATGGCACAGCCGGGTGATCAATCTGCTGGTCGCGGAACTGGATCGGCAGGCACCGGCCAGGCTGCGGGCCGATCGGGAGATGACCGTCCGGCTCGCCAGGCGACAGGCCCCCGAACCGGATGTCGTTGTGGTGACCGCCGAGGCGTACGACCGCGATGAGCCGTCTACGTACTATGTGCCGGAAGATGTCGTCCTGGCCGTCGAAGCCGTGTCCCCCGATTCCGAGGAGCGGGACCGCGACACCAAGCCCCGGAAGTACGCCAAGGCGGGCATCCGCCATTACTGGCGGGTGGAGAACGACGAGGGGCGCACGGTGGTGTACCTCTACGAACGCGACCCGGCCACCGAGTGCTTCTCGCTGACCGGCATCCACCACGACCAGCTCAAGACGACGGCGCCCTTCACCATCGACATCGATCTCACCTCCGTGGGCAAGCGCTCCGGCTGACACATGGCCGTAGCGGTCGGGCGGCCCCGGTGCTGATGTAAGGTTCCGGACATGCACGCGCGACAGAACATGAACTGGTGGTGGACCGCTCATCCGGCGGCCCACTGATCGCGCGTACATCCAGACACCACGCGAAGGCCGCCCGAGGGGCGGCCTTCGGCGTTTGCGCGGGCCGTTCCTCCTCCTCGGAAGGAACACCCCGCCATGCGGAACGACACGCAGGCCACAGCACGCGACGTCATCGCGCGGCTGCTCTCCGCCGACTCCCCCTTTGCCCTGATCCACCGCCGTACCCCCGGGCACGCCCCGGACACCGTCGAGGTGCTGACCGGACCGGTCGGCGAGGTGGAGCGGCTGACCGACATCCCGTTGCCGGCCGGGGCCCCGGAGGGCGGGGCGGCGGTGGCGGACGCGCTCGCGCTGGTGCCGTTCCGGCAGATCCGGGAGCGCGGGTTCGACGTACGGGACGACGGAACGCCGCTGGCCGTGCTGCGGCCGGAGGAGACGTACGAGCTGCCGCTCGCCGAGGTGCTGGACGCGCTGCCCGCGCACCGGGTGAACGTCGAGGGCGGGGCCTTCGACGTCGACGACGACGCGTACGCCGAGATCGTGCGGCAGGTCATCGCGGACGAGATCGGCACGGGCGAAGGCGCCAACTTCGTGATCCGAAGGACCTTCCGGGGGGAGATCCCGGACTTCGGGAGTACCGACGCGCTCGCGCTCTTCCGGCGGCTGCTGGCCGGGGAGCGGGGCGCGTACTGGACGTATGTGGTGCGGCTGGCGGACGGGCGGACGCTGGTGGGGGCCAGCCCCGAGGTGCATGTGCGGATGTCCGGGGGCACCGTCGTGATGAACCCGATCAGCGGGACGTACCGCTACCCGGCCGGTGGGGCCGACGCCGACGGGCTGCTGGCCTTCCTCCACGACCGCAAGGAGGTGGAGGAGCTGTCCATGGTCGTGGACGAGGAGCTGAAGATGATGTGCACCGTCGGCGACCGGGGCGGTGTGGTGATCGGCCCCCGGCTGCGGGAGATGGCGCACCTCGCGCACACCGAGTACGAGCTGCGCGGGCGGTCCTCACTGGACGTGCGGGAAGTGCTGCGGGAGACGATGTTCGCGGCGACGGTCACCGGGTCGCCGGTGCAGAACGCCTGCCGGGTCATCGAGCGCTACGAGCCCGCCGGGCCGGACGGCGCCGGGCGGGGCTACTACGCGGGGGCGCTGGCCCTCATCGGGCGGGACGGCGGCGGGGCGCAGACGCTGGACTCACCGATCCTGATCAGGACCGCCGATATCGACGGGGCGGGCGCGCTGAAGGTCCCGGTCGGCGCGACGCTGGTGCGGCACTCCGATCCGCGGGGTGAGGTGGCGGAGACCCATGCGAAGGCGGCGGGGGTGCTGACGGCACTGGGCGTGCGGCCGGGGCCGGCCGCGCCGTCGCGGGAGGGTGTCCGGCCCGGGCTCGCCGACGATCCGCGGGTGCGGGCGGCGCTGGACGCGCGGCGGGCCGATCTCGCGCCGTTCTGGCTGCGGATGCAGACCGTTGAGGAGCCGACGGACGGGGTGGGTGGGCTGTCGGGCCATGCGCTGGTGATCGACGGCGAGGACACCTTCACCGCGATGCTCGCCCATCTGCTCCGGACGTCCGGGCTGACCGTCAGTGTGCGGCGGTACGACGAGCCGGGCGTACGGGAGGCGGCACTCGCGCACGAGGGGCCGGTGGTGCTGGGCCCCGGACCCGGCGATCCGGGCGACACCGCCGACCCCAAGATGCGGTTCCTGCGGGGGCTGGCCGCGGATCTGGTGGCCGGGCACCGGCACGGGCTGCTGGGGGTGTGCCTGGGGCACGAGCTGATCGCGGCGGAACTGGGGCTGGAGATCGTGCGGAAGGAGGTGCCGTTCCAGGGTGCGCAGGAGCGGATCGACTTCTTCGGGCGCGAGGAGACGGTGGGCTTCTACAACACGTTCACCGCGCGGTGCGAGGCGGCTGTGGAGACGGAGTTGGCGATGCACCGGGTGGAGTTGAGCCGGGACGCGGGGAGCGGGGATGTGCATGCGCTGCGGGGGCCGGGCTTTGCCGGGGTGCAGTTCCATCCGGAGTCGGTGCTGACGATGGATGGGGTGGGGGTGGTGGCGGAGCTGCTGGCCGCCGTGCGGGTGTGACCACCGGGGGCTCCGCCCCGGGGCCGCTGGTTCCCGGGGTCTCGCCCCGCGGCGAGACCCCAGGACCGGAGGTGGGTTCGTCAGCCGAAGAAGACCTCCGCTTCCGCGTACAGCGACGGATCCACCGTCTTCAGGCGGGCCGTCGCCTCGGCCAGGGGGACGCGGACGATGTCCGTGCCGCGCAGGGCGACCATCGTGCCGAAGTCCTCGTCCCGCACGGCGTCGATCGCGTGCAGCCCGAAGCGGGTGGCGAGCCAGCGGTCGAAGGCGCTGGGGGTGCCGCCGCGCTGGACGTGGCCGAGGACGGTCGTACGGGCCTCCTTGCCCGTGCGGCGCTCGATCTCCTTGGCCAGCCATTCGCCGATCCCGGAGAGCCGGACGTGCCCGAAGGAGTCGAGCGAGCTGTCCTTCAGCACGGCGTCACCCCCCTTCGGCATGGCGCCCTCGGCGACGACCACGATCGGCGCGTAGCGGATCTTGAAGCGGGATTCGACCCAGGCGCAGATCTGGTCGACGTCGAAGCGCTGCTCGGGGATGAGGATGACGTTGGCGCCGCCCGCGAGGCCGGAGTGGAGGGCGATCCAGCCCGCGTGGCGGCCCATCACCTCCACGACGAGGACGCGCATATGGGACTCAGCGGTGGTGTGCAGCCGGTCGATCGCCTCGGTGGCGATGTTGACGGCGGTGTCGAAGCCGAAGGTGTAGTCCGTGGCGGAGAGGTCGTTGTCGATGGTCTTGGGGACGCCGACGCAGCGGATGCCGTACTCGCCGGAGAGCCGGGCGGCGACGCCGAGGGTGTCCTCGCCGCCGATCGCGATCAGCGCCTCGACCTCCTGCTTGGCGAGGTTGTCCTTGACCCGGCGGATGCCGTCCTCGCTCTTGAGGGGGTTGGTGCGGGACGAGCCGAGGATGGTGCCGCCGCGCGGCAGGATGCCGCGCACCGCGCGGATGTCGAGGGGGACGGTGTCGTTCTCGAGAGGGCCTCGCCAGCCGTCCCGGAAGCCGACGAATTCATAGCCGTATTCCTGTACGCCCTTGCGGACGACGGCGCGGATGACCGCGTTGAGCCCGGGGCAGTCGCCGCCTCCGGTCAGCACTCCGACCCGCATCGTTTCTTCCCTTCTCCCGTGGAATCCGGTGCTTGGGCCCGGTACGGAGGGCCACGCTAACGGTGATCCAGGTCACAGGGGATGGGGCCGCGGTCGATTTCCGCGCACGCCTGGGCAGTTGATTCTGAACTTCACCCGTACGAGGGGTGGGTGCTGCCCAAACCCCGGGCGCGGACCTCAGGCATCGTCCAGGCCCCGTTCGATCGCGTACCGCACCAGTTCCACGCGGTTGTGCAGTTGCAGCTTGCCGAGGGTGTTCTGTACGTGGTTCTGCACCGTGCGGTGGGAGATGACCAGCCGCTCGGCGATCTGCTTGTACGAGAGCCCCTTGGCCACCAGCCGCAGCACCTCCGTCTCCCGCTCGGTCAGCTGCGGGGCGACCGGCTGGTCGGCGGCGGTGGGGGCGGGTTCTCCGGCGAGCCGCCGGTACTCGCCGAGCACCAGGCCCGCGAGACCGGGGGTGAAGACCGGGTCCCCGGCGGCGGTGCGGCGCACCGCGTCGAGCAGCTCCTCCGTACTGGCCGACTTCAGCAGATAGCCGGTGGCGCCGGACTTCACGGCCTCCAGGACGTCGGCGTGCTCACCGCTGGCGGAGAGCACCAGCACCCGCAGCTGGGGGTGGGCGGCGACGACCTCCTTGCAGACGTCGACACCGGGCAGTCCGGGGAGGTTGAGGTCGAGCACCAGGACATCGGGCTCGGCGGCCTTGGCCCGGCGGACGGCCTGCGGGCCGTCACCGGCCGTGGCCACCACGTCGAACCCGGCCTCGGACAGATCGCGGGCCACCGCGTCGCGCCACATCGGATGGTCGTCCACCACCATCACCGTCACCGGCCGGCCCTCGTGGTGATCGGTCATCGCGCTGCCTTCCCCTTGTCGTCCGCAGAAGTCGTGTCGTCCGGCGCAGTCCCCGGCGGCACGGCCGCCTTCGGGACCGTGAGTTCCACCTCGGTGCCCTGGCCCGGAGCCGAGATCCACTCGGCCGTACCGCCGAGGTCGCGCAGCCGTCCCCGGATGGACAGGGCCACCCCGAGGCGGCCCTCGCGCTCGGCGTCGGCGAGCCGTCCTTCGGCGATGCCGGGGCCGTCGTCCCGCACGGTCACCATCACGGCGCCCGGTTCGTCCTCCACCAGGATCCAGGCGTGGGCCTCCTCGCCCGCGTGGACCCGCACATTGTCCAGCGCGGCGCCGACCGCGGCCGCCAACTCCCCTGCCGCGTGGGCCGGGAGGACCACGGGGGCGCCGGGCTCGGAGAGGGTGACCCGGGATCCGGCGTGCGGCGCCAGCAGGGCGCGCAGATCGCACGGTTCGGCGCCGGATCCCTCGGGGTCGTCCGGGACGGGGGCCGGGGCGTGGGCCACGGTGTGCTGTCCGGGGGCGGTGCGCGGCGGGGTCACCAGACCCGTGGAGACCAGCGTGCGCAGCGCGATCTCCTGTTCGCCCGCCATCCGGCCCAGTTCGGCCGCCTCACCGCCGATCGCGGCGCCGCGCCGCTGCACCATGGCGAGCACCTGGAGCACGCTGTCGTGGATGTCGCGGGCCAGCCGCTCCCGTTCGCGGGTCGCGGCCTCGATGCGCAGCGCGCGGGCGAGGGTGCGCTCACTGGCGCGGGCCACCTCGACGACGTAGCCGATGGCCACGCTCGCCACCCAGACGAGGATCAGCATGTGGACGGTGTCCTGGGCGAAGCCGCCGCGCTCGATGATGTTGGCGGCGCAGACGACGGTGGAGGCCCATGCCGCCCAGCGCCAGCCGCCCTTGACCGCGAAGCCGAGGACGGCGCCCGCGGTCCATATGGACGGCAGGGTGGGTGTGCCCTCGGCGATCCGGTCGTGGGTGTCGACGAGCGGGGTGAGCAGGATGCCCACCACCGCCACGCTGAGATCGCCGACCAGGAAGCGCCGGGTGCAGCGCTCGGCCGAGGAGACCATACGGAAGGTCAGCGCCGTCCACACGGTCAGGACGGCCATATAGGCGCCCGCGCCCAGCGGGTGGTCGTAGTGGTGGAAGGAGCGGACGTAGAGGACGAGGGCGTAGAGCAGGGTGAGGACGCGGTAGGCGGTCAGCGCCTGCCACAGCGGCTGCTCGACGGACATCCGCACCACGCGCTCGCGCCTGGGACGCCCGGCCGGCCGGCCGGGCGCAGCCCGCTCCGGCCGTTCCGCCGTGTGCTCGCGCTCGTGCTCGAGGTCCCCCACCGCACGCTGGTGCTCGGGCCGCTGCGCCACGATCCCCCCACCCCTGGGCCAGGACGCGTCCTACGCCCCGGCCTTGTCCTTGTGCTTCTCCCTCTCGACCCGCTCCGCCGCCTTCGCGGCCTTCTCCGCCTGCTTCCTGGCCGCCTCCGCCTCCGCGATCTGCCGCTTGGCGGCGGTCGCGTAGATGTCGACGTACTCCTGGCCGGAGAGCTTCATGATCTCGTACATGACCTCGTCGGTCACCGAGCGCAGGATGAAGCGGTCGCCGTCCATGCCGTGGTAGCGGCTGAAGTCCAGCGGCTTGCCGATCCTGATGCCGGGCCGCATCAGCTTGGGCATGACCTTGCCCGGCGGCTGGATCTTCTCCGTGTCGATCATGGCGACGGGGATCACCGGTGCGCCGGTGGCCAGCGCCACCCGGGCCAGACCGCCCGGCTTGCCCCGGTAGAGGCGGCCGTCGGGCGAGCGGGTGCCCTCGGGGTAGATCCCGAACAGCTCGCCGCGCTTGATCACGTCGATGCCCGCCTTGATCGCGGCCTCACCGGCGCCGCGCGAACCCGAGCGGTCCACCGGAAGCTGGCCGACGCCCTTGAAGAAGGCCGCCGTCAGCCGTCCCTTGACCCCCGGGGTGGTGAAGTACTCCTGCTTGGCGATGAAGGTGACCTTGCGGTCCAGCATCGCGGGCAGGAAGAAGGAGTCGGAGAAGGAGAGGTGGTTGCTGGCCAGGATGGCCGGCCCCGCGGCGGGAATGTGCTCCAGTCCCTCCACCCAGGGCCGGAAGGCGAGCTTCAGCGTGCCACCCACCGACAGCTTCATTGCGCCGTAGAACAACCGAGGACCTCCTGTATCCGACGAGGAGACCTTAACCTGCCTACCCCGCATGCGGCGCGCCGCGTACGCTGAGGTGCCGGGCCGCCCGGCCCCGAAACACCGGTTCCTCCCCCTGCCCGAACCACCGAACGGAGATCCGCGGTGCCGCTCCTTCCCGGAGCCGAGCCGTTCCGCCACGACGGCGGGCCGATCGGCGTCCTCGTCTCGCACGGCTTCACCGGTTCTCCGCAGTCGGTGCGACCCTGGGCCGATCATCTCGCGGCGCGGGGCTTCACCGTGTCGCTGCCACTGCTTCCCGGCCACGGCACCCGCTGGCAGGATCTGGCGGTCACCGGCTGGCAGGACTGGTACGCCGAGGTCGACCGCGAGCTGCGGGCCCTCGGGGAGCGCTGTGAGCGGGTCTTCGTCTGCGGTCTTTCGATGGGCGGCGCGCTGGCGCTGCGGCTGGCCGCCCAGCACGGTCCGGCGATCAGCGGTCTCGCGCTGGTCAACCCGGCGAACAGGATCCATGACCCGCTGTCGGCGGCGCTGCCGGTGATGCGCCATGTGGTGCCGTCCGTGAAGGGCATCGCCAACGACATCGCCAAGCCGGGGTCGCACGAACTGGGCTACGACCGGACCCCGCTGCACGCCGTGTACTCGCTGCGGCGCCTCTTCCGGCTGGTCGACGCCGAACTGCCGCAGGTCACCCAGCCGCTGCTGGTGATGCACAGCGCGCAGGACCATGTGGTGCCGCCCGCCGACTCCGAGCGCATCCTGAGCCAGGTGTCGTCCCGGGACGTCACCGAACGGCTGCTGGAACGCAGTTACCACGTGGCGACCCTGGACTACGACGCCGAGTTCGTCTTCGACGAGACGGTCGCGTTCATCACCCGCCTGACGGCGGGTATGGGAGAAGACACCGGGACGGGCACCGGAAGGGAGGGGGCGGCGGCCAGTGGCTGAGCGCGACTCGAACGAGAACGAGGCGGATGCGCGGCGCGACGACGACGCCGCCTTCGCCGAGATCGTCGCGGCGTACGGGGAGGAGCCGCCGGACCCGCCGGAGGCGGAGCGCTGGCCCGTCGCGGACAACCTCGTCGAGCAGTGGGGCCGGGAGCGCCCACCGGCCGCCCCGGACCCGGCCCGCGAGGACGACACCCCCCCGGACGGCACCGACGGCACCGACGGCACCGACGGCGGCGGCCCGGAGGGTGAGAGCCGGGACGACGTCACCAAGCCGGTCACCGGCGGTCCGGGCGGCAGCGACAAGCCGGTCGGCAGCTTCATCGTGTACGCGCCGGGCGTCGGCCCGCGCGACTGGGAGCCCGAGGAGCCGTCCGAGGACGACTTCGACGAGAGCGACGAGGGCCATTTCGTCCCGCCCGAGCCGCCTCCGCTGCCCGAGTCCGACACCACCTCCCGCTTCGCCTGGCTGGGTGTGCTGGGCGGGCCGCTGCTGCTGATCGCCGTGGTGGTGTTCCGGCTCGAGATGACCTGGTGGATCACCACACTGGGCGTCGGCGGCTTCCTGGGCGGCTTCGCCACCCTGGTGATGCGGATGAAGGACGGCGCCGACGAGGAGGACGACGACCCGGGGCGCGGCGCCGTGGTCTGACCCCGGCACGGCCTCCTCGGCGGCGAAAGGGAACTCGATTCCCGCGAACGGCGAAGTAGGGGTGAACGACAAGCCCACACCTTCGAAGCGTTCGCAGGAACGAGAGGAGCCCCGATGACCGTCGAACCGGGCGTCCGCGTCGGCCGGTTGAAGGACACCGACGCATCGCTGATCGAACGGTCCCGGGATGAGCCCGAAGCGTTCGCCGTGCTGTTCGACCGCCATGCCGAGGCGGTGCAACCGCTATGCGGCCCGCCGTCTCGGCGCCGAGGCGGCGGACGATGTGATGGCGGAGACCTTCAGCACCGCGTTCCAGCGGCGTCATGGGTACCACCGCGCGCGGGACGACGCCCGCCCGTGGCTGTTCGGCATCGCGACCAATCTCATCAGCCGGCACCGCCGGGCCGAGGCGCGCCGGTTCGGCGCTGGCCAGGCTGCCCGCGCCCGCCGAGCACGAGGAGGCGGTCGCGGACCGGGTCGCGCTGGCGGTCGGTGGACGACTCCCGGCGCTCCTGGATCATGGAGATCGGCCGCGGCTGGTGGGCCGATCCGGTCAAGGAGAACGAGTCGGTCTGTCCGCCGCAGGACTGGACACGGCTCGAAGCCCTCCCCACCGACCCGGACGAACTGCTGATCGCGGTCCGGGACTGGACGTACCACAAGCCGCGGTACAACAAGCCGGTCACCGGGCAGGAGTGGGGCGATATCGAGTTCGGGCTGGCCGGGCTGCTCTACCGGGTGCGGTGATGCCCAAGGGGCTGCGGCCCGCCGCCTACGAGGCACTGGCCAAGATCCCGGGGGTGAAGGCGACCCCGGGTGAGAAGGACGCCAGGGGGCGCGAGGGGATCGCGATCTCGTACAAGGGCGAGCGCGGGCTGTCCTCGGTGTTCATCTTCGCCCCGGACGACTACGCGTACCTGGGGATGCGCGACACCCGTACATCGGGCGAGGGGACGTTCGTCCAGCGCTCGTACCTGGCGGACTACGCCGTCGTCGACAAGGCGAAGCAGCGCCCCCAGGGGCGTACCCGAGCGCGCGGAGGAAGCGCCCAGGAAGCGCTCAGGAGGGGAGAGTTCCCCGGTCCCGGGGAGCGGGGGAACGCCCCTGGGCCGGGGTCGTACGGGGCAGCCGGAGGGCGGCCAGGACCGGGAGGTGGTCCGTGGCCGCCCTCAGGTCCGCGTCCGTGACACCGGGCAGCCCGGCCGGGACCCCGCAGCCGATGATCTCCACACCCTCGGAGGCGAAGACCGCGTCGATGCGCCGCCGGGGGTCGTCCGGGGAGAAGGTGTCCTCGCTCCCCCAGGGCTCGGTGGCCCAGCCGTCCCGCAGCCGCCCGGCGATCCTGCGGAAGGCCCGGCCCTCGGGGCGTTCGTTGATGTCACCGGCCGCGACCGCGTACGGGACGCCGAGCGCGGTGACCCGGTCCAGCAGCATCCCGGCCTGGTCGTAGCGCTCGGCGGCGGCCAGGCTCAGATGGCAGCTGACCACGCCGAGCCGGACCCCGTCGCCGGGGGCGCGGTGGCCGGTCCCGAAGCGCAGTACGGCGGTCGCGAAGCCGCGCCGGTGCAGCCCGGGGACCCGGGGCAGCAGGATGTCCTCGGTCCGCTCCACCTGGGCGCGCAGCGAGGTGAGGATCATCGGGCCGGTGGCGGTGGCCCCGCCCGTGGTGTAGACGAGGCCGGTCTCCCGGGCGAGCCAGGCCGCGGCCTTGCGCCAGCGGAAGAAGCGCGGCGCCTCCTGCACGCACAGCACATCGGGGGCGCAGGCCCGGATCACCCGGGCCAGCGCCTCGCGGTCGTCGCGCATCGAGCGGATGTTGTAGCTGAGCACCCGCACCACCGCCGCGTCCGGGCCGGTGGTGGATCCGGGCAGGTCCGCGAGCGCCACGGTGGCGGCCCGGTCAGCCCTGGCGGGCCAGGTCGGCGGCGCCGACGAGCCCGGCCTTGCCGCCGAGCTGGGCGGCGAGCACCTGGGCGTGCGGGCGCCACCGGTTGCCGACGAGCCAGCGGCGGAAGGACTTGCGGATCGGCTCCAGAACGAGGTCGCCCTCGTCGGAGACCCCGCCGCCGACGATGAACGCCGAGGGATCGAAGAGCGAGGCGAGGTCGGCCAGCCCGGCCCCGGCCCAGCGGGCCAGCTCGCGGAAGGAGTCGATGGCCACCGGGTCGCCCTGGCGGGCGGCGTCGCTGATGTGCTTGCCCTGGATGCCCTCGGCGGTGCCGTCACCGAGACCGAGCAGCACCTCGGCGTTCTCCGGGGTGGCGGCGGCGCGCTGCTTGGCGTAGCGGACCAGCGCACGGCCGGAGGCGTACTGCTCCCAGCAGCCCTGGCTGCCGCAGCCGCACAGCAGACCGTCCGGGACCACCCTGATGTGGCCGAACTCGGCGGCGACGCCGAACCGGCCGCGGTGCAGCTTGCCGCCGATGATGATGCCGCCGCCCAGACCGGTGCCGAGCGTGATGCAGACGACGTCGTCATGACCGGCACCGGCGCCGAAGCGGTACTCGCCCCAGGCCGCCGCGTTGGCGTCGTTCTCCACCACCACGGGCAGGCCGACGCGCTGCTCGACCTTGTCCTTGAGCGCCTCGTGACGCCAGTTGATGTTGGGCGCGAAGAGCACCGTGGCGCGCTTGTCGTCCACGTAACCGGCCGCGCCGATGCCGACGGCCTCGACATCGTGCCCGGTGCTCACCTTGCGCACCGCGTCCGCGATGGCGTCGACGACCCCCTCCGGAGTCGGTGGGGTCGATACCGTGCTCGTTTCGAGAATCGAGCCCTCTTCGTCGACCACGCCAGCCGCGATTTTCGTGCCGCCGATGTCGACGCCGATGGTGAGTCCCATGAGTCCCTCAGTTATTTGGTCGAACCCCGCCGTGGCTAACGGTACCGGAGGAGCGCTCAATCGAGGTCGATGTGTTCACTACTCGAACTCTTGCCTCCATCATCACGACCCTTGCCGTCCCGATCGGTGCCCCTGGTCCAGCGCTGCTCCTCCCCCGCGACAGCGGCGCGATAGGCGGCGAGCAGCTCCGTACCGGCGCTGGCGAGATGGTCAAAAACGTCCGGGTTGCGCTCAATGACCGGTTCCACGGCCGCCTTGGCCTGTGCGATCAATTGTTGTACGGCGCCCTGGACCGCGGTCCCGGCGAGCGGGGATTGTGTCCCGGTCAACCGGTCGGCCAGCGCCTCGGCCAGCTTGCGCAGCTCCTCGGCGGCACTGCCCGGCTCCTCCTCCGCCGACTCCCGGGCCCGGCGGGCCCGCTCGGCGGCGAGGTCCTCGGCGCAGGCCCGCTCCCAGGCGTCGGGATCGATCTCGGAGACCGGGATCTCGGTGTCGGGAGTGTCTGCGGGGCGCTCGGTGGCATCGCTCATGGCGAACTCCTGCGGCGGGGAGGCTGGCTGTCCGGTGCGTTCATCCGGGCTTGCCACCGACGTTACCGGAACGGCGGGGCCCGGTCAGAGCCCCAGGGGCTAGGGTCCGTCTTCACAGGGGGCGTCCGGCCGCGAGCGGCGTCTGGTGCGGGGGATCGCAAGGCGGAGGATTGCCCTCGTACTGGGCGTACTCGGGCGACTCCGACAACGCAGCGAGGCGCCGTGCCAGGCGTCGGGAGCAGGGCGACCCCTGTGAAGACGGGCCCTAGGGCCGGGGTCAGGGGCGCTTGGGCCACAGGTCGGGGTCGGGGGTGAAGCGCACCTGGAGCCATCCGTCGCGCAGCCCGGCACCGGAGACGGTGCAGCGACGCAGCGCGGACGGCAGGGGCAGCACCCGGTGGAAGGGGCCGACGGTGACGATCAGTTCGTCACCGCGGCGGACCAGGGCGAGGGCGTCCCGGTCGGCGCCGGGCAGCGGCAGCCGCCACAGCAGGACGCCGTCGTCGGCGAGCCGGTCCTCCACGGTCCAGGGGTCGGCGGCGGGCCGGTCGGGGCGGGGCTGCGGCGCCCCGACGGCTCCGGCGAGGGCGGCGAGCCCGGCGGGACGGGCGGCTTCGGCCGCCGGACGGGGACCTTCGGCACCTTCGGTGCCGGGGGCGGGCTGGTCGCCGACGCCCTGCGGGTCGCGGCCCAGATGCGGCAGCTCGCGCACCGGGACGTCGGGCGCCCCCTGCTCGTACAGCTCCTTGAGCGCGGTCTGCTGCTGGCCCGAGAGGGCGGCGAGCCAGGGGTCGGCGGTGCCGGTGGGCAGCAGCCGGTTGGCGATGACCGCCTCCACCCGGCAGCCGTGCAGCGCGAGCCCGGCGCGGGCGGTGCGCAGCGCGCGGTCGGCCAGCGGACCGGGGTCCACCACCAGCGCCACGGTCGTGGCCTCGGACTCGATGACGCCCTGGACCGCGGCGAGCTCGCGCTCCCAGCGCTCGGCCGTCTCGTAGAGCTTCTGCGCGGGCATCGGCACCCCGGCGAGCTGGGCGAGCATCGGGCGCAGCGCACGGGCCGCCTGTCGCTCGGCGGGCAGCAGCCGGCGCAGATAACGCCGCAGTTGCCCGGGCAGGGCGAGCACCCCGATGGTCTCCGGGGCGGGCGGCATGTCGACGACGAGCAGGTCCCACCCGGCGCCGGGCGGGGCGGCCCGGGCCGTCCGCAGGGCGCGCAGCAGTGCGAAGGACTCCATCCCGGGGAGGGCGGTCAGCTCCTCGCCGTCCAGCGGGGCGGCGCCGAGCATGTCCAGGACGCCGCGGCCGCGCTCCTGGAGCGCGGTCAGCTCGTCGCGGAACCAGTGGTCGGTGACGATCCGGGCGGCCCACAGCCCCGGGGTGACCTCGACGGGAACGGACCACGGCAGCCGCTCGGCGGTCCGGCCGGGGGCCGGGCGCAGCGCTCCGATGCCGAGCAGCGTCTCGGGAGTGCCGTCCCGGTCGGCCGTCAGCAGCAGCGTCCGCCGCCCCTCGCGGGCGGCGGCCAGGGCGGTCGCGGCCGCCACGGTGGTGCGGCCCGCGCCGCCGGTACCGGTGACGAGGACCGTACGCATGAAAGAAGCCTCCGGGCGGGGTGGTGCGGGGTGCGCGTGCGGACGCGCACGGGGTGCGGTGCGTGGGGTGCGGTGCGGTTCATCCCCCGGCCGGAGCGTACCCCGGGGGCCGGGGCGCGCCCGGTCATCGCCGCTGCCGCGTCCCGCCCCCGCCGCCGTCCCGGCCCCGGACGTACCCGGCCTCCGGACGAACCCGGCCGCGCCCGGCCGGTCTCAGACGTTCTCGACGCGCTTCTTCAGGCCCGCCAGGGCGCGGTCGATGATGACCTTCTCGGCCTTGCGCTTGATCATGCCGAGCATCGGGATCTTGACGTCGACGGTCAGCTGGTACGTCACCTCGGTGCGCTTGCCGCCGTCGACCGGGGCGAGCCGGTAGGAACCGTCGAGGGCGCGCAGCATCTGGGACTTGACCAGGGACCAGCTCACCTCGTTGGCACCGGTCCAGGTGTAGGCGAGGGTGTAGTCGTCCTTGATCGCCCCGGCGTCGAGCACCATCCGCACCTGTTCGGCGCGGCCGCGGTCGTCCTTGGTGAGGATGTCGGCCTCCTTCACCTCTCCGGACCACTCGGGGTAACGGTCGAAGTCGGCGATCACCTCCATCACGTCGGCCGGTGCCGCATCGATCGTGATGCTCGAGCTGGTGTGTTCCGCCATCGCCGTGGCTCCTCCGTACCGGTCCGCCGCATGGGGTGTCTGCCGCTGAAGGCTACCGCGCTCGGCTCACCACTCCAGGGTCCAGGGTGTGCCGGAGGAGGCGAAGTGGCCGACGTTGACGCACTCGGTGGCGCCGATCCGCATCCGGCGGGCGAGCGGCTGGTGGACATGGCCGAAGAGGGCGTACCTGGGGCGGACCGTGTGAATCGCCTCGAGCAGGGCGGAACTGCCCCGCTCGAAACGGCGGGCCACGGTGTCGTAGCAGAGCTCGGGAACCTCCGGCGGAATGTGGGTGCACAGCACGTCCACCCCGTCGCCGAGGGCCGCGATCTTGGTGGCGTAGGTTTCGTCGTCGATCTCGTACGGCGTGCGCATCGGGGTGCGCAGTCCGCCGCCGACGAAGCCGAAGACCAGTCCGCCGATCTCCACACGCTCCCCGTCGAGGACGGTGAGCCCGGGGCGGGTGTATTCCGACCACAGGGACGGTATGTCGACATTGCCGTAGGTGGCGTACGTCGGGGTGGGAAACGCGGCGAACAGCTCGGCGTACTGGCGGCGCACGGCGGACTCGATCGCGGCGCGGCGGTCCGTCCCGTCCCACAGCCGGTTGCCGAACTCCCGCGCCTCCTCGAAGCGGCGGGCGGTGCGCAGTTCGACGATGCGGTGCGCGTTCTCGACGCCGAACAGGTCGGGGAAGATCCCGCGGGAGTGATCCGCATAGTCGAGGAAGAGGACGAGGTCACCGAGACAGATCAGGGCATCCGCTCCGTCACCGGCCTTCCCCAGGTCCTCACTGTTGCCATGCACGTCGCTCACCACGTGGACTCGCATGCGTGTCACCCTAAGACCTGCGGCCGGGGGGCCGTAAGGTGTTCTGTCGCCACCGCCCCGCGTCTACCTGCGGTTACTTACCAGCCGTGCGTCCGGTCGACTAGTCTGCGGGAGTTGAGAAGGCGGTGTGTGACGCATAAAACATCTGGGCAGAAACCCCTATCCCGGAGCAGTACCGATGGGTAACGTCCGGGCCGTCCACCCCCACACCCCCCATGCCCTGTAGCGGCGCCGGCGCCCCACGAGGAGCAGCAGTCTTGCGCGAGTTCAGCCTTCCGGCCCTGTACGAGGTTCCGGCCGACGGAAATCTGACGGACCTCATCCGACGCAATGCCGCCCAGCACCCGGATGTCGCTGTGGTCGGCCGCAAGATCGACGGCCGATGGGAGGACGTCACCGCGACCGAGTTCCTGGCCGAGGTGTGTGCCGCCGCCAAAGGCCTGATCGCGGCCGGAGTGCAGCCAGGCGACCGGGTCGGGCTGATGTCCCGCACCCGCTACGAGTGGACGCTGCTGGACTTCGCCATCTGGAGCGCGGGCGGCGTCACCGTACCGGTGTACGAGACGAGTTCACCGGAGCAGATCCAGTGGATCCTGAGCGATTCGGGCGCGGTCGCGGCGCTCGTCGAGACCGGGGTGCACGAGGCGGCCGTGGAGTCCGTGCGGGACTCCCTGCCCGCTCTGAAGAACGTCTGGCGGATCGAGGACGACGCGATCGAGGCGCTGCGCGAGCTGGGCGCCGACCTTTCGGACGACGTGGTCGAGGAGCGCGGCTCGATCGCGAACGCGGACTCCCCCGCCACCATCGTCTACACCTCGGGCACCACCGGCCGCCCCAAGGGGTGTGTGCTCTCGCACCGCAGCTTCTTCGCCGAGTGCGGCAACGCGGTGGCCCGGCTGAAGCCGATCTTCAACACCGGTGACTCGTCGGTGCTGCTGTTCCTCCCCGAGGCCCATGTCTTCGGACGGCTGGTGGAGATCGCGGCGGTGCTGGCGCCGATCAAGCTGGGCCATGTCCCGGACATCAAGTCCCTCACCGATGAACTCGCCGGGTTCCGGCCCACCTTGATGCTGGGTGTGCCGCGGGTCTTCGAGAAGGTCTTCAACTCGGCGCGGGCCAAGGCGCAGGCCGAGGGCAAGGGCAAGATCTTCGACAAGGCGGCCGAGACCGCCATCGCCTACAGCAAGGCGCTGGACACCCCCTCCGGGCCGTCCCTCCGGCTGAAGTTCACGCACAAGGTCTTCGACCGGCTGGTCTACAGCAAACTGCGGGCCGTCCTCGGCGGCCGGGCCACCCACGCGATCTCCGGCGGCGCCCCGCTGGGCGCGCGGCTGGGCCACTTCTACCGGGGCATCGGCTTCACGGTGCTGGAGGGCTACGGCCTCACCGAGACCTGTGCGGCCACCACCTTCAACCCCTGGGACCGGCAGAAGATCGGCTCGGTGGGCCAGCCGATGCCGGGTTCGGTGGTGCGGATCGCGGACGACGGCGAAGTGCTGCTCCACGGCGACCACCTGTTCACCGAGTACTGGAACAACGAGGCCGCGACCGCCGAGGCGCTGTCCGACGGCTGGTTCCACACCGGGGACGTCGGCACCCTCGACGAGGACGGCTACCTCACCATCACCGGCCGCAAGAAGGAGATCATCATCACCGCGGGCGGCAAGAACGTCGCCCCGGCGGTGATCGAGGACCGGATCCGCGCCCACGCCCTGGTGGCCGAGTGCATGGTGGTCGGCGACGGCCGTCCGTTCGTCGGCGCGCTGGTCACCGTGGACGAGGAGTTCCTGCCCCGGTGGGCCGCCGAGCACGGCAAACCGGAGGGTGTCTCGGCGGCCGAACTGCGGGACGACCCGGATCTGCTGGCCGAGATCCAGACCGCGGTGGACGACGGGAACGCGGCGGTGTCCAAGGCGGAGTCGGTGCGCAAGTTCCGTATCCTGCCGACCCAGTTCACCGAGGACTCCGGTCATGTCACCCCGTCGCTGAAGCTGAAGCGGAATGTAGTGGCCAAGGACTTCGCATCCGAGATCGAGGCGATCTACCAGGGCTGAGGCCCCATGTGCTCTGTGTTCTCACGGCCGCCCGCGAGCCGCGGGGCGGCCGTGAGAGCAGACCAGAGCAGTCCGCGCCCCTCGGCGGGCTCAGCGCCTCACAGCAGGGACGTCAGCCGCTCGGCGAGCAGATCCCAGCGCCAGCGCTCCTCGACCCACTCCCGGCCCCGCTCCCCCATGCGGCGCCGCAGCTCCGGGTCCTCCAGCAGGGCCACGATCCGCTCCGCGCAGCTCTCGGCGGAGCCGCCGGGGACCACCCAGCCGGTCTCCCCGTCCAGCACCGCGTCCGGCGCGCCGCCGGAGTCCCCGGCGACCACCGGGAGTCCGGTCGCGGACGCCTCCAGATAGACGATGCCGAGCCCTTCCACGTCCAGCCCGCCGCGCCGGGTGCGGCAGGGCATGGCGAACACATCGCCCGCGCCGTAGTGGGCGGGCAGCTCCTCCCAGGGCACGGCGCCGGTGAAGCGCACCGAGCCGGCCACCCCGGTGGTCTCCGCCAGCCGGCGCAGATCCTTGGCGTACGGGCCGCCGCCCACGATCAGCAGCACCGCGTCCGGCACCCGCCGCAGGATCCGCGGCATCGCCTCGATCAGCGTGTCCTGCCCCTTGCGCGGGACCAGCCGGGAGACGCACACCACCACGGGCCGGTCGGCGAGGCCCAGCCGGGCCCGGATCCCGTCCCCGCCCGACCCCGGGTGGAACGTCTTCTCGTCCACTCCGGGCGGCAGCTGGACCATCCGGGACGCGGCCTCGGGTCCGACCGCCGCGGCGATCCGGGAGCGGGTGTACTCGCCGAGATAGGTGAGGGTGTCGGTGCCCTCGCCGATCCGCCGCAGCAGGGAGCGGGAGGCGGGCAGCTGCGCCCAGGCCGCCTCGTGCCCGTGGGTGGTCCCCACCAGCCGCCGGGCCCCGGCCTTCCGCAGCGCCGGGGCCATCAGGCCCAGCGGCGCGGCGGCGCCGAACCACACCGAGGTGCAGCCGTGTTCCCGCAGCAGCGCGGTGGCGCGGCGGGTGACACGCGGGGTGGGCAGCAGCATCGTCGTACGGTCGCGGACGACGTGGTACGGCTGCTCGGCGTCGAAGCGGGCGGTGGCCTCGGCGCCCTCCCGGCCGCGCTTCCAGGTGGAGGCGTAGACGACGATCCGCTCCGGGTCCAGACGCAGCGCGATGTTGTGCAGGAACGCCTGGATGCCGCCGGGACGGGGCGGGAAGTCGTTGGTCACGAGCAGGGTCTTGTCCATCGCCGCCGACAGTACCGGGTTGTCGCCGGGGCCCGGTCGCGCGGGCCGTTCCGCGGCCTACGCCAGCTCCTTCGCCACATACGCGCGCCACATCGCGGTGAACTCCTTCAGGGACACGTCCAGCACCCGGCGCAGCGCCGACTCCACCGCCCCGGACCGCCGCGAGGCCTGGCCGACCTCGCGGTAGAACTCCACCAGCTTCCGCCCGCCCCACCGGTCGGCGATGAGCCGGCAGGCCAGCCAGCCCTGCTCGTACGCCCGGGAGAGCCGGTCCGGTTCGCTGCCGAAGCGGAAGTCGCCGTCGCGCGGGAGGGCGCGCGGCAGCTGGCCGGTGGCCACGGAGTCGGCCAGCTCCGGGGCGACTTGGCTCGGGGTGCGGCCGGGCGTGCGATAGCCCACCCAGTCGGCGAACCCCTCCGAGAGCCACAGCGGGGTGGCGGCGGTGGTGGCGGAGCGGGTGGCCACGTGCGCCGTCTCATGGGTGATCACGACCTGGCGGCCGAAGTCGCCGAGGACCTGGTACGCCTCGGGGTTGACGATCACGCGGTCGGCGGGCGACGGGCTGCTGTCGTTCCCGCCGATCTCGCCCGTGGTGACGGCCGCGATGCCGCGGTAGCCGTTCGGGGCGGCGCCGAGCAGCGCGGCCATCCGGTCCAGATCGGCGGGAACCTCGACCACGACCCGCCCGGCCCAGGCACCGGGCCACACCCGGCTGAGCGCGGGCACCGCGCGGTCCGCGGTGTCGGCCACCGCGCGCAGCAGCCGCCGCCGCTGGCCGACGCCGAGCACGAGGCTGTGCGCACCGCGCACCACCTCGACCCGGCCCTGGTCCCACAGCTGCTCACCGGAGCGCTTGCCGTCGACCACACCGTCGTCGGAGGCGACGTACCAGCGGCCGCCGCGCTGCGCGAGCGTCAGGTACTGCGCGGAGACCACCGGCGCGGTGTCGTATCCGTCCAGCCGGTAGCGGAGTTCGACCTGTGCGGCCAGCCGGCGGCCGCTGCCCAGCGCGGGCTGGAAGCCGCCGGTGCGCACCAGCCGGTAGGTCCAGGAGCGCAGCGGTACGGCGGCCAGCTGCCCGAACACCCGCCGCTGCTCGTCCCGGTAGCGCCGGGAGCCGCGGTCCACGGTGGCCAGGAAGGCGTGGGCGTCCCGCTCGCGGACCGCCTCGGCCCGCCGGTCCAGCAGACGCTGCACGGCCCGGCCGTCCCGCCCCACGGCGTCGTCGGAGCCGGTCACCGGACCGCATCCGGTCAGCGCCGCCACCGGCAGCACCCACACCAGCGGCAGGCACAGCAGCGCCCGCCATCCACCCGACCTCCACCGACCCGCCACGCCTTAGATCGTACGAGCCCGCGCGCCGGGGTTCAGACGCGTGTGACGGAAGAGATCGGCATCATGCCGACGGGGTCGTAGCGGACCCGCGCCCCGGGGTGGGGGGCGTGGATCACCTGGCCGTTGCCCGCGTACATCGCCACATGGCTGCCGTCGGCGCGGTAGACGACCAGATCGCCGGGGCGGGCCTGGGACAGCGGCACCCGCTGCCCGGCCCCGGACTGGGCCTGTGAGGTGCGCGGAATGGCCACCCCGGCGCGGGCGTAGGCCCACTGGGTCAGCCCCGAGCAGTCGAAGGCGGTGGGCCCGGCCTGGCCCCAGGCGTACGGCAGCCCGAGCGCTGCCCGGGCCGCGCCGAACGCCGTCGCGGCCCGCGGGGAGGACGGCGGAAGCGATCCGGCGAGGGCGCCGGGTACGCCGTAGGCGTCACGCCCGTGGCGCGAGGCCCGGTCATACGCCTCGCGCTCGCCCGGGGGCAGTATGTTGACCAGCCGCCGGGCGATGGCCAACTTGCGCTGTACGTCCCGCTTGTGGCGGGCCACGGCCTTGCGGCTGTAC
Organism: Streptomyces sp. NA02950; assembly: GCF_013364155.1. NCBI lineage: Bacteria > Bacillati > Actinomycetota > Actinomycetes > Kitasatosporales > Streptomycetaceae > Streptomyces > Streptomyces sp. NA02950. The sequence goes on along the minus strand of NZ_CP054916.1, from coordinate 6,804,699 downwards.
TCCAGCCGCACCAGTCTGGCCGCGGCCGCGGCGCGCTGCTGGCTCAGGGTGCGCCGGGCGCCTTGGAGCACCCGCAGCTGGGCGCTCTGGCGGTGGCCGATGCGCTCGAGGGTGGTGGCCTTGTCGAGGTAGGCGGCGGGCTCCTCGGAGAGCAGCAGGGCGAGGCCAGGATCGAGGCCGCCGCTGCGGTACTGACCGCCCGCGAACGCGCCGAGGGCCACCCGCATCCGGTTGACCCGCTCCTGGGCGCGGGCGACGCGGTCCTGGATCCGGTCCACCTGGCGGCGCAGCCCCTCGGTGCGGGTCTCCGCCGCGTTGTAGCGCTCGGTGGCCCGCTCCGCCTGGACGTAGAGCCGCTCGATCCGGTCGCTCAGCAGCCGGGCGGTCAGATGGCCGTCCGCGGGGTCGCGCGGTTCGGCACCGGCGGAACCGGCGCCCAGTGCGGCGGCGGAGGCAGCGGCGGCCGCCGCGGCGGTCCAGACGGTCGCCCGGCCGGGGCCGGGCTTCGGGACGCGGCGACAGGACGCCATGACAGCCACACTCCTTCCGCGGTATCGGGTTCGCACGGGAACGAACCGCGGGCAGACAGTAGCCGGGCGGCTCCTCACGGTCCAATGCGAGAAGGGGTGCGCAGACGCGGACGCCCCGCCTCAGACGCAGGTCATCGACGGGGCGGGGGCCAGGGGGAGCTGTGGGGATTCGCCCGAACGGACGGCTTCCCCGACGTTTCGGCGCCTGGTTCCGGGGGTGAGCGGAGGGCCGCTCAGTGGCTCATATCCGCACGCCGAACTGGAACGGCATGTTGTCCATCGACTCGTAGCGGACGTTGGCGCCGGGCTTGGGGGCGTGCAGCACCTGCCCGTTGCCCGCGTACAGACCTATGTGGTGCAGATCCCCGTAGAAGAGCACCAGATCGCCGGGCTTGAGCTCGCCGCGGCCGATCCGGGTACCGGCGTTGGCCTGGTCCTGGGAGATACGCGGCAGCTGCACCCCGGCCTGCTGGTAGGCCCAGCCGGTGAGACCGGAGCAGTCGAAGGAGGAGGGACCGGTCGCGCCCCACACATAGGGGGAGCCGATCTTGGTCTTGGCGGCGGCCAGCGCGGCGGCGGCACGCTGCGAGTCGGGCACGTCATTGCCCAGATTCGCACGCTCGCTGGAGCGGTTGGCGCGCTCCTGCTCCTTGGCGGCGAGCGCGGCGCGCTCCTTGGCGGTGAGGGTGTTGAGGAGCTTCTGGGCCTTGGAGAGCTTGCCCTGGATCTGCGACTTCTTCTTGCCCAGCGCCTTACGGGTGTCCGCCAGGTCCTTCAGCTTGGTGGACGCCTCCTCGCGCTGCTGCTTGAGGGTGCGCTGCTTGTCACCGATCTTGCGCAGCGACTCGGCCTGCTTGCCGCTCAACTGGCTGAGGGTGGACGCCTTGTCGAGGTAGGTGTCCGGGTCGGAGGAGAGCAGCAGCTGCACGGAGGGGTCGATACCGCCGGAGCGGTACTGGGCGGTGGCCATCGAACCCAGGCCGTCGCGCAGCTTGTTCAGACTCTCCTGGCCGCGCGCCACCTTGTCCTGGAGGTCGCCGACCTGCTTCTCCAGCTTCTTCTGCTTCTCCTTGGCCCCGTTGTACTTCTCGGTGGCCTGCTCCGCCTCTTCGTAGAGCTTGTCGACCTGCTCCTTGACGTCCTTCTTGTCCTGCCTGGGAGCGGCCTGGGCGGCCTGGGAGGTGAGGGCGACGGCGGCAGCGGCGGTCGCGGTCAGGACGGTCACCCGAGTGCGGCTCGGCTGCTTGGGTCGACGGTGGGACGCCACGAAGGCGAGCTCCTTCTTCCTCCAGCCGCCTACCGGGTGGGTGGGGGTCGAGACCCCGGCTCCGCAAAATGGGCTTGCGGACTCGGCGGTACCTCCGCTGTCATCCCCGATGGATGATCAACCGCGCGGAGGTTCGAGGCGACCATAGTGACCCTGCCGTGATCCGTTCAAATCCCAACGGCAAAAAAGTGCCCCTCAGAGCACATCTTTTACAAACATCACACGGGCAGTGACGGTCAATTGACGCTGCGCCGATAATCAGACTTTGCTTAGGTGCGAGCAAGTCGCTTCAGCAACAGGACCGATGCCACCGGACGGGCACCGGCACGCGCCACCCCGTCCGCCACCTCGCGGTCGGTCGAGACCACGACCACCGGCCGGCCCGGCGGTTCGGCCCGCACCAGCTGCCGGATCAGTTCGTCCGCCGTCACCCCCGGCTTGCTGAACAGCACCCGCACCCCGCGCGGTGGCGCCAGCAGCACCGGAGCGGCCAGCTCCGCCCCGTCGAAGACGCAGGTCATCTCCGCGCCGGTCTGGGCCGCCAGCACCGCGAGTCCGCCCAGCAGCCGCAGCCGCTGCTTCTCCAACGGCATGGTCGGATAGCCGGTCTTGGTGACGTTGTAGCCGTCCACCACCAGATGCGCCTGCGGCAGCGCGAGCAGCTGGTCCAGCAGGGCGGGATCGGTTTCGGACAGCGCCCTGGTCGCTATGTCCTTCGGTGTCATCCGGCCCGGTTCGACCGCGTCCACCGTCTCGGCAGGGCGCATCGAAGCGGGCGGCAGCGCCAGTTCGCGCCGCAGGCCCTGCGCCGCGTCCAGCACCGTGTCCAGCAGCAGCCGGACCCGCATGTCCTCCACGCTGCGGCCCTCGCGCACCGCCCGGCGGCTCGCTTCCAGCGCCGACTCGGTCTCCGCGAGCCGGGCCCGCAGCCGCCGTGCCTCACCGTCCGCGGTCGCCTGCCGCGCCGCCGCCTCGGACCGTACGGCCTCCAGCTCGGCCTCGGCCTTGCGCAGCGCCGCCGCACCGCGCTTCACATCGCTCTGCGCGCTGCGCAGCTTGCGCTGGAGCGCGTCGCCCTCCTTGCGCGCCGTCTCCAGCTCCCCGCGCACCCGCTCGGCCTCATTGCGTGCCGTGGCCCTGGCCTCCGACAGCTCCTCACGCAACCGCTGGAGCTCCCGCGCGGCCTCCTCCCCGGCTCGCTCGGCCGAGGCCCGCTGGGCTTCCTCACCGGCCGCCTCGACCAGCTTCACCCAGCCCACCGGGCGCAGGACGTACGCCGCCGCGGCGACATCCACCGGATCGGCCGCGGCGGGCGGCGAACCGCCCTCGATGGCATCCGACAGCTCCGGCTGGGTCTCGCGCAGCCGACCCGCGATCCGCTGCCGGAAGACCGGGTCGCTCTCCACCGCGGCGGCCATCGCGTTCCCCGCGAACTTCGCCCGGCGGGTCGGGGTGAAACGGGCGTACTGCCGCAGCTGGGGAGGCAGTTCGGTGACGGTCAGCCCGCCGAAGGCATCCGCGACCAGCGCCACGACGCGCCGCCGCACCCCTTCCGGCAGGGGGCGGTCGAGCGCCTCGGTGACGCCCTCGGCGTCACCGGCCGCCCCGGGGCCGCCCGTCCGCTCCACCACCTGTCATCGCTCCGTTCTCAGGCGCTCGCACCGGTACCCGGCCGGTCCACCAGCTCGATCTGGTCGACCGCGTTGCACCAGCGACAGCGCACTGACTCAATGGTCTCACTGACCACCTCGCGCTCCTCGACCTTCGGTTCCCCGGCCAGGTCGAGGTGCACATACTCCACGGCCTTCGTCGAGCGGGTCACATCAAATCGGGTGAGGTTGCCGCACAGCGTGCAACGCCAGCGGGTCTCGGCTGTCGGCGTGGGAACGGCCATCGTTCTCGGGTCCTCGCTTCTCGGCTCGTCTCGGTGGCAGGGGCGTCCTGTAACCCTACGGCCTGTGCCCTGGCCCGTGCCGTGCCCGTACCGCCCCTCGGGGCAGCGCGGCGAGGCGCTCTGGGCAGGTTGTGCCCGGTACGCGATGATCTGGCCATGATCGATGCGTCTGAGGGTTCCGGTGAGACGTCCGGGCGCCCCCTGATGACGTACACCTTCATCGTCATCTGCTGCCTGATCTTCGTCCTCGGACCGGCCTCCGGCCTCAACCCCGAGTACGGCACGGGCGGGGAGCTGCTCCAGGCGCAGTCCGCCTACTTCGAACGCTGGGGGGTGGTCCCCAGCGCCCTCTGGAGCGGCGGGCCCGGCCAGCCGCTGACCCCGCTCACCGCGCTCTTCGTCCACGGCAACTGGCTGCACCTGCTCGGAAACATGCTGTTTCTCTACGTCTTCGGCGCGATGACCGAGGAGCGCATGGGACGAGTGCAATTCGCCCTCTTCTACCTCGCCACCGGCTATCTGGCGCTGCTGGGCTACGCCGTGGCCCACGCCGAGTCCGGTCAGACCCTGGTCGGCGCCTCCGGAGCCATCTCCGGGGTCCTCGGCGCGTTTCTGTGGCTCTTCCCCCGGGCCCGGGTGACCAGCCTCTTCCCGTTCCTGTTCTTCATGCCGCTGCGCTTCCCCGCCTGGGTGGTGCTGGTCTTCTGGGTCGCCCTCCAGTGGCTCGCCGCCCGGCAGGCCGACGACCGCCCCGGAGTCGCCTATCTGGCCCATCTGGTGGGCTTCACCCTCGGGTTCCTCTACGCATGGGCCCGCTTCGGGCGGACGGCTAGAGTGGGCGGCGCAGCCAGGCCCAGCGAGGGAGAAAGCCAGCCGTGATCACTTCGATCGTGCTCATCAAGACCAGCGTGGACCGGATCCCGGAGATCGCCGAGAAGATCGCCGCGCTGGAGGGTGTGAGCGAGGTCTATTCGGTCACCGGCGCGCACGACCTGATCGCGATGGTGCGGGTGGCGACCCACGACGACCTCGCGGACATCATCCCCGGCCAGATCAGCAAGGTCCCCGGGGTGGCCTCCACGGAGACCCACATCGCGTTCCGCACCTACTCCCAGCACGACCTGGAAGCGGCCTTCGCCATCGGCCTCGACGGCTAGCCCCACCCACACCCCGGGGCTCCGCCCCGGATCCCGGATACCGGTCCGGTCTCCCGCGAACCACAGGCCGCCGACACGGCGGGCGGCCTGCCCGCCGCGGGCGCGGGGGGACCGAGGGCGCCCCGGCCCAGTCGCTGGTGGCCGACGGGGCGGGCACCGGCCCCGTGGGGGTCAATCGCGGGCGGGGACGCAGCGGCCGTCCTCGGTGCGGTAGGTCCACTGGGCGCCCGCGCGGACCAGTTCCTTCACCGCGCGGACGAAGCGGTCCACATGCTCGTCCGGGGTGCCCGCGCCGAAGCTGACGCGGATCGCGTTCAGCGAGCGCTCGCCCGGGGCGGCCTCGGGGGCGCCGCACTCGCCCGGCTCCTCCGGCTCGCTGCCCAGCAGCGTGCGGACCAGCGGGTGGGCGCAGAAGAGGCCGTCGCGGACACCGATGCCGTACTCCGCGGAGAGCGCGGCCGCGAAGTGCGAGCTGTTCCAGCCGTCCACCACGAACGACAGCACGCCCACCCGCGGGGCGTCGTCGCCGAACAGCGAGAGCACCCGCACCTCCGGCACCTCCGCCAGACCCTCCCGCACCGCCGCGATCAGCTGCCGTTCACGGGCGACCAGACCGTCGAACCCGGCCTCGGTCAGCGCCTTGCAGGCGGAGGCGATGGCGTAGACGCCGATGACGTTCGGCGAGCCCGCCTCGTGCCGGGCGGCGGTGGTGTGCCACTCGACGTCCACCCCGCCGTCGTCGCGCCGGGCGACCTTGCGGCTGGCACCGCCGCCCGCCAGGTACGGGCGGGCCTCGCGGAGCCAGTCGGCCCGTCCGGCCAGCACCCCGGCGCCGAAGGGGGCGTACAGCTTGTGCCCGGAGAAGGCGACCCAGTCGACGTCCGCCGCCGCGATGTCCACCGGGTGGTGGGGGGCGAGCTGGGCGGCGTCGAGCACGATACGGGCGCCGTGGGCGTGGGCCGCGGCGGCCAGCTCCCGCACCGGCCACAGCTCGCCGGTCACGTTGGACGCACCCGTCACGCACACCAGCGCCGGGCCCCCGGCCCGCGCCGCGAGCGCCCGCTCCAGCGTCTCCACGGCCTGCCGCGGGGAGCGCGGCGCACTGAGGTAGCGCACCCGGACGTCCTCGCGCTGCTCCCACGGCAGCAGCGAGGCATGGTGCTCGGTCTCGAAGACGAAGACCTCGGTGCCGGACGGCAGCACAGCGGCCAGCAGATTGAGCGAATCGGTGGTGGAGCGGGTGAAGACGACCTGGTCGTCCGCGCGGCAGCCGAGGAAGGCGGCGACGTCCGCGCGGCTGTTCTCGAACAGATCGGTGGACAGCTGCGAGAGGTAGCCGGCGCCGCGGTGGACGCTGCCGTAGTACGGGGCGTAGGCGGCGATGTCGTCCCAGACCCGTTGGAGGGCGGGGGCGCTGGCGGCGTAGTCGAGCGCGGCGTAGGTCACCTCGCCGCCGGTGACCAGCGGCACCCGGACATCGGCGCCCAGCACGGGCAGCGGCTCACAGACGTCGGCGGGGGCGGGGACAGCGGCGGCGGGGGCGACGGCGGCGGCAGGGCGCACGGACATGGCGAATTCTCCCGGGAGGATGGAAGCGTGAATGCGTCACACACGGACCCGGCGGCTCACCGCCGGTGCGGGCGTGGAAAATCGCTCAACGCACGGAACGGGGGCACCGCGCGGAGGGTGTGGGGTACGGGCCGACCGGCCCTAAAGCATTCGCTGCGTCACGGAAGAACTCCCTCGACCACCAGGACCCCTAGTGCGAGGGGTCCGCGCTTGCCGCAGACCTCGCTGCCTGCGGCCTGGTCATCACCCGGGGCACCCCGCCACGGACGGAGGGTTGCCGGACAGCGGGCCGGGGCCGTAGTCGCTGTCGCTCGTGACCTGGCCAGGAGTATGCCATACGGAGAAACGGCGCACCGCCCCTGTCCGGCATCCGGGCAGGAGCGGTGCGCGCAGATCACGTACGCGTTGCCGGTCTCACGCGTTGCTGGCGCGCACCCATCGCTCCAGGACGTTCCGCGCCGCCCCCGAGTCGATGGACTCCGCCGCACGCGTCAGTCCCTCCCCGATCAGCTCGGTGAGCGTCCTGTCGCCCGGCGCGGGGTCCAACGCGGCCAGCGCGGCCGCCGAGTTGAGCAGCACCGCGTCCCGGATCGGGCCGGTCTCCCCCGCCAGCAGCCGGCGCGCCACATCCGCGTTGTACGAGGCGTCCGCGCCGCGCAGGGCCTCCACCGGGACCAGTTCGATACCGACGTCCCGCGGGTCGAAGGTCTCCTGGCGCACGGTGCCGTTCCGCACCACCCACACCTGGGAGGTCGCGGTCACCGTGAGCTCGTCGAGGCCGTCGTCGCCCCGGACGACCAGTGCGGACGAGCCGCGGTCGGCCAGCACACCGGCGACGATGGGCGCCATCCGGGCGTCCGCCACACCGGTCGCCTGGGTCCGCACCCGGGCCGGGTTGGTGAGCGGGCCGAGGATGTTGAAGGTGGTGGCGATGCCCAGCTCCCGGCGGGCGGCGGCGACATGCCGCAGTGCCGGGTGGAACTTCACCGCGAAGCAGAAGGTGATCCCCGCCTCCTCGGCCACCTCGACCACCCGCCGCGGGGTGAGATCGAGATTGACGCCCAGCTTCTCCAGGACGTCGGACGCACCGCTCGCGGAGGACGAGGCACGGTTGCCGTGCTTGACCACCCGCGCCCCGGTACCGGCCACCACCAGCGCCGACATCGTCGAGATATTGACGGTCCTGGCGCGGTCGCCGCCGGTGCCGACGATGTCGACGGTGTCCCCGGGGACCTCGATCACCGTGGCGTGCTCGTACATGGTCCGGACGAGTCCGGACACCTCGGCCACGGTCTCGCCCTTGGCCCGCAGCGCGACGATGAATCCGGCGATCTGGGCGTCGGTGGCCTCACCGCGCATGATCCGGTCCATGGCCCAGGCGGTGTCATCGGCGCTGAGGTCCTGGCCGCTGAGCAGCGAGGTGAGGACATCCGGCCAGGTGCGGGCCATCGCGGTGCTGTCGCCTCCGGCTGGGGTCACAACGTCCATGGTCCGCTCCTGGATCCGTGGGGTGGGCAGGGAAAGGGGGTCCGCGGGTCAGCGCGACAACGTCCGCGCGGGCGGCACCGGCCCCGCCGTTAGCCTATCGGCGCCGCGGCCCAGCAGGCCGCGCGCCCGCATGGCGGACACCACCGGGGCAATCGTGGTCGCACAACGGCCAGGGCCCCGGCCGGACCGTTGCGGTCCTTGGATTCAAGGGGTCGTCGCAACACCACTTGGTTTCAGGTGGTGAGTAGATCACGTAGACGCTCGGCTGGGGTATCCCAGCCGAGCGTCTTGCGTGGGCGGCCGTTGAGTTCCTGGGCGACGTGTTCGAGGTCTTCGGGACTGTGGACGCTGAGGTCGGTGCCTTTCGGGAAGTACTGGCGCAGGAGGCCGTTGGTGTTCTCGTTCGAGCCGCGTTGCCAGGGGCTGGCGGGGTCGCAGAAGTAGACGGGCATGCCGGTGGCCATGCTGAACTGCTTGTGGCGTGCCATCTCGCTGCCCTGGTCCCAGGTGAGGGAGCCGCGCAGGTGGGCGGGCAGGGTCTGGATCGTGGCAACGAGGCCGTCGCGGACGGTCTCGGCGTCGTGGGCCCCGCCCGGCAGATGGACCAGCAGGGTGTAACGGGTGCTGCGCTCGACCAGGGTGGCGATCGCGGAGCGCCCGCCCGCGCCGATGATCAGGTCGCCTTCCCAGTGACCGGGCACGGCCCGGTCCTCGACGTCGGCGGGACGGTCGCTGATCATCACCATCGGGTCGATGAACCGGGGCGTGCGCCGCTGGGAGTCCCGGCGCGGTTTGCGGCGGGTCCGGCCGGAACGGATGGCGGCCTGCACTTCCCGCTTCAGGCCGCCGCGGGCCTGGAAATACAGTGCCTGGTAGACCGTCTCCACGCTCACCCGCATGCTCTCGTCGTCGGGATGCTCTCTCCGTAGAGCGTGGCAGATCTGTGCCGGTGACCACCGCTGGCGCAGTCCGTCCCGGACGAAGCGGCGCAGCCGTCCCTCGCGCAGCAGTTTGCGCTCCTTGGGCCGGGGTCTGCGCGCTGCCGCTGCCCGGTGGGCGGCGTAGGGCTGGTAGCCCTCGCTGCCCGAGTTCGCGTCGATCTCCCGCTTGATGGTGCTCGCCGGCCGTCCCAGGACCCGTCCGATCGCCCTCAGCGACTGCCCCGCCGCGCGCAGATCGCGGATCTTCTCGCGCTCGGCGAGCGCTAGGAACCGCGGGTGAAGCTGCTTCTCCAGGGCCGTCAGGCCCACCGGTGCCGTGGTCACACCGCACATCGTGACGGTCCCGGTGCTGTAGTCGACACGGCGGCCGTCAGCGTAAGTGCGCGTGGTGCCGGTCTTCTTGACGCCCCAGTCCCAGTCCTTGGCCGTGCGCTCGTTCACCCCGACCTGCAGGGCCGCCACCCGACGTGCGACACCGGCGGCCCGAAGCCGCTCGTACTCGTCGCGCCCGGGGTGCCGCCGAGGCAGGCGCACCGAGGTCCGTCCGGCCTTTCGGGCCCAGCCGAAGGCAGTGTTCCGGTTCACCCCCAGCTCACGCGCCACCACGGTCACGTTCCCCACGGCATCCAGCCGCGCAAGGAAACGCTCCCTCAACCCCGCAAGATCATCCCGTCCAACGGCCACGGTCCTCGCAACTCCCACAGATCGCGGGTGTTGCGAGGACCGTTAGAACCCAAGGTCCGGGCCGGGGCCCTGGTTGTGGGTGGCGTCAGCGGTGTACCGAAGGGATCAGTGGTGGCCGTGGCCGCTGGTGATCTCCTGGTACTCCTCGCGGGTCGGCTTCGGAATCACGTTGTTCTCGCCGTAGTAGCTCTTGGAGAGCTTCGAGCGGAGCTTGTCCGAACGCTTTATCTTCCGCGCGACACCGTTCTCGTCGACCGCCGGCCCGACCTCGAACGGCTTGGGCTGGTCGTGCTGGGTCAGCGTGTGCAGCTGCTCCTGCGAGAGCGGCTCATGGACCTCGACGAACTCACCGTGCGGCAGCCGCTTGATGATGCCGGTCTCACGGCCGTGCAGCACCTTGTCGCGGTCGCGGCGCTGGAGGCCGAGGCAGATCCGCCGGGTGACGATGAAGGCGACCACCGGGCCGACGAAGAAGCCGATCCGGACGAACCAGGTGATGGAGTTGATCGACAGGTGGAAGTGGGTGGCCCACAGGTCGTTTCCACCACCGACCAGCATCACGAAGTACGCGGTCAGCCACGCCACACCGAAGGCGGTCCGGGTCGGGGCGTTGCGCGGGCGGTCCAGGATGTGGTGCTCGCGCTTGTCGCCGGTGACCCAGGACTCGATGAACGGGTAGACGCCCATGGCCACCAGCACGACGGGGAACAGCACGATCGGGATGAACACACCCAGGACGAGCGTGTGGCCCCAGGCGTTGATCTCCCAGCCGGGCATCACTCGGACCAGGCCCTCGGCGAAGCCCATGTACCAGTCGGGCTGGGCACCGGTGGACACCTGATCCGGCCGGTAGGGACCGATGGTCCAGATCGGGTTGATGGTGGCGACCGCGGAGAGGACCGCGATCACGGCGAAGACCAGGAAGAAGAAGCCGCCCGCCTTGGCCATGTAGACCGGCAGCAGGGGCATGCCGACCACGTTCTTGTTGGTCTTTCCGGGCCCCGGGTACTGCGTGTGCTTGTGGTAGAAGACCAGGATCAGGTGCGCCACCAGCAGACCGAGCATGATGCCCGGCAGCAGCAGGACGTGGACCGGATAGAGCCGGGCGATCAGGTCCGTGCCCGGGAACTCGCCGCCGTACACGAACATCGTGATGTAGGTGCCGACGACCGGGACCGACAGGAACACACCCTCGATGAACCGCAGACCGGTACCGGAGAGCAGGTCGTCGGGGAGCGAGTAGCCGGTGAAGCCGGTCAGCATGCCGAGGAAGAACAGCAGGAAGCCGAACAGCCAGTTGATCTCACGCGGCTTGCGGAACGCGCCGGTGAAGAACACCCGCATCATGTGCACGAACATCGCGGCGAGGAAGATCAGCGCGGCCCAGTGGTGGATCTGCCGGATCAGCAGACCGCCGCGCACCTCGAAGCTGATGTCGAGCGTGGAGGCGAACGCCTCCGACATCCGCACACCCTGCATGGGCTCGTACGGGCCGTGGTAGACGACCTCTCCCATGCTGGGGTGGAAGAACAGCGTCAGATACACACCCGTGAGGATGATGACGATGAAGCTGTAGAGCGCGACCTCACCCAGCATGAAGGACCAGTGGTCCGGGAAGATCTTGCGCATATTGGCCTTGGCCAGGCTGTAGATGCCCAGCCGGCTGTCGGCCCAGTCGGCGACGCGCTCGCCCGCGGGGGCTTTGCCGCGCCGCTGCGCGTCGTTGGCCTGTCCAGTACTCATCCGCGCTCCCAGAAAGCAGGACCGACGGGCTCCGCGAAGTCGCCCATGGCTTCGAGGTACCCCTCGCCATTCACCGTGATGCGCAGCTGCGGCAGCGCATGCCCGGCGGGACCGAAGATCACTCGGCCACCGTCGGCGAGGTCGAAGGTCGACTGGTGGCAGGGGCACAGGACGTGGTGGGTCTGCTGCTCGTACAGGTTGATCGGGCAGCCGACATGCGTGCAGATCTTCGAGAACGCGACGATGCCGTCGTGCGACCAGTCCAGCTCGCGCTTGTCCTTGATGTTCTCCGGCTGGAGCCGGACCAGCATCAGGGCGGCCTTGGCGATCTCGGTCTGGAAGTCGTGCTGGTCCTCCTCCATGCCCTCGGGCATGGCGAAGGTCAGCGAGCCGACCACGATGTCCTCGGGGCGCAGCGGCTGCATGGTGTTCTGGTTCATCAGCAGCTTGCCCTTGCCCCACTTGGTGTGGCGCAGCTTGGTGCCGGGCATCGGGCCGAGGTCGCGCAGCAGCACCAGGCCGGAGAGCGGCACCAGCGCCAGGGCGCCGAAGAGGGTGTTGCGCGCCAGCTTGCGGCGGCCGAAGCCGGACTCGGCGGCACCGGCCCGGAAGTCGTCCAGGACCTTGGTCTTGACCTCGGGGCCGGCCGCGATGGGGTGACGCTCGTCGGCGATCTCCACATCGGACATCAGGGTGCGGGCCCAGTGGACCGCGCCCGCGCCGATGCCGAAGAGGGCGATGGCGAGCGTCAGGCCGAGCGCGAAGTTGAGCGCGCTGATGTGACCGATCGGGAAGACATAGACGTACTTGTCCACCGGGATCGCCACATACGAGGCGATGAAGGCGATCGTGGCCACCATCGAGGACGTGAAGAGCAGGGCGACGGTGCGCTCGGAGCGCTTGGCGGCCCGCTCGTCGATGTCCTGCTTGCGGTGCTCGTGCGGCGGCATCCCCGGGTCCGCGAACGGGTCTTCGGCGACCTCCACCGCACCCTCGGCGGACTCCCGCTTCTCGGGCAGCTGCTCGTCTGCTTCTGGAATCTCGTGGCTACTCATGACTTCTTGGCCTTTGCGGTCCGGGCGGCGACCCAGATGGTGAGGACGATCAGGGCGCCCATGCCGAAGACCCAGGCGAACAGGCCCTCGCTGACCGGGCCGAGCCCGCCGAGCTCAAGGCCACCGGGGGTCTTGGTCTTGTCGCTGTTGACCGTGTCGAGGTACGCGATGATGTCCTTCTTGTTCTTCTCCGGCAGCGTGGCGTCGGGGAAGGACGGCATGTTCTGCGGGCCGGTCTGCATGGCCTCGTAGATGTGCTTGGGACTCACGCCATCGAGGGCGGGCGCATACTTGCCGTTGGTCAGGGCACCGCCCTTGCCGGCGAAGTTGTGGCACTGCGCGCAGTTGGTACGGAAGAGCTCTCCGCCCTTCGCGACGTCCGCGCCGTCGATGTTGTACTGGCTCTTGGTGGGCGTCACCGGACCGGCGCCGAGCGAGGCGATGTACGCGGAGAGCTGCTCGATCTCGGCGTCCGAGTACACCTTCTTCTTCTTCGGCATCTGGGCGCCCGGCTGCTGGGCGGGCATCCGGCCGGTGCCGACCTGGAAGTCGACGGCGGCGGACCCGACGCCGACCAGGCTCGGGCCGTCGGAGGACCCCTGACCGCCCGTGCCGTGGCAGCTGGCGCAGCCGACGGCATAGAGCTTCTTGCCCTCCTCGATGGCGAGGGACTGGGCGGAGCTGTCATCAGCCTTCGCCTCGCTCGGCGAGAACGCGGCGTACAGCCCCCCAGTGACCGCCAGCGCGAAGAGTAGGACGACGAGCGCAGCCAGCGGATGGCGCCGTCGTGCGGAGAGCTTTTTCACGGATTACCCCGGTGTCAGGATCTTCTGCGTCGATGCTGTTAAGGACGTGGTTCCGGTGCGGTGACCGGCTTACTTGATCATGTAGATCGTGGCGAAGAGGCCGATCCAGACGACATCGACGAAGTGCCAGTAGTAGGACACGACGATGGCCGCCGTCGCCTGCTGGTGGGTGAACCTCTTGGCCGCGTACGTCCTGCCCAGGACCAGCAGGAAGGCGATGAGCCCGCCTGTCACATGCAGTCCGTGGAAGCCGGTGGTCAGGTAGAACACCGAGCCGTACGGGTCGGACGAGAGCGAGAGCCCTTCGTGCTTGACCAGTTCGGTGTACTCGAAGATCTGACCGCCGATGAAGATCGCGCCCATCATGAAGGTGATCACGAACCAGGTGCGCAGCTTCTTCACGTCGCCGCGCTCGGCAGCGAAGACACCGAGCTGGCAGGTGAGGGAGGAGAGCACCAGGATCGTGGTGTTCGTCGCGGAGAACGGGAAGTTCAGCGCGGACGCCATTTCCTTCCAGTGCTCGGCTCCGGTCACCGATCGCAGGGTGAAGTACATCGCGAAGAGGGCCGCGAAGAACATCAGCTCGGAACTCAGCCAGATGATGGTTCCGACGCTGGTGAGGTTCGGCCGGTTGACCGACGGGTGCGCGTGCCCGGTATCTACTGCTGTTGCTGTCGCCACGACCGACATTATGTCGGTCGCTTATCCAGCCCTCACTCCCGGGGGTACCGTTCGGAGTGTCAAGGCCATCGGCCCTGCTCGTCGGGGCCCCTCCGGGCAGTCCCCCGAAGGGGGTAGAGATCTGTACGCCCCCTCCTCCGGGCGGCTGTACCGGAGTAGCATCCGCCACAGGAGCCCAGCGGATCACTTAGTTCATCCGGAGGACACGATGCGGCCTACCGCCACGGTGCTGGTCTACAGCGACGACGCGAGCACCCGCGAGCAGGTGCGGCTCGCCGTCGGACGGCGGCCCGCGGCCGATGTGCCCCCGGTGGAATTCGTGGAGTGCGCGACCCTCCCCGCCGTGCTGACGGCGCTGGAGGAGGGCGGTATCGACGTCTGTGTGCTGGACGGCGAGGCGGTGCCCGCGGGCGGGATGGGCGTCTGCCGGCAGATCAAGGACGAGGTCTTCCGCTGTCCGCCGGTGCTGCTGCTCATCGGCCGCCCGCAGGACGCCTGGCTGGCCACCTGGAGCCGTGCGGAGGCCGCCGTGACCCATCCGGTGGACCCGGTGGCCCTGACGGACGCGCTGGCCGGACTGCTCCGCAAGCGGCTGGCCGTGAGCGCCTGACCGCAGGGGTCTCCTGGCGGTCGCGCGGCGGTCACGGCTGTCGCCACCGTCACACCTGGGGCCGGAGCCGGGCCGAGTCGGCCGGGGTCGCGCCGTCCCGCTGACCGGCGGCGAGGGCACTGCCCTGACGCCAGTCGTTCCAGGCCATGTTCCAGTCGCCGTAGCCGTTGTCGAACGTCGTCATATCGGCGCCATTGCTGTTCACGACCTTGACGACATCGCCGAGTCGCACGGTGTTGAAGAACCACTGGGCGTTCTCCGTACTCATACCGGTGCAGCCGTGGCTGACGTTGGCCACGCCCTGGGATCCGGTGGACCACGGTGCGGCGTGGACGTACTCACCGCTCCAGGTGACCCGGGCCGCCCAGTACACCATCAGGTCGTAGGAGTTGCCGAGGCCGATACTGGCGCCGGTCATCCGTACCGCGGACTCCTTGGCGAGGATCACCTTGGTGCCGTTACGGGTGTCGAATCCGGGCATACCGGTGGTGATCGGGATGGTCCGGATCGGCACGCCGTTGCGCTTCACCGTCATCTGGTGGGTACCGGAGTCGGTGAGGGCCTCGATACGGTCACCGGTGGTCAGCTTCAGCGACTTGGCGTCACCGCCGTAGAGCCCGCCGCCGATCCTGATGCCCTTCAGGTTGGAGTGCACATTGATGGTGGCGTGGGCGGGCCAGTAGTCCTGCGGACGGTAGTGCAGGGTCTTGCTGTCCACCCAGTGCCAGACACCGTCCACCGCGGGCTGGGAATCGACCTTCAGCGCACGCTCCACCACGGCCCGGGCCGAGGGGTCCTTCACCGCCCGGCTCAGCTTGGCGGTGACCGGCTGCCCGACCCCGTACTCCCCCGCCTTGGGCCCGAAGGTGACCTTCAGCAGCTTGCGGGCAGAGCTGGTGGTGAAGTAGATGGTCCGACGGCCGGGGGCCCCGTTGGAGTCCTCCGTGCTCACCCGGAGCGTGTAGTGGGCTCCGGCGGCCAGCGGCACGGTGCTGCGCCAGCGGCTGCCGTCGTCGGTCAGCTCGCCCCGCACATAGCGTCCCGCGGCGTCAGTGGCGGTGACGTCCGTGATCCGGCCGTCGTCGCCCTTGGACGTCACTTCCAGTGGCTTGTCCGGATCGGCCTTGTGGTTTTCCCCGGCGCCGCTGAACGAGATCTGGTCGGCGGCGTCGTACGGCTTGGCGGACAGCGGGTTGCCGGAAGGGCCCCCGCAGCCGCTGAGTCCCGCTATCAGCGACGCCACCAGCAGGGTGCAGGTGAGCACCGCCCGGGTTCGAGGTGATCGCGATGTGTGGCTCATGGACACACGCTATGAACGGCCGCCGGGGGTTGCGCGCGGAGTGAAGCACCGGAGTGACACCCCCCGGAGTGCCCGGAAGACGCGCACGGGCCCGGACACCTCCTGGAGGTGTCCGGGCCCGTGTTCAGCCGGTACGGGGAACGGCTACTGGTTCTGGTTCTCACCGCGGTAGTACTCGAAGACCCAGCCGAACAGACCGACCATGATGATCGGGGCGGAGAAGTACAGCAGCCACCAGCCGAAGATCACGCCCAGGAAGGCCAGGGCGCCACCGAAGCCCAGGGAGAGCGGCTGCCAGCTGTGCGGGGAGAAGAATCCCAGCTCACCGGCGTCGTCGGCGACGTCCGCGTCCTTGTTGTCCTGCGCACCGACATCTACCCGGCGCGCGGTGAACGCCAGGTAGTAGCCGATCATGATGCTCAGGCCGAAGGCGAGGAAGAGCGCGGTGGTGCCCGCCGGTTCCTTGGACCACACGCCATAGACGATGGCCATGACCAGGATGAAGACGGCGAGCCAGATGAACATCCGGCCTTGGACCTTCACTTGCCGGCCTCCTTGCCACCCGCGAGGGCCTTGTCATCGTCGGAGGCACCGTGGTTCTCGAGCTGGTCGAGCGCCGCGATCTCCGGGTGGTGCAGGTCGAACGCCGGGGATTCGGAGCGGATCCGCGGCAGGGTGAGGAAGTTGTGCCGCGGCGGCGGGCAGGAGGTGGCCCACTCCAGCGAACGGCCGTAGCCCCACGGGTCGTCGACCTCGATCTTCTTGCCGTACTTGGCGGTCTTCCAGACGTTGTAGAAGAACGGCAGGATCGACAGACCGAGCAGGAACGAGGCGATCGTCGAGATCGTGTTCAGCGTGGTGATGCCGTCGGCCGCCAGGTAGTCGGCGTACCGGCGGGGCATGCCCTCGGCGCCCAGCCAGTGCTGCACCAGGAACGTGCCGTGGAAGCCCACGAACAGCGTCCAGAAGGTGATCTTGCCGAGCCGCTCGTCCAGCATCTTGCCGGTGAACTTGGGCCACCAGAAGTGGAAGCCGGCGAACATCGCGAACACCACGGTGCCGAACACCACGTAGTGGAAGTGGGCCACCACGAAGTACGAGTCCGAGACGTGGAAGTCCATCGGCGGCGAGGCCAGGATGACACCGGTCAGACCACCGAAGGTGAAGGTGATCAGGAAGCCGATCGCCCAGAGCATCGGGGTCTCGAAGCTCAGCGACCCCTTCCACATGGTGCCGATCCAGTTGAAGAACTTGATACCGGTCGGAACCGCGATCAGGAACGTCATGAAGGAGAAGAAGGGCAGCAGTACCCCGCCCGTCACATACATGTGGTGCGCCCAGACCGTCACCGACAGACCGGCGATCGAGATCGTCGCGGCGATCAGCGAGATGTAACCGAACATCGGCTTGCGGGAGAAGACCGGAATGATCTCGGAAATGATCCCGAAGAACGGCAACGCGATGATGTACACCTCTGGATGGCCGAAGAACCAGAAGAGGTGCTGCCAGAGCAATGAGCCGCCGTTGGCCGCGTCGAAGACATGCGCCCCGAATTTTCGATCCGCCTCCAGGGCGAACAGCGCGGCGGCCAGCACCGGGAAGGCCAGCAGTACCAGCACCGCGGTGAGCAGCACGTTCCAGGTGAAGATCGGCATCCGGAACATCGTCATACCGGGAGCGCGCATGCAGATGATCGTGGTGATGAAGTTGACCGCACCGAGGATCGTGCCGAAGCCGGAGAAGGCCAGACCCATGATCCACATGTCCGCGCCCACACCCGGCGAGCGGACCGCGTCCGACAGCGGGGAGTAGGCGAACCAGCCGAAGTCGGCCGCGCCCTGCGGGGTCAGGAACCCGCCCACCGCGATCAGCGAGCCGAAGAGGTACAGCCAGTACGCGAACATGTTCAGCCGCGGGAAGGCCACATCCGGCGCGCCGATCTGGAGCGGCATGATCCAGTTCGTGAAGCCCGCGAACAGCGGGGTGGCGAACATCAGCAGCATGATCGTGCCATGCATGGTGAACGCCTGGTTGAACTGCTCGTTCGACATGATCTGCGTACCCGGGCGGGCCAGCTCGGCGCGCATGAAGAGCGCCATCAGGCCGCCGATGCAGAAGAACGCGAACGACGTGACGAGGTAGAGCGTGCCGATCGTCTTGTGGTCGGTGGTGGTCAGCCACTTGACGACGACATTGCCGGGCTGCTTGCGGCGCACCGGCAACTCGTTCTCGTACGAGGCGGTGGCGTCGGCACCCTGAGGTTCGTTGAGGATGCTCATGGGTTATTGGTCTCCGCGTTCTTGGCAGCGTCCGTCTGCTCAATGCCCGCCGGGATGTAGCCGGTCTGGCCCTTCTTCGCCAGGTCTTTCAGGTGCTGCTGGTAGCGCTCGGGCGACACTACCTTGACGTTGAAGAGCATCCGGGAGTGGTCGACGCCGCACAGTTCGGCGCACTTGCCCATGAAGGTGCCCTCGCGGTTCGGGGTGACCTCGAAGCGGTTGGTGTGCCCCGGGATGACGTCCATCTTCATCAGGAAGGGGACCACCCAGAACGAGTGGATGACATCGCGGGAGGTCAGGATGAACTGGACCGATTCACCCTTCGGCAGCCACAGCGTGGGACCCGGGTTACCGGTCTGCGGGTTCCGCTGACCGGGGACACCGGCGTCGTAGACGCCCTCGGCGCCCTTGGGCACCGCGGTGAGCATCCGGTTGGGGATGGCCGCGATCTCCTTGGCATTCTGCTTCGGAGTGGCGGTCGACCCGTCCACGTTCTCCATGTAGTTGAAGCCCCAGCTCCACTGGTAGCCCACGACGTTGACGACGTGGTCGGGCTTCTTGGAGGTCTTGAGGAGCTCGGTCTCATCGCGCGCGGTGAAGTAGAACAGCACCGAGACGATGATGATCGGGACCACGGTGTACAGCGCCTCGATGGGCATGTTGTACCGGGTCTGAGCGGGGACCTCGATCTTGGTCCTGCTGCGGCGGTGGAAGATGACCGCCCACACGATCAGGCCCCAGACCAGGACGCCCGTGGCGAGCGCAGCCGCCCACGAGCCCTGCCACAGGGAGAGGATCCGCGGCGCCTCCTCCGTGACCGGGGTGGGCATTCCGAGGCGGGGGAAGTCCTTGGATGTGCAACCGGTGGCGGTCGCCAGGACCAAGCCCGCGGCCAGCGCCTGCAGCAGCTTCCGCCGCACCGGGCGCCGCGACGAGCGGTCGGAGCCGTTGGGACTCACGTAGCGCCTTCCCGAGAGTCTCGCCCGCGCGGTCGGCCGCGGCCGTCTGTCGGTCGGTCGCCGGCCCGGTGCGGGCAGGGGTTTGGATGTTTATGCGGACCAAACCCTACTGGACGCTATTTGGGGCCGCGCGGCCAGGGTGCCCAACGCGCCGGGCCGCACCCCGAAGGGGTGGAATCACCCGCTCCGCCAGCGGTTTTCGCCCCGGTACGGGGTGTTGGGCGGACCGGAATCCGGGGTGCGGAGGGTGCGGCGGGACCGGTTCCGATTCTTCCCGCGGACCCCGAGCGGTCCACACCGGCTAGCGTTCCTGATGTGTCCTACTTCGACGCGGCCTCGTCCGCTCCGCTGCATCCGGTCGCCCGGCAGGCGCTGCTCGCCGCCCTGGACGAGGGGTGGGCCGATCCCGCGCGGCTGTACCGCGAGGGGCGCCGCGCCCGGCTGCTGCTGGACGCCGCCCGGGAGGCCGCGGCGGAGGCCGTCGGCTGCCGCCCGGACGAGCTGGTGTTCACTCCATCGGGGACACGCGCACTGCACGACGGCATTGCCGGAGCGCTCGCGGGGCGCCGCCGGGCCGGCCGCCATCTGATCGTCTCCGCCGTCGAGCACTCCGCGGTGCTCCATGCCGCGGCCGCCCATGAGGCGGGTGGCGGCACGGTCACCGAGGTGGCGGTGGACCGCACCGGGCGGGTCGCGCCGGACGCCTACGCGCGGGCCCTGCGGGCGGCTCCCGGCCCCACCGCGCTGGCCTGTCTGCAGTCCGCCAACCACGAGGTCGGCACGGTGCAGCCGGTGGCCGAGACCGCCGAGGCGTGCACGGAGGCGGGTGTTCCGCTGCTGGTGGACGCGGCGCAGTCGCTCGGCTGGGGCCCGGTGGAGGGCAATTGGTCGCTTCTGACCGCAAGTGCCCATAAATGGGGCGGTCCGTCGGGAGTGGGGCTGCTCGCCGTCCGCAAGGGGGTGCGCTTTTCGCCCCAGGGTCCGGCGGACGAACGGGAGTCGGGCCGCTCCCCCGGTTTCGAGAACCTCCCGGCCGTGGTCGCCGCGGCCGCCTCGCTGCGCGCCGTACGGGCGGAGGCGGACGCCGAGGCGGAGCGGCTGCGGGATCTGGTGGACCGGATCCGGGCGCGGGTGCCGGAGCTGGTGCCGGACGTGGAGGTGGTGGGCGACCCGGAGCGGAGGCTGCCGCATCTGGTGACCTTCTCGTGTCTCTATGTCGACGGGGAGACACTGCTGCATGAGCTGGACCGTGCGGAGTTCTCGGTCTCGTCCGGCTCCTCCTGCACCTCTTCCACCCTCACCCCGAGCCATGTGCTGCGGGCGATGGGGGTGCTGTCCGAGGGCAACATCCGGGTCTCGCTGCCGCTCGGCACGGCCGGGGCGGAGGTGGAGCGGTTCCTGGAGCTACTGCCGGGGGTGGTGCGGGAGGTCCGCGGCCGGCTCGGCGTCCCGGAGACGGCGCGGCCCGCGGCAAGGGAGCCGGCGGCGGAAATGGCGGCGGAACCGGCAGAACCCGAGCTGGTGGTGGACTCGCTCGGCAAGCGGTGCCCGATCCCGGTGATCGAACTGGCCAAGGTGATCGGCGAGGTCCCGGTGGGCGGGGTGGTCACGGTGCTGTCCGACGACGAGGCGGCCCGGCTGGACATCCCGGCCTGGTGCGCCATGCGGGACCAGGAGTACGAGGGCGAGCGCCCGGCCGAACGCGGTGTCGCCTACCGGGTACGCCGCCGCACCTGACGGCGCCCGGCCCCCGGGGAGCCCGGGGGCCGGGCGGCCGGGCGTCAGACCAGGTGGTCGTTGACCTCGCCCGCGGCTTCATGGCCGTACGCCTTGGCGAACCGCTCCATGAAGTGGCCGCGGCGCAGTTCGTACTCCTGCGTGCCCACGGTCTCGATGACCAGGGTGGCGAGCATGCAGCCCACCTGGGCGGAGCGCTCCAGGGACAGCCCCCAGGACAGACCGGCGAGGAAGCCCGCGCGGAAGGCGTCGCCGACACCGGTCGGGTCGGCCTTCGCGTCCTCCTCCGGGCAGCCGACGACGATCGGCTCCTCGCCCTCGCGGTCGATCCGGACACCCTGCGCGCCCAGCGTGGTGACCCGGGTGCCGACCTCGGCGAGGATCCGTTCGGAGGTCCAGCCGGTCTTGGTCTCGATCAGCGCGGCCTCGTACTCGTTGGTGAACAGGTAGTCCGCCCCGCCGACCAGCAGGCGGATGTCCTCGCCGTCCATCCGGGCGAGCTGCTGGGAGGGGTCGGCGGCGAACGGGATACCCCGCGAGCGGCACTCCTCGGTGTGCCGGACCATCGCCTCCGGGTCGTCCGCGCCGATGACCACCAGGTCGAGGCCGCCGACCCGGTCGGCGACCGGCTGGAGCTCGATCTGCCGGGCCTCGCTCATGGCGCCGGTGTAGAAGGACGCGATCTGGTTGTGGTCCGTGTCCGTGGTGCAGACGAAGCGCGCGGTGTGCAGCACCTCGGAGATCCGCACGGACGCGGTGTCCACGCCGTGGCGGTCCAGCCAGGCGCGGTACTCGGCGAAGTCCTCGCCGGCCGCGCCGACCAGGATCGGGCGCAGACCGAGCACCCCCATACCGAAACAGATGTTGGGGCCCACGCCGCCGCGGCGGACGTCGAGGGTGTCGACCAGGAAGGAGAGGGAGACCGTATGCAGCTGATCGGCGACCAGCTGGTCGGCGAAGCGGCCGGGGAAGGTCATCAGATGGTCGGTGGCGATGGAGCCGGTGACGGCGATACGCACGGAAGTCGCTCCTGCGGGGCGGCGGCGGGATCGGACCCTTTACGCTATCGCCTTGCCACGCCCGTATGAACGTAAGAAACTACCCGATAGTAGGGCTATTTTCGCCAGAGATGCGGTGCATACGGTGCGTATGCATCAAATATTCATCCGCGACCCCTTCGGACCGGGAGGCTTCCCATGCCGGAGCACGTGATCAATGCCCTTCCCACCGGTGCCATCGAGCCCGAGTTCCTGGAAGAGCTGCGCGGCCAGGGGGCACGGATGGTGCCGCACTGGCCGGTCACCGTATCGCCGCCGGCCGCACCGGTGTCCCCGGCGCGGATCCGCGGGGTCACCGTGCCGCCCGCGTCCGCGCATCTGCTGGACAATATGTCGGATTACGGCGACTGACGGAACCGTCCGCCCGTCCGCCCCGTCTCACCGGCGTCCCCTCGCGAGGAAATGGGACCGTACAACGTGAGCGGAGCCGAAGGAGCGAAACGGTGAGCACCGACGAGACCGACACCCCGCAGAGCCCCGACGACGACCACCCGCGTCCGCGGCGCCGTTCGCCGCTGGCCGTGGTTTCGGTGGCGGCCGCGGTGCTGGTCGCCGGTGGCGGCGGGGCCTACTGGGCCTCGACCGCGGCGGACGGCAGCGGCACGGCACACAGGGACGGATCACCAAAACCCCTCGCACTGGACGCCTACCCCTCCGCCGGGCACGAGGGCATCGCGCCCGGTGAGCCCGATCCGAGCGGCGGGCGCTATGTGACCGAGGAGAAGCTGCCCGACGGGCCGGACTCGGCCCCGGTGTACCTGTCCGATCCGAAGGTCACCAAGTCCGATGTGGCGCGGCTGGCCGAGGCGCTGGACGTCCCGGGCAGCCCGCGCGGCGACCACGGCTACTGGAAGGTCGGGGGCACCCGGGACGCGGCCGGTCCGGTGCTGCGGGTGAGCCAGGACGGCCCGGGCAGCTGGACCTACTCCCGCTACGGCACCCCCGCCGGCGGCACCTGTGTGCGCCTGCCCGGCTCGGACGGCGACGCCGGCGCGGGCAGCGGCAAGGGCGATGGCGGCACCGCCCGGGACTGCCCCACCTACCGGGACGGAAAGTCCGGGAAGAAGTCCGGCGAGAAGGGCGACGACCACCCCGAGCGCAGCGACGCTGACCACGACAAGGTGGTGTCCGAGGCGAAGGCCAAGCGCACCGCCGAGCCGGTGCTCAAGGCACTCGGACTGTCGGACGCCAAGCTGGACGCGACCGGCCGCTACGCCGCCATCCGCACCGTGAACGCGGAGCCGCGGGTGGGCGGTTTGCCGACGCACGGCTGGTCGACCAGCCTCCAGGTGGCCGCCGACGGCCAGTTGGTCGGTGGCAGCGGAACGCTGTCGACGCCCAAGCAGGCCGACACCTATCCGCTGATCAGCGCGGACGAGGCACTGAAGAAGCTCAACGCGGCGACCAGGGGCCGGGGTCCGGCCAAGGGCGGCACCTGTCCGTCGGCCACCCCGGGCTCGGACGGGCCGGAGGCGGGCGGCGAGATCGCGCCGTGCGAGCCGAACCCCTCGGGTACGTCGAGCAAGGTGACGGTGCGCAAGGTGACCTTCGGGCTGGCCTCGCACAGGGTGGAGGGACGGCGGGCGCTGGTGCCGTCGTGGATCTTCGAGACCCGGCCGACCGGGAACAACGGTGTCTCGATGACCCTTCCGTACCCGGCCGTGCAGCCCGAGTACATCAAGAAGGCCGCCGGTACCGAGAGCCCGGGGCACGGTCACAGCGGCACCTCCGACCCGTCCGGCAAGAAGAAGATCGACGACATCTCCTCGTACAGCGTGGACGGCAAGACGCTGACGCTGCGCTTCTGGGGCGGGGTGTGCCGGACCTACTCGGTCTCCGCGCAGGAGACGTCGAAGCAGGTGACGGTGGAGATCAAGAGCCAGGCCAAGCATCCTGGGCGGGCCTGCATCCTGATCGCCAAGGAGATGACCAAGAAGGTCACGCTGGACAAGCCGCTGGGCGACCGCAAGGTGGTCGACAAGGCGACCGGTGAGACGGTGCCGCCGCGGAAGAAGTGACCCGGATACACGAAGCGGGAAAGAACGGGAAAGAAGCGGACAACACGAAGAAGGCGGCGGTCCCGGCCGGGACCGCCGCCTTCCCTCGCGTCAGTGAGCACGCGCCCCGCGGGAGGGCTCAGCTGAAGGAGTCGCCGCAGGCGCAGGAGCCCGTGGCGTTCGGGTTGTCGATCGTGAAGCCCTGCTTCTCGATGGTGTCGACGAAGTCGATCGAGGCACCGCCCAGGTACGGGGCGCTCATCCGGTCGGTGACGACCTTGACGCCGTCGAAGTCCTTGACGACGTCGCCGTCGAGCGAGCGCTCGTCGAAGAAGAGCTGATAGCGCAGGCCGGAGCAGCCGCCGGGCTGGACGGCGACGCGCAGCGCGAGATCGTCACGGCCCTCCTGCTCCAGCAGGCTCTTGACCTTCGACGCGGCGGCGTCGGACAGGATGATGCCCTCGCTCGCGGTGGTCTCGTCCTGAACGGTCATCTGCTTGTCTCCCGGGTTGTACGGACTGCTTGCCGTCGGCACAAACCAACGGCCCCCCGGATTCATTCCGGGCCCATCGCTTTGTTCCTGCGTTCTTCATGCTCGCACACGGCTCGCGACACCGGAATGCGTCACATCGACACGATGCCCATCGTCAAAGTGACGTGAAGCAGTTATGATAGATAGCGTCATTTTGACGATTAACAGGATCAGGGTTTCCCAGCGAAGAAAGAAGGGTGCGTGACGTGACCACCGCCCAGCCCCTCGACGTGCAGCCGACCCCGCTCGCTCTGCTGCTTCTCGGCCGTGAGGCCGACCCGCGGAGCGAGCGCGGTGTGGAGTGCCCCGGAGACCTTCCGGCGCCCTCCGACCCGGACCTGGTGGCGCGTGCCCGCGCGGCCAAGGAGAAGCTCGGGGACAAGGTCTTCGTGCTCGGCCACCACTACCAGCGCGACGAGGTCATCGAGTTCGCGGACGTCACCGGGGACTCCTTCAAGCTCGCCCGGGAGGCGGCGGCCCGGCCGGACGCGGAGTACATCGTCTTCTGCGGTGTGCACTTCATGGCGGAGTCCGCCGACATCCTGACCGGCGACGACCAGCAGGTTGTGCTCCCCGACCTGGCGGCGGGCTGCTCGATGGCCGACATGGCCACCGCCGAGCAGGTCGCCGAGTGCTGGGACGTACTGACCGAGGCGGGCGTCGCCGAGGTGACGGTGCCGGTCTCGTACATGAACTCCTCCGCGGACATCAAGGCGTTCACCGGCAAGCACGGTGGCACCATCTGCACCTCCTCCAACGCCAAGCGGGCCCTGGACTGGGCCTTCGGGCAGGGAGAGCCCGGGCACAGCAAGGTGCTGTTCCTGCCCGACCAGCACCTGGGGCGCAATACGGCCGTCCGCGACATGGGCATGTCCCTGGAGGACTGCGTCGTCTACAACCCGCACAAGCCGGGCGGCGGGCTGACCGCCGAGGAGCTGCGCGCGGCGAAGATGATCCTGTGGCGCGGCCACTGCTCGGTGCACGGCCGCTTCTCGCTGGACTCGGTCAACGACGTCCGTGAGCGCATACCGGGCGTCAACGTCCTGGTCCACCCCGAGTGCAAGCACGAGGTGGTGGCGGCCGCGGACTACGTCGGTTCGACCGAGTACATCATCAAGGCCCTGGAGGCCGCCCCGGCCGGGTCCAAGTGGGCGATCGGCACCGAGCTGAACCTGGTCCGGCGGCTGGCGAACCGCTTCGCCGACGAGGACAAGGAGATCGTCTTCCTCGACAAGACGGTCTGCTTCTGCTCGACCATGAACCGCATCGACCTGCCGCACCTGGTCTGGGCGCTGGAGTCGCTCGCGGCGGGCAAGGTCGTCAACCGCATCCAGGTCGACCGGGAGACCGAGAGCTTCGCCAAACTGGCGCTGGAGCGGATGCTGGCGCTGCCGTAGCGGACAGCGGACGCCCGACGACGGACGACGGACGGGGCGTGGGGCCGAGGGGCTCCGCGCCCCGTCCGTGGTGTCGGCGTCCGTCGTGTCGCGTCCGTCGTGTCAGAGCCCCGGGCGCACCAGGCCCGTCTCGTAGGAGATCACCACCAGCTGGGCCCGGTCGCGCGCCCCCAGCTTGGCCATCGCACGGTTCACATGCGTCTTGACCGTCAGCGGGCTGACCTCCAGCCGGGCGGCGATCTCGTCGTTGGACAGCCCCCCGGCCACCTGCACCAGCACCTCGCGCTCGCGCCCCGTGAGCGCGTCCAGCCGGCTCGCGTCGTAGGCGGACTCGCCACCGTCCCGGGCACCGTCGCCCTGAGCCAGGAACCGGGCGATCAGGCCCTTGGTCGCGGCCGGGGAGAGCAGCGCCTCGCCCGCCGCCGCGATCCGGATCGCGGCCAGCAGCTCATCGGGCTCGGCGCCCTTGCCGAGGAAGCCGCTGGCGCCCGCCCGCAGGGAGTCCACCACGTACTCGTCGACCTCGAAAGTGGTCAGCATGACCACCCGGACCCCGGTCAGCTCCGGATCCTCGCTGATCATGCGGGTCGCGGTCAGCCCGTCGGTACCGGGCATCCGGATGTCCATCAGGACCACGTCCGCGCCCTTGGCCCGGACGATCTCGACCGCCTCCGCGCCATCGGACGCCTCCCCCACCACCTCCATCTCCGGATCGGAGTCCACCAGCACGCGGAACGCACTGCGCAGCAACGCCTGGTCATCGGCGAGCAGCACCTTGATCGTCATGAGTCCCCTCCCGTACGGCCCTGCAACGGAAGTCTCGCCCGCACCCGGAAGCCGCCCTCGGGCAGGGGGCCCGCCTCGCAGCTGCCGCGCAGTGCGGTGACCCGCTCCCGCATCCCGAGCAGTCCGTGGCCGCCGCCGTGCTCGTCGTCCAGCGGTGCCGCGGGCACGTCCGGCCCGGCCGCGTCGGCGGCCCGGGGCTCCGCCCCCGCCCCGTCGTCCACGACGGTGATCTCCAGTGCGCCGCGGTCGCGGACGATCCGGATCCGGACACCGGCCTCGGGCCCGGCGTGCTTGTGCACATTGGTCAGCGCCTCCTGGACGACGCGGTACGCGGTGAGGTCCACCGAGCCCGCCAGCGGCCCGATACCGCCGCGCGGCTCCTCCTCGACCTCGATCCGCATCCCCACCCGGGCGAAGCCCTCCACGAGCTGGTCCAGCACCCCCAGGCCCGGTGCCGGTTCGGTGGGGGCCGCGGGGTCGCCGTACTGCCGCAGCAGGCCGACCGTGGCCCGCAACTCGTCCAGCGCCGAGCGGCTGGCCTCCCGGACGTGCGCCAGCGCCTCCTTGGCCTGGTCGGGGCGGTTGTCCATGACATGGGACGCCACCCCGGCCTGCACATTGACCAGGGCGATGTGGTGGGCGACCACATCGTGCAGCTCCCGGGCGATCCGCAGCCGCTCCTCGGCCACCCGGCGGCGCGCCTCCTCCTCGCGGGTGCGCTCGGCCCGTACCGCCCGCTCCTCGATGGCGGCGACGTAGGCGCGGCGGCTGCGCACCGCGTCGCCCGCGGCGGCGGCCAGACCGGCCCAGGCGAAGATGCCCAGGTTCTCCTGGGAGTACCAGGGGCTGAGCCCGAAGAGCATCGCGGTCCCGGTCAGCAGCACCGCGGTGAGGAAGCCGACCCGCCAGGTGGTGGGGCGGTCGGTGCGGGCCGCGAGGGTGTAGAGCGCCACCACCACGCCCAGCACGATCGAGGTGCGCGGCGGGCCGCTCTGGGTGGTGGTGATCTCCACCACCGTGATCGCGGAGGTGACCGCGAGCACACTGCCCGGCAGATCGCGGCGGAGCACCAGGGAGGCGGAGGAGAGCAGCGCCAGCAGGACGAAGTACGGGCCGATGTGCTGGTCGCGCAGGTGCGGGTTGGCCACCGCGCCGATGATGATCAGCGCGAAGACACCGATGGCGACCAGGATGTCCAGGGCCCTCGGGTGCGCGGCCAGCCAGCGGTAGGGGCGGGCCAGGCCCGGCCCCACGGAGAGGGGAGTCACGGGATCCAAAGGTAAGCGCCGTACCGGACCGCTCCGTTCCGGGGGCGGCCCGTGCCCGGCGGACAGAGGGGACACGACCTGTACTGGAGTGCGCCCGGGCTAGCCCGGGATCAGGCCGTCGTCCTTGAGCATCGCCTTGACCTCCTCGAGGGTGGCCTCGGGGGCGGGCAGGATCAGCTCGGACGGTTCGAGGGCGTCGTCCGGCAGCGGTTCGCCCACCGTGCGCACGGCGTCGAGGAGCGCGCCGAGCGTCCGCCGGAAGCCGTCCTTATCGCCGCTCTCGACCTCGGCGAGCAGTTCGTCGTCCAGCTTGTTCAGTGCGGGCAGATGGCCTTCGGCCACCTGCACCTGGCCCTCCCCCATGATCCGTACGATCACGCCGACCTCCTCCGGTAGGAGACCTCGCCCGGGTGGGGGCGCGGGCTACTGCTTGTCGAACTTGTGCTGCCCCTGGGACTGCTGGGACTGCTGGGACTGGTCCTGCTGACCGCCCTCGATGGCTTGCTGGGGGCTGCCGCCGGCCAGCTCGGCCTTCATCCGCTGGAGCTCCAGCTCCACGTCCGTACCGCCGGAGATCCGGTCCAGCTCGGCCGCGATGTCGTCCTTGGCCATCCCGGACTGGTCGTCCAGGGCGCCGGAGGCCAGCAGCTCGTCGATGGCGCCCGCCCGGGCCTGGAGCTGCGCGGTCTTGTCCTCGGCCCGCTGGATCGCCATGCCGACGTCGCCCATCTCCTCGGAGATGCCGGAGAACGCCTCGCCGATCCGGGTCTGCGCCTGGGCCGCGGTGTAGGTGGCCTTGATGGTCTCCTTGCGGGTGCGGAAGGCGTCGACCTTGGCCTGGAGCCGCTGGGAGGCCAGGGTGAGCTTCTCCTCCTCGCCCTGGAGAGTCTGGTGCTGGGTCTCCAGGTCGGTGACCTGCTGCTGGAGTGCGGCACGGCGGGAGAGCGCCTCGCGCGCGAGGTCCTCGCGGCCGAGCGCGAGCGCCTTGCGCCCCTGGTCCTCCAGCTTGGCGGACTGACCCTGGAGCTGGTTCAGCTGGAGCTCCAGCCGCTTCCGGGAGGTGGCCACGTCGGCTACGCCGCGGCGCACCTTCTGGAGCAGTTCGAGCTGCTTCTGGTACGAGTAGTCGAGGGTCTCGCGCGGGTCCTCGGCCCGGTCCAGGGCCTTGTTGGCCTTCGCGCGGAAGATCATCCCCATACGCTTCATGACACCGCTCATGGGCCTCGCGCGCCCCCTTCTGACGGACTTGAGACTCCAGCACTCCAACAGACCCAGCCTACGGGCCCTGCTTCCATTACCGCACTGTTCGGGCCCGCGCGCGCTCCTCCTCCAGGACGATCAGGACGCGGGCGCCTCCGGCGCAAGGAGTAGGTGACCACTGTGTCCCGATACGGCGGACTGCCGTTGCCGGATCGTTCCCCATGAGGCTGGGGCGCACACCCGTGAACCCGTACCCTTGGGCTTTGTGTTCCGAAGCCGTTCCAAGGATGAGCAGGCCGCCACCGCCAAGGTGACCGCGGACCAGCCGCAGCAGCCCCGTGACCCGCAGGCGCCCAAGGGCCGCCCCACGCCGAAGCGCAGTGAGGCCCAGTCGCAGCGCCGCAGCCTGGCGAAGACGCCCGCCAACCGCAAGGACGCCGCCAAGCGCCAGCGGGAGGCCCGCCGCACCGATCTGGCCCGTCAGCGCGAGGCGCTCGCCAGCGGTGACGAGCGCTACCTCCCGGCCCGTGACAAGGGCCCGGTGCGCCGCTTCGCCCGCGACTTCGTGGACTCCCGGTTCGTCGTCGCCGAGTTCTTCCTGCCGCTCGCGGTGGTCATCCTGGTGCTGAGCATGATCCGTGCCGGTGCCATGCAGAGCTATGTGCTGCTGCTGTGGATGGTCGTCATCGTGATGATCGTGATCAACTCGTTCATCCTCGCCTTCCAGCTGAAGCGGGCCCTCCGCAAGAAGTTCCCCGACGAGAACCTGCGCGGCACGGTGGCGTACGCCCTGATGCGCACCCTTCAGATGCGCCGACTGCGGCTGCCCAAGCCGCAGGTCAAGCGCGGACAGCGGCCCTGAGCGGGAAATCCGCGGACCGAAGCGGGACACCGTCCGGCTTCACCGGTGGGGCGGAGGGCTGGCTGAGCCGCCTCGGCGGCCTGCGGAACACCGTCCGGCAGGCGCTGGTCGCTCAGCAGCTCGATGAACAGATCACCGCCCGCTATCCGGTGGGCCGGCGGCTGCGGGTGCTCGACGTCGGCCTCGGCCAGGGCACCCAGGCCCTGCGGCTGGCCCGGGCGGGCCACGAGGTGACCGGTCTGGAGTCCGATCCCACCATGCTGGCCGCGGTGCGCACCGCGCTCACGGACGAGCCGGAGGGCATCCGGGCCAGGGTGCGGCTGCTCGAGGGCGACGGCCGGGACACCGGAGCGCACTTCCTGCCGGGCGCCTTCGACGTGGTGCTCTGCCACGGTGTGCTGATGTACGTGTCCGAGCCGGATCCGCTGCTGGCCGGGCTGGCCCGGGTGCTGGCGCCGGGCGCTCTGCTCTCGCTGCTGGTGCGCAACGCCGACGCGCTGGCGATGCGGCCGGGGCTCGCCGGGGACTGGGACACCGCGCTGGCCGCCTTCGACTCGCCCGCGTACACCAACCGGCTCGGGCTGCGGGTGCGCGCCGACCGGCGCGAGGAGCTGACCACGACGCTCACCGCGATCGGTGCTCCGCTGCACGCCTGGTACGGGGTGCGGGTCTTCACCGACCAGGCCCCGGGCGACACCCCGCCCCCGCCGTCCCCGGAGTGGGAGCGGCTGCTGGCGGCCGAGGAGAGGGCCGGGCGCACCGATCCGTACCGCTCGGTGGCGGCCCTGCTGCATCTGTGCGGGGTGCGCGGCTGAAGCGGCTGCCACGGCTGACGGGGCACGGGGCACGGGTCTGACGCGGCTCGCTGAGTGGATGTGGCGGCGCCGCGGGGGCGCCGCCACAGGCGTTTCCCGGCCGAAGGTGCTCAGCCGGCGGTGCTCATTCGCCCCGCAGGCTCATCGGGCCGTAGATCTCGGTGCCGTCCTCGAAGAGGGTGACCTGCTCGGCCCCTCCATCGAGGAGCGCCTTCCACTCCTCACCGAGCCATGACTCCGCATCCCCCTGGGTCGGGAACTCCTCCGGCTGTACCGCGGGCTTCGTCTCCGTCCCATCGGACTTCTCGAACCGCCACGTCCACGCCATGTCCGCCTCCTCCATCCCGCCGGTCCTCGGGTGATTCCCGCCGGTCCACAGGTGATTCTGCCCGCAGCCTAGGCGACTGATCACTCCGTACGGGGTGGCCCCGCGCGACCCGCACCGGTGGACGCGAGACGATCGGGACGTGGAACTCACACTTCTGGGCACCGGAGCCCCCGACGGGCTGCCACGGCACGACTGCCCCTGCGCGGCCTGCGCCACCGCCGTCGGCGACGAGGCACGGGCCGCGACGGCCCTGCTCATCGACGGCGCGCTGTTGCTGGACCTCACCCCGGGGGCCGCCTTCGCCGCCGCCCGCGCCGGGTATTCGCTGGTCGGCGTGCGGCAGGTGCTGCTCTCGCATCCGCACGCGGGCCCGGCCGTCGAGTTCCCCGCCGGACTGCCCGCGCCGGGGCGGGTGCCGGACGGCCGTGAACTGTCCCTGATCAGCGGCCACCGGGTGCAGGCCGTCGCCCTGGACTCCCCCGGCACCGGCTACGCGGTCACCGGGCCCGACGGCACCCGGCTGCTGTACCTGCCACCCGGCGGCGCCCCGGCCGGGCTCACCGAGCAGGCCCAGCCGTACGACATGGTGGTGCTGGACGTCATCGGCCGCCCGGACGCGCTGGCCCGGCTGCGCGCGAGCGGGGCCGTGGGCGCGACCACCGATGTGCTGGCGGTCCACCTCGACCACACCGTGCCGCCCGGCCGCGAACTCCACCGGCGGCTGGCCACGGCGGGCGCGCGGACGGTCCCGGACGGCCGGACGGTGATCGTCGGCGAGTACCACGCGGTGCCGGACCTGCCGCGGCGCACGCTGGTGCTGGGCGGTGCCCGGTCCGGCAAGTCCCTGGAGGCGGAACGGCGGCTGGCCGCCTTCCCGGATGTGCTGTACGTGGCCACCGGCGGCACCCGCGACGGCGACCCCGAGTGGGCCGCCCGGATCGCCGCCCACCGCGACCGGCGGCCCGGCTCCTGGCGCACCACCGAGACCTGCGAGCTGACCCCGCTGCTGGCGGAGGACGGCCCGCCGCTGCTGATCGACTGTCTGGCGCTGTGGCTCACCGACGCGATGGACTCGGTCGGGGCCTGGGACGACGAGAAGTGGGCGCACGGCGCTGAACGTGCCCTGCGCGAGCGGGTGGACGCGCTGGTGGCCGCGGTCCGGGCGACCGGCCGCACGGTGGTGGCCGTCAGCAATGAGGTGGGCGCGGGAGTGGTCCCCGCGACCGCCTCGGGCCGCCGCTTCCGCGATGAACTGGGGCGGCTGAACGCGGCGTTCGCGGCCGAGTGCGAACAGGTGCTGCTGGTGATCGCCGGTCAGGCGCTGCCGCTGCGCGGCTGACCGGCCGTACCGGTCGTGAAGTCCACCGGGGGCCGCGCCCCGGCACCCCCGACGGTAGGGTTCGCGGCGTGAGTGCCCTGAATCTCGATGACTTCGTCGATCTGATCGAGCGCCCCGACGGGGGTATCCGCCGCGATGCCGAGGAGCGCCGGGCACGGCTCGCGCCACCGGTCGACGCGCTGGGGCGGCTGGACGAACTGGGCGAGTGGCTGGCCGCCGCCCAGCAGCGGGTGCCGGTACGGCCGGTCGAGCGCCCCCGCGTGGTGCTGTTCGCGGGCGACCACGGCATCGCCGACCTCGGTGTCTCCGCACGTCCCGCCGGCAGCGCCCACCATCTGGTGCGCTCGGTGCTGGACGGCGGGAGCCCCGTCGCGATCCTCGCCCGCCGCTTCGGCGTACCGGTGCGCGTCGTCGACATGGCGCTGGACTGCGACCCGGCCGAACTGCCCGAGGAGGTCACCCGCCACCGGGTGCGCCGGGGCTCCGGACGGCTGGACATCGAGGACGCGCTCACCCACGAGGAAGCCGAGCAGGCGTTCCGCACCGGGATGGCCATCGCCGACGAGGAGGCCGACGCGGGTACGGACCTGCTGGTCCTGGGTGATCTGAGCGTCGGCGGCACCACCGCCGCGGCGACCCTGATCGCCGCGCTGTGCGGCACCGACGCCTCCGTGGTCACCGGCCGCGGCGGTGCCGGGATCGACGATCTGTCCTGGATGCGCAAGTGCGCGGCGATCCGGGACGGGCTGCGCCGGGCGCGCCCGGTCCTCGGCGACCAGCTCCAGCTGCTGGCCGCCGTCGGCGGCGCCGACCTCGCCGCCATCACCGGCTTCCTGCTCCAGAGCGCGGTACGCCGCACCCCGGTGATCCTGGACGGGGTGGTCTCGGCGGCGGGCGCGCTGGTCGCCCAGCGGGTGGCGTTCCGCGCCCCGGACTGGTGGCTGGCCGGTCAGAACAGCGGTGAACCGGCACAGGAGAAGGCGCTGGACCGGATCGCACTCACCCCTTTGCTCGACCACGGCGTCACAGTGGGAGAGGGGACGGGGGCGCTGCTCGCCCTGCCACTGGTGCAGGCGGCCGCGGCCCTGGCGGCGGAACTGCCCGAGCGCGAGGAGGCCGGGCGTACGGAATCCGGGGAGCCGGAACCCGGGCAGGACTGAGCACCGACTGGGCACAGCGGTTGAACGGTCCGGACATATCGGACACGATGGTCCGGACCGCCACCCCCATGCCTCACCCCTCCTCCGCTCGGCCGTGATGGGAGAGGAAGAGGTCCGCTTGGACAGCCACGCTTACGCCGCCTGGCCGCCGCGCGCCGCCGTGTACACCGTCTGGTACCTGCGTACCGTCACCTTCGTCAATCTGCTCGGCGCGGTGTGGGTGTCGTTCGGCAACGACATCAAACGGCACAACGTCGACGAGTACTTCACCCCGTATCTGCTGACCGCGGGCTTCTTCTCGGCCGCCTTCTCGATGTTCCTGGCCGTCACCATGCGCCGGCACAAGCGCGCGGCCTGGATCCTCAACCTGGCCTTGAGCGGGCTGACCCTGGTGGGGATCGCGCTCGCCATGACCTGGGCCCCGGCCCGGCACCACCCCCAGAACTGGATCTCGCTGCTGCTCACCGCGGCGTTCGTGGCCGCGCTGCTCATCGGGCGCCGTGAGTTCTACGCCAAGGGCGACCGGTCCAACCCCAAGCTGGCCGCGGCGGTCGCGGTCGTCGGGCTGCTGATCGGCTCACTGCTGGCCGCCGCGCTGGTCACCGTCACCAACACCGCGCCCGACGACGACCGCTCCACCTTCCTGGACCGCTGGCACTACGGGGCGCTGCGGCTGATCTCGCTGGTGGCCGTGGAAGGGCGCTTCGAGGGGATCGAGACCCCGGGCTGGGTCAACGTGATCATCAATGTGATGAGCACGGTCCTGCTGCTGCTCGTGCTCTACGCGGCGTTCCGCGCCCGCCGCGCCGTCGACCCGATCTCCCCGGACGACGCACGGCGGCTGCGGGCGCTGCTGGACCGGCACGGCGACCGTGACTCGCTCGGCTACTTCGCGCTGCGCCACGACAAGAGCGCCGTATGGTCCCCGACGGGCAAGTCGGCGGTGACCTACCGGGTGGTGGGCGGAGTGTCCCTGGCCTCCGGCGATCCCATCGGCGATCCGGAGGCCTGGCCGGGCGCGATCGACCGGTGGCTGGCCGAGGCACGTGAGCACGGCTGGATCCCGGCGGTCATGGGCGCGAGCGAGGAGGGCGGCACGGTCTACGCCCGGCACGGTATGGACGCGCTGGAACTGGGCGACGAGGCGATCGTGGACACCGGGGAGTTCACCCTCGAGGGACGTGCGATGCGCACCGTCCGGCAGGCGTACAACCGGGTCGAACGGGCCGGGTACACGGTGAGCATCCGCCGTCACGAGGACATCCCGGCGGCGGAGATGGCCGGTCTGCTGCGGCTCGCCGACGACTGGCGGGACGGTGAGACCGAACGCGGCTTCTCGATGGCGCTCGGACGGCTCGGCGACCCGGGCGACGGCCGCTGTGTGATGCTCGTCAGCACCGACGCGGAGGGCCTGCCGCGGGCGCTGCTGAGCTTTGTCCCCTGGGGGCCGCACGGGCTGTCGCTGGATCTGATGCGGCGGGACCGGGACTCGGAGAACGGGCTCGTGGAGTTCATGGTGCTGGAGCTGATCCAGCGGGCCGGAGAGGTCGGGGTCGATCAGATCTCGCTCAACTTCGCCATGTTCCGGTCGGTCTTCGAACGCGGCTCACGGCTGGGCGCGGGGCCGGTGCTACGGCTGTGGCGCTCGCTGCTCAGCTTCTTCTCCCGCTGGTGGCAGATCGAGTCGCTGTACCGGGCCAACGCCAAGTACCGGCCGATCTGGGAGCCGCGCTATCTGCTCTTCGAGAAGTCCACGGAGCTGCCGCGGATCGGGATCGCCTCGGCCCGCGCGGAAGGGTTCCTGGAGGCGCCGGGGCTGCCGAAGTGGCTCAACCGCACCCGGCTGGTCCGGGGGGCCCGGGTGGAGAAGGGGAATGAGGCCGGGGGTGGTTCATGAGGGAGGGTCATACGGTCATTCATGAGGGTGGTTCATGAGGGCGGGGAGGGCGGCGCGGGGGGTTCGGAGAAGCCGCCGATCCAGTCCTGGAGCCGCCTCGTCACCCGGTTCCAGCGGGCGTCATGCCGCTCGGCCCGCTTCCGTGCCCTCCTCCTCGCCCGCGGCCGGCGCCGGTAGAAGCGCCGGGCCCACGGCGAGTCCGGGCGGGCCAGGCGCACCGCGCCCACAACCGCCACGACGGGCACCAGCACCCCGACCACCGCGATCCGCAACTTCCCCTTGACCA
Organism: Streptomyces sp. NA02950; assembly: GCF_013364155.1. NCBI lineage: Bacteria > Bacillati > Actinomycetota > Actinomycetes > Kitasatosporales > Streptomycetaceae > Streptomyces > Streptomyces sp. NA02950. Next base: position 6,769,074 of record NZ_CP054916.1, on the reverse strand, counting down.
GCGCGAACAGCGCGAACGCGAAGTTGACGGCCACCTCCGCGACGACCGCCCCGCGGCTGCCCCGCTCGGCCTCCGACACCTCGTTCACCCCGAACGGAAGGAAGCCGCTGAGCACCAGGGCGACCAGTGCGGCGGTGATCACCACCACCTCGACGCTCTTGCGGCCCTGCTCGGACCAGTAGACGTCGTGGAGATGGAGGATCAGCGCGAACTCGTCCAGCACCAGCCCGGCGCCCACCCCGAACAGCACCGCCGAGATCGCCGCCCCGGCCCCCTGCCGTCCGCTGGCGACCGCGCCGAACCCGCCGACGACGGTGAGCACCACCCCGGGCACCACATGGTGGATGTGCATCCCGCCCGGGCTGATGTTGCGGAACGGGCCCCGCCCCGCCTTGATCATCCGCGTGATGGTGCGGACGATGACGAACGACAGGATGAACGAGGCCAGGGCCAGGAGCAGCGGCAGTTTGCCGGGCTCGATGATGTTCCGCTCCAACCAGTGGCCCATGGCCCTTCAGCGTGCGCGATAGCCTGCGGCGCGATGGACACCACGCCGGAGCAGTCCCCCGCACGCCCGCCGGAGCCGGAGCGCCCGGCGGACACCGGGCGTTCCCCCGGGCCCGACCGCGCCCCGCGCCCCTCCTGGGACGACGGGATCCGCTTCGCCTTCGGCACCCTCACCGTGCTGCCCGTACGGGTGACGCGCTGGGATCGCGCGGCGGCGCGCGCCGGAATGCTGTGCGCCCCGCTGGCCGGGCTGGTGGTCGGACTGTGCGCCGCCGCACTGGGCGGGGCGCTGCTGCTGCTCGGCGGCGGTGCGCCGGTGGCCGCCGTCGCCACCGTCGCGGTACCCGCCGTGCTGACCCGCGGTCTCCACCTCGACGGGCTCGCCGACACCGCGGACGGGCTCGGCAGCGGCAAGCCCGCCGAGGACGCGCTGCGCATCATGAAGCGCTCGGACATCGGGCCGTTCGGTGTCATCACCCTGCTGCTGGTGCTGCTGGCTCAGGTGGCCGCGCTGGCGGAGCTGTACGCGGCGGGCTGGGCACACGGCGCGGTGGCCGCCGCGGTGGCCGCGACCGCCGCCCGCTGCGCCCTCACCCTCGCGGCCCGCACGGGGGTGCCCGCGGCCCGGCCGGAAGGGCTGGGCGCGGCGGTCGCGGGAGCGGTGCCGAGGCGTTCGGCGCTGGTCGTCGCGGCGGGCACGGTGGCCGTATGTGCCGCGGGCGGGCTGGCGTCCGGCCCGTTGTCCGCCCTGCACCACGGGCTCGCGGTGGTGGCCGCCCTGGCCGCCGCCGAACTCCTGCTGCACCACTGCCGCCGCCGGTTCGGCGGGGTGACGGGGGATGTCTTCGGCGCCCTGGCGGAGACCGCGGCCACCGCGGCGCTGGTCGCCCTGGCCCTGGGCTGAGCCGAGCCCGCGCCAACGGGGTGCCGCACCCGGGCGCGGTGAGAGCTACCCTCGCGGTGAGCCGCGACAGGCCCGCCGATCGGGCGTCCGGCGACCGGCGCATACGATGCCGACGGGCGCGGCCGGCCGCCCCCGCCTCGCGGGGACATCCGATGTCGGCCGACGAACTAACCGGAAGAGGGACCCGACCACTGTGACTGCACTGACTCTCAGCACCTCCTCCGCCGCGACACTGCGCGCGGACGCCGTTGTCGTCGGCGTGGCAAAGGGGGCGAAGGGCCCTGTCGTCGCCGCCGGCGCGGAGGCCGTGGACAAGGCGTTCGGCGGCAAGCTCGCGGCCGTTCTGGAGACGCTCGGCGCGACCGGCGCCGACGGCGAGGTGACCAAGCTGCCCGCCGCGTCCGGGCTGAAGGCCCCGGTCGTGCTGGCGGTCGGCCTGGGCGAGGCCCCGGCCAAGGGCGATGGCTACGACAGCGAGGCACTGCGCCGGGCCGCGGGGGCGGCCGCCCGCGCGCTGTCCGGTTCCAAGAAGGGCGCGTTCGCGCTGCCGGTGGAGGACGCGACGGCCGCCGCCGCGGTCGCCGAGGGCGCGCTGCTGGGCGCCTACGCGTACGACAAGGCCAACAGCGGCAACGGCACCGCGGCCAAGGACAAGAAGAAGAACGGCAACGGCCCGCTGGCCGAGGTCGCCCTGCTGGGCGGCAAGCCGCGGGACAAGGCGTACAAGGCCGCGGCCGAGCGTGCCGCCGCCCTGGCCGCCGAGGTCAACCGGGCCCGCGATCTGATCAACACCCCCTCCAATGTGCTCGATCCGGCCTCCTTCGCGGCGACCGTGGTGGCGGCGGCCAAGGAGTTCGGCCTCAAGACCGAGGTGCTGGACGAGAAGGCGCTCAAGAAGGGCGGGTACGGCGGCATCCTCGGCGTCGGCCAGGGCTCGCAGGCCCCGCCGCGGCTGGTGCGGATCGCCTACACCCACCCCAAGGCGGAGAAGACGCTGGCGCTGGTGGGCAAGGGCATCACCTACGACTCGGGCGGCATCTCCCTCAAGCCGGCCGGTCACAACGAGACGATGAAGTGCGACATGAGCGGTGCCGCCGCCGTGTTCTCCGCCGTCATCACCGCCGCCAAGCTGGGGCTGCGGGTCAATCTGACCGGCTGGTTGGCGCTGGCGGAGAACATGCCGTCCGGTTCGGCCACCCGCCCCGGCGATGTGCTGTCCATGTACGGCGGCAAGACCGTCGAGGTGCTGAACACCGACGCCGAGGGGCGGCTGGTGCTCGCCGACGCGATCACCCGCGCCTGCGAGGAGAAGCCGGACGCGATCGTGGACGTGGCCACGCTCACCGGTGCGATGGTCCTCGCGCTGGGCACCCGCACCTTCGGGATCATGGCGAACGACGACGCCTTCCGGACCACGATCCACGAGATCGCGGAGGAGGCCGGTGAGCAGTCGTGGCCGATGCCACTGCCGGGCGATCTTCGCAAGAGCATGGACTCGCCGGTTGCCGATCTGGCGAACATGGGTGAGCGGATGGGTGGCGGTCTGGTGGCCGGTCTGTTCCTGAAGGAATTCATCCAGGACGGCATCACCTGGGCCCATCTGGACATCGCGGGTCCCGCATTCAATGACTCCGGTCCGTCCGGCTACACCCCCAAGGGCGGCACCGGTGCCGCCGTACGCACGCTGGTGCGGCTCGCCGAGCGCACCGCCGCGGGCGACCTGGGCTGAGGCACGGGCCGAAAGTCCCGCCGATTTCGCCGTCAACGAAATCGGCGGGGCTACGGATTCCGAATACGCGTGAGTAACCCCTGAACTGAGGTCCGGAGAAATCTCACACCACGGCCCCGCGTCCCGCTTCACGTCAACAAGTGCGAAGATGTTGTCTCGGCAGGACAGGGCCCCCGACACCAGGGCCGAAGAATCAGCGGCCGAACAACAGCCGCCGCCCGGCCGACCGACGGCCGGCTCCGGCGCACCATGCATGGAGGACGTGACGTGGCGAACGACGCCAGCACCGTTTTCGACCTAGTGATCCTCGGAGGCGGTAGCGGCGGTTACGCCGCTGCCCTGCGCGCGGCGCAGCTGGGTCTGGACGTCGCCCTGATCGAGAAGGACAAGCTGGGCGGCACCTGCCTGCACCGCGGCTGCATCCCCACCAAGGCTCTGCTGCACGCCGGTGAGATCGCCGACCAGGCCCGCGAGGGCTCGGAGTTCGGTGTGAAGACCACCTTCGAGGGCATCGACATCGAGGGTGTGCACAAGTACAAGGACGGCGTGGTCACGGGCCTGTACAAGGGCCTCCAGGGTCTGATCGCGTCCCGCAAGGTCACCTATGTGACGGGCGAGGGCCGGCTGTCCTCCCCCACCTCGGTCGATGTGAACGGTCAGCGCTACACCGGCCGCCACATCCTGCTTGCCACCGGCTCGGTGCCGAAGTCGCTCCCCGGTCTGGAGATCGACGGCAACCGCGTCATCTCCTCGGACCACGCCCTGGTGCTCGACCGGGTGCCGAAGTCCGCGATCGTGCTGGGCGGCGGCGTCATCGGCGTCGAGTTCGCCTCCGCGTGGAAGTCCTTCGGGGCCGACATCACCATCGTCGAGGCGCTTCCCCACCTCGTCCCGGTCGAGGACGAGAACAGCTCCAAGCTGCTGGAGCGCGCCTTCCGCAAGCGCGGTATCAACTTCTCCCTCGGCTCCCGCTTCTCGGGCGTCGAGTACACCGCCGACGGCGTCAAGGTCTCGCTGGAGAACGGCAAGACCTTCGAGGCCGAGCTGCTGCTCGTGGCCGTCGGCCGCGGTCCGGTCTCGCAGGGCCTGGGCTACGAGGAGGCCGGGGTCGCCATGGACCGCGGCTTTGTCCTCGTCGACGAGTACATGCAGACCAACGTCCCGACCATCTCCGCCGTGGGTGACCTGGTCCCCACCCTCCAGCTGGCCCACGTCGGCTTCGCCGAGGGGATGCTGGTGGCCGAGCGGCTGGCCGGTCTGAAGACCGTTCCGATCGACTACGACGGTGTGCCGCGGGTGACGTACTGCCACCCGGAGGTCGCCTCCGTCGGCATCACCGAGGCCAAGGCCAAGGAGCTGTACGGCGCCGACAAGGTCGTCGCCCTGAAGTACAACCTCGCGGGCAACGGCAAGAGCAAGATCCTGAAGACCGCGGGCGAGATCAAGCTCGTCCAGGTCCGGGACGGCGCCGTCGTCGGTGTCCACATGGTGGGTGACCGCATGGGCGAGCAGGTCGGCGAGGCCCAGCTGGTCTACAACTGGGAGGCGCTGCCGGCCGAGGTCGCGCAGCTCGTCCACGCCCACCCGACCCAGAACGAGGCGCTCGGCGAGGCCCACCTGGCCCTGGCCGGCAAGCCGCTGCACTCCCACGACTAATCGCACGAGCGCGAACCATCCGAACAGATCGTTAAGGAGCAACCGAAACCATGGCGGTTTCCGTAACCCTGCCGGCGCTCGGCGAGAGCGTGACCGAGGGCACCGTCACCCGATGGCTCAAGGCCGAGGGTGAGCGGGTCGAGGCCGACGAGCCCCTGCTCGAGGTCTCCACCGACAAGGTCGACACCGAGATCCCGGCCCCGGCGGCCGGTGTGCTGTCGTCCATCAAGGTCGCCGAGGACGAGACGGTCGAGGTCGGCGCCGAGCTCGCCGTCATCGACGACGGCGGCGCCGCTCCGGCCGAGGCCCCCGCCCCGGCGGAGGAGCCCGCTCCGGCGGCGCAGCCCGAGCCCGCCCCGGCCGCCGAGGCCCCGGCCCCCGAGCCCGCCGCGGCCGCCCCGGCCGGTGGCGGCGAGGGCACCGATGTGGTCCTCCCGGCGCTCGGTGAGTCGGTGACCGAGGGCACCGTCACCCGCTGGCTCAAGGAGGTCGGTGACGCGGTCGAGGCCGATGAGCCGCTGCTCGAGGTCTCCACCGACAAGGTCGACACCGAGATCCCGGCCCCGACCGCGGGCACCCTGCTGGAGATCCTGGTCGGCGAGGACGAGACCGCCGAGGTCGGTGCCAGGCTGGCGGTCATCGGTACAGCCGCTCAGGGGGCCGCCGCGCCGGCGCCGGCCGCCCCGGCTCCGCAGGAGGCCCCGAAGCAGGAGGCCCCCGCCCCGGCCCCGGCCCCGGCCCCGGCTCCCGAGCCGGTCAAGGAGGCCCCGGCCCCGCAGGCGCCCGCCGCTCCGGCTCCGGCGCCCGCTCCGGCTCCGGCCGCCCCGGCTCCGGCCGCGGCAGCCCCGGCGGCCCCCTCGATCCCTGCCCCGGCCGCCCCCGAGGCCGAGGGCGCCTACGTGACCCCGCTGGTGCGCAAGCTCGCCGCCGAGAACGGCGTGGACCTGGCCACCGTCAAGGGCACCGGCGTCGGCGGCCGGATCCGCAAGCAGGACGTCATCGCCGCCGCCGAGGCCGCCAAGGCCGCCGCCCAGGCGCAGGCCCCGGCGGCCGCCGCGCCGGCCGCCAAGAAGGCCCCGGGCGGTGTTTCCATCGAGCCGTCCCCGCTGCGCGGCCAGACCGTCAAGATGACCCGCATGCGCAAGGTCATCGGCGACAACATGATGAAGGCGCTGCACGGCCAGGCCCAGCTGTCCTCGGTCGTCGAGGTCGACATCACCCGGCTGATGAAGCTGCGCGCCCAGGCCAAGGACGCGTTCGCCGCCCGTGAGGGCGTGAAGCTCTCCCCGATGCCGTTCTTCGTCAAGGCCGCGGCCCAGGCGCTGAAGGCCCACCCGGTCATCAACGCCCGGATCAACGAGGACGAGGGCACCATCACCTACTTCGACTCGGAGAACGTCGGCATCGCCGTGGACTCCGAGAAGGGCCTGATGACCCCGGTCATCAAGGGTGCGGGCAACCTCAACCTGGCCGGTATCGCGAAGGCCACCGCCGACCTGGCGGGCAAGGTCCGCGCCAACAAGATCACGCCGGACGAGCTGGCCGGTGCGACCTTCACGATCAGCAACACCGGTTCGCGCGGTGCGCTGTTCGACACGATCATCGTGCCGCCGAACCAGGTCGCCATCCTGGGCATCGGTGCCACGGTGAAGCGTCCGGCCGTCATCGAGACGCCCGAGGGCACCGTCATCGGCGTCCGGGACATGACGTACCTGACGCTCTCCTACGACCACCGCCTGGTGGACGGTGCCGACGCGGCCCGCTACCTGACGGCCGTCAAGGAGATCCTGGAGGCCGGTGAGTTCGAGGTCGAGCTCGGCCTCTGACCGGCCCACGGCAGACGCCTCGGCAGTCGGCCGCGCCCCGCACGGACTTCCGTGCGGGGCGCGGCCCTTTTCCGTCCCCGCTCCGCGGACCTTCCGCTGCCTGGATAATGATTTCCGTTCACCGCTGGTTCCGAAGGAGCGCCCCATGGCCCCGCCCGTCGTCCACTCGCTGCGCGAGCAGATCCGCGAGCACCTCGTGGAGGGGATCGTCAGCGGGCGCTGGAAGCCGGGCGAGCGGATCGTGGAGCGGCGGATCGCGACGGAGCTGGAGGTCAGCCAGACCCCCGTCCGGGAGGCGCTGCGGGAGCTGGAGTCGCTGCGGCTGATCGAATCGGCCCCCAACAAGGGCGTCCGGGTGCGGAATCTGACCGCCTCCGACCTCGAGGAGATCTATCCGGTACGAGCCGGGCTGGAGCAGATGGCGGCGGAGCTGGCGGCGCCCCGGCTGGCCCAGGACACCTCCGCCCTGGAGCCCGAGGTGCGGGCGCTGTACGAGGCGGACCGCAGGGCCGACGGCGAGGCGCAGGTCCGGCACACCGTCGCCTTCCACCGCGAACTGGTGCGGGCCTCGGGAAACAGCGTGCTGCTGCACACCTGGGAGTCACTGGGCATCGAGATCTGGACGACGCTGTCCATCCGCTGGCTGGGCACCGTCCAGCAGTCCTACGCCGAGGAGCACCAGGCGGTCGTGGACGCGTTCCGCCGCCGGGATCCGCGGGTGGGTGAACTCGTCAAGGAGCATGTGCTCGGCTGTGCACCGCGTGCCTGATTTCGCGGCACGGAATGCCAATTTCGCGCCGCGGAGCATTTTTTTCGCTCCGGGCTTTGATCGATCATCGATCAGTACTTACAGTCGGCAGCATGACCGATCTCGCCAGCACGCAGTCCAGTGCGCTCGACCAGATCCCCGACCGGGACCCCGAGGAGACCGCGGAGTGGGGCGCCTCGCTCACGGCCGTCACCCGGGCCGCCGGTCCGCATCGCGCCGCGTACCTGATGCGCCGCACCCTGGAGCGCGCCGAGGGCGCCGGGCTCGCGCTGCCGCCGCTGCTGGAGTCGGACTACGTCAACACCATCCCGACCGCCGCGGAGCCCGCCTTCCCCGGTGACGAGGAGATGGAGCGGCGGATCACCGCCTGGAACCGGTGGAACGCGGCGGCGATGGTCACCCGCGGCAGCAGGGACGGCCTCGGCGGCCACATCGCCACCTTCGCCTCGGCCGCCTGGCTCTACGAGACCGGCTTCCAGCACTTCTTCCGCGGCAAGGAGGCCGAGGGCGGTTCGGGTGACCAGCTCTACATCCAGGGCCACGCCTCCCCCGGCATCTACGCCCGCGCCTTCCTCGACGGCCGGCTGACCGAGCGCCACCTCGACCACTTCCGGCGCGAGGCGGGCGACAGCGGCGTTCACGGGCTGCCCTCCTACCCGCATCCGCGCCGGCTGCCCTGGCTGTGGGAGTTCCCCACCGTCTCCATGGGCCTCGGCCCGCTCTCCGCGATCTACCAGGCACGGTTCAACCGTTATCTGGCGGGCCGCGGCATCAAGGACACCGCGGACTCCCACGTATGGGCCTTCCTCGGCGACGGCGAGATGGACGAACCCGAGTCCACCGCGGCACTCGCCCTGGCCGGGCGCGAGGGCCTGGACAACCTGACCTTCGTCATCAACTGCAACCTCCAGCGGCTCGACGGCCCGGTGCGCGCCAACTTCAAGATCGTCCAGGAGCTGGAGGCGCAGTTCCGCGCGGCCGGCTGGAACGTGGTCAAGTCGCTGTGGGGCTCGGCCTGGGACGAGCTGTTCGCGCTGGACACCTCGGGCGCGCTGGTGCGCAGGCTGCGCGAGGTGCCCGACGGCCAGTTCCAGACGTACGCCACCCGTGACGCCGGCTACATCCGCGAGCACTTCTTCGGCGCCGACCCGGAGCTGGCCCGGCTCGCCCAGCGGGTCACCGACGCCAAGCTCACCGAGTGCTTCCACACCTCCCGCGCGGGCCATGAGCCGCGCAAGGTCCACGCCGCCTACCGCGCCGCCATGGACCACAAGGGCGCCCCGACCGTGGTGCTCGCGCAGACCGTCAAGGGCTGGACGCTCGGCCCCGGCTTCGAGTCGCGCAATGCCAACCACCAGATGAAGAAGCTCACGGGCAAGGAGTTCCGCACCATGCGCGACCTCCTCGAACTGCCCATCCCGGACAGCGAGCTGGACGACGAGCTCGTCCCGTACGCGCACCCCGGCGCCGACTCCCCCGAGGTGCGCTACCTCCAGGAGCGCCGCGCGGAGCTCGGCGGTCCGGCACCCGCCCGCAAGGTCCACCCGGTGGCGCTGCCCGAGCCGGCCGCCAAGCCCTTCGAGACGCTCGCCAAGGGCTCCGGCAGCCAGGAGATCGCCACCACGATGGCCTTCGTCCGGCTGGTCAAGGATCTGATGCGGGACAAGGAGACCGGGAAGCGCTGGGTGCCGATCGTGCCCGACGAGGCGCGGACATTCGGCATGGAGTCGCTGTTCCCGACTGCCGGGATCTACTCCCCGCTCGGCCAGACCTACGACCCGGTCGACCGCGATCAGCTCCTGTACTACAAGGAAGCCACAAACGGTCAGATCCTCAACGAGGGGATCACCGAGGCCGGTTCGATGGCCGATTTCACCGCCGCCGCCACGTCGTACGCGACCCACGGCGAGCCGATGATCCCGTTCTACATCTTCTACTCGATGTTCGGCTGGCAGCGCACCGCCGACCAGATGTGGGCGCTCGCCGACCAGCTCGGCCGCGGCTTCCTGATCGGCGCCACGGCGGGCCGCACCACCATGACCGGTGAGGGCCTCCAGCACGCCGACGGCCACTCGCATCTGATCGCCTCCACCAACCCGGCGGCGCTCGCCTACGACCCGGCGTTCGCCTACGAGGTCGGCGTGATCGTGCGGGACGGCCTGCGGCGGATGTACGGCCCGGACGCCGAGGACGTCTTCTACTACCTGACCGTCTACAACGAGACCAAGGTCCAGCCGCCCATGCCGCAGGGCGAGGGCATCGAGGAGGGCATCCTCAAGGGCCTGTACCGCTACCGGGAGGCCGAGGCGCCCGCCGCCGGCGCCCCCCGGATCCAGCTCCTCGCCTCCGGCACCGCCATCCACTGGGTGCTGGAGGCCCAGAAACTCCTCGCCGACGACTGGGGTGTGGCCGCCGATGTGTGGTCCGCCACCTCCTGGAGCGAGCTGCGCCGTGACGCCCTGTCCTGTGACACGGCGCGGCTCAACGGCGAGGACCGGGCCCCGTACGTCACCCGTGCCCTGGCAGGCGCACCGGGCCCGGTCCTCGCGGTCAGCGACTGGATGCGCGCGGTACCCGACCAGATCAGCCAGTGGGTCGAGCAGGACTGGTACTCCCTGGGCACCGACGGCTTCGGCCTCTCCGACACCCGCGAGGCCGCCCGCCGCCACTTCGGGGTGGACGCCCCGGCGATCGTGGTGGCGGCCCTGGACCGGCTGGCCCGCCGCGGTGAGGTGAGCGGTACCGCCGCCAAGGAGGCCGCGCGCCACTACGGGCTCTGATCCCGTCACGGGCCCGGACAGGGCCCGCCCCCCGGCTCCGCCGTCGTGCGGCCGCGCCTCGCGGTCGCACAACGGCGGTTCTCATCCGGGCCGCCCCGTCCCGGGCATGATGGGCGGGTGCGTGCTGCCCGGCTGATCAAGATGGTGCTTCTGCTCCAGGCCCGGCCCTCGATGACGGGGGCCGAGCTCGCCCGTGAGCTGGAGGTCTCCGAGCGCACCGTCACCCGCGACGCCGCCGCGCTCTCCGAGGCCGGTGTCCCGGTCTACGCGGACCGGGGGCGCGCCGGGGGCTACCGGCTCATCGGTGGCTACCGCACCCGGCTCACGGGTCTCGGCCGGGCCGAGGCGGAGGCGCTGTTCCTGTCCGGCGTACCGTCCGCGTTGCGCGAGATGGGGCTCGCGGACGCCGCGTCCGCGGCCCGGCTGAAGGTGTCCGCGGCCCTCCTGCCGGAGCTGCGCGACGCCTCCCAGAGCGTGGCCCAGCGCTTCCACCTGGACGCCCCGGGCTGGTGGCAGGAGCCGCAGACGCCCGAACTGCTGCCGCCGCTGGCCGACGCGGTCTGGGACGACCGGTGGATCACGGTCCGCTACCGTCGCCGGGACACGGAGGTGGAGCGGGATCTTGAGCCGTACGGCCTCGTGCTCAAGGCGGGCGTCTGGTACCTGGCGGCCAGGGCGGAGGGCGACTTCCGGGTGTACCGCGTGGACCGATTCGTCTCCGTCGAGCCCGGCGGCACCCGCTTCGGCCGGGTCGAGGAGTTCGATCTGCCCGCCTTCTGGGAGGAGCGGGCGGCCCAGTTCGCCCGCTCGATCCTGCGCGAGCGGGCCGTCGTACGGCTCACCCCGGACGGTGCCCGGCAGCTGCCGTACGTCACGGACCGTACGGCGGGCGAGGAGGCGCTGCGCGCGGCCGCGGAGCCCGACGGGCAGGGGCGGATCACCGTCACCCTGCCCGTCGAGTCGCACGAGGTGGCGTTCGCGCAGCTGCTCGCGCTCGGCCCGGAGGCCGAGGTGCTCGAGCCGCCGGAGCTGCGGGAGCGGTTCGCCGAGGCGGCGCGCCGCACGGCCGAACTCTACCGGTAGCGCTCCGCGGGGAAGTGCCGGGAGCCGTCATGCGGCCGCGGCCGCGTCGTGGCCGGTCGCGCCCACGCGGCGGAGCCGCACATCGACACAGCCCCGTGCCCCTTCGGGGCGCTACCGGTAGTCCTCAGCGGTGCCCGCCTTGCCGCCGAAGACGACATCCCGGAAGTAGCCGAAGGCGTCCGGCCGCGATCCGTCGAGATCGTCGAAGCCGTAGACCTTGGCCAGCTCACCACTGGACACGGACTGTCCGTTCCACCGCGCCCGGTCGGGGTCGGCGGCGAGCGCGGCGACCGCCCGCCCGCCGAAGCGCGTCCGCTCCCGGGTGGTGCGGCCCGTCACAGAGACGGTGGCGCCGGCCGCCCCGAGCTCGACCGCCATCGCCCGGCCCGCGCCGCGCGTCGCCCCCGCGACGAATGCGATCCTGCCCGCCCGTGCGCCCTGTGTGCTCACGTACCGGTGTCCCTTCGGTGGTCCGGTATGGCTGTGCGTTCGACGGTCGCAGGGAATCCCGACGTCTTCTGTCGCTTTTTGTTCGCACTTCCCCGGGTCCCCCGGCGGCCCGGTCCCTCTCGATAACGAGAGGGCCGCATCCGGGCCGCTCCACGTGCGGGGGCGCCGGGGAGGGCCGATCCTGGTCCCGTGATGATGGACGAGACGGAGTTCTGGGGGCTGGTCGACAGCGCTCGGGAGGCTGCCGATGGCGACCCCGAGGACCAGTCCGACCTGCTCGTCGAGCAACTGTCCCAGCTCGACCCGGACGCCGTGCTGGACTTCGCGCGGCACTTCGAGGCCCGCTCCAACCGGGCGTACCGCTGGGATCTGTGGGGGGCGGCGTGGGTGCTGCTGGGCGGGGTCAGCGACGACGCGTTCGAGGCGTTCCGCTTCTGGCTGATCGGTCAGGGCCGGGAGGTGTTCGAGGGGGCGCTGCACGAGCCGGACGCGCTCGCCGAGCTGCTGGACGACTTCGACGACCAGGTGGACGGGGACTGCGAGGACCTGGGGTTCGCGGCGGACGAGGCGTATGAGCGGCTGACCGGCGCGGCCCTGCCGGAACTGGGGCTCCCGGCGCCGCCGCGCGAACCCATGGGCGGGGCCATCGACTTCGAGGACGAGCGGGAGCTGGTGGAGCGGTATCCCCGGCTGTGGGAGCGTTTCCGGGCTTGACGGCCCCGCTGTCGGCGGCGCGACATCAGCGGGTGAGGCCGCGGCCCATCAGCACATCGTCCACATACGCCCCCTCGATCAGGAACTCCCCCGGCAGGACGCCCTCCACCGCGAACCCCTCGGACTCGTACAGCCGCCGCGCGGGGGTGTTGGGGCCGAGCACCCGCAGGGTGATACGGGTGGCGCCCGCCCGCCGTGCCCTCGCGTACGCCGCGTCGAGCAACGCTCGCGCCACTCCCCTGCCGCGCGCCCGCTCGTCGACCGCGAGCCCCTGGATCTGCTGGACATGGGCGTTGGAGGCCAGCGGGGTCGCCGGGACGAGCCGGAGGTAGCCGACGGGGCGCCCGCCGAGCTCGGCCACCAGGATGTGCTCGGGGAGGTTGCGGTCGGTGAAGAAGGTGCCGTAGGGCGGCTGGGGGCGCGGCTGCACCGAGTGCCGCGGTGACCAGGCGCGCCGGTCCAGTTCGGCGAGCGCGGACTCGTCGTCCGCCACGGCGGCGCGGATGGCCGGTCCGTCCGGACCGGCCATCCGGTCCGGTGCGGTGGGCGGGGACGGCACGGTCGGCTCGGGCATGCGCGCCAGTCTGTCACCCGGCCCCGTCCTCCGACATCCCTTTCAAGATCGGGGGCAGGATGATGCCATGCATATCGCGGTCACCGGCTCCACCGGGCTCATCGGCACGGCTCTTGTGCGTTCGCTGCGCGAGGACGGCCACCAGGTCCTGCGGCTGGTGCGGCGCGCACCACGCGCGGAGGGCGAGGTCGAGTGGGACCCGCAGCGGCAGTGGGTGGACACCGCGGGGCTGATCGGGTGTGACGCGGTGGTCCACCTCGCGGGCGCGGGGATCGGCGACCACCGGTGGACCGACGCGTACAAGAAGGAGCTGCGGGACAGCCGGGTCCTGGGCACCGCCGCCATCGCCGAAGCGCTGGCCTCGCTGGACACCCCGCCGCGGGTACTGATCAGCGGAAGTGCCGTCGGGTACTACGGGGACACGGGGGCGCGCGCGGTGGACGAGTACGCGCCCCCCGGCGACGGCTTCCTCGCGAACCTGTGCCAGGAGTGGGAGGAGGCGGCCGGGGCGGCCCAGGAGGCGGGCATCCGCACGGTGTTCGCCCGCACCGGACTGGTCGTGTCGCCCCAAGGCGGCGCGTGGGGACGGCTGTTCCCCCTGTTCAAGGCGGGGCTGGGCGGGCGGATGGGCAGCGGCCGCCAGTACTGGAGCTTTATCGCCCTGTACGACCACATCGCCGCGCTGCGCCATGTCATCGCCACCGACGAGCTCGTGGGTCCGGTCAATCTCACCGCCCCCGCGCCGGTCACCAACCGCGAGGTCACGGCGGCCATGGGCCGGGTGCTGCACCGCCCCACGCTCTTCAGCGTGCCGTCCCCGGCGCTGCGGATCGCGCTGGGCGAGATGTCCGGCGATGTGCTCGGCAGTGTGCGGGCGCTGCCGCGCCGGCTGATGGACTCCGGTTTCTCCTTCACCTATCCGCATATCGACGAGGCCCTGCGGGCGGCCCTGAAGGATCAGCGCTGAGCGCGCCCCGCTGACCGTCCGGCCGGAGGGGGGTGCACGGGGCGGCGTCCGGGTGGCGGGACGGTGCGCCGACTCCGCCCGAACGGACCGCCCTTCGACCGTCGGCGGCCGACGTGCGACCTTTGTGCGACCGTGCTCGGTCGATGCGCGACTGCCCTCGAACGTCTTTCTGACTACTGTCACGTACGTCTCGCGTTACCCACCTCACTGAGCCGTGTCGCGGGACTCACGCTTCCGGGCCGCCGGTTGGGGCATCAGGCCCCCGTAGCGTACGCACCGACCTCGAGGAGGGCACGTGCTCAGCAGCGCGCACCGCACGGACGTCGTCATCGTGGGAGCCGGACTCGCGGGTCTGGCCGCGGCTCAACTGCTGGCCGGCGCAGGGGTTGCGGTCATGGTCCTGGAGGCCGCGCCACGGGTGGGCGGCCGGATGGCGACGGACAGCGTGGACGGCTTCCGGCTGGACCGCACCGGACAGTTGATGAACACCTCCTTCCCGGAGCTGCGGCGCACTCCGGGGCTCGGCACCCTCGCCCTGCGCCCGTTCACCCAGGGCGTGCTAGTCCACAGCGAGGGCCGCACCCAGCGGTTCGGCACCCCCCGGAGCATGAGGGGCGCATTCACATCGGCGCGCGCCTTGGCGAACGCCGCCCGTGCGCCCCTGGGCAACGGGCTCGACCAAGCCCGACTCGGTGCCGCGCTCGGCAGGCTCGCCGCCCTGCCCGCGGACCGCCTGCTCGCCCGCCCCGACCGGCCGGTCCACGAGACCCTGGGGGGGCGGGGCCTACCTGCCCGTACGGTCCAGGGGGTGCTGCGTCCGCTGCTGGTGTCGCTGCTCAGCGACCCGGAGCTGACCACCTCCAGCCGCTGTGCCGATCTGGCTCTGCGCGGCTACGCACGCGGCCGCCTCTGCCTCCCGGCGGGCGGCGCGGCTACCGTCCCCGAGCTGCTGGCCGCCACGCTGCCACCGGGGACGGTGCACACCGGCGTCCGTGCCGTATCGGCGTCCACCACCGCCGTGGCCACCGCCGAACACGGCGAGATCGGCTGCCGGGCGGTCCTGGTGGCCACGGGGGCACACGACGCCGCGGCCCTCCTGCCCGGACTGCGGCTTCCGGCCTTCCACCCGGTGACGGTGCTGCACCACACCACCGACCGGCCGCCGCTGAGCGAGCCCGCGCTCGTTCTCGCGGCGAGCGGCTCGGGCCCGGTCGCCCACACCATGGTGGCCAGCGAGGTCGACCCCTCCCGCACCCCGCCCGGCCGGGTGCTGATCACCTCCACGGTGCTCGGCCCCGCCGCCGGACGGCCCACCGCCGAACTCGACCGGGCCGCCCGGGGCCAACTGGCCGCGGTCTACGGCACCTCCACCGCCCGCTGGGAGCTGCTGGCCGCGCACCACGACCCGTACGCCGTCCCGGCCATGCCCGCGCCCCACGATCTGCGCCGCCCGGTGCGGCTGCTGTGCGGGCTGTACGTCTGCGGCGACCACCGCGACTCCAGCACGGTGCAGGGCGCCCTCGCCTCCGGCCGCCGCGCCGCCCGCGCGGTCCTCACCGACTTCGGAGCCCCACCGGGATCCGGCACCGCTGCCGGCCTCCCCGCCGCGGCCTGACCCGCGGCGGCCCAGCGGCCGCCGCCCGGAGCCAACTCGGCGCCTGGCCACCGTTGATGACAAGCCGGGTCCGTCGGCGGCGGGACACCGCCGACGGGCTCCGCCCGGCCCACGGCTAGGCCCTATCCCAGCGCCGCCACCCGCTCCCGGTAGCCCCGCACCGGCGCCGCGTCCCGGTACGGCTCGAGACGGCGTTCAAAGTCCCGTACGTAGTCCAGCGCCCGCATGGACCGCATCTCGGACGCCTGCTGCGCCGCCTCCGCGCCCAGCACACACGCCTGCTCCAGCTCGCCGAGGCCCAGCCGCGCCGTGGCCAGCACCACCCGGCAGAACAGCCTGCTGCGCGCGTATCCGTTGCCGCGCAACTGGAGCGAGCGTTCGGCGTGCTGGGCGGCGGCCCGGTACTGCTGGAGGTCGCGGTGGCAGTGGCCGAACTCGTCGGCGAGCTGCGCCTCGTCGAAGAACCGCGCCCAGTACGGCACGTCGTCGCCCGGCCGCGCCGTCTCCAGCGCCCGTTCGGCCCGGGCGAGCGAGGCGGTGCAGGCCCGCACCTCGCCCAGCACCCCGTGGCCGCGCGCCTCGACCGCGTGCAGCAGCGACTGGAGCGCCGGCGGAGCGCCGCCGCCGACGCCCTGCTGGGCCACCCTGGCCAGCTGCACGGCTTCCCGGCCGTGGCCCAGATAGACGGCCTGGCGGCTCATCGTCACCAGCACATAGCTGCCGTACGCCCGGTCCCCGGCCGCCTGCGCCAGCCGCAGCGCCTGCACGAAGTAGCGCTGCGCCAGACCGTGGGCGGCGATGTCGTACGAGGTCCACCCGGCCAGCCGGGTCAGATCCGCGACCGCCCCGAACAGCCGCCGCCCCACCGCCTCGCTGTAGGTGCCGCGCAGCATCGGCTCGCCCTCGTGCTCGAGATAGCGCACCAGTGCCTGCCGGGCGTGGCCGCCGCCGTAGGTCTGGTCCAGCGTCCGGAACAGCTCGCTGACCGAGCGCAGCGCCGCGATGTCCCCGGTGGTCACCCGGTGGCCGGGGCCGCGCTGGCAGCGGTCCGCCTGCCGCTGCCGGGGCACCGGGGCCCGGCCCGCCGCGGGCGCGCGTCCGGGCCCGGCGGACTGGGCGCCAGGGCGGCCGCCCTGGGCGGGCAGCCGCACGGCCGACCCGCCCGCGCCACCGGCGCCCGGGGCGCTCGCGCCCGGCGCCCCGGACGGGCCCGCGCCCGCCACGGGCTCACCGCGCGCCACCCGGTCGTCGGGCCGTCCGATCAGCCAGTCACGGCTGGGGACGACCAGACCCGCCGGAGTGAACGCGATCTTCCGTAACTCCGCATGGCTGCCGGAGTCCTTCCGCCACAGCCCGCTGACGATGTCCACGGCCTCCTGTGGGGTGGCGGCGAACTCCAGCCCCGCGTAGACCGGAGCACAGGCGTCCAGCCCCAGGTCCTGCGCCGTCAGCCGGCGCCCCAGACGCCGGGTGAACACCTCGGCGATCAGCGCCGGGGTGGTGCCGCGCGGCTGCTGTCCGCGCAGCCAGCGGGTGACCGACGTCTTGTCGTAGCGAAGGTCCAGGCCGTGCTCCAGACCGAGCTGGTCCACCCGCCGGGCCAGCCCGGCGTTGGAGAAGCCCGCCTCGGCAATGAGCGCCGCGAGCTGACGATTGGGAATGCGCTGCGGGGGTCGTTCCGTCATCAGCCTGCCGGTCTCCCTGATCGCCCTGTGCAACGGCGCGAATTTAACCGCCGCTCGAGGGCTGATCGCGGCCGTCGGGCGCCATTCATCCGATCGTGTGAGAACGAGCCCGATGGGGACGCCCGGGTCCGCGGTCGTACAGTGGCTGGGGCGCCGCCGTCAGGCTCCGCCACCTACTTGTACGAGGTCCTGAACGAGGTCCGAACAGGAGCGTGCCGTGACCGCATCGTCCCCGGGGGAGATCCCCGGCTCCTCGTCGCTGCGCTATGTCCATCTGGGGTTCGGCGCGGACGCCGTGGACTACGAGGAGGCGTGGCAGGAGCAGCGCCGGGTGCACGCCGCGCGCTTCGCTGACGAGATCCCGGACACCTGTCTGCTGCTGGAGCATCCGGCGGTCTATACGGCCGGGCGGCGCACGGCCGACAACGAGCGGCCGATCGACGGCACCCCGGTGGTGGACGTGGACCGCGGCGGCAAGATCACTTGGCATGGCCCCGGCCAGCTGGTGGGCTACCCCATCCTGAAGCTGCCGCGACCGGTGGATGTGATCGCCCATGTCCGGCGCCTGGAGGACGCGCTGCTGCTCACCTGCGCGGAGTTCGGCGTGGAGACCAGCCGGGTGGAGGGCCGCAGCGGGGTGTGGGTGCTGGGCGACCCGGTCGAGGAGCGCCGGGCGCTCGGCGGGCTGAGCCTGGACTTCGACCCCCGGATCGACGACGAGGAGTTCGATCCGCGGCTGAACGGCCCGGAGTACGCCCCGTCCAACGCCGGACAGCGCCGTGAGGACCGCAAGCTGGCCGCGATCGGGGTGCGGATCGCCAAGGGCGTGACCATGCACGGCTTCTCGCTGAACTGCAATCCGGACAACACCTGGTTCGACCGGATCGTGCCGTGCGGGATCCGGGACGCGGGCGTGACCTCGCTCTCGGAGGAGCTGGGCCGGGAGGTGCCGGTGTCGGAGGTGCTCCCGGTGGTCGAGAAGCATCTGCGGGCCGTCCTGGAGACGTCGATCCCCATGCCGCGGGCCCTCCGGCCCCGGGGAATGCGGCCTGAGGGCCATGGGTTGCCCTGGACGTAAATCCGTACGAATGACGGGCGTACCCTGGTGACCGCCGACGATTCGAAAGCCGCGCCAGCAAACTCGCCAGCCGAGCCGCCAAGCAAAGAGGAGTGCCGGACGTGTCCGCAGTCGCACCCGACGGACGGAAGATGCTGCGCCTGGAGGTCCGGAACAGCCAGACCCCCATCGAGCGCAAGCCGGAGTGGATCAAGACCCGGGCGAAGATGGGTCCCGAGTACACCGAGCTGCACGGCCTGGTGAAGCGCGAGGGCCTGCACACCGTGTGCCAGGAGGCCGGTTGTCCGAACATCTACGAGTGCTGGGAGGACCGCGAGGCCACCTTCCTCATCGGCGGTGACCAGTGCACCCGGCGTTGTGACTTCTGCCAGATCGACACCGGCAAGCCCCAGGCACTGGACCGCGACGAGCCGCGCCGGGTGGCCGAATCCGTACGCACCATGGAGCTGAAGTACGCCACCATCACCGGTGTCGCCCGTGACGACCTGGAGGACGGCGGCGCCTGGCTGTACGCGGAGACCGTCCGCCAGATCCACTCCCTGATGCCGGATACCGGTGTCGAGCTGCTGATCCCGGACTTCAACGCGGTTCCCGAGCAGCTCGCCGAGGTCTTCTCGGCCCGTCCCGAGGTGCTCGCGCACAACGTCGAGACGGTCCCGCGGATCTTCAAGCGGATCCGCCCCGGCTTCCGTTACGAGCGCTCGCTCGAGGTCATCACCAAGGCCCGCGAGGCGGGTCTGGTCACCAAGTCCAACCTGATCCTGGGCATGGGCGAGGAGCGCGAGGAGATCAGCCAGGCGCTCCAGGACCTGTATGACGCGGGCTGCGAACTCATCACGATCACGCAGTACCTGCGGCCGTCCGTCCGCCACCACCCGGTGGACCGCTGGGTCAAGCCGCAGGAGTTCGTCGAGCTCAAGGAGGAGGCTGAGGAGATCGGCTACGCCGGTGTCATGTCAGGCCCCCTCGTCCGTTCGTCGTACCGCGCGGGGCGCCTCTACCAGCAGGCGATCGACCGGCGTAACGTCGCAGTGGCCTCACAGGCCGTTTGAACCACACGGCTCCACCCGGCTCCACACGGCATCACGTGAGAACCACGTGAACCACCTGTGTGAGCGGCAACACGCTGTGTGAGTACCGGCACACGCACGCACCACCGGCCCGCGCCCTTCCGCAGGTCAGGGGGGTACGGGCCGCATCCAGGCTTCATCGGTGTTTGACCGCCCGGTCACGCACTGGTAACACCATTGGGTAACGATTGAGCCACGCACTGCTTATCAGCAGTGCCTGCGTCGTGATCGTCCGCTGCTTCGAGGGGATCCCATGCCGGCTGCGCCCGTACGCCCGTCCGTCACCGACGCGCTGCTCGCTCTGGAGGGTCTGCTGCTGCGCGGCGGGCAGCGAACCGCCCGCCGCAACGCCTGGACCGCGGTGCTGGAGGACCGGCGCCGGGCCAAGGACCGGCACGAGGCCGAGCATGTACTCGAGACCGTGTCCGCCGGGGCTTCCCGGGCCACGTAAACTTCGCTGTATGGCGAGGAAGGAAACATCCGAGAACCCCGGGCGGCTGAAGCAGATCGCCCTGACCTACAAGATGACCAAGCGGGTCGACTCCAAGATCGGCCTTGTCGTCGCCGGCGTGGGGATCGTCACCTTCGGTGTCCTCCTCGCGATCGGCTTCTGGATCGGCCACCCGATCTTCCTGGGCATCCTGGGCTTTGTCCTGGCCTTCCTCGCGATGGCGATCGTTTTCGGCCGCCGGGCCGAGCGTGCGGCCTTCGGACAGATGGAGGGCCAGCCAGGCGCGGCGGCCGCCGTTCTGGAGAACGTGGGACGCGGCTGGTCGGTGACGCCCGCGGTGGCCATGAACCGCAGCCAGGACGTCATCCACCGGGCCGTGGGCAAGGCGGGCATCGTGCTGGTGGGCGAGGGCAACCCGAACCGGCTGAAGAGCATGCTGGCGGCCGAGAAGAAGAAGATGGCGCGCATCGTGGCGGACGTCCCGGTGCACGATGTGATCGTGGGCTCCGGCGAGGGCCAGGTCGAGATCAAGAAGCTCCGCACCACGCTGCTGAAGCTGCCCCGGGTGCTGCCGGGCGCGCAGGTGACGGTGGTCAACGACCGGCTCCGGGCGCTGGGCGACCTGATGAGCAACATGCCGATCCCGAAGGGTCCGATGCCCAAGGGCATGCGGATGCCGAAGGGACGCTGAGCGCATTTCGCGTCACGGAACGCACATGCGACGGCATACGAATGGCGGCCGGGAACCTTTTCCCGGCCGCCATTGCTTTGTGATCATTGTGATCTGCCGTGTGGTCCGACTTTGCGTCCGCTAGGTCCGGATCTGCACGGAACGGGAAAGCCGGTCGTGCAGTCCGCGGGTGTCCCGGTCCCAGACCACGGCGGGAATGACCAGCGCGAGCAGCACACTGCGCAGCACGGCCCGCGGCAGGGTGAGCCGCACCCCGCCCTCGCCGATGACCCGCAGCCTCAGCAGCAGCTTGCCGGGGGTGGCGCCAACGGTGCCCACGGTCAGGATGCTCAGCACGACGAAGACGGCGAGCGCCCAGTTCGACGTAGCCCTCATGTCGCCGCCGGACAGCGGCCAGCCGACCAGCACGCACAGCCCCCAGTCGATGAAGAGCGCCCCGAAGCGGCGCCCGAGCGGCGCGATGGCACCCGGTCCGCTCTCGGGCAGCCCCAGCGCCTGGCCCCGGTGGCCGCCCATGTCGACGCCCATGTCCTCGGCGGCGGCACGGGGCCCGGAAAGCCACGATCCGATTGCTTGCCTCTTGTCCACCCGACCACGTTACTGCGACCGCATACGTTTCCCGGGAGCCGGGTGCCGCCCCCGCCCTGTGAGGGCCCATGATCGCCTCTTCGGCCCCGCATGTGCGCTCGCGGCCGGTTAACCTGGGTGAAACAAATGGGTCATGCTCGGGAAATCCCGTCTGCCTATGGTCGGGCACAGCACACCACCCCCTTGGACCGTGCGACCGAACAAATCCCGTCCCCCCGCGGCCGGGCTAGGAGGAGTTGGATGTTCCAGAACGCCGACGACGCTCGGAAGTTCATCTCGGACGAGGACGTGAAGTTCGTCGATGTCCGATTCTGTGACCTTCCCGGCGTCATGCAGCACTTCACCGTACCGGCGGAGGCGTTCGACCCGCACGAGGAGCTGGCCTTCGACGGCTCGTCGATCCGCGGTTTCCAGGCGATCCACGAGTCGGACATGGCGCTCCGTGCGGACCTCACCACGGCGCGTGTCGACCCGTTCCGCCGGGACAAGACGCTCAACATCAACTTCTTCATCCACGACCCGATCACGGGCGAGCAGTACAGCCGTGACCCGCGGAACATCGCCAAGAAGGCCGAGGCGTACCTCGCCTCCACCGGTATCGCGGACACCGCGTTCTTCGGTCCCGAGGCCGAGTTCTACGTCTTCGACAGCGTGCGCTTCAACACCACCGCGAACGAGTCGTTCTACCACATCGACTCCGAGGCGGGCGCCTGGAACACCGGCGCGCTGGAGGAGAACCGCGGTTACAAGGTCCGCTACAAGGGCGGTTACTTCCCGGTTCCGCCGGTCGACCACTTCGCCGACCTGCGTGCCGAGATCAGCCTGGAGCTGGAGCGCGCGGGCCTTCAGGTCGAGCGCCAGCACCACGAAGTGGGCACCGCCGGCCAGGCCGAGATCAACTACAAGTTCAACACGCTGCTGGCCGCGGCCGACGACCTCCAGCTGTTCAAGTACATCGTCAAGAACGTGGCGTGGAAGAACGGCAAGACCGCGACCTTCATGCCGAAGCCGATCTTCGGTGACAACGGCTCCGGTATGCACGTCCACCAGTCGCTGTGGAGCAACGGCGAGCCCCTCTTCTACGACGAGCAGGGCTACGCGGGCCTCTCGGACACCGCTCGCTACTACATCGGCGGCATCCTCAAGCACGCCCCGTCGCTGCTGGCCTTCACCAACCCGACGGTGAACTCCTACCACCGCCTGGTCCCCGGCTTCGAGGCCCCGGTCAATCTGGTGTACTCGCAGCGCAACCGTTCCGCCGCGATGCGTATCCCGATCACCGGCTCGAACCCGAAGGCCAAGCGCGTCGAGTTCCGCGCCCCGGACTCCTCCGGCAACCCGTACCTGGCCTTCTCGGCCCTGCTGCTGGCCGGTCTGGACGGCATCAAGAACAAGATCGAGCCGGCCGAGCCGATCGACAAGGACCTCTACGAGCTGGCTCCCGAGGAGCACGCGGGCGTCCCGCAGGTGCCCACCTCCCTCCCGGCCGTCCTCGACTCCCTCGAGTCCGACCACGAGTTCCTGCTCCAGGGCGGGGTCTTCACCTCGGACCTGATCGAGACCTGGATCGACTACAAGCGGACGAACGAGATCGCCCCGCTCCAGCTGCGGCCGCACCCGCACGAGTTCGAGCTGTACTTCGACGTCTAAAGAGCGTCGAGACACCGCGCGGCCGAGGGCCGTCATCCCGTATACGGGGTGACGGCCCTCGCCGTTGTGCTCGGTCCGTATGCATTCGGCCCACGTGCGGGCGAAGGTCCTTCCGGCCGAGAGTCCTCTCCGGCTGATAAACGCCCCGATCGTGTGACTTCGCCCGGACGACCCGCGTCCGGTGACGGCATCCGGCAGTCTGGCCCCTGTCGCGCCGGAAACACACCATCAGGGGGGATTTGTGGCATCACGGACCACTGAGCAGCCCGGTGAGGAACAGAGCGGACAACCGAGGGACGAACAGCCCGGTGAGGAGCTGAGGTTCCGGCCTCCGTCGCTGGTGGCATTGCAGAACAACCCGGTCACCACCCGGTCGATGGTCCGCAGACTGCCGCAACTGGTGCGGCGGTCGCTGGCGCTGGCCTGGAAGGTGGACCGCAGGGCGGTGGTGGCGCTGCTGGTGTGCCAGGCGCTGTCGGGGTTCTTCGAGGCTTTCGGGCTGCTGGCCACCACCGGCACCATCACCGCGCTGATCTCCTCCGGGGAGATCACCGAGCGGCTGCGGGAGGCGTTGCCGTCGATCGCGGTGCTGGCGGGGGCGGCCGGGCTGCGGGCACTGCTGGGGATCGCGGTCAACAACATCTCCAGCAGGCTGTCCCCGCGGATCTCGCGGGAGGCCGAGACCCAGATGCTGGACGCGGCGATCAATGCCGAGCTGGCGGCGTACGACAACCCCGGGTTCAACGACAAGTGGGACGCGGCGGACCGGGGCGCCGAGGTCGCGCAGGATCTGATCACCGAGTCTCAGCAGTTCATGGCCAGTCTGGCGTCGCTGATCGCGGCGGCGGGCGTGGTCACGGTGCTGCACCCGGCGCTGCTGCCCCTGCTGTTGCTGGCGGCGCTGCCGCAGGGGATCGCCGGGATGAAGGCGGCCCGGGTCCAGTACGAGACCAGCCGGGCGATGAGCGCGGACCGGCGCACGCTGGGGCTGCTGCGCTGGTTCATGATCGACAAGGACATCGCCGATCAGCTCCGGTCCGGCACCATGGCCGCCTTTCTGCTGGAGCGGTACCGGGCCATCGGGGTGCGGGTGGACACGGCGACCGACCAGGCGGTGCACCGGGGCGCGCGGTACGCGCTGCTGGGGGCGGTGGCCGGCGGGCTCGCCTCGGGGCTGGTGTGGCTGTCGCTGGCGCTGCTGCTGGGCGCGGGACAGATGTCGGTGGCCTCGGCGGGGACCGCCGTCTTCGCGCTGCGTACGGTGGCCACGTCGTTGCAGGGCATGGTCGGCTACGGGACCCGGCTGTTCCGCACCGGGCTGTATGTGGACGACTGGGCGGAGTTCATCCAGGAGGCGGGCGGTCACCGGATACGGCGCGGCAGCGGGGCCCCGGCGGCACCGCGGGTCGTCCGGGTCGAGGGACTGACGTACGCGTATCCGGAGTCCGACGCCCCGGCGCTGGACGATGTCACCCTCGAGGTGCGGCGCGGTGAGGTGCTGGCGCTGGTCGGGGAGAACGGCTCGGGCAAGACCACGCTCAGCAAGCTGCTCACGGGGCTCTATCTCCCCACCAAGGGCGCGGTGACCTGGGACGGCACCAATGTGGAGGAGCTGGACCCGCAGGAGATGTGGCGGCATACGGCCGTGGTTCCCCAGGACTACGCCCACTGGCCGCTGAGCGCCCGGGACAACATCACGCTCGGCCAGCCGCGCGGCGGGGACGAGGCGGTGCGCACGGCGGCGGCGCACTCCGGTGCCCACGAGGTGGTGGACGGGCTGCGCAGCGGGCTGGACACCCTGCTGGCCCGGCAGTGGTGGGGCGGGGTGGAGCTGTCCGGCGGGCAGTGGCAGCGCATCGCGCTGGCCAGGGCGTTCCACCGGCCCGCCGGGCTGCTGGTCATGGACGAGCCGACCAGCGCCCTCGACGCGCGTGCCGAGCACCGGATCTTCGCGGGGCTGCGGCGGATGGCGCAGGACCGGGCGGTGGTCCTGGTGACGCACCGGCTGGCGAATGTGGCCGTGGCGGACCGGATCGTGGTGCTCGACCACGGGCGGGTGATCCAGCAGGGCACGTTCCAGCAACTGACCCGATCGCCGGGGCTCTTCCGGGAGTTATGGGAGCTTCAGAACGACCGTGGCGTTCCGGCGCCGCGCGGTGAGATGCCCTGAGCGCGGCGGTGGCTCAGTGGGGGCGGGCGGTTCCGGCGGCGCGGGCGCGGGAGGCGGCTATCTCCGCGTACGCGTCGTCGCGGCCCTCCCAGTGGGAACCCTCCACCGACTTGCCGGGTTCGAGGTCCTTGTAGACCTCGAAGAAGTGGGTGATCTCCATCCGGTCGAATTCGGGGACGTCGTCGATGTCCTGGACACCGGTGTAGCGCGGATCGTGGGCGGGGACGCAGAGGACCTTCTCATCCGGCCCCTTCTCGTCGCTCATCACATACATGCCGATGGCCCGGCAGAGGATGACACAGCCGGGGAAGGTGGGCTCGCCGACCGTGACCAGGGCGTCGAGCGGGTCGCCGTCGCGGCCGAGGGTGTGATCGATGTAGCCGTAGTCCGCCGGGTACTTCGTGGCGGTGAACAGCATCCGGTCCAGCCGGATCCGGCCCGCCTCGTGGTCCATCTCGTACTTGTTGCGGGACCCTTCCGGGATTTCCACGACCACATCGAACTCGGCGGACTCCATCGCGACCTCCGGTGACCCGTGCGCTCCGGTGTGCTTCCAGTGTGCGCCGTGACCGCCGGGCGGGCAGCTCGGGTCCCGGCCTCCTCGCGTCCCGGCCCGCTCGGGCACCGTGTCTCAGACGCCGCGCGCGAGGGCCTCGACCTCGGCCTCGAAGAGCATCCCCGGATCGAAGCCCATACCGCTGAACTGGCCCTGCACATCGAGGCTGATCACACCGTGCAGCCGGGTCCAGGTACGCAGGGCGCGGCCCTTCAGCCCTCCGTCGGGATCCGCCCCGTCGGCCCAGGGCCCCACGGCCTCGAGCCGGCGCGCGAGCTCCGCCTCGAGGGGGGACGCGGGCTCATCGGCGGCCGTTCCGCCCAGACCGGCGCAGGCGTCGAAGATCGTGCGCATCAGCGCACGGGCGATCTCGGTGGTCTCCGGCGGCGCCTGGTAACCGGGCACCGGGGTGCCGTAGATGAGCAGATAGCGGTCGGGCTGCGCCTTGGCCCAGTCGCGGATGGCATGGGCCAGCGCGCGGAATCGGTCGTCGGGGGCGGCATCCGCGACGGCGGCGGCCGCGGCCTCGGCCAGATCTCGGTAGGCATCGGTGATCAGCTCGGTGAGCAGCTCGTCCCGCCCTGCGAAATAGCGGTAGAGCGCGGGGCCGGTCATGCCCATCGACTTCGCGATCGCGTTCAGCGAGATGCCCGACGTACCCGCCTCGGCGAGCTGGGCCAGGGCCACGGCCTTGGCCTCCTCGCGGGTCTGCTTGCGGTAGCGCTCTCGCCGTGCTGTCGCCATGGGCGCCTTCACCTTTCGTAGGGCCGGCTCGGAACCGGGGTTGACACATCGAGGGTAACAGGTTCATTGTTTAGTTAGAAGTTCTTACGCACGAGAGAAGGCCTCACGAGAATCGTGGGGCTCATGAGAGACGAGGTTCGCCATGCTCACCGAGGTTGTGCTGCCCGGCCTGGTGGAGCCGGAAGGGCTCCAGCTCCGTACCCGCCCGCTGCCCGAGCCCGGCCCCGGCCAGGCTCTGGTCGAGGTCGAGGCGTCCGGAGTCTCGTTCGCCGAGCAGCAGATGCGCAGGGGGAAGTACTACGACCAGCCGCCGTTCCCCTTCGTGCCCGGCTATGACCTGGTGGGGAGGGTCACCGCCACCGGTGCCGGAGTGGATCCCGCGCTGCGGGGCCACCGGTTCGCGGTGCTGACGAAGACGGGCGGCTGGGCCACCCACACCCTGGTCGACGCGGGTGATCTGGTCGCGGTGCCGGAAGGGGTCGGCGCGGCCGAGGCCGAGACGGTGGTGGTCAATGGGATCACGGCATGGCAGATGCTCCACCGCGTGGCCAAGGTCCGCTCCGGGGCGACGATTCTGGTCCTCGGCGCCAATGGGGGCGTGGGGTCCACCCTCGTCCAGCTCGCCCGCCGCGCGGGTATCACGGTCATCGGCACCGCCTCGCCGCGCCATCACGAAGCGGTGCGGGCGCTGGGCGCCACCCCGGTCGACTACCGAGATCCCGATCTGCCCGCGCGGGTGCGCGAGTTGGCCCCCGGCGGGGTGGACGCGGTCTTCGACCACGTGGGCGGCGAGGGGATCGTGGACTCCTTCCGGCTGCTGGCCCGTGGCGGCACGCTCGTCTCGTACGGCACGGCCGCCACCCGGGACGTCCCGGGCTCGTCGCGGGCGCCGGTGCTCAAGCTGTTCGGCCGGCTGCTGCTGTGGAATCTGCTGCCGAACGGACGGCGGGCGCACTTCTACAACCTGTGGGCCGGACGGCGGCGGCTGGCCGCTTACCAGGAGCGGGTCCGCGCCGATCTGGGTGAGGTGCTGGCGCTGCTGGCCAGCGGGGAGTTCTCCGCCCAGGTGGCGGCGCGGATTCCGCTGGCCGAGGCCGCGAGGGGGATGCGGCTGGCCGAGTCCGGCACGGTCACCGGCAAGGTCGTGCTGGTCACGGGAGCCGGGGAAGAAGACCCTGGCCACCGCGGGGCCGAGAGCGGTCTGCGACTGGTGAACGGGAGCACCGGGCGGACCTGTGGGGAGGGCGTGCGATGAGCGCCGGGCGCGCTGATGCCCCCGGCTCCCTCCAGGATCACCTTCCGGATCACCGGCGCCGGCCCCGCACCGCCGTGATAATTTCCGTATACGAGTTGTATGCGATGACCCACAGCCATGGGGGCCCAGGTGCAGTCCGGACGAGAGAAGGCGTACGCGTTTCTGAAGGAAACCGTGCTGACCGATCCCGACATGCAGGGCAGATTTCTGACCGAGCAGGAGATCGCCGACCGGATCGGCATCTCCCGGACCCCGATCCGCGAAGCGCTGCTGCTGCTCGCGGCCGAGGACCTGGTCCAGTTGGTCCCCAAGCGCGGTGCGCATATCGCGCCGCTGTCCGGCCGGGAGATCACCGAGCTGATGGAGCTGCGGGGGATCGTCGAGCGGCATGCCGCCGAACAGGCCATCGCGGCGGAGAAGGTGCCGGTCGCGGAGCTGACCGAGCTGCTGGCGCGGCAGGGCGGGCTCACCGGCCCCGACCAGGCCAAGGAGTTCATCGCCGTGGACCACCTGTTCCATGCGACCCTGGTCGCCGCGGTGGGCAATGAACTCCTCAACCGGCACTACGAGGGGCTGCGCAGCCGCCAGATCCGCGCCGGGGTGGTGGCCCTGTACAACCAGACCGGCCGCCAGCAGGAGGTGCTCTGCGAGCACCGGGCGATCCTGGACGCGGTGGCCTCCGGCGATACGGAGGCGGCCCGCGCGGCGATCAGCGCCCATCTGGAGACGACGCTGAAGGTGCTGCTCGCCGGGTGAGTCACCGCTCGGCCGCCGCCTCCGGGTAGGTGATCACCAGCATGGTGACGCCCTCGTCGGAGACCCAGGGTCCATGCGGCATATTCGGTGGCCGACAGGCGTAGAAGCCGCGCGAGAAGGTCCTCCCCAGCGTCAGATCGCGCATGCTGCCCTCGAGGAGATAGACCTCCTCCCAGCCGTCGTGCCGGACGACCCCGGACGGGGAGGTGTCCGTCCCCGGCTCCCAGCGCACCAGGGCGGTGGTGCTGGTGCCGCTGCCGTCCGCGGCCAGGATCTGTTCGCTGACCCCCGCGACCGCACCCGGCGGCCGCCGCCAGGGCGCGGAGGGCAGGTGGAATTCGTGTTCCGGCTTGGCCCCGCGATTGCCGCTCATGGCCGTACGCCCAGCTTGCGGTTGGCCAGGACGGACACCGTGCGGCGCACCGCGGTGACCTCCTCGGGGTCGATGTCCGCGACAAGCAGGCCCGGGGCGGCCTCCAACCGCTCCCGTACCGTTCCGTCGGGGCCGATCAGGGCGCTGTGGCCGATACCGGTGGGGGCGCTCCCGGTCGGCGCGGGACCCGCCTCCGACGCGGCCGGGTCGGCTTGGCCCACGGCGGCGAGCCAGAGGGTGGCGTCGAGCGCCCGCGCACGGGTCAGCAGCTCCCACTGCTCGCGCTTGCCCGGCCCCGCGCCCCAGGAGGCGGGTAGCAGCGAGACCACCGCACCGGCGTCGGCATGGGCCCGGAAGAGTTCCGGGAAGCGTACGTCGTAGCAGGTGGCGAGACCGATCCCGACACCGTCGAGATCGAAGGTGACCACCTGGGAGCCCGGGGCCACGGTGTCGGACTCCCGGAAACCGAAGGCGTCATACAGATGGATCTTGTCGTAAGCGGCCTCGACCCCGGGGCCGGTGGCCAGCAGGGTGTTGGTGACCCGCCCATCGGGCGCGGGGGTGAACATGCCCGCGACCACCACCAGCCCGGTGTCCTTCGCGATCTGCCGGACCTCCGTGGCCCAGGGGCCGTCCAGCGGTTCGGCGAGCGGGCCGAGCCGGGTGCCGAAGCAGGCCATGGCGGCCTCCGGGAAGGCGACCAGACGCGCCCCGGCCTCCGCGGCCCGCTGTGCCCCCCGGCGCAGAAGGGCGAGGTTCGACGCCGGGTCCGGGCCGGTGGTGATCTGGCTCAGTGCGATGCGGAGCGGCATGGCGGGTGCTGCCTCATTTCCTGGTCGGGAGGGTCGGAGGTGGGGTACGGGTGGGGCGGGTGGGACGAGTGGGGTGCGGTTACGGGTGGGTGCGCGGTGGTGGCCGGGGTCCGCTCCCCCACCCCGCCCCTTCCCCGGTGCGGCTCGTTTTACGGCTCCGCCGGGCCGGGAGCGGGGCGCGGCGGGCGGGTCAGGGCACGGGGGTGGAGGCGGCGTCGCCGACGGGGTACAGGTCCGGCTCCTCGTCCCGGGCGGGGGCGGGGTCCCGGCCCAGCCCCAGACCGGTCACCGTGAGCGCGGCGGTGATCGCGATGTAGACGGCCAGCGGCACCCATGCGTGATAGGTCCCGAGCAGGGTGGTGAACAGCAACGGCGCGACCGCCCCGCCCACGACCCCGGCCAGGGTGTAGGCGAGTGAGGAGCCGGTGTAGCGCAGCCGCGGGGAGAACTGCTCGGCGACAAAGGCCGCCTGGGGCCCGTACATCAGCGAGTGGATCACCAGTCCACCGATCACGCCCAGGGTGAGCAGGGCCCAACTCCCGTCCGCGACCATCGGAAAGAACAGGAAGGGCCAGATTCCGGCGGCCACCGCGGAACCGCCGTACAGCAGCCGCCGGTTGACCCGGTCCGAGAGGGCACCGGCGAGCGGGATCAGGACGATCTGGAGGGAGGAGCCGATGAGGACCGCGGTCAGCGCGGAGCCCCGGGACATGCCCAACTCATCGGTGGCGTAGGTGAGGACGAAGACGGTGAACATCGCGTAGAGGACATCGGGCGCGATCCGGCTGAGGATCGCCGCGGTCAGGGCGCGGGGCTGAGTGGTGAACACCTCGCGCACCGGTGCCTCGGGACGGTTCTGCGCGGCCTCCATCTCGCGGAAGACCGGGGTCTCCTCCAGCTTGGCGCGGATCCACAGCCCGAAGACCACCAGGAGACCGGAGAACAGGAAGGCCACCCGCCAGCCCCAGGACAGGAACTGCTCCTCGGTCAGCGCGGCGCCGAGCCCGGCCAGGACGCCGTTGGCCAGCAGATTGCCCGCCGGGGGGCCGACCTGGGCGGCGGAGGCGTAGAAGCCGCGCCGCCGGGGGTCGCCGAACTCGCTGGACAGCAGCACCGCGCCGCCCCATTCGCCGCCGACGCCCACCCCCTGCGCGAAGCGCAGCAGCACCAGGGCGACGGGGGCGGCGACACCGACCGTGGCGTAGGTGGGAAGCAGTCCGATCAGCAGGGTCGCGGCGCCGATGAGGACGAGCGTCGCGATGAGCACCTTCTTGCGGCCGA
The DNA here is from genome assembly GCF_013364155.1 of Streptomyces sp. NA02950. Classification (NCBI taxonomy): domain Bacteria; kingdom Bacillati; phylum Actinomycetota; class Actinomycetes; order Kitasatosporales; family Streptomycetaceae; genus Streptomyces; species Streptomyces sp. NA02950. Next base: position 6,738,340 of record NZ_CP054916.1, on the reverse strand, counting down.
TGACATCGCCGAGCCGCCCGAAGACAAAGCCGCCCAGCGGACGGGAGACATAGCCGACGGCGTAGGTGGAGAACGCCAGGAGGGTGCCGGTGAAGGGGTCGTTGGAGGGGAAGAAGAGATCGCCGAAGACCAGGGCCGCGGCGGCGGAGTAGACGGCGAAGTCGTACCACTCCAGGGCGGTGCCGGTGAGGCTGGCGACGAAGGCCCGGCGTACCCCGGCCCCGCCGGGCCGGGGCGCTGCCGCGCTCGGTGCTGTGGGCTGCATGTTCCGTCCTCGATGGGTGGTGCGTGCGGTGGTACGTGCGATGGTGTGTGCGTTCGACCTTCCGGCATACTTGTTGTATACACACCGTATGCGCAACCCCCCGAGGGGAAATCAACCGTTTCGCAATCGCACCGACCCGCGCCCTGGAGGCATCCGCCGATGACCACCACGCACCACCCGCATCACACACCTCACCAGGCACTTCACAGCACGCAGCACCGTCCGGACCGCCCGCACCACCCGCATACCTCGCTCACCTTCGAGCTCCCCGACGGCTCCACCCGCCAGGTGACTGTTGTCCAGCTGCTGAACGCGGGCTACGCCGGACGGAGCCAGGAGGACGTGGCCGCGCATGTCGCCGAGCTCGCCGAGCTGGGCGTACCCGCCCCGACCGTGACGCCCGCGCTCTATCCGGTCTCGCCGTATCTCGCCCAGCAGACGGCACGGGTCAGCGTTCAGCACACCCGCACCTCCGGCGAGGCCGAATGGGCGCTGGTCGTGGCGGACGACGGCGAGCTGCTGCTGACGGCCGCCTGCGACCACACCGACCGGGAGCTGGAGGTGCACGGGGTGGCCTGGAGCAAGAACGCGGGGCCGGATGTGCTCGCCTCCCGCGCCTGGCGGCTTTCGGATGTGGCGCCGCGCCTGGACGAGCTGACGCTCCGGGCCTGGGTCACCCATCACGGCGAGGAGACCGAGGTGCAGAGCGGCACCCTGGCGGAGCTGCTGCCGCCCGCGTACTGGATCGAGCTGCTGCGCGAGCGCGGCGGTCTGATACCGGGCACGGTGCTGATCTCCGGCACGATCCCGATGGCCGAGGGGGTGGACCAGTTCGCCGAGCGCTGGCGGGTGGAACTGGGCGACCCGGCCACCGGCGAGACCATCGAGTGCTCCTACGACGTGGTGCCCATGCCCGAGCCGATCTGCTGAGCCGGAGCGAGCCAAGGCAGCGAAGGCCGCCTGCCGCGGCACCCCCATGGGGGCGTGCGGTCGGCGGCCTTCTCCACTCGGGTCTCGTCGGGTCTCGGTTGTCCGGCCTCAAGGCCGGTGTCTCGGTGAGCCTTTCCGTTGAAACGGTCAGGTCTCCCCCCGGCCCTTCTGCATGACCATCCCCGCGGCCACCAGACCGAACAGGCAGGTGATGGCGCCGACGATCACGTTGTTCCAGATCATCCCGGCGTCGGGGCCCCTCGCGACCACCCAGGGAGAGATGATCATCCATACACCGATCGCGGACATGGCCCAGCACAGGCTGTACATCCTCCTCGGAGCCGCGGTGAGGCCGATCCCCAGCAGCGCGACAGCGAGGCCGAGGACGAGGTTGTGGACCATGAGGTTCGGGCTGGTGCTCGAGAAGTGCACCACCCAGGGAGAGATGGCGAAGTACAGACCGGCGAGAAGCACCGGTCCGTCGAGGAAGACAACATCACGGGCATCCATCATGCGGGCGTAGCGCTCCCGCATTTCGGTCACGTCAGGGTGACCCGCGATATCCCCTCTGGTGTGTGAGACGTCGGCCATAGGACTCGCCTCCTTCGATCCATGCAAGTCTGACCGCGCAGTGCGGTAAAACACCGCACCACCATTGTGCGCCTCGCCTTGGTTTATAGGTAGATGTCTGGTTGGCTCCGATGTTCCACGGTTCGCCGCCAGTCGTCTCCGCAGGGCGCCGCGCGCGGGAGGCAGGGGAGGGCGATACGTGTGGAGCGGTACGGCGAGCAGCCAGAGCCCGTGGTGGGACGCGATGAGCTGCTGATACGAGGGCGTGAACAGCTGGCGCGGGGCGGCAGCGTACTGCTGCCGGGACCCGCCGGAATCGGGAAATCCACCGTGCTGCGGGCGCTCGCCACCGGGTGTTCCGGCGGCGGACGGCTGGTGCTGCACTGCGCGCCGACCGCCTCGGAAAGTCAGCTTCCGTTTCTGGCTCTGATCGATCTGCTGGAGCCGGTCGCCGAGGAGGTGTCCGGCACCCTGCCCGCCTCGCAGCGCACCGTTCTGGACGCGGCGCTCACCGGTCGGCAGAGCCCGTCGGAGCGGGACGGCGGGCTGGCGCTGCGGCTGGCCGTGCTGTCGGTGTTCCGGGCGCTGGCCGCGCGGGGCCCGGTGTTGATGGTGGCCGATGACCTCCAGTGGATGGACGTACCCAGCCGGGAGTTGCTGGCGTTCGCCGCCCGGCGGACGAGCGGACTGCCCGTGCAGATGATCGCGGCGGTACGGACCGGGGCGGAGATGACGGTGCCGGGCCGCCCTGACGGGCGGGGCAGCGGGGAGGACGTCCACGGGGGCGCGCCGCACCTGGGCCCCGGGCACCCCCGTAGCCTGGGCGTCTTCTCCGTCCATGAGCCCAACCCCGGCTCCGGCCCTGGCTCTGGCGACGCCACCGGCCCTGGCACCGACTCCGGCCCGGGCTCCGCCCACCGCCCAGGCGCGGGCCCCCGTACCGCCCCCGGTACCGGCTTCGGCTCCACGCACGGCCCCGGCATCGGCCCTGGCCACGGCCCCCGTTCCGGCTCCGGCTCCGGACCTGGCGCGAGCCCCGATCACGCCGACGGCCCAGGCACCGGCTCCGGCCCGGGGCCCCACCCCGGCCACGGCCCCGGCCCCCACATCGGCCTTGGCCCCGGCACCGGCAGCGGCACCGGGCACCGTCGGGAGGACCACCTTCACACCCCCGAGGGGTACCTCCGCTTACTGCCGCCGCCCGCACTCGTACTGCCCGTACCGCCCCTCACCTATCCGCAGACGGCCGTGCTGCTCTCGGCGCGAAGACGCGTGGGGCTGCCCGGCCCCGTGCTGCGGGACATCCACCGCACCAGTGCGGGCAACCCCTTCTACGCCCTCGAACTCGGCCGTGCCCTGGCCGAGTCGGGGACCCCGCCCCGGCCCGGTGAACCACTGCCCGTGCCGACCAATCTGCGCGCCCTGGTCCTGGACCGGCTGCGCGCCCCGGCCCCCGGCACCCGGGAGACCCTGCTGCTGGCCAGTGCCGCCGCCCGCCCCACCCTCGCCCTGCTGCACGCGGCGGGCCGTACCGACGCCGAGGCCGAGCTGACCGAGGCCGCCGCCCTCGGCATCGTGGACGGCGAGGCCGAGCCGGTGGTGCGGTTCACACATCCGCTGGTCTCCGCCGCCCTGTACGCGGCGGCCGCCCCGCGCGAGCGGCGTGCCGCGCACGCCGCCCTCGCCGCCGCCGCAACCGATCTCATCGAGCGCGCCCGCCATCTGGCGCTGGCCACCCCCGGACGCGACGAGCGCGTCGCGCACACACTCGCGGCCGCGGCCGCCGTCGCCCGGGAGCGCGGAGCGCCCGCGGCGGCCGCCCGGCTCGGACTGCTCGCCGCCGACCGCACCCCGGCCGGGGCCGCCCCCACCGCCCACGCCCGGCGGCTGGACGCGGCCGAGGACGCGCTGACCGCGGGCGAACCGGAACTCGCCCGCGCCACCGCCCATGAGGTGCTGGCCGATTCCGTACGCCCCGCCGACCGCATCCGGGCCTGGATCGCGGTGATCGACTCCGCCGGACAGGCCATGGCCGACGTGGACGACGTCTTCCCGCAGGCGCTCGCCGACGCGGGCGGTGAGCCGCGGCTGCTCGCCCCGCTGCGCTACCAGCTGTCCTGGCGGGCCGTCCTGGTGCAGGGCTCACTGCCGCGGGCCCGTGGCGAGGCCGCCGAGGCGGCGCGGCTCGCGGGGCTGGCGGGCGACCGCCGCACCGAACTGCTGGCGCTGTCCTTCCAGGCGCTCACCGAGACCCTGATGGGCCATCGGAACGCCGAACGCACCCTGGCCAGGGCCCTGGAGGAGCCCCAGGACCCCCAGGTGGCCTGCGATCACAACGGGCCGGGCTACACCCGCTTCCGCTGTCTGCTGATGGGCGACCGGCTGGACGAGGCGCGTACGGCCGTCGGGGCGCTGGTCCGGCTCGCCGAGCGGCGCGGGGCGGTCGAGAGCCAGATCCTCTTCCTGCGCGGACTGGCCGAGACCGAGCTGCGGTCCGGACGCTGCGAACCCGCGCTGGACCTCGCCCACCGCAGTCTGCGGCTGGCCCGTGACGCCGGGATCGGCGAGGGCCCCGCACTCCAGCTCACGGCCCTGGCGGAGGCGGCGGGCGGCAGTGTGGCCCACGCGCTGTCACTGGCCCAGGACGCCGTGCACAGCGCGGAGGAGGACGGCGATCTGCTCTATCTCGCCCGCAATCTGTACGCGTTGGGGCACGCCCGGCTGGTGGCGGGCGACACCGAGGGGGCGGTGAGGGCGCTGCGGCGGGTGCGGGAGCTGGAGCGCGGCCAGGGGGTGACCGATCCGGCGCGCGGCCGCTGGCAGGGCGATCTGGCCGAGGCGCTGGTCCGCACCGGTGCACCGGAGGAGGCCGCCGAGGTCGTCGAGACCACCCGGCGGTCCGCCACCCGGCTGGGCCGCGGCGGTGTGCTGGCCGTACTGGCGCGGGCCGAGGCGCTGATGACGGCCGCGCAGGGCGATCCGGAGCGGGCCGCGCACACGCTGCGGGCCGCGGGGCGCAGTCTGCGCGCCCTGGGCTACCGCATCGAGCAGGGGCGGTGCGAACTGGTGCTGGCCCATGTCGAACTGCGCCGGGGCGATATGACGGCGGCCCGTACGGCGCTGGACACCGCGGCCCGGGTCTTCCGGCGCGCCCGCGCCCACCCCTGGCTGGAACGCACCGCGACCGAGCGCGCCGCGGCCGAACATGCCGACGTGGCACCGGGGTCGGAGCCCGGCACGGCGACGGGGGCGCTGCCGCCGCCACGTCTGCTGGACGCCCTCGCCGAGATGGAGCGGAGGGTCGCCGCGCTCGTCCTGGAAGGCGCCACCAACCGCGAGATCGCGGCCCGGCTGTTCATCAGCGTCAAAACCGTGGAGGCCACGCTGACCCGGGTCTACCGCAAGCTGGGGATCCGATCGCGGGTGGACATCGTCAGACTGGCGACACGCGGCGGCGGTTGACGCCCGCCCCGGCGCCCGCAGGACCCCCCGCGTCCCCCTGACTCCCGCCGGGACAGGGGGATTTCCCTATGCGCCCACCTCAAGGGCCAACCCTCATTGGGCGGTTGACGGACCGCTTCTAGCGTGGATCCGCCGCCGACGGCGCAGTGCGACCCGGTTCGCCCCGAGCGATCCGGGGGCGCCGTCGACGCGACGCGCTCCGTTCAGGTTTCCCCCACTCAACGAAACCCTGGAGAGAAGCATGTCCTTCACGCTCCCCCGCCGTGCCGGCCTCGCGGCCGCGGCCGTCCTCGCCACCGCGGCGTCCATCGCGGGAGTCATGACCGGCACCGCCCAGGCGGCGCCGAAGCCCATCGTCGGCGGTACCACCACGACCGCGTCCGCCTATCCGTACGTCATGCAGATCACGGACTCCTCGCAGAGACAGTTCTGCGGCGGCACGCTCGTGACGCCCACCAAGGTGGTCACCGCCGCCCACTGCATGGTCGGCGAGACCACCGGCAGCGTCCGCGTGGTCGGCGGCCGCACCTACCGCAACGGCACCAACGGCACGGTCAGCAGAGTCAGCAGGATCTGGATCAACCCGTCGTACACGGACGTCACCAACGGCGAAGACGTGGCGGTACTGACGCTGTCCACCTCCATGCCGTACAGCACCCTGCCCTACGTCTCCCCATCCGACACCGGCGTGTACGCCACGGGTACCACCGCCCGCATCCTGGGCTGGGGCACCACCCGCTCCGGCGGTTCCTCCTCCAACCAGCTGCGCACGGCCACCGTCCCGACCGTGTCCGACACCAGCTGCGGCAGCTCCTACGGCTCCGACTACATCGCCTCGGACATGGTCTGCGCCGGGTACACCCAGGGCGGCGTGGACACCTGCCAGGGCGACAGCGGCGGCCCGCTGGTCATCAACGGCAAGCTGGCCGGTATCACCTCCTGGGGCGAGGGCTGCGCACAGGCCGGTTACCCGGGCGTCTACTCCCGGCTGACCACCTTCTCCTCGCTGGTGTCGGCCCAGGTCAACTCCTGATCATCAACCGACGAACGGCCCCTCCCCGCCGGACGGCCGGGGAGGGGCACCGGTACGACGGAGTCCTTGAGGGCGGTCTCCCGCCCGTCCGGGCCGCCCGTCCCGCCCGGGGCCGAGCGGGACGGGCGGGTCGTCTGCTTCAATAGGGGCATGGTCAGCCTCCAGCACGCCGCGACGGGTCACCCCGACCTCGAGCCGTTCTGGCCGTCCCGGCAGGCGCACCATTTCGATCGCGAGTGTTGCCGCGCAACCGTTGCGCGGGCCCGCTCGCTCGGCCGCTGACCCCTCCGCCGCATCTTCCGGCGACCCCACCACGGCCAGGCCGCCCAGCCCGCGCGCACGACGTCCATCGACGCCCCTCGACGACCTCTCGAGCGCGAAAGAGCTGACTCCCATGACCAACGTCCGAAGCCTGTCGTCCTCCCCCGCCCCGGCCACCCCGCCAGCCACCCCGCCGGTCTCCGTCCAGCGTCAACGGTTGCGAGCCGTTGCGCCGGACGAGGTGCCGCCGGTCGCGGAGCTGCTGCATCCCGGTGCGACCTGGCTGCCCGCTCCTCCGCACACCCTCCCCTCGCTGCCCGGCCAGCCGCCGATGGTGGGGTATCTGGTGCTGGTCCCCGCCGACCGGCAGGACCCCGCGGCCTCCGCGGCGTCCGCGGCGTCCGCGGCGTCCCCCTCCTCCGTGGCCTCAGCGACGGCCCCGCGGCCGTCCGGTGGCACCGCGGCGGTGGGCACCGGCGACGGGCTGGTGCGGATCGACCCCGACCGGCGGACCGCGCAGATCCAGGGACAGCCGCTGGAGCTGACCTATCTCGAGTTCGAACTGCTGGCCCATCTCGTCGCCCATCCGCACCGGGTGCACACCCGCGATCAGCTGGTGACCACGGTGTGGGGGTACGGCCACGTCGGCGACGGCCGCACCGTCGATGTCCATGTGGCCCGGCTGCGCCGCAAGTTGGGCGCCGACCACCGGGGCACGATCGTGACGGTACGGCGGGTCGGCTACAAGTACGTGCCCCCCGCGGCCACCGTCTGACCCCGCCGCGGAACGCGCGTGCACGTCGCCGCCCGCGGAACGCGCGTACACGTCGCCGCCCGGGCAGGTCCACGACCTGTCCGGGGCGGCGACGCCAGGCGGTGCGGCCGGTCAGCGGCCCGCTGACACCGGCGGCCGCGGGGCCGCGGCCGGGCGCACCGGCGCCGGCACCGGCTCCTCACCGTGTCCGAGCCGGGGCAGCCACCGCAGGGCGCGCGGCAGATACCAGGCGCGCTCGCCGAGCAGCGCCAGCACCGAGGGCAGCAGCACCATCCGCACCAGCGTGGCGTCCACCAGCACCGCCACCGCGAGTCCGACGCCCATCTGCTGCATGTCCTGCATCTGGAGCAGGGCGAAGACCGCGAACACGGCGACCATGATGGCGGCCGCCCCGGTGACCGAACCCGCCGTGGTCCGGATGCCCTCGCGGATCGCGTCACGCGTGGCCAGGCCCCGGAGATGGGCCTCGCGGATCCGCGAGACCACGAACACGTGGTAATCCATCGACAGCCCGAAGAGGATGACGAGGACGAACAGCGGCATCCACGCCTCGATCGCGCCCGCCGGTTCCATGCCCAGCAGATCAACACCCCAGCCGTGCTGGAAGACGGCGGTCATCGTGCCGTACGCGGCGCCCACCGACAGCAGGTTGAGCAGGATCGAGGCGAGGGCGATCGGCACCGACCGGAAGCAGATCAGCATCAGCAGGAAGGTCACGACGGCGATGAAGAGGAAGACAGGGGCGATATCGCTCTTCAGCTGGTCGTTGAAGTCGAGGTTCCCGGCCAGTTCGCCGCCCACGTACGCCTGCTCGGAGACCGGGCCGAGGATCCTCGGCACCAGGTCGTCGCGCAGGGTGTGCAGGGCGCGCTCGGAGGCGGCGTTCCGGCCGTCGCCGGACAGCGGCACCTCGATCCGGACCACGCCCTCCTTCCGGTGCGGCTCCACCTCGACGGGCTTTCCGAACCGGCCCGAGGCGGCGATCTCCTTCTCGAGGTCGGCGACGGCCGCGCCGAAGCGGGACGAGCCGATGTCATCGGTGCGCACGACCACCTCGGCCGGGGCCGGGCCGCCGGGGAAGGCGCCGGTGATCTCCTTGAAGGCCACGGTCAGCTCGGCCTGGGAGCCGAACTGCTGCTCCATGCCGAGCTGTTCGGTCTTCATCCCCAGCGCGGGGGCGCACAGCACCAGCAGCAGCGCACCGGAGACGGCGGCGAACACCTTCGGCCTGGCCAGCACCGGTCGCATCAGCAGGCCGGAGAGACCGCCGCCGGTGTGCACGCCCTTCCTCCGGCGGCGATTGAGCAGCGGAACCCGTCCGGCCTCGATCCGGTCGCCCAGCCAGGACATCATCGCGGGCAGCACCGTCACCGAGCCGAGCATCGCCATCAGCACGACCAGGATGGTGGCGACGGCGAACCCCTTGAAGAGCAGCAGCCCGGACAGGAACATGCCCGCCATCGCCAGCATGACCGTGATCCCGGAGACCAGCACCGCCCGGCCGCTGGTGGCCGCCGCGATCCGCAGCGCCGTCGCCGCGTCCCGGCCCGCGGCCCGCTCGTCGCGCTCCCGGCGCAGATAGAACAGGCAGTAGTCGACGCCGACGGCAAGACCCACCAGGAACATCACCGAGTTGGTGGACTCGAACAGCGGCACCTGGTGGCTGGCGAACGCCAGCAGTCCGAAGGTGCCGACACAGGCCGTCACCCCGAGCAGCACCGGCAGCAGTGCCGCCACCAGCGCGCCGAAGACCACCAGCAGAATGCCGAGTGCCAGCGGCACCGCCGTGAGCTCCGCCTTCTTCAAGTCGTCGGTCAGCATCCGGCCGAGCATGTGCTCGGCGGAGGCGTCGCCGAACTCATGGACGGTGATGCCCCGGTGGGCGGCGCGGGTGTCCGCCACCGCGTCGAGCACCGGCTCCGCCCGGTCCCCGACGGTGTCCGGGTCGCCCCTGAGCTCAAAGCTGACCAGCCCCTCACGTCCGCTCTCCGAACGCACCGGGGGCTGGATCCGCGCCGTCTCCCCGGTCTTCTCCAGCCGTGCGGTGACGTCGCGGGCGGCGGCGCGCCAGCCGTCCGGCCGCTCGCTGCGCAGCATCACCATCTCCCCGGCCGGGGTCTGGAGCCCGGCGTCCTCGAGGATCCGCTCGGCGCGTGCGGAGTCGCCCGTACCGCCCTCGGAGTTCGTCATCTCCTTGGCCCCGGACATCCCGCCCACCACGGCGACGACCACGACGAACAACAGCCATCCGATGATCGCGGTTTTGCGGTGGCGGGTGCTCCACCCGCCCAGCCGCACGGCCAGGCCCTGCCTCGATGCGCTCATGGCGTCTCTCCCGGGGAGGTACGGACTGATTCGGTCATGTCCTCGACGCTAGAAATCCGCGCGCTCTCGCCCCAGCCGGTCAGCCACCCGATCGAGGAGCCGAAAGGCGAGGCCGGGGGGTGGGGCCAGCTACACCCCCGGACGGGGCCGGGCCCCCGTGACGGCTGGATGAGCGCGCCGTCAGACTGGACATGCCCAACAATGAGGGGCATCGCACCGATCACCACCACCGCCACCGGCCACCACCGAGGGGGACGACGGATGAAGGTACGCAGCGGGTTCGCGGCCTGCGCACAGGGGCTGGCGCTGCTGTTCATCGCGGCGCTCGGATCGATCCCGCTGTTCACACTGATGGTCCTGTCCCTCGCCTTCATCCCGCTGGGACTGGGTGTGCTCACCACCCCCGCGATGGTGACGCTGGTGCGGCTGTACGCCGATCAACGGCGGCTGCTGGCCGCCCGGTGGGCGGACGTCGAGATCCCGGTGCCCTACCGTCCGCTGCCCCGGGACCGCCGCCCCGGCCTCACCGGACAGGTGGAGCTGTGCACCTTCCTGCTGAAGGACCCGGCGACCTGGCGGGATCTGCTGTGGCTGTTGTACGACATGATCGGCGGCCTGTTCCTCGCCACGCTGACCTTCGCGTTCATCCCCTACGGGGTGGAGGGGTGGGTCATGGCCGCGGGCGTGTGGAAGCCGGTCGTGCGCGCGGGCGGCACCTACTGGTACACCTTCATCCCCATCGGCTCCCAGTCGACCGCCCTCCTCGCCGGACTGCTCGGCGCGGTCCTCTTCGGCATCGGTCTGGTGATCTCGCCTCTCCTTTTGCGCACCGGCTTCGTGGTGTCCCGGGCGTTCCTCGCCCCCACCCCGCAGATGGCGCTGGCAGCGCGGGTGCGCCGGCTGACCGAGACCCGGCACGACGCGGTCGACACCTCCGCCGCCGAACTGCGCCGTATCGAACGCGATCTGCACGACGGCGCCCAGGCCCGGCTGGTGGCCATGGGCATGAGCCTGGGCACCATCGAGGCGCTGGTCGAGAAGGACCCGGCCAGGGCCAAGGAGATGCTCGCCGCGGCCCGCACCGACTCGGCCGAGGCCCTGTCCGAACTGCGCGACCTGGTCCGCGGAATCCATCCGCCCGTCCTGGCCGAGCGGGGTCTCGGCGACGCGGTACGGGCGCTGGCGCTGCGGATGACCATCCCCGTCGAGGTGGAGGTTGAGCTGCCGGGCCGGGCCGACGAACCGGTGGAGTCGGCCGCGTACTTCGCGGTCAGCGAGGTGCTGACCAACGCGGCCAAGCACTCCGGCGCCACCCGGATGTGGGTCGATCTGCACCACGGCGGCGGCACGCTGCGGATCGTGGTGACCGACGACGGCCGCGGCGGCGCCCGGATCGCGCCGGGCGGCGGGCTGAGCGGGGTCGAGCGGCGCCTGGGCACCTTCGACGGGATCCTCGCGATCAGCAGCCCGCCCGGCGGGCCGACCATGGTGACGATGGAGATCTCCTGCACGCTCACCGCGCCCCGGCCCGCGGGCTGACCCCTTCCGCCCCGGCGAGAGCCCCGGTGCCAAAGCGCCCGGCGCGGGAGCCGCCGCGAAAAGGTGATGCCGAGTCAGTCCGCCCCTGCTTGGGTGGGGATGTGGACGAAAGAGCACTCCTGGAGCGGTCCGGCGGACCGGTGACCCGGACCCGGCTGGCCGCCGATCTGCGGGCCCTCGGCCTGGCCGAGGGCGACACCGTCATGTTGCACACCCGGATGTCCGCCCTGGGTTACGTGGCGGGCGGCCCGCCCACCCTCATCACCGCGCTGCTGGACGTCGTGGGCGGGGACGGCACCCTGATGGCGTCCTGCGGCTGGAACGACGCACCGCCCTACGACATGGACGAGTGGCCGGAGGCGTGGCAGCGGGCCGTCCGCGCCGAACACCCCGCCTACGACCCGGAGCTGAGCGAGGCGGACCACAACAACGGCAGGCTGCCGGAGGCGCTGCGCCGCTGGCCGGGGGCGGTCCGCAGCCGCCATCCCGACGCGAGCTTCGCGGCGGTCGGGGCGGCGGCCGGGGAGCTGATGGCCGACCACCCGTGGGACGGTCCGCACGGCCCCGGCAGCCCGCTGGCGCGTCTGGCCGAGCGGGGCGGGCGGGTGCTGCTGCTCGGCGCCCCGCTGGACACGATCACCCTGCTGCACCACGCGGAGGTGCTGGCCGAGGCGCCCGGCAAGCGGTACGTCGACTACGAGCAGCCGATCCTGGTCGACGGGCGGCGGGAGTGGCGGCGCTTCCACGACATCGACTCCGAGAACGGGGCGTTCGACTACTCCCCGGTGGTGCCCGAGGGCGAACCGTTCACGGTGATCGCCGAGGACATGCTGGCCGCGGGGTTCGGCGTCCGGGGCACGGTCGCCGCCGCCCGGAGCCATCTGTTCGAGGCGCCGGAGGTGGTGCGCTTCGGCGTCGGCTGGATCGAGGAGAAGCTCGGCGGGCGGTCCGGGCTCCGGTCCCTCGATCCGGGCCCGTGAAGGCGTGATCCAGCCACTCGCTAACATCGTCCACGACGTCACGTCCCCCCGGCACCGCTCGCGCTGCCGCGCCCTCGCGCGCCCGCGTATCCGCCGGAGGGGCCCACGTCACGGCCCGGTGCGGATGCCGACGAACGGCCGCCAGAACCGCTCAACGCAACGGGGAAAGTGAGGACAACATGCGAACGTGGGCTCGTGCTGTGCCGGCGACGCTGGGCGCCGTGGCGCTCGCGGTGGCCCTGGTGGGCTGCAACGACTCGGACTCCAAGGGGAAGTCCGACGGGAAGAAGGACAAGGGCGCGGCCAGTTCCTCCGGTCCCGAGAAGAAGAAGCAGACCTTCCGGCTCGGTGAGGCCAGCCCGCCGCAGAAGAGCGACATGCAGAAGTCCTCCGGCGCCACCTTCACGGTCACGCCCACCAAGGTGGTGACCGGCACCAAGGCCGAAATGGACGCGTCCGGCCTGAAGAAGGACAAGGAGGACGGCCCGCAGATCCCCGTCCATGTCTGGTCCACGCTCACCCACAAGAGCGGCAAGGCCATGGAGATCGGCGACATGGACGACGACCTGGTCGTGCGGACCAACGTCGAGAAGCGCACCCGGGCCCTCATCGTGATCCTCGGCGAGGCGAAGTGGAAGGACTGCCCGGCGCCCGACACCGACAAGAAGCTCACGGCGGGGCAGTCGGAGAAGATCTGCACCACCTTCCTCATCCCGGAGGGCCAGAAGGCCGCCGCCGTGGAGCTGACCCAGGGCTTCTACAGCGAGCCCCTGGAGTGGCCCGTCAAGGGCTGACCCCGCGCGTCCCGGGCGGGCCGCACCCCACACGGGGTCCGGCCCGCCCGGTGCATGGTGCCCGGTCACGGCATGAGCCCGGAGTCAGCCCCCGGGAGCGGTACATTCAACGCGTTCGCCCCGTCCCGTCCCCGGCTCGTTCCCGGTCCGGGGCCCGATGACTTCATGGAGCCGTCACGTGCGCGTTGTGATCGCCGAGGACCTGTTCCTGCTCAGGGACGGGCTGGTGCGGATGCTGGAGGCGTACGACTTCGAGATCGCGGCCGCCGTCGACAGCGGCCCCGGACTCACCCGGGCCTTCGAGGAGCTGAAGCCCGATGTCGCGGTGGTGGACGTACGGCTGCCGCCGTCCTTCACCGACGAGGGGTTGCAGTGCGCGCTGGCCGCGAGGCGGGCCCGTCCGGGCCTTCCGGTGCTGGTGCTCTCCCAGCATGTGGAGCAGCTGTACGCGCGCGAACTGCTGGCCGACGGCAGCGGCGGCATCGGCTATCTGCTCAAGGACCGGGTGTTCGACGCCGACCAGTTCATCGACGCGGTGCGGCGGGTGGCCGGGGGCGGCACCGCGATGGATCCGCAGGTGATCTCGCAGCTGCTGGACCGGCGTTCCCAGGACCGGCCGATCGGCCGGCTCACCCCGCGGGAGCGCGAGGTGATGGAGCTGATGGCGCAGGGGCGGTCCAACGCGGCGATCGCCGCACAGCTGGTGGTCACCGAACGGGCGGTGGCCAAGCACACCTCGAATATCTTCGGCAAGCTGGGGCTGCCGCCCTCCGACGACGTCAACCGCCGGGTGCTGGCCGTACTGGCCTATCTCGACCGGGGCTGAGCGCGCCCCGGGCACCCCATTGCTCCCACCCCGCAACGCTGGTTAAGTGCCGTTCGCAGATGGACCATTGGCCGTTGTCCGTTGGGGGGCGCATGAGCGACCTGAGCAGACGCACGCTGATCGGAACCGCCGGAGCACTCGGTGCCGGAGCCGCGCTGGGGAACACCGTCCCCGCCGCCGCTGACGAACGGGCCGGGGCACGGAACAGCCCACAGGATCCCGCCGTGACCGCTTTTGACACCGGACCCGCGCACGCCGCGCTGCGGCGGCTGCTCCCGGACCACGCGGACCAGTTCCGGCTGAAGGCGCTGGAGCCCGACAAGAACCCCGACAAGGACGAGGACCGGTTCGAGGTCACCGGCGCCCCGGGCCGGCTGACCGTGGCCGGGACGTCTCCGGCGGTGCTGCTCACCGGCGTCCACTGGTATCTGAAGTACACCTGCCACGCCCAGATTACCTGGTCCGGCGACCAGCTCGAGCTGCCGGGGAAGCTGCCCGCGCCGCACCGCCCGGTCCGGCGCTCCAGCGCGCTCCCGCACCGCTTCGCGTTCAACGACACCCATGACGGTTACACCGCTCCGTTCGCCGACTGGGACCGCTGGGAGCACCTGATCGACGTCGCGGCCCTGCACGGCTGCAACGAACTGCTGGTCACCGCAGGCCAGGAGGCCGTCTACCACCGCCTCCTGAAGGACTTCGGCTACTCCGACACCGAGGCGCGCGGCTGGATCCCCGCCCCCTCCCACCAGCCCTGGTGGCTGCTCCAGAACATGAGCGCCTACGGCGGGCCGGTCTCCCCCGAACTGCTGGCCAAGCGGGCCGAGCTGGGGCGCCGGATCGCCGACCGGCTGCGCGAACTGGACATGCGGCCGGTGTTCCCGGGCTACTTCGGCACCGTCCCCGACGGCTTCGCCGACCGCAACGCGGGGGCGCGGACGGTGCCGCAGGGCGACTGGGCGGGGCTCAAGCGCCCGGACTGGCTCGATCCGCGCACCGAGTCCTTCCGGAAGGTGGCCGCCGCCTTCTACCGGCATCAGCGCGATCTCTTCGGCCCGGCCGACCTGTTCAAGATGGATCTGCTGCACGAGGGCGGCGACCCCGGTGACGTACCGGTCCCCGATGCCGCCCGTGCGGTGGAGAAGGCCCTGCGGACCGCCCGGCCCGGGGCCACCTGGGTGATCCTCGGCTGGCAGGAGAACCCCCGGCGCGATCTGCTGGACGCCGTGGACCACGACCGCATGCTCGTGGTGGACGGTCTGTCGGACCTGGACACGGTGACCGACCGGGAGAAGGACTGGGGCTCGGTGCCGTACGCGTTCGGCACCATCCCGAACTTCGGCGGCCGCACCACCATCGGCGCCAAGACCCATATGTGGGCCGAGCGGTTCACCCAGTGGCGCGACAAACCGGGCAGCAAGCTGGTCGGCACGGCGTATATGGCCGAGGCGGCCGAACGTGACCCGGCGGCCTTCGAGCTGTTCAGCGAGCTGGCCTGGCGGGAGGAGGCGGTGGACCGCACCGCCTGGTTCCGGGACTACGCGGACGTACGGCTCGGCGGGCGCGACGAGCGGGGCCGGGAGGCGTACGCCGCGCTGCGCGACACCGCGTACGAGATCAGCAGCAAGGACGGCCGTCCGCACGACTCCGTCTTCGCCGCCCGGCCCAGCCTCACCGCACGCTCCGGCACCAACTACGCCACCCACACGCCCGCCTTCGACCCGGCGGCCTTCGATCCGGCCCTGGCCGCGCTGCTGGCGGTGCGGCCCGCGCTGCGCGACAGCGACGCCTACCGCCACGATCTGACCGATATCGCCCGGCAGGCGCTGGCCAACCGGTCCTGGCAGCTGATCCCGCAGCTCCAGGAGGCGTACCGGCGCAAGGACCTGGCCACCTTCCGGGCGCTGTCCCGGCTGTGGCTGAAACTGATGCGGCTGAGCGACGACATGACCGGTGCCCACCGCCGCTTCCTCCTCGGCCCCTGGCTGGAGGACGCCACACGCATGGCCACCGGTGAGGCGGAAGCCGCCCGGTTGGAGCGCGCCGCCCGCACCCTGATCACCACCTGGGCGGATCAGATCACCGCCGACGGCGGCAAACTGGCCAACTACGCCAACCGCGACTGGAACGGCCTCATCGCCGACTTCCACCTCCCCCAGTGGCGGTCCTACCTCGACGAGTTGGAGGACGCGCTCGCCGAGGGGCGGGCCCCGCGCACCTTCGACTGGTACGCCATCGAGGAGCCGTGGACCCGGGAGCGCACCGGCTATCCGGTGCGGCCGACGACCGACGCCCACCGCACCGCCCGGCGGGTATACGAAACGCTGGCCAAGGCTCCGTACCAGGGCACGCTGACCGTCACCACCGAACCGGCCGCCCTGCCGCCCGGGGGCACCGCCGCCGTCACCGCCGCCCTGCGCAACGTCAACGGGCTGCGCGCGACCGGCCGCGTGGACTTCGCGCTGTCCGTGACCGGTCCGGAGCCCGACCCGCAGGACCCCACCTCGCTGGACTCGGTCCCGGCGGGCGGCACCGGCGAGGTCCACTGGCGCGCCACCGCCCCCGTCGAACCGCTGGACCACCCGCTCAAGGCACTGCCGTACGAGCTGGGCGTGACCTACGGGCCGCGGGGTGAGGACCGGGTGCGGGCGGTGCGCACCGGCGCCCTGTGGATCGCCGGTCCGCTCGCCGACGGCTGGAGGTCGGTCACCAACAACGGTGCGGTCTTCGGGCAGTTGTCGGAACGGTTCGCCATCGACGGCGCGGGCCAGGACCTGTGGAAGGCCACCGCCGAGTTCGGCGCGGTCTACCGTGAAGGGGCCCTGGCCGTGGGGAAGTCGGTGACGGTGAAGGTGGACGCCCAGGCGGTCACCGGCCCCTGGGCGCGCGCCGGGATCGCCGTCCGCAACAGACTGGCCACGGCGGGTTCCGCCGGCTTCGTCAACCTGTCCGTCACCCCGGCCAACGGTGTGGTGCTGTCCTACGACTCGGGCGGGGACGGCACGCTGGACGCCTACCAGCGGATCACCGGTGTCACGGCACCCGTTGCGCTGCGGTTGACCCGCACCGCCGCCACCGCGTACACCGGTGAGCTGTCCACCGACGACGGCGTGAGCTGGCGGAAGGTGGCGACGGTGACCGCACCGGGCGCGGCGGCGACGCAGGACGCCGGAATGTTCATGAGCGCGGCGAACGGCGGCAGCGGTGCCCGGGGCACCGTGGAGTTCAGCGGCTGGAAGGTTTCGTAAGGTTCCCGGCCGGCCCCCGCGGCGGGTACCCGTCGCGGGGGCGCGAGGTGACCAACCCGCCCCGCCACTCGTTCTGTGACATGTGGAACAGCACCAGGCGACAGCCACCCTCGACGACAGCACCACCGGCCCGATCGACGTCGAGCAGGCCGAGGCCGCCATCGTCGAGCACTACCCGCGGCTGGTGCGGCTGGGATATCTCGTCCTGCCGCCCGGTATGGGACGCACCCGCCGGGTGCTGGCCGCGCACGCCCTCGCGCAGCGCGCGCTGCCGCGCAACCGGACGGGCGGCGGCCCCGATCCGCACCCCGATCTCGAACTGCCCTGGCAGCGCGGGACGAAGGGCGCGGCGGCGGACGCCGGCTATGCCTACGTCCGGCTGCGGGTGTTGCGCACCGCGCTGCGGGCCGCCGGGCCACGCCGCTGGTGGCAGCTTCCGCCGCTGCTGCCGCAGGTGTTCGGGCTGCGGCTGTTCCCGCGGTCGGGCGGAGCGGACGAACTCGCCCTGGACCAGGCGCTGTCCGAGCTGTCCGGGCCCGGCCGCGCCGCGTACGTGCTGCGGGAGCTGGAGCGGCTGGAGGACCGCGAGGTCCGCAAGCTGCTCCAGGCCGCGGGGGTCGACGACGCGCGGGGCGCGCTCGCCGAGGCGGACGGTGTGCCGGAGCCCGCGGGCAGCCGGGACGGATCGCCGCTGGAGTCGGCCGAGTTCGACGCGTGTTCGCTCCAGGCGCGGCCGACCGATCTGATGCGCCGCCGCCAGCACCTGCGGGCGCTGCTGGTGGCCGTGGTGGCGCTGGTGGTGTGCGGCACCCTGCTGGGGATGCCGGGTGAGGGCTGGGGACCGAGCGGCGCCGCGGCGCCCTCGTACGCCCGTAACCCCGCATCCGAACGGGCCCTGGATCCGGAGCGGTTGACCCACGTCGCACCGGAGGCGTGGCGCACCGCGAGCCGGATGGACTTCTCCGCGTGGCCCGCGCGCGGCGAACGGGTGCGTGACACCGCGCTGCTGCGCCGCGCGCTGGCCGTCTGGGCGCGGCCCGGCCGCTCGGTGCGGCTGTCGACCACGGCGGGCACGCAGTCGGGGCCGCCGTCCGGACCGCCGCAGCTGCTGTACGCGGGCGAGATCGACCGGGCCGCGGTGGTGCTGCTGTACGACGGACTGCGGATCGCACGGTACGCCGAGGCGGACGGCGCCGACGGCGGCGCGGTGGCGCTGGACCTGGCCCGGCTGGACACCGCGGACGCGGCCACCTCCACGGCGCTGGTGCTGACCCGCGCGGACGGCAATGTGCGCTATTTGACGGCACCGTGGGTGCGCCGGGCCTCGGTCCGGGATCTGCTGCGCCCGGACCGGCGACCGCGTCCGCTGCACCGTGCCCCGGACGGGGTGACCGACCCGGTGCGCACCATGCCGCAGCCGCGGCCGTGCCGTGGCTGGCCCGCGCTGCAACTGGGTTCGCGGCTGGTCGTCGACCTCGGTGAGCTGTCCCCGGCCCGGCTGACGTACGGCCCGCCCGGTCGGCGGGCGCCGCGCGATGTGGCGGGCCGCGCGGCGCGCGCGAGCTGGGCGCGGACGGCCTGCCGGCTGCCGGTGATGCAGGCGCGCGGGGTGCGCAGTGTGAACATCTGGCGGTTCGCGGCCCAGTCGCTGCCCGAGGCGGGCGGCCGGGCGGCGTGGCTGTGCACCCGGGCGGAGACCTGGCGGGGCCGGGGCAGCCGGGTGCTGGCCCAGTTCCAGCCGTGGGGTGTGCGGCGGGGCGCGGCGGGCGCCGTGGCGGCGAGCGCCGACGACTCCCCGGCATGCGGCCCCCGCGAGCCGCGGGTGCTGGCCGGGGTGCTGTGGAAGTCGCAGGCCGGGCGGTGGTATCTGCTGGCCGCGGGCAGCCGCCAGGTGACCGCGATCGCGGCGAGCGGCGGGGTCCGGGGCCGGGCGTACGGCCGGGAGCTGACGGTGCGCGCCAAGGCCGGGGCACACGCCGATCTCAGGGCCCGGCTGTACAACGGTGACCGGCTCGGCCCCCTGCGCTGAGCCGGTCACCCCGGATGGGCCCGCTACGGCCGGGCGAAGACCGCGACCGTCCGGCCCGGGACGCCGAAGGTGCCCGATGACCGCTCGTACGAGGACGTCCTGACCGTGCTGTCCGCGCCGTGCGCCTGCACCGGATGCAGTGCGTACGGCGTCCCGGCGAGTTCCGCGACGGCTTGAGTCTGCCGGTCCGGGGTGGCGTTGAAGACCACCACCAGATCGCCGAGCCGCATGGTGATGACGCCCGGCGTCTCCTTCGTCCCGGACAGCGGGAAGGACAGCGCCCGCTGCACACCGGCGGCCGTGGCCTGGCTGAACGCCTTCTCGGTGGTGCGGATCCGCAGCAGGTCCCGGTAGGCGGCGGAGGCCGAGGTGATCTCGGTGCAGCCGGGGCGGGCCGCCGGGTTGGTCAGCAGGGGCTTGGCATAGGGCCACTTGGCCTTGTTGTCGGCCGCCGGGGGCAGTCCGCGGCCGAACCCGTTGCCGTCCGCGCACCGCCAGTGCAGCGCGTTGAACCAGTCACCGCTGTCGAAGGAGTTGCGGTCCAGGGACTTGGAGCGCAGCCGGTCGGTTCCGGCCTGGCTGAGCGCCGGGCCCTGGGAGAGGGTGGCGGTGGCCAGTGCCACCACCTGCATCCGGGCCCGGTCGGCGGCCGGGGTGCGCGCGGGGAGCTTGTAGGTGAGCGCGTCGTAGAGGGTTTCGTTGTCGTGGGCGTCGGCGTAGGCGAGGGCGTCGCCGGGGGCCGCGGCATAACCGGCCGGTGAGCCGTTGTAGTCGACCTCGGAGCCCTTGACGCGGCGGCCGGTGGTGTCGGTGAAGGTGAAGTCCGCGAGATTGCCCGAGAGTCCGACCTTGATCAGGTCCTGGCCGTGCAGCAGCCGGGACCGCTGTTCGTCCGGGGTGCCGTTGGCCGGGGAGGAGTTGGGGTCGGTGAACAGACCGGAGGCGAAGCCCTGCACCCGCGGGTCCTCGTCGAAGGGCCCGCCGCCGCGCACCGCGTCCCGAGCCCGGTCGCTGAAGGTGGCGATTCCGGTGCCCGCCATGTTCCGCTGGGTGGCCTGGACGAAGCGGGCGTCGTTCGCCACCTCGCCGAAGTTCCAGCCCTCGCCGTAGAGCAGGATCGCCTTGCCGTCCACCCCGTCCTTGGCGGGGGTGAGGGCGTCGAGGGCCTTGCGGACGGCGAGGATGTTGGCCTTGGGGTGGTGGCCCATGAGGTCGAAGCGGAAGCCGTCGACCTTGTACTGCCTGGCCCAGGTGACCACGGAGTCCACCACCAGCTTGCCCATCATCGCGTGTTCGGGCGCGGTGTTGGCGCAGCAGGTGGAGGTGGCGACGGTGCCGTCGTCGAGCAGCCGGTGGTAGTAGCCGGGCACGATCCGGTCGAGCACGGACCCGGGGTCCTGTCCGGAGGCCACGGTGTGGTTGTAGACGACGTCCATGACGGTGCGCAGCCCGGTGCGGTTCAGCCCCTGCACCATCCGCCGGAACTCGCGGGTGCGGGCCGGGCCGTCGGGGTCGGTGGCGTACGAGCCCTCCGGCACGGTGTAGTGCAGCGGGTCGTAGCCCCAGTTGAAGCCGTCCTTGGCGGCCGTCTCACCCACACAGGACTGCTGCCGCTCGGAGTCGGCGGGCAGGGCGGCCAGTTCGCAGCCGGGCTCGGCTTGGTCGGAGCGGCGCTCGGGGACGGTGCCGAAGTCGAACGCGGGGAGAAGGTGGACGTAGGAGGTACCGGCGCGGGCCAGCTGCCTCAGGTGCGTCATGCCGTCCGAGCGCCGGTCGGTGAAGGCGAGGTACTGGCCGGGGTGGTCGCTGGTGCGGTCCGCGACGGAGAAGTCGCGGATGTGCAGTTCCTCGATCCGGGCGTCACGCTCGGGGACCGCCTTCGGCTTCCTGAACGACCCCCATCCGGCCGGGGCCAGCTTCGGGTCGGCCAGATCGGTGACCAGGCTGTGGCGGGAGTCGGCGGTCAGGGCGGTGGCGTAGGGGTCGGTCACCGTGTTGGTGACGACGTGTCGGACAGTGGGCGCCCAGACCCGGACCCGGTAGCGGTAGGGCTTGTCCCGCCAGGCGGCACTGCCGGTCACGCGCCACACCCCGCTGGCGGTGTCCCGGCGCATCGGGACGGTGCGCCCGTCGAGGTCCAGCGCCACGCTCTCGGCGGTCGGCGCCCAGACCGAGAGGGTGGGGCGGCCGCCGTGGAAGACCGGGCCGAGGTGTGCGCGGCGGGCGGCGGGGGCGTACAGGTCGTCCAGCACTCCGGGGATCTGCACATCGGTGCGGTGCAGTACGCGGTGGCCGCCGATGGCCCGCTGGACGGCGGTGACATGGCCTCGCAGGGCGGTGGCGGCCTTGTCGCGGTCACGCGGGTCGACGGCGAAGGCGGGGAAGGACGCGAGATGGGGGTAGGCGGCCTTCTGGGCGCCGGTCAGCGAGGTCGGGGACAGCCGCAGTGCCCCGCCGCGCGAGGAGCGCAGCTCCTCGGCGGTGGAGCCACCGGCCTCGACCTTCCACACCACGGTGGAACGGTCGATCCACTGGGCCTCGGCGGTGGGTGGCGCGGCGGCGGCAGCGGCGGTCTGCTGCCGCGCCGCGGGGGCGGCCGCCGTGCACAGCGCCAGGGCGGCGAGTGCGGCGGCGGTGCGGCGGAGGGTGGGGTTCACGGGGTGGGGACTCCTTCGCGGTGACGTTCGCGGTCGCGGAAATCGACTGGCCCCGCACCGCGTTGGGGGTGGGTGTCTCACCGGGGCGCGGACGATTCCTGGTTGCAAGACCTTTCGCAAGCGATTGCGGCGGTGTTACGTTCAAGCACGTCTCCGGTCCGGCCGGCCGGGGGCCCGTACGCGGGCCCCACGCGCCCGGCCGGTCGGGCCGGTCACTCCCCCCTTGTGGTCCCCCGGCGGTCTCCCGGTGGTCCCCCCACGGTCATCCGTCCCGGCGGACCCGCGCGGTGGAGCCGCGCACCACCAGGTCGGGCTGGAACACGAACTCGGTGCGCTGCACCGGATTTCCGGCGATCTCCTCCAGCAGCGCGCCCACCGCCGCCGTGGCCATCGCCTGCACCGGCTGACGGACCGTGGTCAGCGGCGGATCGGTGAAGGCGATCAGCGGGGAGTCGTCGAAGCCGACCACCGACACATCCCGCGGCACCGTCAGACCCCGCCGGGACGCCTCTCGGATCACCCCCAGCGCCATCAGGTCGCTGCCGCACACCACGCCCGTACAGCCCTGGTCCAGCAGGGCGGACGCGGCCACCTGTCCGCCCTCGACGCTGAACAGGGTGTGCCGGACCGACTCCCCGGCCTCCGCGGGCGAACGGCCGAAGATCTCGCCCATGGCCGCCGTGAACCCCTCGACCTTGCGCCGCGCCGGAACGTACCGGGCGGGCCCGACCGCGAGCCCGATCCGCTCATGGCCGAGCGCGGCGAGGTGGCGTACGGCCATCCGTGCCGCCGCCCGGTCGTCGGGGGACACGAACGGCGCCCGGATGCTCTCGTGGTAGCCGTTGATGAGCACGAACGGCACCCGGCGCTCGGCCAGTCGCAGATAGGTGGCCGGATCGGCGGTGGTGTCGGAGTGCTGCCCGGACATGAAGACGATGCCGACCACATCACGCTCCTCCAGCTGCTCCACCAGCTCGTCCTCGGTGGCGCCGCCGGGCATCTGGGTGCACAGGACCGGGGTGTAGCCGTGTCCGGCCAGCACCTGTTCGATGACCTGCGCGAAGGCGGGGAAGACCGGGTTGATGAGCTCCGGGATCACCAGGCCCACCAGTCCGGCGCTGCGCCGCCGCAGCCGTACCGGGCGCTCGTAGCCGAGGACGTCGAGGGCGGCGAGCACCCGCTGCCGGGTGGCGTCCGCGACCCCCGTCCTGCCGTTGAGCACCCGGCTGACGGTGGCCTCGCTGACCTGTGCCTGGACGGCGATGTCGGCGAGCCGCGGCGGCAGGGGTGCGCTCACACCGCCCACCAGACGGCCGTGTCGGCGGACAGGGTGAACTCAACCTCGGCGCACGGCGGTTCCCCGTCGCTGGACAGCAGCGCCCGGCCCGGGGCCGGAAGCGTGACCGGCTCGCCGGTGGTGTTGACCGTGCAGACCAAGTCCTGTCCGCCGCCGTGCGCCCGGCGACGGAAGGCCAGCACCCCGTCAGGCGCCGTCAGCCACTCCACCGACTCCCCCGCGCCGAGCGCCGGATGGGCCCGGCGGGCGGCGAGCGCCTCGCGGTACAGCTCCAGCGTGGACCCCGGCCGTCCGGTCTGGGCCTCGACGCTGAGCGCGGCCCAGCTGTCGGGCTGGGGCAGCCAGCTCGGGCCGCCCGCGCGGGGGCCGAAGCCGTACGGGGCCTGGGTGCCCGACCACGGGATCGGCACCCGGCAGCCGTCCCGCAGCCCGTCCTGACCGGCCTGTCCGTCGGCGGAGGTGCGGAGGAACGCGGGGTCCTGGCGGGCCTCGTCGGGCAGTTCGGTGACCTCCGGAAGCCCCAGTTCCTCGCCCTGGTAGAGATAGGCGGAGCCGGGCAGCGCCAGCATCAGCAGGGTCGCGGCCCGGGCCCGGCGCAGACCGCGGTCGGGGTCGCCGTCGGCGTAGCGGGTGGCGTGCCGGACCACGTCGTGGTTGGAGAGCACCCAGGTGGTGGGGGCGCCGACCGGCCGCATCGCGGCCAGGGAGTCGTCGATGACGGCACGCATCCGCGCCGCGTCCCAGTCGGCCCCCAGGAAGTGGAAGTTGAACGCCTGGTGCAGCTCGTCGGGGCGGACGTACAGCGCGGTGCGCTCGGGGGTGGGGGCCCATGCCTCGGCGACCCCGATGCGCTCACCGGGGTACTCCTCGAGGACGGTGCGCCAGCTGCGGTAGATGGTGTGCACCCCGTCCTGGTCGAAGAACGGCAGCACATCGCTGCCCAGCAGCTTCAGCTGTTCGGCGCGGCCGAGGTCGGGCAGTCCGGCCGCCTTGACCAGACCGTGGGCCACATCGATACGGAAGCCGTCGACGCCGAGGTCGAGCCAGAAGCGCAGCACCGAGCGGAACTCGTCCTGGACGGCGGGGTGGTCCCAGTTGAAGTCGGGCTGCTCGGGTGCGAAGAGGTGCAGATACCACTCGCCCGGGGTGCCGTCGGGGTTCTCGGTGCGGGTCCAGGCGGGCCCGCCGAAGACCGACTCCCAGTCGTTGGGCGGCAGTTCGCCGTCCGTGCCCCGGCCGGGGCGGAAGTGGAACCGTTCGCGCAGCGGTGAGCCGGGACCCTCCTCCCGCGCCCGGCGGAACCACGGGTGCTGGTCGGAGCAGTGGTTGGGGACCAGGTCGACGATGATGCGCAGCCCCAGCGCGTGGGCGTCGCGGATCACCGCGTCGGCGTCGTGCAGGGTGCCGAACATGGGGTCGATGGCCCG
This sequence comes from Streptomyces sp. NA02950, assembly GCF_013364155.1. Lineage (NCBI taxonomy): Bacteria > Bacillati > Actinomycetota > Actinomycetes > Kitasatosporales > Streptomycetaceae > Streptomyces > Streptomyces sp. NA02950. Next base: position 6,713,925 of record NZ_CP054916.1, on the reverse strand, counting down.
GTAGTCGGCGACGTCGTATCCGGCGTCGGCCTGCGGGGAGGCGTAGAAGGGGCTGAGCCAGACGGCGTCCACGCCCAGCTCCTTCAGATAGGGCAGCCGGGCGCGGATGCCGTCGAGGTCGCCCATGCCGTCGCCGTTGCCGTCGGCGAAGCTCCGCGGATAGACCTGGTAGATCACCGCGTCCCGCCACCAGGCCGGGGCATCCCCGCCTCCGGCGAGTGAGCCGAAGGGCGCTCCGGTGTCGAGAGGGAGAGCGCGCGGAGGCGCCGGGGGACGAGGGGCCGAGCACGGTCGACCGTCGACACCGGATGAAAGCGCCCGGAGGCGAACCGAGCCCGAAGGATCAGGCGAGGGGTCGGCGAGGTACTGCGTCATGTCGTCCTTGGATTCATCGGAGGCGTCGGTTGGCCGGCGGGGTCGCCGCGGGGTCAGGACTTGGTGGCACCGGCGGTCAGACCCGCCACCAGATGGCGCTGGGCCCACGAGAACACCAGGGCGGCCGGGATGGCGATCATGACGGCGGCGGCGGTCATCGAGCCCCAGTCCGAGGTGTACTGGTTGACGAAGGTCTGGAGCCCCGCGGCGAGCGTGAGGTTCTTCTCGCCCGTCATGAAGGCGGAGGCGTAGGCGACTTCGGCCCAGGCGGTGATGAAGGTGTAGAAGGCGGTGACCGCGAGGCCGGGCTTGGCCAGCGGGACGACCAGCCGCCAGAAGGTGCCGAAGGGGTTGAGGCCGTCGACCCGGCCCGATTCGTCGATCTCCACCGGGATGGTGTCGAAGAAGCCCTTCATCATCCAGGCGCAGAACGGCACGGCCACGGTGAGATAGGTGACGATCAGCGAGATCGGCTGGTTGAGCCAGCCCAGCGTCGACATGATGTTGTACAGCGGCACGATGAGGATGGCCACCGGGAACATCTGGGTGATCAGCAGCAGCCACATCAGCGGGCGCATTCCGGGGAACCGGAAGCGGCTGACGGCGTAGCCGGTGGTGGCCGCGACGAAGACGCCCAGGATCGTGGTGAAGACGACGATGAACAGCGAGTTGCCGAACCAGGTCAGGAACTCGGTGTCGTTCAGGACGTGGTCGTAGTTGGCGAGGGTGGGGTTCTTCACCACATCGGTGCTGAACGCCTCGCTCTTCGGCTTGAACGAGGTCACCAGCAGCCACAGCGGCGGGAAGACCGCCACGGCGGAAGCGAGACCCAAGGTGGTGTGCAGCCCGACGGAGGCGAGCGGGCTGCGGCGTCGGTCGCGCATGGCTACCAGACCTCTCCCTGCTTGCGGAGCGAACGGCGGTAGACCACCGCGAAGAGCATGAGGATGATCAGGATCAGCACGCCCCAGGCGGAGGCGCCCGCGAAGTCACGGGGGCTGTTGACGAACGAGAGCCGGTAGGCGTACGTCACGAGGATCTCGGTGCTGTCCCCGGGCCCGCCGCGGGTGAGCAGGTAGATCACCGCGAACATGTTGAACGTCCAGATGGTCGACAGCAGGACCACGGTGGAGCTGACCGACCGCAGCCCGGGCAGGGTGATGTGGCGGAACCGCTGCCAGGGGCTCGCGCCGTCCATCTCGGCGGCCTCGTAGAGCTCACCGGGGATGGACTGGAGTCCGCCGAGCAGGGCGACCAGCATGAACGGCACCCCGAGCCAGATGTTCACGGCGATCACCGAGATCTTGGCCATGGTGGGGTCGTTCAGCCACGGCACCCCGTCGATGCCGCCACCCTCCAGCACCTTGTTGAGGATGCCGTTCTTCTCGTTGTAGAGCAGTCGCCAGGCGAAGACGGAGACGAAGGCGGGCACCGCCCAGGGCAGGATCAGCAGCGACCGGTAGACGGCGCGGCCCGCGAACCGGCGGTTGAGCAGCACGGCGAGGCCGAGGCCGAGCACGAAGGTGACGGCGACACAGGAGACGGTCCAGGTGGCCGTCCAGCTCAGCCGGTCCCAGAAGACCGGGTCCTCCAGGATGGCCTTGAAGTTGTCGAGCCCGACGTTCTCGTAGGTGGCGGGGATGTGGTTGACCCCGATGGTGCGCTCGACATTGGCCTCGTTGGCGTCGGTCAGCGACAGATAGACGCCGCGGACCAGGGGATAGCCGATGATCAGCCCGATGACGATCACGACGGGCGCGACCATGGCCCAGGCGTACCAGTGCCTGGTCAGTACGGAACGGATCCGGCCGGGCGGTTTGTCCCCGGTCCTGCGGACCCGGCCGCGGGTGCTCTTGGCGCCCGCGGCCGGATTCACCGACCGGCTGGTGTCGACAGCCATCGTTGCCGGTCCTTACTTCCAGTCGCCCTTGAGGAGCTTGCGGTAGGCGTCGCCGACGGAGTCCGCCGCCTTCTCGGGGGAGGTCTTGCCGGTCAGGACGTTGGGGAACTGCACCAGGATCGCCTGGAAGAGGCTGTTGCCCTCGGGGATCCAGGGGCGCTCGACGGCCTTGTCGACGGCGTCCTTGAAGAACTTCACATTGGCGTTCGCCGCGACCGTCTTGTTCCGGTAGACGGAGGTACGGGTGGGCAGCAGGCTCAGTTCCTCGGTGGTCCTGGCCTGCACCTCGGCCGAGCTCATGTACGTGGCGAAGGCGTAGGAGGCGTCCAGGTTCTTGGAGCCCGCGTAGACGGTGAGGTTCTGGCCGCCCTGCGGGGCGCCCTGACCGCTGCTGCCGGCCGGGACCGGGACCACGCCGAGGTTGGACTTGTCCTTGAAGGCCTTGCCCGCGAGGGTGTCCTCGATCGCCCACGGCCCGTTGATCGTCATCGCGACGTCGCCGTTCTTGATGGCGTTCTGCATGTTGTCCCAGCCGTCGGTGGCGTCGGTCTCCGCCGCTCCCGAGGTGACCAGGTCCCGGGCGGCGGCGAACGCCTTCACGCCGGGCTTGTCGTCGACGGTGACCTTCTTGGCCTTGGTGTCGAGCAGATCGCCGCCCTCGCCGTAGAGGAAGGGCAGGTACCAGTAGGCGTCGTCGCCGCGCAGATACAGACCGGTCTTGCCGGTCTTCTTCTTGATCTTCTTGGCGGCGGCCTTGAGCTCGGTCCAGCTCTTGGGCGGCTCGACCCCGGCGTCCTTGAGCATCTTCTTGTTGTAGAAGAGGCCGAGGGTGTCGATGACCTGCGGCACCGCGTAGGTCTTGCCCTTGAACCTCGTCCCCGCGGCGGCCTTGGGCAGATAGTCGGACTCGCCTGCGAGGGCGGCGGTGCCGTCCAGCGGGGCGAGATAGCCGATGTTCGCCAGGTCATGGGTCCAGGCGACCTCGGTGCGCAGCACGTCGGGGGCGCCGGAGCCACCGGAGCCCGCGGCGTTCTTGAACTTGGCCAGGGCCTCGCCGAAGGGCACGTTGACGTAGTTGACCTTGACGCCGGGGTGCTCCTTCTCGAAGCCGAGGGCGAGCTTCTTGTAGGTGCCCTTCTCGGCGTCGTTCGAAGTGTCCCAGTAGGTCACGGTGCCGGAGAGCTTGCCGCCCGGCTTGCCGCCGCCGTTGTCACCGTCGTCACCGCCGCATGCGGTCGCCGCGAGCGCCATGGCCGCGACGAGCGCAGTGGCCGCTATGCCACGTCGCATCTGAATTCCTCCAAGACCGGCCGCGTCGTCGCGGCCCCGGGTTGCCGAGGAACGTAACAGGGCTGCAAGAAACTCGAAAGACCTTGCGGGAATTTTCTGCAAGGCATCCGGATTCGTTACGTCCGTGTGTCCTGCCGATGCTCGCCCGGGCCCCATGAGCGCGGCGGACATGCGCCGGAGCGCGCCACCGGGCACCCGCCACCCCCTGCAATCTCTTCCGCAAGGCATTGCAGAGCTGTTACTTTCGCCGCATGACCCAGGAGCTCACGACCTCCCTCCAGGCCGACGCCGCACGACCGTCCGGGGGGCCCGGCTGGTGGCGCGACGCCGTCATCTACCAGGTGTATGTGCGGTCCTTCGCCGACAGCGACGGCGACGGCATCGGTGATCTGCGCGGGGCCCGCGAGCGGCTGCCGCATCTGGCCCGGCTGGGCGCGGACGCCGTCTGGCTGACCCCCTTCTACGCCTCCCCGCAGGCCGACGGCGGCTATGACGTCGCGGACTACCGCGTGGTCGATCCCCTCTTCGGCACCCTCGCCGACGCGGACGACCTGGTGCGCACCGCCCATGAACTGGGGCTGAGAGTGATCGTGGACGTGGTGCCGAACCACACCTCGGACCGCCACCCCTGGTTCCGCGCCGCGCTCGCCGACCGGCCCGGGGGAGCGGCCCGGGATCGCTACCACTTCCGGCGCGGCCGGGGCGCGGACGGCCAACTGCCGCCCAACGACTGGGAGTCGGTCTTCGGCGGCCCCGCCTGGACCCGTACCACCGGTCCGGACGGCACCCCGGGCGAGTGGTACCTCCACCTCTTCGCCCCCGAGCAGCCCGACCTCAACTGGGACTGTCCGGACGTGCACCAGGAGTTCGACTCGGTGCTGCGCTTCTGGCTGGACCTGGGGGTGGACGGCTTCCGCATCGATGTCGCCCACGGCATGGTCAAGGCGGCCGGGATGCCCGATATCGGCCGCACCGAACAGGCCAAGCTGATCGGCTCCCAGGTGCTGCCGTTCTTCGACCAGGACGGGGTGCATGAGATCCACCGCTCCTGGCGGCGGCTGCTGGACTCCTACCCCGGTGACCGGATCGGTGTGGCCGAGGCATGGGCGCCCAGCGCCGAGCGGCTGGCGCTGTACGTCCGCCCCGACGAGCTGCACCAGGCGTTCAACTTCCAGTTCCTCAAGTGCCCCTGGGACGCCGAGGCGATGCGCACGGTGATCGACGAGTCGCTGGCCGCGACCGCGTCCGTGGGCGCCCCCACCACCTGGGTGCTCTCCAACCACGACGTGGTCCGGCACACCACCCGCTACGCCGACGGCGGCCCGGCCCAGGGGCTGCGCCGGGCCCGTGCCGCGGCCCTGCTCACCCTGGCACTGCCCGGTTCGGCCTATCTCTACCAGGGCGAGGAGCTGGGCCTTCCGGAGGTCGTCGATCTGCCGGACGAGTGCCGCCAGGACCCGGCGTTCTTCCGTACCTCAGCCGACGGACAGGACGGCCAGGACGGTCAGGACGGCTTCCGCGACGGCTGCCGGGTGCCGCTGCCCTGGTCCCGCTCGGGCACCAGCTACGGCTTCGGCCCCGGCGGCAGCTGGCTGCCGCAGCCCGCCGAGTGGGCCGGGCTCTCGGTCGAGGCGCAGACCGGCGACCCGGGTTCTACGCTGGAGCTGTACCGCTCGGCACTCGCGCTGCGCCGGGAGCTGCCGGGCCTCGGCGACGGCCGGATGACCTGGCTCACCGCCCCGGCGGGGGTGCTGGTGCTGTCCCGCCCGGGGTTCGTGTGCACGCTGAACACCCTCGGGGAGGAGGTCGAACTTCCCCTTCCGGGACGCGCGCTGCTGTCCTCCGCGCCGCTCACGTACCGCATCGCTACGGTGCGCATTCCTCCTGACTGCTGCGCGTGGTGGGCAATCTGACATGCGACCGGTACAGTCCAATCCCATGACCGCACGGCTCGCTGACATCGCAGCCCAGGCGGGGGTCAGCGAAGCCACCGTCAGCCGCGTCCTCAATGGCAGGCCGGGGGTGGCCGCGGCCACCCGTGAGTCCGTCCTCGCCGCCCTGGACGTCCTCGGCTACGAGCGCCCGGTGCGGCTGCGCCGACGCAGCGCCGGTCTGGTGGGACTGATCACGCCCGAGCTGGAGAACCCGATATTCCCCGCGCTCGCCCAGGTGATCGGGCAGGCGCTGACCCGTCAGGGCTACACCCCGGTGCTGGCCACCCAGACCCCCGGCGGTTCGACGGAGGACGAGCTCACCGAGATGCTGGTGGACCGCGGAGTGGCCGGCATCATCTTCGTCTCCGGGCTGCACGCGGACACCTCGGCCGATATGCAGCGCTACGACCAGCTGCGCGGCCAGGGTGTTCCCTTCGTCCTGGTGGACGGTTACGCACCGGCGGTGCGGGCGCCGTTCATCTCCCCCGACGACCGGGCGGCGATGCTGCTGGCCGTCACCCATCTGGTCTCGCTCGGCCACACCCGGATCGGGCTGGCGCTGGGGCCCAAGCGGTTCGTCCCCGTGCTGCGCAAGATCGAGGGGTTCCAGCAGGCCATGCGGGACCGGCTGGGGGTCTCGCCGGAGGAGTCCGCGGAGCTGATCCAGCATTCGCTGTTCACCCTGGAGGGCGGTCAGGCGGCGGCGTCCGCGCTGATCGACCGGGGCTGTACGGCGGTGGTGTGCGCGAGCGACATGATGGCGCTGGGCGCCATACGGGCCGCCCGGCAGCGGGGTCTGGGGGTCCCTCAGGACATCTCGGTGGTCGGTTTCGACGACTCCCCGCTGATCGCCTTCACCGATCCGCCGCTGACCACCATCCGCAAACCGGTGCAGTCGATGGGGCAGGCGGCGGTGCGGGCGCTGCTGGAGGAGATCGGCGGCACTCCGGCCCCGCCCAGCGAGTTCGTCTTCCTGCCCGAGCTGGTCGTCCGCGGCTCGACCGCCTCGGCCCACGGCCACCCCGTACGGAACGGCGCCGTCGAGCGGACGACATAGCCGGACGTATGGCGCCGTACGCCACATGAAGGACCCCCCGGACTGGTACATATGCGACGAGGAACCGCTTCGGTGATGATCTGCCGGTGGGCCGCGTCTGGCAGACTGTTGCCCTATGGGTGAAGCGACTGTGAGGACTCCGGAGGGCCGGACGGCCACCCCGCCACCCATCGCGGCGACCGGTGCCTACCCGGCGGGGCACACCACGCTGATGTCCCGGCTGCGCACGCCCCGCAGACCCCGTCTCTGGTTCGAGATCGTCCTGATCGCCATCAGCTACTGGACGTACTCCCTCGTCCGCAACGCCGTCCCGGAGCAGAAAACCGAGGCGCTGCGCAACGCGGGCTGGATCTGGGAGTGGGAGCACCGGCTCGGCATGTCCTTCGAGCACGGCGTCAACCACGCGATCGACTCGATCAGCTGGCTGATCGTGGGCATGAACTACTACTACGCCACGCTGCACTTCATCGTGACGATCTGTGTGCTGGTGTGGCTCTACCACTGGCACCCGGGCCGCTATGCCGCCATCCGGCTGGTGCTGTTCGCCACCACGGGCGTGGCGCTGCTCGGCTACTACTTCTTCCCGCTGGCCCCGCCGCGGCTGATGAGCGGCGGCCACTTCATCGACACCGTGGTGGCGCACAACACCTGGGGGTCGATGGCCTCGGGGAACCTGGCCACGATGTCCAACCAGTACGCGGCGATGCCCTCGATGCACATCGGCTGGTCGCTGTGGTGCGGGATCGCCATCGCCACGCTGGCCCGGCCGGTGTGGGCGAAGGCGCTGGGGCTGCTCTACCCGACCGTCACCCTGCTGGTGATCGTGGCAACGGCCAACCACTTCTGGATGGACGCGGTCGGCGGTGTCATCTGTCTGTCCATCGGCTTCTCGCTGTCCTACGTCTGGTACGGCACAACGCCCGCCCGGCTGCCCAAGCAGGTGAGCGGACGGCGGGTGGCGGCCGCTGAGCGCGAGGGCGAGCTGCGGACGGCCTGACGGGTCCGGTCCCGGCCGCGCCGTCCCCCGGTGTGACCGCCGCTGCCTGCACGGCTTGATCGTCTCTTTCCGGACCGCCATTCTGGTGCCGTTCTCCACCGAGTTCACAGGCTCGATGAGGCGTGCGCACCGCCGCGGACCGAGCACGATGAGCGTGACGAAGGGACCACCGGCACCGTGCACACCGCCGACGTAGCGGCTTCAGCCGCCCTGCCCGGCACCGCCTCCGCCGCCTCCGGGGCGGCCCCCGTACTCCCCCGCCCGCGCCCCGCGCCGCCGCGCTTTCCGCTGGTGGCCACCGATCTGGACGGGACGCTGCTGCGCAGCGATCTGACGGTCTCGGCGCGCACCCGTGACGCGCTCGCCCTGGCGCGGCGCTCCGGGTCGCGGCATCTGGTGGTCACCGGGCGCCCGGCCGCGTCCTGCCGCGAGTTCCTGGTCGCGATCGGCTACCGGGGGCTCGCGGTGTGCGGACAGGGCGCGCAGCTGTACGACGCCTCCGCGGACCGGCTGCTGGTCTCGGCGATGCTGGACCGGGAGCTGGCCCGCTCGGTGGTGGAGCGTACGGAGGAGGAGCTGGGCGCGGGGCCGCTGGAGCTGGCGGTGGTCACCGCCGCGCCCGAGAACCGCTGTGTGGTGACCCCGCGCTTCGCCGACCGGATACGCCCCGGGTGGGGGGTGGTCGCGGGCCGCGAGGAGCTGTGGTCCGGGCCGGTCGAGAAGGTGCTGATGCGTCACCGGGAGCTGCCGGACGGGCTGGTGGCGGCGACCGCGGAGCGGATGGGCGGGGGCGAGGTGGCGGTGACCCACTCCGAGAAGGGCATGATCGAGGTACTGCCCGCGGGCACCGACAAGGCGGTGGGGCTGCAACTGGCCGCGGACCGGATGGGGTTCACCCCCGCGGACACCATCGCCTTCGGCGATATGCCGAACGACATCCCGATGCTGAAGTGGGCCGGTCACGGGGTCGCGATGGGCAATGCCCATCCGGATCTGGTCGCGGTGGCCGATGAGCGGGCCCCCGGCCATGACGAGGACGGCCCGTTCCTGAGGGGCTCTCGAGGCACCCTCGTGGCGCCCTTGAACCGCCGTGAACACCTCTTGACGAGGGTTCTACATCTGAACAAAATATCTAAAGTGCGAGTCGAATCCCATGGCAACGGGCCCCACTACGTCGACGAGCGCTCCGGCGCCACGTACCCCATCGACGATCCGCGCTGGCGCGGTGCCGACGGCGCTCCCCTCACCGTCTCCGCGCTGCCCGGTATCACCCGCGAGCAGGTGGACACCGGGGACCGTTCGCTGTGGCGCTACCGGGCGGCCCTCCCGGTGCGCTTCGACGCCCCGGTGTCACTGGGAGAAGGCTGCACCCCCCTGGTGGAGAAGGACTGGGGCGGGGATCGGGTCCGCTTCAAACTGGAGTGGTTCAGCCCCACCGGCAGCTTCAAGGACCGCGGCACCAGCGTGATGATCTCGCTGCTGGCCCAGCGCGGCGTCCGTGAGGTCATCGAGGACAGCTCCGGCAACGGCGGTTCGTCGGTGTCGGCGTACTGCGCCGCGGCCGGGATCCGGGCCAGGATCCTCGTCCCCGAGGGCACCTCCCCGGCGAAGATCCTCCAGAGCCGGGCGTACGGCGCCGAGGTCCAGGTGGTGCCGGGCGGCCGGGACGCCACCGCGGCCGAGGCGCTGCGCCAGTCGGAGCACACCTACTACGCCAGCCACAACTGGCACCCGTTCTTCCTCCAGGGCGTCAAAACCCTTGCCTACGAGCTGTGGGAGGACCTGGGCTTCACCGCTCCCGACGCCGTGGTGACCGTGGCCGGGGCGGGCAGTACCGTCCTCGGCTGCGACCTCGGCTTCTCCGAACTTCTGGCGTCGGGAGGGATCAGCCGCCGCCCCCGGCTGCTGGTCGCCCAGCCCGCCCACTGCGCCCCGCTCCAGGCGAGCTTCGCGGCGGGCACCGAGACGCCCGTCCCGTTCCACCACGCCCCGACCCTCGCCGAGGGCACGGCCATCCGGGAGCCGGTCCGCCGCGCGGAGGTGCTGCGCGCGATCCGCCGCTCGGGGGGCGACATGGCCGCCGTCCCCGAGGACGCCATCGCCGCGGCCGTCCGCCGGCTGGCCGCCATGGGCCTGTACGCCGAGCCCACGAGCGCGACCGCGGCCGCGGCGATCGACATCTTCCGGGCACGCGGCGCGATCCGCCCCGGGGAGACCACGGCCGTGGTGCTCACGGGATCGGGGCTGAAGGCGGCCACGACGATGGCGGCGCTCTTCACCCCGGAGGGTGGTGCACCGCGATGACCGCGGACGAACCGCCGGAGGAACGGCGGCCGGAGGGGACCGCCGAGGACGAACTGCTGCTGCGCGAGGCCGAGAAGATCGTGGTCGCCCTCGGCCGGATGTTCCCCGGGCTGTGCGAGGTGGTCCTGCACGATCTGCGCCATCCGGACCGGGCCATCCGCGCGATCGAGAGCAATCTCTCCGGCCGCTCGGTCGGCGATCCGGCCACCGAACTGGGCCTCGCCCGGATCGAGGACCCCGGCTTCCCCGGGATCGTCCAGAACTACGCCAACAGCTTCCCGGACGGCCGCCCGGCCAAGAGCACCTCGATCGGCATCAAGAACAGCGCGGGCAGCTATGTGGCCGCGATCTGTCTCAACCTCGATGTCTCCCTGTTCGCCAGCGTCGCCCGCAGCCTCACCAACCTGGTGCGCACCGAGGAACAGGAACAGCCCCTCACCGAGACCCTCCGCGCCCGCACCGCCGCCGAGCTGCGCACCGTCGTCGAGGAGTTCGCCGCCGCCCGCGGCCAGACCCCGCGCAGCCTGGGCACCCCCGCCAAAAAGGAGCTGGTCCGCTCGCTGCGGGCGCGCGGCTTCCTCCAGATGAAGCACTCCGTCCAGGTGGTCACCGAACTGCTCGGGGTCTCCCGGGCCACCGTCTACAACTACCTGCGCGGCTGATAGAGCGCCCGGGCGCGGGCGGTGTCGACCGGCCCGGCGGCGGGGATGTCGAGGAAGTGCGCCACCTGCCACGCCTGGGTGGCACGGGCCTGCCGGCTGGTGGCGTCGGCCCACGGCGGATAGACCCGGAACCCCCGCTTGCCGCCAACACCGCCCGTCGAGACGATCCCCCGTTCGCGCAGCACCTCGGGCGAGAAGACGAACTGCCCGAAGCGGTCGCCCTCGTGGGAGCTGATGACGAAGAGGTCCACCGGGTCCGCGGTGTCGAACGGCCGGATCGGCCCCCGCGCGGACCGCTGCCACAGGGTGACGAACTGACCGGTTTTCGTCGGGGTGGTCCTGGCCACCCGGAACCGCAGCGCTGAGCCGTCCGCGCTGAAGGCGTACGCCGCGTACTCGGCGCTCTCCGGCTCCGGCACCGGCTCCGTGCACGGGAAGCCGCAGACGTCGTACACCAGCGCCTTCGCCGCGAGAAGATCGCTGTGCAGCGGCCCGCGCCATGCCGTCTCTGTTCCCATGCGCGCCAGAATGTCATCCGCCACCGACAACCCCTCCCCCCGGGCGCCGCGGCGCCTGTGGCTAAAATCGGCCGCCACATGGGGGAACGGGGAACGGGGAGCACATGAAGCGGGTCCTGCGCGCACGCCGCAGCCGTGTGGTCGCGGGCGTCGTCGCCGTCACGCTGACCGCCGCCGGGCTCGGCACCTGGGCCACGGACACCTGGCCGTTCGACGCCAAGGACCGGTACTGCTGGGGCGCCTGGGAGGAGGACAGCGGACCGGAGTTCCTCGGCGACGAGGCGTTCACCGACGGCAAGGGCAGCCGTACCGCCGAGGAGACCGCGCTCGGCCCGCGGCGGACCACCGGCCGATGCACCGTGGCGATCCATGCCCCGGGCTACGTCGGCGACGACCCCGACGACTCGATGGACACCAGGGTCATCGTCGACTACGGCCCCGCGCCCCGGAGTGCCGCACGGCGCATGGAGTGGATCAACGACTATCTCGGCGGCCGCGCGGTCCCGCTGCCCGACGGACTGCCGGGCGCCACCGACGGCAACCACGGGCTGCTGGTCCTGCCCGAGCGCTGCGACACCCGCGACGGACGGCCGACCGCGATCACCCTCGACGCCACCGCCACCAGCTCCGAGGACGGCCACGTCTACCCGGGCACAGTGAGGCTCGGCGGTTCGCGCTCGGTGGCCGCGCTGATGGTCTCCGTCGCCAACCGGGCGATGGCGAAGACGGGTTGTGCCCCCGCGAAGCCGCTGCGCACCACCTCGCCGGTGCTCACCCTGCCCGAGGAGCGGGAGACCTTCTTCACCCGCGCCTGCCGGATCAGGGGCCTGGAGTTCGACCGCAAGACGGCGATGGACCTCGCCTATCAGGTCGGCACGGTCGGCCGGGATCTCCAGTCCTGTTCGGTGCGGACCAACGACCGGGGCGAGGGCCGGGTCTTCGACGCCCTGATGGTCTCCGCACCACGGCTCGCCGCGCTGTTCGACGGTACGACGGGCAGCAAGGCGGCCGCCCGCGGCTGGCGCGGCACCGGGGTCTTCGCCGACGGCTACAAGGTGGTGCGGGCCGACTGCGCGGGACGGCCCATGATCCTGCTGATGCTCGCCCCGTCCCTGCACGAGACCACGCCGTACTTCACCGCTTTCACCGACGCCGTGACCGAACGCGTCGGCTGTGCGCCCGTCGCGCCGGGAGGCTCCGACCGATGACCGACTCCGAGCACACCGAGCACACCGACAGCAGCGACCGGAACGACCGGAACGACAACGAGCCGGAGAGCGGCACCGAACCGCGGAACGGCGGCGCCCCGCAGAACGCGACCCGGCCGGAAAACGCGACCGAGCCCGCGCCCGCGGCCGATCTTCCCTCGTGGCTGCCCAAGCGGCGGCAGCCCTGGTGGCACTGGCGGCGGCTGACCCGCGGCCGGTGGCGGCCCGCGCTGGCCGCCGCCGTGGCCGGGGCGCTGCTCGGCGCCACCGGCGTGGCCTGGCAGACCGGGACGGGCCCGTTCACGGACGAGTCCCGAGCCTGCTGGAGCGCGCTCGGCACGGACGACGTGGCCGAACTGTTCGACGGCCACACGGACATCGACGCGTCCGACACCCCCATCACCACGGACGGCATCGGCGAGGGCGGCCCGTCCGGCACCTGCGTCCTCAAGTCCCCGCGCGGCGCCCGGGTGACGATCCAGGCCCATCGGCTCGACCTCCGCTTCGGCGGCGCGGCGGACCAGTGGGCCGACGAGTTCCTGTCCGCGCGGCTGACCCCGATGGGCGGCGGGCTGCTGGGCATGGCCTCCGACACCCGCGCCTGGCTCGCGGTCCCGGACGGCTGCATCGGCAGACCGGGCGACGACGACGGGCCGACCGTGTTCGACATCGACACCGGCTGGACGGTCTACCGGGACCAGGTGCGCGCCGGGGAACGCGACCGGCTCACCCGTACCGCGGTCAAGCTGGTCAACCACTACATGGCCGGTGAAGGGTGCGAGGGCACCCTCGGCGATCCGGTGGACCGGATGCCGGACCCGCCCCGCTTCCAGGACGAGAAGCCCGGAGCGATCTGCGGCATCAAGGGGCTGAGCCTCCCCAAGGGCCGTCACGAAGCCTACGAACACGAACGCCCCCTGGTCACCCGGGGCGACGGCCCGGTGCGCACCTGCGACCGCGATGTGCTCTTCGACCACCCCTCGCTGCGGCTGATGACGGTCCAGGACCCCCGGCTCTCGGTGCTCTACCGGCAGCTCTCCTACGACGGCGGCAAGCCGATCAAAACACCCGGCGACCGGGACGGATACGGCTTCGTCCGCGACGACTTCGGACTGTTCCAGGCCGCCTGCCAGACCGGTGAGGTCACCTTCCTGGTGCGCGCCGACGACAGTCGGCACCCCGGCGACATCCGTAGGCTGCTCCCCCGCTACGCGGCGGCCGAGGCGGACCGCGTCGGCTGCGGTCCGCTGCGGATCGAACTGCCCGCCTGACCCGGGCCCGCCGAGGGACCGGGGCGGCCGGTCCCTCCCGATCAGCCCTCGTAGTCGTAGAAGAGACGTTCCACGACGGCCCGCGCACGGCGGGTGGTGCGGCGGTAGTCGTCCAGCATCTCCCCGACATGTCCCGGTCCGTAGCCCAGGTAGCGGGCCACGGCGGCCAGTTCACGGGCCTCGCTGGGGAAGGTGTCGCCGGAGCGGCCACGGACCAGCATCACACCGTTGCGGACCCGGGTCGCCAGCACCCATGCCTCGTCCAGGGTCTGGGCGTCCTCGGTGCCGATCAGACCGGCGGCGTGGGCGGCGGCCAGGGCCTCGCGGGTCCGGGTGGTGCGCAGCCCCGGCTCGGCCCAGCCGTGGCGCATCTGGAGCAGCTGGACGGTCCACTCGACATCGCTGAGGCCACCGCGCCCCAGTTTGGTGTGGGTGGTGGGATCGGCGCCGCGCGGCAGCCGCTCGGACTCCATCCGCGCCTTGAGCCGCCGGATCTCGCGGACGGCGTCCTCGCCCAGGCCCTCGGCCGGATACCGCAGCGGATCGATCAGCTCGATGAAGCGCCCGCCCAGCTCCCGGTCGCCCGCGACCGGTTCGGCCCGCAGCAGCGCCTGGCTCTCCCAGACCAGCGACCAGCGGCGGTAGTACGCGGCGTACGAGGCGAGGGTGCGCACCAGGGGGCCGGACTTGCCCTCGGGGCGCAGATCGGCGTCGATGAGCAGCGGCGGATCGACGGTGGGGAGCTGGAGCAGCCGCCGCATCTCGTTGGCCACGGCGAAGGCGGCGCGGGAGGCCTCCTGTTCATCGGTGCCCTCCCGCGGCTCGTGCACGAACAGCACATCCGCGTCCGAGCCGTAGCTGAGCTCATGGCCGCCGAAGCGGCCCACGCCGATGACGGCGAAACGCGTGGGCAGTTCATCACCCCAGGTGTCGCGGACGGCGGCGCGCAGGGCGCCCGCGATGGCGGCCGCGTTGAGGTCGGAGAGGGCGTCGCCGACCATACCGACCAGCGCCCCCGCGTCGGCGGGCGGCTCGTCCACGACGGCGGCGCCGGTGGGCCGGGCGGGCACATGGGGTTCGGACTCCCGCAGCGCGCTGGGGACCTCCGAGGCACCGCGCGGGGCGACGGGCGTCGCGGGGACGCCCGCGATCCGGGGCGCGGTGCCGCCGGAGCCCTCGTCGCCCGGCGGCGGCCAGCTCACCGTCGGGACCACCGCGCCGTTCGCCAGCCGGGCGCTTTCGATGATGTCCGCCGCGGCGGTACGGAACAGCTCCCGCCGCCGCACCCCGCGCGCCGCTGCGACCGCCTGCTCGGCCCCGTCGGCCCGGCCCACCGCGGCCAGCACCTCCTGCTCCAGATGGCGCCGCCCACGCGGCCGCAGCCCCTCCGGATCCCCGAGCAGGGCGACCGCCTCGGGGGCGCGCAGCAGCAGATCGGGGGCCAGCCGGCCGGTGGAGAGCACCCGGGCCAGATTCTCCGCGGCGGCGCCCTCGTCCCGCAGCAGCCGCAGGTACCAGGGCGTCTTGCCCAGGGCGTCGGAGACCTTGCGGAAGCCCAGCAGCCCGGCGTCCGGGTCCGCGGAGTCGGCGAACCAGCCCAGCAGCACGGGCAGCAGGGTGCGCTGGATCGCCGCCTTCCGGGTCACCCCGGAGGCCAGCGCCTCCAGATGCCGCAGCGCCGAAACCGGGTCGGCGTAGCCCAGTGCCTCCAGCCGCTGCCCGGCCGCCTCGGAACTCAGCCGGATCTCACCGGGCTCCAGCTGGGCGACGGCGTCCAGCAGCGGCCGGTAGAACAGCTTCTCGTGCAGCCGCC
This sequence comes from Streptomyces sp. NA02950, assembly GCF_013364155.1. NCBI lineage: Bacteria > Bacillati > Actinomycetota > Actinomycetes > Kitasatosporales > Streptomycetaceae > Streptomyces > Streptomyces sp. NA02950. The sequence goes on along the minus strand of NZ_CP054916.1, from coordinate 6,698,596 downwards.
GCACCTCGCGCGCGTACCGCCGCCACGCCGTGCCCAGCTCGCTGACCGGCTCGGTGCGGAACTCCAGCGAACGGCCCAACCGCCGCAGATCGGCCTCGTCCTCGGGCACCAGATGGGTGCGGCGCAGCCGGTAGAGCTGGATGCGGTGCTCCATGGAGCGCAGAAAGCGGTACGCGGCGTCCAGCGCGGCGGCGTCGGAGCGGCCCACGTAACCGCCCGCGGCCAGCGCCGCGAGCGCGTCGAGCGTCGTACCGCTGCGCAGCGACTCGTCGGACCTGCCGTGCACCAGCTGGAGCAGCTGGACGGCGAACTCCACATCGCGCAGCCCGCCGGGGCCGAGCTTCAGTTCGCGGTCGATCTCGGCGACGGGAATGTTCTCCACGACGCGACGGCGCATCTGCTGCACGTCGGGGACGAAGTTGTCACGCTCGACGGCCTGCCAGACCATCGGCGCGAGCGCGTCCACGTACGCCTGGCCGAGCACGGCGTCCCCCGCGACCGGCCGGGCCTTCAGCAGCGCCTGGAACTCCCAGGTCTTGGCCCACCGCTGGTAGTACGCGACATGGCTGGACAGGGTGCGCACCAGCGGGCCGTTGCGGCCCTCGGGGCGCAGATTGGCGTCGACCGGCCAGATAGTGCCCTCGACGGTGACGTCCGAGCAGATCCGCATCAGCCGGGAGGCCAGCCGGGTGGCGGCCTGCACCGCCTTCCCCTCAGCCCTCTCCCGACCGTCGGCCTCGTCGACCGCCTCCGCCACGAAGATCACATCCACGTCCGAGACGTAGTTGAGCTCACGGCCCCCGCACTTGCCCATGCCGATCACGGCCAGCCGGCAGGCGGCGGCGTCCTCGGGCTGCTCCTCGGCCGCGATCTCCAGCGCGGCCCGCAGGGTGGCGGTGGCCAGGTCCGCCAGTTCGGCGGCGGCCTGGGTGACATCGGTGGTGCCGCACACATCACGGGCCGCGATGGCCAGCAGCGCCCGGCGGTAGGCGATACGCAGCGCGTCGGGCCGGGGCAGCCGCGCGCCCGGTCCGCTCCAGACGCCCTCCGCCAGGGCCTGTTCGAACTCGGGGGTGGTCGGATGCAGATCGGCGGACTCGTAGGTGACCAGCGCGTGCCAGTCCTGCGGATGCCGGGCGAGATGGTCGCCCAGCGCCTCGGAGGCACCGAGCACCCCGAGCAGCCGGTCGCGCAGCGGCTTGGCGGTGACGAGGGTGTCCAGCAGCGCCCGCCGCGATCCGGCCCGCTGTCCGCCGTTCTCCCCCTCCGCCACCTCCTCGGGCAGCGCCTCGACCAGCCGCACCAGCCCGCGCAGCGCCAGATCGGGGTCGGCGGTCGCGCCGAGCGCCTCGAGCAGCACGGGATCGCTGCGGACCGCGGACAGCTCGGGCGCGTCCAGCAGCCGCTGGGCGGAGGAGGCATCGGTGAAACCGTGCCGGAGCAGCCGGGTGACATTGCTGCTCCTGCGTCCCTGCGGTACGGACATTCCGCACGCCTCCCGTCCGCCGTCGTGATCAAGACTCGCTGACGAGCCTAAGCGACCGCGACGGCGAAGCGGCAGGTCCCAGCCGTGGCGGAAAACCCGTTGCCGCGGTGGTCGGGGGCGCGGCACAGTGATTCCACCGCCGAGACGGGCACCGCGGAACGGTGCCGGGCAGAGAGCAGGGAGGGGAATCCGCGATGATCCGGCAGACCAGCAGCCGCGCGTATCGCTCGTATTCCCCCTCATCACGCTCATCCCGCCGCCCCGGGCGTGCCGTGTCGTAGCCGGACGTCGCCGCCGGTTCCACCGCCCCGGGAAGCCCCGTCGGGCGGCGTTTTGCTTCATCGCCAGGAGGAGCCAGCCGACAGGTGGCGCCGGCCGCGGTCTCGAAAACCGTTGGGCTGCGTGAGCGGCCGTGTGGGTTCGAATCCCACCTCCTCCGCCATGGGCGAGCTGGGCACTGGCGAGCCCAAGGGCCTGTAAAGCCCCCGCTCCGGCTGTGACGGTTCGACTCCGTCCTCGCCCACCGGCTACCCCCGTCGCCGCTCAGACGGTGACGAAGCGGTCGCGCGGTTCCCCGCGCAGGCGGGACGGTGCCGCAGGTCCAGTCGAGGTCGCCGGCGCGCGGCTGGACGGGCGTCGAGGTCGGCGCGGAAGAACTTCAGCGTCTTGGGCTCGACCGTCCCCAGCAGGCGGACGCGGTCCGGCGTTCGGCCGCGATGTCGGCCCGGGTCCCGTGTCGTCCATGGATCAAGGTCCCGCCATGGCGGACATCCGTCCAAGAGCCCGCTGTTCTCGCGGCCGGAAGTGCCGGTTATGGCACGGCAGTCCCCGCGCCGGGACCGGAGGGGAGAGCCCTCCGGCCCCCGAGGAGGGCCACCCGACCCTGGTCCGCGGCGGGTCCCGCCGTACATCGTGGAGAGGACCGGGAGGGGGCCATGTCTCCCCGTCGGCGGGCCCTTCCCGGTCCCCTCGTCACCGTCGGTTGTGTGGTCCGCGGGGCCAGCGCCGCAACGGCTTCGGCGAGGGATCGTCCAACACCCGCTGATCCGTTCCCGGCCGGCACGGCGGTTGACGTGGACCCATCGGAGCGTCCCCGACCCCTCATATCAAAGAAATTGATCCGGCCACCGCGCGGTGCCGTCCAGGACCGCGGACAACCGAAATCCGTTCTTCCTTCAATCAATTCGGAAATGCGAGATGGCGCACAGCAAAACCGCTTGGCCCGCCCGATTCCGCTGGTGTTAATGTGGCGCTCATAACCCTGTGGGGCATTACCCGCAGGTCGCGAATGGGGGATGTACGGATGAGCTTATCCGGCATGCGCACAGAGGCCAGTCAGGGCGTCACCGCGACGGTTGCGAGATTGGCCCACGGGCACATGGCCGCACAGGTGGTGGGGGTCGCGGCCCGGCTCTCCGTGGCCGATCTGCTGCGGGACACCACGCGTACGTCCGCCGATCTGGCCCGCGCGTGCGGGGCCGATCCGCAGGCCATGCACCGACTGCTGCGCGCGATGGCGGGACTGGGACTGCTCTCGGAGGACGAGGGTGGGCGGTTCTCGCTGACCGAGGCCGGATCGCTGCTGCGCACGGACCACCCGGACTCCCTGCACGCACTGGTCCGTCTGCTCACCGACCCCACCACCGTCGGTGCCTGGACAGGTCTGGAAGAGAGCGTCCGCACCGGCGGTCCGCACTTCTCCAAGGCGTTCGGGCAGGACTTCTTCACCTACCTCGGCGGCGCCCCGCAGCTCTCCGAACAGTTCAACGCGGCGATGAGCCAGGGCACCCGCATGGTGGCCGACCTGGTCGCGAACCACTACGACTTCGGGCGCTTCACCACGGTGGTCGACATAGGGGGCGGCCACGGCACCCTGCTGGCCGCCATCCTGCGCGCCCATCCCTCCCTGAAGGGGATCGTCTTCGACGTACCCGAGGGACTGGAGGGCGCCGAGCGGAACCTGGCGGACCTCGGCGTCGGCGACCGCTGCACCCGCGAACCGGGGGACTTCTTCACGGGCGTCACGGCGGGCGGCGACATACACGTCCTCAAGAGCGTCCTGCACGACTGGAACGATGAGCAGTGCGTCACCATCCTCCGGCACTGCCGGGAGGCCCTGCCCGAGAACGGGCGTGTGCTGCTCGTCGAGCGGGTGCTGCCCGACACCGCCGCGGCGGGCGCGGACGAGCTGATGTATCTGAGCGACCTCAACATGCTGGTGAAGGTGGGCGGCCGGGAGCGCACCCGCGCCGACTGGGACACGCTGCTGCGCGCGTCGGGGTTCCGGCTCTCCGCCGTCACCTCGCTGCCCCGCCCCCAGCCCTTCTCGCTGATAGAGGGGACACCGGTCGCCCCGAGGCCCGATCAGTGAGCGTGTCCGCCTCCACGAGGCACCGTCCGCGCGTCGGCCACATCGGATTCCTCAACTGCCAGCCCCTCTACTGGGGGCTCGTGCGCACCGGCGCGCTCCTCGACATGGAGCTCACCAAGGACACCCCGGAGCGGCTGAGCGATCTGCTGGTCGCCGGTGATCTCGACATCGGTCCGGTCTCGCTCGTGGAGTTCCTCCGGCACGCCGATGACCTCGCCGTGCTCCCGGGCATCGCGGTCGGCTGCGACGGGGACGTGATGTCCTGCGAGATCGTCTCCCGGAAGCCGCTGGCCGACCTCGGCGGGGCGCGCGTCGCGCTGGGCTCCACCTCGCGCACCTCCGTACGCCTGGCGAAGCTCATTCTCGCCGAGCGCCACCACGCCCACCCCGACTACCACGGCTGTCGCCCCGACCTCGGGCGCATGCTCGAGGACGCCGACGCGGCCGTGGTCATCGGGGACGTCGGGCTCCAGGCCCATGCGCGGCGGCTGCCCGAGGAGGGGCTGGACGTCCATGACCTGGGCCGGCTGTGGCACGACTGGACCCGGCTGCCGTTCGTCTTCGCCGTCTGGGCGGTCCGCCGCGACTTCCTGGCGAGGGAGCCCGAGACGGTGCACGAGGTGCACCGGTCGCTCCTCGCGGCGCGGGACCTCTCGCTGGAGCACCTCGACGAGATCGCGGCCCGTGCCGCGCGGTGGGCGCCCTTCGGCCCGGCGCTCCTGGAGACGTACTTCAGCACGCTGGACTACGGCCTCGGCCCGCGGCATCTGGACGGGATGACCGAGTTCGCCCGGCGTATCGGCGCCACCACCGACTATCACTGGCTGGCGCCCGTCTCCTGAGGCCACCCGTCCCGGCATCGCGTCCGGGAAACGGGGCTCAGGAGATACGGCGGCGCCCTTGCCGACGCGTGGTTCACGCGACTTCACCACCGTGCCGGACAGACACAGGAACGACGAGGGGATGACGGCAATGGACTCAGGTCTCAAGCGGGAGTTGGAGCAGAAGGTTCTCGCGGGAGAGCGACTCGGCCGTGAGGACGGCATCGCCCTCTACGCCTCGGATGATCTGGCGTGGCTGGGTGGTCTGGCGCATGAGGTACGGACGCGTAAGAACGGTGACCTCGTTCACTTCAACGTCAATCGTCATCTGAACATGACGAATGTGTGTACGGCGTCATGTGCGTACTGCTCGTTCCAGCGGAAGCCGGGCGAGAAGGACGCGTACACGATGCGGATCGAGGAGGCCGTGCGGCTGGCCAGGGCGATGGAGCACGAGAACCTGACCGAGTTGCACATCGTCAACGGTCTGCATCCCACGCTTCCCTGGCGCTATTACCCGCGGTCGCTGCGAGCACTCAAGGAGGCGCTGCCGCAGGTGTCGCTGAAGGCGTTCACGGCGACGGAGATCCATCACTTCGAGAAGATCTCGGGTCTCGATGCCTCGGAGATCCTGGACGAATTGATCGATGCCGGTCTGGAGTCGCTGACCGGCGGTGGTGCGGAGATCTTCGACTGGGAGATCCGCCGCCACATCGTCGACCACGAGACCCACTGGGATGACTGGTCGCGCATCCACCGGCTGGCCCACCAGAAGGGGCTGAAGACCCCCTGCACCATGCTGTACGGGCATATCGAGGAGCCCCGGCACCGGGTGGACCACGTGCTGCGGCTGCGGGAACTCCAGGATGAGACGAATGGTTTCCAGGTCTTCATTCCGCTGCGTTATCAGCATGATTTCGTGGACATGAAGGACGGGAAGATCCGTAATCGGTTGCAGGCGCGGACGTCGATGGCGACGGGTGCGGAAGCATTGAGGACATTCGCGGTGTCGCGTCTGCTGTTCGACAATGTGCCGCATGTGAAGGTGTTCTGGGTGATGCACGGTGTGCAGACGGCGCAGTTGGCGTTGAACCACGGTGCGGATGACATGGACGGCTCGGTGGTCGAGTACAAGATCACTCATGATGCGGACAACTACGGAACGCCGAACAAGCTGACGCGTGATGATCTGCTGGAGCTGATCCGGGACGCGGGTTTCCGTCCGGTCGAGCGCAACACCCGTTACGAGATCATCCGTGAGTACGACGGTCCGGACGCCGGCCGCCGCGAGTCCCCCCAACCCATGCGGGTTTGACCCCGGCCGGCCTCTCCCACCCCACGACGATCGGCGGACACCAGCCATGGACACGAACACACCCGAAGAAGAACTCGAAGTCTGGATCGACCAGGACCTGTGCACCGGAGACGGCATCTGTGCCCAGTACGCCCCGGAAGTCTTCGAGCTGGACATCGACGGACTGGCCTACGTCAAGGACGAGGACGACGAGCTGTGCCGGCAGCCCGCCGCCACGGTGACTGTTCCGCTTCCGCTGGTGCGGGACGTGGTGGACGCAACGAACGACTGCCCCGGTGACTGCATCCATGTGCGTCGCAAGAGCGATCAGGTGGAGCTTCACGGGCCCGACGCAGGAGCACTGGCGTGATGACTCCGACCATGACGACGTTTGAGAAGGAACACCCCGACGCGAAGGCGGCGCTCGACCGCGCCGCCGGCGGGGGGCGTATCTCCCCGGAAGAGGCGCTCGACCTCTACCGGTCCGCTCCGCTGCACGCGCTGGGAGCCGCCGCCGACGCCGCCCGCCGCAGGCGTTACGCGGGTACCGAGCACATCGCGACGTACATCATCGAGCGGAACATCAACTACACCAACGTCTGTGTGACGGCGTGCAAGTTCTGCGCCTTCTACGCCCCGCCCAAGGACACCGCCAAAGGCTGGACCCGCGATCTCGACGACATCCTGCGCCGCTGTGCCGAGACCGTCGAACTCGGCGGCACCCAGATCATGTTCCAGGGCGGCCACCACCCGGACTACGGCGTCGAGTACTACGAGCGGCACTTCGCGGCCATCAAGAAGGAATTCCCGCAGCTGGTGATCCACTCGCTGGGGGCCTCCGAGGTCGAGCACATGGCACGGATCTCGGGTGTCCCGGCGCAGGAGGCGATCCGCCGGATCCACGCGGCGGGGCTGGACTCCTTCGCGGGCGCGGGCGCCGAGCTGCTGCCCGAGCGGCCGCGCAAGGCCATCGCCCCGCTGAAGGAGTCCGGTGAGCGGTGGCTGGAGATCATGGAGATCGCCCACAACCTCGGGGTGGAGTCCACCTCCACGATGCTGATGGGCACCGGCGAGACCAACGCCGAGCGGATCGAGCACATCAGCATGATCCGTGACGTGCAGGACCGTACGGGCGGCTTCCGCGCCTTCATCCCGTACACCTACCAGCCCGAGAACAACCACCTCAAGGGCCGCACACAGGCGACCGTCTTCGAGTACCTGCGGATGATCGCGATCGCCCGGCTCTTCCTCGACAACGTCGCCCACATCCAGGGCTCCTGGCTGACCGTCGGCAAGGAAGCCGGACAGCTGTCCCTGCACTACGGCGCGGACGACCTCGGCTCGGTCATGCTGGAGGAGAACGTGGTCTCCTCCGCGGGCGCCAAGCACCGCTCCAACCGGATGGAACTGCTCCATCTCATCCGCGCCGCGGGCCGCGTCCCCGCACAGCGCGCCACCACCTACGAGCACCTGGTGGTGCACGACGACCCGGCGAACGACCCGGTCGACGACCACGTCGTCTCCCACCTGTCGTCCACGGCCATCGCGGGCGGCACCGCCCACCCCGAGCTGACGGTCATCGCGTCCACCTGACCCTCTCCCGGCAACGGTCTTGCGGGCCGGTGAGACGGCTCCGGGCCGACGGTTCACCACCGTCGGCCCGGAATGCCGCGGCGGGACTACAGCACCGGCAGGTTCTTCCGCAGCTCGAACGGGGTCACCTCGGAGCGGTACTCCTCCCACTCCTGCTTCTTGTTGCGGAGGAAGTCATGCGGCGAATCCGCCACCTGGGAGACCCCTTCCGGTGCCGCTTCCGAGCGGGGGCGGCACGGTTGTCATTGGTCGTTGTTGGTCGTCGTTGGTCACCCTCGTACGGCCCACAGACGGCCCAGAGCGCGGCCCCGGAGACTGGGACAACTTCCCTGTCTCCGGGGCCAGACCGCTCAGACTGAGCAGACATCATGATGGGCGGCGCGGATTACATCGGCGCCTTCCCGACCGCCAGCAGATGGGAACTGGCGGCCAGGAGTTCCGGGTACGGCTCGGCCATTCGCGCGGCTGTCAGTGCCGAGGCGAACATGTCGTCCGTGGGACCTTCCCCAGGCTGTTGCTCGACCGCTTTGAGGAGCGACCACGCGGGGCCCTCGATCCCGAACACCTCTACGTCGGTCAATCCTGCCGCACGCAGTTCGTCGGCGAGTTCATCGGCGCGGTGGTAGTAGGAGAGAGTGAAGCCCTTGCCGTCGTGTACAGCAGTGCTCAGGATCTTGGAGATGGCCGCTTGCAAGCGGTCGGTGTGCAGATGTGCGTAGGTGACGTGCTCGAAGAGGGAGGCGTACCGGTTGATCGCGGCTGCGGCGACGAGCCCCCCGGGCTTCACTACGCGCTGCGCCTCGGAGAGGGCAGTGCGCCGGTCGTCCGGGTCGGGCAGGTGGTAGAGCGGGCCGAGTAGCTGTACCACGTCGTAGCTCGCGTCCTCCGCAGCCAGCGCACGCGCGTCGCCCACCGCCGCGGGGCAGATCGTCGCCGCCTGCTCGACGTGCCGGGCGACGGGATCGATCAGCTCGACCTTGTAGCCGTCTTCTGCGAGCCACCGTGCGTGGACGCCGGTCCCGCCACCCACATCGAGGACGCGCGCCGGTGCTGGGGGGAGGAAGCGGCGCAGGAGCTCCTGCGTGCGGAGCAGTTCGAGCCGCCCGTCTGCCGACATGGTCAGCCGGGTGTCCTCGTCAATGACGTCTGAGTAGAAGTGTTCGATCTCCGGTGCTAGGGCGACCTCTGGTTTCGACATGAGGGCAGTATCCTGTGTACCGGTGGACCAGTCCAGTCCGTATCTGACAAGGGGAACCATGGCGCTGCTGAAGTACGAGGAAATCGCGGAATCCCTGCGGTCCCGGATCGCAGCGGGTGAGTTCGAGCCGGGCGACACCGTTCCATCGGGGCGGGATCTGGCCGAGCAGTGGTCCGTGTCGCGGGCCACGGCCATCAAGGCCATGGACGTGCTGCGCAACGACGGGGTGGTGGAGGCCAAGCAGGGCACGGGGTTCATCGTCACCGAGACCCCCAAGGCGCGGCCGGCGGGCGGGCGACGGGCCGGTTCGGCGCGCGTGACCGGCGGTATGCCATTCCTGCGCGTGGGTGCCCCTGACTGGGCGGCGCCTCCGGCACATGTGGCCGAGGCGCTTCGGATGGACGGCGGCATGGAGGCACTTCGTCGGGTGCGTGTGATGCAGCTTCCCGACGGGAGCCCCCATAGCTATGCGGTGGCGTGGTTCCCACCCGAGGTGGCCGAGGCGGCGCCCCGCCTGGCCCAGACCGCCCCCATCGCGGAGGGCACGACGCGGTACGTCCGCCGCCAGACCGGCCGGTTCCCCGTGGAGGGGACCGACGTCACCACGGTGCGCCTGGCTACGGAGGTCGAGGCGGAGCACTTGGACCTGTCGCGCCCAACCCCGGTGGCTGTCGTGCTGCACACGGCGTACGACCAAGAGGGGCGCCCGCTGGTCTGTGAGGAAGGGGTCACGCCGGGCCCTCTCTATGAACGGGAAGAGACCTACGCCATGTAGCCGTCACGCACGACAGAAGGAGCTGGACCGGTCCGCCGGTCCAGCTTTTTTCGTTCCCAAAGAGTGGCCACTACCAGCAGAAACGAAGGAAGCCGGAACCGGCTTCCACCCGAAGCAGTTGACTGGACCGGTCCACCGGTCCAGTCTATGGATGTGGCCGCAAGCCAGCCCGAACCCTTCGGGGGCGGGGCTGCTTCGCCATGCACGACCAGGAGCCCCGCGTTGGACGGGGGGAGGTGACCCGGCGCCTTGTCATTAACCGGAGGGCTTAGACCGAAAGGTCACGTCTCCATACGCCTACAACGAGGTCATGACCGCGCTACCTGATACGGGCGCGGCCCACCTCGAAGGAGACCTGTCCACGTCCGCTTCCACGCAAGGGGGCACTGTGCACAGCCAACGAAATACGTGGGCGCCGCCGTGATCGACCGGCACGGCGGCGCCTGTGCGTCATCCCCGTTCGCGGCGTCTTCCGCCGACGAACAAGCCGGTCCCCTTCTTCCCGCCATCGCAGCGGCTAGCGCTGCGGCCGGTTGCCTCCTCCGCCCGTCCGACTCACGCACTGCGTGAGCCACACGGGCGGGGTGTGGGGAGCCGGATCTACCGACTTCAACGGCGCGCAGCCCCGGTGCTGGAACACCGGGGCCGCTGTTCGGGCCGTTCCTGTCTGAGAGGAACCAGACCCAATGAGTCCCATCGTTACTGTTCAGGACGCTGTTACCGCGTTCGCCGACTTCATGGAGCCAACCGGCGCTGAGCTGGACGCGATCGACCGGGAGATGCCCGTGATCCTTGCGGACGTCGACCTGTTGGACGCGCAGATCATGACGCTTGACCGGCCGGTGTCGGAGCTGGATGAGCGCCGTATCCGCCGGGCCCGTCGCCGGGCGCTGGCCGCCCGTCGGGAGCTCTCCAACCGCGCCATCTCGATGAGCGTGCCGGGGGTGGGAGCGTGAGCACCATCCCCCCGGTTCCCGGTCCGCTGTCAGAGGATGTTGCCGCGCTGCTGCGGGCTGTGCATGACGCGCTGGACCTGCCGCTGCCCGGCCTGACCGATCAGGACGAGCGGGAGCATTACCGGCTGCTGATCGACCGTGCGGCCGGTGCCCGAGTCGTCCTGGCCTGTGTCCTGGAGCGCAACCACGCCCTTGGATCGTCCGCCGCGTACCTGCGCGGCCGGACCGAAACCGCGCCGGTCACCTACACCCCCTGGGAAGACAAGGGGGACCCGGCATGAGGGACACACCCCGTTGCCCTGCTGCTCACCACGAGGACCCGAGCCCGTGTGACGGTCCGGTCGTCGTGACCGTGCTGGACGCCTACAACGCCGGGGCGGATGGCTGCGAGCACCACGGGGCCCGGCTGCTGGCGTCGTTGGAGCGCGGCAGGGTCTACCCCCTGCCCGACGCCCCGGCGGGAGCCGCCATCCGTGTCTTCACCGCCGCGGACGACATCCCGCCGTTCGTCTGGTACGAGGGCGCCCCGCGTACTCAGCCGAGCCAGCGCAGCCGCGCGGAGAACCGCCGCAAGGGAGGTACGGCATGAGCGCCAAGACCGTTCTTCCCGCCGTGGCGATGACGGCGGTGTCCATGGTCCTCACTCTGGCCGTGGTCCTGATGTGGCTGGGCACGGCGGTGCCGTGGCCGGTCGCGCTGGTCGTCGGTCTCGGCATTGACGGTGGATGGCTCGCCACGCTCGCCTATGAACGCCGACTCGCCGCGCAGGGCGACCACAACCGCACCGTGACGGGCGTCGGCTGGTTCTTCGGCCTGGTCGCCACCGGCGTCCTTATCGCCCACGCACTGACCGCCGAAGAGTCGTCCGGCGCGTGGCTGGCTGTGGCCTGGCTGCCGCTGGCGGCTAAGGCACTGTGGCTGGTCCACAGTCTGTGGGAGCGCACCGCCCTCACCCCGGCCGCGCTCGGTGCGATCCGGGGAATCCAGCAAGAGGCCCGCGACGAAGCGGCCGTTGCCCGCGCCCGGCTGCGGGCGGAAGCGGCCACCGAGGAGACCCGGCTGACGGCCGTGACGCACGCCGGGGCCCGCGTCGCACGCGTCCAGGCCAAGACCGCTGACACCCTCGCCGAAGCATGGTCGACGCTGGAGACGGCACGGAGGGGCGAGGACACCGGCAGGGCCCTGACCAGCGTGACGACCCGCGTCACACCCGGCGTCACACCCTCATGGGAACTCCCCGTGTGGGGCCCCACCGAGTCCGTTCCCGCGCTGGAGACAGGACCCGCACTCACGGATGAGGCGCTTGACGCGCTGGTAGACGAGATCCGGCACAGCGAGACGCCCGCCCTGTCCTACCGCGAGATGTCCGCCCGGTTTCGCGCGGCAGGTCACTCCGCATCCGAAGTGCGCCTGCGGGCCGCATGGAAGCGCGTCGCCTGATGGTGGCGCACGCCGCGTTCTTCGACCGGCGCCCGCTACGGCATACCGATCTACCCGTGGAAGTGCGCGCCGGACGGCTACGCCACCCGGCGTGGACTGCGCGCGCTCGGTCTGCGTCCGGGCGGTCAGGAGGTGGCGGCGCAGGTGATGCGCGGGCGGTACCGGCGCCCGCCGCTGGTCGCCTACCTCTACCGCGTCGACCTCGCGGTGCCGGTGCGGCCGATGACCTCGCGCAAGTGGGGCGCGCTCGCTCTGGCGATGCTCGCCCGCCGCACCTGCCCCGTCTGCCGGATCACCTACAGCTACTGCCTGCCGACCTCGCTCGGCATGTGTGCTGCCTGTGCCCACTCCGAGGACCAGCGCACCCCCTGAACGTTCTACCGGGCCCGACCGGCCACCTTCCACAGCAATCGGTCGGGCCCTCGACTCCCGTGAAGGAGCGATGTACATCGTGACCGAGAACACCGCCTTCCCGCCCCCCAACACCCCCGACAACTCGCCGGAGGAGCGGACGGCCGCCGTGCTGCCGTTCCCGCTGGAAAAGACCGCCCCCGCCGACGCCCCGGCACCGACCGTCCCCGCCCCGTCTGCGACGGCGCCGGTGGAGGTCAAGGCCGGTGAGTGGGAGGCCGAACTTCCCGACACCGACGACCCGGAAGCGGAGGGCGTTGCCGAGGGCGCGCCGGTGGACCCGCCGCGTGAGGTCTATCCGCCGTCGGTGACGGAGTGGATGCAGGAGCGGGACAAGGCCCGTCTGCCGGTGCTGCCGGACTGGGTGAAGCTTCCCGACCAGCGCAAGGCCGTGCGTAAGTGGGCGGTCCGCCACTACTCGACGATGGTCGGCTACCACGCCGTACGCCTGCCGGTCGTCTACACCCCGAAGCTGCTGGCCTACTCGCCGCGTGGTGCGTGGCGCTGGTCGACTGCGATCGGCCGGTGGGTGTTCGATGCCGAGGGCAAGGGCCTGCGGCTCGCGGCCGTGGCCGCCGAAGATGCCGGGGAGTACCTGAGGCTCTCTCGGCAGCGTAACGACCGGGTCCGTCTGCGGGGCATCGTCGCCACCGTCGCCGGGTTCGTCGGCCTCGCCGCCGCCCTCACCCTCTACGTCATGGCCCCGTCCTGGCTGCTCCTGCTGTCCGTGGCCACGCTGACCACCGCGCTCGGGTTGGTGGGGGCGCCGGCGGACCGGCCGCTCATCGACCGGGCGAAGGTGACGTTCCGCAAGCGCAGGCTGTCCTCCGACATCGTGGTCCGCGCGCACGATGCGGCGAACCTGACCGGCAAGGACCAGTCGATCGCCTTCCCCCGGCCGATCGGGCGGGACGGCGACGGGTGGCGCGTGGTGGTCGACCTCCCCTACGGCAAGACGTTCGAGGACGCCGTGAAGGCTCACGCCCGGCTCGCGTCCGGTATGGACATCGCTCCCACTCAGCTCTTCCTCGACAAGGACGAGACAAGTGGCCGCCGGGTGTCGTACTGGATCGCCGACCGTGACCCGCTCGCCGTTCCGGCCGGGCGCACGCCGCTGCTCGGGGCGACGAGGGTGGACTTCTGGAAGCCGTTTCCGTGGGGCGTGGATGAGCGGGGCAACCCGGTCATGGCGTCGATGCTGTGGCTGTCGCTGCTGGTCGGCGCTGTCCCCCGGCAGGGCAAGACGTTCTCCGCCCGTGCGATCGCTCTGGCCGCCGCTCTCGACCCGCACGTCCGGCTGATCGTGTTCGACGGCAAGGCGTCCCCGGACTGGCGTGCGTTCACGAAGGTCGCGCACCGCATCGGGTTCGGCATCGTGCCCCGCAACGGCGTCGACCCGGTGGAACACCTGATCAACGCCCTGATGGAGCTGAAAGCGGATGTGGAGGACCGCTACCACCGGCTCTCGGAACTGCCGCTGCACATCTGCCCCGAGGGCAAGCTGACCCCGGAGATCAGCCGGGACAAGAAGCTGAACATGCCGCTCACGCTGGTGGTCGTCGATGAGGTGCAGGAGTACTTGCAGCACCCCGTGCATGGCAAGACCGTCCTTGAGCTGCTGGTCTACCTCGCCCGCGTCGCCCCGGCGGTGGGGGTGTCGGTGATGAACTCCACGCAGAAGCCGGACGACACCGCCTGCCCCAGCGTGCTGCGTGACCAGCACCAGGCCCGGTTCTCCCTGCGGGTCGGCTCCTGGCAGGTGTCGGACGTCGTCCTCGGTGCCGGTTCCTACTCAGAGGGTCTGGACGCGTCGAAGCTGCTGAAGTCCCATAAGGGCGTCGGGTTGTGCAAGGGCATGTCGGATGACTCCGGGATCGTGCGCACCTACCTCGCCGACGGCCGCGACGCCGACACCGTCCTGACCCGCGCCCGCACCCTGCGCGAGGAAGAAGGCACGCTGAGCGGGGACGCGGTCGGCGAGAGCACCAGCACGCGCGGCGCGGACGCGATCCTCACCGACGTGGCCGCCGTCCTGGGACGCCGTGAGGACAAGGTGTGGTCCGAGACCATCGTGGACCGTCTCGCCGAGCTCAACGCGGACGCCTACGGGGAGTGGGCGGAGTTGGAGGGCCGCGCGAAGGCGGACCAGCTCGCCGCCGCGCTCAAGCCCTTCGGCATCAAGACGGATCAGGTGTGGGGCAAGACCGAGACGGGCAAGGGCGCGAACCGGCGTGGCATCGAGCGTCAGCACATCATCGATGCCGTCACGGAGCGCAACAAGAAGCGGGCTGAGAAGTAGCCCCGAAGTGTTGCTAGGTCTAGCAACCCATGTCGCTAGACCTAGCAACCTCGCTAGCGACCGAAACCGCCCCTGGTCAGCCCGCTAGCACCTAGCGGGCGACCTGCGGAAACCCCTCGGAACCCCTCTGGGAGCCCCCTCATGGACCTGACCGTCCTCGCTAGCGCCTGCCTACTCGCTGTCACGTTGTGTTACGGCGTGCGGTGCTGGCTCCAGCCGTTCGGGCCCTGCCGCAAGTGCGACGGCATGGGCCACGCCCTCACCTACGACCGCAAGGGCAAGCCCAAGCGCGGCCGTGACTGCCGCCGCTGCAACGGCCACGGCATCCGCATACGCCTCGGCCGCTGGATCTACAACCGCGCCGCGCGCACCTACCGCTCCGGCACCCGCTGACTTCGGAGGTCCCGTGGACATCACCATCTCGCTCGTGCTGCTCCTCGCCGTCGGCGTCGCGCTGCTGCTGCGCTTCAAGGCCATCGGCGCGGGCGCGGCCGTCGTCGTCGCGCTCTTCGGCTTCTACCTCGCCGACACCGACGCAAGCGACACCGTCAACCAGCTCGTCACCGCCGTCACCGGCGCCCTCAACGACATCGACCGCTAGAAGGGAGACCAGCACCGTGAACGAACCGACGTCACACCACCCGGCCAGGCACGAGACGGCGGCCGTGCAAGTCCACACCCCCACCCCGATCACCCCCGCGTCCGCACGGGCTGTGCCGGTCCTGCCCGTGCAGCCGGGGCACATCCCCGCGGTCGCGTCCATCGTCATGCCGGACGGGCGGGTCATCACCGGCTACGCCCTCAACCCCATGCAGCCCGAACCGGTCGCCGCCAAGCCGCCCGTTTCCCGCGCGGCCGTCAACGTCGCCCTCGGAGGCGTCGGGTTCCTCGCCGTGTGCGGCGGACTGCTGCTGCTCACCACGTTCATCGCCGCGCTCACTGCCCTGGTCACCCAGCTCATCATCCTGGCCGCCGTGATCTTCGGCGGATGGATCGCCGTGCAGGTGTTCACCGCGAGCGGCGGGCGGGGCGGGGCCACGGTCAACATCCGCAAGGCCGTGATCAAGCGCAACCACTTCCACAGCTGAGAGGTCCGTCTTGCACTTCTACCTCACGACCCACAAACGTCACTGGGTGCGCTTAACCCATGTGCCGCTGTTCCTGAAGTCAGAGCACTTCGCGACGGCGGCCAAGCTGGACCAGGCGCGGGGCCCGTACGCGGTGGACTCCGGCGGCTTCTCGGAACTCCAGCGTCACGGCCGCTGGACCCGCACCCCGCGCCAGTACGTCAACGACCTGCGCCGCATCTGGGAATGCGTCGGCCCATTCGACTGGGCCGCGCCACAGGACTGGATGTGCGAGCCCCTCATGATCCAGGGCGGAACCGTCGGCCCTCAGCGCTTCGTCGGCACCCACCTGAGCGTGGCCGAGCACCAGCGGCGCACCGTAGCCAACTATCTGGAACTGCGGGAACTGGCGCCGGAACTGCCGATCATCCCGGTGCTCCAGGGCTGGGAGCTCCCGGACTACGAACGCTGCCTGGCCCTGTACGAGCGGGCCGGGGTCGACCTGACCCGGGAACCCACTGTCGGCCTCGGCTCCGTCTGCCGACGGCAGGCCACCCGCGAAGCCGCCGCCATCGTCACCACCCTCGCCGGATACGGCATACGGCTGCACGGCTTCGGCTTCAAAACCCTCGGCCTGGAGAAGGTCGGCCGCCTGATGGCCTCCGCCGACTCCGCCGCATGGAGCTACCACGCCCGCCGCCGCCCGCCCATGCCCGGCCACACCCACAAGAACTGCGCCAACTGCCTCCCGTACGCCCTGCGCTGGCGCCTGCGCGTCCTAGCCAGCCTGCCCCCGTGGCAACAGCCCCTACTCGCGGCCTAGACACGGCTGGGGCGGCCCCCTCTCACGCCAATGAAGCGGGGCCGCCCCGGTCTTCCAGCACTCAACAGAACTGGAGACAACCAGCATGACCCAACAGACCCCCCTCCGGCGAGTGGCACTCACCCTGGCCGCCGCCGGTCTCCCCGTGCTGCCCCTGCGCGCGGGTAAGGCCCCGTTCGGCAACTGCCCCACTTGCCGCGGCAACGCGTGCGGCGGGCGGCCGAACATGGTGTCCGCCGGGCCGTGCCAGTGCCCGGGCGTCTGCCACGCGTGGGCCGCCGCCACCACCGACCCGCACGTCCTCACCTCCCCACCATGGACGGCCGCATGGCGGCGGGCGGTCTGCGTCGCCTACCACCCCGGCACCGCCGGACTGACCGTCGTGGACCTGGACGACGCCGCGGCCGTCGCATGGGCCCGCGGGACCCTGCCCACCACCCAAACCGTAGAGACGACGCGCGGTGAGCACTGGATCTACCGCGGCGCGATGACCTCGCACAACGCGGTCCGCTCCGGCGTCGACATCAAGTCGTCCATGTCCTACGCCCGCTATCTCGGGCCCGGCACCGGCACCATGACCACCCTGCCGGACGAGGTGCGCGCACTCGCCGTGAAAGAACCCTCCCCGGCCCGGCGCCCGCACATCGTCACCGTGGCCGCGTTGAGCGGTGGCGGGGAGTGCCGACACCGCACGCCCGTCTACCTGGAACGCGGTATCGCCATGGCGGAGCAGCGCATCACGCAGGCCCGCAGCGCGGTGCACGCGACGGTGTACCGCACGTTCCTGGCGGTGCTGTCCGCGCACGGCCGGTGTGGCTGCCTCACCGACACGCACATCGCGCGTCTGTTCAGCGCTGCCCAGGCCAAGGGCGAATCCGCCCGGCACTGCGCGGACGCGTGGGCCAACGCCCGCGCCGCGCTGGGGATGTGAGTCGTGTCCGAGGACGAGAAGACTCCGGCCCGCCAGATCATCACCGACTACGCGCAAGCGCACTTCCGGTACTTCCGCACCATCGACGGCACCGTGTACGCGCAGCGCAACGGTCACCCCGTAGCCCGGCCGATCCGCTCCCAGGGCACGACGGGGAGCCACCGGCAGGAACTCATGGTCGGCCTCTTCAAGGACGGGGTCGGCGTGTTCAACGGCACGGCACTCAAGGAGGCGTTGGACTTGATCGAAGCACTCGCCCTGACCGAGGACGTACAGCCCACCCACATCCGCGTCGCCCCCGGGTTCGACGGGGCGACCTGGCTCGACCTGGGCCGCGACGACGGCAAGTCCGTCCGCATCCACCCCACCGGCTGGGACATCCTCACCCCCGACCCGCAGGAAGTCTGCTGGCGGCGCACCCAGCTCACCGGCGAACTCCCCCTGCCCGACAAGGACACCAACGGCAAGGGCATCGACCTCCTGCTCCGTCTGTGCAACTTCGCCAACGCGGAGACCGAATGCCTGGCCATCGCCTGGCTGATCGGCTGCCTGGAGCCGTCCGTGCCCGTCCCTGCTCCCTTCCTCACCGGGCCGCAGGGGGCGGGCAAGTCCACGGGCGGCCGGATGCTGGTGCGGATCATCGAAGGGATGAGCGGCGACCTCCGCCGGGCACCAAAGGACGAAGAGAACATGATCACGGCCGTCGCCGCCGGATGGGTCACCGCCCTGGACAACCTCTCCCACCTGCCCCCGGACCTGTCCGACCTCATGTGCTGCATCGTGACCGGCGCCGAGAGCATCAAGCGCGCGCTCTTCACCGACGGCGACGTCGTCCGCTCCCGCTACCGGCGCCCCATGCTCCTGACCGGCATCGACGTCGGCGTCATCAGGCCCGACCTCGCCGAACGCCTCCTCCCGCTCCGTCTCGTGCGGCCCCGGGTGCGGCGAACCGAGGCAGAGCTGTGGACCGAGTACGCGGAGATCCTGCCGGTAGTTCTCGGCTCCCTGCTGGACCTGACAGTGAAGGTGCGGGCCGCGCAGGCGGACACCCCCACCGACCTGCGGATGGCCGACTTCGCCCACCTGTGCGCGCAACTCGATGCGGCTACCGGCTTCGGCTCGCTGACCGCGTACCGGGCCAGCCTCGACGACCTCAACGACGACGTCATCGAAGGAGACCTCCTCGCGCAGACGGTCTTGAAGCACGCCGCCGGACTCGACACGGGCGCGGAAGTCCGAATGACGTCATCGGAGTGGCTGCACTGCCTCACCGGCCTCTACAGCGGCGAGGAGTGCCGTCCCCTGCCCAAAGGCTGGCCCACCACCGGCAAGGTCCTCTCCGACCGCCTCAAGCGGCTACAGCCGACCCTCGCCGCACGCGGCGTCCTCATCGACTGGGGCCGCACCAGCGCCGCCCGCTACATCGAGATGACCCGCCCCGCGACACCGCGCCCGCACCAGCAGGAAGAGGCGTTCTGACCCGCGCCACCACGGAGCCACACCGAACAAGCAAGAGGAGCACCCCCGCCCGCGCGGTGCTCCTCTTGCTGTTCCGGCGGCTTGCCCGCCGCCCGAGGACGCGCCGCGAAGCGGCTCCTTCTTCACTTCCTGAGCAGCACCGCACCACCACAGACACCACCCCTCTCTTTTTCCTAAGAGAAGAGACCCTGCGTCACCCACGTCACCAGCCACCCCAACCCGGACCCTGACCAGCGATGACAGCGGTGACGCAGACGGCCAAACCTGTGTCATCCCGCGTCATCCGCGTCACGGGTGACAGAACCCCGCCCCGCCCTGTGACACGCCCCGAGCTGCCCGCGTCACCGCATAACAGCAGGTCATAGCCGCAAATGACGTGCGTGACGCGATGACGCAGAAATCCGCGCTTTGGACAGGCGCAGACCCCCGGAGACCGGACCCCTCGCCCGCGCACTGAGGACACGTCATGAGCACCGCACGTGAACAGCCGGACCCGCGCGCCACGCTCCGCGCCGGGTTGCCGGACCGCTACCTCACCCCCGACGACATCGCCGAGATGTTCGAAGTCCCGAAAGAGACCGTCTACGCCTGGCGGAAGAAGCGCATCGGCCCGCCCGGATTCCGTGTCGGCAAGCACATTCGCTACCACCCCGCCGTCGTCCAGCGCTGGCAGGACGAACGCATGGCCGCAGAAGCAGCCGCCTGACACCAGAGCAAAACCTCCCACACCAGCAGGGGCGGGGCCATCTGGCCCGCCCCTGCCCTGCGCTGTCCAGAGAAGGGACGACCGCCGATGGCAGGCCACATCCAAGACCGTTGGTACAAGACCGAACCCGGCTCCAACGGCAAACCCCACCGCGTCAAGACCGACCGCCACGGCACCGGCATGCGCTACCGCGCCCGCTACATCGGCCCCGACGGCACTGAGAAGAGCAAGTCATTCCCCGACAAGCAAAAGCGACTGGCCGAGAAGTGGCTGACGCACATCGAGGCCGACATGTCGCGCGGGCAGTACATCGACCCGCAGGCCGGACGCATCACCTTCCGCGAGTACGGCGATAAGTGGCTTGCCGCACAGACCACTGACCCGAACACGCGGGTTCCGGTGGGTGTGCAGCTCAGGCTTCACGCCTTCCCGTACCTCGGGTCGCGCCCGCTGGATTCCTTCCAGCCTGGGCACATCCGTGAGTGGCTGGCCGAGCTGGAGCAAGCTCTACCGGCATCGTCCTACCGTCGGGTGATCTTCTCGAACGTCTCGTCTGTCCTGAGCGCTGCCGTAGATGACGCCCTGCTTCTCAAGAATCCATGCAAGGCACGCTCGGTCCGCGCACCCGAGCGCGGGGCGCCGCGTGTACGCCCGTGGCCCGCAGAACGTGTCTTCGCGGTGCGGGCCGCGCTCCCCAATCGCTATCAGGCGATGGTGGACATCGGGGGCGGCTGTGGCCTCAGGCAGGGCGAGATCTTCGGTCTACCCGATGACGAAGTGAACTACGAAGCCGGATGGCTGCACGTCGCCTATCAGCTGAAGGTGGTCAACGGCCACCTGGTCTTTGCGCCGCCGAAGCGCAACAAAGAACGGGACGTGCCGCTGCCGGAGCACGTCGGTCGCGTGCTCAAGGATCACCGGAAGCACTTCCCGCCCGTGGAGGTGACACTCCCCTGGCTGCGGCCGGACGGCCCGCCTGTCACCAAGCGTCTGCTGTTCTCCCTCATAGGCGGCGGCGCGGTCCGCCGGACCGACTTCAACGCCCGGCTATGGAAGCCCGCGCTCGTGGCAGCCGGGGTGATCCCCGAGCCTGAAAAGGGTGAGCGGCACGAGGCTGCCCGCGAGCACGGCATGCACGCGCTGCGGCACTTCTACGCGTCGGTCCTGCTGGATGCTGGGGAGAACATCAAGGCCCTGAGCGGCTACCTTGGCCACGCGGACCCCGGCTTCACGCTCCGGACGTACACGCACCTGATGCCCAGCAGTGAGGGACGGACCCGCAAGGCAGTGGATCGGCTCTATGAGGCGGTCGAATCCGCGCCGGACGGCCCACAGACGGCCCAAGAGGATTGAGACGACTCCGGGCCAGCGTCGTGACGACGCTGGCCCGGATCATCAGTCTAGCGGGGCACCCCCGCTGACCTGCGCTTACAGCACCGGCAGGTTCTTCCGCAGCTCGAACGGGGTCACCTCGGAGCGGTACTCCTCCCACTCCTGCTTCTTGTTGCGGAGGAAGAAGTCGAAGACATGCTCGCCCAGGGTCTCCGCGACCAGTTCGCTGCGCTCCATCAGGGTGATGGCCTCGCCGAGGTTCTGCGGGAGCGGCTCGATGCCCAGGGAGCGGCGCTCGGCGTCGGAGAGGGCCCAGACGTCGTCGTCGGCACCGGCCGGGAGCTCGTAGCCGCCCTCGATGCCCTTCAGGCCCGCGGCGAGCAGAACGGCGTAGGCGAGGTAGGGGTTGGCGCCGGCGTCCAGCGAACGGACCTCGACCCGGGTGGAGCCGGTCTTGCCGGGCTTGTAGAGGGGGACCCGGACCAGCGCGGAGCGGTTGTTGTGGCCCCAGCAGATGTACGAGGGGGCCTCGCCGCCGGCGCCCGCGGTGCGCTGCGAGCCGCCCCAGATGCGCTTGTAGGAGTTGACCCACTGGTTGGTGACCGCGGAGATCTCCGCGGCGTGGCGGAGCAGACCGGCGATGAAGGAGCGGCCCACCTTGGAGAGCTGGAACTCGGCGCCCGACTCGTAGAAGGCGTTCCGGTCGCCCTCGAAGAGGGAGAGATGGGTGTGCATACCGGAGCCGGGGAACTCCGAGAACGGCTTCGGCATGAAGGTGGCCTGGACGCCCTGCTCCAGCGCCACCTGCTTCATGACCAGACGGAACGTCATGATGTTGTCGGCGGTGGAGAGCGCGTCGGCGTAGCGCAGGTCGATCTCCTGCTGGCCGGGGGCGCCCTCGTGGTGGGAGAACTCGACCGAGATGCCCATCGATTCGAGCATGGTGATGGCCTGGCGCCGGAAGTCCATGCCGATGTTCTGCGGGGTGTGGTCGAAGTAGCCGGAGGAGTCGGCGGGCGTCGGGCGGGTGCCGTCCACCGGCTTCTGGTTGAGCAGGAAGAACTCGATCTCGGGGTGGGTGTAGAAGGTGAAGCCGAGGTCGGAGGTCTTGGCGAGGATGCGCTTGAGGACGTAGCGCGGGTCGGCGAAGGACGGGGAGCCGTCCGGCATGAGGATGTCGCAGAACATCCGGGCCGTCCCGGGGGCCTCGGCGCGCCAGGGCAGGATCTGGAAGGTGCCGGGATCCGGCTTGGCAATCATGTCGGACTCGTAGACGCGGGCGAATCCCTCGATCGCGGAGCCATCGAAACCGATGCCCTCGTCGAAGGCGCCTTCGAGTTCGGCGGGTGCGACGGCGACCGACTTCAGAAAGCCGAGCACGTCGGTGAACCACAGCCGCACAAACCGGATGTCGCGCTCTTCGAGCGTCCGGAGCACGAACTCCTGCTGCTTATCCATGGTCCCCTATCCTTGCAGGTCAAGCGGCTCTTTCGGCGGGCGCGGGGCACCTGTCGCGGCCCCAGTATCACGCGGCGGGATTTCCGGGAGGTTTCCTCCGCTCTCCCCGCCCCGCACCACGATGTGTGCATCGTACTTTCCAGCATGCCGTGACGGACCCGACCGTTCCGCGCCCCGGCGGCGCCTTCGGGGAATGCGATACCCCTTGGGGGTAAGGTGTCGACTATCATGATCATCGGACATCGGGAAATCGGGATAGCGGGACATTGGGCGATCGGGTGGAGGCACCGGTGCACGGAGAGCGGAGGGTGACCGTCGGCCGCGCCCGGCCACCGCACCGCGCCGCCCCGTGGCCCCCCGGCCCACGTCCCGGCCCCCCGCTGGTGTCGTTGCGTATAGAGCGGCGCGTCCGCCTCGTCCCCCACGCGGGGCACGGCGGGCGCGCGGCCCTCCCCTGCGCACATCACGACACCAGCATTGGGGTGCTCTCTCATGCACGCACACTCTCGCCGCGCCGTGCTCGGCGCGGGAATCGCCGCCGCGGGAAGCGGTCTGCTCGGCGCCTGTAGCCCCTCCGTGCCGCCCAACACCATGGGCGCGGACATGGACGACAACGGCATGGACACCTCCGCCAAGGGGGGCGACGCCGTCGCGGCGCCCCGGCCGGAGTACGTCTCCCCCGACGGCCCGGAGGTCAGGGCAGCCGATCGGCAGCGGGGCCAGGGGCCGGTCCGGCGGTTCCAACTGCTCGCCACGGCCACCACGCTCGACCTCGGCGCCCGTACGGTGAAGTCCTGGGCGTACGGCGACATGCTGCCGGGCCAGGAGATCCGGGTCACCGCGGGTGACACGCTCGCGCTCACCCTCGCCAACAACCTGCCGCAGCCCACCTCGCTGCACTGGCACGGCATCCGGCTGCGCAATGACATGGACGGCGTCCCGGGCCTCACCCAACGGCCGGTCGGGACCGGCGCGGCGCACGACTACCGCTTCACGGTGCCGGACCCGGGCACCTACTGGATCCATCCGCACGCCGGCGTCCAGCTGGACCGGGGGCTCTACGCACCGCTGATCGTCGAGGACCCGAAGGAGCCGCTGGCCTACGACAAGGAATGGGTCATCGTGCTCGACGACTGGCTGGACGGGGTCGGCGGCAGTACGCCGGACGCGGTACTCAGGGAGCTCAACGGCGGCATGGTCCCGGGCATGGACCACGGCGGGCCGCGCCGCATTCCGGCGCCCGTCGGCTCGGCCGTCTCCCCCGCCCCCGCGAACGCGGCGCGCGCCACGGCCACGGCCACGGCGAAGGGCAAGGCGACGGCGAAGGGAGGGAAGGCCAAGGGGAAGAAGGGCCGGACCAAGGCTCTCCATCCACCGTCCCGCAGGCTGACGCGCGGCCGGAGCGCGCTGCTGGGCGGCATGGCGGGCGATGTCGCCTACCCCTACTACCTGGCCAACGGCCGCACCCCGCACTCCCCGCAGGTGTTCCGCGCCAAGACCGGTGACCGCGTCCGCATCCGCATCATCAACGCGGGCGGTGACACCGCCTTCCGGGTCGCCCTGGGCGGCCACCGGATGACCGTCACCCACACCGACGGCTACCCGGTCGTGCCCGCGAAGACCGACGCCCTGCTGGTGGGCATGGGCGAGCGCTACGACGTGCTGGTCAAGGTCAAGAGCGGGGTCTTCCCGTTCGCCGCCCTCGCGGAGGGCAAGGGACGGTCCACGATGGCCGTGCTGCGCACCGGCGGCAAGGGGGCGCGGAAGTTCCCCCGTCCCAAGGAGCTCGACGGCGAACTGCTGACCGCCGCCCGGCTGAAGGCGGCGGAGCAGGTGCGGCTGAGTCCGCGCGAGCCGGACCGCACGATCCGGATGCGCTTCACGGGATCGCCGCGCGGCTACGACTGGTCGATCAACGGCAAGCGCTACGACCCGGCGCAGCGCTATCCGGTGCGGGAGGGCGAGCGCGTCCGGATGACCTTCATCAACAGCACCCCGATGTGGCATCCGTTCCATCTGCACGGCCACACCTTCGCGCTGCCGGACGGCGGGGCGCGCAAGGACACCGCGATCCTGCTGCCGCACACCAGGGTGAGTGTGGATTTCGACGCGGACAACCCGGGGCTGTGGATGGTCCACTGCCACAACGTCTACCACTCGGAGTCGGGGATGATGACCGTCCTCGGCTATCAGCGCTAGGCCCTGTCCCGGGCCTCCGGTCCGGGCTCCCTGCCCCCCGGTGCCCGCCGGGCGCGGGCCCGGACGGGAAAGCGGGGCCCGGACGTGAGAAGGGAGACAGTGACCGTCCCGGCCATCGCGTCAGACAGACGATTACACTGGGCGCGTGCCTCAACTTCGTCTCGCTCTGAACCAGATCGACTCGACCGTCGGTGATCTCTCCGGCAATACCGAGTCGATCGTCCACTGGACCCGGCACTCCGCCGAGCAGGGCGCCCACCTGGTGGCGTTCCCCGAGATGGCGCTGACCGGCTACCCGGTCGAGGACCTCGCGCTGCGCTCCTCCTTCGTCGAGGCGTCGCGTGCCGCGCTGCACGCGCTCGCCGCCCGGTTGGACGACGAGGGCTTCGGCGAGCTGCCGGTGGTCGTGGGCTATCTCGACCGCGGCGAGCAGGCCACCGAGCGGTACGGTCAGCCCGCCGGTGCCCCGCAGAACGCGGGGGCCGTGCTGCACCGCGGCCGGGTCGTTCTCACCTTCGCCAAGCACCATCTGCCGAACTACGGGGTCTTCGACGAGTTCCGCTACTTCGTCCCGGGTGAGACGCTGCCGGTCGTCCGGGTCCACGGCATCGATGTCGCGCTCGCCATCTGCGAGGACCTGTGGCAGGACGGCGGCCGGGTGCCCGCCGCCCGTACGGCCGGGGCCGGGCTGCTGCTGTCGATCAACGCCTCGCCGTACGAGCGCGAGAAGGACGACACCCGCCTCGACCTGGTGCGCAAGCGGGCCCAGGAGGCGGGCTGCACCACCGCCTACCTCGCGATGATCGGCGGCCAGGACGAGCTGGTCTTCGACGGTGACTCGATCATCGTCGGCCGGGACGGCGAGGTGATCGCGCGCGCTCCGCAGTTCGCCGAGGGCTGTGTGCTGGTCGACCTCGAGCTGCCCGCCGCCGACCCGGACTCGGTCCCGGAGGGGATCGTGGACGACGGGCTGCGCATCGACCACCGCACGCTCTCCGCCGATCCCCTCCCGGCGTACGAGCCGGAGCCGGAGCTGGCGGGCGGCGAGGCCGAGCGGCTCGGCGACGACGAGGAGATCTACACGGCGCTGGTGGTGGGGCTGCGCGCGTATGCCGCGAAGAACGGTTTCCGCAGTGTGCTGATCGGGCTCTCGGGCGGTATCGATTCGGCGCTGGTCGCGGCCATCGCGTGTGACGCGGTCGGCGCGCGGAACGTGTACGGCGTGGCGATGCCGTCCCGCTACTCCTCCGAGCACTCGGTCACCGACGCGACCGAGCTGGCGCGGCGCACGGGGCTGAACTTCCGCACGGTCTCCATCGCCCCGATGTTCGACGCCTATATGGGGTCGCTCCAGCTCACCGGACTGGCCGAGGAGAACCTCCAGTCGCGGCTGCGCGGCACGATGCT
This sequence comes from Streptomyces sp. NA02950, assembly GCF_013364155.1. Classification (NCBI taxonomy): domain Bacteria; kingdom Bacillati; phylum Actinomycetota; class Actinomycetes; order Kitasatosporales; family Streptomycetaceae; genus Streptomyces; species Streptomyces sp. NA02950. The sequence goes on along the minus strand of NZ_CP054916.1, from coordinate 6,672,550 downwards.
GATGGCCATCTCCAACCAGGAGGGCCACATCGTGCTCGCCCCGGGCAACAAGTCCGAGCTGGCCTGCGGCTATTCCACGCTCTACGGCGACTCGGTCGGCGCCTACGGCCCGATCAAGGACGTTTACAAGACGTCCATCTTCCGCCTGGCGAAATGGCGGAATCGCGCGGCGGAAGAGCGGGGCCAGACCCCGCCGATCCCCGAGAACTCGATCAGCAAGCCGCCGAGCGCCGAACTGCGGCCCGGTCAGGTCGACACGGATTCGCTGCCGGACTACGAGGTCCTGGACCGGATCCTGGAGCTGTATGTCGACCGGGACCGGGGCCGGGAGGAGATCGTCGCGGCGGGCTTCGACAACGAGCTGGTCACCCGGGTGCTGCGGCTGGTGGACACCGCGGAGTACAAGCGGCGCCAGTACCCGCCGGGCACGAAGATCTCCGCGAAGGGGTTCGGCAAGGACCGCCGACTGCCGATCACCAACCGCTGGCGCGAGCACGCCTGACGGCACGGCTCCGGCCGCCGCCGTGGCCTGGCCGCGGGGTGCCGCGCCGTCCGCGGGGCCGAGGCGGCCGGGGCGCGCACACGACGTCCGTCGTACGCGTCCGGACAGCCCCCGGTCCCGGCTTGGCCGCGGCGGGTCGAAAGCCGGGGTCAGCCCGGCGACGGCCGGCGTCCGCGCGGACCACACCGCGCGCGAACGGACGCCGGGTGGCCCCGGCGGCCGAGAGGGCGGTCGACGGGTCAGCCGACCTCCGACATCCGCGGCACCGACTCGCTCGTCGCCACCACCCGCGAGGGCTCCTCCGCGGTGCGGTCGAGCAGCCCCGCGGTGATCGCGATGGCCAGGCCGACCAGGGCGAGGGCCGCGCCGACCAGGGTGGGGGAGGTCCAGCCCCAGCCCGCCGCGATGGCCGCGCCGCCCAGCCAGGCGCCGCCCGCGTTGGCGAGGTTGAAGGCGGAGTGGTTGGAGGCGGAGGCCAGCGTGGGAGCCGAGCGCGCCTTGTCCATGACCAGCATCTGGAGCGGGGTGGTGGTCATGAAGCCGACCGCGCCCAGCACCACCACCGTGGCCATCGCCGCCCACTTGATGTGCACCGTGACGTCGAACACCACCAGCACCGCGGCCAGCGCCGCCAGCGAGCCGTACAGGGTGGGCCGCAGCGCGCGGTCGGTGAGCGGTCCGGCGGCCAGGGCGCCCAGGGTCATGCCGATACCGAAGAGGGCGAGGACAACCGTGACGGAGGACTCGGCGAAGCCGGTGACCTCGGTCATCATCGAGGCGAGATAGCTGTAGACGGCGAACACCCCGGCGAAGCCGAAGACGGCGGTGAGCAGGCCGAGCAGCACCTGGCGGTCGCGGAGCGCGCCCAGCTCCTGGCGGAGGCCGCCGTGCTGGTCCAACGGGACCTGGGGGACGAGCCGGGCGATGGCGGCCATGGCCAGGACCCCGATCCCGGCGACGACCAGGAAGGTCGCTCGCCAGCCCAGGTGCTGGCCGAGCAGGGTGGCCACCGGGACCCCGATGATGTTGGCGATGGTCAGGCCCAGGAACATGGTGGCGACCGCGCGGGCCCGGCGTTCCTCGGCGACCAGGCGGGCGGCGACCACGGCGCCGACGCCGAAGAAGGCGCCGTGCGGCAGCCCCGCGAGGACGCGCCCCGCGACGAGCAGCCCGAAGCCGGGGGCGAGCGCGGAGGCGAGGTTGCCGACGGTGAAGAGCGCCATGAGCAGCACGAGCATCCGCTTGCGCGGCACGCGGGAGCCGAGGGCGGTCAGCAGTGGAGCGCCCACCACGACGCCGATGGCGTACGCGGAGACGAGGTATCCGGCGGTGGGCACGGAGGTGCCCAGATCGTCCGCGACATTGGGCAACAGGCCCATCATCACGAACTCGGTGGTACCGATGCCGAAGGCGCTCACAGCAAGCGCGAGCAGAGCCAGGGGCATGAGAGACCTTTCACAACGACGGAGAGACGTCAGGGGAGAGACGTCAACGTGGAGACGTCAGGACGATTATGTTCCCCACTTGAACAAATTCTCTCACGCCATGTGTTCCCCCGATGCGTCACCGAAGTGAACAGCGAAGGTCAGAAGAGGCCCGAACGTGATGAGCCGCACATCAGAAGTCGACCGACGCCGACACCGGCAGATGGTCGCTCCCGGTCTCCTTCATCGTCCACGCCCCGACCGGGTCCAGCCCGCGCACCATGATCTGGTCGATCCGGGCCATCGGGAACGAGGCGGGCCAGCTGAAGCCGAAGCCGTCACCGGCCGCGCCCTGCGCGGAGCGCATCTGGGAGGTGACGGGGGCCAACGCCCGGTCGTTCATCGTGCCGTTCAGGTCGCCGAGCAGCACCACCCGGTCCAGCCGCTCGTCCGCGATGGCCTGGCCCAGCGCCTCGGCACTGGCGTCGCGCTGCCCCGCGGTGAAGCCCGCGTTGAACCGCACCCGCACCGACGGCAGATGGGCCACGTACACGCCGACCTCACCCTGGGGCGCGGCGACGGTGGTGCGCAGCGCGCGGGTCCAGCCGAGCTTGATGTCCACCGGCTCGGTGCCGGACAGCCGGTACTTGCTCCAGACCCCGACCGTGCCGCGCACCGCGTGGTACGGGTAGGCGTTCTTCAGCGCCCGCTCGTAGACCGGCGCCGCGTCCCCGGTCAACTCCTCCAGCGCCACCACGTCCGCGCCCGAGGTGCGCAGAACGTCGGCGGTGCCCTGCGGGTCGGGGTTGTCCGCGTTGACGTTGTGGGTGACGACGGACAGATCGCCGCCGGAGCCCGCCTTGTCGAAGAACATCAGCCCGCCGAAGAGGTTCAGCCAGACGGCGACCGGCAGCACCAGCGCGAGGACGGCGCTGGCCGACCGCCGGACCAGTCCGAGGACCAGCAGCACCGGGATGAGCAGACCGAGCCAGGGCAGGAAGGTCTCCAGCAGACTGCCGAGGTTGCCGACGTCGTTGGGGATCTGCGCGTGGAAGATCATCACCAGCGCGAGCAGGACCGCGATCCCCGCGAGCACCAGCCCCCGCCGCCAGATCCCGCGGTCGTTGCGGAGCCGGTCGAGCAGAGGGGCGACCTTGGAGCCGGAGCGCTGGGGGGCGCCCCCGGGCTGGTCCGTCTCCTGCGTGTACGCCTGCGCCATTCGCTGTCCCTCACTGCCTCAACTGCCGCGCCTAGGGGAAGACCATAGGCGATGACCAGGGCTTTTCCCGACGCCGTCATCGGGCGTGCCCGATGACGAGGACGAGTGGAGAACGAGCGTGGGTTCCGAGTCCGGGCGTACGAGGGGCTGTTGTGACAGAACGGGCACAAACCCGCCGCAACGGACCCCGCGCGTGCCGTCACCCTCACGATCACCCGCGCGGGGCCACTCCGTTACCCGTACGGGGACGCTCCCCGCCCGCGCGGGGCCACTCCTTCCAGGACCGTGTCCACGATCCGCTCGGCCAGCCCCTCCGGCAGCTCCCGCCACTCGTGCAGGATGGCGCGCGTCAGCATCGGCCCGGTGAACAGCTCGCCGAGCAGTTCCAGGTCCACATCGCCGCGGATCTCACCGCGCTCGACACCGCGCCGCAGCACCTCGTGCAGCGCGGCGCGCCGGGCCGCGATGACGTTCTCCTCGTAGGCCCGCCACAGTTCGCGGTTGGCGTGCATCTGGGTGACGACGCTGCGCAGCAGGGCGGAGTTGCGCTTGGCCAGACCGCGCCGCCGCATGAACTCGAGGATGGTGACGATGTCGTCCCGGGCCGAGACCCCGGCCGGTTCCGGCCCGGGCTCCTCCAGGGAGCGCAGCACCTCGAGCATCAGGGCTTCCTTGCCGGGCCAGCGGCGGTAGACGGTGGCCTTGCCCACACCCGCCTCGCGCGCGATGCGCTCGATCGACAGTCCGTCGACGGTGGTGCCCTCCTCCAGCAGCCGCAGCGCGGCCTCGATGATCGCGGCGTCGGCGGCGGCGCTGCGGGGCCGCCCCCGGACCTTGGCGGCGGAGCAGTCGGGATCGGCGAGTTCGGCGGTTTCGGACGGTCCGGGGGCTGTTGGGGTTCGGGACAGTTCGGGCAGTTCCGTCATTGGCTCGCCCCCGTCTCCGCCCGTTCCCGCGGCTGCTCGCCCTCGGGCGCCTGGTCGCCGGTGTCCTTGCCGGGCAGGAAGGCCAGCACCACCAGCGCGCCGAACAGGGCGACGGCGGCCGAGCCGAGCGCGGTGATGTGCATGGCGTGGACGAAGGAGTCATGGGCCGGGCCGATCAGCACGTGCCCCTTGGGGCCGAGCCGTTCGGCGAGGCCGAGGGTGGCCTCGACGGACTCGCCCGCCGAGTGCCGTACGGAGCCGGGCAGCCCGGGAACGGAGTCCAGGGTGTCCTGGATGCCCTCGCGGTAGGTGGTGGAGAGCACCGAGCCGAGTACGGCGACCCCGAGCGCACCGCCCACCTGCCGGAAGGTGTTGTTCAGCGCCGAGCCGGAACCGGCCTTCTGGCGGGGCAGCGCCTGCATGATCGAGGTGGTGACCGGCGGCATGATGTGTGCCATCCCGGCGCCCTGGGTGAAGAACAGCACCTCGAGGATCCAGATCGGGCTGTCCACGTCCAGCAGCAGGAACCCGGTCATGGCGGCGGCCACCAGCAGCATGCCGCCGGTGCACACCGCACGGGCGCCGAACCGGTCGACGACCAGCCGGGCACGGGGCGCGAACAGCAGCTGGGCGATGGCCAGCGGCAGGATCAGCAGCCCGGACTCCAGGGCGCTGTAGCCACGCACGCTCTGGAGGTAGAAGACCATGAAGAAGGTGACGCCCATGAGGGCGAAGAAGACCAGCGCGATGGCGGCGATGGCGGCCGAGAAGGCGGGCTTGCGGAAGTAGCCGACGTCGATGGACGGGTGGTCGATGCGCTTCTCGTGCAGCACAAACACGGTGAGCACGGCGAGACCGCCGCCGATCGAGGCCAGCACCTGTCCGTCGGTGAAGTCGGCGAGCTGGCCGCCCTTGATGATGCCGTAGACCAGCAGGACCAGCCCGATGACGGAGAGCACCACGCCCAGCGGGTCCAGCCGGCCGGGCCTGGGGTCCTTGGAGTCGGGCACCAGCAGCACCATCGCGATGAGCCCGGCGACCACGATGGGGACGTTGACGAAGAAGACCGACCCCCACCAGAAGTGTTCGAGCAGCAGTCCGCCGGTGATCGGCCCGATGGCGATGGCGAGGCCGACCGCGGCGACCCAGATGCCGATGGCCTTGGCCTGCTCCTCGCGCTCGAAGACGTTCACCAGGATGGCGAGGGTGGCGGGCATCACGAAAGCGGCGCCCAGGCCCATCAGCGCGCGGTAGCCGATGAGCTCGCCGGGTGAGCCGGAGAAGGCGGCGAGCACCGAGCCGATGCCGAACACCGCCATACCGCCGAGCAGCACCTTCTTGCGGCCGAGCCGGTCGCCGAGGAGACCGGCGGTGAACAGCAGCCCGGCGAAGACCAGGGTGTAGGAGTTGATCGCCCACTCCAGCTCGGACTGGGTGGCGCCGAGACCGGTCGGTTCGGGCGTGGCGATGGTCTTCATCGCCACGTTGAGTATCGAGTTGTCGAGGACGACGACCAGGACGCTGAACATCAGGACGACGAGGATCGCCCAGCGTCTGCGGTGGATCGCCGCCGGGACGCCGGACCGGTCGGGGGCGTCCTGGGTGCCGGGAGGGGTTGCCATGCGGCCCAGGCTAAGACCGTTGCGATACGGAACCGTCTCGTATTGAAAACTCTTTGCGATGCTTTGGCCAAGGCAAGGAGTGCGGGAGGCCGGCGGAAGGGCCGGGACGAGGGTGGCCAAGGCCACGCCCGGACCATTCCGTCCCACTTTCCCCCCGACCGGAGCCGTGCCAGCATGGGGGTGGTCCGGGGACGCCGTCAGGGCGCCTCGAGATGACGAACAGGAGCCGTCGCAATGACGCACGTCAGCCCTGCGCAGAATCAGTCCGGCAGCGGTGGAAACGGTCCGGCAGCGGCCGCCAAGGCGCTGTACGGAGGGACCGGATCCCGCCGCATCACCGTTCGTGACATCTCCGCCGCCAAGGAGCGCGGCGAGAAGTGGCCCATGCTCACCGCCTACGACGCGATGACCGCCTCCGTCTTCGACCAGGCGGGCATCCCGGTCATGCTGGTCGGTGACTCGATGGGCAACTGCCACCTCGGTTACGAGTCCACCGTGCCCGTCACGATGGACGAGATGACCCTGCTCTCCGCCGCCGTCGTCCGCGGCACCCGGCGCGCCCTCATCGTCGGCGACCTGCCCTTCGGGTCGTACCAGGAGGGCCCTGTCCAGGCGCTGCGCAACGCCACCCGGCTGATCAAGGACGCCGGGGTCGGCGCGGTGAAGCTGGAGGGCGGTGAGCGCTCCGCCCACCAGATCGAGCTGCTGGTCCAGGCGGGCATCCCGGTGATGGCCCATGTCGGCCTCACCCCGCAGTCCGTCAACGCCTACGGCGGCTACCCCGTCCAGGGTCGCGGCGAGGAGGCCGCCCAGCAGCTGCTGCGGGACGCCAAGGCGGTGCAGGACGCGGGCGCCTTCGCGGTCGTCCTGGAGCTGGTCCCGGCCGAACTGGCCGCCGAGGTGACCCGCTCGCTGCACATCCCGACCGTCGGCATCGGCGCGGGCCCCGACTGCGACGCCCAGGTCCTGGTGTGGACCGACATGGCGGGGATGACCGACGGCCGGGTACCGCGCTTCGTCAAGCAGTACGCCCAGCTGCGCCAGAGCCTCGGCGACGCCGCACGGGCCTTCGCGGAGGACGTGGTCGGCGGGGCCTACCCGACCGCGGAGCACTCCTTCCACTAGGCCCTCCCTGCCAGGACCTGGGCCCAGGCCCGCCGCAGGGGCCCTGACCGGTCCCGGTGAGCCACCGCGGCACACCGACAGCCCGCCGATCTTCCCCCGTCGGCGGGCTGTCTGCCGTCTGTCTGCCATCTGTCGGTGGGTTGTCGGTGGCCGCTGCCATGGTGGGGGCATGAAGCGACAGGAACACACGATCAGGGGCGGCAACGCCGTCGAAGTTCGGGGGCTGGTCAAGCACTTCGGTGACACCAAGGCGGTCGACGGCGTCGACCTCGAGGTCCCGGAGGGCACTGTCCTCGGTGTGCTCGGCCCCAACGGAGCCGGGAAGACCACCCTCGTCCGCTGTCTGTCCACCCTGCTGGTGCCGGATGCCGGAACCGCCGTGGTGGCCGGGTACGACGTGGTGAATCAGCCCCGCCAGCTGCGCCGCACCATCGGGCTCACCGGGCAGTACGCCTCGGTGGACGAGAAGCTGTCCGGCTGGGAGAACCTCTACATGATCGGGCGGCTGCTCGATCTGTCCCGCAGGGACGCCCGCCGCCGCGCGGACGAGATGCTGGAGCGGTTCTCACTGACCGACGCCGCCAAGCGGGCCGCGCGCACCTACTCCGGCGGGATGCGCCGGAGGCTCGATCTGGCCGCGTCCATGATCGGCCACCCCTCGGTGCTCTATCTGGACGAGCCGACCACCGGTCTTGACCCGCGCACCCGCCTCGAGGTGTGGGACGAGGTCAAGCGGATGGTCTCGGACGGCTCCACGGTGCTGCTCACCACCCAGTACATGGAGGAGGCCGAGCACCTCGCGCACGACCTGACGGTCATCGACCGCGGCAAGGTCATCGCCGAGGGCCGGGTCAACGAACTGAAGGCCAAGGTCGGCGGCCGCACCCTCCAGATCCGCCCGTCCGACCAGCGCGAGCTGCACCGCATGGTCGGCGCCATCGCCCAGGCCGGACTCGACGGCGTCGGCAGTGCCACCGCGGACCCCGCGGAGGGCCTGGTCAACGTGCCCATCATCAGCGATGAGCAGCTGACCGCCGTGATCGGTCTGCTCGGTGAGCGCGGCTTCACCATCGCCGGGATCGACACCCATCTGCCCAGCCTCGACGAGGTGTTCCTCGCCATCACCGGCCAGAAGACCTCCACCCCCCAGGACGAGACCACGAAGCACGACGCCGTTGAGGAGGTCGCCGCATGAGCGCGGCAACGATGACCGCGCCCGCCAAGGCGCTCCCCGGCGAGGGCCGGATCGGCCTGCGGGCCAATCTGCGGCACATCGGCGCGCTGGTGCGCCGTAACGCCCTCCAGATCAAGCAGGACCCGGAGTCGATGTTCGACGCCGTGATGATGCCCATCATCTTCTCGCTGCTGTTCGTGTACGTCTTCGGCGGCGCGGTGGCGGCGGGCGACCGGGGCGCCTACATCAACTACTTCATCCCCGGGATGATGGCGATGGGCGGTCTGAACATCGCGATGTCGGTCGGCACCGGTGTCAACGACGACTTCCAGAAGGGAGTCATGGACCGCTTCCGGACGATGCCGATCGCCCGCTCCTCGGTGCTGATCGCCAAGCTGATCGTGGAGACCGGGCGGATGCTGGTGTCCACCCTCATCCTGCTGGCCATGGGCTTCCTCATGGGCTTCGAGCTCAAGACCGGTCCGGTGGAGCTGCTGGCCTCGATGGCCCTCTCGCTCCTCTTCGGCTCCTCGCTGACCTGGATCTTCATGCTGCTCGGCCTGTCCATGAAGACCCCGCAGGCCGTCCAGGGCGTGGGCATGCTGGTGATCATGCCGCTCCAGTTCGGCTCGTCCATCTTCGCGCCGACCAGCACCATGCCCGGCTGGCTCCAGTCCTTCACCGAGTACAACCCGCTCTCCCAACTCGCGGATGCCGCCCGGGCGCTGACCAGCGGCCACGGCGCGATAGCCCACCCGGTGGTCGTCTGCCTGCTGTGGGCGGTGGGCATCACGGTGATCACGGCGCCGCTCGCGGTCGCCAAGTTCCGCAACAAGACCACCTGAGGGGTGGGGCACCGCCACGGCCTCGACCGCCGATCATGTGTGCTGCACGGGGGGCAGCGCACCTGGCCGGCGGTCGGGGCAGTCTGCCGTGACGCCGCCCGCCGTTCGCCGTGACGCCGCCCCCGGAAACGATCCGGCCGGGGCTCAGACCAGGGCGATGGCCTCCTCCAGCGTGAGGCCGCCGCCCTCGCCGTACGCCCGCTCGTACGCCGTGTCCCCGAGCGCGGCCCGCGCCGCGGCCTCGGTCCGCTCCCGGCTCGCACGCTCGGTCGAGTTGCGCCGGTGGTGCAGGGAGCCGCGCAGCCCGTCGTACGCCCCCACCAGCCGCGCCGCGGTGTCGGCCCGCTCCGCGCCACCGAGTTCCCCCAGCGCCTCGGCCCCGGTCAGCAGCTGTGCCACCGGGATGAACGGCGCGACCAGATCCGTCATCCGGTCCGCCGTCTTCGCCAGCGCGGCACGCACCCTCACCAGGGCGTCGCCCGGCCGTCGCTCCAGCAGGTCCAGCCAGGCCAGCATCCCCTCCGCGACGCCCTGGAACAGGTTCAGCGCCCGGACCTCGAACTCCGTGTGCAGCGCGGTCAGCTGGGTCCGCGCCTCGGCGACCCGGCCCGTGACGCCGTAGCGCTGGGCCAGGTGTAGCCGGGCGTACGACAGGGCCTCGGCACCCGCCTGGAGGCCCCGGTCGACCACCTCGCGCAGCATCCGCTCGCCCTCGGCCGCCTCCTCCTCGTCCCCGAACTCCACGTACAGCCCGGCCAGCCGGGACCGGAGCAGCACCACCTGTTCATGGGCGCCGAGCTCCTGGGCGCAGCGGATCGCCGCCCGGTAGTCCTCGGCGGCGGCCGCGCCGTCGCCCGCCTGCTCCCGCACCTCGCCCCGGCCGGACAGCGCCTCGGCCGCGCCCCAGGCATCCCCGAGCCGGAGGAAGATCTCCAGGCTCTCGTCGGCGTCCCGGGTCGCGCCCTGGTACCCGCTCCTGCGCTCGTTGAGCAGCTTGGAACGCAGCTGGAGGGTGAAGCCCAGCTCCCAGGTGTAGCCCAGCTCCCGGCAGGTGCGCACCGTTGTGTCGGCCATCTCCCGCAGCAGGCCGAACTCCCCCGTGATGATCACCGCGAAGAACCACAGGAGGCCGGGGATACGGCAGGTCTGCGGCAGTCCGGCCCGGTAGGCGACGACGATCCCCTCCAGCTCGCGCCGGGCTGTGTCGTTCGACATGAACTGGAGATCGCCCTCGATGTTGGCCAGCGCGAAAAGCCGTACCCCGCGGCGTGCTTCGTCCAGCAGCTCCGGCGTCATCGGGGGTGGGGCGTCGATACAGCCGGCGTACAGCGGAGGGGCGGGGTTCACCGGCAGTGCGAAGGGGTTCGGGCCGAGCTCGGCGGCGGCCGTGGCCCAGTGGCGGGCGTCGGCGCGGTGGCCGCGCAGATTCCAGAACCAGCCGAGGGAGAGCACCAGGCACAGCGCCTCCTGCTCGTCGCGGGCGGCGACGGCGCGGCGCAGCGCGGTGCGCAGATTCTCGTGCTCGCTCTCCAGCCGGTCCAGCCAGTCGCGTTGGGCGGGGCCGCGGAGCAACGGGTCGGCGGTGCGGGCCAGTTCCCGGTACGCCACCAGATGGCGCCGCTCGGCCGCGGCCCGCTCCCCGGCCTCGTCGAGCCGTTCCCCGGCGTACTCGGCGACGGTCTCCAGGAGCCCGTAGCGCATCTCCCCGGTCGCCCCGGGCGCGGCCACGACAAGGGATTTGTCGACGAGCGAGCCGAGCAACGCGGTCACGTCGCGCGGATCGACGGCGTCGGCCAAGGCATCGGCTGGTTCGGCCGGGGCCGGGGGTTCCGAGTCCGCGCAGACCGCCTCGGCGGCCGAGAGGTCGCAGCCGCCCGCGAAGACCGACAGACGGCGGAGCACGGTGCGTTCGCGGGTGTCGAGCAGATCCCAGGACCAGTCGACGACGGCACGCAGCGTCTGCTGCCGGGGCAGCACGGTTCTGCTGCCACTGGTCAGCAGCCGGAAGCGGTCGTCGAGGCGATCGGCGAGCTGACGGGGGTTAAGCAACCGCAGCCGGGCCGCGGCCAGTTCGATGGCCAGGGGCAGCCCGTCGAGACGACGGCAGATCTCGGCGCAGGCCCCCGGGTCGTCCTCCGTACGGAAACCCCGCCGCGCCGCCGCGCCCCGGTCCTGGAGCAGCCGCAGGGCGACCGGGTCCGGCAGCGGTTCGACGGGGCGGACCAGCTCTCCGGGCACGGCGAGCGGTTCGCGGCTGGTGGCCAGGACGGTGACGCCGGGGCAGCGGGCGAGGAGCGTGTCGGCGAGCCGGGCCGCGGCCTCGACGAGGTGTTCGCAGTTGTCGAGCACGATCAGCATGCGGCGGGGTTCGCAGTGTTCGACGAGCCGGGTGAGCGGATCGTGGGTCGCGGGGTCGGCGGCGGCGCGGAGCCCCTCCGCCGCGGTACCGCGGATGACGGTCTCGCGCCCGCCGAGCGCGGTGAGCACCGTCTCCGGCACGGTCTCCGGATCGTCGACGGGCGCCAGTTCGGCCAGCCACACCCCATCCGGCCAGGCGGCCCCGACCGCCTCGGCGGCCTCCTGCGACAGCCGTGTCTTCCCGGCACCGCCGGGCCCGAGAAGGGTGACCAGCCGATGCCCGGTGAGGTCGGTACGCAACGCCTCCAACTCGGCCTCCCGCCCCACAAAGCTGGTGAGCCGAGCCCGCAGATTTCCACCCCCGGGAGGGCCCGCCGGTGGGGGTGGGGATGCGGGGGCGGCCGGAGCCGCAGGGTCCGGGGAAGCCCCCGGCACGGCCGGAGCCGCGGGGGTCGCGGCACCCGCCGCGGGGGCACCCGGCGCCGCGGGCGCGGCCGTGGACCCGGGCGCCGCCGTGGGTCCGGGCGCGGCAGCGCCCCCTGGCGCCGTCGGCGCCGCGAAGGCGCCGGGCACCGCGGGGCCCGCGCCCGCCGCCGGGGCCGCCGGACCCGCCGTCGCGCCCGGACCCGCAGGGGTCGCGTCACCTGCCGCGGGGGTGGCCGGGGGCACCGGCTCGGCCGGGGCCGCGAAGGCGCCGGGCACCGCGGAACCCGCGCCCGCCGCCGGGGCCGCCGAACCCGCCGTCGCGCCCGGACCCGCAGGGGTCGCGTCACCTGCCGCGGGGGTGGCCGGGGGCACCGGCTCGGCCGGCGCCGCGAAGACGCCGGGCACCGCGGAACCCGCGCCCGCCGCCGGGGCCGCCGAACCCACAGGGCCCGCAGACCCCGGGGCCGCGGGGACCCCCGGGACATCCGGAGTCGCGGGACCGGCGAGGGCCCCCGGGGCGCCCGGCCCCGCAGGGGGCGCGGGTACCGCCGGAGTCGTCGGGGTCGCAAAGGCCGCCGGGGGCGTCGGCTCCGGGGTGAGAAGGGCCGCGTGGAGGGCGCGGAGGGTGGGGCCGGGGTCGGCGCCCAGGCGGTTGGCGATCTCGGCGCGGATCGCCTCGTACGCGGCGAGCGCCTCCGCCGGGCGGCCGGCGTCGCGCAGGGCGCGGATCCGCAGGGCGTGCAGGGGCTCGTCCAGCCGGTGCGCGTCGCAGAGTTCGGTGAGCGCCGGGAGGACCTGGGCGGCGCGGCCGAGGGCGAGCTCGGCCGCGAACCGGGCGCGGCGCGCGTCCAGGCGGCGGGCCTCCGCGCGGGTGGCCGCCGCCACGCCGCCCGGCAGGTCCGCGAGGGCGGGGCCGCGCCACAGTGCGAGGGCCGTGCCGAGGAGGTCGGCGGCCCGGTCCGGGGCGCCGTCGGCGAGGGCGCGGGCGCCTTCCTCCGCCAGCCGTTCGAAGCGGTGCAGATCGACGTCGTCGGGGTCGGCCACGAGCCGGTAGCCGCCCGGGGCGGAGGCCACGGCCTCCCTGCCCAGCGCGCGGCGGAGCCGTCCGACGAGGGCCTGGAGCGCGCCGTGCTCGTCGGCGGGTGGGTCGGTGTCCCAGATGTCGGCGATGAGGGCGCCGGTGGTGCACAGCCGCCCCGGGCTCAGTGCGAGGGCGGCCAGCAGCGCCCGCAGCCGTGCGCCACCGAGCTCGACGGAGGTGCGGTCGTCGCGGTGGGCCTGGGTGGTGCCGAGGATGGCGTAGCGCACGGGCCCATTCTGGTCGATGGTCCACGCGGTCGGACGTCGGCCTCAGACCCTCATGAACTGCGACGAGTCGAGAACCAGCGTCTGGTCCTCCACGGGAATCTCGATCTTCTCGCCGAAGGTGCCGGACACGGAGTGCTCATAGTTCCCGTTCTCGGGCCGGGTGAGCAGCGTCCAGCGGGCGGTGAGCACATTGACGACCAGGTACGCCTCGATGCCGCGCAGTGCGTAGTGGTCGGACTTCGTGCTGTAATCCCGCTCGGCGCTCTCCGGGGAGACGACCTCGATGACGAAGCGGAGCAGGTCTTCGGGGAACTTGCTGGCCCCCGGCTCCAGCTTGTCGCTCGGGACGGCCGACACATCCGGCTCCGGGGTGTAGCCCTCCCGGGGCGGGAGCACACCGAATTCGCCTACGGGCGTCCAGCCCGGCAGGCGCTCTTCGATCTGGTTCAGAATGCGCCGCTGCGTGGTCAGGTGCGCTTGGGTAATCGGTACCAACGTCATTCCGTTCCTGGTCAGCCGCAGCCGCACGCTCCGGGGCAGCCGAATCCGCTCCTGCAGATCCACCGCCCTGTCCTCCATGATCGTCACTGTTTCCTCCCTGGCCAGGTTGGTCTCAGACTAGCCGCAGAACGCCCCGCCCGTGTGGCCCCGATCACCTCTGTTCCCCCTTGCCGGGAACTATGCGCACACTGGTCATCGTTCCATCGCCAGTGATCATCACCCCCTACGGAGACCCCACTCGATGACCACCGCAGTCAGCCGCCGCGACCGGCGGATCAGCCCCGTCTTTCTCGGTCTGGTCGCGATCATGGGCGTATCCGCGTGGGCGGTGTGGACGGACTACTCCGCGAGCCCCGGTTTCGCCGTGTTCCTGTTCGTCGTCTCCGGCTGGGTCGTCTCGCTGTGTCTGCATGAGTACGCGCACGCCCGGACCGCGCTGCACGGCGGTGATCTGTCCATCGGGGCGAAGGGCTATCTGACCCTGAACCCGCTGAAGTACACCCATGTCGCGCTGAGCATCGTGCTGCCCGTCATCTTCGTGGTCATGGGTGGGATCGGGCTGCCGGGCGGGGCGGTGTTCATCGAGCGGCACCGGATCCGGGGGCGCTGGAAGCACAGTCTGATATCGGCGGCCGGACCGCTCACCAATGTGCTGTTCGCCGCCGCGCTGACCGCGCCGTTCTGGGCGGGCACGGTGGACCGGATGCCGGGGGTGTTCCGTTACGCGCTGGCGTTCCTGGCGCTGCTCCAGGTCACCGCGGCGATCCTGAACTCACTGCCGGTGCCGGGGCTGGACGGCTACGGGGTGATCGAGCCGTGGCTGTCGTACCGGGTGCGGCGGCAGGTGGAGCCGTACGCCCCGTTCGGGCTGCTCGCGGTCTTCGGGGTGCTGTGGATCCCGGAGGTCAACCAGGGCTTCTTCCACGCGGTGGACGCGATCATGGGGGCGCTGGGGGTGACCCAATGGGACACCTATTGGGGGCAGGAGTTCTTCAGATTTTGGCAGGGCGAGCCCCAGATCCCCGGAATCGGCGCATAGCGCCTCAGCCGGTGACCTCGCGCCCCTCGGTCCGCGACATCCGCGCCTTGCGCACGTAGTACCAGATCATGTTGGACGAGACACCCGCGAGCAGGATCCACACCACCCCCAGGAGGCTGCCCCGGGCGAACGAGACCACGGCCGCGGCGATGGCGAGGACGCAGACGACGAGGGCGTAGATCGCGAGGCGGGGCATGGGGTGCGGCTCCTGTCGGGGGTGATCTCGGCTTCCCGGACATTGTCACCCATGCCCCGTCGCTTCGGGTGCGGCACACCCCGCCGCGCGCGGCGGGGACCCGCCCGTGCCCGCTCAGACGTCCGTGACCCGCAGACCCGCGTGGGCCTTGTAGCGGCGATTGACCGAGATCAGATTGGCCACCAGCGACTCGACCTGGTGGGCGTTGCGCAGCCGCCCCGCGAAGACGCCCCGCATCCCGGGGATCCGCGCGGCCAGGGCCTGGACCGCGTCGGTGTCCGCCCGGGACTCGCCCAGCACCATCACATCGGTGTCGATCCGCTCGATCGCGGGGTCCTGGAGCAGGACGGCCGAGAGATGGTGGAAGGCGGCGGTGACCCGGGAGTCCGGCAGCAGGGCCGCGGCCTGCTCGGCGGCGCTGCCCTCCTCCGGCTTCAGGGCGAACGCGCCCTTCTTGTCGAAGCCCAGCGGGTTGACGCAGTCCACGACCAGCTTGCCGCTGAGCTCCCCGCGCAGCGACTCCAGCGTCTTGGCGTGGCCGTCCCATGGCACGGCGACGATCACGATGTCGCTGCGCCGGGCGCATTCGGCGTTGTCGGCGCCCTCGATGCCCAGTTCGGCACCGCCCAGCTCCTCGGCAGCGGTCCGCGCGCGCTCGGCGGCACGTGAGCCGATGATCACCTTCTGGCCCGCCCTGGCCAGCCGGTAGGCGAGGCCGCGGCCCTGGTCACCGGTGCCGCCGAGGACACCGACGACCAGGCCGGACACATCGGGGAGGTCCCACGGGTCCTTGGCGGGGGCCTTCTTCGCGGGGGCGGTGGTCTCGGGAGTCGCACCATCGGAAGTAGTCATGACAGTGATACTGTCACGCCCGCCTCACGCCTTCACGCTCCCCTCCGTCAGCCCGGTGCGCCAGTACCGCTGGAGGACGCCCATCAGCACCATCAGCGGCAGAACGGACAGCAGCGCGCCGCCCACCGTGTACTGGTACAGCTCAGGCTGCCGGTCGGCGTAGCCCTGCCAGGAGGTCAGACCGAGCTGGATCGGATAGAGGTCGGAGTCCGAGAGCATCACCAGCGGCAGGAAGAAGTTGTTCCAGATGTGCACGAACTGGAAGAGGAAGACGGTGACCAGGGCGGGAGTCATCAGCCGCAGCCCCAGGGTGGCGAAGATCCGGGTCTCCCCCGCGCCGTCGATCCTGGCCGCCTCCAGCAGTGAGTCGGGGACGGCGGCGGCCGCGTAGATCCGGCACAGATAGACCCCGAAGGGGCTGACGACGCTCGGGATGAGCACCGCCGCATAGGTGTTGGCCAGACCCATCTCGCTGAACAGCAGATACAGCGGCAGAGCCAGTGCGGTGCCGGGGATGAGCACTCCGGCGAGCACCACGTTGAAGATCCCCTCCCGGCCGGGGAAGCGGTACTTGGCCAGGGCGTAGCCCGCGGCGGCCGACAGCAGGGTGGCGGCGAGCGCGCCGATGCCCGCGTACATCAGGCTGTTGAGGAACCAGCGGACGTAGATGCCGTCGTCGTAGCTGAGCACCTGGTGGAGATAGTCCAGCGGCCGCGGATCGTGGAACCAGAAGCCGAAGGTGCCGAAGAGATCGCTGCTGGACTTGGTGGCCGAGACCGCCAGCCAGTAGACGGGGATGAGGAAGTAGAGCGCGGCGACGGTGAGCAGCGAGACGGTGATGATCCGGTACCGCAGCGGCGGACGGCGGCCACCGCCGCGGCGGCCCGGGCGGCCCCGGCGGCGGCCCGCGCCGCGCGGGCCGGGGCCGGCCCCGGGGGTGCCGTCGGCCGGGAGTTCCTCGGTGAGCTCGGTGGTCACCTGCTCTCGCCGTCCTTTCCGCGCTGTCCCACCAGCCGGAGGAAGCCGAAGGACAGCACACACGCCACCAGCGCGAGCAGCACCGCCTCGGCCGCCGCGATGTGCTGGTTGTTGCTGGTGAACGCCTCGTTGTAGGCGGCCAGATTGGGGGTGTAGCCGGAGTCGATGGAGTTGCTGAGCGGTTTGAGCACCTTGGGCTCGGCGAAGAGCTGGAGGGTGCCGATCAGGCTGAAGACGGTGGTGAGCACCAGCGCGGGCCGGATCAGCGGCAGTTTGATGTGCCGGGCCACCTGCCAGGCACCGGCCCCGTCGATCCGCGCGGCCTCGTACAGCTCACCGGGCACGGCCTTCAGCTGAGCGATCAGCACCAGCATGTTGTAGCCGGTGAACTGCCAGGTGACGATGTTGGCGATGGACCACAGCACGCTGGAGCGGCCCAGGAAGTCCACGTCCCAGCCGACCGAATGGGCCATCTCCACCAGCGGGCTGATACCGGGTACGTAGAGGAAGCCCCACAGGATCGACGCGATCACCCCGGGTACGCCGTACGGCAGGAAGAAGGCGGTCCGGAAGAAGCCGACCCAGCGTGCGGACGCCGCCTCCAGCAGCAGGGCGAGCCCGGTGGCGAAGGCGATCATCAGCGGGATCTGTACCGCGCCGAAGAGCAGAACCCGGCCGAATCCGGCGGTGAAGCGGTCGTCCTGGAGGGCGTGCGCGTAGTTGGAGAAGCCCGCCCACACTTCCTTGGTCTCCCCGCCGAGGCCGAGCGCGCCGGTGCGTTCGACCTTGAACATGCTCTCGTAGAGGGCGTAGCCGATGGGCGCGATGAAGCAGAGCAGGAACAGCGCGAGGAACGGCAGCAAGAATCCGGCCGCCGCCCGCGCACTGCGGATCTCCGTCCGGGTGGGCCGTTTCACCCGGCCTCCACCTTCAGTCCCTTTTCCTTGAGATCGCTGACCGTCTCGCCCTGCACCTTCCGCAGGACGGAACGGAAGCTGCCGCCGCTGCCGATGGCGGCGGTGAAGGCGTCGCCGAGCCGCTGGTAGAGGGTGTCGGTGGCCGGGCCCCACCGCCAGCTGGTGTCAACGCCCTTACTGGCCCGCTCGAACACCTCGCTGTAGGTCTGACCGCCGAAGAAGTCCTTGTGCACATCGAGATCGGAGGTGGCATAGCCCTTCTTGGCGCCGGGGGTGCCGTAGCCGTTCTCGATCAGGAGCTTGATGGACTCGGGGTCGGTGTTGAGCCAGACCGCGAACTCCAGTGCGTCCTCGGGGTACTTGCTCTTGGCGAAGACGGCGGTGGTGGAACCGCCCCAGTTGGCGTAGGCGTGGTCGCCCTTCTTCCACTGCGGCATGGGCACCACCCGCCACTTGCCGGACGTCTTGGGCGCGTTGCCGACGAGCAGTGCGTCACCCCAGCTGGCACCGAGCCAGGAGGCCATCGCACCGGTCTGGACATCCTTGTACCAGGCGTTCTGCCGGTCCGGGATGGTCTTGATCATCTTCCGGTGGACCAGGTCGTGCCAGTAGTCGGCGACCTTGCGGGTGGGCTCGTCGTCGAGGGAGACGATCCAGGTGTCGCCCTCGGTGCCGAACCAGCGCGCCCCGGCCTGCCAGGCAAGCCCCGCGAAGCGGTTGCCGTTGGTGGCCGAGAAGGTTTCGATCCAGGCGCCCTTCCTGCGGATCGCCTCGGCGGCATCGGCGTACTCGTCCCAGGTGGCGGGCGGCTCGATGTTCCACTTCTCGAAGAGGTCATGGCGGATGAACAGGCCCATCGGGCCCGACGCCTGCGGCACGGCGTAGACGGCCTTGCCGAAGACGGACTGCTGCCACTGCCAGCCGATGAACTTGTCCCTGTGCGCGCCGACCCCGTACTTCGTCAGATCGAGCAGCCCGTTGTCGATGAGGAAGCTGGGCACGACCGGGTACTCGATCTGGCCGAGGTCCGGCGGATTGCCCGCCTTGATGGCGGCGTGCATCTTCGCGTACTGGGCGCCGTCGACCGCCGAGACCTTCTCGACCTCGACCCGCACCTCGGGGTTGTTGCGGTTCCACAGGGCGACGGGCTTGTCGATGCCCGGTACCCAGGACCAGAAGGTGAGCGTGATCTTCTCACCCTTCTTGCGGCCCTCGGGCTTGTCGCCGTCGTCGTCCGAACCGCAGCCCGCGAGGGCGAACCCGGCGGCCGTGGCGGCCGCGCCGCCGAGGACGGCGCGGCGCGGGGTTCCGTACCACTGAGTGTCTGATGTGCTCATACCAGCTCCTCCATCGGGATGCGCCGGAACGTAAGAGTCGAGTAGGCGCTGAAGTCGCCGGTCTCGTAGAGCAGTCCGACCGTGCGATCGTCGAGCCGGACCAGATCCGAATAGGCGGCGGGCAGCCCGTCCACGGTGTGCACCGGCCGCCAGGTGACACCGCCGTCCCGGCTGGCGCGCACCGTCATCAGCGCCCGGTGGACCGGGTCGGCCGGGCCGGAGTACAGCAGGACGTCCGGGGTGCCCAGGTGCAGCACACAGCCCTCGACGACGGGGGTGACCAGACCGGCCTGCGGCCGGAAAGGGGTGGTCAGCGTGGTGCCGCCGTCGAGCGAGCAGGCGTCGGCGCGGTTGCCGGGGGCGGTCGCTTCGGTGCGGGTGTTGAAGTAGATGCGGCCGTCGGGGAGTTCGGCGGCGGTCGTCTCGTTGACGTTGACGTAGCCGTCGGGGTTGTCGTCCACGTAGCCGATCCGCCAGGTCTCGCCCTCGTCGTCGCTGAGCAGCGCGTGTCCGCCGTTGTAGCGGCCCTCGGTGCCGTTGTCGCCGGGGACGGTCGGCGGCAGCGAGTGGTTGGCCGGGACCACGATCCGGCCCGGGTGCGGGCCGTGGCGCAGCTGGAGGGCATGGCCGGGGGTGGTGGCGTACCACCGCCACTCGGGCCGTTTGGTCTGCTGGGTGATCTCGCGGGGCGCGCTCCAGGTGACCCCGTCGTCATCGCTGTGGGCCACCCACACCCGCCGTCCGTCGGCCGCGGACACCTCACCGCGCCGGATCCGGTCCTCGGTGGCGGAGGCGGCGCTGTGCACCTGCACCAGCACGATCCGGCCGTCGTGGGCGCCGCCGGTGAGGACCACGGGGGCCGGATTCCCCGCCGTACCGCCTCCGTTGCGCGCGACGACCCGCAGCGCGCCCCAGGTGCGCCCGCCGTCCTCCGACCGCTTGACCACCAGGTCGATGTCCCCGTGGTCGGCGGCGGAGCCCACCCGCCCCTCGGCGAAGGCGAGCACGGTCCCGGCGCGGGTCAGCACCACCGCCGGAATGCGGTAGCTCGCGTATCCCCCGGTCCCTGCCCGGTAGGGGACGGAGACCTCGTACGGGCGGACGTCCGCACCGTTTGCCATCAGACCCTCCCGATGCCCCGTCGCAATCGAGTGCCGAGCCAGAAAAATGGGACGTAGGACGTCCCTTGTGTGCGGCGACCTTAGGGTTTGCCTCACAGAGCGTCAAGAGACGGCACATGAACAGTTGGAGACCGGGCCCCGGACCAGGGGCGGACCGCAGGCTTCCAGGAGGGGATCCGGGTCGTCCGAACGATGGACGGCAGCGGCGATGATCTCCTTCGCCGGGCCGAGGAGCGGGCGGTGGCGCGGCCATAGCGTGAAGTCCGCTCCGACGCCCGCTTCCTGAAAGACCCTCACCATGGCTCCGGCCCCCAAGAACTTCCTCGAAGGCGCCCTCACCCTCGCCGGCGGCACAGCCCTGTGGCTGTTGGCCGGGGACATCGAGATCCCCTTCGTCAACCCGGTCAAGACCGGGATGGTGGTGGCCTGCCTCGGTGTCGTCCAGCTGCTCTACGCCGGTTACTTGGGCCTGAACGGAAGCCGCCGCTCGAAGGGGTGACGCACCGGCGAACCACCTCCGCCGCGCCGCGCGCCACGGCAGGATGCGGATGCCATGGACGCCGTACGGGTCGCGCTGCTGCGCGAAGTGCTCGCCGGGACCGAGTGGTTGCAGACCACCCGCCGCTTCGCCGGTTCACTGCGGGCCTCGGTGGGGCCGCGGGACGGCGGGCTGCTGCTGGTCGGCAGCGAGGAGTACGAACCCTGGCACCTGGCCGCGCATCTCGACGACGAGGCCGCCTGGTCCGGACTGCCGGAGCTGTCCCCCACCCTGGTGCGCCACCGGGTGCCGGACGGCCCGGTCCCCGCGCATCTGTCCGTGGGGCTCGGCCGGCTGGAGGGCGCCGGGCGCGGGGAGACCCTGCTCGTCGTCGCGCCGGGCGAGCCCGGGGCCGGGCTGCTGGAGCGGGTGAACGACGCACGCCGGGGCGGCGCGACCGTGCTCGCCCTCGACGGCGGTGACGCCGAACTGCACACCCTGGCCCATGACGCGCTGGCCGTGCCCGAGGGGGCCGGGCTCGACCTCGACACCGTCCAGCACCTGGTGAGCGCGGCCGCCGGGGAGAACAGCCTCCCGGCCCGCCCCGGCCGCCGCCGCTACCGCGACCGGCTGGCCCGGCTGGCCGAACAGCTGACGGCCCCGCCGCCCGCGCGGTGGTGAGGCGACGGTGTGCGCGACCGGCAGCCCCTCAGCAGCACTGCCAGGTCAGGACGGCCTGGTCGAAGCGGTTCGCGGCGAGATGCTCGGGACGGATCAGCCAGTACAGCACGCCGCAGTCGCCCCACGACATCCCGGCATCGCCGTCGCTGTCGAACTGGGCGAGCAGCGTCCAGCCTTCGGCCTCGGCCACGACCCGGGGGTCGTCCTGGCTCAGTCCGCAGCCCAGGACGGCCTGGGCCACCTCCAGCTCGACGGGGCCCTGGATGCTCTGCGGGTGACCGAGGGCCTGGTGCCCGCCGTGCTGCTGATGCCGTTCCAGGGCTTGGCCGAACCGGCCGCTGGTGGCCGGGTGTTCGTACCGGTCCCGCCAGCTTTCGAAGCCGAACGCACAGGCCACGGCTGGGGAGCCGCTGCCCGGTATGCCCGGGCCCGGCACGGCGGTGAGCGGCACGGCATCGTACGGTTCCACCCCTTCCGGTGCCGGGCACTCGGCTGCCCCCGGCTCCTCGGGCGGCAGATGCAGCACCCGCGCGCCGGCCCAGCTGTCGCGGTCGTGAACGTCGACGATCCTGCCCTCCTCCTCGTCGAGCCCGATGAAGAAGGCGAGCCGGCCGTCGGTGTGCAGGGGGAGTTCCCGGCCTTGTGCGGCAGCGACAGCGCGCAGCGCCGCGCAGTCGAGCATCGCCACGAAGGAGAGCGCGCACCCCTCCTCCTCCCAGACGGGCCACGCCACGTCGTCGGGCAGCCTGGGGAGCCCGCCGAGCTGCCCGACGACGGGATCGTCGGCGTCGGCCCCGCTCAGCCGGGCGCCCGGCCGGAGCAGGCCCGTCCAGCGCTCGGCGTCGTGTGGGGACAGGTGGGTGCGGGCGAGCGAGTGCAGCGTGTCGAACGTCGTTGTCGGTGGTGAAGTCGCCGTCATGAACACCATCCTGGCCCGCGTCACCGACAAGCCGGCGGCCGGGCCGGTGCTTCCGGGCCGGCGGCACGTAATTCGGTTGCCGGGCCCCCGGGCGCGGCCGGACGATGTCGACTCGTGACCCTGACGGACGACCGGGCGCGTAAGCGCGCCCTCCTCCCCGACCTCGCGCCGTGGCGCTCCTCCCGCGACTTCCGGCTGATGTGGACCGCCGGGATGGTGACCGCCTTCGGCAGCTTCCTGACCATGGTGGCGCTGCCCCTCCAGATCAAGGAGCTGACCGGTTCGGCCTTCGCGGTCGGGGCCATCGGGGCGGTCGAGCTGGTGCCGCTGGTCGTCTTCGGGCTCTACGGCGGGGCGCTCGCGGACGCTCTGGACCGCCGCAAGCTGATCCTGCTCACCGAGGCCGGGCTCGGTCTGCTCGCCGCCGTACTGCTGGTCAACAGCCTGCTGCCGGACCCCATGCTGTGGCCGCTGTAAGCCGTCGCGGCGCTGACCAGCGCGCTCGTCGGTATCCAGCGCCCGGCCCTCGACGCGGTCACCGCGCGGATCGTGCCGCACGACCAGCTCACGGCCGCCGCCGCGCTCAACTCGATCCGCTGGCAGCTCTCGGCCATCGCGGGCCCCTCGCTGGCCGGTGTGGTCGTGGCGTACGCCGGGCTGCCGCTCGCCTACGGCCTCGATCTGCTCACCTTCGCCGTGTCCCTGCTGCTCGCCTTCGGGCTGTCGCCGGCGCCGCCCGCCCATGACGCCGAACCGCCTTCACTGCGCGCGATCGGCGAGGGCGCGCGCTACGCCTGGCGGCGCAAGGAGCTGCTGGGCACCTACGCGGTGGACATGGTCGCGATGTTCTTCGCCTTCCCGAACGCGATCTTCCCCTTCCTCGCCGACGATCTGGACGCGCCCTGGGCGCTCGGCCTGATGTACGCGGCGGGCTCGGTCGGCTCGGTGGTGATCAGCCTGACCAGCGGCTGGACCTCCCGGATCCACCGGCACGGCCGGATGGTGGTGCTCGGCGCCGCGGTGTGGGGGCTGGCGATGGCCGCGGCCGGCTCGCTGGGCAACATCTGGCTGGTGCTGCTGTGTCTGGCGGTGGCGGGCGGCGGTGACATGGTGAGCGGACTGTTCCGCGCCACGATCTGGAACCAGACCATCCCCAACCGGCTCCGGGGCCGCCTCGCCGGGATCGAGCTGCTGTCCTACGCGACCGGGCCGCAGCTGGGCCAGGTCCGGGCGGGAACGGTCGCCGGGGTCACGGGGGTGCGGGCGGCGGTGTGGTCGGGCGGCGCGGCGTGTGTGGTGTCCGTCGGCCTGCTGGCGCTGGTCCTGCCGCGGCTGATGACGTACGACGCCCGCACCGACGAACACGCCCGCCAGGTCCGCGAGGCCGCCCCCGCCCCGGTCTGACCGAGGTGCGGGGGTGGGCCCGGGCCGGGGGTCAGTCCGCCCGCGGGCCGTTCTGCCAGCGGGGGTCGTGTCGCCACTCCTCGTTCCGCTCGCGCGCGGTCTCCATCGCGTGGGCGGCCTTCTCCCGGGTGGCGTACGGCCCCATGCGGTCGGCGGCGCGGCATTCCGGGCCCTCCTCGACCGTGCCGTGCTTGAGGCAGTAGTACCACTCGCCCGGCTTGCCCGCGGCCCTCTTCTTGAACAGCGCCATCCCGCTCTCCGTCCTCCGTACGCGCGGCGTCGCGCACCGCGGCGTCGCCCTTGCCGCCATGCTGCCCGATGCACCGCCGATACACTCGCTGATATGTCTGGCCAGTCGCTTCTTGTCCCGGGGACGCTCTCCCCCCTCCGCACCGTCCCCGCCTCGATCCCGCGGCCCGAGTACGTCGGGAAGCAGAGCCCGACGCCGTATGACGGGCCCGAGGTCCAGGACCCTGAGACCATCGAGAAGATGCGGATCGCGGGGCGGATCGCCGCGCGTGCGATGGAGGAGGCCGCCAAGCTGATCGCGCCCGGCGTCACCACGGACGAGCTGGACCGGGTGGCCCACGAGTACATGTGCGACCACGGCGCCTATCCGTCGACGCTGGGCTACCGCGGCTTCCCCAAGTCGCTGTGTTCCTCGCTCAACGAGGTGATCTGCCACGGCATCCCGGACAGCACCGTGCTGCGCGACGGCGACATCGTGAACCTCGATGTCACCGCCTACATCGGCGGGGTGCACGGCGACAACAACGCCACCTATCTGTGCGGTGAGGTGGACGAGGAGTCCCGGCTGCTGGTCGAGCGGACGCGGGAGTCCCTCAATCGCGCGATCAAGGCGGTCAAGCCGGGCCGCCGGATCAACATCATCGGCCGGGTCATCGAGTCGTACGCCAAGCGCTTCGGCTACGGGGTGGTCCGCGACTTCACCGGCCACGGCATCAACACCTCGTTCCACTCGGGTCTGATCGTGCCGCACTACGACAGTCCGCACCACACGACCGAGATCAAGCCGGGGATGACCTTCACCATCGAGCCGATGCTGACGCTGGGCACCCATGAGTACGACATGTGGGAGGACGGCTGGACCGTGGTCACCAAGGACCGCAAGCGGACGGCGCAGTTCGAGCACACGCTGGTGGTGACGGAGACGGGCGCGGAGATCCTGACCCTGCCGTGACCCCGGCGCCGCCGGAGCGGGCGGCGGTCGGCGAGTGGCGGACACGCTGCGGGGCCGAGGTTTACCGACAGTCTGTCGGGAAATCATTGACGTAGGCGAACCGAGCGGCTTAGGTAAGCCTAACCTACCCCTACCGGTCTCCGGAGGTCCACCGTGGACGCCGCATCCGCCGCCCCGACCCCGTTCTCGACCCTCATCCGCACCGCCTCGCACGCGGCGCACACCGAGGCCGAGAACTCGACGTTCATGAGCGACCTGCTCGGGGGCCGCCTCGGGGTGGCGGCCTACCGCCGCTACACCGAGCAGCTGTGGTTCGTCTACCGCGCTCTGGAGTCCGCGGCCGGGGCTCTGGCGGAGGATCCGGTGGCGGGTCCGTTCATCCGGCCCGTGCTCTTCCGCACGGCCGCGCTGGAGCGCGATCTGCACCATCTCGGCGGCCCGGACTGGCGGGCCGGGCTCTCCCCGCTGCCCGCCACCACGGCCTACGCGGCCCGGGTGGAGTGGTGCGCCCGCGCATGGCCCGCGGGCTATGTCGCCCACCACTACACCCGCTATCTCGGCGATCTGTCCGGCGGCCAGATCATCCGCGGCACGGCGGAGAAGGCCTGGGGGTTCGCGCGCAAGGGCGACGGGGTGCGGTTCTACGTCTTCGAGGCGATCGGCAGCCCGGCCGCCTTCAAGCGGGAGTACCGCGCGCTGCTGGACGCGCTGGCGGTGGACGACCTGGAGAAGCAGCGGGTGATCGAGGAGTGCAGGCGCGCCTTCGCGCTGAACACGGCGGTCTTCCGGGAGTTGGGCGAGGAGTTCCCGCTCAGCGCGTAACGGGGTTCGAGCGGGCCCGCGCCCACCGGCGGAGGCCCGGTGGGCGCGGGCGGTCGGTGACAGGACGTCAGGAACCGTCGGTGGCCGAGCAGTCGGTCCGGCGGCGGGCCGCGGCGAAGACGGCCGCGGCTCCGGTCACCACCATGGCGGCGGCTCCGCCGATCAGCGCCTCGCCCGGGATGCCCGCACCGGTGGAGGCGAGGGAGCCGGTGCCGCCACCGGTCGTATCGCCACCGGTGACGGCGCCGCTGCCGCCGCCGGTCGAGCCGGCACCGCCGGCCCCGGAGCCCCCGTCGCCGCCGCCCGGCCCACCGGGCAGGGTGGCGTCCTCGTCGAGGGAGACGGCCACGCCGACCGGGTCGAGGGCCGCGCCCGCGTCGTAGAAGCCGCCGAACGCCTTGGCGCCGTCGGCGGTGAGGGCCGCCGGGACATCGGTGAGCGTGATGACGTCGTCCTTCGCCTCCAGCGCGCCGGAGTCCGTGGTCAGCTCGGCCAGACGGACGGCATCGCTGGTGGTGACCTTGCCGGTGGTGCGGTCCTTGGACCGCACATCGGCGATCAGCACGCCCTCGGTGCCGTTCACCTCGATGCCCAGATCGCTGAACTTCAGGTCCAGCGCGCCCTCGTGACCGGTGAAGCGGACGGCACCGGCGAATTTCGCGTCCAGCGAGCCCTTGTCGGCGTCGTAGCTGCCCTGGCCGTGGGGGAAGCGGTAGCCGTTCGCGTTCTTGGTGGCACCGCCGCTGAGGGTGATCTTCCCGTTGGCCGTCGGCCCGGTGATGTACTCACGGAAGGACTTCTTCACACCCCAGTCGAGACGGCCGTCGACCACCCCGGGCGCCCCGTCACACGGCATGGGTGGAGGTGTCATAGCTGCCGGTGCCGTCGGTGAAGGTGAACGGGCCGTTGTCGGGCGCCTGTCGGGCCCCGTGCCCCGGCCGTCGGCGACGCGGACGGACACCCCGCTCAGCGCGAGGTCCAGGTTGCTGCCCCGGAACCGCAACCGGCCGTGGAAATCGGCCTGGAGGGTGCCCTTCCGCTCGTCGTACGCCCCCTTGCCGCGAGGGAAGCGGAACAGGGCCCCGCCGTCCTGCGCGCCGTCGGACAGCCGCCACTGGCCCTTGGCGATCGGCCCGGTGACGTACTTGCGGAAGGTACGGCGCACCCCCCAGTCGACGGCCGCCTCGGTGAAGGTGCCGTGCTTCTCGCGCCGGGTGTGCGCCGTCGCGCCGGGACTGCGGCTCCCGCCAGGGCTGCGGCTCGCGCCGGGCGTCGGCGCCGCCTCGGCGACGTCCGCCGACAGGCTCACCGGGTCCAGGGCGGTCCCCGCGGTGTAGTAGCCCGCGAACGCCTTGGCGCCGCGCGCGGTGAGCGTGGCGGGGAGGTTGTTCAGCGTCACCGGGGAGCCGCCGCCGCGCATGGTCACCCCGCGGAGGTCGAGCGAGGCCAGCGGCACCTGGGTGGCCCGGGTGACCGTGCCCGTGCCCTTCGCCTTGCTGCTGAGGTCGGCGTGGAGGGTGCCGCTGCCGCCCGTGATGCGCACGGTGGGGCGGCTGATGGTGAGGTCCAGCTCATAGCCGCCGTTCGCCTCGGCCGGTGGCCGAGTGGACCCCGGCCGAACTGGCGCTGCGCCGCGCCGTTCTCCCCCAGGCCGCCACGCTCTCCTTCCCGTTCACCGTGGCGGAGGTGGTGCGGATGGGCCGGGCGCCGTGGGCGGGGACCGCCGCGGCGGACGAGGACGAGGAGGCGGTGGCGGCGGCGATGGCCGCGACCGAGGTCGGCGAGTTCGCGGCACGCCCGTTCTCCGCGCTCTCCGGCGGGGAGCGGGCCCGGGTGGCGCTGGCCCGGGTGCTGGCCCAGCGCACCGCGCTGCTGCTGCTCGACGAGCCGACCGCCGCGCTCGATCTGCGCCACCAGGAGCTGGTGCTGCGGCTGGGCCGGGAGCGGGCGGCGGCCGGGGACGCGGTGGTGGTGGTGCTGCACGATCTGGGGCTGGCCGCGGCGTACGCGGACCGGGCGGCGGTGCTGCAGGAGGGGCGGGTGGTGGCGGAGGGCGCGCCGGAGCGGATTTTCGACGCCGCGCTGCTCTCCCGGGTGTACCGGCAGCCGGTGGAGGTGATTCCTCACCCGCGGACCACGGAACCGCTGGTTCTACCGCGCCGCGACGCACCACATGGCGAAAACTTTACCTTCTGAAAACCAAATCATGAGACTCCATAGGAACTGCACAGGCAAGCCTCAGTTAAGTTAGGGCAGCCTTATCGGCACGCCATGCCGTTCTGCCCGTCCGTCCGTTCCACCCTGAGCCTGCCTGGAGCCCCCGTATGCGAGCCGCTCGCACCTCCGTTGTCGCCGCGATATCGGCGCTGACGACGATCACCGCCGTCGCCGGCTGCGCCGAGAAGTCCGACGCCAAGGACTCCGACGCCGTCCAGGTCACCGCCTCCGACAACACGTGCGAGGTCTCCAAGACCTCCTTCCCCGCCGGGCACGTCAAGCTGGCCGTGGAGAACAAGGGCTCCAAGGTCACCGAGGTCTATGTCTACGCCCCGGGCGACCGGATCGTCACCGAGCGGGAGAACATCGGCCCCCACACCAAGACCACGATCAACGCCGAGGTCAAGGCCGGTACCTACGAGATCGCCTGCAAGCCCGGGATGAAGGGCCACGGCATCCGCCAGAAGGTGACCGCCTCCGGCAAGGGCAAGGCCGCCAAGCGCGACCCCAAGCTGGACAAGGCGGTCGCCGCGTACCGCACCTACGTCCAGACCCAGGCCGACGAGACCCTGCCCGCGGTCAAGAAGTTCACCGACGCGATCAAGAAGGGCGACCTGGAGGCCGCCAAGAAGGCGTACGCGCCCTCCCGTATCGGCTGGGAGCGCACCGAGCCGGTCGCCGAGTCCTTCGGTGACATCGATCCCAAGGTCGATGTGCGCGAGGACGGTCTGGAGAAGGGCCAGAAGTGGACCGGCTGGCACCGGCTCGAGAAGTCGCTGTGGCAGACCAAGAAGATCACCAAGGCCGACAAGGACCTCGCCGACCAGCTGGTGAAGGACCTCAAGGACTGGCAGAAGCGGGTCGGCACCGCCGAGATCACCCCCACCGGTATGGCCAACGGCGCCAAGGAGCTGCTGGACGAGGTGCAGACCGGCAAGGTCACCGGTGAGGAGGAGCGCTACAGCCACACCGACCTGGTGGACTTCCAGGCCAACGTCGAGGGTGCCGAGACCTCGTACACCCTGCTGCGGCCGGTTGCCTCGCAGAAGAAGCCCACCCTGACCACCGCGCTGGACAAGCAGTTCAAGGCGGTCAAGAAGCTGCTGGACGGCTACCGCGAGGGCGACGGCTTCGTCTCCTACGACACCGTCTCCAAGTCCGAGCGCAAGGAGCTGTCGGACGCGGTCAACGCGCTGGCCGAGCCGCTGTCGCAGCTCGCCGCCGCCGTTGTCGTCAAGTGACCCGCGCAACCGGACGCCCACGGAACGCCAACGCACACGCCAACGCACACGCCAACGCAACAGGGAGAAGCCGGACATGACCGACGAGGCCATGACGAGCCCCTCGCGCCGCGCCCTGATCGGCTGGGGAGGCGCCGGGCTCGCGCTCGGCGCCGCGGCCGCCGGAGGCACGGCGGCCGCCTTGAGCGGCGGCGAGGACACGACCCGGCCGGTGACCGACAGCGGCGCCGCGGTGCCGTTCTACGGTGCCCACCAAGCGGGCATCGCCACCGCGGTGCAGGACCGGCTGCACTTCGCGGCCTTCGACGTCACCACCGACGACCGCGACGCGCTGATCGCGATGCTGAAGGAGTGGACGAAGGCCGCCGCCCGGATGACCCAGGGCCATGCGGTCGGCGAAGGCGCGGTCAGCGAGCTGGCGGAGGCGCCGCCGGACGACACCGGTGAGGCGCTGGGCCTCAAGGCGTCCCGGCTCACCCTCACCATCGGCTTCGGACCGACCCTGTTCAAGGACAAGAAGGGCAAGGACCGGTTCGGCCTCGCGGAGCGCCGCCCCAAGGCCCTGATCGACCTCCCCGCCTTCCCCGGCGACAACCTCGACGCGGCCCGCAGCGACGGCGATCTGTGCGTCCAGGCGTGCGCCGACGACCCGCAGGTGGCCGTGCACGCCATCCGCAACCTCGCCCGGATCGGCATGGGCACGGTCGCCATCCGCTGGTCGCAGCTGGGTTTCGGCAAGACGTCCTCGACCACCCCCGAGGCCCAGACCCCGCGCAACATGATGGGCTTCAAGGACGGCACCCGGAACATCGCGGGCACCGACGACGCGGCCCTGAAGAAGCATGTGTGGGTGAGCGGGAAGGCGGGCCCGGACTGGATGGTCGGCGGCTCCTACCTGGTGGCCCGGCGCATCCGGATGCACATCGAGACCTGGGACCGCACCTCGCTCAAGGAGCAGGAGGACATCTTCGGCCGGGACAAGGGCGAGGGCGCGCCGTACGGCAAGCAGCGCGAGCGGGACGAGCCCAACCTCAAGGCGATGCTGCCCGACGCCCATGTCCGGCTGGCCCACCCGCACTCCAACGGCGGGGCGCGGCTGCTGCGCCGCGGCTACTCCTTCACCGACGGCACCGACGGTCTGGGGCGGCTGGACGCCGGTCTGTTCTTCCTCGCCTATCAGCACGACGTACGCGACGGGTTCGTACCGGTCCAGCGCAATCTGGCGCGGCAGGACGCGCTCAACGAGTACATCCAGCACGTGGGTTCGGCGCTGTTCGCCGTTCCGCCGGGCGTCCGGGACGAGGACGACTGGTGGGGCCGGGCGCTGTTCTCCTGAGGGACTTCTGAGAGGGAGGCGAACCTCGTGTTCGGCAACTATCTGATCGGTCTGCGCGAAGGGCTCGAAGCCAGCCTGGTCGTGTGCATCCTGGTCGCCTATCTGGTCAAGACCGGGCGGCGGGACGCGCTGCGGCCGGTGTGGCTGGGGATCGCCGCCGCGGTGGCCCTCAGCCTGTCCTTCGGCGCGGCGCTGGAGTTCGGGTCGCAGGAGCTGACCTTCGAGGCGCAGGAGGCGCTGGGCGGTTCGCTGTCGATCCTCGCGGTCGGCCTGGTGACCTGGATGGTCTTCTGGATGCGGCGCACCGCCCGCCATCTGAAGGCCGAACTGCACGGCAAACTGGACGCCGCGCTGGCGATGGGCACCGGGGCGCTGGTGGTCACCGCCTTCCTGGCGGTGGGACGGGAGGGCCTGGAGACCGCGCTGTTCGTCTGGACGGCGGTCCGGGCGAGCAACGACGGCACCGCGGACCCGCTGATCGGTGTGGTGCTGGGGCTGCTGACCGCGGTGGCGCTGGGCTGGCTGTTCTACCGGGGCGCGCTCCGGATCAACCTGGCGAAGTTCTTCACCTGGACCGGCGGCATGCTGATCGTGGTGGCGGCGGGTGTGCTGGCGTACGGCTTCCACGACCTCCAGGAGGCCGACTTCCTGCCGGGGCTGACCGACCGGGCCTTCGACATCAGCGCGACGGTCCCGCCGGACACCTGGTACGGCACGCTGCTCAAGGGCGTGTTCAACTTCCAGCCGGATCCGACCTGGCTCCAGGTCACGGTGTGGCTGCTGTATCTGGTCCCCACGCTGACCTTCTTCTTCGCCCCCGGTAGGGTGTCGCCGTCCGCACGCGCCCCGAAGGAGCCGGAGCCCCATGACACGCAGGCCACCCCGTCGGCGACACGCAGTTCGGACGGCCGCGGCGGTACTGGCGCTGGGGACGGCGCTGACCGGGTGCCTGACGGTGCACGGCGAGCGGGAGAACATTCCGTCGGTGGACAGGGCTGAGGCGCCCAAGGTACTCAAGCGGTTCACCGACAGCTACAACAAGGCGTACCGCGGGCTGGACCCGTCCCTGGCCGGTCAGGTCGAGACGGGTCCGCTCGAGGCCATCACCACCGCGGATCTGAAGGCGCAGCACGCCAACAGCCCCGGGGGCAACCCGAAGTTCCCCGCGCTGGAGCTGACCGGGGCCCGCTACCGGATCCCCCAGCAGGTGGGCTGGCCCAAGTTCTTCGTCGCGGACACCAACAGCAACCGGGACAACAACCGCTGGCTGTTCGTGTTCACCCGGTCCGGTGCGGACGAGCCGTGGAAGGCCGCGTATCTGTCCATCCTCAGCCAGGACGAGGTGCCGGACCTGGCGACCGACAAGGACGGCTGGGCACGGCCGGTGGCGGTCCGGGGCCCGGCCCCGAAGCTGGCGACCCGTCCGGACCGGCTGAGTGCCGAGTACACCGACTACTTGATGACGGGCAAGGGCGACACCTTCGCCGACGGTCAGTCGACGTCGGAGATCCGGGCGACCCGGAAGAAGTTCGTGCGCACGCCGAAGTTCTGGACCGAGTACATCGACACCCCGGCGCAGGACGCCCGTTACGCCCCGGTGGGGCTGCGCACCCAGGACGGCGGGGCACTGGTGTTCTTCACCTCCCACCACCGCCAGAAGCAGACGATGGCGAAGGGCTTCCGGCCCAACCCCGATCCGCGGATCAACGCGCTGATGACGGGCGAGGCGAAGAAGGCGGTGACGCTCACCAGGGTGTCCGAGTCGGCGGTGCGGGTCCCGGCGAAGGACGCGGCGGACCCCAAGGTGGTGTTCCTCAACCGGCTGGAGGGTGTGACGGCGGCCAGGGGTGAGTGACGCCGCGAGCCCCGGTTGTCCGCCCCCTGGCGGCCCATCGGCCAGTCGGTTCGCCTACCGCCCCATCGGCCAGGCGGCGTGGTCGTGGTCCTGGTCCTCGGGCGCGAAGCGGGCACAGGCGTCGGTCAGCGCCTCCAGCAGCGACAGCGGATCGGGCAGCGGCCGCTCCGGGCCGAGCAGCCAGCCCACATGGCCGTCACCGGGCAGCCGCGCGGGCGGCATCAGCACATAGCTGCCCCGGCAGTGCCAGCGCAGCCCCGGGTGCTCGTCCATGGTCTCGGGGTGGCAGTCCAGCTCACAGGGCCACCACTCGTCCTCGTCGTCCGGGGTGCCGCGGGTGGCGGTGAAGAACAGCATCCGGCCCCGCTGGAGATCGGCGCTGCTGGTGGCCACGGGGCCGATCTCGACTCCGGCCTCGCCGAGCGCCTCCAGGGCCTGCCGTCCGGCGTCGGCGGGGACGTCGAGCACATCGTTGACGATCCCGGTGGCGGTGATGAAGTTGGCCTGCGGATCGGCGCGCAGCCATCCGGTGACCTTGTCCGGATCGGTGGTGGCCTGGGTCTGCCAGGCGAAGGAGACGGGGTGGCGGGCCGGGGTGGGACAGCCGATGCGGTCACAGGAACAGCCGTAGCCGGACGGATGAGCGGCCGGCGCGAGCGGGAATCCCGCGGCCGCCGCGGCCATGAGCAGGTCCTCGCGGACGCCCCCGGCGCCCGCTCCCGTGCCGGTATCGCCGCCCGATCCGCTCCTCGGCCGACGCAGCCACTGGGAGAACCTGCCCTTGCGTTCCATCTACCGCCTCGCTTCACCGCCGGTACCGGCGGTACGGCCGATACCCGATCAATGCTGCCACCATCCTGCTCCCGAGGTGGCCGGTGTCCGCATCCGGGGTACGGGAGAGACCCACGTCCGGGTGCTGATATCAGGGCATAAGGGATGTCACGCCCTTAGCGTTCCGTTTATGATCAGCAGGCGTCTTGTGACCGGGATAGCGGTTCTCACCCTGTCGATACCCGTGGCCCTCGCGGCCCACCCCGCCACGCGGCCCTCCGGCCGCCGCCCGGCCCCGCTCACCAGCGCCCCTCCCCCGGAGGCCATACGCCCGGCGCTCCCGCACCCGGTGATCGTCTACACCGCGCACCGCGGCGGCGCCCTCGAAGAGCCCGAGAACAGCATGTCCGGGCTGACCGCCGCCTTCACCCGGCACCACGCCCAGGTCCTGGACTTCGACACCCGCACGCTGGGGGACGGCACGCTGGTGGTGATCCACGACGCGACGCTGGACCGCACGACGGACCGGACCGGACCGGTGAAGAACCTCACCGCCGCCGACTGGCAGTCCGTGAGGCTGCGCCCCGACCCCGCCCTCCCCGGCCACTGGCGGACCGAGCGACCGCCCACCGTCGCCGAGGTGCTGGACCGCTTCGGCGGCCGGACCACGCTGATGGCCGAGGCCAAGGACCCGGAGAGCCTGCCGCGGCTGGCCCGGATGATCCGCGAGCGGGGGCTGGTCCGCTCGGTCCTCGTCAACACCAACCACCCCGAGGTGGCCCGGCAGGCCCACGGCCTGGGGCTGAGGGCCCAGCTGTGGCGGTCCGCCCGCCAGATGACCACCGATCGGCCGCGCGACTGGCGCGGCTTCGTCGAACTGCTGGACGTGGACTACAAGGCGCGGGACGCCGATGTCCGGCGGGCCGTCGCCTCCGGCATACCCCGGGTCTGGGCGCACACCGTGAACACCCCCGGCCAGCGGGACCGGATGCTGCGGCTGGGCTGCGACGGGATCATCACGGACGCCCCGCAGCGGCTGGGCACCCCACCCCCGCCGGTCCGGGCGTCCGCCGGATGGGCGGCGGGGCGGGCGGCGCCGGGCGGACCGGTGCCTAGCGCACGGTGATCCCCCGCAGCACCATCGCGACCACGGCGTCCCCGTACTCATGGCTCAGCGGCAGCGTCCGCAGCAGCCAGCGGTGGGCCAGCGGCCCGACGATCAGCTCCAGGGCGATCCGCGGATCGATGGCGGGATCCACCTGCCCGGCGTCCTGCGCGGCGCGCAGCCGCTTCACATAGAGCTGGAGCTGCGGCTCCAGGACCCGGCGGACGAACTCGGCGCCCACCTCCGCGTTGATCACGCTCTCGGCGGCCAGGGCGCGCAACGGGGCGTCGTACTCGGGCGCGTTCAGCTCGTCGACGGTCGCCCGCACCACCAGTTTCAGATCCGCCTCCAGATCCCCGGTGTCGGGGATCTCGTAGGTCTCCTCGCCGCCCGCCCCGTCGCCGCCCGCCTCCCGGGCGGCCTGCTCGCCGAGCGCCACGAAGGCGTCGAGCAGCACCGCGGCCTTGGAGGGCCACCAGCGGTAGATGGTCTGCTTGCCGACCCCGGCGCGGGCGGCGATGGCCTCGATGGTGAGCTTGGCATAGCCCATCTCACCGACGAGTTCGATGGCGGCGTCGAGGATCGCGCGGTGCGAGCGCTGGCTGCGGCGGGTGGCGTCGGGGACTGCTTTTTCGGCCATGGCGGCAATCTATCGAAGCGTTCAGCCACACCCAACGATACGTATCGTCTCGCACTCGGCGCGTAGTCGCCCCGCGCTCGTCTCGCGGCTGGAACCACCGCCCCGGCCGGTAGAATCCGCCCCATGCACGCCCCTCACGCCGCCCCCGCCGACGAGACACTGCGCACCGCGCTCGCCGGGCTCCTCGACGGACTGCCGCCCCGCCAGGCGGCACAGGCGGTCGACCGGCTGATCGCCAACTACCGGGGCCGCACCCCCACCGACGCACCCGTCCTGCGCGACCGCTCCGACGTCGCCGCGTACGCCGCCTACCGGATGCCCGCGACCTTCGAGGCGGTCCGCGCCGCCCTCACCGCCTTCCGCACCCAGGCGCCCGAGTGGACCCCGGCCTCCCACATCGACATCGGCGGCGGCACCGGCGCGGCGAGCTGGGCGGTGGCCGACGCCTGGCCGGACGGCGGCCACACCACCACCGTCCTGGACTGGGCCGAGCCCGCCCTCGCCCTCGGCCGCGAACTCGCCCGCCAGGCAGCCTCGGGGCCACTGCGCGGCGCCCAGTGGCAGCGCCGGGCCATCGGCGACGGCCTCACCCTCCCCGACACGACGGACCTCGTCACGGTCTCGTACGTCCTCGGCGAGCTGACCGAGGCCGACCGGCACGCGGTCGTCGACGAGGCCGCGCGCGCCGCCCGGGCCGTGGTGCTGATCGAACCGGGCACTCCCGACGGCTTCGCCCGCGTCCGCGAGGCCCGCGACCGGCTCACGGCGGCGGGCCTGCACCTGGTCGCCCCCTGCCCGCACAGCGCGGCCTGCCCGATCGAACCCGGCGCCGACTGGTGCCACTTCGCCGCCCGCGTCAGCCGCTCCTCCCTCCACCGCCAGATCAAGGGCGGCTCACTGCCGTACGAGGACGAGAAGTTCAGCTATGTGGCCGCGGCCCGCTTCGCCGCCCCCGCGGCCCCGTCCCGGGTGACCCGCCACCCCCAGATCCGCAAGGGCCAGGTCCTGCTGGACCTGTGCACCCCGGACGAGAACCTGACCCGCCGCACGGTCACCAAACGCCACGGCCCCCTCTACCGCGCGGCCCGCGACACCTCATGGGGCGGCCCCTGGCCCCCACAGGACCGCTGAGGGCGGCCCCTGGTCCCCACAGGACCGCTGAGCCGTTCCGCGTACGCCACGAGGGCACATATCACCCTGAGAGCCGCCACTCGGACAATGCGCGCCTTGCCCGGGCCCCCTATCACCAAAAAGAGCGCCCGTTATCTCCCGGCCCTCCACCTGGCGAAAAAATGCAGCTCCCGCGGGCCCACGCACCGGGACGAGCGGGGGTGTGCGCCGGCCCGTCTCCGGGACTAGCTCACCGCCCGCCCCCGCCGCCCACCGCACGGGCCAGGGCCGTCGCCGCGGCCGCCCTCGGGCGGTTGTCGGCGGGGCGGCGGCGGGGGTGGACCGTGGTGGCCAGCAGGACCAGGTAGGAGTCGGTGGCGCGGTCCAGGACCAGGCTGGTGCCGGTGAAG
Organism: Streptomyces sp. NA02950; assembly: GCF_013364155.1. NCBI lineage: Bacteria > Bacillati > Actinomycetota > Actinomycetes > Kitasatosporales > Streptomycetaceae > Streptomyces > Streptomyces sp. NA02950. Next base: position 6,636,490 of record NZ_CP054916.1, on the reverse strand, counting down.
CCGGTGTGGCCCGCCGCGCCGCGGCCCGCCAGCCCGCCCATGAACCACGGCTGGTCGATCTCGAAGCCCAGGCCCGGTGCGGTCAGCATCAGGTCCACGGAGGAGGGGGAGAGCAGCGGACCGCCGCCCCGTAGCAGGGTGCGGCACAGTACGGCGAGGTCGTCGGCCGTGGAGAAGAGTCCCGCGTGACCCGCGATCCCGCCCAGGGCGTACGCGTTCTCGTCGTGGACGGTGCCCCGCAGCATGCCCCGGTCCAGTTTGGCCCAGGGGCGCCGCTGGTCCTCGGTCGCGGCGATCCGGGGCAGCCAGGAGCCGGGCGGGCGGAAGCGGGTGGAGGTCATGCCCAAGGGGCCGGTGACGATGTCGTGGACGAGCCGGTCCAGCGGCTTGTCCTCGACGCCTTCCAGCGCGGCCTGCAACAGCAGGAAGTTGAGATCGGAGTAGCGGCGCGCGGTGCCGGGGGCGGTGGCCGGGGGTTCGGAGGTCAGCCGGGACAGCCGCTCCTCGTCGGACGCGCAGTCGTACAGGGGCAGTTCCGGAACCAGGCCCGAGGTGTGAGTGAGCAGGTGGCGCACCGTGAGGCCGTGCTCGGCGGCGGCCGTGAAGCGCGGGGCGTACGAGGCGACGGGCGCGTCGAGGTCGATCCGCCCGCGTTCGACGGCCCGCACCGCCACGATCGTGGTGAACAGCTTGGTGAGCGAGGCCAGGTCGAAAACGGTGTCGGCCCGGACCGGCTGCCACCGTTCGCGCGGCAGCTCCCGGTCGTGGGCCGCGTAACGCACCGCCCAGCCGGCGGCTTCCCGGACCAGCGAGCCCGATCCGGTCCCGGCGGCGAGGGCCACCCCGGCGCACCACGGGTGCTCCCCCTCGGGAAGCGCCGCCACGTCCCGGACCAGCCGGGACAGCTCACGGTCACGGTCGCCGTCGCCGTCGCGGTTCGCATCGTTCCTCGCTGCCACGGTCGGCAGAGTACGCGCCCGGCCGGGGTGGGGCCGGGCGCGTACCGGGGCGTCAGGCGGAGTGCAGACCGGGGTTCCCGGCCTCGCTGACGAACGACGCCGCGGTGGTGAGCGGCGCGCCCGGGGTGGTGACCGCCGGGACCGTCTTGTAGTCGGCCCGCGCGTGCTGCTCGTCCAGCGTGACCGTCACATAGCCACGGCGGCCGTTGTAGAACTTCATATGCGGGTTGGCCGCCATGTAGGTCGACCAGTTGTCCGGCTTGTCCGCGCCGTCCTTTCCGCTGCTGATGGACGTGCCGACGAACTCGACGCCCAGGGTGCGGGAGTCGGGCTTGTCGAAGTCCTTCTTGATGTCGAAGGCGTAGTGGACGTGGACGTCGCCGGTGAGGACGACGAAGTTCTCCACACCCGCCTGCTCGACGCCCGTGAGGATCCGGTCACGGGAGGCCGGGTAGCCGTCCCAGGAGTCCATGGAGAGCTTGGAGCGGGCGGCGGTGGTGTTCTTCCGCTGCGAGAAGGTGACCTGCTGCGGAAGGACGTTCCAGGTGGCCTGGGAGCGGCGGAAGCCGTCGAGCAGCCACCGTTCCTGCGCCGCGCCGGTGAGGGTGCGTGCCGGGTCCTCGGAGTCGGGCCCGGGGTACTGCCAGCCGTCTCCGTACGCCTGGTTGGAGCGGTACTGGCGGGTGTCGAGGATGTCGAACTGGGCGAGCCTGCCGTAGTGGAAGCGGCGGTAGAGCCGCATGTCCGGGCCCTGGGGCCGCTGCGGCATGCGCAGGGGCATGTTCTCCCAGTACGCGCGGTACGCGGCGGCCCGGCGGATCAGGAACTCCTCCGGCGGGCTGTTGTTCTCGTCGACGTCGTCGGCGTAGTTGTTCTCGGTCTCGTGGTCGTCCCAGGTGACGTACCAGGGGAAGGCGGCGTGAGCGGCCTGGAGGTCCTCGTCGGACTTGTAGAGCGCGTAGCGCAGCCGGTAGTCCTCGAGGGTGACCGTCTCCTTGTTGAAGAGGGCGGGGACGCGGCGGTCTGTGTAGTTGCGGGCGCCGCCGGTGGCGTTGACGGCGTACTCGTAGTGGTAGTCGCCGACGTGGAAGACGGCGTCGAGGTCCTCGTCCGCGAGGCGGGCGAGGGCGGTGTAGTAGCCGTCGTGGTACGCCTGGCAGGACACCAGACCGAACCGCACGTCATGGATCCGGGCCCCGGCCGAGGGGGCGGTGCGGGTGCGGCCCACCGGGCTGGTCCACTTGCCGGCGCGGAAGCGGTACCAGTAGACGCGGTCGGACTCGAGGCCCTTGGCGTCCACGTGCAGGGTGTAGTTGAACTCGGCGTGTGCGCTGGTGCGTCCGCGCCGGGCGATCCGCTGGAAGTGCTCGTCTCGGGCGACCTCCCAGTCGACCGTGACGGTGCCCTCCTCGGGCAGACCGTTTCCCGGCTCATAGGGGCGGGGAGCGAGTCTGGTCCACAGCACGACGGCGTCCGGCAGCGGATCGCCGGAGGCCACGCCGAGGGTGAAGGGGTCGTCGGTGAGCGAATGCGAGGACACCTGCGCGGCCTGGGCGCTGGGCAGGTTGGTGGTGAACGCGAGTGCGGCGGCGGCACCGGTTGCGGTGAGGAAGCGGCGGCGGCCCAGACGTGCCGCCGCGGCTCGTATCGCCTGCTGATGCGAGTCGTGTGCCATGTGCTCTCCCCTGGCTCGTGGCGTCAGAGGAATTGGAGTGTCGGGGAGCGGCGGGGTGTTTGCCCGCACACAACATGTACATGGCCACTGGATGAGGACCGTTGCCGGAAGGGGCGTTTGACGCAATCCGCCGCCGCGCGGCCGAAGTGATGTGGAATCAGAAAGTCCTGGTGAACGGGGGAATGGCGATGAAGACGGCACGAGAGGTGAGACATGCGCGGAAAGCGGCGGATGGGGCGCACTCGGTGCGGTACGGGACCCTGTGGCCACTGGAGGCGCGGGAGGCAGAGGCGCGATGCGCGACGGGAGGGGCGAGGGGAAAGCCGTAAACCGGTCGCGACCGATGGTCGATGGATCGTCACCCGTCGTAGATAACCATCGATTTGGGTAGATAATGTGAAGAAGATGCAAGTTCACCCTATTAGGGCAGTGGCGATCTCCTCCGGGTCCGGGGTGTTCGACAACGGCTCCGTATGGCATGGTCTCTCCCACCGCCCCCACCAGCCCGCTCGCGCCTCCCTTTTCACCATCGCCATCCGACCGAAAAGAGACCGCCATGCGTTCTCTGCCGCTCACGCTGGCCGCCCGTCTGGTGCCCGTGGCCGTGCTCGCCGCCGCGGGCGTGGCCATGACCGCCGCGGGCGACTCGGACGCGCAGCCCCAGGAGTCCGCCGCCTCGCCGAAACCCTCGGCCCCCGCCACCGGCGCCACCACCGCGCCGCCGCGCTATCCCAAGGCGCCCGCGCAGGCATGCGCCACCCTCCCCGCGGACACGGTGAAGAAGCTGGTACCCGGGGCGGCGGCGGCCGGGAACGAGCTGAGGACCAGCGATGTCAGCCGCCGGACCGGCTGCTCATGGCATGCCCTCGACGACTACGACTACCGCTGGCTGGACGTCGCCTACGACGTCGTGAGCACCTCGCGGGGCGGCGGCAAGGACCCGGAGTCCGCCGAACCGCTGTCCGGCCTCGGCGACCGGGCGTGGCTCGATGAGACGCTCACCACCGAGGACGGCCAGCGCATGCGCGAGGCGGTGGTCACCGTCCGCGTGGCCAACGCGACGGTCACGGTGACGTACAACGGCAGCGACTTCGGCAGCCACCAGGCCCCGCCCGCCGCGGAGATACGCGAGGGGGCGGTCGGCGCCGCCAAGAAGGCGGTGGCCGCCCTCGACGGCTGAGCTCCACTCCCCCTGGCTGTGCGTTCCTTCTGCGCGTTCCTTCTGCGCGTTCCATGATGAACATCGGCTGTACGGAAGTGACCGCTTCGGTGAACGGCTACGATCGCGGGGATCGTCGCCGAGCTCTGGAGTCCCGTCGTGTCCGAACCGCGCCTGGGTGTGGCCATCCTGACCATGGGCAACCGGCCCCGCGAGGTGGCGGCGCTCCTGGAGTCGGTGGACAAGCAGGACGTACCGGCGACCCGCATCGTGGTCGTCGGCAACGGCTCCCCGCTCCCGGAGCTCCCCGCCCATGTGACGGCGGTCGAACTGGACGAGAACCTGGGCGTCTCGGGCGGCCGCAACGCGGCGCTGCGGCGGCTGCGCGAGTTCGGCGACGTGGATGTGGTGATCGACCTCGACGACGACGGACTGCTCATCGACCCCGATGTGTTCCGTACGGTGCGCGATCTGTACGCGGCCGACCCACGGCTGGGCATCGTGAGCTTCCGCATCGCCGACGAGAACGGCGAGACCCAGCGCCGCCACGTCCCCCGGCTGCGCGCCTCGGACCCGATGCGCGGCGGTGAGGTGACCACCTTCCTCGGCGGCGGCCACGCCCTGTCGGTGCCGATGCTGGAGCGGATCGGCGGCTGGCCGGACGAGTTCTTCTTCACCCACGAGGAGACCGACCTCGCCTGGCGGGCACTGGACGACGGCTGGACCGTGCGGTACTCCCCCGAGCTGCTGCTCCAGCACCCCAGGACCTCCCCCGCCCGGCACGCCGTCTACTACCGGATGACGGCACGCAACCGGGTCTGGCTGGCCCGCCGCCATCTGCCGCTGCCCCTGATCCCCCTCTATCTGGGCAGCTGGACGCTGCTCACGCTGCTGCGCACCCGCGCCCTGGACGGTCTGCGGGCGTGGGCGGGCGGGTTCGCGGAGGGGGTCCGGGCCCCGTGCGGCACCCGGCGTCCGATGCGCTGGCGCACGGTGTGGCGGATGACCCGGCTGGGCCGTCCGCCGGTGATCTGACGCTGAACGGCGATCTGACGGCCCCGCCGCGGTGCGGGGTCAGACCCGCACACCGATCCCCAGTGCGGGGAAGACCGAGGACTCCAGGAAGCGGGTGAGATAGGCGGCGTCGGCCTGCCGTCCTTCCAGCAGGGGGCGCACCCGCATAGCGCCGATCAGCTGGGTGGGCACGAACACGGCCGCCGCGTTGTCCTCGGGAACCTCCCCGCGCTCCACACCCCTGCGGACCATGGCCCGGATCGCCGCCACCTCGTGCTCGATGAGCGCCGAGCGCAGCGCCTCCAGCAGCTCGGGGTCGTGCAGCGCGGCGTGCCCGACCGCGTACATCAGCTTGGTGTCCCCGCCGCACACGGACCCGGCGGCCCGCGCCACCGCGCGCAGATCGCCCTCCAGCGAGCCGGTGTCGATGCCCTCCAGGGCCATCCGGCGGTTGCCGGACCGCAGCGCCGCGACCACCAGCTGCGGCTTGGAGTTCCACTGGCGGTAGAGCGTGGAACGGCTGGAGCGGGTGCGGGCGGCGACGCCCTCGATGGTGAGCGCCTCGTATCCGCCCTCCTGGAGCAGATCGAGCACCGCCGTGTAGAACTCCTGCTCCCGCTCGGGAGTGATCTTCGAACGGCGCTGCGGCGTCGCCGTGGCCTCCGACGGCATGAGCTTCCTCCTCGGATTCCCCGGGCTCCCCGGCGCCCTTGTGCGCACCCCCGTGTTCGCAGTGTACCGAGACATCGGGGCATCGATACACTCCTGTACCGATACACCGGTGAACCGGTACACTCTCGTATCGGTACAGTCGTGTACCGATAGGGACCGGCCGGAAGGCGGCCGGGCGGACGGGAGGAGCGGCGGATGGACCCGAGTCTGATAGCCGTCGTACTCGCTCTCGCCTCCGCCGTGGCCTACGCGACCGCGGCCGTGGCCCAGGAGCGGCTGGCCGGCACCGGCCGCCGGGGCGGTGTCGCCGGGCTGCTGCTGTGCGGCGCCTGGTGGGGAGCGGTCGGGCTGAACGCGACCGGCGCCCTGCTGCATGTCGCGGCGCTGACGTACGGCCCGCTCACCCTCGTCCAGCCGCTGGGCGCGCTCACCCTGGTCGCCGCCGTCCCGCTGGGCGCGCGGCTGGCGGGCCGACGGGTCCTGCGGACCGAATGGCGCGGCACCGCGCTGGCCCTGCTCGGCCTCGGCGCCCTGCTGCCGGTCACCGGTGGCGCCGCGCCGGAGGACACCCTCGCCCTGTCCGAGGCACTGTCGGTGGCGGCCGTCGTACTGGCCCTGATCACCGTGCTCACCCGGCCCGGACGGGGTCCGGGCGGCCGGGGCCTGCGGTTCGCCGCGGCGTCCGGTATCGCCTCCGGAGTCGCCTCGGCACTCACCCAGACCCTCACGGTCGCGCTCACCGCCCGCACCGGGACCGCCGTGCTGTCCTGGCCCGTACTGGCGGTGGCCGTCCTGGTCGCGGCGTTCGCGGTGAGCGGTCTGCTGCTCTCCCAGACCGCCTACGCGGGCGGCGGCCTGGGCGCCCCGCTGGCCACCCTGACCCTGGCCAACCCGGTCGCCGCGGCGGCCATCGGCATCGCTCTGCTGGGCGAGCGCCTGCACGGCGGCCCGGCCGGTACCGCGCTCGCCCTCGCGGGCGCCGCGGCGGCGGCCCGCGGCGTGGTGCTGCTCTCCCGCGCCCAGCAGCCGGCCGGACCCGCACCCCGCCCGGCCGGATCCGCCCCGGCATCCCGTCAGCCGGTCCCGGCCGCCCTCCCGGTCCCGGTCCCACCGGCCCAGCGGACGTCCCACCAAGGCACCGTCCAGCCGGTATTGCGCTCCGGCGTCCCGGCCCCCGGCATCCTGGTTCCCGTCCTCCCGGCCCTCGGACTCCCGGCTTCCGCCGGACCGGAGCCCACCACCCCGCTCTCCGGAGAGCCGGGCCCCGAGGGCCTTGCCCTCAGCTGCGGCTGAAGTCCCCTCGGCCCGGCCGCCGCGTCGGTACGATCGGTGACCGATCACTGACCGAGGGGGGTCTCGGATGACGGTCGACGGGCAGGACCCGGTGGACGAGCCCGGGAACGGCGGAACGGCCGGGCGGCCACCGCGCGTGTTCATCTCCTACGCACACGAGGACGACGGCGCCGTCCACCGCGAACGGGTGCGCACCCTGTGGCGGCTGCTGTGTGCCCAGGGGGTCGACGCCCAGCTCGACGCCCTGGCCGCCGAGGGCCCGCGGGACTGGGTGGTGTGGATGATGCACCGCTACCAGGAGGCCGACTTCGTCGTGGTGGTCGCCTCCCCGGCGTACAAACGCCGGGCCGAGGTCCGTGAGAAGCCGGGGACCGGACTCGGGGTGGGCTTCGAGGCGGGGCTGCTGCGCGCCGAGGTGTTCGGCGACCCCGCCGCGTGGTTCCGGCGCATCCTGCGGGTGGTCCTGCCCGGCGGCAGTGCCGATGACTTCCCCGCCTTCCTGGGCGGCGCCGCCGTCACCACCTACTCGGTCGACCCGCTGACCGCCGCCGGGGCGGAGAAGCTGCTGCGCTATCTGCACCGGCTCCCCTACGAACAGGCCCCCGTCATCGGCCCGGTGCCGCATCTGCCTCCCCGGCCGTCGTAAGAGCCGACGTGACGTCAGTTCTGTCACTACGCTTGAGACGAAAGGACGGTGCGGCGTTGGCGGGAACGGGGGGCGGGGCGCGGCCGCGGGACGGGACCGCGCTCCCGAGAGTGTTTGTCTCCTACGCCTGCGAGGAGACCGACGGGCAGCATCACCGCGACCGGGTGCGGAAGTTGTGCCTGGTGCTCCGGAGCGCGGGCGTCGACGCACGCTGGGACGGCCCGGCGGCCGAGCGTCCACGGGACTGGGCCCAGTGGCGACACAAGGAGGCCCGGGCGGCGGACTTCGTCGTGGTGATCGCCTCTCCCGCCTACCGGCGGTTCGTCGAGGAGGGGCGCGCGGCCCGCGACGGAACCGGCGTACCGATCGAGGCCACGTATCTGCGGCAGTACGTCGACGAGAACCCCGGCGTCTGGTGCAAGCGGGTCCTGCGCATCGTCCTGGCCGGGGACTGTGCCGAGGACTTCCCCGAGTTCCTGTCCGGACAGGCGGTGACCCGCTACCCCATCGAGGCGATCACACAGGACGGCTGCGAGAGACTGCTGCGCTATCTGCACAAGGCTCCGTGGGACCCTGCGCCGCCCGTCGGCGACCTGCCCTCGCTGCCCCCGCGCCCCTCAGCGGACGACCTCTTCGGCGCCCTGGACCAGCAGGCGTGGCAGGAGCTCGAAGTGATCCTGGGCGGGGTGCCCGCGTCCCGCTGCCCGTGGTGCGACCAGGCGTACAGCTGGGCGTTCGGCCCGCCCGGCAGCGCGGAGGCCGCCGCGGCCCCGTTCCCCGACCTCAGGCTGGATCTGTACGAGCTGGCGCGGGCGCTCGGGGAGTTCCACCACCGGCCGGGCTCGGTGCCCAAGGCCCTGGCCTTCGCCCATGCGCTGGCGGGCCTCGCGCCGGGTGAGGACCCCGTTGACCGCAAACTGGCCGCGGACCTCACCTCCTGGGTGCGCCGGGTGGTGGCGCGCCACGAACTGCCCCCGCCGCCTCCGCCGCCGGAGCCGGTGCGCGCGACGGTCGTTCTGACGGTGCGGCTGGACCAGGACCCGCAGGACGCCGACCACTTCTACGCGGAGGTCTGGCTGCGCGCCAGGGGCTGGCGGCGGCTGGAGCCCACGAACGAGGCCGCGCACCCGCGCCGGGTGACCCTCGACGGCGCCCGGCTGCTGTTGGAGGACTGTCTGCGCAGACTGCCCGCCCTGGTGCGGTGCGACCCGCGCCGTACCACGCACACGCTGCGCCGCATCGAGTTCGCCGTCCCCGACTCCCTGCTGGAGTTCGGCTTCGACCAGTGGCGGCTGCGGCCAGGACCTCAGGACCTCTGCCTGGGCAAGCGGTACGAGGTGGTGCTGCGCTGCCCGGACGCCCGCGACCACGGCGATGTCGCATCCCTGTGGTCGGACCGCTGGCGTTGCCTGACCCGGGAGAGCCACGACCACAAGCACCCCCTGGTGTGGCTGGACGACGAGGACCTGGCCCGGGCCGAGGACCTGATGTACGAGTGGTGCGAGGACACCCACCCGGTCGGCGTGGCGATCTCCACGACTCCGGCCGAACCGGGGTGGCGGGCGGCGCTCGAGGCCGGAGTACCGGTGATCCTTTGGCAGCGGGACGGCCCCGCCGGGAGCCCGCCGCCGGTCGTGCTGCGCAAGGTCCTTCCGCTCTCCGATGTCACCGACCTTCCCCGTCTGGTCAAGACGGCGCGGAGGGAGGCGGATCCGGCCATCCGCCCGGCCATAGCCCTGCTGTGGGATGACCCCGACCACGCCCTGGACACCCAGGCACTGACCGACACCCATCTGACAGTGTGACGAGGATCTGGCACCGCCTCGCCGACGGGGAGGAGCCGGAGCGGAGGCTTCGATGAAGGACTGGTGGATCTACAAGGGCGACCGGTCCACCGACCGGCTGGCCCGGCTCGCCACCCACCAGCCGCCCTGGCGCTCCTTCGACGGTGAGATCGACGAGGGGTACGCGGTGCCGTCGCTCGACGACGACCGCTACCGGGCCGACCGCGAGCGCGGCGCCGGGTACATCGCCGACGAGAACGAGACCGAGCTCGTCAACTCGGCGCTGTACCTGCGCCGTCCACTGCTGGTGACCGGGGTCCCTGGAGTCGGTAAGTCGACATTGGCGTACAGCATCGCCGAGGACTTGGGGCTGGGCCCGGTGCTGCGGTGGCCCGTCACCAGCAGGACGACACTGCGCGACGGGCTGTACCGGTACGACGCGATCCGGCGGTTGGAGGACGCCAACCTGCGGCGGCTGGAGGAGCCGGAGGCCGGTGCCGAGGGCGGACCGGAGCGCCCGGTGACCGACGCCATCGGGAAGTATCTGCAACTCGGCCCGCTCGGCACGGCGTTCATCCCCACCAAACGCCCCCGCGTCCTGCTGATCGACGAGATCGACAAGGGCGACCTCGACCTCCCCGGCGATCTGCTCACCGTCCTCGACGAGGGCCGGTTCGACATCCCCGAGCTGGCCCGGCTCGCCGAACACAGCCCCACGGTCACCGTCGGCACCGACGACGAGGACGGCCGGGCCCGGATCACCCGGGGCCGGGTGGCCTGCCGCGCCTTCCCGATCGTCGTTCTGACCAGCAATGGCGAACGGGAGTTCCCGCCCGCCTTTCTGCGCCGGTGCATCCGGCTCACCATCGCCGATCCGAGCCGGGAGAAGCTGCTGTCCATCATCGAACAGCGCATCGGCCGGGAGGCGGCCGAGGCCGCCGACGGCGAGGACGGCGTCATCTCCGCCTTCCTCAAGCGCCGTGCGACCGGCTCCCTGGCGACCGACCAGCTTCTCAACGCCATCCAGCTGCGGCTGGCCGGGGCCTGGACCGCCCCGGCGGACCTGGACCGGCTCACCGGCGCGACCATGCACACCCTGAGCGGACCCGACGCCACATGATCTCCCACCTCGTCGAGCTGCTCCGGGAAGGCGGAGTGGCCGACCCGGGCCCCGACGAGCTGGCGGACATCCTGTGGCTGGCGCGCGAGGTGCTGCCGTCCGGCCCGGCCCCGGAACCGGGCGAACCCGCCCCGGACGTCACCCCCGTGGCGGACGACGGCATCCCGGTGACCGACGGGGAGGGAGCGAAGCCCACGCCCGCGGTCCCCGGGGACACCGCCCGGGAGGAACGCCCGGCCCTGCGGCCCTACGGACAGCCCGGCCGGGACCGCACCGGAACCGGCGCGGGCGCCCCGGTTCCCGTACCCGCCGAGACCGCCCTGCCGCAGACCCTGGCCCTGACCCGTTCGCTCAAGGCCCTGACCCGGAAGGTCCCTTCCGACACCGCCTTCGAACTGGACGAGGAAGCCACCGTCACACGGCTGGCCGACGAGAACATCCTGGTGCCGGTGGTGCGGCCCGAACCGGCCCGCTGGCTCAGCCTGGCGCTGGTCGTGGACACCAGCCCGTCGATGGCCCTGTGGCACGACGAGGTGCGCGAGATCCAGGAGAGCCTGACCCGGCTCGGGGCGTTCCGCGACATCCGCCGCTGGCACCTGATCCCCCGCGACAACGGCTCCGCCGCCGAGCTGCACCCCTCCCCCTCCGCCGCCCCTGGTGCGCGCCACCCCCGGGAGGTGGCCGCCCCCGGCGGACGCCAACTCGTCCTCGTCCTCTCCGACATGGTGGGGGCCGTCTGGCGTGGCGGGGCGGCGAGCCGACTGCTGCTGGAGTGGTCCCGGCGCTCCCAGGTCGCCGTGGCGCACCTCCTCCCCGCCGCGCTGTGGCGCCGGGGCGCCGTCGTTCCACGTCCGGCCCTGGTGCACATCCCCGAACCGGGGATGCCGAACAGCCAGTGGAAGACGGCGTTCCCCGGCGCGCGCCGCACCCCGGGGGCGCACCCTCCGCTCGCCGTTCCGGTACTGGAGCTGGAGCCCGGATCGCTGCGTGCCTGGGCCGAGCTGACGGCCGGAAGCGGACGCCGGATCTCCACGGCGGCGCTCCCCCTCCCTCTCCCCCAGCCCCAGCGCCCGGCACGGCACGTGGGCTCGTATGAGCCTGTCGCTCCCGCTCCCGAAGAGGCGATCCACCGGTTCCGCCGCTCCTCGTCCCCGGCGTCCTGGCGACTGGCCGGATATCTCTCCGCGCTGTCGACGGTGACCGTTCCGGTGGCACGGCTGGTGCAGCGGTCCATGCTGCCGGGCTCGTCACGCGGAGACCTGGCCGAGGTGCTGCTCGGCGGACTGCTGCGGCGCTCCGACGCGGGGTCACTCCGCTTCACCTTCCCCCCGGAGATCGGGGACGCGCTCCGCGGCGCCCAGCGCGACCGGGACGTCCACGAGGTACGGGCTCTGGTCCGCGAACAGGTCTCCGCCCGGCTGGAAACGCGCTACGGAAGCCCCCGCACCTTCACGGGGGTCCTCACCGGTGTCGCCGAGGCCGAGGCGACGGCGGAAGCGACGGGCGAAGCGTTCGCCACGCCGTCGTCGGAGGCGGTGGAGACGCTGGGGCACGGGGCGGCCGCCAGGGGCCCGGCCGTGTGGCAGGTCCCGCCCCGCAACGTGGCGTTCGTCGGACGCGAGGGCGCCCTCCGCATGGTGCATGACAACCTGTTCTCCTACGGTGTGCCCGCCCTCGTTTCGCTCATCGGCGCCGAGGGCATGGGCAAGACACAGATCGCTCTGGAATACCTCTACCGTTACCGAAGTCGGTACGACGTCGTGTGGTGGATTCCCGCCGAGGAACCCGATGATGTGGCGCTCTCCTACGCGGAGTTGGCCGGGAGGCTGGGTGTCCAGGGGTTCGGCGAGGACATCGAGGAGAACGCACGTCTGGCGCTGGACGCGCTCGGCACCTCCGACCGCTGGCTGATCGTCCTGGACGATGCCCGCGAACCCGAGGCCGTCGAGGGGTGGTTGCCCGAGGGCCCCGGTCATGTCCTCGTGACGTCTCGCGCCCCTGAGTGGCGGGAGGTCGATCCGTCCATCGAGGTGGGCGTCTTCGCCCGTGCCGAGGCCGTGGCATATCTCAGCCGGCGGCACCCGGAGCTGACCGCCGAGCAGGCGGCAGACCTGGCCGAAGCGGCGGGTGACCTGCCAGCGGTCGTCGACCGGACCGCCGCGTATCTCTCCCTCGGCCTGAGCCCGACCGATTTCCTCGCCGTCAGGGACGCCCCCGCGGGGAGAGTCTTGCTAGACCTCGCTCTCGACCACCTGCACGCCAGTCAGCCCGGTGCGATGCGTCTCCTCGTTCTCTTCGCCCGTCTCGCCCCGTCCCCCATCCCCGCCGCCTGGCTCGACCGGATCGTCGGCAGGCCGGCGGACGACCCGTCATGGCCGCAGACCGCACTGCGGACACTGGCACGCCTCGGGTTCGTACGGCTCGGCCGCCGGGGGACCTTCCAGCTCAGCCCACTCGTGCCCAGCATCCTCTCCCTCCACGCGATCGAGGAGGGCATGTTCAGCGTGGCACCGGTCCTGGAATCACTACTGATCGCCGTCTGTCCGGACCGGCCGGACCTTCCGGACCACTGGCCCGAGTGGGCGATCTTCACACCCCATCTGGTCGCCTCCGATCTTCGGGTCGCCGAGCGGCCCGAGGGACGGAAGGTGCTGCGGGAGACGATCCGTTATCTGCTGGAGAGCGGTCAGCCGCGCGAAGCGGCCACCTTGGCCTCGGAGGTCCGGACGGCGTGCGCCCAGGTGTTGGGGGAGGACCACCCCGACTCCCTCGCATGTGCCTCACTGTGCTCGGAGGCGCTGGAACGCCTCGGAGAGTACGCCAACGCCCGAAAGGTGGCCGAGGACACGCTGGCCCGAAGCCGACGGCTGCTGGGCGACGAACATCCCGTCACCCTTCACGTCGCCAGCTGTCTGAGCGAGGCTCTGCTCGACCTCGGCCAGTACGCCGAGGCCGAACGTCTCCAGTCCGATGTCATCGGCCGCTGCCGCATGATCCTGGGCGAGAACCACCTCGAGAGCATCCGCACCGTCATCGTCTACGCCTGCATCCTCTATTGCCTGGGCAGATACGACACCATGCGGAGGCACGCGGAGGCCGCCCTGCTCTGGGGCCGCCGCTTCCTGGAGGAGGACCACCCCGAGACCCTGCGCGCCGCCGACGTGCTCGGCTCCGCGCTGCGGGGCCTCGGGGAGTACGAGGAGGCGCTCCGGATCCATGAGGACGCCCTTGACCGCTGCCGCCGCGTCCTCGGTGAAACCCACCCCAGCACGCTGCGTGCCGCCATCTACGTCTCCGTCACCCTGCACTCCCTCGGCCAGCACTCCATGGCACGCCGCCTCATGGAGGACGCGTTCACGGGACTCCGCCGCACCTTGGGCGAGGATCACCCCGACACGCTGCCCGCGGCTCACTCCCTCGGCACCATCCTCTTCTCGCTGCGCGAGCACGCCTCGGCCGCGAACCTGCTGCGGGACACCCTTGATCGCAGCGTACGGCTGCTGGGCACCGGCCATCCGCAGACCAAGCAGACCACCCAGGCGCTCGCCACGGTGCTCATGGCCACGGGCCGGGCCCGTGAAGCACACAAACTGCTCAATCCCAAGCCGCCCCGCAAGCTCCGCAGGAGGAAGTGACCTCAGCGGTCCCCGAACGCCTGGGTCCACGTGGGTCCGCCGCTGCCGCGGTCGACCCCCACCCCCATCTCCGTGAAGTCGCAGTTGAGGATGTTCTGCCGATGGCCGGGGCTGTTCATCCAGGAGTCCATGACCGCGGCCGGGGTCTGCTGGCCTTTGGCGATGTTCTCGCCGTAGGTGCGCCACGGGTATCCGGCCGCGGTGATGCGGTCGCCGGGGTCCGAGCCGTCGGGGGCGGTGTGGTCGAAGTAGCCGCGGGAGGCCATGTCGTCCGAGTGCTTCTGGGCGGCGGAGTTCAGCTTGTCGTTGAGGCGGACCGGGGAGCAGCCCACCTTGCCGCGCTCGATGTTGACCAGCTCCATGACCTCCTGCGCGAACGCGGTGTTGTTGCCCGGGACGGGGGTGGCCTTCGGGGGCGCTGTGGTCGGGGCGGACCGGGTGGGCGGTGCGGTCGGGGCACTGGTGCTGGGGCGCGGGGTGGGCTTGGAGGTGCGGGGTGCCTTGGTGACCGGGCGCCGGGTCGGGCTCTCCTTGCGGCTCGCGGGCCGGGTGGTGACGCGGTCGGGGGTGGGCTCGTCGGTGGACGGGGAGTCCTCCGCGAGCGGTGCGGTCCGGCTGGGCCCGGCGTCGTTGTGACCCTTGTCCTTGGGGAGTTCGAGCAGCAGCGCGGAGCCTCCGACGGCCAGTGCGAGCGCCGCGACCCCGGCGCCGCGGGCCGCCCGCGAGCGCTTGCGGGCCCGGTGCCGGGCGCCGCGCGCCCCGCCCGCGGTCTGCGTGCCGTCCGAGGCATGTGCCGCGCCGCCCGAGCCATACGCGCCGCCCGAGCCCGTGTCCACCGCCGGGAGCACCGTGGTGTCCGCCGAGTGCGCCCACGCGTCACCCGGCATGGCCGATCCGGACGGGTCCATGGGGAGTTGCCCGGCGGCGGCCGCGCTCGCCCGCCAGCCCAGCAGCGCGCCCGCAACCGGCACCAGCCCGAGGCCGACGAGCAGTCCCTCGGCCGGGACCAATCCGGACCAGTGGCCGGAGCACTCGCCGCAGCCGCGGGCGTGGCGGGATATTCGCTTGCGCCACAGGGCGGACGGCCGTCCGTCCCAGATGCCGGTGAGCTGCCCCAGCTCGCGGCAGCGCGGGGTGGTGGACAGGGCGCGGACCACCACGCGCGCCGTCTCCAGCTGGTCCTTGGTGCGCTGGACGCGTACGGCCGTGTGCTGCGGCGAGAGGTCGAGGGCGGCGGCCACCTCGGCGCGGGTCAGTTCGCCCGCGGCCTCCAGCCACCACAGCGAAAGCACTTCCTGCTCGCTGTCGTCGAGCCACCGCGTCGCCTCGGCGACCTCCCTGCGCTGGCCTTCAAGACCCAGCCGCACGATCGTCAGATCGGCGAAGTCGGGCTCGGGTCCGGGCATCTCGTGCACCTCCCCCAGGCCGCCGACGGGCGCGTCCTGCCGCTCCCGCCAGTGGCGGCGTACCTGGTTCATCGCGATCGCCACGAGCCAGGAGCGGCAGGCGGAGGGGTCGCGCAGCCCGCCGAGCCCGCCGAGGGCCCGGATCATGGTGTCCTGGACCACGTCGTCGACGTCCGCATGCCCTTTGAGGGCGCGGCCGACGACGTTGTAGACCAGCGGCAGATACGCGCTGACGAGCTGATCCTGCGCGTCCGGGTCACCGGACCGCGCGGCCTCGATGACCTGTGCTCCGACCTCGCTGCTCACTCTCAGCGCCCCTTTTCCTGAGCTCGACTCGTCGTCCTGGCACTGAGGGAGACCCGGACCGGGACAGCGGATAACAGGAATTCATTCAGGAGATGGGGTGGAGGCGCTGTGAACCACCCCACACCGAAGCTCCCATTCTGCTTCCCGTCAGCAGGGACCGGCGGGGCGACAGCCGACGGCCGAGCGCGGCGGCCAGGCCTGCGGATCGAGGATGCCCAGTACATACGCCCGGCTGACCAGCGCCAGCCGGGTGGGTGCCGCCAGCAACTCCCGCAGCCGGCCGAGGTGGTAGTCCAGGGTCTGCCGGGAGAGCCGGAGCGAGGCGGCGATCTCGTTGTTGCCGTGCCCGGCGGACAGCAGGGTGAGGATGCGCAACTGCGCCGCGGTGAGCGGTGGCAGCGGCGGATGCGGCAGGGTGTGGTGGGGCAGTACCGCCCAGACGCCGCGGGCCCGCCGTGAGCCGCTGCTGACGGCGGTGAGCAGCAGCCGGGCCCGCCACTCCTCACCCCGGGCGTCGAGGAAGACCGCGGAGGTCTGAATCCGGCGTCTGCGACGGTTCACCAGATCCCGCCAGGCGTGGCGCAGTCCGGCCAGGTCGTCGCTCGGGGCCAGATAGTGGTGGGCGGGGCGGCCGAGCAGATCGGGGACGTGGACCCGGAGCAGTTCGGCGGCCGCGGCACTGACCCGGCGTATCCGGCCGCCCGCCGAGAGAAGGGCGCAGGGCAGACCGCTGTGTTCGCTGAGCGCCTGGAGCTCCTCCTCGGCGGCACGCCGCTGGTTCAGGGCGAGGGTGTAGTCGGTGATGTCGATGTAGATCCCGGCCACACAGGTCTGGCCGCCCTCGGCCACCGGGAAGCGGTGGCCGACCGCGCGTCCCGGGGAGCCGTCGGGGCGGTGGTAACTGAGGGTGTGCCGCACCGGTTTGCCCGAGCTGAGCACCTGCCGGTCCAGGGTCCGGAAGGTGGCCACGTCCTCGGGGGCGTCGAAGTCGGTGACACTGCTGCCGATCACGGCCTCGGCGGTGGTGCCGTACAGATGCGCGTAGGCGTGGTTGGCCCACAGATAGCGGCCGTGGGCATCGCGGATGAACGCGGCGGCGGGCGCGAAGTCGGCGAAGTCGGTGAACGCGGCGGCGTAGCCCCGCTGTCCGAGGTCCAGCGCGCTGATGTCCACCGCGAGTCCGCTGACCCCGCCCCGGCCGCCACCGGCCAGCCGTCCGGGATAGCAGGTGACGTCGAACAGCCGCCCGCCGAACCGGACCTGACGGCGGTCGATGCCCGCCTCCCGGTCCTCGGCGGCCGCCCTCTTCCGCGCGGTGTCGGCAGCGCCGCCGAGACTGTCGACGAACCGCTGTGCGGTGCCGGGGTCGTGGAACGCGCCCCCGCCGCAGTTGACGATGCGCAACCCCTCATCGGCTTCCCACCATGACACGGGCATGCGCTCGAGCAGCGTACTCAGGCCCATATCGGACACCAGCCGCCTTTCCGGTCCGGCCTCCGGGCACGGACCGCCGAAGGCATGGCCAAGGATTGCCCAGGGCCCGCGTGCGCATGCGCCGTAACCGGCCGGACCGCACAAGGGGCCGAGAAGGGCCGAAACCCGTGCCTGAGGTCCTCGCTCAGCGTGAACATCCCGTAACACTCAGGCATTTGCCTGAGTACCCACCTCCGGATCCGGGGGTAGACGTCATGCCCGACTGGTTCGCTTGATGGGCCCGGATCGCGGCGGATGTGCCACCCCGCCGGTTTTCGCTGAGCCGTCGAGAAACTCTGAACCGAGGAGTCGTTATCTGTGAGTAAGGTGCTGTTTGTCTACGCCAAGGGCGGGCCGCCGCTGGAATACGCGCTGTCCCGGGTCGCCGCGAAGGCCGAAGTGCATCTGCTCGTGCTCAGTCCCCTTCCGCCCTCCGCACGCGATGTGGTCACCGGGCTGTGTGCCTCGGTGGTCTCCCCCGCGGACACCGCGTCCCAGGACCTGGTGGCGCTGATCACGGCTCAGGCACAGGCCGTCGGCGCCGACGCGGTGTTCACCCCGTCCGAGTACGCCGTGGTGGCGGTGGCCGACGCCTGCGAACGGCTCGGCCTCGCCGGGGCCGGTGCGCACTGTGTGCTGGCCCGCGACAAGCGGATGATGCGCCGCACCTGGGACGCGCACGGGGTGTCCCAGCCGCGGTTCCGCTCCGTGGCCACCGAGCGCGATCTGCACGAGGCCGCGGCCGAGATCCCGTACCCGATGCTGATGAAGGCCGCCTGGAGCGCCGGGTCCACCGCCCACCAGATCCTGCGCGGCCCGGAGGACATCGCGCCCGCCTGGGCACGGGCCCGGGAGGTGATGGAGGAGTCCGCCCGCCAGGGCTACGCCGAGCTGCATGTGGCCGGGGCCGACGCGGACTTCCTGGTCGAGGAGATCGTGACGGGCACGGCCGGGGACTGGTTCGAGGAGCCCGGCTGGGGCGACTACGTCAGCGTCGAGGGTGTTGTGGCCGACGGCGTCTACCACCCGGTGTGCCTGAGCGGACGGATGCCCACCATCGAGCCGTTCACCGAGCGCGCCGGGATCACCCCCGCCCTGCTGCCCGAGGACGCCCAGCGGAAGGTGGTGGAGCTGGCGGCGGCCGCCGTGGACGCGCTCGGTCTGCGCACCTGCGGCACCCACACCGAGATCAAGCTGGGCGCCGACGGGCGGATGTGGGTCATCGAGACCGCCGCCCGGTTCGGCGGCGCGATGACCGTGCCGCAGATCGAGGACGTCTTCGGAGTGGACGTCATCGGCATGCTCATCGACCGGCTGCTCGGCCGCGAGGTCGACTGGCCCGATCCTGGGCCGGGTTCGGTGCTGGGCGCCGCGGACGCCAAGGGCGCGGCCGGATCGCTGGTGGTGCTGGCCGTGGACGGCTCCGGCACCGCGTGGCCGGACCGGCGGCTGTGGGACTTCGCCGCCGTCCAGCGGTCCGGGCTGATCTCCACCGGGGCGCGGCTGACGGAGGTGGCCGAGCACTCGCTGCCGGACGGCACACCGGTGCCGGTCTACGACCCGGCGGCGGGCGCGAACACCATGGCGGCGCTGTGCCTGCTGGTCGCCGACGATCCGGTCACGGTGATACGTGACTTCGAGCGGCTCAACGACGCCCTGCCCACCGTCCTGCCGCCCGCCACCGCCACCGGGAGGCCCTGATGACCGGCATCAGCGCGTTTCCGGGCCCGGCCACCGCGCCCGGCGCCGATGCCACCGTGGTCGGCGAGAACCTGTCGCTGCCGCTGTTCCGGACGCTGTCCGGAGTGCTGGCCGGACATCCGTATCTGAAGGTGGTGGTGGACCGCGTCGAGCACACCTGGCATCTGCTGGACACCGCCGTCCACCCGTTCCACGTCAACTATGTGGCCACCCGCATCCTCGGCATGGACCTGGACGAACTCGACGCACGGCTGGACGCGTTCAACGCCTCGGTGTACACCGACCCCGGCCGCCGGTTCCTGCTCGGTGTGCTGTCGCTGCACGCCGACGAGGACACCGAAGGCCGGCGGCCGTTCCTGGTGCTGGAGACCACCGAGGCCGACACCATGGACGGTCCGCTGCTCCAGGAGTTCTACGATTTCGTCCGGGAGCGGGTGGACGGGCGGCTGCCACTGCTGCTGAAACCCGCCAATCACGCCCAGGAGGCCGCGCTGGCTCCGGTCAGCGACGTACGGCTGCCGCGCATCCTCAGCCACGAGCTGTTCGTCAGCCGCCCCCGCACCCCGCTGAACACCGGTGATGCCATCGGCCGACTGCGCTGGTTCGCCTCGCTGGAGGAGTACCGCGAACACGCCGCGGGTCTCGGCTGGTCGGACATCGTGGCCATGGACTGTCTGCCGGACGACATACCGCGGGTGGCCGGATTCATCAACGCCGCCCCCATCACCCCGCTGTCCCACACCAATGTGCTGGCCTCCGGCTGGGGCATCCCCAACGCCATCGTGCGCGACCTGCCCCGGCTGGTGGAGGCGGAGGGGCTGAACGGGGCATGGATCTGCTACCGGGTCAGGGACGACGAAGTGAGCGTGGTCCGGCTGCACGAGGTCCCGGACCTCGACGAGCCCGCGTGGCATCAGCAGCGGATCCGGCTGGAGCCGCCACTGCTGGAGGACATCCCCGTCCTGGAGCTTCGCCGGCTGCGCCGCGAGGACCACGACCGCTACGGCACCAAGGCCGCCAACCTCGGTGAACTCCACCATGTGCTGGACAGCCGCACCGCCGATCTCATCGCCTTCTACGGCCGGTCCCGGCCGCCCCGGAAGGATCTGTACGGCCACCTCGCCTCCCGGCTGACCGCGTCCGCCGACGCCGAGGCGCTGCGCCAGGCGGCCTCGGAGTTCGTGGCGGCCACCGTCACCGCGCCCGACGGCGTGGCGCTGCCGTTCGCCCTCCAGCACCGTTTCCTGATCTCCTCGCCCGCTCTGCAACAGGGCATCGGCAAGCTGAAGATGGCGCTGGAGCTGGGCGCCACCGATGTGCTGGACCCGCTGTGTCTGAGCCTTCAGCAGCTGGTGCGCGGCACCCCGGTGCCGGACGAGGTGGCGGCGCGGATCATCGGCCCGTTCGCGGACAGCGGATGCCGCAGGCGGCTGGTGGTGCGGTCCTCCTCCAACGCCGAGGATCTGCCCGGGTTCTCCGCCGCCGGGGTCTACGACTCCATCACCACGGTGCACGGCACGGACGAACTCCTGGACGCCGTACGGCAGGTGTGGGCCTCGCTGCTGTCACCGCGCAGTGTCCGGCTCCGCCACGAGGCGGGCATCTCCCTGGACGACACCTACATGGGCGTCATCGTCCAGGAGTACACCCCGGCCGAGCTCGGCGGGGTGCTGGTCACCTGCAACCCGACCCGGCGCGAGGACTTCCGCAACGTCTACATCAACTGCACGCCCGGCTCCCCCGAGAGCGTCGTGGACGGTACGGCGCTGCCGCTCCAGTACCTGTACAACACCGTGGAGGGCGGGGGCCGCACCGTGGACCTCGGCTCCTCCGGTGCGGACCTGCCGTCGTCGGCCCGGGCGCGGCTGGCGGATCTCGCACTCACCGGGCGGCTGCTCCAGTCGCATTTCGCGGACGATCCGGACGATCCGCTGGACATCGAGTGGCTGATGACCGAAGAGGGCGGTTTCCGGCTGGTCCAGCTCCGCCCGTACGCGCTGTGAGGGGCCGTAGGCCGTTCCTCCGCCGGCCCCCGGCGGAGGGGCGGGCCCCGCTCACCGCCGGGGCCCGCCGGGTCATCGCCCTCAACAACGGTTTCCAGCTGCTGTTCAACCTGCTGTGGTGGATGCCGGTCTTCTACGCCTACCAGCGGGAGGCCGGGCTCTCGGACGCGCAGATCTTCGGTATCCAGTCCATCTACTACATCGCGTTCTGCCTGTTCGAGATCCCGACCGGGCTGGTGGCCGACCGGATCGGCGCCCGCAACTGTCTGCGCGCGGGCGCCGTGGTGATGACGGCGGCGAACCTCGCCCCCGTCCTGTCCCCCGACTACACCGGCTTCCTGGTCCACTTCCTCGCCATCGCCGCGGGCCGCTCCCTGACCTCGGGGGCGGCCAGCGCCTACCTCTACGACGCCCTGCACGCGGAGGGCGCGGACGACCACTATCTGCGCGCCGAGGGCACCGCGCGGGCGCTCGGGCTGGCCGCGAAGGTCATGTGCTGGCCGCTGGTGGGACCGCTGATGGCACTGTCCCGGCCCACGCCGTACGTCCTCAGCGCGGCCAGCGCAGCGGCGTCACTGGCGTGTGCCATGGCCCTGCCCCGGCTGGCCGGCGGGGAGACGGGCGAACGCCGGTCGGGGGTGTGGAAGGAGGCCGGGCACGCGCTGCGCCAGCTGCGCGGCTCCCCGTGGCTGGTCCTGGTGATGGTGCAGGGCGTGGCGGTCTTCACGCTCTCCCGGATCTGCCAGGTGAACCTGTTTCAGCCGATCCTGATCGACCAGGGCATCCCCGAGCCCTCGCACGGCGGTGTGCTGGCGGCCGTGACGGTGGCCGAGGCCGTGGGCGCGGCCCGGCCGCAGTGGCTGGGCCGCACGCTGAAACCGTTGACGATGGTGTCCGGCTTGAGCCTGGCGATGGCGGTGTCCCTGGCCGGGATCACCCTGGGCGGGCCGATGGCGACGGTCGCGCTGCTCTGTCTGTTCTCGGCGGTCACCGGCTTCGCGTACCCGATCCAGCGCAAGCTGGTGAACGACGCGGTGCCGCCGGGCGCTCCGCGCGCCACCCTGCTGTCGGTGGAGAGCATCATCGACCGCGCGGTCTGCGCCCTGGTGGCGGTGGCCGCGGGCGCGTATCTGTCGGCGGGCCGGATGGACGCCCTGCTGTGGCACAGCGCCGCCGTGACCGCCGCGGTGATGCTCGTGGTGCATCTGGCGGTGCTGATCGGGCGGCCGCGGCGCCCCCACGCGCCGTCGGCCGCCCGCGAGGAGCGTCAGGAGGCGGTCGGCCACGCGCCACCGAGGTGACACCCGACACAGCCCCGCACTACGGCGCGGCCGCCCGGGAGATCCCGGGTGGCCGCGCCGTAGTGCGGCGGTCAACAAAACGCCCGCCCACCTCGCGTTGTGACCACGAAGGACTCAACCCACGGGCAGTCCAGGCCGTCTTCATACGAGAAAGACGAGAGACGGTCGGTAGTCGTCAAATTCAGGTAAAACTCGCCCACATTTGATCACTTTTCATGCCGTTAACGACAGGATCTCACCATCTTTCCGTCAACTCCCCCCGAGGAGATACAGCGTGATATCGGCTTCCCCACAGCGCCGTCGCGTCACCGCGGCCGCGGCGCTAGCCGCAGCATCCGCTCTTGTCGCCACCGGCCTGCAGATCGCCGGACCGGCCTCCGCACAGGCCGCCGCCTCGCCACGGGACAAGGCCATCGCCAACGCCGAGGCCAACGTCCGTAGCCACGCCGAGGAGTTCGGCTTCGGCAGCGGGCAGGACCTCACCGCCAAGGACGTCGTCTTCGACGCCGACGGCACCCAGCACATACGCTTCGACCGCACCTTCCGCGGACTCCCGGTCCTCGGTGGCGACTTGATCGTCCACCAGTCGAAGGACGGCGACTACAGAGACCTCAGCCGGGCCAGAGCACGTACGGTGGCCGTCAAGAAGACCACCCCGGGCGTCTCTCCCCGGCACACCGCCGACCAGGCGCTGAAGAAGGCCAAGGGGGTCAAGGACGCCACCTCCCGCCCCAAGCTGATCGTCTGGGCCGTCGACGGCACCCCGCGCCTGGCCTGGCAGACCACCGTGAAGGGCACCGGCGCGCACGGCGAACCGGTCGGCAAGGTCATCGTCACCGACGCCGCCAACGGCAAGCAGCTCGCGTCCTACGACGCGCAGCACGAGGCCAGGGGCAAGGGCCACTCCGAGTACACCGGCGACATCCGCATCGACACCACCAAGCAGCCGAACGGCACGTACGCGCTCAAGGACCCCAAACGCGGCACCATCACCCGGGACGCCAAGAACGTCGACGCCGACGCGCTGAAGCCGACCTCCGGCAAGCTCCTCACCGACCGCGACAACGAGTGGGGCGACGGCAAGAAGTTCTCCGCCAACCGCGCCACCGCCGGTGTGGACGCCCACGCCAACACCGCCTGGACCTGGAACTACTTCCAGAAGACCTTCGGCCGCAAGGGCATCCGCAACGACGGCAAGGGCGCCACGGTCTTCGTCCACGTCGGTGACAAGTGGGACAACGCCCAGTGGTCCGACGACTGCTTCTGCATGTTCACCGGTGACGGCGACGGCAACCGCGACGCCGAGCAGGTCGACCTGGACACCATGGGCCACGAGATGACCCACGGCGTCACCAGCGCCACCGCCAACCTCGTCTACGAAGGTGAGTCCGGCGCCCTCAACGAGGCCACCAGCGACATCTTCGGCACCGCGGTCGAGTGGTTCGCCAACAACCGCTACGACAAGCCCGACTACCTGTTCAGCGACCAGTCCACCCCGCCGTGGCTGCGCCGCATGGACAAGCCCTCCCTGGACGGCTCGTCCGCCGACTACTGGAAGTCCGGCATCGGCGACATGGACGTGCACAACTCCTCCGGAGTCGGCAACCACTTCTTCTACCTCGCCAGCGAGGGCAGCGGCCGGAAGACCATCAAGGGCGTGAAGTACAACAGCCCCACCTACGACCACTCCACGGTCAAGGGCATCGGCAACAAGAAGGTCGCCAGGATCTGGTACCGGGCGCTGACCGTCTACATGACCTCGACCACCGACTACAAGGGCGCCCGCAAGGCCACCCTGAAGGCGGCGGGCGACCTGTACGGCAAGCGCAGCACCGAGTACAAGACGGTCACCGCCGCGTGGAAGGCCGTCAACGTCCGCTGACCTGACCCGTCGAACGGCCTGACCGTGGTCCCCGGCACCCCGCCCCCGGCGGGGCGCCGGGGATCATCTCGTTCCCCCCTGGCCTCCTGGACTGCGCCGGCCTGTCGGCTTCCCGTCACGGACGGCGAACCGACGGATCGATCGACATCGGTCTGACAGGAGGTGGGCAGCCCCGTCGTGCTGTGACCCTCAGTGAAGCGTCACTCGTCGAGAACCCCCAGCCGGTGTGCGATGGCCGCGGCCTCCCCCCGGCCTGAAGCGCCCAGCTTGGCCAGGATGTTGGAGACATGCACGCTCGCCGTCTTCGGCGAGATGAACAGCTCCTCGGCGATCTGCCGGTTGCTCCGCCCGGCGGCGACCAGTCGCAGCACGTCCCGCTCCCGGACGGTCAGCCCCAGCGCCGCCGCCGGCGCCGGGGGCGGGGCCGCCTCCCCGTCGGCCTGCCGCAACGGGATCCGGGCGCGGCCGGCGAGCGTGGTGATCTCCGTCTCGAGCGGCGCCGCGCCCAGCTCGCGTGCTGCCGCATCGGCCTGCCGCAGCAGCTCACCGGCCGCGGTGCGGGACCCGTTGCCGCCCTGGATGATCAGGGCCTCCGCGAGCCGCAACCGGGCGGTGGCCAGCAGGGCCGGGGCCTCCAACTGTTCGGTGGCGGCGACGGCCTCCATCCAGCGGGCGGTGGCGTCCCGGCCCTCGGCGGTGAGCAGCTCGGCCTCGGTCATCAGGGCCTGCGCGGCCCACTGCGGTACGAACTCGGGCTGGCCCTTCATCGCCTTGCGTATCCGCTCCACCGCTGCCCTGCGCCCCGGTTCGGCCACCGCGAGCCCACGGGTCCGCGCCTCCGCCGCCGCGGCCTCGTACAACAGCGGCCAGGCGTAACGTTGGTGGTCGGGCGGGATGGCCTCGCCGACCGCCGTGTCCAGCAGGGAGCGGGCGTCGAGGATCCGCCCGTCGGCGGACGCCAGCGCGATGGCGATCCGGGCCATGGCCAGCGTGTGCTGCGGCTCCGGGTAGGGACCGGTGGTGCTGCCGTCGGACTCCTCCATCCGGCACCGGGCCTCACCGTACGCGCCCCGGACCAAGGCGAGTTCGGCCCTCCGCTCGGCGATCAGCGCGCGGATACGCACGCTCACCCCGCGGCGGCCGAGAGCCCGCTCGACCACGTCGTCGGCATCGGCCCACCGGCCGAGCTGGATGAGGGATTCGGCGAGGTTGGCGTCGATGAACGAGGCCGTGTCCGGCAGCCCGTGCCGATCGGCAAGGCCGCTGCCCCGCTCAGCGATCTCGACGGCCTCGCCGTAGCGGCCGAGGCCGTGCAGGGCTGTGGACAGGCCGCCGTAGCCACGCAGCAGGACGTTGGCGTTGCCCGGTTCCAGATCCCGGGCGCACACGGCGCGAGCCTGCTCGAGCCCGGCCTCGACGTCGCCCGAGTGGATGGTGAGCCAGGCCAGGGTGAGCCGCGCGGTAAGGCCGGTGATCTCCGCGCCCGTCACCCGGCAGAGCTCCACCGCCTGTTCCGCGGTCTCCATCGCCGTCGGCCCCGGCTGGTGCACGGCGTACCAGTACGCCGCATGCGTCAGCACATCGGCGTGTACGACGGACGGCGGCAGGCCCTTCACCAGCTTCTGGGCGTGGGCGATCTCGTCCCAGCCGTCGGAGCGGGCGAGGTCGCGCATGAGCTGGTAGCGCTCGGTCCAGAACCAGGCCGCCCGCAGCGGGTCGTCGTCCTCCAGCTCGCGCAGCGCCCGCTTGCAGATGGCGAGCGCCCGCTCCCGCTCTCCCGCGAGGCGGGCGGCGACGGTGATCGCGGCGAGCAGGTCCACGAAGTCCCCGGGCATGTCCGGCGAGATGGCCGGACGCAGGCCGTCGTCGACGCCCTGCCGCATCGTCCGGCGGCGCAGCTCCTCGGGGGTGTCGTCCCACAGCTCCAGCGCCCGCTCCAGCAGATGGTGCTGTTCGGCGAACGCGTGCCGGCCGCGGGCGGCAGCCGCCGCGGCGATCACGGCGGGCAGCGCCCTGGCGGGGTCGCGGGCGTCGAACCAGTAGCCGGCCAGCCGACCGGCCCGCTCCTCGGACCGTACGAGCGTG
Organism: Streptomyces sp. NA02950; assembly: GCF_013364155.1. Classification (NCBI taxonomy): domain Bacteria; kingdom Bacillati; phylum Actinomycetota; class Actinomycetes; order Kitasatosporales; family Streptomycetaceae; genus Streptomyces; species Streptomyces sp. NA02950. The sequence continues at coordinate 6,610,376 of NZ_CP054916.1, read as the reverse complement.
GGGTCGGCCTCCAGCGCCTCGGCATAGCGGCGGCTGAGCCGGGAGCGCTCGCCGGGCAGCAGATCGCCGGCCACGGCCTCGCGCATCAGGGCGTGCCGGAAGCGGAAGGACTCGCTTTCGTCGGAGGGTTGCAGGACGGCGGCGCCGACGGCGGTACGCAGGGTCTCGATCAGCTCGTCCTCGGCGAGCCCCGTGACGGTGGCCAGCAGCCCGAACTCCACCTCGGAGCCGCCCTCGGCGGCGGTCCGCACCACGCGCTGCACCTCGTCCGGCAGTGCCTCGACCCGGACCAGCAGAAGGTCGCGCAGGGAGTCGCTGATGCCGCCCGGGGAGCCGCCGAGGATGCTGCACGCCAGCTCCTCGACGAAGAAGGCGTTGCCCTCGGAGCGTTCGAAGACCCGGTCCAGCACCTGCTCGGGCGGGGCCTCGCCGTGGATGGCGGCGAGCTGGCGGCGGACCTCTGAGCGGTCGAAACGGGGCAGTTCGAGTCGGGTGACGGTGCGCAGCCGCTCGTACTCGGCGAGGGCAGGGCGCAGCGGGTGGTGGCGGTGCAGGTCGTCGGCGCGGTAGGTGGCGACGATGAGCAGGCGGCTGTCGGTGAGGGCGCGCAGCAGATAGCTGAGCAGCTCGCGGGTGGAGCGATCGGCCCAGTGCAGGTCCTCCAGGGCCAGGACGAGGGTCCGGTTCGCGGCGAGGTGCTCGAGGAGGCGGACGGTGAGCTCGAAAAGCCGGGCACGGCCGTCGGTTTCCGGGCGGTCCCGGTCCATCTCGCCGAGCTCGGGCAGGAGCCGGGCGAGCTCGCCCTCCTGGCCGGCGACGGCGGCGTGAAGCTCCGCGCCGAGCTGGCGGCGCAGGGAGCGCAGGGCGGCCGAGACAGGGTGGTACGGCAGGGCGTCGGCGCCGGTTTCGACGCAGCCGCCGAGGGCGACGACGGCCCCGTCGGCGGCGGCCCGGCCGAGGAACTCCCGAAGCAGCCGGGTCTTGCCGACACCGGCCTCGCCGCCCATGAAGAGGGCGCCGGGCTCCCCGGCGTCCGCCCGGGACAGGGCCTCGCCGAGGGCGGTCAGTTCGGCGCCGCGGCCCACGAAGACGGGGCTTGTGTGACTACTGTGCACGGTGCTGAGCATCGCATCTCGTACGTGGTCGGGGACAGCGTTTTCGAGGTCGGCGGGGGACCGGGCCGCTGCGGCCGGGTGCCCGGCCACGCGACGCCCTTGCTCCGTCACGCGGCGCGACGGTACTGCTTGCGGCTGTCGGCGTCGGTACGGGCCGCCTTCGCGGCCCGCTCGGCCTTCGCGGCCCGCTTGGCTCGCTTGGCCTCGCGGACCAGGCGGTGCCGCGCGGCGCGGGAAAGGAATTCGGCGTGGCGGGCGGCCTGGAACTCGTGGTGCAGCATGCGGTCTCCTTGGACGAGCTGGGAGCTGGGTTTCTTGTCGTGCTTCCAACGTCGTCTCTAAGGCGAGGGCGCCGCATCGGGAGACTTCCGCATCTTGCCGCGCGGGGGGTGCCTTAGCTGAGAAGCCGTATCTCAACCGAACGTGACTCTTTGATTCCTGCTGGTCAGGCATGGTCTCGCTCAGGTTGAGGGAGGCATCGCAACGTCTTGTGTCCGCTTCATGGTCGAGGGGTGCGCGGTGGCGTCGGTGCTGGGAATGCTGGAGGAGCGAGAGGCGGCTGCCCGCGTGCGGGTGGAGGGCTTGCGGGAGGAAGTCGCGCGGTTGGCTGAGGTGCTGGAGGCCGCGGAGATCGAGCTGGACCGGCGGGTGATCGCGCGGGAGGAACTGCTCGAGGCCCTGGCAGTTGCTGCGGCCGAGTCCGCTGCCGTGACCACGACCGAGGCGGAGGAGGAAGCGGCGCCGTCGCTCGCGCCGGTGCCGGGCTCGACGGTGCCGCCCTGGCGGGAAGGACTGCCGGTGACGGTTCTGGCGCCGGACTATCAGCGGATTCTGGGCGTGCTGGAACAGCAGCGATCCACGGGGCAGGGGCCGCTTCGAGCCAAGGAGATCGCGGTGGAGCTGGGCCTTGATGCGACGCCGGCGAAGGTCGAGGGGCTGCGGTCGAAAGCCCGGCGCCTGGCGGAGCGCGGGTGGCTTCTCCTGGAGGCGTCGGGGGCCTTCAGTGCGGGCCGTCGGCCCGTGGCCGGGCCAGACGGCGGCTCATCCGCGTGACCATCGACCACCGGATCATCGCCTCGCTGGTGGCGGGCAGGGTCTCGTAGTCCCGGGCCAGACAACGGGAGTTCATCAGCCACGCGAACGTGCGCTCTGCCACCCACCGCCTCGGCAGCACCACGAACCCTGTCATGTCGTCGGTGCGCTTGACGATCTCCAAGGTCAGAGCGAGTTTGTCCCGGCACCAGCCGACGAGGCTGCCGGTGTAGCCGCCGTCGGCCCAGACGAGGGTGATGTCGCGGTGCAGGCGGCGCAGCCGCCTCAGCAGGCCCGCCGCGGCGTCGCGGTCGCCGATGTTCGCGGCGGTGACCGCGACGACCAGGAGCAGACCGAGGGTGTCGGTCACGATGTGCCGTTTGCGGCCCGGCACCTTCTTCCGCCGTCGTAGCCGCGTGAGGAAGCCGGCACCGTCGCGGCGGCCCGCACCGACTGCGCGTCGATGACACCGGCCGTGGGCTCGGCCTCGCGGCCCTCGCGTTCACGGAGCTTCCCGCGCAGCCGGTCGTGGAACTCGGCGATCAGTCCGTGCTCGCGCCAGCGGCGGAAGAAAGCGTAAACCCGGCCCCAATCGGGGAAGTCCGCGGGCATCGCCCGCCACGAGATCCCGCCCGCGACCAGATAGCGGACCGCGTCCAGCAGCTGCCGGTGGCAGTAGCCCTCGGGCCGTCCGCCCCGCCCCTGAAGCCAGGCCGGCACCGGCAGCAACGGCCGGATGGCCGCCCACTCCGCGTCCGTCATGTCCGACGGATACCGGCGAACCCGATCGGGATGATCAGCCGCGTTGCCGTACACGTGCGCGAGGCAATCGCACGACACGGCGGGCGAGTTGAAGTCAACGGGCTCGGGCGCGTACAACAACGACAACAGGGCCTCCGGGAACCGCTCGGAATGGGGTCGCACCCCCGAGCTACCAGGAGGCCCTGCCTTCATGCGCGTACCGCCGGAAGATCACCCGCCCAGGAACTCCGTTCGATCCACACGTTCCAAGATCGGTTGAGATACGGCTTCTAAGTCCTACACACCGACCGGGCTGGCCAACCACATCTTCAGGGCCGTCACTGGACGAAAACCCGACGGCATCCAGGGCACAACCTGGTGGGACGTCGACCCCGACCACATCCCGGACAATGTCGACCCCGACGAGTGGGCGTCACTGGCGGGGACCGACATTGCGGCCCTCGCCGAGCAGCTCCGCGGAGCCACACTCGACACCCGGAAGGACTGGACGAGCCTGCACGCCCTGCTGGCAGCCATCCCTTCCGGACGCTGGACCACGTACGGCGATGTGGCAACCCACATCGGCAGCCACGCCGTCCCTGTCGGCACCCACCTCGCCACATGCGGACACTGCCCCAGCCCGTGGCGAATCCTCACCTCAGCGGGAAAGGTCAGCACAGGCTTCCGCTGGACCGACCCGACACGCACAGACACCCCGGCGGACATCCTGGCCTCCGAGGGCGTCCACTTCAGCGGGGATATCGCCGCCCCGGACGCGCGCCTGCAACTGGAGGAACTCAAGCATCTCCTCGCATAAGGACACGCCAGTAGCGGTGAAGACCTTGCTGCTGCGATCCAACCGCGTGACTTCACGTTTAGGGACAAGCGATCCACACTCCGCGTACAACGCGGCATCCAGACCCGTTGCGGAGTTGGCACTCAGCGTTGCCCGGGCCTTTGCTCAACCGGCCAGCCTGCGACTAGCTCACCACGCAGACGTCGGGCGTGCATGGGGTGGCGCCAAAACTCCGCCCCATGGTGTCACCTGCGTATGCGCCTACGGGGGCCTGTTCTTGACGCGCCGTGACCTATGGTCGTGATCTATGGTGGAGGAGGGGCTCCGGGGGAAGCACCGCTCCGGAGAAGGTGGTCAAAGCATGCGGTGCGGTTTCGTGACCGGGGGGCGGGCGCATGAAGTTCGACGCGGGCAGAATCGGATCGGCCACGCCACTGAGGGCAGCCTGTATTCCTTGTGGTGAGCCGGCCGTCGGCCACAACAGTCTGGCTCAGCTGACAGCAGGCAGGAAGCACAGCGTCATCGGCTGCCGCACCCCTTGGCACGGACCGTCCGACAGCCACGAGGCCGCGTCATGACGAAGGACGTCATCGCTCTGACCAAGCAGTTACCGGACCCGCGGACCATCGCGGCCGCTCTCCTGTCGGGTGGACCTGACCTGCGCTTGCAGACCCTCGGCGAGGGAGCTGTGGTGCAACTGACCGATGACGACGGGCATCCGCTGGTCTCCATCGAGTCCCCGATGCTGCTTGCCGTGCCGCACGAAGCGCAGCGTCTTCTCGGTGTGCGGGCGGATCAGTTGGGCGAGTCGGTGTGGTGGACGGAGGTCCGTGCGACGGTCGCCACGGACCAGGCGCAACGCCTTGCCTCGGTAGTGGCCGGGCGCCTGGTCGCCATGCTGGGCGGCACGCTGTGGCCGCCGGAGGCCGCAGAGGAGGGGATCGGCGTCGTGGACACCCACGGCGTGCAGGCTCCTTCCCCTCCGCACCCTGAGCAACCGGCGGTGGATGTCCTGACCGACACCGCAGCGGTCCTTTTTCAGGACCGTCCGGTTCTCGCGTTGTCCTCCTGGCTGGTGAATGCGCTGCTCTCCGCTGCGGCGGAGGACCGCCAGGTGCAGATCGTCACCCCGCCCCATACGCTGCTGACGCTCCCCGCCCGCCTCGCACTGGCCGAAGTTCAGGGTCGCTGGGTGGTGCGGGAGGAGACCGGGGACTACTACGACGGTCTGACCGGAGCGGTACTGCGCTGGCAGGGCGACTCCTTCGCTCCCCTCACGACCAGCTCCCGCGAGACCGGTGGAGCCGGCGCAGCGGCGGCTTACACCCCCGTGCCCAACCCGGACGAGCGTCAGCTGCTGCTGTCCATCCGCACCTGTCACCGGGCCGATGAACACCTGGTGCTCGGCGGACCGCTGGAGGCCGCCTGGCGGCACCTGACCGGTGCCACTCCGGCCGCCTGGGGCACGGCCGAGCCGGCTGGCCTGCCCTGGTCCCGACGCAATCTCACCGACTTCGCGCGGGAACGCGCCCCCCGGCCCACTCGGCTGGTGGTCGTCGGCGCGCCGGACCGTCCGGCCATCGCCGCCCTGCACGCCCTGCGTACCGCGGACGGCGTGGAAGAGGACATCACCCTCGGGATCGGCTACGGCAAGGACGAGGAACCACCTTTCGACGCACTCGCCGGCCTCGCCGACGACCTGGCTTCCCACCACCATCTCCGTTCGGCCCTGTTCCATGTGCGGACCGGGCGGCGGGACGTGAACGCTCCGGCGAGTTTCGAGACACCGCCTATCCCGCTCGCCCTGGCGCTCGGCCCGGAGGAAACCCACAGGGCCGGTGCCCGAAGTGACAAGGTGCCGGTTCCCCAGCCGCCGCGGCCCATCGGAGCGCGACGCAGACCAGGCCGGTACTTCTGCCTGGGAGAGGTCGACTCCCCGGCCAACTGGGCAACGTTGCATTCACTCCTGGGGCACCTGCGCAGCCAGGACGCATAGCGCAAAGGACCTTTCACAGCAGACATCAGTGGCATAAGGCGGAACGCGTTCGACTCGGCGTGCTCCGGAGAGGAGTCGGGGCGGATCATGACGAAATGGAACATCGACGCGGCGGGCGTGGGCCGCGTCGTCGGGGAAGCCGGACGCACCGCCGGGCATTTCAAGGACGAGCTCAAGTCCATCAGCTCTCATCTGGAGAGCGCGATGAAAGCGGCCGGGACGTTGGACTTTGGAGGCGAGAGCGAGACGCCTGAGGTCGGCCTGGTGGGCGTGACCCTGGGGCAGTACGCCTCGGCCCAGCAGTCGGACCTCGCCTTCATCGTGGCCCGCGCGGACAAGTCGCTGCAGGGCGCCGTGGACGCCACGGAGGAATACAACAAGGGGGATTTGGACATGGCGGCCAACGCGCAGGATGAGGCACTCAAAGCGCCCTACATCGATCTCGACAGCCCGGGGAAGAAGGGCGCCAAATGATCGACCCCCATGCCATCCCCCAGTTCAAGGGCGACTTGGAGCAGCTGGAGAAGGATGCTTCCGCGCTGAAGAAGCAGGCGGGAAAGTTCCGCACCACCGGCGCCGACGTCCACTCCAAGTTCCAGAGTTTGTCCGGTGTCTACCACGCCCCCGAGGCCCAGCAGCTCTTCGACACCACCACGCCCGTGCGCGACATGTCCGACGTCATCGCCGACGACCTGGAGAAGATCGCGGCAGCGCTGTCGGACTACGCCGATGAAGTCCGCCCCATCAAAAGCAAGTTGCGGCGGCTCAAGCACCGGGCCGCAGCCTTCGTCGAGAAGGTCAAGGACGACGAGCACTGGAAGGACGACGAGAAGAAGATAGCCGAGCACTCCGGCCTGCTGCACGACGTGAATGTCGCGGTGGCGGCCTTCCAGGCGGCCGAACGCCGCGCGGCCAACAAGATCGGCGAGCGCTTCTTCGGCTCCACCCACTACACCGTCGACGACGGCTCCGGTAAACGGGGTATGTACGGGTACCGGGCCGGTGATCTGGACAAGGTGAAGGACCTGCCTTGGGGTACCCCGGAGAAGGAAACCCACCGCGTCTGGGAGCTTGACTACTGGGGTGCAAGCGCGGCCAAGGGATTCGGCATCGACGGTTTCGGCGGCGACCTCGACGGACTCGCCACCCTCGTCGGCTGGCACGGAGGCGACAAAGCCTCCCAGGCCTGGAGCGCGCTGGGGGACACCTTCAGCGGCCTCGGCCAGTACACGACCTGGCCGTATGACTGGGCGATGTCCAAGACCATCGGCGGGGGCAACGGCGACAACGAACAGAAGAAGGCATTCCGCGAGGCCCTCAAGGGCTTCGTGGCGTGGGACGAGTGGGACAAGGACCCGGTCCGTGCGGGAGGCCAGGTCCTCTACAACTTAACGCCCTTCGGCATAGCCTCCAAGCTAGGAAAAATGGCCAAGGGCAGCCGCCTGGCAGAGGTCACGAAGGTCACAAAGGTCGCCGATTCCCTCACGGCCGGCACCAGGGCCGCCCGCGCCGCACTCCCGAAAGCCTCCGAGGTGCTGGCGGCCGTCAAACGCCTCCCTCACTGGGGCGATGCACCTCACCTGGACCGCACCGTGGACGCCGCGGACGACCTGGCCCACCCGCGCGACGCGGGCGTACGCCTGCCGGACCGGGACGGCCGGCCTCCGACGGTCCTGGACGACCACGGAAACATCCGCCACGCGGAAAACGGCGAGATCATCCACGACATCAAGGACGCCAGGAAGGAAAGCAACCACCCCCAGCACTCCCTGCCCGAAGACCACCCCGCACACGAGAGAGCACGAGAGCGCGAGAAGGCCACGGTCGGGAGCGGCGCGGACCACCAGCCACCACGCGCCCACGCACACACCGGCGACGGCCCCTCCGCCCACCACGAGACTTCCACCGGGCGGCACGGTGGCGACCCCGGCGCCGACGGGCACGATCGTCCGTCGACCGGCGGGCACGGCGATGGCTCCTCCGGCGGGCACGGTGACGGCCCCTCCGGCGGCCACGGCGATGGGCACAGCACAGGCGGACACCACGGCCCGTCAGCCGACAGCCCTGACGCGCCTGCACACGACGGGGCAGGCGGTGGTGACCACGACGGCCCTGGTACCGAAGGTAGCTCTGGGGACGGACCGGACGGCGGCAGCCACGCTCCCTCCGGCGGAGAGGGTGGAAGCAAGGGAGCACCCAACGACCCCGGTCACACCCTGCCTAAGCGAGACCCCGACCCAAATGCCAAGGCGCAGGGCAATCCAGAGTCCATATCCAAGAAGGCAGACCCTGAGACGCGCCGTGCGCTGAGCCGTCAGAACGAGGCGGCCGACAGGTTGGCTCAGCATGGCTACGACGTCGAGCATGCACCTCAAGTGCCCGGGAGCAGGAACCCCGACTATAAAATCAATGACAAGGTCTTCGACTGCTATTCGCCCAGCAGTGGCAACGCCCGCAACATCGCCAGGGAGATGGAGAAGAAGGTCGAAAAATTGCAAACTGAACGGGTCGTGCTGAACTTGAGGGACAGTTCTGTCGACGTATCCAAGATGTACGCCCAGTTGCACGACTGGCCAACCCCAGGACTCAAAGAGGTAATTGCCATCGATAAAGAAGGCAACGTATTGCACCTCTTTCCCTAGAACTTGCGAGAAGGGTAATCCGCATGTCAATTTCCTATAGTCTCGACATGGCAGCGACGGAGAAAACCGTGTTGCAGGTCGCCTGGCAAATGTGTGACGTAGCCCGGTCTCTCGATCTGTTCGACGCGTCAGTCACCCCCGAACTGCTAGTCGACGAGGGTGCGGTGACCACGACTGGACTGTGGCTTCGCGTGGGTGAAGAGAGATCAGATCCGCGGCACCCTGTGCTCACCGATCTCGGGTTTAGTCCGAACGTATCCGTAATGTTCGAACTCGCCAGATCAAGTGAGCACTCCGACCAGCAGGACGAAATGATCAGACTGGCGTCCCGCCTGCTGGAACGGGTCGCCGGCGATGCGGTGCTGCACTTCCAGTTCGAGGTCATCTGGCTGCTGCGCCGTTCAGGCGAAATGAGTCTGAATGAGCGGGACGACCTGTGGACCCCGCACCGGCTGGCTGCGGTCTCCCGGCCCTATCGACGCACCACGCACGTGTTTTCCGACGAGTGACCACCAACAGGCCCTGCCCAGGCGCTGAGCTCTTATCACCGGTAAGGCACTCCGCTGCGTGCGTGTTCAGGAGACTTCCGCTGGCACCGGTGATCAGCGCCGTTGTGTTGCTGAGCAGCATCGCAGCAACCTACTAACCAGCCCTTCCATCAACTGGGCCCACGCCGTGAGGCACTCGGCCCGTACCTTGCGGATCGCCGGGCAGGCGACCGACTCGACCACGAGCGCCCGGGCCGGGCCGGGGTCGGCGGCCAACAGTCGGCAGCAGGTACGCCTCGCGGCGTTCAGCATCCCGCGGGGTCGTCGCTGGGCTCGGTGACCTCGATGGTCCGGCTGACCTCGGTGAACAGGACCTCGGTGGCGGCCCGGTACGCAGCGACGAAGAAGTCGCCCTTGGTCTTTAGACGTCGTCTCATTTGGAGTGCTGGGTGGTCTGCACCGTGTGGTGATGGTCGAGCGCATGGTGCCGGACGGGTTGTGGGAGCTGTTCCAGCGAGTGCTCCCACCTGCTCCATCGCGGCCGCAGGGCGGGGTCGGCGCCGATACGGGGACCGTGAGGTGCTGGCCGCGATCATCTTCGTGGCAAGCGAGGCGTTCGCCAACGTCGTGCCCCGTCGATCCGAACCAGCTCAGAGGCGTCCCCCACCCCTCCGCTCCTGGGACTTTTCAGGGACTTTCAGTGCTGTCGGAGGGACTTCCAAGGGACTTTCCGCCGTGTAAGACGGCAAGCCCATGAAAGATCGGAAAGGGCCTCCGACGCAGGTCAGAGGCCCTTTCCAGGCCAGAGTCGCAGGTGGCGGCGGACGAGTCGGCCTGTACGCCGGGTTCTGTCGCCCCACCTCTCTGACCTGTGCCAACGGGAGTCGGATCGGGTGTGACCTGCTAGGACAGGTTGCAGAGACGGTCCAAGGCAATCAGAGGAAAGCCCTCTGATTCGACCCGGGATCGACCCGCCGACCGCTGCGATGGGGACGCCAGCCTCCGACCGGAGCCAGACATACGAAAGCCTCCAGGACGGCCATCCTGGAGGCTTCGCTGGCACCGATGGGAAGTCGGTTCCGGACGCCGCCCTCGGTCTTGGCGGGCCCACAGGGTGATCGTCCATGTCCTTACGGGACGGCCCCAGAGTGCCACAGCGCGACTCCAAACCGCACCCTCACAGCGAATCCGCCGCAGTGAGACCCCCCTCGCGGAGGACACGTTCAGAGGCAGTCACAACCCATCAGTCCACCCGCCTGGGGCTGCACGGACTGCCGAAGGCTGCGGCCGACCTCATCCTGCACGGCAACCTCACGGGCCGATACGCCACTGGCGCCTACAGCAAACTGGACAAGAGCGGCCGGTCAGTTGCCCTCCGTGCGGACCGCCATGGCGCGGCGGAGCACGGACACCGCATCACCTCCGCCATCGCGTGCTACATCGCCCGCTCCGGCGGGACCTTGAGCCGGCTCACCGAGCTGCTGATGCACCCCGACCATGAGGGCGGCCGCCATCTTCGGACGATAGCGGCCCGCTCCGGCCTCGCCGGCGCGCATGGCACCCTCGCCCGCATCTGGGCCAGTGCCTCCGAAAAGGTGGCGACCACGCGGACGATCGAGTCCCGCCACCATGCCCATGAGGATCTTGCCGCACAGCGGGACCGCATGGAGACCACGCCATGGCCCGGCGAGCGGCGCCGAACGGCCCTTCGCACGCTCCGTGCGCACCTGACGTTCGCTGAACGGGCCGGAGGCCGCCAGCACACCGCGAGCTTATGAAACCATCTTGAAGCCGGAAGGCTGGCTCACCCGGATCCGGACCGGACACGGTTCGGAGGGGTCCACCTGGTACCTGAGCGAAGGCCCCCGCCTCTCCCCCGAAAAACGCACCGCCTCCCTGTCTCAGGGATGGACCACTCCTCAAGTCTCCGATTGGGGGGGGCGCTGAGTGGTCTGCAGGTGAGACGCCCCCGCCAAGTAACACCCCAGACGTGGACTCCGTCGTCATCGGGGACCTGATGGCACACGACGCCTTCGCCCGGCACGGGCTGGGCGGTGCCACCCTCATGGTGATCGGAGCCCTGCACTCCCGCCCTGATCAGACCGCGTCCCAGCTGGCCGCGTCGTCGTCCGTGTCCCGTACCGCCGCCTACCGGACGCTGAGGCGCCTGGCGGAAGCCGGGCTGGTCCGGAAGACGGCCGAGACATGGGCCCTGACGCCGCGCGCTCTGGAAGGCGTGGGACAGCAGGCCGACGACCACGCATTTCCCTCCTCCGAGGCCACCCCCGCACAGGGCTGGGACGACATCGCGCAGCGCTACGGCACTGCCGGCATCGGAGCGCGCCGAAAGGCTCTCCACTCCGCCGAACCTGCGGCGTACCGCGACGCCCTGGAACGCCGTGCTGAGCGCCGAGCCCCAGCCATCGTGGTCGTTCAGGGCGGCCGCACGGTCCCGGCTCCCACCGAGCGCGCCGACGAGGTCACGCCCCAGCGACGTACGCAATGGCTCGTGTCCGACGGCCGCCTTCATGACCCGGATACGGGCCTGACTGTCCCCGAATGGCATGTCGCTACCGACGGGCGCCTCATCTTCCGTACCGCCAACGACGAGCGCTCCTACGACGAGTTGGTCCGCGCGCATATCGATGCTGTCCACGAATGGGAGTCCGCCGCATGAACCTGGGCAACGCCCCTCCTGCTCGCGGCCCGAACACGACGCCACGCGCGAGCTGCGTACCCGATACGAGGCAGGAGCAACGGTCAAAGGCACGTCGAGAAGCCGGGGGCGCTGATCTCAAGGCTCGCTGCGTGCTCGTCACCGGCCCCACAGCTCCGGCCCGCCACAAGATCTGCGACGGCGATACCGACCACCGCAAGGGCCCGCCACGCCGCGAGGGCCGCCTTCCAGACCACACCCCTCTCATCTGACTCCAACCCCCGCCGACCACGAGAGAGACGACGAAGACACTCATGGACACCACCATTACCCAATGGGTCACCAGCGACATCGTGACGGCGGTCGTGGCCGCCTTCGTCGCTCTGCTCCTGGTGGTCTTCGCCGCGCTCTTCCTGCGCAGGCGCCATCGGCCTCCCGCCGCCTCCAGCAGCACGTCCCCCGACTGCAACCAGACGCCAGGCGAGAACGAGGAGGAGTCGGTGCGGCGGGCCCGCGTCGTACGTGCCCGCCGCACCGCGGACCGGCTCACGTACGCCATCGCCACCATGGCCAGCGGGGCCAGCCTGGTCGGCATGTGGCCCGTCACCCAGACCGCCGTAGCTTCCGCAGGCGTCCCCGAATGCGTGGCCGTCCCGGTCACCCTGCTGACGCTGGGATTCATCGAGGGCGCCATCGTCGCCTGCGGCATCCGAGCCCGCGCCAACATCCTCGACGGGGGCACCGGCGGGGCCGACGCCACGCTGATGTGGACCGCAGTCGCCGCCTCATCCCTCGTCTCCGCCCTTGAGGCGGCCGTCGGCGCCCCGGCCGGTCAGAGCGGCTGGCAAACTCTCGTCGTCGTCTTCATCCGGCTCCTGGCCCCTGCCTTCGCCGGTCTCCTGTGGGAGCGCGGGCTCGCGCCCGAGCGGCGCGCCCACACCGACAACAGTGACCGGCGACTTGGTGCCACCGCCGTGCACGTCGCCCGCGCACGCACCCGCAGCTCCCGCCCGCTGGCCTGGCTGGCGAAGACCCGAGCTCGGCGGGCCCTGGTCGCAGCCGCCCGGCACGGCGCGTTCAACCACGACGGACGCCCGCTCAGCCTCGCCGAGCACATTGGCCTGTACTCCGCGGTGCCGGCCCTCATGGAGCAGGAGCCGCGGGTACCGCACCACCTCTTCGACCACGCAAGTCGCGATCCCGACTCCGGCGTTCACGGCGACGAACGCGCCGCCGACAGGACCGTGAACGGTGATGGCGGGGCGGACGAGACGACCTTTCACGCACGGCGAGACGAGACCGTGAACCGCAGCTCGGCGGGGCGTTCCCAACCCCCGATGAACAGCGGGAACGACCAAGCCGTGAACGGTGGAGACAGTGATGCAACGGGCCCCGTGAACGGTGACGGCAAATCGACAATCCCGCAGATCACGCCGTTCAGGGTCCCGGTGAACGCGGCAGCGGGCATGGCCGTGAACGGTGGCCGCATCGAGGCTGTGAATGGGACCCAGGGCTCCACGAACGACACGGACGTCAAACCTAGAAACGACACCGCGCACGGCTCGAACGCTCCCGTGCACGAAGGGCGCGACCAGTACATGAACGGCCGCCGCAAAGACCATGAAAGGCCCTCCGCGAACAGTGTCGGGGAGCCTCGTCGGACGGCCGTTCACGCCGGAGTCCCAGACACCGCAGCCCGCCGACAACGCACCGACGCCGCGCGGGCATGGCACGCGGCGAAGAAAGCCGATCCGACCCTGAGCCAACGCGCCTTCGCCAAAAGCATCAGTCGCTCACCCGGATGGCTGTCCAAGGCGATCAACGAGGTCACTGACAATTGATGATGAGGGCAACTCGCGACCTCGGTGCCAGCCATCAACCCCAGCCACCGCCACGCCACCGGCCCAACATCCGGGCGTTCAACGTTGGTCGGGGCATCACCGCCATCGAGCTGTCCGACACCGTCTCCCCTGGTCCCGGCCGCCTCAGCCGGGTTCTACGCACTGCACGCCATTCCATATGCAGCGCCGTTGATTCCGGCCCCGTCGAAGGCAAGCCCTGGATCGGGTGCTACGCCAGGGGCCCTGCGGTCACCATCCACTCATCGAGGACCACGACGGAGTCCGGCGGATCCTGCGCACATGGGCAGTCGACCGGGGTCATCACCGAACCCGATGCCCCCGCTGTAGTCCGCCCACCAGCGCCGCAGTCGGTGACCGCCCGGCCGGTGAACCGGCACTCGCTCGACGCGATCACCTGCACACCGGCCGATGAAGATCTGTGGGTAGACCTACAGCCCTGTGCAGGCAGCGGACGAGAGGAGGGGGCGTCATGGTGCAGCCCGCAGGGGAACTTGCCGGGTGAGGCACAGGAGAACCCCCGTAAGGACAAGGACCGCAGTGATGAGCGGGGCGACCAGGGAGTCGGCAGGATAAAGAATCCAGGCCCACGGGGCGGGGCGACCGTCGCTCGACCAGCCGGCTGCGGCGCACAACAGTGGCACAAAGGCCACGGTGACGGCTGCTATCCGGTGGCCGAGCATGGGGAACAGCAGCAGCGCCAAGCCGATGTATCCGGCGATGTTGCGCCCCAGAACGAGCGCGATGTTGTCAGCGCCGAGGGCATAGCAAATGGCGGCCATCACTGCCGCAGTGGCGGCCACGGCGGCGCCGAGGACGGCGTCCCACGCCCGTACGGGGCGGCAGGCAACGTATTCGGTGCGCAGGTCACCGCGCCCCATGCCGTGGAGCAGCATCACTGCTGGCAGCAGGGTGATCAGGTGGCCGACGAGGAAGTGTCCGGACTGGCCGGTGAGTACGGGGAGGGGTAGCTCGGTTTTGCCCATGAGCAGCCCCAGCGCGTTGGTTACGACAACGGTCGCTGATAGCGAGGCAACGGCGCGAGCCTTGAACCACCAGATCATGCTGTGCTCCCGTTGATGCCCAGCTCGGGCCGTACGTTGCAGGATTGCATGGCACGGGCGTTGCGCTCGTACCAGGAAAGCTGGGCCTTTCGGGACTGTTTGATGACATGCTGGGCGAGAGTGAGTTCTGACGGTGTGACTCGCTCTGTGAGAGTCCGGGGTGAGGCTCCAGCAGTGAGGGAGAGCCACGCTCCGATGGGACCGTAAGCCACTTCAGCTGGGTAGGGCTCGCCTTTCTCCGCGCAGGTGGGTGACTGCGGAATCAGGCCGGCCGCCACGCCGATGCGGACGTCATTGGCGCTTGTGTCGGCGTCGATCGCGAGCTTGGCCTCGTCGCGTTGAGGTTGGTCGGCCATGGTCAACGTGGCGGGCACCGTGACCCCCGCCTCTTGAAGCCTGTCGGCGGCGTTGCGTCCCTCGGTGCGGATCATGGCAGCTTGGTGGTTCATCTCGGGCCACAGACATATCCGTGGCCGACCGTGATCGCAGATCAGTGCGCTGGCCGGGCGGGGGGTGACCGGATCGGCTCCCATCCCGTGTGCGGTGATGGCGCCGAGGGCGAATCCCCCGGTGGCCAGCACGGATGCGATGAGGAGAGCGGGGATGGTCTTGCCATGGTGGATGAGTACCGCAGCGGCCAGGCAGACAGCCGCGCCGAACGTGATGGCGCTCTGCACGGCCGACATATCCAGATTCTGATCAAGCGAGCAGCAGTCGTTCAGCCCACCACCAACCAAATGCCGGATCCACAAGATGCTCCAGGAGGCCGGATACGCATTGGCCAAGAAGCTGGTGATCAAGGTGGCGGGGACTGCGACGACAGGGGCCCAAAGTCGACCTAGGAGATAGCCGACCAGGGTGTTGGCCGCGAGCAGTACGGCTTCGACTGCCAGGATTCCGAAGTTCGGCGTGCCGATGCCGACGCCTGCTGCGGTGGCGGAGACCACGAGAGCCGTCGCCATGCCGATCAGACCCATCGCCCACACGGGCAACAGAAGAGGGAAAGTTATGGCAAGTGGGGAACGGACAGTGCTCTGGTCGAAGATGCGCGCCCGCCTGACCCGGCTTCCCTCCCAAGCCGCAGCGCCGGCGCAGGCGGGGCCGACGAAGGTCAGGGCGAGGCTGGCGCTGCCGCTGACAGAGAGCCAGTAATGGGGAGTGACCCACTCGGAGAGATTGTCGCGCAGGGCGATGACGATGAAGCCAATAAGGAAGGGCAGCAGCCGGGTGCCCGACGAGAATCGGAGAACGGTACGTAGCAACACCGGTCAGATCTCCTCGCCCACGAGTCGAGCGTAGGCCGCTTCCGCGCGTTCGCGTGGCCCCTGATCGTTGTCAGTAGTGGCATGGAACTCGGCGGTGGTGCCATGGAAGCGGACGGTGCCGTGGTCCAGGACGACGACGTTCTGGTAGAGGTCGGCGAGATCTTCGGTCTGGTGGGTGGAGACGACGAAGTGGACGTCGTCGGCAAGCTGCTCGAGCAGGGACCGGAAGACTTTGCGCTGAGTGAGGTCGAGGCCAGCGGTCGGCTCGTCCATGAGGATGATTTCGCTGCGATGCGTAAGAGCTCCGGCGATGCCCATACGGCGCAGTTGGCCGCCGGAGACCTGGTGGCTCCGGCGATCGGCGAGTTTACTCAGCCCCACACGGGCGAGAGTGGCCGCGGAAGCACTCCACGCGTCAGTGCGATTCATGCCTTTGAGCCAGCCGGCGTAGGCGACCTGCTCGCGCACGGTCAGGCCCGGGACAGGCGTGATCTGCTGCGGTAGCCAGGCCACTGCCTTGCGGTACGCCTTCAGGTCTCTGCGGTCGGCGGGATTGCGATCTCCCCAGGCAACCGTTCCGTGAAGGGGCTTGAGCTGTGAGGCGGCCAGCCCCATCAGCGTTGACTTGCCCGCTCCGTTCGGGCCCAGCAGTACGGTCGCCGGGTTATCGATGCGCAGGTCAAAGCCATCGAGCACGGTCGTCTTCCGGTTGTACCGGAAGCTGACGTCGCAGAATTCCAAGGCCATGGAGTCGCACATTCCGCCGCCTGCGCCATCCCAGGCAGCTGTCGTAGAGAGAAACGATGCAGGCTGGCACTCCGGTACCGTGCCATGCCCGTACCGGAGTGCCAGCGAAAACGCGCCTTACAGGCCGCGGGTCTTAGTACTTGATGACGACCTTCCTGGCGCTCATCGTGCCGCCAGTGGTGAAGCCGAACAGCTCGAAGTAGTACTTACCGGAGGACTGGTCACCCCAGGCGGATCGACCGCAGTGATTTTTGCGAGTTCCCTTGTCGGTGTCGGGAAGGAAGTCGCGGTTCTTCCACAGCTTGAGGTTGGCCTTCGTGAACCCCTCGGCGCCATCAGTGGAGCAGCCGCTGAGGGCCACCGAGGTGCTGACCCCGTCCCTGTTGTTGTCGTTCCAACGCGAGGACTCATGACCCTGGCGCCAAGCGGTGAAGTAGGTGGTGCGGCTGCCCTCGGCGTGGGCCGGGATGGCGCCGACGAATCCCAGCAGCAGGGTTCCTGCGAGGAGACCGACCACTTTGCGATGTGTGTGCATACTCCGGGACCTCCATGTGCTGTGCATGACACAAGGACATGCGGGCATGACGGAGGAAGCGCAGTCGCCTTCCCCCCGTTGCAGCGCTGTCGTGCTCGCGATCGCCAAGCGAACATATCTTCACATCGGCAGGGCCCAAGCGGTCATCACGCCAATAATGGCCAAAAACGTTCGAGTGTCGCACTCAATCTCAGGATGTTCGACTTGCACCAATCAGTCCGCTTGGCGATGAAGGCCGGAGAGCGGATCCTTCGAAGCCCCGCGTCAGGGCCTATACCTGCAAGCATCCCGCCATGGGCATTCAAAAAGTGACTACTGTTCATCCAGCACTCTCGGGCGGAATGGCTAAAAACAGAAAGTGGCAGCACCGTTACCCTTTGCATCTTCAACGACACCGACCGGCTCTGGCTCACCCGCCAGCCCTGAACCATGGGCAGGTCAGCCCAATTCGCTGGCCGGGTGTCCCGCGGAAGATCCTCGGCGTGGACGTCGAGCGGGTCATCGTCAAAGCGCTGGAGGAGAAGCCGAAGAACGCGACCCACCGGTCGACCAGGTCGATGGCGGCCGCCACGGGATGTCGCAGTCGGAGATCTCGCGGATCTGGCGTGCGTTCGTGCTGGTGCCTCACCGGTCACGGACGTTCAAGCTGTCCACGGACCGGCTGTTCATCGACAGGGTCCGCGACGTCGTGGGCCTCTAACTCGATCCGTTGGAGAAGGCACTCATTCTCTGCGTGGACAAGAAGTCGCAGACCCAGGCCCTCGACCGGTCCCAGCCCATGCTGCCGGTGGTGCCCGGAGTTCCCGAGCGCCGCAGTCACGACTACGTCCGCCCCGGACCCCGCGTCAGCTGACCGGCGGTGGCCCGTTGCCTCAGCTGATACCCGGCCGCCTCGAATGCGACGCCGCCCCTTCCTCGGCGAGGCAGTGAACGAGGCTCGTTCCCGCTGTGCTGACGGCTTGCATCATTGTGGACAGCACCGACTCCGGCAGGGCCCGCTGACCGAGCTTGCCGTCGCGGACGATCGCTTCCAGCTCACGGCGTGACCGCTCGTTGGCCGATAGGACGGGGTGGCGCAGGATCTCGCGCGCAGCATACGCATCGCCTGCCTGCGTGGTGTCGCGGACGATCGCGGTGTGCAGGGGTTGCCCGTGGTCTTCGCAGCCTTCTGGTGCCAGGTCGAGTGCCGCCAGGACCAGCTTCACCCGGAACATGCGCAGGTGCGGCGGGGTCGGCTCCAGGGCCTCCCGCACGGCGCGCACCACCGTGGTGAGCCCTTCCGCCGTGGCACGGCCCGCAAGGTGGTCGGCATACTGGCGCAGGACCTGTGCGACGGCTTTCTCCCATGGTTCGGTGATCGTGGCTTTGTCGATCAGGGAGTTGGCTGTATCGGGGGCTGCCGTGTGCAGGCTTGCCATGACGTGCGCCTGCCTGCTGTCGTGCAGCCGCTCAGGGGCCTTGTCGTAGGCGGTCGCGTGCTCTGCCGCTTGGGGCCATTGGCCGGTGGCGGCAAGGAGCCGGGTGCCGTCTTCGAGCAGGAGGGTGCGAAGCCAGGGCTGGAGGTGCTCCAGCGTCGCGCCGGTGGTGAAGCCCGTGAGGTCGATGGGATGGCCGTGGACGGTCACGGCGCCACCGTCGTGTACGGCGCGGTGCACGCTCATCAGCTGCTGATAGGCGGCACGCGGGTCTCCCTCTCGGGCGGTCAGGCGTACGAGGTTCACGATCGGCTGGAGGCAGTTGATGGCGATGTCCCCGGTGACGGGCCATGCCTGCTGGAAGAGGCGGAGCTGGCGCAAGCACAGATCTTCCGCCAGGCCGGTCAACCCGCAGTCGGAGGCGATCAGTGCGGACAGGTTCCAGGTGGCGCACGCGAGGTCGATCCGGTCGAGGAGTAGCCCGTCCTGAGTGGACTTCTCCGCACAGGTGTGTACCTCTGCGACCCGTGTGGCGAAGCTGGGGTAGACGAGGTGGGACCGGCTGACCAGCGGGAACCGCCTGGCGAGCCGGTGGAGCTTTTCCTGCGGGTGTGGCACGGTCACGGCGTCGGCCTTTCGGTGAAGCCATCGAGGTGCAGGATCGCGGTGCGTGCCGCGTGAGCGAGAACGCTCTGGGAGCGAGCAGGCAGGCCGATCCGGTTCCAGTGGAAGATCACGTGGTAGGAGATGACCTCCCGCAGGCCGCGGTCGAGGATTCCGTCCCGGGCGGCTGTGCCGAGATCCCTTCCCGCGTGCCGGAACGCGCGGACCCAGTCGGCGGCGGGCTTGAGCGTGCGGTCCGACTGAAGCATGGGGTCGGTGGGGCCGGTGTCGGCGAGGAGCAGCTGCCGCAGACTCCCGGCCATGGCGTGGACTTTGGTGGCCGGTACGTCTGGGGGCAGGGGCCGTTCTTGGGCGACACGGTGCCAGACGTCGCCCTGCTCGTACCATTCCAATCCTGCGGCGCGCATCAGGGTGGCGCACAGCAGCAGCGACAACTCCCGGCGGCCGAGCTCGCCATGGGCCGATGTGAGGACGGAGCGGCTGTCGGCGTGAAACAGGGTGTGGGCAATGGTCATGCTGGTGTCGCCGCCGAACGCCGCGGTTTCGGGCTCGTAGATGCCGGGCCACCAGCGGTGGACTTGCCCGCTGGCGGCGAGTTCGTCCAGTGTGTCGGCCAGCGTCCGGGGGAACTGCGTCCCAGGGGCTGGGAGTAATCGCATCCGCCAGCACGGGTGCTTACGGATGAACCACCAGCCCGTGATCAGCCTGTCCTGTTGGGCCAGGTCCAGAACGGGGGCGAGTTGGTCGCCGGCGATCTGCTCGGCCTTGTTCCAGTCGGTGAACTGGACGTACAGCTGACGCCACCCCGGGGCCCCTGCCTGCTGGGCGAGCGCGCGCTGTCCGGCCTGCTGGTAGACGGCGACGGCGGCGTCCACATCGGTCGGTTCGAGTCCGGCGTGGGCTGCTGCGGTGTCCGTGCTGGCACCGGCCAGGATCTCCAGCACGGCGTGCAGGGTCGCTTCCAAGCGGGCGGGTTGGTTCAGTCGATCAGTAGACATGCGTCCCATCCCGAGGTCGGCACAGCGTCGTGGGCTGCGGTGGTCAGGGCGAGGGCGGTGCCCGCGTCGCCTTGCAGGAGGCCAGGGTCAGGGCTGGGGTGGGCGTGCCGGGTCAGGGCTTCGGCCAAGCCGACCAGGGCCGCACACAGGGCCGGAGTCGCGGCATCCTGGGCCGCGCGCCAGGCAGTCTGGTAGATGCCCGCCCAGCCGTGGCACAGGCCCGTGTCGGCAATGGTGGACAGCTGGCCGGGGTCGGTCAGGCACCGGGCCATGGCTGTCTCGTACAAGTGCTGTCGCACGGTGTCGTGGCGGGCGATAGCGGCGAGCTGACCGGCGCGGGCGATGCCGGGGGTGCCGTAACACCAGCTGGGCCGGGCCGGGCTGGTCTGGGCGGGGAGGCCTGCGCGGAGTTCGCCGAGATGAAGGTGTTCCGGCCACCAGCGTCCAGCCGGGCCGTCCTGCCGCCAGGCGTCGAGCCAGCCGAGGATGGTGTCGATGGCGTCCTCGTGGCCATCGACCGTCACGCCCTGGCGCAGGGCGCGGGCGAGGAGCAGCAGTGGGCCGGTGATGCCGTGGGCCGCGCCGAAGTTGGCGTGCCCATCGGGGACGGTGGACGGGGTGAGGTCGGGGTGGTGGGCGACCCACCAGCCGGGCAGCTCCCCGTAGCCCTGGTCCCGGGTGGGCAGGGTCAGCCGTACGAGGTGGGTGAGGACGCGTTCCATCGCGTGTCCGGTTGGGGCACGGCGCAGGAGGTAGGCGCCAATGCCGGCCAGCCCGTAGAAGATGTCGTACTCGTGGAAGCTGGCCGGGCGTCCGCTGGACATCCGAGTTTCGGCCGCGTCGGCGCGTCGGTGGGCGAGCTTGGTGATGTGTCCATCCATGGCGGACAGGGCGTCCTGGTAGCGGGGTACCTCGGAGGTGACCGCGCAGTCGAGCATGAAGGCGACGGCGGGCGCGCCCAGGTAGAGGCCGCTGGTGTCGGCGGCGCTGACCTCGGTGGCAACGGCGCTCTTGATCCAGGTGTGTGCCTGCTGCCAGGTGCCGGTGCCGCTGCGGGCTCGTTCGATGTGGAACAGGGCGGTACCGGCTGCGCCGACGGCCAGTGACTGTGCGGCCCAGGGTTTGTCTTCGGGTGGGGGTGTGGGCGTGGTCAGGTGCCGGGCGAAGGAGTCGGCAGCGGTGGCGGGGCTGGTTGTGGTGGTCACGGCTGGCTCTCCCGGTGGCGCAGGGCACAGGCTCGGACGAGCCGGCCAGTGAGGCGTTCACGGTCGGGGTCGACGGGCAGCGCGCGGATGTAGTGCTGGTGGAGGAGGGACATCAGCACGGTGTGGGGTTCGCGCTGCCGGGCCAGGTGGTCGCGGTACATATGCAGGGCGGAGGCGCGGTCCTGCCAGGCGGCGGCCACGTCCGGGCCGCTGGGGATGGACCGCAAGGCCGTCCCGTCGGGGTGGGTCAGGGCGAGGGCTTGACCCAGCAGCGCACGGTCCAGCGGGCCGTGCTCGCGGGGCAGGTGGCGGGTCAGCCAGTCGGCCGCCTGGTCCGCGTCGCCGGTGAACTGCGTCGCCAGGTCGTACATGCTCGCAGCGGTGAGAGCGTGGCCGGTGTGGTTGTCATCGGACGTGAGGCGTATCTGCGCCATGCAGGCGGCCGAGTCCGCAGCAAATACCGCGTGGGCTGCATCAAGGGCGGGACCGTGACCGTAGCGGCCGGACTGCGGCCGGTAGGTGGCCAGCTCCAGGCGGGAGGCCAGGCGCTGGTCGTGCAGGTCGTCGGCCCAGTCGTGGAGGATGGCGGAGAACGCGCCGTAGTCGTCCGGAGTCGGTAGGTGCAAGTACAGCGCCAAGTGCTGGTCGGAGTCAGGCCGTGTGGTGTCGCGGTGACGGCGGAACCACCACCGTGGCGGGTCGGTGAACTGAGCGAGCAGGCCGGGTAGGTGTCCGGTCAGGATCTCGCCGAAGCGCTGTGAGTGAGCGTGGAGTTGAGCGTGCAGGATCGACGCCCGTCCCGGCATCAGAGCCCTGATGGTTGCGGCCGGTGCCGTGAATGCGGGTGGCTCAGAGCGGAGGCCCGCGGTGTTCGCCTGTTTCAGGGGGATCAGCAGTTCGTGCGGGCGGCCGATCCAGGCGCGGTCCTCCGGGCCCGGGGATTCACGCAGCTCGATACGGCGGGTGCTATCCAGCCGGGCTCGCAGCACCGCCCGGTGCAAACGCTGAGACAGATCGATGGGCAGTTGCTGGTCGTACTCGACCAGGGCCACGCGGTCGGGCACGCGGAACTTGTCCCGCCAGCGGTGCAGGGCGGTCTCCCAGTCGGGCATCGGGACACTGCGGCGGGGCAGGTCCTCAGCGGCCAGCAGCCAACGCGCGGGCGCGAGGACGGTCCGCTTGTACCGCACACGCGGCAAGTACGGCAGGCGCGCGGCGGCGCCGAAGTTGAACGCCTTGTACACGGCGCAGCGGCTGGTGGTGATCTCCGCCAGGAACCGGGCGAGGGGCGGCGTGTGGACCGAGGCTTCCAGGGCGTGCGGGACGCGGGGCTCGATGCGGCGGCCGGTGGACACCTGCACGAGGTAGAACTGCCTGGCGTCTGCGGTGACTGCCAGGTCGGTCAGCGGGATGACGCCGCGGCCGGGCGCAGGATGCTCCCCCAGCGGGATGACGTGCGGCAGCAGCTGCATGGTGCGGGTGACGTTCTCGTTGCGCCGGCGACGCGGAGGGAACGACAGCTGTGCGGGGATCGCTCCGGGGCTGGTGGTCGCGTAGCTGGACGCGAGAGCGGACTGCGCCTCGGAGGGAAGCAGATGGGCGAAGCGCCCGAGCATGCTGCTGCCCGGACGGGGTGCCCCGGTGATCAGCAGCCGGTAGTCGGAGTGCTGGATGGCGTCCAGCGATGAGGCGTGGATCTCCACCGCGACCTCCGCCCGCGGAACGGGGAGGAAGAGATCGGTGTCGCCGGCCGCGAGTTTGGAGACCGTCGCCTTGGTGAGGACGATCTCGGGGCTGCCATCGAGCATGGCCTGCTGGAGCAGGGTGAGGATGGTCTCGTCCCGCTCGACCAGTTGGCGTGGGGCACGGGTGCGATCCGCGCCGAGGTAGTCGGCGGGGAGGCCGAGACCGCTGTCGGCCACCAGGTCCAGGACGGGCACCATCGCCCCGGCCCCATATCGGGCGCGGAACCGTTGGTGGTAGTCCCGCCACTGCGGATAGCCGTACGGGTGCGGCGTCAGCCAGTACATGACGGTGGCGGCTTCGCGCACCAGATGTTCGGGGATCTGGACGTCGCAGTCCAGGACGGTGTCCACCAGCAGCGGCACGCGGGCGGTGGCACTCACATGCTGCATGCTCTGGGTCAGCCGGGCGCCGGGTGTCCACGGGGCGGCGGTGTCCGGGTGGTTCACGCCGTCTCGGATCGAGGCGAGCTGGGACGCCAGGTCTGCGATGTCGGGGATGCTGGCGGCGTCTGCTTTCTCCAGCTGATCGCACACGTGGGTGAGTGTGTCGGTGCACGTCATTGGCGGCCAAAGGCTGCTGATCAGGATGTGCTTGGACAGAAGGTCGGCGAGGAGGCTGGAGAGCTGGTCCGGGCGGGCGGCCGGAAACAGCTCCGCTAAACCGCGCAGCAGGGAGCTGTACGGGGCGGACGTCGCGGCTGCGGTGAGGGCTGCGGCCACAGGACGGGTGCGGCGGATGGACAGCTCGACCGGGGCCAGGAGCTTGGCGTGGGCGTCGGACGGCAGGCCGGGCACGACGTGCCGGTTGCCGCGCTGCTGACCGGCGTTGTTGGCGACGACGTCCAATCGGGCCAGCAGTCCGGGAGACTGCTCGAGGCGGGTGATGACGTCGGTCAGCCAGTCGGCGTCTGCACGGAGCACGGTCCGCTGCTTGTCGCTCCACGCCACATGAGCGGCTTGGCCGATCTTTGCGGGGACGACCCCGGCGAACACGCCGAAGGGTGTGGGCCGGTGGCTCCAGCGCAACAGGTACGAGGCCAGCGACAGGACGGCTCGGCGTACACGCCGGGCGTCGGTGCGTTTGCCGTCCAGGATCGCGGTGACCTGCTGAAACAGGATGGGGCTGGCGGCGGCCAGCGCGTCGGGTACCTGGTCACGCCA
Source organism: Streptomyces sp. NA02950 (assembly GCF_013364155.1). Taxonomy (NCBI): domain Bacteria; kingdom Bacillati; phylum Actinomycetota; class Actinomycetes; order Kitasatosporales; family Streptomycetaceae; genus Streptomyces; species Streptomyces sp. NA02950. The sequence goes on along the minus strand of NZ_CP054916.1, from coordinate 6,586,292 downwards.
CACCGTGGCCAGCCATGCCCGGCTCTGTGTGGCCGCGTCGTCGCCGTACAGGTCCAGGTCGGGCAGAGGTATCGCATCGGCAGCGGTGGAGGCGCGCAGCAGTGCGCCGTGCTGCCACTCGTAGCCGATGGGTGATCGGTGTGGCACAGGTTCTCCTGCTCGTATGGGACGCGCATACGGGTGCCGCCGGGGCGACAGCCGCATTCGGCTGTCGCCCTGGCGATGGAAGGACCCGTCAGGAAGGATCCTCGATATAGGAGTTGCAGGAGCTGGCGCCGTTGGCGCAGGTGTTGCCGCAGCCGTCGCTCGTGGCGCACATGAGCTTGCTGCCCGGGTGCTCGGCAATGACGACGCGCACGTCCAGCTGGAAGTCGTCGTCGAGCAGATCCGCAACCGGCGGCTCGGCCAGCGCGGTCACTCCATCGACCAGCATGGCAGTGGTCATGCGATCACTCTCCCTTTCTCGATGGGTTGGTGCATGACGTCCTGGCCCGGCACCGCGTACTACGCGGCCGACCAGGAGACCGAGATCCGGCTGTGCCTCTTGTCGATGACCCGATCGCCGGGAATCTGGTCATCAGGGGTGCCGACCGGGTAGATGGCGACGCGCGGGCCGGGTCCCCCACGGTGCTCCTTGCCCCATGCGCGGATGCAGTCGGCGACCTCGTCAGCGAACGATGCGCCGTCGGGGCCGAAGGCGTGGACCCCGTACTCGACGTTCTTGTCGTCCGGGGTCCGGCGCACCAGTACGTAGGCGAAGTTCGGGCCACGAACCGCAGCCAGGGAAAAGCCCTTGTTGCTTGGTTCGACCACGGCCGTGTTCGAGTCGAGGTCGACGGACATGATGCAGAACCCGGGCGCCATGGTCGCCAGGTACATCTGGAGTGTGCCGATGTTCTCGGTGCGACCGACGGTAACGCCGGTCCACGTCTCAGCGCGCGGGGTGCGCAGCACGCCGTCCAGCGGGGAAGGGTCCACGGTAGGCCCGTCGTCGAACCGAAGACTGACACCGTCGCCCAAGGACAGCAGCTGCTCCTCGTGGGCGTCCTCGCCCTGCATGGGGACGAAGCCGCACACATGGGCGCTGGAGCTGACCAGGTGGTCACCTTGGCGAACGAAGCCGTACGTGCGCGTGAGGTTCCGGATTCGCAGTGGGACGACGAGCCGGCCGCCTTCGGTCAGCTGCTCGCGCCAGGCAGGCGGGATGTCCCAGGCCCCGACGGTCACCACGACGGCGTCGTACGGGGCGTACTCGGGTACGCCGCCTGATGCGTCAGCCGTCAGGACACGGACGCTGGAGTAGCCGGTCTCGGCGAGGAAGCGCGTGGCGCGGGCGGCGGCGTCGGCGTCGATGTCGACCGTGGTGACCTGACCGGTGTCACCCACCAGCTCGGCGATGTACGCGGCGTTGGGCCCATTCGTGCCGTACTCCACGACGTTGTTGCCGGGGCGGAGGTCGGCTTGCTCCAGCTGCATCGCCTGGACCTGCGGGGCGGAGACGGAACTCATGCTGGTGCCGTTCTCGCTGCGCTTGGTGACGACCGCGTCGTAGGTGCTGTACGCCTCGTCCAGGGGGGCGTCCGGCACGGCCAGGTGCCGGGGCACCTTGCGCATGGCAGCCTCGACTCCGGGCGACACGATCGTGCCGTCCTCCTTGAGCTGGTCGACGACCTTGTCGCGGAGCTGGTTGGCCTCGTCGGGGTTCACGGTCACATCGGTCATAGAGGGGTTCCTTCGTGGTGTCGCGTGCACAGCGCTTGAGGGAGGCGTCTTCTGTTCGTCGGCGGAGACGCTAGTCAGGGCGCCTTCCCTTGGGGGCGGCTACGCGCCGCCGGGAGTAGCAGCTCTCGGAGTTCGGCTGAAAAGCAGCTCCGTGGCTCGTCACTGCCGTTCGTACTCCTCTCGTTCAGGCAGTCCTGTGTGAGGAGGAGCTACTGAGCTTCCTCGAGTGATGTCGCAGACAACGACCGCTTGAACTGCGACGTTCGTCGACCGCGGCGCACGGCGATCATCACGACCTCCCCGCAGGCACGCGGAACCGGGCCCACGTGGTTCGGCCGTCGTCGCTGACGCCCCATTTCCGCGCGAGGACGGACGTGAGGATGAGGCCACGGCCGGACTCGGCCTCGTCGCTAGCTGGGCGCATCTGGGCCGGAATCGAGCTGCTGTCGGTGACCTCGATACGGACTTCTTCGTCGAGGTGCCGGACTCGCAGCTGAGCGTCTCCCTTCCCGTGTTCGACGGCGTTGGTCACCAACTCGGAGACGACGAGCACGATGTTCTCGGCGAGCGGCCCGCGTACGTTCCACTTCCGGAGGAAGGCCTTGGTGATCCGGCGCATGTGGCCGACGCGGACGGGGTCCGGGGTGAACGCCACGTCGAAGGTGCGCGAGGTCTGCGGCAGACGCCTCGCAGCAACTGGTGCGACGGCTGTGGCCGGGGTCATCGGGGGCCGGCAACACTGCGCTGCTGCAGGCCAGCGCCACCCAGGGGTAAGGCGCTCGTGACACTGCTCCTGCCGGTAGAGGAGTTCATGTGGGTGCTCCCGCTCGTCGTGAGGCTGGCCTACAAGAGCGAACCGCTTAACCGGGGCGATTGACATGGGGTCAAGGGGCTGGAGGTGGTCAAGGTGGTCAAAGATCGGCTGCTGTCGTCGATGCGGGCGGACGGCGCGGTGCGCGCGAGAGGGGCACGTGTGGCTCCCCGCCTCGTGGACGTTGTGCACTTGGCATGGATCCAGTGCTCCGAGAACGGCAGGGGAACAGACAGGTGAAAGCGCCGGATGCCTATGGCCGTGACCCCGGTGATTTTTATCTTCAGGGCGTCGCTCCAGCTGACCACACGGATACCTTGCGGACGTGGGAGAGAATCGTGAGCTAAGACGCCGTTTCAGTTGGTGAGGCGGCGGTAGCCGATCAGAGCTGCGGCTATGCCGACGAAGGCCAGGAAGTGCTCGGCCTTGCGCTCGTAGCGGCGGTGCAGGCGACGGCATCCAGCGAGCCAGGACACTGTCCTTTCAACAACCCAGCGGTGTCGGCCAAGACGCTGCGAGGACTCGATGCCCTTGCGGGCGATGCGATGACGGATGCGCCGCTGGCGAAGCCATCTGCGTAGGTGCTCGTAGTCGTAGCCCTTGTCGGCATGGAGCTTGGCCGGGCGCCGACGACGCGGGCCACGCCGGGAGCGGATGGGTGGGATTCCACGCACGAGCGGCTTCAGACCGAGGCTGTCGTGCATGTTGGCGCCGGAGATACCCAGCGACAGGGGCAGTCCGTTCCGATCCGTGATGAGGTGGATTTTCGATCCGCTCTTGCCGCGGTCGGTCGGATTCGGTCCCGTCAGTGGCCCCCTTTTGCCGCCCGCACGCTGACCGAGTCGATGGCACACCGCGACCAGTCCAGCTCACCGCGGGCGCCGAGTTCATCGAGGACGACTCGATGGAGCCTGGCCCACACCCTGGCCCGGCTCCACTGGGCGAAGCGCCGGTAAACCGTGGGCCAGGCCGGGCCGAACACCGGCGGCAACTGCCGCCACGTGCAGCCCGAGGTGGCCACGAAGATGATCGCTGCCAGGGTCTCGCGGTCACCAGCCCGTCGCCGGCCCCCGCCCTGCGGGCGCTTCACCTCCGTCGGCGGCACCACCCGCCGGAACAGCATCCATAACTCGTCCGGTACCAACCGCTCAACCAGATCCGTCATGCACGGCTCAACGAACGATCACACCAAAGGAAACGGTGTCTAAGGCGTGTCTCTTTGATGGGCTGAGCAGTTGATCGGATGTGTTTGTCCGGCTGGTGATCAGTGATGCGATGTGGGACCGGATCAAGCCGTTGATGTCGGCCGATCCGGTCCGCGGGCGGCGGTGGGCGAACCACCGCCGCACTCTTGAGGCGATCGCGTGGAAGTACCGCACCTGTTCGCCGTGGCGGGATCTGCTGGAGGAGCTGGGCCCCTTCCAGACCGCGCACGAGCGGCTCCTGCGCTGGGCGGTCGACGGCACCTGGCAGAAGATCTTCGCCGCCATCCTGGTCTCGGCGGACGCCGCCGAAGACATCGGCTGGACCGCCTCTGTCGACTCCACCGTCTGCCGGGCCCACCAGCACGCGGCTGGCACGCGCAAAGGGTGAGGCCGGCCGAGGTGAGCCCGCCGATCACGCCCTCGGCCGGTCTCGCGGCGGGCTGAGTACCAAGGTCCACCTGGTAGCCGATGCAGGTGCCCGACCGTTGGCGATCACTGTGACGGCCGGGCAGGGAGGTGATGCGCCCGCCTTCACCGCGGTGATGGCCGCGCTCCGCGTGCCCCGCACCGGGCCCGGGCGCCCGCGTACCCGACCGGATGCGGTGATTGCGGATCACGCGTACTCTTCTCGCGCGATCCGCTCCCACCTGCGCGGGCGGCACATCCGGGCGGTCATCCCACAGCCGGTGGACCAGGTCCGTCACCGACTGCGGCGCGGCTCACGCGGCGGACGCCCACCCGGCTTCGACGCCGAGGCCTACAGGGAGCGGAACACGGTCGAGCGGTGCATCAGCCGCATCAAGCAGTGGCGCGGCCTGGCCATGCGAACCGACAAGCTTGCCATCGCCTACCAGGCCGCACTCCACCTCGCAGCCATCCTCATCTGGATTCGCAGATGACCAAAGAGGTCTTCGATACCGGCGCATCCCCGGCCTGGCCTGCCGTGATGGTGAAAAGCGAGAGGCCGTTCCCGGCCGTCTGAGGCCAGGTGAACCTACGTGCTCAGCACGCCTGCCCTGGCCCGGGAGTGTCGGGGTCGAACCCGCGGCACGCCGCAGCGGGTCAACCCAGGACCGGTGCGCCTTGCGGCAGTTCGGCTCCCCCCTTGCAGTTCAGTCCCTGCTTGCCTGCTGAATATCTGAGGGCTTCGGCCGCAAGCGCCGCGAAATCCCCACGCTTCCCGTTGGGAACGTCCTGGTCGTGAACATCGTAATAGTTGATCCAAATGTCGAGGACGAATGAACCGTCCACATAGCTGGCGCAGTCCAGCTCAAGCCGGGCGAAGGAATTGCCCGCATGACCGGCTGCGGGCCCGAGGGAGATCTTCGTGTATCCGGGCTCATCGTCCCAGGTGTCATCCGTGGCCGCGTGTTCCCGTGCCGATTCACCAGTGCCCCGATGTGTGTACAGGCGCAACTCGACCCTCCGGCCTCCTGCCGCCATCATGCACGACTCGCTGTGGCCCGACTTGGCGAATGCACTCGCGCTCTCACGGAAGGGATCCCCCTCCGTGGGGAAGAGGAGTGACACGGCAGAGCCGGTGAGTGCCCCTCCGCACACCCTGCGAGGGTAATCGATGGCACTAGGGTCATCGGATTTCTGCCAGAACAATATGCTGGCGGTCACGGCAGCGACTACCGCCATTCCAACGACAGCGAAAAGTGCCCCCTTCCTCCCGAAGTTCACGAAAACGCCCTTCTGTATGAAATGAACAAGATCACGAAAGCCTAGCAGTTGTGTGGCGCCAAGACCGTTGGCATTCCGCAAAGAGGGTGAACGTCCGCGAGTTTCGCTTTGTGCGCTGGACCGCAGCAGGGCACGCGGTGCGGGTGGTGACGACGATGCGTGAACCCCGCAAGCTTCGGGTCGAGGACGGGGTACGGATGCGGCCGCCGGGATACCGGCGGACCCCTCTGCGGGAAGCGCGGCCGGAGCGGCTGATCTCGCGCCTCGGCGACCGCGGGCCGCGCCTACTCCTTTCCCGCGCCATCCGCGGCTATCTGCCTCGGCGTGGAAACCGTGCGTTCATCTCGCAGCCGTCCGACCGGATCGGTCACCGCCTACGGCGCGGCCGCCGGGGCGGCCGTTCACCCGGCTTCGAAGCGAGGCCTACAAGCGGCGCAACACCCTCGAACGACGTATCAACCGACCAGTGGCGCGCCTGGCCATGCGAACGGACCAGCTCGCCATCGCCTACCAGGCTCCACCTCGCCGCCATCCCCATATGGAGCCGACGCTGACCAAAGAGACAGAACCTAGCCGCCGCCATGGCAGAACTCGGCGTCAGCCAGCCTGAGTTAGCCCATCGCGTGAATGCGGAGACTCAGCAGCTCACCGGCAAGGAAGGCAGCCTCACTGACCGAGACATCCGGCGCTACCTGCGCGGCGAGAGTAGGAAGGTCCCAGGGGCTTAGGGCAGGGTGGCTTCTCCGCCACCTCGGCTGCACCAGAGGTCAGTTGAGCACTACGTTGGATCTGCGCCCGTCCCCGAGCTAATTCCGGGGCGGGTCCGGTCAACGTGATCAAAGATCGCTTTCAGTGGCGGGGGCGCAGGATGGCGCGCGAGAGAAACGAGCGGCTGGCCGCACTTTTCCTGGAAGCTGCCTGGTCACGAGCGCAGGTCGCCGCCGCGTACAACCGGGTCGCCGTCGAGACGTTGAACGGCGAGGTGCGGGAGAACTCCAAGATCGGACGGTCCCACGTAAGCATGTGGGTGGCAGGCGTCCAGCCGTCGGGGATCGCGCCCGCTATCTTGTGCCAGGCGCTGTCCCGTCGTTTGAAGCGTGAGATCACGCCACAAGAGATCGGGTTCGCAGCTTCCACCTCACCAGCGCAGGGGGCGCTGGACTGGCGCGTTGATCCGTTGATCGCGCTGAACGACTTGGGGAGTGGTGTGGACACGGACCGGCGTCGACTGCTGACGGGTGGCGCGTACTCCGCGGCGTCCCTGATCCTGCCTGATGAGACGTGGTGGGACGCCATGTCGCTGCCGCCGGCCGAGGAGCCCTCGGTGGGCAAACGCGTCGGTCGCGGAGACGTGGAGACCGTAAGAGAGCTGACCCTGACCTTCTCGCGCATGGACCAGCGGCGCGGTGGCGGCCACGGCCGGCGGGCGGTCGACGAGTACCTGAAGCATGAGGCCCACGACTTCCTCCGGGGCCGGTTCGCCGACGACGCGACCCGACGCGCGATGTTCTCGGCCTCCGCCGAACTTGCGTACGTGTCGGGCTGGATGGCATTCGACAACAGCGAGCACGCGGTCGCGCTCCAGCGCTTCAACACCGCGGTGAAGCTGGCCGCCCGTTCCGGCGACGCACCCCTGAGCGGGCACATCCTGCGCGCCATGGGGCACCAGGCGCTCGACCTGGGCTTTCGCCGCGAAGCCCTCCAGCTCGCGCAGGCTTCGGTGCACGGCGAGCGGTACGCGGCCGCCACCCCCCGCGAGCGAGCGCTTCTCGGCGTCGTACACGCGCGGACCCTCGCCGCGAACGGTCACAAGGAGGAGGCGGCGCGGGCACTGCTTCGCGCTGAGGACGACCTGTCGAACGCCCACGACGGGATCAGGGAGCCGGACCGGACCTTCTTCTTCGGCGAGGCATCCCTGGCGCACGAGACCGCATGCACCCTGCGGGATCTCGGTGACCACCAACGGGCGGTCAAGCAATTCCGGCACTCCGTGCGCACGCGCGGCGCGGCGTTCCGGCGCACGCACGCGGTCACTCTCGGGTACATGGGTGCGACGCAGATCGCCCAGGGCGGCGTCGAAGAGGCGTGCGCAACGTGGACCAGCGTCCTGGACGCGATGGAGGACGGGATCTACTCCGGCCGGGCCCGGCAGACGGTCGTCGAAATGCGGCACCTGCTGTCGTCCTATCGCAAGCGCGGCATCCCCGCGGTGGGCGCGCTGGACACCCGCGCGGCCTTGTACCTGGCCCAAGTAGATTGATCACACGTGTCGTAAGACCGAGTCGAAGGGCTGGGGCAATGGCTTTGGAGATCAAGCCGATCGGGGAAGTCGTCGCGGGCCGTACCGAGGTCGCCGACGACTACTGGGGTGGCGTCGAGTCGGTGATCCAGCTCGACGAGGCCGAGTTCCCCCTCGACTCCGTGCAGGGCCTGGAGGAGTTCTCCCACCTGGTGGTCGTGTGGCACTTCGACCAGGCATCGCCCGACGATGTGGAGTACCACGCCCGCAGCCCGCGCGGAAACCCGCAGTGGCCGGCAACGGGCACGTTCGCCCATCGCAACCACCGGCGCCCCAACCAGCTCGCGCAGAGCTTCCCGCGGCTGCTCAAGGTCGACGGGCTCAGATTGCACGTGACCGACCTGGACGCCGTGGTCGGCACGAAAATCTACGACCTGTCTCCGTTCTTTCAAGAGATGGGCCCGCGTGGCAGGATCCACGAGCCTGCCTGGCCTGGCGAGATGCTGGCCGACTACTGGGCAGACAAGGGCTGAGCAGGCCGCGCGGCAGACGGTTCGCGCTACCGCGATCGGGAAGGGCTACGAGCGGGGCGACCGTCCAGGTCGTCCTGGTAAACGATGGCGACAGGCCGCATGCCAAGGGCCTCGTAGAAGGCTCGGCCACTTTCATTGCCGGGCGAGCAGTGGACCACGAGCGGCCACAGTCCCGGGCTGGTGAGGTCAGTAGCCAAGCGCTCCTCGCGGTGGGCCTGCGCGGTCCGGTCGATGATCACCGACGTGAGTAGCTGGGTGCCGATGTGCCTGTACGCCCGGTCCTTCCACGTCTGGAACTCCGGCTCTGGCCGCTGCTGGGTGCAGCGAGGCGAGCAGCCGCTGCAGGCGGGCCTTCTGCTCCTCCGTCAGCTGAGGGGCGTCGTCACCCTGCAGACGCTCGCGCAGGAGGTCGAGTTGGGCCTGGCGGGCCGCCGCGCGACCCGCGGCCGGGTGCTGCTGGGTGTCGTTGATGGCGCGTTCGCGGGCTGGCTGCACCGGGTGCGGGATTGGCGCGGCCGCGAGTTCGTCGGACACCATGCGGTCGTCGTTGTCGCGTTCCAGGGAGTCGGCGTACGCGGCGACCGCGCGGTCCAGCAGCTCCTGGTCGCTGTGCGCCTCGCCGAGACGGCGGCGTGCCTCGTCGCTCTCGACGACGTCGGCAGGCAGCCACAGGTGGGTGGCGATCCGGTCGCGGGAGAGCGCCGGGTACAGGGAGTTGGCGTCCGCGCCCACGCCGTACACCAGGGTGTAGTCGCAGGTGAGGCCCTGGGCCGCCGCGATGGTCATCGCGTAGCCGTGCATCAGGGTGCCGACGGCGATCTGGTCGGCGGTGATCCAGGCCCGTTCCACCGCGTAGCCGCCGTCGTCGGCCAGGCGGCGCCATTCGACAGAGGCTCCGCCCTTGGCGGCGTAGGTGACCTGTCCGCGGTAGCCGTTGATGACGTCGACGTCACCGCCGCGGCGACTCCGGTAGTCGTTGCGCTTGATCCGGATGTTGTCGCCGGCGGCCAGCTCCAGGCGCTCGCCCCCGCCAGGGCGAAGGTGTGGCCGCCGGTGAGTTCGCCTGCCTTCTTGCGCAGCTCGCGGGCGCCGAGGTTGAGGACCTGAACGTCGGCGTTGCGCGCGGCGAGCACGACCAGGTCCTCGATCTGGTCGTGGACGTCGCCTTCCAGGCGGCCTGCGGTGTCCTTCCACGCGGCGAGCATCGCGGCGTACGCCTCGTCGGGCGTGCGGACGGCGTGAACGCGTCCGTGCTCGGCGAGCATGGCCAGCGCGGTGCGCCGCCCGCCGGCCAGCCACGCCTCCAGCGCCGCCCGCTCCACGGTGTCCCTCTGGCGCCGGTTCTCGCTCAGCTCCAGGCCGCCCGTGATCTCGTGAGCCCGCTTGAAGCCGCCGCCGACGCCGATCGCCTTCAGCTGTGCCCAGTCGCCGATCTCGACGACCTTCACGCCATATTCGGCGGCCGCCGTGAGCAGCTCGGCGACATCGCGGTCGTCGACCATGGCGGCCTCTTCGAGGACCAGGACGTCGGTGTCAGCCATGCGGCGGCCGCCGTCGCGGATATCCACCAGCCAGGTCGCCACCGTGGCGCTGGTGATGCCGGACTCGGCGCGCAGCTTGGACGCGGCGACCGCCGCGGTGGCTGCACCGGCCACGCGCAGCCCGGCGGCCTCCCAGCCCATTCGGGCGGCGCTCATGATGGTCGTCTTGCCGGTGCCGGCCTTGCCGCGCAGGACGTCGACGCCGTGTCCGGCGGTGAGGAACCGCAGGGTCGCGGCGCGCTGCTCGTCGGACATGACGAACGGGCGCAGCGGGTCGGTGGTGCGGGAGGTCTCGAACGCGGCGACGGCCATCTCGGCGACCTCCACCGTGAGCTGGGCGGCGCCCTCGTTCAGCCGCTCGGCGGCCGACTTGGCGATGGTCTGCTCGGCGGCGAGGATCGTCGCGTGGGTGTAGCGCTGGGGGTTGGTCAGGTGCGCCATGCCGCCGGTGGGCAGCGCAACGGCCTCGCCGTCGACGGCGAGCACGGCGTCGGTCAGGGCCTCGGCGGCCGCCAGGTCGGGCACGCCGAACGGGCAGGCGTCGATGACGCGCGCCAGGACGTCCGCGCGCGTGACGGCTTTCCGGGACGCGGCTAGTCCTCCATCGCGCCGCCAGATGAACGCGGCGATCTCCTCCGGGGAGGGCATGACCGGGCCGCCGCCAGGGCCCGCGACACACGGGCCGTGGGGTCCCTCGGGGCCGGGGATCGCGCGGCGGATCATCGCGTCGACGTCGTCGACGGCCTCCTCGGCGCGCGCACGCCAGGCGGCCCGCACATCCGCCTTGGTGATCGTGGTGTCCTTGCCCTCGGCGAGCTGACGGGCGATGAGCTTCTGCTCGCCGGCCGTGGCGTCGTCGGCGGCCGCCGCGACGATCTGCGCGTTGCGGCGGGAGAACGCGCGACGCAGGTCCTCATCGATGCCGACGACTTCCCAGGCACCGGTCTCGGCGTGCCGCTCCCAGCGCATCCCGAACCGCTTGCCGGTCGCTTGCCTCAGACGGGCCTTCACGAAGGAGTCGGCGGCGTGCGTGTGGCGCAGGATGTCGCAGCCGCCGGCCCCGACGGTGCGCCACTTGCCGTCCTCGGCCAGCACCATGTTCGCCAGGTTGCCGTGGACGTGCAGGTGCGGGTCGCCGACCTCGCCACCGACGGGCCGGGCGGAGTAGTGCACGGTCATCCAGCCGAGGAAACCGGAGGTGTCGACGCGGTCGGCGATCTTGCCGCCGACGTGCTCGCCCGCCATCGCGTACGCGGCCCAGCCCTCCATCGCGCCGAACGTCTCGCGAGCCGCCTCGAGGAAGGTCTCGCGTAGCTGCTCGGACATCCCCTCACCCGCGAGCGCCACCGCCGTGCTGTAGGTCTTCGACAGATCCAGCGTCACGTCGTAGCCGCGGTTGCCGACGCGGACGCGGGCGTCGGCGTACTTGCGGGCCTCCGCCACGTGGGAGCGCCCGTACAGAGCCGCCAGGTCGACGCCGGACGCCTCGGCGAGCTTCTCCACCGCGCGGAAGGGGGCGCGGTGCCGGTCACGCGGAGGATGCCGCGCGCCAGGCGGGCGAACCTCTTGCCGAGCTTGTCGTCGCCGAGCAACTCGTCCACGCTCACACCGCGCTCGGCGGCCGCCGCCTCGATCGCCTCGGCGAGCGGACGCGCCTGCAGCTTCCCCCGCGGGTCGACGGCGACCTTCGGTGCCACCAGCAGCTCGCCAGTCAGCGGGTGCCGACCGTCCATCAGCAGCCGCGCCTGGCCCTTGTCGACACTCGTCCCGGCGACAAGTCCGACGTCCGCGAGGCCGCCGCCGATCCACTCCAGATCACGCGCGTCGCCGAGGCGGTAGTCGACCTGCGCGTCGGCCTCCACCCCGTTCTGCTCCTGGTGCTCCAGATCGCAGCCGCACTGCCCGCTCAGCCGGTACTCGACCTGCTGCATGTCCGGCCCCAGTGGTGTCGCCCACGCCATCGCTACTCGCCCCCTCCCGTGTCGATGATCTCGAAGTCAGTTGACGTATGGCACAGCCATACCTTGGTACTTTTCTCTTTCTCATCGCGCACGGACAAACGACAGTACGCCGCGGCTCCTGGGCGACCAACGCGCTTCCCGAGAGGCGGGCCGCAACTTCTCAAACTGCTGGAGCCAAAAGGCCGTGCCCAACGAGCAACAGCACATGGGCCAGGGAAAACGCGGCGGTCCGTCGCGTAGCGAAGTGCATCCACTTCCCGGTGAGGGGCCCGCACGGCGGGACAGTACCGATTACGGTCCCACGTGACGGGTCGCCGGCGCGAAAGGGCCAGTGAGATACGCAGGACTACTTGAGTGGCGGGACGCTCAACCTGAGCGCCTCGAGCACCGCATGCCCACTGTGGCCGGCCCGTGAGACGGGCTAGGTAAGGCGAATTCCAACCCGCTGGACGGGATTCTCGGGCGTGTACTCCTGGCCCACGGGATAGCACATGCGGCGCCCTGACTGGGACTGCAAGGCTGCGATCAACTCGCGAGCAAGCAGCCCGTGTAGCGACACGATCTCCAGCCAAGAGGAGAGCACTTGATGAACTCGGATCGCCGCCTGGTCACCGGCGGCCATACCGCTACCGAGAGAGAGCGCTGGCTCAACCGGCTTGCCCTACATGGTTCAAGTGAGGTCGCGGCCGAAGGCGCGCATGCCGAGCTTCAGCCAGCCGTAGGTCGACTTTCCCGAGCCCGGGAGGAAAGCAAGCTGACCAGCGGCGGTGGCGGTTCCATTCGCCGTCCGGCCGTCATTCCTCTTGGCGGCCCCACCAACTCCCCAAAGCGGGTTTAATAATGGGCACTGCGCGAGCGCCACACCACGCTGCTCCGGATCACCCGTCAGCCGACTCGTTCGTGACGCCTGCGCAGGTCGAACGACGGCTGGGCATCTCCTCGGCTACACGCCGTCGTTGGACGAACAGGGGACTACTGCACGCGTATCCCCTCGGCCCCCATTACCGCCCCGGCCCCAGTCACAACCGGGAGGGCAACCGCAACGGCAGCCGGGTGCGCTACCTCGATTCCGAGGTGACCGACCTCCTTGAGCGCATCAAGCTCGGCGAACTGGCCCGGTCGCCGAAGCCTCAAGATGCGGCGGGCCCGGGGAGCGAGCGGTAGAAACGAGCAACCTACCAAGAAGGAAAGGACACATGCGCGAATCAGATGCCCCATTCGACAGGTGGCACAAGCGATACCCGAAGCCGGGACAGGGCGATAGGGCCTGCCGCTGCGGCACAAAGAAGAAGCCGCTGTATCCGTCAGCCGACCACGGCCGGGGGCAACAATGGCAGGCGCGGTACACCGACCCTGACGGCAAGCAGCGGCGGCCGATGTTCGATACGTGGCAGGAGGCCCGTGATCACCTGGACGAGGTGCGCGTGCAGATCCGCAACCACACGTGGGTGGACCCGGATGTTGGCAAGGAAACCGTCGAGGTCTACGCGGAGCAGATGCTCGCAAGGAAGCGCAAGAAGAAGAAGCGCAAGGGCACCGTTGACACGTATGACTCACACATTCGCAACCACATCATTCCGTTCGCCGGAAAGCGACAGGCGAGATCACTGCGGCGCCGGGACACCATGCAGTTCGTCGACTACCTGGGCGACAAACCCGGCCTTGACTCGAACTACACCGTCCACCAGGTCTTCAAGACCTGGCGGATCCTGGTCAACTACATGATCGATGAGGACGTACTGCTCCCGGCGAACGTCGTCTCCCGGATCGAGCTGCCGGATATCGAGGAGACTGAGTTCTGCCCGACGCCACAGGAGGTTGCCGCGCTCGCGACAGCCATGCGGGCAGTCGAGCCGCGTTACGAGCTCTTGATTTGGATCGCAGCCTGTGCCGGGACAAGGCGGGGTGAAGCCTTCGGTCTGACCAGGGCGCGGGCGCTTGGTGTAGCGAACCGGATCCGCATTGAGGAGCAACGGCTGCATGCAAGGTCGCGAAGCTCAAAACGAAGTCGTCTTACGCGACCGTCCCGGTCGATGCGTTCCTCAGCGCCCGAATCCAGGAGCATGTGGAGCTCTTCTCTGGGCCTGCCCCCGCTGGACCGCAGGCGGAGCGCCGACGGCGTGCGCGCGGTTACGTCGTGCCACCGGACGAGGGCCTGCTCGTCACGAACCGATTCGGTAGGCCGGTGGGCAGGGCTGCGTTCAGCAAGCAATTCATCAAGGCGCGGAAGCTGGCCGGACTGCCGGAGGAGTTCAAGTACCGCAGTCTCAAAGCGTTCTACACGACCGAGCTTGCCTTCTCCGGCGACCACGAAGCCAAGACCGTGCAGCTCCTCTCGCGGCACAGTCGGTTTGAGGAGACCTGGAACACCTACGCAAGGAAGCAGGCACCTCTGGCGGCCGAGGGGGTCGCCGTGACTGCCTTCACCAAGGCATTCGCTCCACAGACCGCGGCGAAGATCCAGGCAGCCTTCAAGGCAGCCAGCTGAGGTCCGCATGGGTTGACCCTGGTCACCTCGTGTGTGCCAGACTGCGCAACTGTCTTCGTGGCTAACCATCGCGGCGCGAGGGTGGTCAGATCCTTGGAACGACTTGACCACTCGATTCGACCCCGATTCGACCCCGACGGTGCAGGGCAGAGCGGATCACCGCTCTGACCAGGGCCAGAGCGGTGAGGCGGACGAGACCGGCCTGTACGCCGGGTTCTGTCTCCCGCGGGCCTTGCGGCCCGTGGGGAGGCGGCCATCCATCTAGGACCGGCGTTGCCGCCGGTCTCGTGCGGTCTACCCGCGGACTCGGGCGGGCAGCCCTCGATCGTCCGCGCAGAGCCGCCGGTGGCGGCTCCTCTTGACCTTGCTCCGGGTGGGGTTTACCGAGCCGTCCGAGTCACCTCGGACGCTGGTGGTCTCTTACACCACCGTTTCACCCTTACCGGACGCCTCGCGACGTCCGGCGGTCTGTTTTCTGTGGCACTGTCCCGCGGGTCACCCCGGGTGGGCGTTACCCACCACCCTGCCCTGTGGAGCCCGGACGTTCCTCGGCGGGATCCCGAAGGACCCCGACGCGACCGCCCGGCCGGCTCGTCCGCCGTGATGACCATGGTACCCGGAGCGGTGGGGTGGGCCGGGGCGCCGGGCTCTGGCCGCCGTTGACCTTGTCGTGGCGTCAATGTGTTCACTGGGCCCATGAGGATCGGAGAGCTCGCCGCGCTGGCCGGGGTGACCACCCGCACCGTGCGGCACTACCACCATCTGGGGCTGCTGCCGGAGCCGCGGCGGCGGGCCAACGGGTATCGGGAGTACGGGCTGCGGGACGCCATCGCGCTGGCGCGGGTGCGGCGGCTGGCGGAGTTGGGGTTGGGGCTCGACGAGGTGCGGGATGTGATCGCCGACGACGCCGGGCGGGAGCTGCGCGAGGTGCTGGCCGAGCTGGACGCCGATCTCGCGCGGCAGGAGGAGGTGATCCGGCAGCGGCGGGTGCGGCTGGCCGGGTTGCTGCGGCAGGCCGAGGTGGGCGGGCTGCCCGCGGAGGGGCCGGTGTCGGAGGGGCTGGCCGCGCTGTTCGGGGAGATGGCGCGGGCCTCGGCGGAGCTTCCCGGGCCCGAACCGGCGATGGCGGTGCGGGAGCGGGAGTTCCTGACGCTGCTGGAGACGGTGGCGATGCCGGAGGAGGCCGAGCGGATGTTCACGCTGTTCCGTACGGCGATGACGGGGACACCGGGCGCGATGGGGCGCGCGTACGAGACGTACGCCCTGCTGGACGCGCTCGCCGACGCGGAGCCCGACGATCCTCGGGTGGACGAGGCCGCGCGGGTGCTGGTCGAGGCGCTGCCGGACGAGATCGTGGCCGGGATGCGGGCGCGGGAGGGGATCCAGGAGGGGATCAAGGGGGCGACGGCCGGCGGGGTCAGACCGGCCTCGCGCGCACCGGGGATGACGGGGAAGGCGACCGGGGCGCGGGGCGCGGCGTTCATGGAGGCGTTCTTCGCGGACTTCGCGCCCGCGCAGGCGGAAGCGGTACGCCGGGCCATGCGGACCATCGAGGAGCGGCTCCGGTGATACGGATGGTGCGCACGCTGGCGCTGTGGGTGACCGGGCGGCGGGACGGGGTGCTCACGCTGGCCGTCGGTTCACGGACCAGCCTGGTCATCGAGCTGTCCGAGCCGGTGACGGCCGCGCGCCCGCGGGGCGGGAGCGTCGCGGTCCGTACGGTCAGGTGTCACGCGGACGCACCGGATCGGCTTCTCGCCGCGCTGCCTCCGTCGGTGCGGGCGGGGCGGTGCTCCCCCGCGGGATGACCCGGGTGGGGAAGACGATGTGGCGGGTGGGGTCGGCCTCCGGGTCGTCGATGATCGACCGGGCCAACTCCGCGGCGGCACGTCCTATCTCCTCCACCGGCTGGGCGACCGTGGTGAGGTCCAGCCATTCGGCGAGGTGGTGGTCGTCGAAGCCGAGGATGGAGATCCGGCCGGGTATGTCGACGCCGGCGGAGCGCAGCACCCCCATGACCTCGATCGCCACCTCGTCGGACTCGGCGAAGACGGCGGTGGGCGGATTGCGCAGGCTCAGCAGCTGACCGACGGCCTCGCGGATACCGCGCCGGTGGCGGGCGACGGGGTAGAGCACCAGCTCCTCGTCGTACGGCAGTCCGGCCTCCGCCAGCGCCGTGCGGTAGCCGGTGAGCCGCTCCTGCGAGCTCCAGTAGAAGCCGGTGTTGTCGCTGGACTGGAGAAACGCGATCCGCCGGTGGCCGAGGTTGAGCAGATGGCGCATCCCGCGCACGGCGCTGTCCGCGTCGTCGATGTACACACTGGGCCGCCCGGGGGCGTGCTGGCTGACGAAGACCACGGGCATGCCCAGCGCGTCCAGCCGGGCCCGCTCCTCCGGTGTGAGGTCGAAGCAGGTCACCAGCATCGCGTCGGCGTTGCGCCGGGCGGGCAACCGGTCGAAGAACGCGCTGCGTTCGGCCAGGTCCGTGACGCTGTAGACGAGCAGATCGAGCTCGGCCTCGCGCAGCACCGCGCTCACCCCGGCGATGGTGTTGCCGAGGAACCATGAGTCCAGGTGCGGGGCGAGTACGGCGATCCGCCGCGTCTTGCCGGTGACCAGGCTGGAGGCGCTGCGCGAGACGGCGAACGACAGCTCGCGGGCGGCCTCTTCGACCCGGCCGCGGGTCTGCGGGGACACACTGGACAGTCCGCGCAGGGTCCGCGAGACCGTGGAGACGGAGACGCCCGCGCGCTCGGCGACATCGGCCATCGTGGCCTCGCCCCCGTGGTCGTTCCGGCCGTCGAGGCCGTTCGGACCGCCGGTGGCAGCGCTGTCCGGGGTGTCGGGACCGGCCAGGCTCTCGGGGCCGTCGGAAGCTGCGGACATGGCGGGACCGTAGCACGCGTCCCGGGGCCGCCGACATGCACCCGGCCAACACAGTTTGGCAACGCTGTCATTCGATGATCGCCAGCGTTTCCCTCGAATTTTGAATGGACCGACCGTTGACACCCATCGCGCCGCCCACCTAGCTTGCAAGCGCTGTCAGAGAGACAGTCCTGACGGGAACGGGAGGAGAGCGCATGGCCCTGAGCCGCAGGACGCTGCTTGCAAGCGCTGGCAGCATCGCCATGACCGCCGGTCTCACCACCGCGTGCGGGACCAACAACCTGGACGATCTGTTGGTCAGGGCGAAACGGCCGCCGAAGGGCCCGGTGACCATCCGCTGGTGGGCGGGGAAGATACCCGCCCGCGACGGGGGCGATATGCGCCCCGCCATCATCCGGGCGTTCCGCCGCAAGCACCCCAACGTCCGTATCGAGATCCTGAAGGGACTCAGCACCACCGACGGCAACCGCGTGGCGCTGACCACCCAGATCGGCGGAGGCTCCGCCACCCCGGACGTGTATCTCGGCGACACCACCTGGCCCGCCCAGTTCGGCGCCAACTACCTGGCGCTGCCGGTGGAGTCGCTCGTACCCAAGAGCTTCTGGGAGAGCTATCCGCGGGCGCTGATGCAGGCGTCCAGCCTCAAGGGCAAGGTGTACGCGTTCCCTTGCTACACCGACGCGGCCTACCTCTTCTACCGCAAGGACCTGCTGGCCAAGCACGGCCTCCCGGTGCCCGGGACCTGGGAGGAACTGGAGCGCGGCGCGCGCCGGATCCAGCGCGCCGGGGACGCCGACTACGGCTTCGTCTGGCAGGGCTCCGTCAGCGAATCCCTCACCTGCGTCGTCACCGAATTCCTCGCCGACGCGGGCGGCAGTGTGCTCGACCGCTCCGGCCGTGTCACCGTCGCCGACGAACCCGCACAGCGCGCCGTGAGCTATCTGCGCGGGCTGGTCGACGCCGGAGTGACACCGTCGGCGGTCACCACCTACGCCGAGCAGGACGCCATGGACGCCTTCGCCGGCGGCCGGGCGGTCTTCCTGCGCAACTGGGCCTACGCCTGGGGCATGTCCGACGCCGACGGCGCCTCCAAGGTGGCGGGCAGGGTGGGGGTCGTGCCGCGGCCCGGTTTCGAGGGCCGTCCGCACTCCGGCCACGCGTGTCTGGGCGGCTGGAGCAACTTCATCAATCCGAACTCGGCGGAGCTCGGCGCCGCCGTCGCCTTCGCCCGCTTCTGCGCCGAGGAGGAGGTGCAGATGATGCTGCTGCGCCAGGCCGGGGTGCTGCCCGCGATGGACACCGTGCTCGACAGTCCGGCGGCGGCCAGGACCGGCGATCCGACCATCACCACCACCCGGCGGCTACGACTGGTCGCGCGTCCCGTGCAGACGCCGTACTACCCCCAGGTCAGCAGGGCCGTCTACACCCAGGTCAATTCGGCGATCGGCGGTTCGGAGCCGGTCGGCGGCGCGCTGCGGGCCGCCCGCTCCGACATCACCGCGGCTCTGGAGGGCAAGGCGCTGTGAGTACCACCAGCCGTACGAGCACCACCAGCCGTACGGGCACCACCAGCCATATGAGCACCACGACCGGCGAGCCCCGCGGAGTGGCCCGGACCGTCAAGGAGACCCGCACCGCGGGCCGGACCAGGCGCCGCGCCCCCGCCCACGGCTCCACCGAGCGCCGCCTCGCCCGCACCGGCTGGCTCTACGCCTCCCCCGCGCTCACCCTGGTCGCGGCCGTCACCATCTTCCCGATCCTCTTCTCCGTCGTCCTCAGCTTCTCCGAGGTGCGCCTCAGTTACGGCGGGTTCCGGATCGACGGTTTCACCACCGGCAACTACGCGGCGCTGGTGCACAGTTCGGCGTGGTTCGAGTCGCTCGCGTTCACCGTCGGGTTCACCGTGGTCACGGTGGTCCTGGAACTGGCGCTGGGCACCGCGGCCGCGCTGGTCCTGGAGCGGCTGGGCGCCGCGCGCGGCTGGATCCTGGCCGTTCTGCTGCTGCCCTGGGCGATGATCAATGTGGTGGCGGCCCAGCTGTGGGGCTATCTGTACAACGGTACGTACGGCGTGGTCAGTTGGGCGATCGAGGCGCTCGGCGGCGGTGAACCCGCCATCCTGGGCCGCCCGGTGCCCGCGATGGCGGCGATGGCGGTGGCCGACATCTGGAAGACCACCCCGTTCGTGGCCATCATCGTGCTCGCCGGGCTGATGCAGATCCCCCGGGACGTGTACGAGGCGGCCGAGATCGACGGCTCCGGCCCGTGGACCACCTTCTGGCGGGTCACCCTGCCGCAGCTGCGGCCGATCCTGGCCATCGCGGTGCTGTTCCGCACCCTCCAGGCGTTCGGCGTCTTCGACCTGCCGTTCGTGCTCACCCAGGGCGGGCCGGGTACGGCGACCCAGTCGCTGGCGATCCTCGGTTACAAGACGCTCTTCCAGAACCTCAGCATCGGACCCGGCGCGGCCGTCGCCACCAGTACGGCGGTCCTGGTCATGGGGTGCTGTCTGCTCTTCCTGCGTGCCTTCCGGGCCCAGGTGGACGAAGGAGGCCGGTGATGGATACGCAAGCCACCCGCGGCTGGCGGGCTTACGTCAACGTGGTCAACATCGGTGCGCTGATCATCGTGGTGCTGACCACCGCGCCGCTGTACTGGATGGCCACGGCCTCCTTCAAGGGCACCGGCGAGATCAGCGCCAGCCCGCCCACCCTCCTCCCGGAACACGCGACCACCGCCAACTACGCGGATGCCTTCGGCAGCAACAGCCTGGGCCGCTATCTGTTCAACAGCGTGCTGGTGTCCGTGGTGTCCACGGTCGTCGTGCTGGCCCTGGCCTTCTTCGCGGGCTACGCGCTCGCCCGGCTGCCGATGCGCGGCCGCGGGCCCGTCATGATCTCGCTGCTGATGATCTCGGTCTTCCCCGCCATCGCCGTGGTCACCCCGCTGTATCTGCTGGAGCGTTCGGCGGGGATGCTCAACAGCTACCAGGGGCTGATCATTCCCTACATCGCCTTCAATCTGCCGTTCTCCGTCTGGATCCTGCGGAACTATCTGCTGGGTGTGCCGCGGGCACTGGAGGAGGCGGCCACGGTGGACGGCGCCAGTCCGCTGCGCACCGTCGTCTCGGTGATCCTTCCGCTGGCGCGGCCGGGCCTGTTCACGGCCGGGGTGTTCACCTTCACCGCCACCTGGGCGGAGTTCCTGATGGCGCTCACCTTCAACAGCGAGGACGCCTTCCGTACGGTGCCGGTCGGCATGGCCCTGTTCACCAGCCAGTACACCGTCCCCTACGGCACGATCTTCGCCGGCGCGATGGTGGCCACCGTGCCCATCGCCATCCTCGTCCTGGTCTTCCGGCGGTCGGTGATCTCCGGAATGACCTCCGGTGCGGTGAAGGGGTGACGCCGCCATGAGCTGACACCGGCGGCGCCCGCCGCATCAACGTCCCTGCCGGTACGCGTCATCCGCACCCGCACCCGCACGCGTACCCGCACCCGCACGCGTACCCGTACGCATCCCCGCCCGTATCCATCACCGCGAGGACCTCGTGACCCTTCAGCCCTCGGACCCCAACTGGTGGCGGCAGGCCGTCTTCTACCAGATCTACCCCCGCAGCTTCGCCGACTCAGGCGCGGACGGCGTGGGTGACCTGCCCGGTATCACCTCCCGGCTGCCGTACCTCGCCGACCTCGGCGTGGACTGCGTCTGGCTGAGCCCGTTCTATCCGTCCGCGCTCGCCGACGGCGGCTACGACGTGGCCGACTACCGCGATGTCGACCCCCGTCTGGGCACCCTGGACGACTTCGACCGGATGATCGCCGAGGCCGACCGGCTCGGCCTGAAGGTCATGGTCGACATCGTCCCCAACCACACCTCCAGCGACCATGTGTGGTTCCAGGAGGCGCTGCGCTCGGCCCCCGGCTCCGCCGCCCGCGACCGCTACGTCTTCCGTGCCGGACGCGGTGAGGACGGCTCGCTCCCGCCCACCGACTGGGTCTCCTGCTTCGGCGGCCCGGCGTGGACCCGGCTGCCCGACGGACAGTGGTACCTGCACCTGTTCGCGCCCGAGCAGCCGGACCTCAACTGGGACCACCCGGAGGTGCGCGCCGACTTCCTCACCACACTGCGCTTCTGGTCCGACCGCGGAGTGGCCGGTTTCCGCGTCGACGTCGCCCACGGTCTGGCCAAGGACCTGGTGGAACCGCTGCGCGACATCGGCGACGTCCCAGGCTACGACCCGGACGAACTGCCCGAGGACGGCAGCCATCCGCTGTGGGACCGCGACGAGGTGCACGGCATCTTCCGCGAGTGGCGGAAGGTGATGAACGAGTACGACCCGCCGCGGATCGCCGTGGCCGAGGCATGGGTCCGCAACTCCCGCCGTACGCCCTACGCCAGTCCCGACGAGCTGGGCCAGGCGTTCAACTTCGACTTCCTCTACACCCCGCTGTCCGCGCCCGCGCTGCACACCGCCATCGACAGCGCGCTGAGCGACGCCCGCAAGGCCGGTGCCTCGGCCACCTGGGTGCTGTCCAACCACGATGTGATCCGGCATACCTCCCGGCTGGCACTGCCCAACGAGCTGAGCCGGGCGGGCCGCGAGGCGTGGCTGCTGGCCGACGGCCGGGAGCCGGAGGCCGACCACGAGCTCGGGCTGCGCCGGGCCCGTGCCGCGACGCTGCTGATGCTCGCGCTGCCCGGTTCGTCGTATCTCTACCAGGGCGAGGAGCTGGGCCTGCCGGAGGTCGCCGATCTGCCCCGGGAGGCGCTCCAGGACCCGACCTGGGAGCGCAGCGGCGGGCGGACCAAGGGCCGCGACGGCTGCCGGGTGCCGCTGCCGTGGACCCGGTCGGGCCCCTCGTACGGCTTCGGCGAGGGCGGCTCGTGGCTGCCGCAGCCGGAGGTCTTCGGCGAGCTGTCGGTCGAGGCGCAGGACGGGGTGGCGGGCTCCACGCTGGAGCTGTACCGGGAGGCGCTGCGGCTGCGCCGGGCGCTGGGCGGCGACGAGGACGTGGAGTGGATCGGCTCGGTGGAGGAGCTGAGCGCGGGGGTACTGCACTTCCGGCGCTCCACCGGCTGGCACAGCCTCAGCAATCTCTCGGCCGGCCCGGTGCCGCTGCCGGAGGGCCTGGAGGTGGTGCTCGCCAGCGGGCCGGTCGACGGTGACCGGCTGCCCGCGCATACGACGATCTGGCTGCGGTAGCGGGAGGCCGTAGGCTGCGGGCGGGGCGGGCGCGGTTCTCCGGGCCCGCCCCGCGTCCCGCCGCAACGACCCTTCGAGGAGATCCACCGTGCTCGTCCTGCTGCCGCCGTCCGAGGGAAAGGCCACGGGAGGCTCCCGGTCCCCGCTGGACCTGGGATCGCTGTCGCTGCCCGAGCTGGGCGAGGCGCGGGCGGAGGTCCTGGACGAGCTGGTGTCGCTGTGCTCGGGCGACGAGGCGAAGGCCGCCGAGGTGCTGGGGCTCAGCGAGGGGCTGCGCGGCGAGATCGCGAAGAACGCGGCGCTGCGGGAGGCCGGGACCCGGCCCGCCGGGGAGATCTACACCGGGGTGCTGTACGACGCGCTCGGCCTGGCTACCCTGCCCACCGCCGCCCGGCGCCGGGCGGGCCGTTCGCTGCTGGTGTTCTCCGGGCTGTGGGGCGCGGTGCGGATCGGCGACCGCATCCCCTCCTACCGCTGCTCGATGGGGGTGAAGCTGCCGGGTCTCGGGGCGCTGGGCACGTACTGGCGGACCCGGACCCCGATGGCCGAGGTGATTCCGCGGGCCGCCGGACGCGGGCTGGTGCTGGACCTCAGGTCGGCGGCGTACGCGGCGGCGTGGAAGCCGAGGGGTGAACTGGCCGGGCGTACGGCGACGGTGCGGGTGCTGCACTCCACCGTCGTGGACGGGGTGGAGAAGCGGTCGGTGGTCAGCCACTTCAACAAGGCGACCAAGGGACGGCTGGTGCGGGAACTGCTGATCGCCGGTGCGGCGCCGTCCGGACCGCGCGAGCTGGTCGAGGCGCTGCGCGAGCTGGGGTACGTGGTGGAGGCCGCGGAGCCGGAGAGGGCGGGGCGGCCGTGGGCGCTGGATGTGATCGTCAGCGAGCTGTAGGCCCCGCCACGCTTGTTGCACTCCGCGCAACGCTCGTTGCGCAGGGCATCGGGGATGGGCAGGATAAGCGCCGTGACCAGCGCCGTGCCCTCCCCCGCCGCCGTATCCCCGCTCGATCTCGCCCCCGTCGTCCCCGTCGTGGTGCTGCCTGACGCGGCCGACGCGGTACCGCTGGCCCGTGCCCTGGTCGCGGGCGGGCTGCCCGCGATCGAGATCACCCTGCGCACCCCGGCCGCCGCGGACGCCATCCGGGCCGTCGCCGAGCAGGTCCCGGAGGCGGTCGTCGGCGCCGGGACGGTGCTCACCCCCGAGCAGGTGGAGACCTCCGTCGCGGCCGGTGCGCGCTTTGTGGTCAGCCCCGGGTGGACGGACCGGCTGCTGGACGCGATGCGCGGCTCGGGGGTGCCGTATCTGCCGGGGGTGTCCACGGCCTCGGAGGTCGTGGCGCTGCTGGAACGCGGTGTGACGGAGATGAAGTTCTTCCCGGCGGAGGCCGCCGGGGGCCCGGCCTATCTGGCCTCGCTCGCCTCACCGCTCCCCGGAGCCCGCTTCTGCCCCACCGGCGGAATCGACGCGGCCCGCGCCCCGGAGTATCTGGCCCTGCCCAACGTGGGCTGCGTGGGCGGCACATGGATGCTGCCCGCGGACGCCCTGGCGGACCGGGACTGGGCACGGGTGGAGTCCCTGGCCCGCGAGGCGGCGGCGCTGCGGGGCTGACAGCGGCCCTACCGCAGGTGGGCCGTGTCGTTCAGCAGTCGCAGCGAGGCGTTGCCGTCCGCGTAGTACGCCACCGCCGACAGCGCGGCCGCGGAGAGCTCCATCCGGAACAGCGACTCCGGGGGTGCGCCCAGGGCCAGCCGGACCAGGGTCTTGATCGGCGTGACATGGGTGACCAGCAGCACGGTGCGGCCGGTGTAGCGGGCGATCAGCTTGTCGCGGGAGAGGGCGACCCGGCGGGCGACCGTGGCGAAGCTCTCGCCGCCGCCGGTGGGGGCGGCCTTGGTGGAGCCGAGCCATGCCTCCAGGTCGTCCGGGTAGCGCTCCTTGACCTCCGTGAAGGTCAGTCCCTCCCAGGCGCCGAAGTCCGTCTCGCGCAGCCCCTCGTCGATCCGGACCTCCAGGCCCAGCCGCGCGGCGACCGCCTCGGCGGTCTCCCGGCAGCGCCGCAGCGGGGAGCTGACGATCGCCTGGACGGTGCCGCGCGCGGCGAGCGCCGAGGCGACCAGCTCGGCCTGGCGGCGGCCGACGGGCGAGAGTTCGGGGTCGGTGCCGCCGCTGCCGGAGAACCGCTTCTCGGGGGTGAGCGCGGTCTCGCCGTGCCGCAGCAGCACGAAGGTGGCGGGGCTGCCGAGGTCCGCGGCGCCCCAGCCCCTCGCCGGGGCCTTGGCGGCGGGCTCGGCGAGGGCGTCGTCGGCGGGGGCCTCGGGGGCGCTCGCCGCGAGGGTGCCGCCCGGCGGGACCTTGGGGCTCCACCGCTCGCCCCGCTTGCCCGCGTCCATCGCCTCGTTGGCCAGCCGGTCCGCGTGCTTGTTCCGCTCGCGCGGGATCCACTCCCAGGAGACCTGGCCGACCGGGAGGATCGACGTGGCCTCGGCCGCGAGCGGGCGCATATCGGGGTGCTTGATCTTCCAGCGCCCGGACATCTGCTCGATGACCAGCTTGGAATCCATCCGGACCTGGACCCGGGCCTCCGGGTCCAGGGCGTGCGCCGCCCGCAATCCGGCGATCAGCCCCTTGTACTCGGCCACGTTGTTGGTGGCGGTGCCGATGTACTCGGCCGCCTCGGCCAGGGGTTCGCCCGTCTCGGCGTCCAGCACGACCGCGCCGTAACCGGCCGGACCCGGGTTGCCCCGGGAGCCGCCGTCCGCCTCGACGATGAAGCGACGCGCCATCGTCCTACAGCCCCGACTCGGGCGTACGCACCAGGATCCGGCGGCAGTTCTCGCAGCGCACGACCGTGTCGGGCGCCGCCGCCCGCACCTCGTTCAGCTCGGTGATGGCCAGCTCCTGACGGCAGCCGTCGCAGCGCCGCTGGTAGAGCCGGGCCGCACCGACACCGCCCTGCTGCTCGCGCAGCTTGTCGTAGAGCTTCAGCAGATCGGCGGGCACGGTCCCGGCGATGACCTCGCGCTCCTTGGTGATGGAGGCGATCTCGGTGTCGATCTCCTCGGCCGCGGTGTCCCGGCGCGAGGTGGCGTCAACGATCTTGGACTGGAGGGACTCCACCCGGCCGGTCAGCTCGATGACCCGCTCCTGCGCGGACTCCCGGCGCTCCATGACCTCGAGCACCACGTCCTCCAGGTTGCCCTGGCGCTTGGCGAGCGAGGCGATCTCGTGCTGGAGGTTTTCCAGGTCCTTCGGGGAGGTGACGGCCCCGGAGTCCAGCCGCTTCTGGTCGCGGGCGGCGCGCTGGCGCACCTGGTCCACGTCCTGCTCCGCCTTGGTCTGCTCGCGGGCGGTGTCGCTCTCCTCGGTCTGCGCGGCGACCAGCAGATCGCGCAGCTGGGTGTGGTCGGCGTTCAGGGCGTCGATCTCGGCGTGCTCGGGCAGCGTCCTGCGCTTGTGCGCGAGCTGCGAGAGCCGGACGTCGAGGGCCTGGACGTCCAGCAGGCGGATCTGGTCGGCGGGCGCGGCGTTCAGCGTGGGGCTCCAGGGGTGTTGAGGGCCGGAAGGCTTAGACGGAGAAGGCGTGGGCCGGGGCGTGCGCCGAGGCGTGGGCCGTCCAGGGGTCGGTGACCGTACGGGAGACATGGGTGCGCAGATCCCAGCCGTGCCGGTCGGAGATCTCGTCGAGCTGGGCGGCGGCCTGCTCGGTCCATGGCCACTCGGTGGCCCAGTGCGCGGCGTCCACCAGTGCGAGATCGCTGTGCTCACGCGCCTCCGAGGACGGGTGGTGGCGCAGATCGGCGGTCAGATACGCGTCGACACCGGCCGCCCGCACCTCACCGAAGAGGCTGTCGCCGGAGCCGCCGCAGACCGCGACCGTACGGATGGTGCGGTCCGGGTCGCCCGCGGCGCGGACCCCCTGGGCGGTGGCGGGCAGGGAGCCGGCGGCGCGCTCGGCGAACTCCCGCAGCGTCTGCGGGTGGTCCAGCTCGCAGACCCGGCCGAGGCCGCGGCGGCCCGTGGGGTCGGCCGGATCGGGCACCAGCGGACCGGTGATCCGCAGCCCGAGCGCACCGGCGAGGGCGTCGGAGACACCGGGGTCGGCGCTGTCGGCATTGGTGTGCGCGACATGCAGTGCGATGTCGTTCTTGATCAGGGTGTGCACCACCCGGCCCTTGAAGGTGGAGGCGGCGACCGTGGTCGTGCCCCGCAGATAGAGCGGATGGTGGGTGACCAGCAGATCGGCGCCGAGCCGCACCGCTTCGTCGGCGACCTCCTGGACGGGGTCGACGGCGAACAGCACACGGCTGACCTCGGCATCGGGGTCTCCGCACACCGTGCCGACGGCGTCCCACTGCTCCGCCCGCTCGGGCGGCCAGAGTGCGTCGAGGGCGGCGAGGACGTCGTTGAGTGCGGGCACGGAGCAAGGCTACCTCCCGGATCACGGGTAAGCCCTGCCCCCGCCTTCACTCACCGCGACCGGTGGCGGGCCCCGGAGAGCGGAGCTCCGGGCGCAACGCGGCACGCCGTCGCTTACAGCACATTCACCCGAGACGTCTCAGGCGAATCGGGCAATCGCCACACTTACGGGTGGAGCAGGACCCTTTCAGCCGTTGCCGGACAGGAGAAAAACTACGTTCAGTGGCCGGAGGTGACTGATCTATGACTGCCTGTGCCTTCGACGCCGCCATCGCCGCGGGCGTCAGCGCCCGGCGGCGCGAGGGGTCCGCCCGGGGTTCCGCCCGGGGTTCCGCCCGTGACGGCGCTGCCCGGGAGAGGTTCACCGTCGCCGCCGACGGCTCGTACGGCGCACGGCTCGCGCTCAGCGCCGAGACGCGCTGCTGGTACCCCGAGCGCTGGACGCTGGACGGACCCGAGCCGTACGCCGTCCCGCTGCCCGCCGCCCAGCCCGAGGAGCCGGACAGCGAGCTGCTGCCGCTCGCCGACGGGCAGGTGCTGATCCACCGTCGGGTGGCCGGGCACCACGCCTTCTCCCTGCTCTACCCGGCCGGTCCGGGCACCGGCGAACGGCTGCTGGGCGCCCTCGACCGCGCCGAGGTCTCGCTGCTGCCCCCCGCGCCGGGCGGTCTGTCGGCGTTCGCCCTGGCCCGCGGGGAGCGCTCCACCTCCGTCTGGCTGGTGCACGGCGGCCTCGTCCCCCAGCACCTGGCCGAGGTGCCCGGCCGCTGTACGGGCGGCAGTTGGCTGGACCGTACGGGCCGGCTGCTCGCCCTCGACCGCGAACTCGACGGCCGGACCAAGACGGTCGTGGTCGACCTGGGGCGCGGCGGCGAGACCAGCCCGCTGCTCCAGATCACCGAGCGCAGCAACGACCGGCTGCTGCTCGCCGACCCGGACAGCGGACTGCTGCTCCTACGGTCCGACGCCCCCGGGGACGAGCGGCTGGGGTGGGGCGTGCTGGGCAGCACCCGCCCGGTCCGCTTCCCCGACTGTCTGCGCCCGGCGGCCCAGTCGGAGGCGACACCGTTCGCGGTCCAGCCGGGCCAGGTGCTCACCCCGGAGGCGTGCGCGGTGGCCTTCCGCGTCGACGGCCCGGCCGGCCGCCCCTGGATCGGCGTATGGCGCCCGGCCGACCGGCGGTTGCACCACTTCTCCGCCCCGGGCGGCTGGCTGCCGGGCGCGGGCCTGATGACGCGCGAGGGCGAACTGCTGCTGCCGTACGCGACACGGCGGGTCGCATGCGGGGTGGCGCGGGTGTGGCTGCCGGAGCCGATGACGGAGCGGAGGCGCGGGGCGGGGCTGTCGGGATCGGGGGAGACGCTGGGCGGGGTGGCGTTGGGCGGGGGTGAGCTGCGGGGCCCGGCGGAGGGTTGGGGTCCGGCGGAGGGTTGGGGCGCGGCCGAGACGCGGCGTGCGGCCGAGACGCGGAGCGCGGCCGAAATGCCGCGCATGGTCGAGGTCGCGCGCACGGTTCAGGTACCGCGCACCGCGGAGATGCCCCGCACCGGGGAGACGGTGCGCGTGGCGGAGATGCGCCGGACCGCGGAGTCGCCCGGCGGCGGGGCGGAGTTGCCCGGCGGCGGGGCGGAGTTGCCCGGTGGCGGGGCGGAGTTGCCCGGTGGCGGGGCGCCCTATGGCACGGCACAGGTAACCGGCACCAGGGAGTTGCCCCGCACGGCGGAGACCCCACGCTCCGGGGGGGTGCCCCGCACCGGGGAGATGCGCCGCACCGGCGAGATGCCAGGCACCGCCGAGACCTACCGCACGGCACAGGCGCCCGGCACCGAGGAGTTCCCCCGCACGGCGGAGACCCCACGCACCGGGGAGCCGCCCCGCACCGGGGAGATGCGCCGCACCGGCGAGATGCCAGGCACCGCCGAGACCTACCGCACGGCACAGGCGCCCGGCACCGAGGAGTTCCCCCGCACGGCGGAGACCCCACGCACCGGGGAGCCGCCCCGCACCGGGGAGATGCGCCGCACCGGCGAGATGCCAGGCACCGCCGAGACCTACCGCACGGCACAGGCGCCCGGCACCAGGGAGTCGCCCAGCATTGCGGGGATGCCCCACACCGGGGAGATGCGCCGCACCGGCAAGGCCCACCGCATGGCACAGGCGTCCGGCGCCGAGGAGTTCCCCCGCACGGCGGAGATCCCACGCACCGGCGAGATGCCCGGCACCGGCAAGGCCCACCGCATGGCACAGGCGCCCGGCGCCGAGGAGTTCCCCCGCACGGCGGAGATCCCACGCACCGGGGAGGCGCCCCGCACCGGGGAGAGACACCGCACGACACAGGCGCCCGGCACCGGCGAGTTGCCCCGCACGGCGGAGATCCCACGCACCGGGGAGGCGCCCCGCACCGGGGAGACCCGCCACACGGGAGAGGCACCCCGCACCGGGGAGAGACACCGCACGGCGGAGTCGTCCCGAAACGATGCCATGCCTGACACGACGGAAATGCCCCGCACCGGGCAAATCCTGCGCATGACGGAGATGCGCCGGACCACTGAGTCGCCCCGGCCCGGGGAGTTGGTTCGCACCGCCGAGATTCCACGTGTCGCGGCCATGCTGCGGACGACGGAGGTGCCACGCGGCGCGGAGGCTGCACATGGCGCGCCGGTGGTGCGCGGCGCCGGTCTGCCGTCCGCACCCACCGCCGCCCGCGTCGTACGACGGGCGGGGCAGACCGCGCGTACCGAGCCCGTGGCCATTCCGGCCACCGCCCGGATCACCCCGTGGACGAGGGTCAAGGGCGGGGACGGCGAGTCGATGTCCGGGGTCGAGCCCTGGGGCGGGACCGGCTCGTGGGCCGGGGTGGAGCAGACCGGGCCGGAGACCGAGGCCGGACTCGGGCCGGACCCGGTGGCCGACGCGACGGCCGCGGCCGCGGCGGCCCTCGCGGCGCACGGTTCGGCCGACGCGCTGCGCCCCGTACCGCTGCAACAGGCACCGCTCGCGCGCCCGCTCCAGCCCCGTCCACCCCGGTGGGTCAGAGATCAGCGCCCTGGTTAGACTCGGGCCCGGGGGCTGCGCAGCCATGCGTTTCGTGCATCGGCGGAGCGTTTGGGGTGGCGCGCATGGTGATGTCGCTGCCCGCCTCGCTTCCGGCCTCCCTCGCACAGTACGGAGCGATTTGACGGGGTGACTACCCACATGTCCGAAACCCAGATCGACACGACCCAGGCGCGTCCGCGCGAGGCGGCCGCGAACCAGGCCGATGCCGCAGGTCAGGGCAGGCACCGGGGACAGCAGGCCACGTCGGAGGAGGCACAGGCGCCGGTGCACGGCCGCCACCGCCGCCCGGACGAAAGCGCCTCGTGACTCCGGGCCGCGTCTGAGATCACTTCGGGGCCGCGCCCCGGACCCTGGCGCTCGAGGACCGGGACGGGCAGTCACGATGGGAGGGTGGCCCTATCGGGCCGGATCTCCCGCTACGCACAGGGCGACGACCGTGCTCAGTAGCGACGCGGCTGCCGCGAGGACCAGGCACGTGCGCAGTGCGCACCAGACGGCACTACGCATCAGGGGCCACCGCCCGGCACAGCGGGCGGCACACCCACAGCTCGACCTGCTCGGTGGTGTCCCCGCCGTAGGTCATCTCGACGGTGCCGAGGAGTTGATCCTCACGCAGCGGCTTGCCGCACAGGGCGCAGTTCCAGCCCTGGGGCTGGCCGTAGGTGAGCTTGCCGGGGTCCACCGTGGCGAGCAGTGCGGCCAGTTGAGGGGTGGACGGAGAGGCGGCCATCAGATCCCGCCTCCCTGGCCGCGTGCGGGGATCAGCGGGATCCGGAGGTGTGCCGGGTAGTACGCGGCGTGCTGAGGGCAGACGTAGATCGTGCCGCCGCCGATGCTGCCGCCGTGTTCCTCGCCGACGATGACCGGTTCGTCGGTCGGGAGTTGGCAGCGGTAGCACAACTGTCGCCCCTCGGGGGCGCGTCCGATTTCGTCGCGGAGGATTTCGGTGAGCGCCGTCCACAGCGCGTGGGCGTCGGTCAGGTGGCGACCGTCGGTCAGGGGTACGCGCCAGTGGGGACCGGGGCCCTCGGTCCAGGAGGCGGGCGGTACGCCGAGGTAGGTGCTCTCGTCGGCGAGCGCGGTGAGCACGCGGACGTGGCGCAGATGCGAGGTGCGGGCCGAGCCGACCGCCACGAGCCAGTAGAGGGTGCCGTAGGTGTCCTGGATGACGGCGCCGGACGCCTCGCCGAGCGCCCCCAGAGCGCGGGCCGCGACCGGGGGCGCCACCCGGACGGCGTCCCACCACCGCCCTACGGGTAACAACTCGACGTCCTTGGTGTTGGGCGGTGTCCACGGCTGGGGTGGCTCTGGTTCAGCGATCACGACACGGCTCCTCAGCGGCCTTTTGCATCCGTGCCGTTACGCTAAGTGAGTCGTCCGTCGCTGCTCAATGGCACTTCCGTCGGCTGACCGACGGAGGTGCCAAGGAGCGTCACCTCACATCGGGAGGCCGACCGCGTCGGCCAGTGTCCGCATCTCCGGCGTCAGCGTCCTTCGCCTCTGCACCACATCCCCCAGGATGTCCCGGGCGTATCGCTGGCTCGCCAGCCATTCAGGTGCCTCGGCGTGTACACCGCTCAGTACCTCGACCGCTTCCCCGTACTGCCTCAGCATCGTGTGCGCCTTCGCCACGTCCAACCGGTGCCGGTGGTACTCGGTGCTCACCACCTGACCGCCCCGCCCGCGCGCCGCGCGCAGTACCTTGTCCGGCTCGTCCAGCACGATGTGCCGCTCCGCCGCCTTGTAGCGGACCGTGGTCGGGCCCCACGTCGTCAGGCGACTGGAGCCGCGCGGCAGTTCGCGCCCCAGCACCACGGAAACGGACCGGGCAAGGCGCATCGTGTCCGCGGCCTCGCCCCTGCGGTTGTCCCGCAGGTTGGCGGCCGACGCCTGCATCAGCAGCCAGCCCCACGCGGCCAGTTCCTCCGGTGTCGCCCGGGACATCCGCGGCTCGACGTCGTCAGCCCATCGGGTGGCCAGCTCCCGGGACGCGGCCAGCTTCCCCTGGCGGACGAGCAGCCAGCTCCATGTGGTGATGATCCCGGCGGCGCGCAGCCGGTCCGGGGCGTCGTCCAGAGCGCGACGCAGCGCCGTCTCAGCCGCCTCGTACTGACGAACCTGGGTGAGCACGGAGCCCGCGATCTGCAACAGGTGCGACCGTACGTCGCGCGCCTGCGTGGAGTCCCCAAGCACGTCGGCGTCCCCCAGGAGCGGGGCCAACAGGTCGGTCAACTCACCGAGGTGGTTGGCGAAGTACGCCCGGCGCACCTCGGGCAGCAGTTCGCTGACGCCCGCCACTGTCGGGGCCTCCCCCGTCCGGTCCGCCGCGACCTGCACGGCGTGCTGAAGCGGCAACCAGGGCTCGGCGGCGTCGCCTCGCGGCTCCTCATCGTCGCGGTCCAGGAGCGTACTGGTGTGGACGCGAAGCGCTTCAGCCAATCTACGGGCGGTCTCCATCCGTGTGTCGCTGAGTTCGGCCTGCTCCAGCTTTCGGATCAGGGACAGTGATACGCCGGAGGCCGTGGCCAGTTCTCGCTGAGTCAGGCCGCGACGTTTGCGGATGTCGCGCAGCCTGGAGCCGATATGAGTGTCGTCGCGCATGCTGAACTCCATTCCGGACTCGACACTCCGACGGTACTCCCGGCGCGTCCGGAGGCGCACGAAGCGGCCACCGCGTCACCTTCGGGGCTGACGTGGGGGCCAACGCCGGGCGCGGTGGCTCCCTCGCCCGGCCCGGCCCGAAGGCAAGCGCGGGGCGAGGGCCAGGGCAACCCGGCCGCCGGAGAGACTCACGGCACGCGGGACTGGCCCCGCTTGAGCCCCAGCACTTCCACCGCCGCGAAACTCTCCGCGCCGCGCCCCGCGAAGTACGGGGTCAGGACGTCGTCCAGCTCCTCGAAGCCGAACGTGTCCTTGGCCGCGTCCACTCTGGCCGCCACCTTGGGCCGTTCCAGGATGGCCACCATGCCGCCGTGGACCACGAACACCTGGCCGCTGACCTTGGCCGCGCGGGGTGAGGCGAGATAGCCGACGAGGGGGGCGACGTGTTCGGGCGCGAGGGGGTCGAGGCGGCCGTCCTCGGGGAGGTCGAAGTCGGCGAAGACGTCCTCCGTCATCCGCGTCCGCGCGCGGGGACAGATGACGTTGGCCGTCACGCCGTACTTGGCCAGCGCGCCCGCCGTGGAGGTGGTCAGGCCGACGATGCCGCCCTTGGCGGCGGCGTAGTTGGGCTGGCCCGGGGATCCGGCGAGGAACGCCTCGGAGGAGGTGTTGACGATACGGCCGTGGACCGGGCCGCCGCGGGTGGCCTTGGAGCGTTCGCGCCAGTGGGCGGCGGCGAAGCGGGTGGTGTTGAAGTGGCCCTTGAGGTGGACGCGGATGACCGAGTCCCACTCCTCCTCGGACATGGAGAAGATCATCCGGTCGCGGAGGATGCCCGCGTTGTTGACCAGGATGTCCAGCGCGCCATAGGTGTCGACGGCGAGCTGAACCAGTGCCCGGGCCTGGTCGAAGTCGGCCACGTCACCGGCGTGGGCGGTGGCGCGGCCGCCGGAGGAGCGGATCTCCTCGGCGACCCGCTCGGCCGGTCCGGCGGACGCCTCGCCCGAGCCGTCGCGGCCGCCCTGGCCGAAGTCGTTGACGACGACCTGGGCGCCGAGCCGGGCCAGTTCGAGCGCTTCGGCGCGGCCGAGGCCGCGTCCGGCGCCGGTGACGATCGCGGTCTTCCCCGCCAGCGGCCGGCCCCCGGACGGTTTCAGATCTCGATGCATGTGCGCAGCGCCTCCCCGGTCCGCATCTGGTCGAGCGCGTCGTTGATCTCGTTCAGCCGCACCCGGTGGGTGATCAGCCCTTCGAGGTCGATCCGGCCCGCCCGCCACAGCGCGATGGTCCGCTCGTAGGAGCGCAGCACATCGCCGCCGCCGTAGAGCGACGGCAGGATCCGCTTCTCGTCGAAGAACAGCTCGAACATGTTGAGTTGGAGCAGGTCGTCGGAGGCGCCCGCGCCGACGACGCACAGGGTGCCGCCGCGTCGGGTGGTCTCGTAGGCGGTGCGGGCGGTGGCGGAGCGGCCGACCACCTCGAAGACGTAGTCGAAGCCCTCCCCCGCGGTGACGCTGTTCCGGGCGTCGGCGAGGCCGTCCGGAGCGACCGCCTCGGTGGCGCCGAACCGCAGCGCCGCCTCGCGCCGCGCTTCGACCGGGTCGACGGCGACGATCTGGGCCGCGCCCGCCGCCCTGGCCCCCTGGACGACGCTGAGGCCGACGCCGCCGCAGCCGATGACGGCGACCGACGAACCGGCCGCCACCCGCGCGGTGGTGAACACCGCCCCGAGCCCGGTGGTCACCCCGCAGCCGATGAGGGCCGCGATGTCGTACGGCACGTCGTCGGGTATCGGTACGGCGCAGGGGGCGGGCAGCACGACCTCCTCGGCGAAGGTGCCGGTGCCCGCGAAGCCGAAGACCTCCGCCGGACCGCCGCCGGGGCGGCGGTAGTTGGGGACTCCGGCGTTCATGAAACCGGCCAGGCACAGATGCGGCTGGCCACGGCGGCAGGACGGACAGCCGCCGCAGGCGGGCAGCCAGCACACCAGTACCCGGTCGCCCGCGCTCAGCCCGGTCACGCCCGCGCCGACCTCCAGGATCTCGCCCGCGCCCTCGTGTCCGGGCACGAAGGGCGCGGGCTGCGGCAGGACACCGCTCATCGCGGAGAGGTCGGAGTGGCACAGTCCGGTGGCCCTGACGCGCAGCCGGACCCTGCCGGGGCCGAAGCCCACCGGCTCGATGCCGTCGAGGACTTCCAGCGTGTCCTGCCCCGTCTCGTGCAGTACGGCCGCGCGCACGGCGCCTCCTCCTGGGTCACTGGGTCAAGCGTGCTCGACGGTGGTGTCGGTGAGGACGGGCGCACCGTCCCGTTCGACGGCCGTGGCCGTCACATGGATGCGGCCCGGGCCGTCGGTGGCCTGGGGGGCGTCGGCGGCATCGGCGCCCCGGGCGGCGGGCTCCGCGCCGTCCCGCCACATCCGGACGCACAGGGTCTCGCCGGGGAAGACCACCCCGGCGAAACGGGTGGTGTACGCGCGGACCCGGGCCACATCGCCGCCCAGCGCCGTGTCCACGACCGCCTTGAGCACCATGCCGTACGAGCACAGCCCGTGCAGGATGGGCCGGTCGAACCCGGCGCCCTTGGCGAACTCGGGGTCGGCGTGCAACGGGTTCCAGTCGCCGGACAGCCGGTACAGCAGCGCCTGGTCCTGGCGGATGGCCCGTTCCACGGTGTGGTCGGGCTCGCGGGCCGGGGGCTCCACCCGTTCGGAGGGGCCGCGCTCACCGCCGAAGCCGCCCTCGCCGCGGACGAAGATCCGGGTGTCGCAGGTCCACAGCGGTCCGTCGGCGTCGGCGGCGTCGGTCCGCAACACGATCACCGCGGCCTTGCCCTTGTCGTACACCGCGGCCACCTTGGACATCTGGGTGGCCTGGCCGTTGACCGGGATGGGCCGGTGCAGTTCGACGGACTGTCCGCCGTGCAGCACGGCGGCGAGGTCGACGTCGATCCCGGGTGCGCTCAAGCCCCCCGCGAGGGCCATTCCGCCGCCCGCCACGGTGGCGAAGCTGGGGAGGACATGCAGCCGGCTCTCCAGGGTGTAGCGGAGTTCACCGGGGTCGGTGGCCGGGGTTCCGGCCCCGATGCCGAGGTGGTAGAGCTGGATGTCCTTGTGGCCCCAGGTGAGAGCCGTGGTCCGGGGTTCGGCCGAGACGGCCTTGGCGGCATCGATGGGCATAGGGCGACAGCACTCCTCGGTTCCTCGGCCACGGCGGCACGGCGGGCTGAACCCCCACCGTGCGAAGACCCCGGCCCGCCCGTCCGCACCGTCGGCCGCGCCGGGGTCGCATCTGGTCGGCAGATCCGCGCCACGCACGTCCGGCCGCCGGGGCCGGGTCCGCGGAGAACGAGAACGCGTTCTAGCCGATGGCCCCATGTATAGCCCAATCCCCCAGCACTGGGAAGAGTGCTGACACTCTGTCAGTTTTGCTCGGGACATATGTCACGGCCATCCCTACACATCCGCATCTGCCCAGGTCATGGGGGGCTTGCATACAGTGCGTGCCATGTACGCCACTACCGCGGAGATCGAGCGGCTCAGACCCCCCGGCCGCTATGCCTTCCTGCCCTGGCTCTTCATGCTCAGCGGTGATGTGCACGCCCTCGTCCGGGGCGACACCCCGCTGCCCTGGCTCGGCGGCCTGGGGGTGGCGGCCTTCGTGGCGCTCTACACCACCGCCGTCTTCGCCGGTCTGGACGGGCGGCGCCGCCACACTCGGGTGCCGCAGGCCGCGCTCGCCGGACTGGCCGTGGTCACCTACGCACTGGCCATCGGCTACGCCAAGGACTGGTTGCTGTGCTTCCCGCTGCTGTCGCTGGCCACCGGAATCGTGCTCCGGGGGCGGCGGCTGGGGCCGTTCATCCTGCTCTTCGCCGGGTCGGCGGGGGTCATCTCGGGGCTGCGCGGCGGGTCCTCGGACACGCTGACGGTGGCGTACGGGACCGTGCTCTCCGGGCTGGTGACGGCCGCCATCCTGTCGCTCTTCGAGACCGTGGCCCAACTCCGCGCCACCCGCCAGGAGCTGGCCCGGACGGCGGTGGAGAAGGAACGGCTGCGCTTCTCCCGCGATCTGCACGATCTGCTCGGCCACACCATGTCGGTGGTGGTGGTCAAGGCGGAGGCGGTGCGGCGGCTCGCCCCGCACGACCTGGAGGCGGCGCTCGGCCAGGCCGCGGACATCGAGGCGGTCGGACGGCAGGCGCTCACCGAGATCCGCGAGGCCGTCACCGGCTATCGCGACGGCAGTCTGGCCACCGAACTGGAGCGGGCCGCCTCACTGCTGGACGCCTCCGGTGTCGAGGCCGCCGTACACCGGTCCGGGCCGCCGCTGCCCCCGCAGACCGAAGCGCTGCTGGGGTGGGTGGTCCGCGAGGGCGTCACCAATGTGGTCCGGCACAGCGGGGCGCGGCGGTGCGCGATCGGGATCCGCGGTGGCACCGACCGGGTACGGCTGGAGATCACCGACGACGGACGGGGCGTAGGCTCCCGTACCGCCGGTGCGCACACCACCGCGGATCCGGCGGGTACGGCTCCGGCCACCGCGGACCCGGCCATCACGGGCCCGGCCACCGCGCGCGGGAACGGCACGGTCGGCGGCACCGGTCTGAAGGGGCTGGCCGAGCGGCTGTCGGCGGCGGGCGGTGCGCTGACGGCCGGACCCGACGGCCGCCGCGGCTTCCGGCTCGTCGCCGAACTGCCGGTGGACGAAACGGTGGACGAGCTGATGGTGGACGAGTCGGCGGACGGAGTGCGGGTGGGCACGGAGGACCAGGTGCAGAGCACCGACGAGGGAGCCCGAACGGCGTGATCAAGCTACTGCTGGCCGAGGACCAGGGGATGATGCGGGGCGCGCTGGCCCTGCTGCTCGGACTCGAGGTGGATTTCGAGATCGTCGCGCAGGTCGGCGACGGCGACGAGATCGTGCCCCGGGCGCTGGAGACCCGGCCCGACGTCGCGCTGCTGGACATCGAACTCCCCGGCCGCAGCGGGCTGGACGCCGCCGCCGACCTGCGCCAGGCGCTTCCGGACTGCCAGGTGCTGATCCTCACCACCTTCGGCCGCCCGGGCTATCTGCGCCGGGCGATGGAGGCCGGGGCGGCCGGATTCCTGGTCAAGGACGGGCCGGTGGAGGAGCTGGCGGTGGCGGTGCGCCGGGTGCTGGCGGGCGAGCGCGTCATCGATCCCGGGCTCGCCGCCGCCGCGCTGAGCGCCGGGCCCAATCCGCTCACCCGGCGCGAACGCGATGTGCTGACGGCGGCGGTGGACGGTGCGACGGTGGCCGACATCGCGGCCAAGGTGCATCTTTCCCCGGCCACCGTGCGCAACTACCTCTCCTCGGCCATCGGCAAGACCCAGACCCGCAACCGGATGGAGGCGGTCCGGGCGGCCCGGCAGAACGGCTGGCTGTAGCAACCGGGCTACGCCGGGCGGTCCGTGCCCTCACCGCCCGGCCCCGCGGTGACGGCGGACGTACGCGGCAGTGTCACCGCGATCAGCACCGTGGACACCGCGATGATCCCGGTGGCCACGGTGAACGCCTGGGCGTAGCCCGCGGCGAGCGCCTGGTCCGCGGTGTCCCCGTCGCCGCGCGCGGCCGAGATCCGCTCGGCCGCCACCGTCGCCAGCACACTCAGGCCCAGCGCACCGCCCATCTGCCGGGAGGTGTTGACCAGGCCGGACACCAGACCGGCCTCGGACGGCGTCGCCCCCGACGTGGCCGCGGCGGCCAGCGGGGTCATCAGCAGCCCCGATCCCAGCGACATCACCACGGCCGGGCCCAGGACCGTGCCGAGGAAGGTGCCGTCCGCGTCCATCCGGCTCTGCCAGGCGAAACCGGCCACCACCAGGGTGCCGCCCACCATCGCGACCGTCTTCCCGTCGAACCGCGCCATCAGCCGGGGCGCCAGCTTCGATCCGAGGACGATCGACAGGGAGTAGGGAAGAAAGGCGAGACCGGCCTTGACCGGGCTGTAGTGCAACACGTTCTGCAAGTAGAGCGACATGAAATACCACATGGCGAACATCCCGGCGCCGAACACCGTCATCGCCGCGTTCGCCGCCGTCACCGAACGGACCCGGAACAGCCGCAGCGGCATCAGCGGCTCCCGGGTACGGGCCTCCACGGCCAGGAAGGCGCCGAGCAGCGCCAGTCCGGCCAGCAGCGGGGCCAGCGAGGCGGCCGCGCCCCAGCCGTACGACTCGGTCTGGACGATGCCGTACGCGAGGGCCGCGAGCCCCGCCGTGACGAGCACCGCACCCGGTATGTCGAGCCGGCGCACGGCGCCGGACCGGCTCTCGGCCAGCCACACCGCGCCCGCCACCAGGACCAGGACGCCCACCGGCACATTGACCAGCAGCACCCAGCGCCAGGACAGATACTCGGTGAGCAGTCCGCCGACCAGCCCGCCCGCCGCTCCCCCGCCCGCACCGACCGCGGTCCAGGTGCCGATGGCCCGGGTGCGGGCCGAACCGTGCGGGAAGGTGGTGGTGAGGATGGTGAGCGTGGCGGGGGAGACCACCGCGGCACCCACGCCCTGTACGGCGCGCGCCGCGATCAGCTGCCACGGTTCCTGTGCCAGCCCGCCCGCCAGGCTGGCGGCGGTGAACAGGCCGAGGCCCAGCAGGAACACCCGCTTGCGTCCGAAGAGGTCCGCCGCGCGCCCGCCGAGCAGCAGGAAGCCCGCGAAGGTGAGCACATAGGCGTTGACGACCCACTGGAGGCCGGTCTCGCCGAGCCCCAGCGACGAACGCATCGCCGGCAGCGCAACGTTGACGACGGAGACGTCGAGCACCACGAGGAACTGACCGGCGCAGGCGGCGAGCAGCACCGACCAGACCGGTGGCGCGGCCCGCGCCGCGGGCGGGGAGGTGGCGGGAGCGGGACCGGTGGTGCGTTCGGTGGCCGACGATTCCGGGTAAGGAGTATGAGCGCCCATGGCCCCTGATGCTGTCAGTCCGGCCCCGGCACCCGCATCGGCATTTCGGCGCATCCGGGCCGCGGTGGTCCTAGGACTCGCGACCCAGGCGCTCCGCGGGAAGTGCCGCGAGGTGCGGTCGTTCGTCCACCGCCGCGTCGCGGCCGGCCGCACCCGACCGGCGGAGCCGCACATCGACACAGCCCCGCGCCCCTTCGGGGCGCGACCGAACCGCACCGGACGTCAGCGAGGCCGCTCAGCCCGGCCATGCTCCGGCCCCTCCTGCCGTACCGCCGCGGCGGTACGGCAGGATGACCGGGTGACGACACAGCCCGCCGCCGCCACGGCCCCCGACAGCACGATCCTCGCCGCGTTCGAGGCGGCCAAGGGCTTCATGCCCGTCGACGAGGGGCTCG
The DNA here is from genome assembly GCF_013364155.1 of Streptomyces sp. NA02950. Classification (NCBI taxonomy): domain Bacteria; kingdom Bacillati; phylum Actinomycetota; class Actinomycetes; order Kitasatosporales; family Streptomycetaceae; genus Streptomyces; species Streptomyces sp. NA02950. The sequence continues at coordinate 6,546,608 of NZ_CP054916.1, read as the reverse complement.
CCCTGTACGCCGCCGCCCACCAGGCGGCCACCGCGCTGCGGCTGCCCCTCGTCGAGGTCGGCACCTACTGCGGGCGCTCCACCATCCTGCTGGCCGACGCCGCCCGTGCGGCGGGCACGGTCGCCGTCACCGTCGACCACCACCGCGGCTCCGAGGAGCAGCAGCCCGGCTGGGAGTACCACGACCCGGAGGTCGTCGACCCCGAGGTGGGGCGGATGGACACGCTGCCCACCTTCCGCCGTACCCTGCACGCCGCGGGTCTGGAGGACCACGTCATCGCGGTCGTCGGCCGCTCCCCGCGGGCCGCGTCGGTCTGGGGACGGCAGGTGGGGCTGGTGTTCATCGACGGCGGCCACACCGACGAGCACGCCACCGCCGACTACGAGGGCTGGGCGCCGCATGTCGCTCCCGGCGGGCTGCTGGTCGTGCACGACGTCTTCCCGGACCCGGCCGACGGCGGCCAGGCGCCGTACCGTATCTACCGCCGCGCGCTGGAGTCCGGCGCCTTCACCGAGGTCTCCGCGACCCGCTCGCTGCGGGTGCTGCGCCGCACCGCCGGGCCGCTGGAGGGCGGCGCCCCCGGCGCATAATCCGCGACGCCCCCGGCGCGTCATCCGGCCCGGCTACCATCGCCTGCGTGTCCTACGGCAGCTTTCCTCCCGCACCCGGCCGTCGCGGCGGCACCCTGGCCGTCGTCCTGGCCGCCCTGATCCCCGTGTGCTGCGCGGGCTGGCTGCTGTGGAGCCACCTGGGCGGCTCGGACCCGGAGGGGGGCGGCGGACGCGCGGGCGGCTCCGGTACGCCCACGGCGTCGTCCACCTCGTCCCCGCCGCCGTCGTCCCGGCCGCCCTCCTCCCCCGGACCGGGCACCGCGCCGGGCACCGCACCGGACACCGCGCTCAAGGGGAAGGTCGTGGTGATCGACCCGGGTCACAATCCGAACAACCGCGACCACCCCGCACAGATCGCCCGCCGCGTGGACATCGGCACCAACAAGAAGGAATGCGACACCACCGGGACGGCGACCAACTCCGGTTACGCCGAGGCGTCGTTCACCCTCGATGTCGCGCGCCGTGCCCGCGCCCTGCTCGAAGCCCGCGGCGCCACGGTGAAGTTCACCCAGGACGGCAAGACGGCGTACGGACCGTGTGTCGACGAGCGCGCCGAGATCGGCAACAAGGCCCAGGCGGACGCCGTCGTCTCCGTCCACGCCGACGGCGCGGGCCCCGGGGAGCGCGGCTTCCACATCATCCTGCCCAAGGGGGTGCACGGCGGGGGCGCCGACACCTCGGCCATCACCAAACCCTCCCGCCGTCTCGGGGAACGGCTGCTCGACTCGTTCACCAGGGAGACCGGCAGCGAACCGGCCGACTACGTCGGAGACGGCAGCGGGTTGAACGTTCGGGGAGATCTCGGCGGTCTCAATCTCTCCACCGTTCCCAAGGTGTTCATCGAATGCGGCAACATGCGCGACGCGAAGGACGCGGCGCATCTCACCGACGCACACTGGCGGGAGCGGGCGGCGCGCGGTATCGCACAGGGCATTACGGACTTCTTGAACGGGTAGCGTCTCCGCATCCGAACGGGAGGTCACGAGCGGGATACCGATGGGACACCCCTGCTCTCCGCGCAAAGATTCACCCGTACGATGGGGCCCACCCCCGACGCCTTCAGCGCCAAGCGCATGGCGGCAGCGCTAGTACAGACGAAACCGACAAAGGACCTCACGTTGAACATCCGCTCGCTCACTCGAGGCGACGGCGTGGTGATCGGAGCAGCGGTGTTGCTCTTCATCGCCTCCTTCCTCGAGTTCTACTCAGCCGATTGCGACGGCCCCTACTGCGACAAGCTCGACCTGCCGAACGCGTGGGACATGGACAAGCTCCTGATCACGCTCCCCGCGGTGTTCCTGATCGGTCTGATCGGCGCGGGGCTGGTCGTCGCCGGGCGCTTCCAGCCGGAAACCCGTAAGATCAGCGGGCTCACCCTCAGCCAGTGGGGCGCGGGCTTCGTCGTGGTGTCCGCGTGGAACTCGCTCTGGAGCCTCATCGCCACCCCGGACGGGGGGAGCGTGGGCGTCGGTGCGATCCTCGCACTGCTGGCCACCCTCGCCATGGCGGCGGCGGTCATCGCGACCCCCCGCGTCCCGGCCCTGGCCGCACCGCTGATGGCCGGCGGTCCGGCGGCTCCGTCCCCGTACGGCCACCAGCCCCCGCAGCCCGGTTACGGCTACCCGGGCCCGGGTGCCCAGGCCGGCGCCCCGGCGCCGTTCGGTGCGCAGCCCGGTCAGCCGCAGCCCGGTGGCCAGCCGTTCGGCGGCCAGCCCGGTCCGGCGGCTCCGGCCCCGGCCCCGGCCGGTGGCGGCGACTTCTCGCCGTTCTGGTTCGCCGTGCCGGTGGCCCGTCCGCTGTACGCCGAGGACGGTTCGTCGAACACCATCGCCGAACTGGCCCCCGGCACCTGGTACCTCGCGGTCGAGCAGCGTGGTCAGGCGCTGGTCGCCCAGACCCAGGACGGCCGTCGCGGCGTCCTCCAGGACACCACGGGGATCCAGCGCGGCTGATCTCCCGTCTCGTCGGCAACGGCCCCCCGCCCGGTCACGGACGGGGGGCCGTTGCCATTCCCCCCTACCGGCCCGTACAGTCCGGCGCATCGGCTGACAGACCGTCAACCGCGCCGGAGGGAAGGGGAGATGATGCGGCTCGGCCTGGCACTCGGCTACTGGGGCCGCGGCCCCGACCCCCGCCATCCGGAACTGGCCCGGGAGGCCGACCGGTTGGGATACCACTCGGTGTGGACCGCCGAGTCCTGGGGCTCGGACGCCTTCACCCCGCTGACCTGGATCGCCGCGCACACCAGCCGGATCCGGCTGGGCACGGCGGTGGCGCAGATGGCCGCCCGTACCCCGACCGCCACCGCGATGCAGGCGCTCACCCTGGACCATCTCTCCGGCGGGCGGATGATGCTCGGCCTCGGACTGTCCGGGCCGCAGGTGGTGGAGGGCTGGTACGGACGGCCGTTCCCCGCCAGTCCGCTGACCGCCACCCGTGAGTACGTCGACGTCATCCGGCAGGTGCTGCGCCGGGAGGCACCGGTGCGGCTCGAGGGGCGCCACCACCCGCTGCCGTACACCGGTCCTGACGCCACCGGGATCGGCAAGCCGCTCAAGCCGATCGTCCATCCGCTCCGCCCCGATCTGCCCGTACTGCTCGGCGCCGAGGGGCCCAAGAACATCGCGCAGACGGTGCGGATCGCCGACGGCTGGCTGCCGCTGTACTGGTCGCCGCTGCGCACGGAGCTGTACGCGGCGGCGCTCGCCGAGGCGCGCGAGGGCTTCATGGTGGCGGCGATGGCGCAGGTGCGGGTCTGCCAGGACATCGCGGAGGGACTGAGACCGGTCAAGGCGATGCTCGGCTTCTACATCGGCGGTATGGGCCACGCGGCACGTAACTTCCACGCCGATCTGATGGCGCGGCTCGGTTACGGCCACGAGGCGCGGCGGGTCCAGGAGCTGTTTCTCGCGGGCCGCCGCGCCGAGGCGATCGACGCGGTGCCGGACGCGTTCGCCGACGAGATCTCCCTCGTCGGCCCGAAGGAACGGATCGCGGAGCGGCTGGAGATGTGGCGCTCGGGTCCGGTCACGGATCTGCTGGCGCTCTCGCCGGACGACGAGACACTGCGGGTGCTGGCCGAGCTCACTAGCTGAACCCCTGCCTGACCTGCTGAGTTGATGGATCGCATCGAACGGTTGAGCGGTCCGGTGGCAACCCAGTGGGTTTGGTTCCGGCCGGACGGGCAATCCGGACCGGCATGTCCCCACGTTACCGCTCCAGAAGCAATCAGGCCGCGACCGTCCTGGCGGTCGTGGCGGACGTCACCGCGGTCATCCTCGGCCTGTGGATCCTGTTCGCGCTCCTCGACGCCAACCCAGCCAACGATCTCGTCAACGTCGTCCATGATGCCGCCCGGTGGCTGGCAGGCTGGTCACACGACCTGTTCACCATGGATGTCGAGTGGCTGCGGACCGTTCTCAACTACGGTCTGCCGGCCCTGGTGTATCTGTTCATCGGCCACACCCTGGCCGCACGTATGCGCCGCGGCTGACAGCCGCGGCCGACCGGGCGGCTGTACCGAGCGGGCGACCGACGCGACGCGGCCGGGACTCCCCTGACGAGCCCCGGCGCCCGCGCCATGCCGCCCCCGCGGCCGAAGCCGCCCCGCGGCACGCCGCCCGGCGACCTGAGCGGCCCCCGCCTCAGCGGCAGCAGTCGGAGTCCAGCCCCCTGGGCAGGGACTCACCGCCGAAGACGGCCGTGGTCGCCTCGTCACCGCCCAGCGCCGCCACGGCCAGCACCAGCGACCCGGCGGTCCAGGTGGTGCGCTCCTCGGGCCAGATCGCGTCGTCCTCGAAGACATAGCCGGTCCAGTACATCCCGTCCTCGGCACGCAGCCGGGGGTGGAGCCACCGGAGGATGTCCACCGCGCGGTCGGACTCGCCCATCGCCCAGAGCGCGATGGCGAGTTCACAGCTCTCGCCGCCGGTGATCCAGGGGTTGGGGTGCACACAGCGCACACCGAGCCCCGGCACCACGAAGCGGTCCCAGCCGGCCTCGATGCGTTCCTTGGCGGCGGCACCGGTGAGGGCGCCGCCGAGAACCGGGTAGTACCAGTCCATCGAGTAGCGGTTCTTGTCCAGGAACCGCTCGGGGTGATGGCGTAGGGCGTGGCCCAGCATTCCGGCCGACAGCTCCCAGTCGGGCTGGGGCTCCTCGCGGTGCTCGGCGATGGCCAGGGCGCAGCGCAGGGCCTGGTAGACGGAGGAGGAGCCGGTCAGCAGGGCGTCGGTGTCCGGGCTGCCGTCCTCGTTCCTGCGCCAGCCGATCTGGCCGCCGCTCTGCTGGAGGCCGAGGACGAACTCGACGGCGCGGAAGACGGTGGGCCACATCCGGTCGAGGAACACATCGTCGCCGGTGGCCAGGTAGTGGTGCCAGACGCCGACGGCCACATAGGCGCAGAAGTTGGTCTCGCGGCCGCGGTCGGTGGGCGCGGTGGCGGCCACCCCGTCGGGGGTGTCGGGGTAGGCCGCGTACCAGGAGCCGTCCGCGTTCTGGTGGTCGGCGAGCCAGCGGTAGGCGGCCTCGGCGCGCTCGTGCTCGCCCGCCACGTCCAGCGCCATCGCGGCCTCGATGTGGTCCCACGGGTCGAGGTGGTGGCCGCGGAACCACGGGATGGCGCCGTCCGCGCGCTGCACGGCGGCGATCGCGCGGATCGTGTGGAGGGTCTCCTCGGCGGTCAGCACCCCGGGCAGCGCGAGCCGTTCGGTCCGGGGGCCGGGGCTCGGGCCGCCGGGTCGGGGGCCGTACGCCATCACGCCCCCTCCAGCGGGGTGCCGGTGTCGCCGGGGGTGTGCGGCTTGGTCGCGTACGCCACGAAGCTCTTGCCGATCAGCGGGTTCAGCGCCCGTTCGGCGACCCGGGTGGCCAGTGGCTTCTTCATGATGTCCCAGACCAGCAGCTTGTGGTACGCCCGCACGGGCAGCGCTTTGTCGTTGTCCACGCCGAAGGCGCACTTGAGCCACCAGTAGGGACTGTGCAGGGCGTGCGCGTGGTGGCTGCCGTACGGCCGCAGCCCGGCCTCGCGCATCCGCTCCAGGAGCTGGTCGGCGCGGTAGATGCGGATGTGGCCGCCCTCCACCTCGTGGTACTCGTCCGACAGCGCCCAGCACACCTTCTCCGGGCCGTAGCGCGGCACGGTGACGGCGATCCGGCCGCCGGGCCGCAGCACCCGCACCATCTCGGCGAGTACGCCCTTGTCGTCCGGGATGTGCTCCATCACCTCGGAGATGATGACCACGTCGAAGCTGTCGTCGGGAAAGGGCAGGGCGAGCGCGTCGCCCTCCATGGCGGTCGCGGTGGCACCGGCGGGGGCCTCTCCGGCCTCCTTCATGGCGGCGAACCACTGGGCGACCTCGCGTATCTCGTCGCCGTTGCGGTCCAGGGCGACGACCCGCGCACCGCGCCGGTAGCACTCGAAGGCATGCCGTCCTGCGCCACAGCCCAGGTCGAGGACACGATCGCCGGGGGCGAGCGGGAAGCGGGAGAAATCGACGGTCAGCACGGGGGTCTGCTTTCGTCCGGCGGGTTCACGGCTTGATGAGTCGCTGGTGGGAGTTCGGAAGGGGTCAGCGCCCGGCGCGGGTGGCGGGGCCGCGCGCGCCGATGGCCGCGCGGTAGTGCTCGGCGGTGCCGCGGGCGGCCTGTTCCCAGGTGAACCGCCGCAGCACCCGCTGGCGTCCGGCCGCGCCGAGTCGGCGTCTGAGGCCGGCGTCGTCCAGCAGCCGGACCAGGGAGGCGGCGAGCGCCCCGGCGTCCCCGGGCGGTACGGCGAGGCAGGTCTCCCCGTCGGCGCCCGCGACCTCGGGGATCGCCCCGCCGGTGGTGGCGACCAGCGGGGTGCCGGTGGCCATGGCCTCGGCGGCGGGCAGCGAGAACCCCTCGTAGAGGGAGGGCACACAGGCGACCTGGGCGCCGCGCACCAGGTCCACCAGCTCACCGTCGCTGATGCCCTTGACGAACTCGACGGCACCCTCGAGTCCGTAGCGGGCGATGGCGGTGGCCACCGGGCCCTGCTCGGGGCGTTTGCCGACGACGACCAGATGGGCTTCGGGGTGCTCGGTGCGGACCTTGGCGAGGGCCTCGACGAGATACACCAGCCCCTTGAGCGGGACGTCCGCGCTGGAGGTGGTGACGACGCGCCCGGGGATCTCCGGGACGGCCGGGTCGGGCGAGAACAGCTCGGTGTCCGCGCCGATGTGCACCACATGGACCCGCCCCGGGTGCACCCCGAGGTGGTCGACTATCTCGCGGCGGGAGGAGCCGGAGACGGTGAGCACCGAGGGCAGCCGCCGGGCCACCCGCTTCTGCATCCGGGTGAAGCCGTACCAGCGGCGCACCGAGGCACGGCGCTTCCAGCCCTCGGCGGCGTCCAGTTCGAGTTGGCGGTCCACGGTGATGGGGTGGTGGATGGTGGTCACCAGGGGGAGGCCGATCCGCTCCAGCCCCAGCAGCCCGTAGCCGAGGGTCTGGTTGTCGTGGATCACGTCGAAGTCGCCGCGGCGGGCGGCCAGATGGCGGCGGGCGCGCAGGCTGAAGGTGAGCGGCTCGGGGAAGCCGCCGGTCCACATGGTGCAGACCTCCAGGGCGTCGATCCAGTCCCGGTACTCGGCCGGCCGCGGGGTGCGGAACGGATCGGGCTGGCGGTAGAGGTCGAGGCTCGGCAGCTCGGTGAGGGTCACCCCCTCCCGGGTGTCCACCACCGGGTACGGCTGGGCGCCGATGACCTCGACGGTGTGGCCGAGCCGGGCCAACTCCCGGGAGAGATGGCGGACATAGACGCCCTGGCCGCCGCAGAAGGGGTTCCCCTTGTAGCTGAGCAGCGCGATGCGCAGCGGCCGGTCGGTGGCGGTGGGGGGCTCCACTCGAAGTGGGTCGGGCCCGATCTCCTGCGCGGCCTCTGCGGTCACTCGCGCCCCCTCCTAGGTGCAGTTCAGCGGGAGCGTAACCGCTTCCGATTATCTAGAACAAGTTTCACTATCGGATCGCCCGAGAAGTCTCGAAGATACCTGGCTCTCGTGACTTCGCGAGAGCCGGAACAGGTGATTCCTACCACTCGGTAACCGAGCGTATGAGCCACCTCCGCGAGGGGTCGGGCGATATCGGCGCGAGGGGGGCAAACCCCCCGCCCCAGGGAGCGGTCACCAAGCGCGGCCCGGCCCACGGACCGCGTTGCCGGCATCCGGCGCGGTTGTGCGGGAGGCGCCGGGCCCCGACCCCTCGCCCGGACGGCAGCAACCTGCCTCAACTGCGCAGACACCGGTACGGCGGGCGCCCGCCGCGCTAGCCTAGAACGAGTTTCAGTGATGGTTCCGGTGGCTCGCACCCCCGGGCCGGGCCTGCCATCATGCTCGAGTCCGCTGGGACCCGCAGACGCAACACATCGAAGTGGGACATATGACCGCAGAAGTCAAGCCAGCCCCCTTGCAGCTGACCGAGCGGCAGGAGGCACGCCGCCGCCGCATCCTGCACGCCAGCGCCCGGCTGGCCAGTCGCGGCGGCTTCGACGCGGTCCAGATGCGCGAGGTGGCCGAGAACTCCGGTGTTGCGCTCGGCACCCTCTACCGCTACTTCCCCTCCAAGGTCCATCTGCTGGTCGCGACCATGCAGGACCAGCTCCAGCACATGCACGAGGCGCTCCGCAAACGCCCGCCGACGGACGGGGACCCGGCAGCCCGGGTCGCCCAGACCCTGATGCGCGCCTTCCGTGCGCTCCAGCGCGAACCTCATCTGGCCGACGCCATGGTCCGGGCGCTCACCTTCGCCGACCGGTCGGTGAGCCCGGAGGTGGACACGGTCTCCCGGCTCACCACCGCGATCATCCTCGACGCGATGGGGCTGGAGAGGCCGCCGACGCCGGAGCAGCTCTCCGCCGTCCGCGTCATCGAGCACACCTGGCACTCGGCACTGATCACCTGGCTTTCGGGGCGTGCCTCGATCGCCCAGGTGAAGATCGACATCGAGACGGTGTGCCGTCTGATCGACCTCACGGCTCCCACCCCGTCCCACTGACCCCACGCGGCGCAGCCCAGCGCTTCCGCATGCCCTCGATCGGCATTCGCCACCGCGCGCCAGGGGCGCACGCCATCCTCGCGCGCCCCTTACGAACTCCAGGGCGGTTGTTTATGCGCCCGCGCGCTCCCCGTTGGCGCAAAACCTGCGTTCACGGCCCAGGCAATCCCGGTATTCATGAACGGCGCGCGAGCGAGCAACAACGGCGTGCGATGAAAGTTCACTTCACTGGGGGTGGAGAAGTCCGTGATACGGGTACTTCTGGTGCACGACTCGTGCCTGCTGCGATCCGCGCTGGCGACGCTGATACGGGCTGAACCGGGCATCGACGTGACCGCGTCCTCCTGGCGTGACGCGCGTAGCAGAGCGCGCTCCTTACAACCCCATGTGTGCGTCATGGACACCGACTGCACCGGCTACGACGGGCCCGGCCGCAGAGGGGAGCTGAAGAAGATCGTGAGCGCCGCCTCCGGCGACCACGGTGCGTGCGAACTCCTGGTCCTGGCCACCGCGGGGCGTCCCGGCCCGCTGCGCCGCGCCCATGAGGCGCAGGCCCTCGGCTACATCGACAAGGACGCCCCGCCGCAGCGGCTGCTGGACGGCATCCGGCAGGTGGCCAACAAGCAGCGGTTCGTCGACGACTCGCTCGGCTACGGCTTTCTCCAGGCGGCCGAGATCCCGCTGACCCAGCGTGAACTGGGGGTGCTCTCGCTCGCCGCCGGCGGCGCCTCGATCGCCGAGATCGCCCGGACCCTCCATCTGTCCAACGGGACGATCCGCAACTACCTGGCCGCGATCACCCGGAAGACCGGGGCGCGCAATCGCGTGGACGCCATCCGCATCTCGCACGCCGAGGGCTGGGTCTGACCCCGCGGCCCCCGGGCCGGATCCCTCCCGGATCCGGCCCGCCGGTCCTCGGTCGCCTACTCGTCCGGCGGAAAGACCTGTTCGCCACCGTCGCGCAGCCGGATGGCGATGGCCTCGACCGGGCAGCCCTCGGCCGCCGCGAGCACCGCCTCGGACGCGTCGGCCTCCGCCGCCACCGGATGCGCCTGCCGGGCGGTGTCCAGCCGGAATCCGCCGGGCGCGGTGCTCGCGCACAGACCGGAGCCGACACAGACGCCGCGGTCCACCTCGATCTGCCAGCGGTCGCCCATCAGACCGGCTCCCCGTCCCACCCCTGGGGCAGGTGGATCATCTTGTGCTCCAGATACGCGGCGTATCCCTCGGGCCCGAACTCCCGCCCCAGACCGGAGTCCTTGTAGCCGCCGAAGGGGCCCAGCATGTCCAGACCGAAGGTGTTGACGGAGTAGGTGCCGGTGCGGATCCGCCGCGCGAACGCCACCCCGCGCGCGGTGTCCGCCGTCCACACACTGCCCGACAGGCCGTAGTCGGAGTCGTCGGCGATCCGGGCCGCCTCCTCCTCGTCCCCGTACGGCAGCAGACAGATCACCGGGCCGAAGATCTCCTCGCGGGCGATCCGCATGGTGTTGGTGACATCGCCGAAGAGCGTGGGTTCCACGTACCAGCCGGTGTCCCGCCCGGCCGGACGTCCGCCGCCGGTCAGCACCTTGGCGCCCTCGCGCTGTCCTCGCGCGATGTAGTCCAGCGACCGCTGCCGCTGCCGCCGGGTGACCAGCGGGCCGACCTGGGTGGCGGGGTCCAGGGGATCACCGACGACCAGGGCGGAGGCAGCGGCGGTGAGGCGTTCGGCGATCTCGTCGTAGCGGCCGCGCGGGGCGAGGATCCGGGTCTGGGCCACACACGCCTGACCGTTGTTCATCCAGGCGTTGGGGACGATCCCGGCGACCGCCGCGTCCAGATCGGCGTCCGGCAGGATGACGGCCGCCGACTTGCCGCCCAACTCCAGTGTCACCCGGGTCAGATGGCGTGAGGCGACCTCCATCACCCGCTTGCCCGCCGCCACCGATCCGGTGAACGACACCTTGTCCACGCCCGGATGCCCGACCAGGTACTCACTGACCTCCCGGTCCGCCGGAAGGATGGACACCACCCCCTCGGGCACCCCCGCCCCGGTCAGGATCTCCGCCAGCACATAGGAGTCCAGCGGGGTTTCCGGCGAGGGCTTGAGGACCACCGTGCACCCCGCCAGCAGCGCCGGGGCCAGTTTGGCCGCCGCCACGAACTGCGGGACGTTCCACGGCACCACGGCCGCGACCACCCCGACCGGCTCACGCCGCACCAGCAGCGGTCCGAGACAGCCGTCCCGCCGCTCCTCGTGGACGGCGCCGCGCGCGACGGTGAGCGCGGCGTCCCACACCATCATCGCGCCGAGCGCCTGGGCCGGCACGCTCCAGGAGTACGGGGAGCCGTTCTGGGCGCTGATGATCCGGGCCAGCTCCTCGTGGCGCATCGCGATGGCGTCCTTGATCCGGGTCACCACGGCGATCCGCTCGTCCGGGCTCATCCGGGGCCACGGCCCCTCGTCGAAGGCCGTGCGCGCCGCCGCCACCGCCCGGTCCACATCCGCCCGCGCCGCGTGCGGCACCCGCCCGATGACCCGCTCGGTGTGCGGCGAGACGACCTCGATGGTCTCCGTGCCCGCCGGATCGACCTGCACCCCGCCGATGAAGAGCTGTCCGTACTCGATGAGGTCGCCCATCGCTGATGCCTCCCGCCCAGGAACACCCTCGCGCACGAATACCTGACGCAGCATCAGAACTGATACCAGCTCTCGACACACGAGGCCAGCCTCGTGACGGAACGGGCGCCGGCCAGCGCCTGGGGCGCTGCTGGAGCTCTCCTCATGGCGCCTGGACCGTCCCCGGGCCGCCGCGCGTTTCGCCAGCCGGCGCGGCGACACGGCTCCGCCGGCTCAGAGATCTCACGACCATGCCCAGCCGGCCTCCCGCATTGCACGGGCCCGCCGTATGCCCGCTTCCGTTCGCGTGGTCGCCTCCGCCGGGTCCCAGTAACGATCCGCCGCGGTGGTCTGGTCGGGGTGTTTCCGGTAAAGGATGCTCGGTTCCGCGATGAACTCGCCGGGGGCTACCACTTCCGCGGCGAGCAGCAGGGCCACCCCTTCGGCTCCGGTCAGTGCGGGCCAGCCTCCGAGCGCAAGAACAAGAGGACGGCGCGCGGCGAAGGTTGTCGTCTGCACGGACAGACGACGTTCCACCACCTCGTCGAAGAACCTGCCGGGCTGGACCGGGCCGCCCGGAGGGTCGTTCGGCCCCGGTGAGGTGTGACCGTCTTCATGGAGGTCAAGGCACGCGGAAACACACCACGGAACTCGCTCCAATGCCTCGATGTCACGCTCGAGGGCTCCCGGCAACAATACGTCGTCGGCGTCCAGCGTCCGGATCAACTCTCCTGTCGCACGTGCGAGAGCGTGTGTCCGCGCCACCGCCACCCGCCCTCGCAGTCCGGATTCGACCGAAATCCTGGGATCCTCGGGAAGGATGCCGGCGGTGATTCCGGGGTGACCGTCCTCCTGGACGCACCATTGCCATTCCCAGCCGCCCGGAAGCTTCTGCTCGCGCAGGGATTCGTAAGTCTCGTCAATGTAATGATGGCCGCCGTTGTATACAGAGGTGATGACGCTGATCGTGGGCATGGGGCACTTCCTCTCCAAAAGGCCGGCGACGCGACCGTAAGAGATCACGATAACCAGCAATCACCAAAGAGGAGTCGGCGCAAGAAATCTGAAATGCCATCACTTTCTTTTCGGGAGGCGTGACCGATGCCGACGCGGCCGGAGAGACCGAGCCGCACGCGATGTCCGGGCGGGCCGGTGACGCGGCCGATCAATGACGGCCACTCGATGGCCGGTCGGCGCTGATCCGCCGCGGAGCGTCACACGAGAAATCTGACGGCTATTCAGTTCCGGTTTATAGTGGGCAATAGCCGATGACAGGGGGACGCGGATGACGGCGCGGACGACCGGAGCGGTGCGGGTGACCGACCACGGCGGCGGGGTCTGGAGCATCCCGGTGCCCATCCCCGACAACCCCCTCGGCCACACCCTGGTCCACCTCCTGGACACCGACCGCGGCCCGGTCCTCATCGACACCGGCTGGGACGACCCGACCGCCTGGGACACCCTCACCGCCGGGCTGGAGGCGTGCGGCACCTCCGTCACCGGCCTCCACGGCGTCCTCATCACCCACCACCACCCCGACCACCACGGGCTCTCCGCCCGGGTGCGGGAGGCGTCCGGCGCATGGATCGCCATGCACCCCGCCGACGCCACGCTCGTCCGCCGCACCCGCGACGCCGAGCCCGCCCGCCGGCTCGACTACCTCGCCGGAAAGCTGGCCGCGGCCGGAGCCCCCGAGGACCATCTGGCACCGCTGCACACCGCCCGCGCCGCCGGCCGCACCGGCACCTTCCCCGGGCAGCGGGCCGCCCTCCCCGACCGCGAGATCGCCCCCGGCGCCCTCCTCGGCCTGCCCGGCCGCCGGCTGCGCGCCGTCTGGACCCCGGGCCACACCCCCGGCCATGTCTGTCTGCACCTGGAGGAGCGGCACCCCGCGAACGCGCCCGGCCACGGCCGCCTCTTCTCCGGCGACCATCTGCTGCCCGGGATCAGCCCGCACATCGGCCTCTACGAGGACCCCGAGGACACCACCGTCACCGACCCCCTCGGGGACTACCTCGCCTCCCTCGAACGCGTCGCCGCCCTCGGCCCGGCCGAGGTGCTCCCCGCCCACCAGCACCCCTTCACCGACGCCCCGGCCCGGGTGCGCGCCCTCCGCCACCACCACGAGCAGCGCCTCACCGGCCTCCTCGCCCTGCTCACCACCCCGCTCACCCCCTGGCGGCTCGCCGAGGCCATGGAGTGGAACCGCCCCTGGGCCGAAATCCCCTACGCCTCCCGCAACATCGCCGTCTCGGAGGCCGAGGCCCATCTGCGCCATCTGGTCACCCGGGGCCGGGCCGAACCCGTCCCCGGCACCGACCCGGTCACCTACCGGGCCGTCTGAGCCCGCCGTTCCCGGAGCGCCCGATTCCGGACAGCCCGGAGAATCGGGGGCCGACCGGGCGGTTAAGGTATGCGGGAAAACTTCATCCGCGTCCGCTCGGGGGAAGCCGGTGGGAATCCGGCGCTGACCCGCAACCGTGACCGTGCGGCGCCGCCCCGTGCGCGCGCCGTGCCCAGCCGGAGTACCTGGCGGACGCACCGCAGGCTCCCGCCGCCGGACCACCGGCGGCGGCACCGTCGAGGTATGCGGAGCTGAGCCCGGTGCCGACGCGTCGCGGAGTCTCCGCGCGTGGCGGGTCCGCCGTGCGCGGCCACGCGTACGCCCGCCGTCCCCCACGTCGCCCGTCGCAGCGACTCTGACCGAGAGGCACCACAGCCATGATCGTACGCCGCAGCGTCGCGGCTCTGGCCGTCTCCGCCGCCCTGTGCGCGGCCGTCGCCCCCGCGGCCTCCGCCGATGGCAAGCCCGCCCCGAAGGCGTCCGGCTCCGCGCTGCCCAAGGGGCTCTACGGCGCCGAGGACCCCAAGTTCGACGGGGTGTGGCGGCAGTCGCTGGCGCTGCTCGCTCAGGACGCGGTGGACGTCACCCCGGCGAAGTCGGCGGTCGACTGGCTGGCCGGGCAGCAGTGCGAGGACGGCGGCTTCGCCGCGTACCGGGCCGACCCCGCCAAGGCGTGCGACCCGAAGAAGGGCGAGTTCAGCGACGCCACCGCCGCCGCCGTCCAGGCGCTGGCCGCGGTGGGCGGGCGCGCGAAGGCCGTCGAGAAGGGCATCGGCTGGCTGAAGCGGAACCAGAACGGGGACGGCGGCTGGGGCATGAACCCCGGCGGCCCCAGCGACGCCAACTCCACCTCGGCCGCCATCGGCGCCTTCGCCGCCACGAGTGTGGACCCGGCCGAGGTCACCTCCGCCGAGAGCGGCAAGACCCCGTACGACGCGCTGCTCGGCCTCCAGTTGGGGTGCGACGCCAAGGCGGACGAGCGCGGGGCGTTCGCATACCAGAAGGACAAGGGCGAACCGGCCGCCAACGACCTGGCCACCGCGAGCGCCGCGCTGGCCGTACGGGGCAGCGGCTTCGTCCCGGACACCGAGGGCAGGGCGAACAACGGCAAGCCCAAGCCGCCGGCCTGCGGGAGCGGCGCCGAGGACCGCACCCCGGAGCAGGCCGCCGAGGGCGCCGCCGCGTACCTCTCGACGACCATGGCCGGACACGGCGGCCACCTGCTGTCCGCCATGCCCGGCGCCAAGAACCAGCCCGACGTCGGCGGCACCGCGGACGCGATCGTGGCGCTCTCCGCGGGCGGCCACCGCGCGGCCGCGGCCAAGCCGCTGGCCTGGCTCCGGAGCAAGGACGGCGGCGCGGCGGCCTGGGCCAAGGGCAACCCGGGCGCGCTGGCCAAGCTGGTGCTCGCGGCCCACGCCGCCGGGGCCGACCCGCGCGACTTCGGCGGCACCGACCTCGTTCAGCGGCTCAACGCCACCGGCCCGAAGCCGCAGGCCGCGTCGGGCCCGGAGGCGTCCGCCAAGAGCAAGGACGAGAAGGACGACAGCAACAGCGTCTGGTGGATCGTGGGCATCTGCGCGGTGGCCGGTATGGGCATCGGCTTCCTGCTCAGCGGCCGGAAGAAGCAGCGGGTCTGATGCGGACAGCGCCCTGCGCCGCCCCGCCCTTCCGCGCCCGGTGGGCCGCCCGGCCCCTCCGGCGGCCCGCCGCATGGGCCGAGGCTCCCCGCGACGCGGGGCCGTCAGCCGCGCGGGACGAGGCGGGCGCCCTCCCGTGCGCCGAGCGCGAAGTGGCCCGCCCCGCCGGGCGCGGGCCGTGGCGGACCGGAAAGGTACGGCGGGCGGGGGTGTCGCGCCTGGCCTCCGCCGTGGTGGCCGTCCTGGCCGGGCTGCTGGTGCCGGTGGTCGGGGCGGCTCCGGCGCAGGCCGGGTCGGGTTATCGCTACTGGTCGTTCTGGGAGCGCGAGGCCGACGCCACGAACTGGACGTACGCCACCCAGGGGCCCTCGGTGGCACGGCCCGGCGACGGCGACACGATCGGCTTCCGGTTCGCCGTCAGCGAGGACTCCCGGAACGCCGTCCAGCCGCGCGGCACCGCCGACTTCAACAGCATCTGCGCCGACACCCCGGCCAAGGACGGCAGCAAGCGGATCGCGGTGATCATCGACTTCGGCACGGCCGAGGACGCGCCCGGCGGTGACACCCCGCCCAAGAAGGCCCGTACCCACTGCGCCCGGATCGATGAGCGGGCCACCGCCGGGGAGGTGCTGGCCGCCGTCGCGAAGCCGCTGCGCTACAACTCCGCCGCGCTGCTGTGCGCCATCGCCGGATACCCGTCCTCGGGCTGCGGCGAGAAGACCGGCTCAAGCGGTGCGGGCGCCAAGGCCGGGGCCGACAAGGGCGGCACGAGCGGGGACGGTGGCGACGGCGGT
Organism: Streptomyces sp. NA02950; assembly: GCF_013364155.1. Lineage (NCBI taxonomy): Bacteria > Bacillati > Actinomycetota > Actinomycetes > Kitasatosporales > Streptomycetaceae > Streptomyces > Streptomyces sp. NA02950. Next base: position 6,530,604 of record NZ_CP054916.1, on the reverse strand, counting down.
CCGTCGGCCGGACTGATCGGTGGGATCGCGGCCGTCGTCGTCCTCGGGGCCGCGGGCGTCCGGCAGGCGCGACGCCGCCGCACATGAGCACCACGCCCCCGCGCACCACCCGCGGTCCGGGCGCCGGTTCCGGCCGGGCCCGGGACCGCGACCCCGGGCTTGCCGCCCGCCTGACCGCCCGCCTGCGCCCGCCCGCCGCCACCCGCGGCGGCGCGCTGCACGCGGGCGCCTGGTGGCTGTGGGCCCTGGGGCTGGCCACGGCCGCGTCCCGCACCACCAATCCGCTGCTGCTCGGACTGGTGATCGCGGTCGCGGGCCATGTGGTCGCGGCGCGCCGCACCGACGCGCCCTGGGCCCGCTCGTACACCGCCTTCCTGAAGCTGGGGCTGGTGGTGCTGACGATCCGGTTGTTCTTCGCGGTGTTCCTGGGCTCGCCGATCCCCGGCACCCGGGTGGTGTTCACCCTTCCCGAAGTCCCGCTCCCCGACTGGGCGCGGGGGGTGCGGATCGGAGGCCGGGTCACCGCCGAGGGGCTGGTGTTCGCTGCGACGGACTCAAGCTGGCCACCCTCCTGATCTGTGTCGGCGCGGCCAACGCGCTGGCCAGTCCGGCCCGGCTGCTCAAGTCCCTGCCCGGTGCGCTGTACGAGGCCGGGGTGGCGATCGTGGTGGCGATGACCTTCGCGCCCCGGCTGGTGTCCGACGTCCAGCGGCTGCGCGCCGCCCGCCGGCTGCGCGGCCGCCCCGACCGCGGGATCCGCGCCCTGCTCCAGGTCGGACTTCCGGTGCTGGAGGGCGCGCTGGAGCGGTCGGTGGCGCTGGCGGCGGCCATGGACGCGCGCGGCTACGGCCGTACCGCGCGGGTGCCACCGGCCGTACGGCGCGTCACCACGGCCCTGACGCTGGGCGGGCTGCTCGGTGTGTGCTGCGGAACGTACGGACTGCTGGCGGCCGAAGGCGCGGGCTACGGGCTGCCGTTGCTGCTCGCGGGGCTCGCCGCCGCGCTCGGCGGACTGTGGCTGGGCGGCCGCCGCTCGGTGCGCACCCGCTACCGGCCGGACCGGTGGGGGGTACGGGCGTGGCTGGTGTCGGGCTCGGGCGCGGCGGCCGCGGCGGCGATGATCTGGGCCGCGTCTTACGCGCCGCGGGCGCTGCAACCGCCCGCCGTCCCGCTCACCGCGCCGACCCTGCCGCTGTGGCCCGCGGCCGGGGTACTGCTCGGGCTGCTCCCGGCGTTCGTGGCCCCCGCGCCCCCGGGACGGACGCCGGAGCCGACGGCGGAACCGGGACCAGAATCCGGACCGGGGCCGGGGCCGGAACCGGGACCGGCCGTGCCCGGCCCGCGCCCCGACCGGCCCGCCGCCGACCGCCCGGCCGCGGAGCGGCGGCCCCACGACGCCCGGCCGGACGGCCGACCCGACGCAGATTCCGAGGAGGTCACACCGTGATCCGCTTCGAGCAGGTGTCCGTCACCTACGAGGGCGCGGCCCGGCCCGCGCTGCGCGAGGTGGACCTGACCGTTCCCGAGGGCGAGCTGTGTCTGCTGGTCGGCCCGTCCGGGTCGGGCAAGTCCACCCTGCTGGGCGCCGTCTCCGGACTGGTGCCGCACTTCACCGGCGGCACCCTGCGCGGACGGGTCACGGTCGCGGGCCGTGACACCCGCACCCACAAGCCGCGTGAACTGGCCGATGTGGTGGGCACCGTGGGGCAGGATCCGCTGGCCCACTTCGTCACCGACACCGTCGAGGACGAACTCGCCTACGGCATGGAGTCGCTGGGCGTCCCGCCGGACACCATGCGCCGCCGGGTCGAGGAGACGCTCGACCTGCTCGGCCTGGCCGAGCTGCGCGACCGCCCCATCGCGGATCTCTCCGGCGGTCAGCGGCAGCGCGTCGCCATCGGTTCGGTGCTCACCACCCACCCCCGGGTGCTGGTCCTGGACGAGCCCACCTCCGCGCTGGACCCGGCCGCGGCCGAGGAGGTGCTGGCCGTACTGCAACGGCTGGTGCACGACCTCGGCACCACCGTGCTGATGGCCGAACACCGTCTGGAGCGGGTGGTGCAGTACGCGGACCAGGTGATCCTGCTGCCCTCCCCCGGCGCCGCCCCACTGGTCGGCGCACCGGCCGAGATCATGCCGGTCTCGCCCGTCCAGCCGCCGGTGGTGGCCCTCGGCGGCCTCGCCGGATGGTCGCCGGTCCCGCTGTCGGTGCGCGACGCGCGCCGCAGGGCCGGGCCGCTGCGGGAACGCCTCGCGGATGCCGCCCCGCACGCGGTGGCCGAACCCGCGCCGGGCGCGCCGGTGGCCGAGGTGTCCCGGCTGGCCGTACGCCACGGCCGGGTCGAGGCGCTGCGCGGGGTCGGTCTGTCGGTGCGGCCCGGTGAGACGGTGGCGCTGATGGGGCGCAACGGCGCGGGCAAGTCCACACTGCTGGCGAGCCTGGTCGGTATGCACCGGCCCGCCGCCGGATCGGTGCGCGTGGGCGGCGCCGCGGGCGACGGCGGGGTGGATCCGCACCGCACCCGGCCCGCCGAACTCCTGCGCCACGTCGGCCTCGTACCGCAGGAGCCGCGCGATCTGCTCTGCGCGGACACGGTCGCCGCCGAGTGCGCCGCGGCCGACCGGGACGCGGACGCGGCCCCGGGCACCTGCCGGGCGCTGGTCGCGCGGCTGCTGCCGGACGTGGCGGACACCACCCACCCCCGCGATCTGTCGGAGGGCCAGCGGCTGGCCCTCGCCCTGTCGGTCGTCCTGACCGCCCGCCCCCCGCTGCTCCTGCTCGACGAGCCGACCCGCGGACTGGACTACGCGGCGAAGGCGCGGCTGGTGGAGGTGGTGCGGGAGCTGGCGGCGGACGGCCATGCCACCATGCTGGCCACGCATGATGTGGAGCTGGCGGCCGAACTCGCGCACCGGGTGGTCGTCCTGGCCGAGGGGGAGGTGGTGGCGGACGGGCCGATGGCGGAGGTCGTGGTCTCCTCGCCCGCCTTCGCCCCGCAGGTGGCGAAGATCCTGGCACCGCTGCCGTGGCTGACCGTACCGCAGGTGCGCCAGGCGCTGGAGGCGGCGCCATGAGCGCACCGGACGCCGTTGACACACCGGGGCGGCGGGTGCGGCCGGTGCGGCTGGGGCCGCGGTCGGTGGCCGCGCTGGCGCTGGTGTCCGCGGTCGGGACGGTGGCCTTCGGCTGGCCGCTGTTCGCACCGGGCGACTCCGGTGTCACCACCCACGCCGCCGACGCGCCCTGGCTGTTCGCCGCCCTGCTGCCGCTGCTGCTGGCCGTGGTCGTGGCCACCATCGCCGACACCGGTCTGGACGCGAAGGCCATCGCGATGATCGGGGTGCTGGCGGCCGCCGGTGCGGCCCTGCGTCCGCTGGGCGCGGGGACGGCCGGGATCGAGCCGATGTTCTTCCTGATGGTGCTGTCGGGGCGGGTGCTGGGGCCCGGTTTCGGGTTTGTGCTGGGCGCCGTGTCGATGTTCGCTTCCGCGCTGCTCACCGGCGGAGTGGGACCGTGGATGCCGTTCCAGATGCTGGCGATGGGGTGGGTGTCGATGGGTGCCGGGCTGCTGCCCGGCCCCTCCCGGCTGCGCGGCCGCGGTGAGTTGCTGCTGCTGGCGGCGTACGGGGCGGTGGCGTCCGTGTGCTACGGCACCGTGATGAACCTCCAGGGCTGGACGCTGATGCAGGGCATGGCCTCGGGGATCAGCTATGTGCCGGGGGATCCGGTCGGCGAGAACCTGGCCCGGTTCGTGGCGTACTGCCTGGCCACCTCGCTCGGCTGGGATCTGCCGCGCGCCGTGGTGACGGTGGTGCTGACCCTGGTGCTCGGCGGCACCGTCCTCAAGGCGCTGCGCCGGGCCACCCGCCGGGCGGCCTTCGACGCGACGGCCGTGTTCGAGGAGCGCTGAGGCGAGCGCTGACCGCACACGGGACGGGCGGGCCCGGTCGTACGCACCGGGCCCGCCCACCGGCCGGCAGTGCGCGCTCCCGGTGTCACAGCCGCTGGATGATGGTCCCCGTCGCGAGGCCGCCGCCCGCGCACATCGTGATCAGCGCGAACTCCCGGTCGGCGCGCTCCAGTTCATGTAGGGCGGTGGTGATCAGCCGGGCGCCGGTGGCACCGACCGGATGACCCAGCGCGATCGCGCCACCGTTCACATTCACCTTCTCCAGGTCCTGTTCGAAGACCTGCGCCCAGGACAGCACCACGGAGGCGAACGCCTCGTTGATCTCCACCACGTCGATGTCCTTGAGCGACATCCCGGCCTTGCCCAGCACCGCCCGCGTGGCGTCGATCGGGCCGTCGAGGTGGAAGTGCGGATTCGCGCCGACCAGCGCCTGGGCCACGATCCGGGCGCGCGCCTTCAGCTTGAGGGCGCGCGCCATCCGCTTGGAGGCCCACATCACCGCACACGCGCCGTCGGAGATCTGCGAGGAGTTGCCCGCGGTGTGCACGGCGGTCGGCATGATGGGCTTCAGCCGGGACAGCGCCTCCGTGCTGGTGTCGCGCGGCCCCTCGTCCCGGTCGACCAGCCGCCACATCCCCTGTCCGGCCGCCTGCTCCTCCTCGGTCGTGGGCACCTGCACGGCGAACGTCTCGTGTTTGAAACGCTCCTCGGCCCACGCCCGCCCGGCCCGCTCCTGCGAGAGCAGCCCGAGGGCGTCCACCTTCTCCCGGGTCAGCCCGCGGTTGCGGGCGATCCGCTCGGCCGCCTCGAACTGGTTGGGCAGATCGACGTTCCACTCGTCCGGGAACGGTTTGCCCGGACCGTGCTTGGAGCCACTGCCCAGCGGCACCCGCGACATGGCCTCGACCCCGCAGCCGATCCCGATGTCGATGACCCCGGTGGCGACCATGTTGGCCACCATGTGATTCGCCTGCTGCGAGGAGCCGCACTGACAGTCCACCGTGGTCGCCGCGGTCTCGTACGGCAGGCCCATCGCCAGCCAGGCGGTGCGCGCGGGGTTCATCGACTGCTCACCCGCGTGGGTCACCGTGCCGCCGACGATCTGCTCGACGCAGTCGGGCTGGATACCGGTGCGGGCGAGGAGTTCGCGGTAGGTCTCGCCGAGCAGATAGGCGGGATGCAGATTGGCCAGCGCGCCACCGCGCTTGCCGATGGGGGTGCGTACGGCTTCGACGATGACGGGTTCCGCGGCCATGTCTCGTCCTCTCCTCGTCCTCGCCTCCGCGGGGCTCCCGGCAGCACCCGCGCCCGTAGCGTACGTACTACCTATGCAACTAGTACGTGTTCTAGTTCCGCCCTCAGTCTGCTGACGCCCGCCCCGGCGGCGCAAGGGTTGTGCAGAGCCCGAGTCGGGCCGTTCACGACAACAATGGCCGCCATATCTCTTGCCACTTGTAGAACCGGTTACTACGTTGCGGACACTTCTGATGGGCCGTCAGATCTACGGGATCTGGAATCTGGAGTGGCCGATGTCGTGTCCAGCGCTCCCCGAGGGCTTCGATCTCACCGACCCCGACCTCCACCAGCACCGGGTGCCCCTCCCGGAGCTCGCCCTGCTGCGCCGGACCGCCCCGGTGTGGTGGAACGCGCAGCCGCACGGCGTCGCCGGGTTCCAGGACGACGGGTACTGGGCCGTCACCCGCCACGCGGATGTGAAGGAGGTGTCCACCCGGCCCGAGATCTTCTCCTCGCACCGCAACACCGCCATCATCCGCTTCAACGAGCACATCCAGCGCGAGCAGATCGACGTCCAGAAGCTGATCATGCTCAATATGGATCCGCCCGAGCACACCCGGGTCCGCCAGATCGTCCAGCGCGGTTTCACCCCGCGGGCCATCCGCGCGCTGGAGGGCGCCCTGCGCGACCGCGCCGTGCGCATCGTGACGGAGGCGAAGGCGAACGGCACCGGGGACTTCGTCACCGACATCGCCTGCGAACTGCCGCTCCAGGCCATCGCCGAGCTGATCGGCGTCCCCCAGCGGGACCGCTCCAAGATTTTCGACTGGTCCAACAAGATGGTGGCGTACGACGATCCGGAGCTCGCCATCACCGAGGAGATCGGCGCCGAGTCGGCCATGGAGCTGATCTCCTACGCGATGAACCTGGCCGTCGACCGCAAGGCCCGCCCCGCCCAGGACATCGTCAGCCGGCTGGTGGCCGCCGAGGACGAAGGCAATCTCCAGTCCGACGAGTTCGGCTTCTTCGTGCTGCTGCTCGCGGTGGCCGGAAACGAGACGACGCGCAACGCCATCAGCCACGGGATGCACGCCTTCCTCACCCACCCCGACCAGTGGGAACTGTTCAAGCGCGAACGCCCGGCCACCGCCGCGGACGAGATCGTCCGCTGGGCCACCCCCGTGATGTCCTTCCAGCGCACCGCCACCCGGGACACCGAACTCGGCGGTGCGCGGATCCGCGCGGGACAGCGGGTCGGGGTGTTCTACTCCTCCGCCAACAACGACCCGGAGGTCTTCGACCGCCCCGAGGTCTTCGACATCACCCGCGACCCCAACCCCCATCTCGGCTTCGGCGGCGGCGGACCGCACTTCTGCCTCGGCAGGAGCCTCGCGGAGCTGGAGATCCGGCTGATCTTCAACGCGATCGCGGACGCCGTCCCGGACATCCGGCTCACCGGCGATCCACGGCGGCTGCGCTCGGCATGGCTCAACGGGATCAAGGAGCTGCGGGTGGCCTACGCGCAGCGGCCGGACCAGCGGGTGGGCTAGGCGTCACAGCGGGCACAGCGGGCATAGCGGGTACAGCGGTCACTTGAACGGGACGTTCACACAGGCCACCCGGTCCCCGGCCATCCCCGCCTTCCCCTGCCGGGTACTGGTGGCATGCTCGTGGATCACCACCGAACGCGCCTCACCGGCCCGGAAGTGCCACTTCACCCACGACTTGGACCAGCCCTTGCCGACCGAGTTGGTGGTGAGGTCGAGCCACACCTCGTTGTGCGGGTTGGCGAACTGGGGATTGGTCGAGGGCTGCTTCGGGTCCTGCTTGTTCTGGTAGTGCGGCCCCGACGAGTCGGGCTTGGTGCCATACGGCTTCGTATGGACATGGATCCCGAAGTGATGGTCGGGCGCGAGGCCGCGCAGGCTGATGAACACGAACGTTCCGTGGTGCATCATGCGGTAACCGTGCTCGTGGCCGTGCGCACCCTCGTGGTTCTTCATGCCCTTGCCGCCCACCCGCGCCTCCGCGATGAACACGCTCGCGGTCGTCGGCACCAGCTGCTTGTCGTAGGTCACCGCACCGGCGTTCTGCGCCTGTGCCGCAGGCTGGAACGTGTCGTGGACGAAGACGAAGGGGTGTGGCGACGCGGCGACCGCGGGTGTCGCGAGGGCCATGGAGGCACCTATGGCGACCGCCGCGGTTGCTGCCTTCACCAGCAACATCCTTGATCCCTCCTCGGTCGGGGTCCCGATCCCCGTCTCGATTCCCGGATCCCCCGTGCAACGCGCTTTCGCTCCTTTCCGCCCTCTTTCAACGCTAGACCCGCTGGTCATGCCGCTCAACGCGAGGACTACCCCCCTTTGGGGGCCCGTCCGCGGCGGACTGGGGCTCCTCGACGGGCTCGGCATCGTCGTGCCGTCCGCCGCGCTGCCGCACCAGCCCCGGTACCAGTCCACGGGCCCGGGCGACCGCGGCGCCCATCGTCGCCGACAGCGGTGGCGCCTCCTCGTGCGGGCACGTGCCCACGCCGAGCAGCAGGTACTGGAGGCCGAACCCGGCCGACACGATGACCGCGCCGCCGATCGCGTCCAGAAGGTAGTGGTTCGCGGTGCCCACGATCACGGCCGTCGTGAGCAGCGGGTACAGCGCGCCGAGCACCTTCGCCCAGACGTACGGCGCCACGATCGCGATCACCACCCCGCACCACAGCGACCACCCCACGTGCAGCGAGGGCATGGCGGCGTACTGGTTGGACAGCTTGGTCAGCGCGCCGAAGTCCGGGTTCCGGAGATCCTGCGGACCGTGCGCGGTGTCCACGTACCCCAGGCCCATCAGCCGCGGCGGGGCGAGCGGGTAGAGCCAGAAGCCGACCAGCGCGAGCAGGGTGGCGAACGCCAGTGGGGTACGGGCCCAGCGGTAGGTGGCCGGGCGGCGCAGATACAGCCAGCCCAGCAGCGACAGCGGGATCAGGAAGTGGAAGGTGCTGTAGTACCAGTTCATGCTGTGCGCCAGCCACGACGTATCCGCCACGATCCCGTTGAACCAGTGCTCGATGTCGATGTGCAGCCAGCCCTCGAGCGTGAGGACTTGGTCCCCGTGGCCCTCGGCGACACCGCGTTCGTCGGGCGCGTGGCCGCGGATCCACGAGTACGCGAAGTAGCCGACGCGGATCAGCATCAGTTCGAGCATCAGATTGGGGCGGGACAGCGGCCGCCGCAGGAAGCGGAGTAACGGCACCCAGGAGAAGCGGCTCTTCGCGGGCTCCACCACCGGAGTCGGGACCGGGCTGTCCCACACCGGCGAGGCCCGGGAGAGGAACGGCACCACACAGGCGGCGGCGAGCGCGGCCAGCAGCGGTGCGTTGTAGCCGATATGGCCGAGAACCTCGATGTCGGGCAGCAGCGCCGTACGGTTGAGCGACATCACCAGCACCACCAGCATCGGCCACACCAGCCGGTCCGAGGCGCGTTTGCCGACCCGGCCGACCACGGCCAGCAGGATCCACAACTGCTGGTACTGCCAGGAGGTGGGCGAGACCGCCAGCGCCACACAGCCGGTGATCGCGGCGGCCAGCAGCAGCTGACCGTCCTGGGCGTAGCGCACCGCGCGGCGCAGACCGACCACCACGACCGTCACCGCCAGCAGCGCGAGCAGCCCCAGTTCGGCCGGGCCCGCGAGGCCGATGCGCAGCAGCAGCCCGTGCAGGGACTGGTTGGCCAGGCTGTCGGCGGGTGCGCCGAGTCCGGCGCCGCCGATGTGGTGCGCCCAGTACGTCCAGGAGTCTTGCGGCATCGCGGCCCAGGCCAGCGCGGTGCAGGCGGCGAACGTCGCACCCGCGAGCGCGGCCGCGCGGCGCCGTCCGACGAGCCACATCACGACCGCGAACAGCAGCAGCGCGGGCTGGAGCGCCGCGGCCACCCCGATGAGCACACCCGCCTGCCGTCCGGAGGTCCTGGGCATCACGGTGAGGACGACCAGCAGCACCGGGATGACGCTGGTCTGGCCGAGGGTGAAGGTGCTGCGCACCGGGAGCGAGAGCACCAGCAGGCAGATGCCCAGGGGCGCGGCCAGCAGCGAGGTGCGCCGGGAGACCGGGCCGGGCAGGGCGCGGGCGGCGACGAGGCCGAGGACCACGACGAGCAGCAGGGTGCCGAACGTCCAGGCGACCCCGAGGCTCTGCTCGGCGGCGCGGGTCAGCGGTTTGAGCACCAGCCCGGAGAAGGGGGTGCCGGTGAACGCGTCCCCGTCGTAGAGCGATCCGCGCACATGCAGGACGCCGTGCTCGCCGATCCATGTCTCGAGGTCGGTCAGCCGCTCGTCCGGTGGCAGCCGCAGCACCGCCGCGGCCTGACGGGCCGCCAGTACACCGGCCAGCAGCCACAGGGCTCCCAGCACCATTCTGGTCCGTGACGCCCCTGCCCCGACGGCGCCGGATCCCGACCCCGAGCCCGGGGTTGTCCCCAGTCCGCTCCGCTCCGCGTTCGCCACGCCCTGCCGTCCCCCACTCGCCCTCTGTATTCATCCGGATGTGATGAGACCCTACTGAGCCCACTTCTCAGACGCGGAACACTCCCCCTTCACCTGACTGTCGTTTCCGATTGTCCGGAAGATGTCAGGGTTTGGCGGGAGTGCATCCACTCGGATGCGAGTCCTTACGGTCCGGACCAATTTCATCAGGGGTGCGGGGTGCGTCGCGAATCGGGCCCGGAGCGGATGCCCGCAGCGGTACTGAGGGCAGGTCAACCGGTGTGCGCGGCGGCCCCGGTGGCCGACTGAGGCCCGCTGAGGCTCGATCAGGAGGCCGGACCCGCCGCCCGCTGGAACGCCCCCGGGGTCACCCCGAAGCAGCGGACGAACCAGCGGTGGAAGTGACTCTGGTCGGCGAACCCCGCCTCGGCCGCGGCCTGCGCCGCGCTGCGCCCGGCCACCAGCAGTCCGCGGGCGCGGCGCAGCCGGAGTTGACGCTGAAAGTCGCTGGGGGCCATGCCGTACTCGGCACGGAAGGCCCGGTAGAGCGCGTACCGGCTGCATCCGGCCGCCTCCGCGAGCCGGGTCGCCGGAATCTCCAGCAGGTACTCCTCCTCCAGCACCGCCCGGGCGCGCCGGGCCGCCTGCGCCTGTGCGCCGCCGACCGGGAGCGTACGGGCGCGCACCGGCCGGGTGGCGGTGCGCCGCACCATCGCGCCGACGGCGGCGGTCAGCCGCTCGTCGCGCACCAGCGGGCCCGCGCCGCCGACGAGGGCGGTGTGCAGCCGCAGCAGGGCGTGGCCGAGCACCGGGTCGGACTGTACGGGGTCGTCGAAGAGCGGCAGCGCCACCTGGCCGGGGTCGATCTTCCTCATATCGGAAAGGACGTCTCTCACCACATCCGGACCAATATGCACAATCCGGTACTTATAGCCGAGCTCGGCGGCGGCCTCACCGTCATGCGGATCGTCGGGGTTGAAGACCATCGCCAGCCCCTCCCCACTGGTGCGCAGCGCGCCCCGGCAGCGGAAGCGCTGGGCGCCGATCTCGGTCACACCGAAGGAGTACGCGTCATGGCTGTGGGGATGGAAGCGGTGCCTGAAGAAGTGCGCGTGCATGGCTTCGACCGGCCGGTCGGGGTCGCGCCAGTAGCGGGCCCAGTCACCGGAGCCGTTGTTGCGCTCGTCAGCTGGGTTCACCACTCCATTGTGCAGCCGACCGCCCCGCACCAGCGTTCAAGACCACATTCCGGACCGTGGGGGAAGGTCTCCCCATGCGTGACGACACCAAGATCGCGGTCATCGTCCGGGACGACCTGGCCGACTGGCAGAAGCTCAACGTGACCGCCTTCCTCTCCAGCGGGCTCGCCCACGCCACGGACCAGATGGTCGGCACGGCGTACGAGGACGCCTCGGGCAACACCTACCTCCCGATGTTCCGCGAGCCCGTCCTCGTCTACGCCGCCGACTCCCCCGCCCTCACCCGCACCCACACCCGCGCCCTCTCCCGCGGGCTGGCCACGGCCCTTTACACCGAGGAACTGTTCACCACCAACAACGAGGACGACAACCGCGCGACGGTACGGGCGGTGGCGGCCGACGACCTCAACCTGGTGGGCCTCGCGGTGTACGGACCGCGCAACGCGGTGGACAAGGTGGCCAAGGGGCTGAAGCTGCACGGCTGAGTGGCAGGATGGCCCCATGAGCGTAGTCAAGATCAACGTGCTGACCGTCCCCGAGGAGCAGCGCGAGGTGCTGGAGAAGCGCTTCGCCTCGCGCGCGGGGTCCGTGGAGAACTCCGACGGCTTCGAATGGTTCGAGCTGCTGCGCCCGGTCGAGGGGACCGACCAGTACCTCGTCTACACCCGCTGGCGCAGCGAGGAGGACTTCCAGGCGTGGATGGAGGGCCCGATGAAGGCGGCCCACCAGCGCGGCGGCGAGGACGCCCCGCAGCAGAAGCCCGCGGCCTCCGGCTCGACGCTGTGGTCGTTCGAGGTCGTCCAGCAGGCGTCCCCCAAGCAGGACTGAAACGGGCCCCGTACGCGTCGCTAGCCCCCTGACGCCGACCAGAGGGCTAGCGGTTTCGTGTTGTACCCGTCAGAACGACTGGCGGATGGTCCCGTGTGCCGATACACATCGGGGACACTGGCACGGCGGCCAGACCGATGTGTCAACTGGTTTCAGGGGATCGGTGGACCTGACCACGCGCGTTGGCCCGCAGGTCTTCCCGCTGTCCCGCGAAACACGCAACGTCATCATCGAGCGGCCCTTCACCGGGCTGCCTCTTGATCCCCGTTACGCCGTGCTTCGGCTTGCTGTCGTAACAGCGCCCCGCACACATCGCAGTCGTCGTTGGCGTGTTCGCGGGTGGGGTGGCTGGGCTAGTGTCCGACACGTTGTCGCTCCCGTTAGCGATGGCCATGCCCCCGGGCCGGTCGCACGGTCGCGGGGGTCCTTACGTACGTCAAGACAACCGCGCCGGTGGAGTCCCGGTTGGTGACTGACTGGTGACTGCGTGGTGACAGCCCGTACCCTGGTCGCCATGAACAGCGGGGAGTTCAGCCAAAGAGTCCGCGACCTGCTTCACGATCGGGGCATGAGCGTCCGGGCGGTTGCCCGTCACCTGAACTACGACCATGCCTATCTGTCCCGCGTGCTCTCCGGGAAACAGCAGCCGTCGGTGCAACTCATCACGGGGCTGGACAAGCTGCTTAAGGCAGACGGGGAACTCACCGAAATCGCGGTACGAGTAGCACCGCCAACGGTTTCGCCGGAAGCTGCTGAATCACCGGCCATCACTGATCGGATACTCAGACTCAGCGAGGCACGCGGAGCCGACTTCGCACAGGCCATCCGGGAGACTTCCCATCGCCTGGTCGTCCTGGACAACGAACTCAGCGGAGTATCCATCGCAGAGCCCGCAGGCCGTGCGTTCAAGGTCGTGCATCGGCGGCTCGGAGTCGGAGACTACGATCCCCGTTACGAGCGCGACATTCAGTCGGCCGCTGCGGAACTCGCCGAAGTCGCCGGTTGGGCTCTTTTTGACGCGGAAATACACGGCGCCGCCCGGCGCTTCAACTATGAGGCACTGTTCCTCGCGAATCTCTCGGGGGACCGCTCCATCGCACTGCTGACGCTACAGAACATGGCGATGCTCAGTGAATGGCGTGGACGGAACCAAGAGGCGCTGGCCATCGCCCGCTCGGTGCTCAACCGTAGACGGCTGTCCCCGCGCGTGGAGGCGATGTTCCGCATCCGTGAAGCGAAGGGACTGGTCGGCACGGGACGTACGTCGGATGCCATCGAGTCGCTTCAACGCGCCCGATCGCTCATCGAGGACGGTGACGATGTCGGTGCACCGGACTGGTCATGGTGGGTGACCCACAGGGAAATCGACGGCCACTGGGGTCACGCACTTCAGATCGCCGGTGACGTACAGAATGCCATCGAGCGGCTACTGCAATCCGCACAACCAGGGCGTGGCGTCGCGACCGGCTACGCAGGTATGTCATCCGCACGACTCGCGCAATGCCTACTGGACGTCAATGCCTGGCGCGACGCGGAAGACGTCGTCAGGTCCCTGGTCACCGCCGCACCCGGAATCTCCTCGGGACGGACCCTCCGCCTGATCGGTCACGTCGCCAAGCAGCGCGAAAGGCTAGAGGGTGCACCGCCCAGCCTTACGGACACTCTTGAGCACCTGGGGGAAAAGCTCGACGAGGATCCGTTCACCCTCTGACAGGGTGTGTTGCCGAGATGCCCGAGTCGCGCACTGCGGGCACCGCCGCCGGCCGTAGAGACTTTTGGGCGGGAGCTGCCACGGGGTGAGAGAACAGGGGCCTTACGCTGGTCCGGCGAATCGGGCGGATCTGTGATCCTGCCCGCGTTTGCGACCGACCGCCGTCTCCGTGACGCCACGCGACAGCGGCTGTTTACAGCGAGACCTTCCGTTCGTCGGCCTTGAGACCGCGGAGTGTCCACAGTCCGTACAGAGCCAGCAGCGGTTTGACGACCACCCACTCGCCAGGGCGGTAGTCATCCGCGCGCACCAGCCTCTCTGCAAGATCGGGGCGCTGCCGCCGCAAGTACGCACGGGCCTTGAGCGCATGAGCTGGCTGGGAGGCGATCTTGATGCGGTTCACGTCCTCAAGTAATGGGATCACGTTCGTGATGTTCTCCCACGTCGTCGCGCTTTGGTCTTCGAGGAGCACCGTGCCGTCGAACTGGAGCACCGACGTCGCGTAGTCAGCCATCAGCTGGGCTTCCGCAGCGCCGCCGCCGGCCGCACCGCCGCTGAAGATCACGCGGGTCCCATGCGCACCGTCGGCGGCGATGGAGCGAATTCCAGCACGGGTTCGCCATCGGTTGATCAAGTTCGCCGTCGCCTGGGGATTCCGGTACCCCAACACCACCACGGCCTCGGAAGCGCCCCCGCTGTTCCCCACGAGAACTCGAGACCAGCGCCAGTTCAACCACTCACCCCAGGCCAGGGCTGCAACCCCAGCTATTGCCAGTCCTGTCCTTCGCCGCATGGGGTGACTCTAGGTGTTGCGGGGCAGGACGTTGGTGACGATCGTCAGGACTGGGCGGGGATCCGTCGGCAGCGGCACCGTGGTTCAGCGTTGGTCGAGTCGGACGACTCCGTCCAGCAGCGACAGCAGGAGGTCGTCGAGCCGGTCGTGGTCGAGTTGGAGCCGGGTGGCGATGTCGTCGCACGTGGTGAAGCTGATGGCGGCCGCGACAGTTACGCCGGCGCCGTGGGTGTCGAACGGGCTGCGCACTCGGTCGGCTTCGGCGAGCCGGGTGACGAACAGAGCGACCTGGTCGAAGCGCCACTTCTCTCGGCTGCTGATGACGCGGTGGGCTTCCGGATCGACCGCGGAGAGGCTGATCAGGCGCCGGAGCAGGTCCGGGTCGGTGCTCCAGAAGCGGCATGTCTCGGAGACCATCGCCCGGAAGGCGGCGACCGGGTCGTCGAGGGCGGCTGCCGCGTGCATACCCGCCACCAGTCCGGCGCGCTGGGCGAGATCTTCGGCGACCGCGTCGAGCAGACCGAGTTTGGAGCCGAACTGCCGGTAGATGGTCACACGGGTGACGTCGGCGTCCGTGGCGACGTGTTCGAGGCTGAGGTTGCGGTACCCGGAGGCGATCAGATGCTGCCGGGCGGCCGTGAGGATGTTGGCCCTTGTGCGTTGGACTCCGCGGGCGCGCAGCCCTTCGTATCCCGGCTTCGACTCGTTCTGCTCCACGCCGTCAATGATACAGCTTGTATCTCGTGATACGGCTTGTATCATGAACTGCATCGACCGCTTCGGCTCCGGATGACGAGGGGTGCCCGACATTGACCGATCACCCAGTGGCACTGGTGACGGGGGCGAACAAGGGACTGGGAAAGGAGACCGCTCGACAGCTCGCCGCGCGCGGGATCACCGTTGCACTCGGATGTCGCGACATCGAACACGGCAAGGCTGCCGCCCACGAGTTGGCCACAGCGGGCGTCGCGCCGGTCCCGGTCCGGCTCGATGTCACGGACGCGGACAGTGTCCAGGACGTTGCCGACTGGCTGGAAGCCGAGTTCGGGCGGCTGGATGTGCTGGTCAACAACGCGGGAACGGTCGTTGACCAACCCGCCGAACACACCACCGCCGCCGTGATGCGGCAGACCTACGAGGTCAATGTCTTCGGTGCGGTCACGATGATCCGGACCATGCTGCCCCTGCTCGGCACATCGCGGGCACCGCGCATCGTGAACGTCTCCAGCACCACCGCGTCGATGGCGATGACCAGCGGTGGCACCGACTTCGGCGGCGACGCGGACATGCGACTGGCCTACTCCTCGTCGAAGGCGGCGCTGAACATGCTCACCGTCCAGTACGCCAAGGCATTCAGCAAGAACGGCACACTGTCGCACCTCAAGATCAATTCGGCCACGCCGGGCTACACCGCCACCGATATGACCAGGCACCGCGGCACCCGCACGGTCACCGAAGGAGCCCGCATCATCGTCGACCTCGCCACCCTGCCCGAGGACGGCCCCACCGGCGGCTTCTTCAACGACAACGGAACGGTGCCGTGGTAGGGCCACAAAGGGGCCGCCCCCGGCTCCACGGCTCTCAGCGAGACCGCGGGGCACACCGCGGGACACACCGCGCGGTCAGCCGGAAGCGTGGCCGGGCCGGAGGCCGGGGTACGGGGTCAGACCCAACTGGGGCTGGCTGCCTGCTCCTTGACCGTCACATTCAGCCGGTTGAAGAAGTTGGCCGTGGCGATCGTGAGGAGGATCGCCGAGAGCCGCCTCGGTGACACGGCCGGCGCCCTCCGCGCTGAGGTCATGAACGCGCAACCGCGACGTCAACGGCCCGCCGCTCCACCTTCCCGATACGCGCGGGAGTCATCACGCGGATCAGCCGACCGCTGGTGGCCGTGTCCTTACCGACCACCAACATGTCGATCACCGGCTCTCCTCCTTGCTCGACGCCCCGCAGGCGGATCCCGGCACGGCCCGGCCTCGCATCGTCGACCGTGACGTCGTACACCAAGGTTGTCGAGTCATAGGCCATGACGAGGCGAGGACAGGACATCGCGGCATCTCTCAGACGCTCCGAGGGCCTCCTCGACGCACCGAGGTCGGGTCGCTTGATCACCAGGAGGTAGGCCCCCGTCTTGGCATGCCGGAACCCCAGCGAGCCGGCCCGGCCCCCGTACGATCGGTCCAGCGTCTCGAACAGATTCCGGCATGCCGCCGGATGTATGTCCCTGATCTCGGATTCCGCACCGTCGATCAACGGCTCCTGGCGCCAACCCGCCGCCGCCAATTCCTCGGCCAGCGACGGGCGCGGGGCATGCGGTCGGTCGGTTGAGCATCCGGACGCCCCACCGAGTGCCAACGAGAGAGCGAGAACGCTCAGCGGTCCTTTGTGTCCCACCGCACATGCTCCAGGTATTCAGCGCTCTCGGCACCGTCCCGCCGTGCCAGCTCGATCAGTTGCGCATATCGGAGTTCGCCCTCTCCGACGGTGATGACCTCCTGGACCGCATCTGCCATCGGCAGCATCTCCGGAGAAAGCGATACCGCCTCCGGTGCGTCCAGTTCCTCCGCGGCGCGGAGGAAGTGGACGATCACGGCGGCCAGCGCCACGTCCCTGGCCTCGAGTTGCACAGCGTCCCTGAGCCTGGCGACCTCTTGAGCCATCCCCAGGAGTTCGCGCGCGTCAGCCACCATAGGTCTCATTGCGGCCCTAGAGAGTCAGCGCCCGGATGGGCGAGTAGTAGGTGGGCAGCGTCCAGACATTGCCGTGCTGCCCGAAGTGCGTCCCCTTGGTGCGGTACTTCCAGGTACCGGGCCGCTTCAGGGTGTCGTCGTTCACGTGAATGACCGGACCCTTGTTGTGGCTGACAATCGCGTCACCGCGGTCTTTCCAGGAACGGTCGTAGATCTGGATGTGTGCCTGCGTGTTGGCCTCGTCCAACCTGTCGGAACACCTGACCCGCACGAAGCCCTTGACGGTCCGGCGATTCGATGCCCAAGGCGTACCGACACCCCTGTCCCACTTGCACGTTATGTGATGCTGAGGTGTCGCCTCGTCAGCCAGGGCGACCGGCACCGGCCCCATAGGGCCGACAGCGAAGGCGAGCGGTAAGAGCATTGCTGCGATCTTCAACGCCGCACGCATGAATGCAGTTCCTCATCTCAATATGCCGGAAACGGCCATCCTTGGCTGGATGACCTCCTTTCCCAACCATCCAGAACGCTATGACCACCCCATATGCACCGCAAGCGAACATTGCGCGCGGAAGGTGAACACACCCAGAACATCCGGCAACACCACGGCACATCCCATACACCCTTGGCCGGGGATAAATTGACGTTTGAATAACGTGCCCGAGGTGCTGTCGAGACCCCGACTCACAGACACGCACCCGACTCGATGGGAGCCGACGGCTTTCGAGTCAGACCGCCCGAAGCCGCTTGTAGAAGAACGAGCAGTCCTCGAGGGTGCCGTCCGGGTCGGCGGCGTAGGCCGGGACGAGGCCGTAGCGGGTCCAGCCGTCGGCGAGGTAGACGTGTTCGGCATCGCTGCCGGTGCGGGTGTCCAGCAGCAGGAGGGTGACCCCGGCGGCCACGGCGGCGGCTTGGGCCGTGGCCAGGAGGGCGCGGGCCAGCCCGCGGCCGCGGGCGGTGCGGTGGACCATCAGCTTGAGGATCTCGGCGCGGTGGCGGCCGTTGGGCTTGGCGGACAGGGCCAGGCTGACGGTGGCGGTGATACCGGCCGCGTCCCGGCAGACCCAGACCAGCAGACCGCCGTCGGCGACCGCCGGGGCCTGGGTGCGCCACCAGGCGGCGGCCGACTCCTGGTCGAAGGGGGCGAGAAAGCCCATCGAGGCACCGTCGTCCACGGCGTCGACGAGGAGTGCGGCGAGCCCCTTGACGCTGCTGTCGAAACTCTCGGGGGCCAGGCGGTCGATGGTGTAGTCGAAGGACGTCACGGGAGCACCACCAGCACCGCGTAACGCACGGGTTCGGCACCCACACAGCGGAACCGCGAACTCCCCCACAGCCGGAACCGCAGACAGTCCCCCGCCCCCAGCTCGTGCACCCGGCCGTTGGCGGTGATCTCCACGGCCCCCTCCAGCACCCAGATGTGCTGCTCGAGCCCTGGCACCGGCGGTCCGTCGTACGCGATGTCCGCGCCCGGGCTCAGGGTGCCCTCGACGATCTCGCCGCGCAGTCCGGCATGGGGCGGCGAGACGGAGCGGCGTACGAAGCCGGACGAGTCGTCCCGCCACACCGGTTGCGCCGTGGCGCGCACCACCTGCGGCGGTTCCGACTCCACCTCGGCCAGCAGCCGTGACATGGTCCGCTCGTAGACCGCGCACAACCTGTTCAGCAGGGCCGCCGTCGGGCTGATCTCACCGCGCTCGAGGCGGGAGAGCGTCGACCGGCTGATGTCCGCCCGCCGTGCCAGCTCGTCCAGCGACCAGCCCCGTTCCGTTCGCAGCTCCGCAAGCCGCGCGGACAGCCGCGCGTCCAGCACGTCCCCGTCCGCCTCCAGACCGTCTCTCATATCCGAGATGATATCCCACATACGAGAAAACCCGCCCCCGGTCGGGAGACCGGGGGCGGGCGGAGGCTCACGGGGACGCTCGCTCAGATGCTGAGCAGGCGCTCCAGGACATTGCGGTAGCCGCGCATGGCCAGCCGCAGTTCCTCCGTCTCGGACACGACCGTGCCGTCGTCGTGCCAGGCCGAACGCAGGGTCTCGCGGCGCTCGGTGAGCAGGGCGTTGATCCGGCTCGCGAGCTCCTCGAGGAGGACGTCCGCCTCCTCGACCGCGCCGCGCGGGGAGTCCACGAACCCGCTCACCGCCTGCCGCAGACGCTCGTCGAGCGCCTCGTGCTCACTGGTCGGCAGCACCGGGAAGCTGGGCCCGCTCGGCGTGCGCGACGTACTCGGCGTACCGGGCGCGCCGCCGGACGGTTCCGCGCGGGGCGGGGCGGTCTCCTGCTTCTCCACGGTCCGCAGCCGCCGCGTCTCGTGTCGTTCGCCGTTGAGTCGGTTGATGCGCTTGAGTCGTTGGGTGTCGCGCTCCGGGGTGTGCGGGGCGATGGGGTCCTCCATCGCTACGGGGTCCGTCGTCGGGTCCGTCACCAGGCTCCGCCCTTCCTCGTACGGCCAAGGCCCAGCTCCCACCGGCCGCCGCGGCGCGAACGGTGCGCGGTGCGCGGGGGCGAGGTGGGGGTGTGATGTGTGTCGCCGTCGGCGTGGTGCGGTGGCTTCACCAGGTCCTCGAAGAACGGCCGGGCGTGCGCCACGGCCTCACGCAGCTCCTCCGTGTCCGCGAGGCCCTCGCGGGCCCGCGCCGCCGCGGTGTGGATCTGCCGGTAGCCCTGCACACACTGCGCATGGTGCACGGACAGCGCGGTGACCTGCTCCGCGTAGCTGGCGGACGGATAGCCGCGGTCCCGGGCGAGGCGCGCCAGCAGCTGGTCGGCAGCGGCCACCGCCCACTCGGGCGAATCGATGAACTGCTCCTGCACACCGGCCCATTCGGCCGCGTAACGCTCGCGCAACTCACCGGCGAGCGGCTCGGCCCGCAGGTCTCCGTACCGTGCGAGCCGTTCCTCCAGTTCACGGTGGGCGGCCGCGGTGTCACCCGCGTGCTCCGCCACGCTGAGTTCGTATTCCGGTCCGAAATGGCGCCGCAGCACACGCTCTCCGCGCCCCGCACCGCCACGTGCGATCCGGACGGCGAGCGCGGCCGCGACGACGACCGCAACGACAACCACGATGATGATGGCGCCAGTTGACATGGTCTGCTTCTGCCTTCCCGCCAGTCGCCCCCGACGGATCCGGGAGCGCCTTACCTCTGCGGGTAGCCCGAGCGCCCGCCCTCAAACGAAGTCGCGACCCGGGCACCCCTGCTGCGAGGATCGCGGCATGCCCGGCACCGCACCCCGTACGCCCCGCGCCACCGCCTGCTGGACCGTGTCCGCGCGGCCGGTCGACGACCCGGTGGCGACCGCCCTGTTGCGCGCCTACCTGGTCGATGTCGCCGACCGCTACTACCAGTTGCACGAGGGCCGGAACGCCACCCCCGAGGAGATCGAAAGCGCGCTGCTGGAGATGCCCAGCGACGACCTCACCCCGCCGGAGGGGGTGTTCCTGCTCGCCCACCACAACGGCGGACGCGAACCCGCCGGATGCGCCGGGCTGCGGCGGCTCGACACGCACACCGCCGAGCTGAAGCGGGTGTTCATCCGCCCCGGCAAACGCGGTCTCGGCGGGGGCGGTGCGCTGCTCACCGCCGTCGACGCGGCGGCTGACGCGCTGGGCGCCCGGCGGATCGTGCTCGACACCCGGTGGGACCTGGTCGAGGCGCGGTCCCTCTACGCCCGCCACGGCTACCGGGAGGTTGCGCCGTTCAGCGACGGGCCGTACGCCGAGGTGTGGATGGCCAAGGAGCTGGGGTGATCCCGTTGACGGCGCCCCTTCGACGGCACCCCGCCGAGGACGCTCACGGGGCGCGGTCCACACCCCGCGCCGTACGCCCCCCTCACCGCGCCCACGGCGGCTCCGGCCCCTGCCACGGACCGCCGCCCCGGCCGCCACCGTTGCCGTTGCGCGGCTGCTCCGCGTCCGAGCCGCACATCTCCCGCGCCAGCTCGTCCACCAGCTCTATCAGGTCCGTGGGGCGCGACGGCGACCACCAGTCGCCCAGCAACTCGGCCAGCGACGCCTGACGGGCCCGGTACAGCTTGGCCACCACCTCCCGCCCCTGGGCGGTCAGCATCAGCTCCAGCCCGTACCGCCGGCCGAGCCCCCGCTCCTCGATCTGCCGGGCCGCCTCCGTGATGACCCGCAGCGGCACGGGGGTGCGCTCGGCCAGCAGCGCGGGCTCGACCGACCCGTGGTGGTCGATGCGCAGCAGCATCCAGCTCGCGGCCGGTCTGAGATCGAACCCGGCCCGCCGGGTGATGTCCGCGTAGATCTGCCGACGGCCCTCCCGGCTGCCCAGCAGCGACAGGGCCCGCGCGCATTCGTCGTGCGAGGAGCGCTCGACCGGGTTGCTCGCCAGGACCTCGCTCGCGTCGGGTGCGGTGACACTGCCGCGCAGCGGCTCCTCCCGCAGATACCAGGCGAGGACGAAGGCGATCAGCACCACCGGCACCGCGTACAGGAAGACATCGGTGATGGAGACGGAGTACGCGTGCAGCACCGCCGAGCGCTGGTCGGACGTCAGCCGTCCGATGGCCCGCGGGTCGGCGGTCAGGGCGCCGATGTCGACACCCGCCGGGAGCCGCTGTCCGGCGAGCGCGTCGGCGATGTGCGGGCCGAGGTTGTTGGCGAAGATCGTGCCGAAGACGGAGACGCCGAACGAGGCGCCGATCGACCGGAAGAAGGTGCTGCCGGAGGTGGCGACGCCCAGGTCCGCGTAGCCCACCGAGTTCTGCACGATCAGCACCAGCACCTGCATGACCAGGCCCAGCCCGCTGCCGAAGACGAAGAAGTACGCGCTGGTCTCCACCACCCCGCTGGTCGCCTCCAGCTGGTGCAGGAGCAGCAGCCCGACGGCGGTGACCGCGGTGCCCAGGATCGGGAAGACCTTGTAGCGGCCGGTGACGCTGACCAGATGCCCGGAGACGGTCGAGGCGAGCAGCATGCCGATGACCATCGGGAGCATGTGGACGCCGGAGACGGTCGGTGAGACGCCCTGGACGACCTGGAGGAAGGTCGGCAGATACGTCATGCTGCCGAACATCGCGAAGCCGACGACGAAGCCGATCACCGCGCAGAGGGTGAAGGTTCGGCTGCGGAACAGTTTCAGCGGCAGCACCGGCTCCGCGGCCTGCGACTCCACCCGTACGAAGGCGAACAGCAGCCCCGCGCCGAGCGCCGCGAGCCCGACGATCTGCCAGGAGCCCCAGCCGTAGGTGACACCGCCGAGCGAGGCCACCAGCACCAGGGCGACGGCGACCGCGGCGATCAGGGCGGTGCCGAGGTAGTCGATGGTGTGCGGGGTGCGGCGTGCCGGGATGTGCAGCACGGTGGCGATGACGAGGAGGGCGACGATGCCGAGGGGCAGGTTGATGTAGAACACCCAGCGCCAGCTGAGCTGGTCGACGAAGAGCCCGCCGAGCAGCGGTCCGAGCACACTGGTGGCGCCGAAGACCCCGCCGAAGAGACCCTGGTAGCGGCCGCGTTCACGAGGCGGGACGATATCGCCCACGATGGCCATCGACAGCACGATCAGACCCCCGCCGCCCAGCCCCTGGAGGGCGCGGAAGGCGATCAGCTCGCCCATGTTCTGGGAGATGCCGCACAGCGCCGAGCCGATCAGGAAGAGGACGATCGCGGCCTGGAAGAGCTTCTTCCGCCCGTACTGGTCACCCAGCTTGCCCCACAGCGGGGTGGCGGCGGTGGAGGCGAGCAGATACGCCGTGACGACCCAGGACAGATGCTCCAGACCGCCGAGGTCGGCGACGATCGTCGGCAGCGCGGTGGAGACGATCGTGCTGTCGAGGGCCGCGAGCAGCAGTCCGAGCAGGAGCGCGCCGATGGCCACCAGGACGGTACGCTGCGGCCGGCCCTCCCAGGGGGCAGCTGCCACCGGACCCGGCGCGCCCGGCGCCGGAGTCGGGTGGCCGGCGTCCTGCGCCATGGCGACTCCTCGGCTGCTCGGGTTCCCATCTTCACCCCATCCTCACCTTTATGCCCCGTTACGGCCCGCCGAGCGGGTCCACGCAGCGGCCCACACCGCGGACGAACACCTGCGCGCAAGCCGATCGGATGCCGCATAATCGCTGCGAATCCAGGGAGGGAAAGACCCGTGACGGCAGAATCCTGCCCGCACTGCTTGGCCCCGGCGCGCGCCAACGGCCGCCCCGGGTGCGCCTGCGCAGCGCGCGCCGCCGCCGCTGCCACCGCCGTCTCGACGGCGGGCGACACCGATGAGGCGACGCATGTGCGGCCCGTTGTCGCGCGCTCCGAGGAGAGTGTGACCAGACCCGGTCCGCGCGATGTGCGGCTGTTCGAACGCGGCCCGTCAAAGGCGGAGGCGCAGGCAAAGGCGCAGGCGGAGGCAAAGACGGAGGCGGAGGCAAAGACGGAGGCGGAGGCAAAGACGGAGCCGAGCACCGGCACGGCGGACACCGGCGCAGACACCGGCCCCGGCACGAGCGCCGACGCCGACAGCGGCACGAAGGCCGACGCCGACGCCGACGCCGAGACCGACGCCGCCGCGACCCAGGCGATCCAGCCCGTCGGCGACCCCGGCGGGAGCGGTGACCCGGACGCGGACGCCGCGGCCGGAGACACCGGCGACGCCACCTCCGGCCGCCACCGCAAGAGCCGCCGCAAGCCCGTCGCGATCATGCTCGCGGGCGCCGCCGCCGTGGCCGTGGCCGGGACGCTCGCCTTCGGCACCGGACTGCTGGGCGGCGACAACGAGGACGACGGCGGCGGAAAGCGCGAACGCACGCTCGCGACCACCCGGCCCAGCTCCCCGGCCGACAACGGCGGCGGGGCGTCCGAGGACGGCGGCGGGTCCGGCGGGCCCACGTCGTCCTCGGGGCCCGGCCTCTCCGGGCCCGCCGGAGCGCACGGATCCGGCGCCCCGCGTACAGACTCCGGCTCCGGCCCGGGCCGCGACGTCGACCCCGCGCTCCCGAGCGCCTCCGCCTCGGCCCCCGCGACCCACACCAAGGCCGGGCCGAAGCCGACAGAGTCGACCGGCCCGGCCTCCACCCCGCCCACGAGCCCGGACCCCACCGGTCCGGCCGTGCTGGGCGAGGGCGACAGCGGACCCGAGGTCAGCGAGCTTCAGAAGCGGCTGACGCAGTTGCTGATGTACCTCGGCGCGGCGGACGGCGAGTACGACGAGGGGGTCAAGGACGCGGTCTCCAGCTATCAGGACCGCTATGACGTCAAGGGCGACCCGGACGGGGTCTACGGCGAGAACACCCGCCGTGACCTGGAGTCCAGGACCGATGAGCCGTGATCGTGCCGCCCGCCGAGACGGCGGGCGGCAGCGGGCCCGGCAGATCGGCCACGGGAAGCACTGGCGTTGGGGCGGACCTATTTGTATGGTGGAGGAACAAAGTGGTTCCGCCCGCACTCCCTGACCGGCGGGCGGAGCCACTTGTCTTCTTTTTTCTCTTGCTCACCCCTTTTAGCGCGCTTAGTCGCGTACATCGCGTTCCGCTTCCCGAGCACTGAGGAGTCCGCCGATGCCGGCCACCACCGCACTCACCGCCCGCGCCCTGCTCCTCGACATGGACGGCACGCTGGTGAACTCCGACGCCGTCGTCGAGCGCTACTGGCGGCTGTGGGCCGCCGACCAGGGGCTGGACGAGGAGAGCGTGCTCAAGGTCGTCCACGGGCGGCAGGCCCACGCCACCATGGCGGTGCTCCTCCCGGACCGGCCCGCCGAACAGAACCTGGCCGACAACCAGTGGATGCTGGAGCGGGAGAGCACCGACCTCGACGGCGTTGTCCCGGTGCCCGGAGCGCCCGCCTTCATGGCCGCGCTGGCCGGTCTTCCGCACGCCTTGGTCACCTCGGCCGACGAGCGGCTCGCCCGCGCCCGGATGGACGCGGCCGGACTGCCGATACCCGAGGTGCGGGTGACCGCGGAGAGCGTCGGCGTGAGCAAGCCCGACCCGGAGGGCTTCCTCAAGGGCGCCGCCGAACTGGGCTTCGCCCCCGCGGACTGCATCGTCTTCGAGGACTCGGAGGCGGGCATCGCGGCCGGGCGGGCCGCCGGGATGCGGGTGGTCGGCGTCGGCCCGCGCGCCGCGGCCCACGCCCCGGACGTCCATGTACGGGACCTGGAGGGGATCCGGGTCGAGGCCGCGCCCGACGGCACCCTCCGGCTGCGCATCACGGCCTGAGCTCCCTGAGCTCCGGAGCCCCTGGACCCCTGGGCCCCCTGAGCCCCCTTCGGCCGGCCCGGTCCGCCTCCGCGCCGTCAGCCGGTCACGGCCTCGTAGACGCTGAACCCGCCCAGTGTCAGCATCACCAGCGCCGCGACCTTCGTGATCAGCCGCAGCGGTACGTACCTCATCAGCGTGCGGCCGCCCAGGATGCCCAGGCCCGCGACCGTCCACAGCGCCAGCACCGCGCCGACGCCGACCGACAGCGGGTCGTGGTAGCGGGCGGCGAGGTTGGCGGTCATGATCTGGGTCAGATCGCCGAACTCCGCGACCAGGATCAGCGTGAAGCCCGCCCCGGAGACCTTCCAGAAGCTCTGGTCGGCGGGCTTGCGGATCTCCTCCTCGTCCTCGTCCTTCTTGAAGAGCAGCATCGCCGCGCCACCGAGGAAGAGCGCCCCCACGAACGCCGAGAGGAGCCGTTGCGGCAGCAGGCTGAGCGCACTGCCCGCCGCGATGGCGAGGCCGACATGGAGGGCGAAGGCGGCCGCGACACCCGCGAAGACGTAGGCCGCGCGGTAGCGGGCACCGAGCATCAGCCCGGCCAGGGCGGTCTTGTCGGGCAGCTCGGCGAGGAAGACGACGCCGAAGACGACGGCGGCGACGGTGAAGCTGAACACAGGCTGGTTACCTCATCGGGTCGGGCCGCACCGAGGGGCCCCGGGGAGGGATCGCTTCGGCACGGCAGCGTCGGACACTGCGGCCGAAGGTCTCGCTGGCGTACGGGCGACCGGTCCGCGCGATGTGACGGCGGTCTCACTCTCGTACGCTCCGGGCGCCGGCCCGCACCTCGAGGGGCGGGCAGTATGTCGACGGTCCGGCGAGGAGCTACTCCCCTTCTGCTGCCCACCAGGATACGGGACGCCCCCGGAAGCCCCGGCGGCTGCCCCGCAGGCCCGGCGGCCCCGCAAGCCCCGGCGGCCGGGACCCCCCGCGGCCGGAGCCACCGGTGAACGGCGGCCGCGCACCACGCGGTGGTACGCGGATGTGAGGCATCCGCTTCCAGTAGCCCCTTGCGTTGACATGGCCGCGTCGCCACCCTGTTACCTGGCGCCCACCCCACAGCAACGCGGCGCCGACACGATGGCCGGGCACCGGCCAACGACCCCCCACATCAAGGGAGTTCGCATGTCCACAATGCGCGTCCACTCCGCCCGGCGCAGCGTCTACGCGCGTCGAATATGCGTCTTCGGCGGATTCGCGGCTCTGTTGGGCACTCTCGTCCTGAACGGGCCGAATGCCCAGGCCGAGCCGCCCGCCCCGCCGAGCGCCGAGACCGTCCGCGGCTACCTGGGCGAGCTGACGGTGAAGGCGGAGGGATCGATGGACGGTTACAGCCGCGAGAAGTTCCCGCACTGGATCACCCAGAACGGCGCCTGCAACACCCGCGAGGAAGTCCTCAAGCGCGACGGCACCAACGTCCAGACCGACTCCAGCTGTGCGGCCACCAGCGGCAGCTGGAAGTCCCCCTACGACGGCGCCACCTGGACCGACCCCGCCGACGTGGACATCGACCACGTCGTGCCGCTGGCCGAGGCGTGGACGTCCGGCGCGAACTCCTGGACCACCGACCGGCGC
Organism: Streptomyces sp. NA02950; assembly: GCF_013364155.1. Taxonomy (NCBI): domain Bacteria; kingdom Bacillati; phylum Actinomycetota; class Actinomycetes; order Kitasatosporales; family Streptomycetaceae; genus Streptomyces; species Streptomyces sp. NA02950. The sequence goes on along the minus strand of NZ_CP054916.1, from coordinate 6,503,981 downwards.
CAGGGCTTCGCCAATGACCTGACCCACGCACAGCTCATCGCCGTCACGGACAATGTGAACCAGTCCAAGAGCGACCAGGACCCGGCGGAGTGGCTTCCGCCGAGCACGTCCTACCACTGCATGTACGCCCGGATGTGGGTCTCGGTGAAGCACGAGTACAAGCTGTCGGTCGACGACGCCGAGAAGTCCAAGCTCAGCCAGATCCTCAACGGCTGCTGAGACCGCTCCACCGCACCCCCGCGCCGCACGGACGGCGCGAAACACGTGCCGGGACCTCCCTGCTCTCCTCCGTCGTTCCGTACCGTACGCATACGGAAACGACGGAGGAGGGCCGGATGGCCGGGCTGCGCCTGGGACCACTGCTGCGGCAGGTCGACTGGGAGACCGGGACGAACGCGACCGTCTGGGTCGAAGCCGACCGGCCCTGCGAAGCCGAGGTGAGGTGCGCCGACGGCGCCGGCGGCACCGCCGCCACCTGGCATATCGCCGGGCACCACTACGCCCTGGTCCCGGTCACCGGGCTGCGCCCGGGAAGCGAGACGGCCTACCGGGTGCTGCTGGACGGCGAGCAGGTCTGGCCGCTGCCCGATTCGGACTTTCCAGACAGCACGATCCGCACCCCCGCGGCCGCCGCCGGCGCCGGAAGCCCCGCCACCGCCGGAAGCGAGGACGTGCCCGTACGCATCGCGTTCGGCTCCTGCCGCTGGGCGGCTGCGCCCTCCGACGCCTCGCACGACCCGGTCGGGCCCGACGCCCTGGACACCCTCGCCGCCACCCTGGCCCGCACCCCCGGCGCCCCGCGCCCCGATGTGCTGGTGCTGCTGGGCGACCAGGTGTACGCGGACGAGACCTCCGAGGAGACCCGCCGCCGCATCGCCGCCCGCCGCGATCCGAACGAGCCACCGGGTGAGCAGGTCGCGGACTACGAGGAGTACACCTGGCTCTACTACGAATCGTGGCTGGACCCCGAGGTGCGGTGGCTGCTCTCCACCGTCCCCAGCTGCATGATCTTCGACGACCACGACGTCATAGACGACTGGAACACCAGCGAGGCGTGGCTCAGCCGGATGCGGGCCACCCCGTGGTGGGAGGAGCGGATCGTCAGCGGTCTGATGTCGTACTGGGTGTATCAGCACCTGGGCAACCTCTCCCCCGCCGAACTGGCCGCCGATCCGCTGTACGCGGCGGTGCGCGAGGCGGCCGACGGCACGGAGGCGCTGCGGGAGTTCGCCTCCCACGCCGACGCGGACCCCGCGTACACCCGCTGGAGCTACCGCCGCGACTTCGGGCGGGTGCGGCTGCTGATGGTCGACACCCGGGGCGCCCGGGTGCTGAGCGAGCACGAGCGGGCGATGCTCCATGACAAGGAGCTGGCATGGGCCCGCGAACAGGCGCTGGAGGGCACGGACGCACCCCACCCGCCCCACGGCACGGACTCACCCCACGCGCCCCACGCGTCCCAGGGCACAGGCTCGCCCTACGACCACCTGCTGATCGGCAGCTCCCTGCCCTGGCTGCTCCCCCACTTCGTGCATGACGTCGAGACCTGGAACGCCTCGGTGTGCACCGGCAGACGCGGAGCGCGCTGGGCGCGCATCGGCGAGGATCTGCGGCAGCGGGGCGACTTGGAGCACTGGGCCGCGTTCCCCGAGTCCTTCGACGCCCTGACCGATCTGATCGTGCAGGTGGGCGGCACGGCCTCGGCACCGGCCACGATCAGTGTGCTGTCGGGCGATGTGCACCACGCGTACATCGCCGAACCGGACTGGTCGCGCTGGCCGGGGCGGCCGCGCAGCCAGGTGCGCCAGCTGACCTGTTCTCCGGTGCACAACAGCATCCACGCCTCGATCCGGGCGGGTTTCCGCTTCGGCTGGAGCGGGGCGGGAAGGGCGATCGGCCGGCTCTTCACCCGCCACGGCCGGGTTCCGCGTTCGAAGCTGAGCTGGCGCAAAACCGGCGGCCCGTGGTTCGGCAACCAGCTGATGACGCTGACGCTGCGCGGACGTACCGCGCGGCTGCGGCTGGACCAGGCGCGGAGTGGCTCGTCAGGCGGCCCGGCCCGGCTGACGGCGGAGTTGGAGACGGAGTGGACCGGGCCCTGACCGCGGGGCGCCCTCCTCCCGCCCCCCGCCGACCTCGCACACCGTGGTGCGAGTGATCCGCCCCACACCGGAGGGATCAGTTCCGGCCAGCGGCTCGATTCCCCGGGAGCGACCGGCATGAGGGGCGCGCGTCCTGCGTCCAGCATCTGCGCGGTACGGCGGACGCGTTGCTGAGGGGACTGCCGCGTACCGGGCAGGGCCGCCCGCACCAGGTGGACGGCCTACGAGACGGGCGGTGTCGATGTCACCCCGGCGCCGTACCGGCTGGTGGACGCTCAGAACAGGCCGCATCCGTGTCGGTTCGCCGTCGGCGTGCCGACCGAGGGCGTTCACTGGGTGATGGCCGCCGGGGCCCGGCCGGGGGTGAATTCGGTCACGTTGTGCGACACCGACGCCATTGCGCGTGCGGTGCTGCGGGTGGCCGTATCGGACGGAGCCTGGCAGGAAAGTGTCCCCGTCCCGCGTATCCGCCCCTGAAGGGCGAGGCCAGACGTTCTCGAAACAGTGGACGGGGGCTCAAGTTTGGCAGGAACTTGAACTTGCAACAATAGGTGAGGGTAACCTAACCTGGCGCGTTGTTTCCCGTCCCCGGAACAAGGAGCACGCCCTCATGTCCCCCTCGACCGCGCCACGCTCGCTCGGCGAACTGCTCGACACCGGCAGGCCGTACGTTCTGTCCCTTTTCCGCATCGTTGTGGGTCTGCTCTTCTTCTGCCACGGCGCCTCCTCCCTGCTGGGCTGGTTCGGCGGGATGATGGGCACCGGCAAGACCGTCGACGCGGGCACCTGGCCCGGCTGGTACGCCGCGGTGATCCAACTCGTCGGCGGCGGCCTGGTGATGCTCGGACTGGGCACCCGCAGCGCCGCGTTCATCTCCTCCGGTTCGATGGCCTACGCCTACTTCGTTGAGCACCAGCCCGAGAAGCTGTGGCCCATCGAGAACGGCGGCGAGGCGTCCGCGATGTTCTGCTGGGCGCTGGTGCTCCTCGTCTTCACCGGCCCCGGCCCGCTGGCGCTGGAGCGGCTCTTCTCGCGCGCGTCGGCCGCGGACGCCCCAGCGCGGCGTCAGCCGACCGCGGTGTAACAAACCGGCCGTTCAGGACCTGTCTCGTCCTGCATCACGCCATGCGGGGCACATGTGCCCCGCATGGCGTGATGCGCACAACATGGTCACCCCTTACCGCTATCCTCTTCCGTCACAGGCGTACGCTGTACGGCTGTACAGGCCGCGTCTGCCGCTTCCCGGCGACAAACGCAGCGGGGGAACGGGATCGGGAGTAGAACGGTGCTGGAAGAATTGGGGTCGCTGACCAACACCCCATGGATTTACGCGGTTATCGCGGTGTCCGTCCTGCTTGACGTCTTCCTGCCCGTCCTGCCCAGTGGGGTCCTGGTCATCACCGCGGCCACCGCCGCAGCCGGGACCACGGTGGACGCCGTCGGCGCGGTGCGCCAGGCGGACGCCGCCGACTTCCCCGCGATGCTGGCCCTGGTGCTGTGCGCCGCGACCGCCTCCGTCCTGGGTGACATGGTTGCCTATCGGCTGGCCTTCCGTGGCAGCGACCGTCTGGATCGAGCCATTGCTCGCTCCCGCCGGCTCACCAACGCCCAGGAGAAGTTGGACACCGCTCTGGTCCGGGGCGGCGGTCCGCTGGTGGTCATAGCCCGTTTCGCGCCCGCCGGGCGCTCGGTCGTCAGCCTGGGCGCCGGTGCCGCCCACCGCAGGGTCAAGGAGTTCCTCCCGTGGTCGGCGGTGGCCGGGCTGGCATGGGCCGCGTACAGCGTGGCCCTCGGCTATGTCGGTGGCCAGTGGCTCGGCGCCACCTGGCTGGGAACCGCGGTCTCGGTGCTCGCGCTCTTCGCGGCGGGCGCGGGTGCGGCGTATGTGATGAAGCGCCCCGACGAGGACGAGGCGGGCCCGATGCCGGTGGCTGCCGCCGCGGCGGGCCAGCCGGTCCAGTACCCGTAGCGCGGTGTCCGGGCACACGGGAGTCGCGGCCGTGCGGACCGGAGCCGAGGCCGGACGCACCGGAGCCGAGGCCGTGACCGGGCGTGCCGCACCGGTCCGCGGCCGCACCGGGCCCGTGTCGGTGGGCGATTACGACTCGGCCCCGGATTCCGGCTACCGTCCCCCCATGCGTACCCCCTTCCTGCCGGGCCCGGCATGCTGAGCCGCACCGCCGGGCTGGTCGCGGCGTTCCTGGCCGGCCTCGCCCTGGTCGTCGCCGCCGTCCTCGTCGTGCGGCAGCTCACCGCGCCCTCGAAGCCCGGGTTGCCGGTGATTCCGGAGGCCCGGCGCCCGGTGGTGGAGGTCGCGGCGCGCCTCTGCTCCCCGCTGAGCGTTCCGCTGCTGGCCGCGCAGATCGACGCGGAGAGCGGCTGGCGGGCGGACGCCGACTCCGGGCAGGCCCAGGGCATTTCGCAGTTCGCCCCGGACACCTGGAAGGAGTGGGGGCGGGACGGCAACGGCGACGGCAAGGCCGATGTCTGGGAGCCCCGGGACGCCATCCCCTCGCAGGCGCGCTACCTGTGCCATCTGTACACCGTGGTCGAGGAGGTCCCCGGCGGCTCGACCCGGCTGGGGTCGACCCGGCTGGCGCTGGCCGCGTACAACGCGGGGCCGAGCGCGGTGATCAGGGCAGGGGGCGTGCCGAAGATCCACGAGACGCGCGGCTACGTGGACAAGATCATGAACGATCTGCTGCCCAAGTACCGGAAGAGCGAGGCGAAGTACCAGGAGAGCGAGGCGAAGCACCGCTCCAAGAAGCGCGGCACCCCCAGCCCCTCGCCTTCCTTCCCCGCCTCGCCGTCGTCTTCGTCGTCCGCCTCGTCCTCCGGGGCCACCGCGTCGTCCACCTCGCTGTCACCCGCCCCGGACGCCGCCGCGGCCCCGCCGTCGACCACGCCCGGCGCCACCGCGCCCCCTACCCGTCGGCGGCGATGAAGTCCTCCACGGCCCGGACCAGTTCCAGCGGGGTCTCATCGGCCGGGTAGTGCCCGGCGCACGGCAGCTCGACCAACTCGGCGTTGGTGTACCAGCGCAGCCAGGTCTGCCGCATGACGTCGGCCGTCAGCGCCGGGTCGTGCGCCCCGACCACCACCCGGACCGGTACCTCGGCCCCGCTGACCTCCTCGTGGAAGTCCTCCAGGGCCCAGGAGTCCAGCCACGCCCGGAACGCCTTGGCATCGCTGTACTTCACCGAATGCCGCACCATCAGGTCCAGCCACGCGGCCGGATGGCGATTGCCGGTGGTCAGGTCGATGATCACCCGCCGGTTCTCCGGACGCTCGGCGGCGGACGCGAACAGTTCCCACTGCTCGCCCTCCATGGGCACCCCGCTCGCGGGCACCGGCGCCACCCCGATCAGCCGTCGGACACGGTGCGGGGCCGCGGCCACCACTCGCTGGACGACGGCGCCGCCCATCGAGTGTCCGATGAGCGAGAACCGGTCCCAGCCGAGATGGTCGGCGAGCGCGAGCAGATCCCGCCCCGCCTCACCGGTGGTGAACGCGCCGGAGATGTCTCGCGCCTCCCCGTAACCGCGCAGATCCGGCAGGACGTAGGTGAAGGCCCTCCGGTCGACGTGCGGCAGCATGGCCGTGTACGCGGCCCGGTCCGAGAACCAGCCGTGCACCGCCATGACATGGTGCGGACCGTCCCCGACGGTCTCATACGGTGGAACGATGGGCCCCATGGCACCTCCGGTCCCAGTCGGGTACGGGCGCGCGGCGCATACCCGTGGGGGACAACGGTGACGTCTCCCGCGGAAGGGGGCAAGCCCGATGCGCATATGCGTGCCCGTTGATGTGGAGGACGTCCACATCGTGGACATGATGTGTTGCATGTGTCGGGGGAGCTTAGGGATGGTTCACGAGGTTCGCCACATTCTTGCTTGATTTTGACGAACCGATCGGTCACGGCGGGACGTGCGATCTGGCGGCGAGCGCGTTCACCAGACATATTGCGGCCCAACTGGTCCACGGTATAGGCAGGTTGAATGGTCCGCACCGCTGTGGACAGGACGCTAGAACTCCCGGATTAGGGTGTCAATACGGCCTTGACGGGCGCGGTGACGGGTCATGGGCACCGGCCCTGCGGCACGGCCCGCCGCGCCGTTCCCCCGTACGGGCGGGCTCCCCGGCCCCGCCTGCGTGTCAGCCGTACCGCGCGGGCAGAGGCGTAGTCAGATGACGGCTGTGGCGCGCGATGACGGGACGATCCGGCGATACGGTGCCATGGTCCTGCGGATCGCGGCCGTGGCCGCCCTCTACTACGCGGGCGCCAGGATCGGACTGTTGCAGGAGCTGGTGCGGGGCCAGGTCACCCCGCTGTGGCCACCGACCGGGATCGCGCTCGCCTGTCTGCTGCTGCTCGGCCCCGGCATCTGGCCGGGGGTCGCGCTCGGTGCGCTCGCGGTCAACGCCCCGATCGGGCCGTCGCCGCTCGCCGTCGTCGCGATCGTCGCGGGCAACACCCTCGCCCCGCTCTGCTCCTTCCTCCTCCTGAAGCGCGCGGGATTCCGCATCTCCCTGAACCGGCTCCGGGACGCGCTGGCCCTGGTGTTCCTCGGTGCGCTGCTCGGGATGCTGATCAGTGCCACCGTCGGGACCGCCGTACTCGTCCTGGCGGGCGCGCTGCCGTCCGGCGGCTTCTGGCCGGCCTGGTCGGTGTGGTGGACGGGCGACGCGATGGGGGTCCTGGTGATCACTCCGCTGCTGCTCGCCCTGCGCGGGGCGCGGGTGCCGCGCGAGATCCACCTCTACCGATGGCTGGAGGCTGCGGTCCTGCTGCTGGGCACGGCGGCCGTCACGCTTGTCGCCACCCGGAGCATCGCGAGCCTGCTCTTCCTCGTCTTCCCGTTTCTGATCTGGGCGGCGCTGCGCTTCCAGTTGGCGGGCGCCGCGCCGTGCTCGTTCATCGTCTCCGTGCTCGCGATCAACGCGACGGCGGAGGACATCGGTCCGTTCTCGGGCAACTCCCTGCTGACCCAGATGGTGACGCTCCAGGCGTTCAACGGCACCACCGCACTGACCGCCCTGCTGCTGTCGGCGATCATCGCCGAACGGAACAACACCCGGCGGCAGATCGAGCGGGTGTGCGCGGAGCTGGCGGAGGTGGTGGTCCGGCTGACGCCGGACGAGACGCTGCGGCCGTGGCCGTCGCAGCGGGACGACGAGGAACCTCCGGACGGACGGGGCTAGTGCGGGCGGGGCCCGGGGAGCCCGGGCGGGGGCGGCGCCGTCTGACAGGGCGTACCGAACACAGCGCGCGACGGGGGCGTACGCGGCAGGGGTGTACGCGAACGAACGCACCCGGCAGCGGCGTACGCCACGGCGCGGCCCGAGCGAGCGCGCCCCGACCCGACCGCATCCGCCCCCATCACCACACCCCCCGGCGGCAACCGGGACACCGCGCGCCAAGAGAACGACAGGAACCATGACCGCCACGACAGCCACCCGCTACCTCTATCTGACCCGGCACGGCGAGGCCACCGCGGACGAGCACGAGCTGACGGGCGTGGGCCGCCGCCAGGCCGTCCTGCTCGGCAAGCGGCTCCGGGGCGTGCCCCTGTCGGCGATCCACCACGGTCCACTGCCCCGTGCCGCCCAGACCGCACGGCTGATCGGCGACCAGCTCGACGGCGTGCCCGCGCATGTCTGCGAACCGGCCGGGGACCACGTCCCGCACACCCCGAGCGGCATGAACCCCCCGCCGACCCGGCGGACTTCCTGCTCGAGTTCGTCCACCGGTTCCCGGCGGGGGAGCGGGAGCGCGGCCCGCTGCCGGCCCGGCAGGCGGTGGAGCGGTTCACCGGCCCGGTGGACGGTCCCGAGGACCGCCACGAGCTGCTGGTGACCCACAACGTCCTCATCGGCTGGCTGGTCCGGGAGGTGCTCGACGCCCCCAACTGGCGCTGGCTGGGACTGAACCACGGCAACGCGGCGCTGACGTTCATCCGCTGGCCGCCGCCGGGCCGCCCGCCCTCCGTGGTCTTCTGGAACGACATGGCGCATCTGTCGTCGGAGCTGCGCTGGACCGGCCTCGGACCGGATCTGCGGGCCATGCCCTGAGCGGAGCCGCGCGCTGACCGCGGTCGCGCCCTGACCGACACCGAGGGGGCACACCGAAGGCCGGACCCGCGCTGTTGGGTCCGGCCCCCGCTGTGTCCGAGTCGCATGCAGCCCAGCAAGCGTGAATAAGGACAGGACCCACCGTAGAGCCCGGCACTGACATTGATGCTGATACTCAGGTTCCGGTGGCCGTGGCTCGGGCACTGACTGACGCCCTGCTGGGCTGTCTTCGCGTTGTTCTGTCCGGCCGCCGGAACCTGTTCTCATGGCTCCGGCCGGGCGGAACATGACCTGATAGGAGCTTGACCAGAAGCCCCTTCAATGTCCTGTCTGCGCCACCCGGCCGGTGCCCACCTCCGGTTGGAAGGTGCCGTCAGCATGACATCAGAGGTCGCGGAGGACACCGCGGACCAGGACGTGTCCGGTGGGGTCGACTCCCACGCCGACACCATCCACGTCGCTGTCATCAGCGACAACGGCGGCCACCTCGCGGACGCCGAATTCGCCACCACCGCCGCCGCCGGATACGCGGCGGCCCTGGCCTTTCTGACCGCATATGGTCATGTGATCGCGATCGGTGTGGAAGGCACCTCCTCCTACGGGGCCGGCTTCACCCGGGCCGCCCACTCCCAACGGGCACCAGGTCGTCGAGGTCAACCGTCCCGACAAGGCCGAACGCCGCCGCACCGGCAAGTCCGACCCGATCGACGCCTACGCCGCCGCCCGCGCCGCCCTGTCCGGACGAGCCGGCAGCGCTCCCAAGGACGACACGGTCGGGGGGATACGCGCCTTGCACAACGCCGCCCGCTCGGCCGTCAAGGCCCGGACAGCCGCACTCAACCAGATCGGCAACGTCCTTGTCACCGCCCCAGAGACCATCCGCGCGAAATACGGGCAGCTCAAGGGCACCGACCGCACCGAGGCATCGGATCCATCCGGCACATGAGACCACGGTCAGCCGCCGGTCCTTGCTCAGCGGGGGCGGGTGCGGGAAAGATCATTCACCACACCGGCGGCCCGGGCGGCGGTCAGCCACTGCGGGAACTCCTGGAGCAACTGGTCGTAAAGGCTTTCGTCGGACAGCGACTTCGGGGACGGCCCGGCGGCGAAGAACCCGGCGTTGTCGACCAGGCGCCTGTCCGGCACCGGCAGCTCGTCCAGCTTCCGCAGGAAGCGGAACTCGTCGGAACCGAAGCCGATGAACTGCCAGAAGATCGGCAACCGCGCGGCCGTGCACAGCACATGCTCCGCGGCGGTCTTGGACGTCGGGGAGCCGTCGGTCTGGAAGACGACGAACGCCGGGTCGTCGGCTCCCGATGCCTGGTAGTGGTCGATCACGGCCTGCATGGCGATGTGATAGTTGGTGCGCCCCATGTGCCCCATCGCGTCGTGCAGCGGATTGATCCGGTCCCGGTAGTCGTCGAGGCTGATCTCCGCGGTGCCGTCGATGTCCGTGGAGAAGAACACCACCGGCACCACCCCGTCGTCATCGAGGTTGGCGGCAAGGGCGAGCGTCTGCTCCGCCAAGTGCTGCACGGAACCGTCGCGGTAGGAGGGCCGCATGCTCCCGGACCGGTCCAGCACCAGATACACGGCGGCGCGCTGCCCGCCGACCCGGTGCTTGGCCAGGGACACCGCGGCCGCCTTGTAGAGGCTGACCAGCCCGGGAGCCCGGGCGGCAACCTTCTCCAGACTGACCCCGGCGGCGGAGGCGCCGGTCGGGGCGGCGTCCGTGGGAGTCGGCTTGGGTGGCTTGCGGTAGTCGATTCGGGGGCGCTTGCGGTAATCGATGACCACGCAGGCATTGTGCACCCAAGCGCCGGGGCGCGTCCCCCCTTCGACCGAACCGTACTGGCTGATCGGGATCGATACCGCCCGCGGCTGGTGCGTTCGGGCAGGGTCTCCGTGCTCACCGCACTCGCAGACGAGACGACGCGCCTCGGCGTGCCACCCGGCTCGTGGACTGCCGACCGCCCCAGCTACCGGCGGATGCCCCTCGCCCCCGACCGGTATCCGGCCGACGCCCAGCCGCCGCACCAGGCCCTGGCCCAGGCAGCCGACGAAGTCCTCCAGAAGGCCCGTACCCAGGAGGTAGACCGTGGCCGCACAGCTCCTGGCCGCCCCGGACAGGAGAAATCCGTTGCCGCGCCACGGCGCGGATCGGCATCCTTCATGACCGTGATCACTACGGACACATCCGCGAACGCCACCCTCGTGATGCCGGTCAGCGTACGCGACCTCCGGCATCGGGATCTGCCCGCCTGCACCTGGTCCGGCTCACCCACACATCTACGCCGTGTGGAAAGGGAGTTGGCGCGGGCCGCCGTCGGCGAGGTGGACTATCTGGCGGTCTGCACCCCGGCGGATCTGCCGGTCGCCATCGGTGGTGTGGACTATCAGGCCTCCGAGGGGGCCGGAACGCTCTGGCAGCTCGCCGTGCTCCCGGCGCTCCAGTCGCAGGGGCTGGGAACGCTGTTGATCCGGGCCGCCGAGCGGCGGATCAGGGCCCGTGGTCTGCGCAGGGCCGAACTCGGTGTGGAGGAGGACAATCCGCGGGCCCGGACCCTGTACGAGCGGCTGGGCTATACCGCGTACGGTCGCGCGCCCGACGCCTGGGACGAGGAGGGGCCTGACGGTTCGGTCCGGCGACACGAGACGATGTGCGTTCTCATGCGGAAAGGGCTGTGAGCGCCCGTCGTGCTCCGGCCAGCCGACCAGCACTGACCTGGCGTCATGGGCTCATGGCATTGCCGCCGTGCGGGCACGAGGTGTGGAGAAGCGTCGCATGCAGGGGCTCTCGACACCCCGGTACAGCGACCATGAGGCCAGCACGACCAGCGGAAGAGCGATGGGGAATATCGCGATGCCGTTCCATTCCTGGTCTCTGAGGGGCAGGACCACCATCGCCAGAGCCATGCCGTGGACGAGATACATGGCGTACGAGATCTCACCCAGGAAAACAGCGGGTGATGTGCGCAGCAGGGACGCCTTGCCACGTCGGTCCAGCTCCGCGGTCGCGTGCACGAGCAGGACGATCGGGACCACGGTCGCAGCGGCATAAGTGCAGGTTTGCGGCAGGTATTCGCTGCCGAAGACGATGATGCCGATGACGCTCATCCCCGCCGGGAAGGCGCCGATCCGGGGCAGCCGGATTCCGGTGATGGCGATACGAGCCGTCACCATGCCGAGGACGAATTCCGGCAGGCGCGCGAGGGGCAGCAGATACACGGACCAGAAGCTGAAGAACTCCGTGCCGTCAGGACCGACAACGCATGCGCAGATCACCGGCCATGCCCAGGTGAGGGCGATGGCTGTGCCGGCGCCCAGGAGAAGGCCGCGTCGCGACAGTCGATTGATCAGGGGTAGGAGCGAAGGGAAGAGGAGATAGAAGAACATCTCCGCGGCCAGTGACCAGGATGGCGGATTTCCTGCCAGTACGAAGCGCTCGCTGGGAATCCAGGTGTTGACCAGGAACAGGTTGGAGAGGTTGGCCGCGATCCCGGAAGCGCTCGTGGTGGCCGCCGTGCTGGTGATGATCAGGGCGGTCACGACCAGGCACCAGGTGAAGAGGTGATTGGGGAAGATCTTGGCGACGCGCCGACGCCAGAACGCCCGTGTGGTGTCGGTCGGGCGGGCGGAACAGCATACGGCGCATAGGAGACCTCCCGCTGATGGGCGCGGGGGCCCATCGCTACCGCTCATACGCATGGTGAGCGGGTGGGTCACCCGGGATCGACATGGATGTCCGACCGTGGCCGTGGAGAGCTGGGCGACCCCCTCGCGCGGATAGCCACGATTGACCCACCGCTCCGGGCCGCGGCATAGCAGGAAGGGCAGAATTCACCCGCATGGCCTAGAGCGCGCCGAGTTGACGGATCCGGCGTGCGCGGAGCCCGTCGAGCGTGGCCCGCTCACGCCCCCGGCGCCGTCCACGGATCCTCGCGGGACAGCAGCTCGGACAAGGACACTCCGGACCGGGACGCGAGGGTCCGCAACCTCCGCAGTTCGGCGCGGGTGCGGGGCCGCGGCTTCGGCTCCTTGCCGCACCCGCACCCCGAGAACCCCTCGTAGCGCAGCCCCTCGCCCAGGACCTCGGCGACCACCGACCATCCCGGACGTCACGCCTCCGCGGCGGCGCGAAGTCATGGCCCGCGCACACCAGCGGCCGGGCGCAGTTCGGGCAGGGCCGGTTCGTGCCCACCGGGCCCGGGAGCTGCTTGAAGCTGACACGACATGACAGACACGCGTAGTGCAGCTTGTAGATGGTCATGGCGTAGAAACACATCCGCTCACCGTAGTGAGCCGCCCCGCGACAGGTCCAAGGGTTTCACATGGCGCTCATCCGCGCTCAGCGATCGCTCCGGGCGTCCTCCCCATCCGGCGCAACAGCCGATCCTGTACGGACTCATGAGCTGCGGGCGCAGCTCCGGGTGCGGCGAAGAACCGGTGGCTTGTATTGACGTCGGCGGGAGTCTCGGGCAGACCGGCATAGATCTCGTCGAGATGGTCGCTGATCCAGGCAACCAGCCCCGAATGAAGATGCTCATCGGCACCGACCGCGCGGGCGAGATCCCAGGTGTGCATGGTGATATCAGTCAGCTTGACCCCCAACGCCCGCTCGCCGGTGAGCTTGCCCAAGGGGTAGTCGAGCACCCTGTTCAGAGCGCCCGGAGCGGCGAAGGCCTCAGCGCACAACTGGAGGGAACGGACGTAAGCGCCGACTGCATCCGTGCCGAGAGCATCGGCGTCCCGTGAACGCAGAAATTCCGCGCCTGTTCCGCCGTCCAGAAGCCCGACGTAGTTGAGATTTCCGCGGACCACATGATTCACCAACTGCCGGACATTCCACTCCGTACACGGCGTCGGCCATGTCCACTGAGCGGACCGCACCGCTCGCAGTCTTTGTTCGAACTCGGCCCCGGACAGCAGGAATCGCTCGATGAGTGTTTGTGAGGAGTCAGCCACGCCCCAAGCCTCGCGGTCACCGGAACGCGGGGCCGGCGGATATCGGACATCGCGTTGCCGGCTTGGGGTGCCCGTCGAGTCCAGTGAGCTTGCCGTGCTCGGCGTCGGCCGCTGTCTGGAGTTCGATGAGTCGTCAGGGATTTCCACGGCCGGGTCATAGGCCGCTGATCAGACCCTCAATCGGATGGCGATCAGGTAGCGGCTAGGAACTCGACAGCCCGCTCATCCAGCTCAGCGGCATACCGCACTCCGCGGGCCCGAAAACGAGCAAGATCACTACGCATCCGCTTCACCGCCTTGCGGGTGCGGACGGACCGCACACCGTTCATATGGTCCATCGCCCGGTTCCAGGTGGCACACGCCTGCTCGATGCTGCCGCCCTTGAGCTGCATCTCGGCGCTCGCCACCAGGTCGAGGGCGACGATCCGCGCATAGGTAACTGGACGAGATGCTGCGGCCCGCGCGTACTGCTCCGCTGCCGCCTTCCGGTCGCCCAACGTCTCGTAGACCTTGGCATTGCGCGAGTAGACCGACGCAGCAGGCGGACCCCAGGCAAGAGCCCAGAACGGCACCTCGTCCCCGCAGTCAGCGGCCAGGAGAGTACGCGCCCGCTCGGCCTCACCAACGGCCGCCTGCTTCTGCCTGGACTTGGCCAGGGTGTGGGCGTGCACGACGCGGAAGAGCGCTTCTGTCTGCACGTCGACCTTGCCCTTGGCGCGGTTCAGCCCGGTCTCGGCCAGGCCGAGGCAGTGTTCGGGCCGGTGCAGCTTGAGCCCTTGCATGGCCATCGTGCGCATCACGAACCCGTCGTGGCCGGGAACACCGGACTCGACGGCGAGAACGTAGGACTGCAAGTAATAGCGCTGAGCCAGGCCCTGCTGTCCTGCGTCGTAGGACTTCCAGCCGAGCAGGTGCACGCCGCGGCTGGCGGCAGAAAGCATGTGCCGGCGGATCTCGTCGGTTCGGAAACGGCCTCGGCACAGAGGGGCGACGTCGTCGCGCAGGTATTGCACCAGGGCACTGCGTCCGTGCTGTCCGCCGTGGCGTTCGTCCATCTCGGAGAAGAGGCGCACCATGTCGCGGACCGCAGCCACTTCCGCCATGCCTATGGTCTGACCGGTGCGGGCAGCGGCGGTGCGGGCGGCGATCTCTTGTACGTACGACAGTGGGAGGCTGGCGGCGGCGACCGAGTAGGCGGACGTGGTGAGGAAGCGGCGCCGGTCCAATTCGTGCCTCCACATTGGCAGCAGGGTGTCCAGTGGATCCTTGTTGAGGGACAGTCCCAGGCTGTCGTCCTCCTCTTCGTGTGGCGCAATGCCCAGATCGTGAAGGGTCAGCAGGCGGCCGAGCTGGCGGGAGAGTGCCACGGCGAGATAGCGGCCGGTATCGCCTGCGGGGACGACACCACTGATCCAATGCTCGATGGTGGACTTGTTGGTCCGTAACGCCGTCCCACACTCGGCGGCTACGGCGCGCACCTCCTTGGCCAGGGCCTCGTACGTCAGCCCAGACTCGGCGACCAGGTTCCTCAGCTGGTGATTCGGCGTGCCCTTGGTCATGAGTACCTGCCCCGTATACCCGATATACCGCTTGCACTGCCCGACACCGTACCGCCGACATCCCGACCTGGGTTGACTGGTTGTCAGGGCCAGGCGGTCGGGGAAATGCGACTCTCCCGGCCCCGGCCGCGTGGCCAGGCACGACGTCCACAGCGCGCTCACTCCCGGGCGCGAGGGACGGAACACCATGGAGGTAGGAATCATGAACACACAGATGACCGCTCCCGTGTACACCGCTCCGGTCGTCCTGGACGCCGGTGATGTCGTCCGGGTGACGCTGGGCACGAACAACTTCGACACCGCCGACGACACCCAGTACAAGAACGCCTGATCCATCGGCTGCCTGGGGCCGGGCGGTGTGCGCCGTGGCCCGGCCCCAGGCTCCGGACTTGAACGGGCCCGGGGCGTCGAGGAGGACCGTGTTGGGGCACGGCCGTTCGCAGCCCGGCGCCCGTTCCGTTTCGACCACCAAGAGCGATAGCGACGAGAGCGGGCTGCTGATGCGGTGGAGCACAGGATGGTGCGGAGCGAGCCGACACGACCGGCTACCGAGGAACAGAAAGCCCGTACCGGGCTTGGACGCAGCGTGGACCGTTGACTGGCCCACCAACCAAGTCCGGTCAGCAGGCTCCGGCGCGCTGGCACTGGCAGTCATCGGTGACTGCGGGGCCGACGGTCAGCAGCTGCACCAGGCGCTGACGGCCGTGCGGGCGAGAGACTGGGCGGCGCTGACCTGCTGGCCTGGCTCCTACCTCACGATCGCGCGTAGCGGCGAATGCCTGGCGGTCATCGGCGATCTGGCCGGCCAGCACCCGGTGTACTGGCGGACAGAGGGCGCAGGAACGTGGTGGTCGACCTCGGCCGGGGCGCTGGCCGCACTCGATGGGGCACCGTTCGATCCGACGGCTCTCGCCGCTCACCTGGCCCTGGCCCAGCCGGACGTCTTGGGGCAGCGGAGCCTCTTCCGTGCAGTGAGTCGCGTCCCGACCGGCCACCTGCTACTGATCAGCCCCGATGGGGCGAACACCGTCCGCTACGAGCCGGTCAACTACCAGCCCATGAGCCTTCCAAACGCCGCCCCGCGGGTACGGGCAGCGCTGAGCGAGGCGGTCGATACGCGTCTGGATGGCACACGAGCGGTGAGCGCGGACCTGGCCGGGCTGGACTCCACAACGCTGGCTTGCCTCGCTGCCCGGCGCGGGCCCGTCACCGCAGTCACTTTCGCCGATGCCCGACTGAGGGATGACGACCTCGAGTATGCGGTACGCACTGCTGCGGCTGTACCGGAACTCACCCATCACACGGTGCCCGGCCGCGAAGAGACGGTGTACTACAGCGGCTTGGACGACCTATCCGCGCTGCCTCTGACCGACGCGCCCAACGCATACACGGTCACAGCCGGCATCAAGCGGGCCGTGCTGGAAACGGTCACCGAACACCAACCGGCGGGCGTCCACCTCACCGGAGCGGCCGGGGACGCCGTGCTGTCCGCGCCTTCCTCCTACCTGTCCGACCTGCTGCGCGACCGCCAGCACCGCCGGGCCCTCGCGCACGCACACGCCCACGCCCGGCTGCGGCACATCTCCCCGCTGACCGTACTGCGACGCGCCCGCCCGGCCTCGCGCACCGGCCTGGCCGATGCCTGGCGGCACACCGCCACCGAACTGCGCCACGCTCCCCGCGAATGGGTACCGCAGGCCGAACGTCCCGTCGCCTGGACACCCCTGCTGGCCACCGCTGACTGGATGAGCCCCGAGATGCGCCACCAACTCGCGGAAGCCCTCGACACGGCCACTGGCGAACTCGTCGAGGAGCCTCGGCATCTGGCTGCCTGGACGGACCGGCAGGACCTCGCGCGGGTCGGGGCAGACACCAGCGGCTTATGCGAACTCGCCCGCGCCGGACACGGCGTGGAGATCGCCGCCCCCTTCCTGGACAACGAAGTCATCCGAGCCTGCCTGGCAGTCCCCGCCGACCAGCGCGGCGCACCTGGCCGATACAAGCCGCTGCTGGGCGAGGCATTCACGCACACCGGCCTCCTGCCCGACTTCGTCCTTTCCCGCTCGACCAAGGGCGGCTTCAACGCGCTCGCCTACGCAGGACTCACCCAGCACGCGCCGGTCCTCGCCCGCCTGCTCGGCCCCTCCTCCCGCCTCTCCGCCGCCGGACTGATCACCCAGCCTCCCGTAGAGCGCATGCTGCAACGCGCCGCCGCGGGCCAGCCGACCGCTCAGGGCGCCCTGCATCTGGCGGTCAGCGCCGAGGTCTGGCTGCGCCAGCTGGAGACCACCACATCCACCTCATGGTGGGAGGTGGACAGCCATGTGGCAGCTGCGTGAGGGCGCTCATGCGGTGCTCACCGACGAAGGCGGCGCCATTCTGGACGAGCACAGCGGCCGCTGGACCTGCCTGACGCCGACCGCGTCGGCCGCGGTGATGCTCCTGCTCGCCTCCACCACCGAGGAGGAAGCTGCCGACCGCTTCGCCGAGCGGTACCGGATCCCCGGTGAGCAGGCGGCCGCCGACGTCCACACGGTCGCGGACACACTGGCCAAGAACAAACTCGCCAATTCCGGCGAGGCGCCGTCCCGGCGGCGCTGGTGGAGGTGCCACTCGTGACCAGCATGGAGGCATACTCCACCACCCGTTCCGGCACCTTGGGCGAGCGGCTGGCCGCCGCGGCCGGGCTCGTGCTCGCCCTGGTACTGCTCAAGCTGCCCTTCCGACACACCGTCCACGCCGCCCGTCTTGCCCGCCGCCTCGACCGACGCGACCTCGATGCGGCCCGGGCCGAGGCCCTGATCGGCGCCGTACGGCACACCGCCCGCCTGTGGCCGGGACGAGCCGCGTGCATGGAAACCTCGCTCGGCGCGGTCCTGGCGGCCGCCCTGCTCGGCCGTCGTCTGAACTGGTGCCTGGGCGTGCGGTTCTCCCCACCGCCGGTCGAATACCACGCGTGGGCCGATCTGCCCGGCCACGGGCCGGTCGGCGAGTACACCGCCGCAGGGTGGCACCACCACACTGCCCTGACGATCTGACCCACCCGGAGTCGCCGGCGCGTGTCCTTCCCCCGCCAGGCGCAGTTATCGCAAACGAGTGCCCCATCACCTCGAAGGAGTGAACAGTGACCGCCGTCGCCGACTTCGCCGAGCTCGTCCCCGAACGCCACTACACCCACCACGAAGGCCGCGGCGCCACCCCACACCGCTCCAACCCCAAGGTGATCCACCGCGAGCTGACCACTCTCGACGTCCAGTCGGGCATGAGCGTCGCCGAGATCGGCACCGGGTC
Source organism: Streptomyces sp. NA02950 (assembly GCF_013364155.1). NCBI lineage: Bacteria > Bacillati > Actinomycetota > Actinomycetes > Kitasatosporales > Streptomycetaceae > Streptomyces > Streptomyces sp. NA02950. The sequence goes on along the minus strand of NZ_CP054916.1, from coordinate 6,485,992 downwards.
CGGCTACTCCGGCGCCTTGCTCGCACGGCTCGTCGGCTCCCACGGGTCTGTCGTCAGCCTCGACATCGACGAGTACCTCGTGCGCTGGGCCAACCTCATCCACCACGAGCGTGGAATCGACAACGTGCGTTGCCACGTCGCGGACGGCACCACCGGGTTCCCCGAGCGAGCCCCGTACGACCGGATGGTGGCGTGGTGCACCCCGCCGTTGCTGCCCCAGGCGTGGGTGGAGCAGGTAGTCGACGGTGGCCTTATCGTCGCTCCGCTGCCGATCGCGCCTGTGCCCAACATGACCGTGGTCGCCAAGATCCGCATCCGTGACAAGCAACCCCTCGTGGAGGCCGTGTTCACGGGCGGCTACATCGAGGCGACCACCGCGCCGAAAGGCGACCTCGACCTACCTGGCAGGTGGGTCGACTGGGAAAACCGCATCCCGGTTCCCTCCTGGATCTCCATCGCGTGGCGCGGGAAGGATGACTGGCGAAACTCAGGCGCCCGCACCACTCTGCACCGGCTACTGAAGAACGCGCATACCGAGCCGTACGGCGGCGCCAAGGTCGACTGGCCGTCGTGGCGGACCTTCCTTGCCGCGGCAGGCAATCCGTATCTGACGATGGCAGGGCTGAACCCGGACCTGTGGGCGCTCGGGCACTCGACCCGGACGACGGCGGCGGTCATCCAACAGGACGGTATGATCCTGGGTGACCGGCCCGGCTCTCCTTCTCTTGCAGTCCTGCGCGGGTGGCTCAGCGACTGGGAGGCGGCAGGGCGCCCAGCTCCCGAGAGCTATGCGCCGGGCCTGGAGCGGTGTGACGACGGGCAAGCGCCCACTGGGTGGGCGCTGCGGCTATCCCGGTAATCACGGGCGCCGCTTCGCCCTGTGCGCGGCGATGCCGATCGCGCTGATCGCGTACACGTTCGCCAACCACCGATCTCCTGCCGCACGGAACACGTACGTGCTGGTAGACGCTGACGCCATCCATCGTCACCTAATTGGACAATGCACGGATCGGCAAGGCTCAAGGATTACAAGGCGCTCTCCCGTGGCGCACACCTCCCCAGGCGATAACCACGGGCCTACTGAGGCAGGAGTCGATGGCGCTGGATGGAGAGCAGCGCCGTCCATCAGAGTCGTGCGGTCTGACCCTATGGACCGGGTACCCCTGTTGCCTAGAGTTACACCCCGTTGCATTTGAGTGATCCGCTGGGGATGTGGCATCTATGTGGCATCCGAACGCTAATGGCCCCTCAATTCAATCGAGTTGAGGGGTCGATACAGGCTTTCAGCTGCTGTCATTCACTGTGGGCGCAGACGGGTTCGAACCGCCGACATCTGCCTTGTAAGGGCAGCGCTCTACCGCTGAGCTATGCGCCCCAGAGCGAGAGGTCAGCCTACAGTGTCCGCGGGCCGGGGCAGCAATCCCGGTTTCGCACTCGACCCGCCGGAGGCGAACCGCCCGACCGCTGTGCACGTCAGTGACGGGTGGGAGAATGACATCCGGGCCTACGGGCGATCCATGGCGATCCCACGGGCGATCCATTGGGAGAGGCAAGTGGCGGCGACACCTGGTGGCGGGGGCGGGCGGCGTTGGTTCGGGGGGCGTGGGGAGAGTCAGCGGGCCGAGGCCCAGGCGGCGAAGGACGCGGCGGCGGCCGCGTTCTACGAGCTGGACACCGCCCAGCGCGATCTGCGGATCTCGATAGAGACGATCACCGCCGTGGACGACTCCCCCGCCGCGCGCCGGGCCGCCGCCGACTTCGCCGCGCTCGGACAGCGGATCGACCAGGTCAGCCATGACTACATCACCGCCGTCGACGCCCATGATCTCGACCGGGACGATCTCGACGGGGCCACCGCCACCCGGGCGCGGAGGGATCTGACCCGGGCCAAGGACGAGCTGCTGCGCACCAAGGCCGATCTCGACCGGTTCGAGCAGGGGCTCGGGCCGCTGTTGCGGCAGGCGGAGACGCAGCTCGCGCGGCTGGCGCCCGCCGTGGAGCGGGCGCGGCAGGCGCTGCTCGCCGCCACCAACGCGCTGGACACCGTACGGGCCTCCGGGCTGCGCGCGGACGATCTCGCGGCGCGGCTGGCCGCCCTCTCGCCCGAGCTGACCAAGCTCAACCAGGGCGCCGGGCAGCACGGTGTGCAGGACACCATCCGGCGCGCCGACGATGTGCTGCGCAAGGCGGAGGCCGTGCGCGGCGAGGCCGAGCGGCTGCCGGAGCGGGCCGCCGAGATCGACCGGCGGCTGGTGTCCCTGCGGACCCGGGCCCAGGCGATCACCACCCGGGCCGGCGGGGTCGAGCCGGTCCTCAGCGAGCTGCGCCGCCGCTACAGCGCCGCCTGCTGGCAGGACCTCCAGCCCGTCCCCGCGCAGGCCGGGCGGGATGTCGCCCTGGCCGAGGCGAAGCTCAAGGAGGCGCAGACGGCCCGGGAGGAGCAGCGCTGGCCGGACGCCACCGCGCTGCTCGCCACCGTACGGGCCCTGCTGAACACCACCGACGAGGCCGTCTCCGCCGCCGGGGACCGGCTGCGGCGGCTGGACGAGGTGTCGTTCGACCACCAGAAGGAGGTCGACCGCACCCGCTTCGCCATCCGCGACGCCCAGCGGCTGGCCATGGCCGGCCGCAGCACCCCCGACCCGCGCCATGCGCGCCCGCTGGACGACGCGGTGGGACGGCTGGGGCGGGCCGTCGCGGGGCTGGAGGGGCGGCATCCCGACTGGTGGCACTTCCTGTCCGAGACCGAGGCCGTACGGCAGACGGCCGCCCGGGTGGTGCAGGAGATCCGCGACGAGCGCGGGGGCGGGGCCGGCGGGCGCTGAATCACTGGGCTGCGTGTCCCCGGCGGATCTGGTTCACCGCCCTGACCTGGCCTTCGCTGGCTATGCTCCTGTCATGCCTCGCTACGAGTACCGATGCCGCTCCTGCGGCACCGCCTTCGAGCTGAACCGGCCGATGGCCGAGTCCACCGCGCCCGCGTCCTGCCCCGAGGGGCACGACGACACCGTGAAGCTGCTGTCGACCGTGGCCGTCACCGGCACCGCCTCCGGTGCCTCCGCCGCCGCGCCGCCCCGGCCACAGGGCGGCGGCGGATGCTGCGGGGGCGGGTGCTGCGGCTGAGGTTGAGGGGATCCGGCGGGGGGCGGATGCTGGGAGGTACCTGCGTACCCGCGTGGGTGCGGTACGGCCCCGCGGGTACGGCCTCGACGGCGATGCCGAGGTCCGGCGAAGCGAAGGAGGCCGGAGATGGCTACGGGCCGCCCCTCCCCCATCGGTGCGCACCCCGCGGGAATCGCACGGCATTTCCCCGAGCGGATCGGTGGCCACACCACTCTCGACGAACATCTGCCCGTCGATCACCGGCTGAGCAGGGTCTACCGCGCCGGGGCCGGGCTCACCGGGCTGGTCCTGGTCGCCTTCGGCATCCTCGGCCTGGTCAACAAGATCGGGTTCTTTGCCACCGGTGACAACACGGTCGCCGGTCTCAACACCAACGGCGCGCTGAGCGTGCTGTCCATCGCCATCGGGCTGCTGCTGTTCATCGGCATGGTCATCGGCGGCAATTTCGCCTCGACGCTCAATATCGTGCTCGGGGTCCTCTTCCTGCTGAGCGGGTTCGTCAATCTCGCCCTGCTGGAGACCGACGTCAACTTCCTGGCGTTCCGCCTCCAGAACGTGCTGTTCAGCTTTGTGGTCGGGCTGATGCTGATGTGGTTCGGCATGTACGGGCGGGTGAGCAGCAAGCTGCCGCACGACAATCCGTACTGGCGGGCCCGCCACCCCGATCTGGCGGAACGCGAGGACCGGGCCCGTGCGGCCGCCGTCACCCGCCACCGTGCCGTCGAGGGCACCGGTGGCGGGGGGGCGGAGGCGGCAGGGGAGGAGAAGGGGCGAGGGACCGGTCGGCCGCCCGGTAAGTGGGGCAAGCTGGACCGGCCCGACAAGCCCGAGGGCGAGAGCGAGGGCCGTTCGCACTCCGACCGGCCGCCCGGTAAGTGGGGCAAGCTGGACCAGCCCGGAAAGACCTCCCCCGAGGGGCAGCACGAGGGGAGGGGCGAAGGGCAGGACACCCAGGAACCGCCCCCGCGCCGCCGACGGTCCCGGCGGCTGCGCGACCGGTTCAGCCGCGGCGACGGGCCAGCGTGAGCCCGTCCGCGACCGTCAGCATGATCGCTTCCATCCGGTCGTCCGCGGCCACATGATCGTTGAACTTCCGGATCGCGGCGCCCGGGCCCGTGGTCGCCGGGTCGGTGACGTCGCCGTTGAAGAAGACGTTGTCCGCGACGATCACCCCGCCGGGGTTCAGCCGCGGCACCAGCTCCTCCCAGTAGTCGATGTAGCTCGCCTTGTCCGCGTCGAGGTAGGCGAGGTCGATATGCGGTTCGGCGGGCATCGCCTTCAGCGTCTCCAGCGCGGGCGCGATCCGCAGGTCGATGCGGTCGGCGACACCCGCCTTGGCCCACGCCTCCCGCCCGTACGCGGTCCACTCCTCCGAGACGTCGCACGCGATCAGCTTGCCGTCGGCGGGCAGCGCCTGCGCCATGGCCAGTGCGGAGAAACCGGTGAAGGTGCCGACCTCGACGATGTGGCGGGCGCCGGTCAGCCGGACCAGGAACGCCAGTAGCGGGCCCTGCTCCTCGGCCGACTGCATCCCGGCGTACTCGGGGAGCCGGGCGTGCGTGACCTCGACGAGCTCACGCTGCACGGGGTCGAGTCGCGGGTTGTGCCGCAGCATGTACTCGTACAGCTCGGACGTGATCGGAGTGCTCTTGCTCTCGGCCACGGATCCCCCTTCGCTTCTTCGCTCAACTGCCCAGGTGGCGCGGGACAGCCAGGACTCGGCGACTGTAACCCGAGCCGCCGGGGAGATCGAGCTTGTCGAAGATCGCGTCGATGCGCTTCGGAACCGGGCGGGCGTTCCGCCGGCGAGGCCGCGCGACCACGCCCCGCCCGGTTCCTGGCGGATCAGCCCCGGCCGCGGGAAACCGCGCGGATGACCTCGCTGCGCGCCCGCGCCCAGGTGACCGAGGAGCGCTCGGACAGGGCGCGGATGATCTCCTCGCCCGCCGCCACGCCCTTCTCCTCGAGCGCGGTCACCTCCGGTGCCGTCCAGCCGTCGTCGGCCAGTTCGCCGTGGCCGGGGCGCCAGCCGCGGTCGGCGGCCAGCAGCAGATCGGTGTCGAGCAGCGAATCCCCGGCGGCGAGCACCTCGTCCGCCCCGGCACGGCGCTTGATCTCGGCCACCGCCGCGCTCTTGGTGAGCGGTTTCGGCACGGCGTAGAGCTTGCGGCCCTGGAGGGAGACGGTCCAGCCGCGCGGCTCCGCCCACTCCGCGAGTTCCTTGGCGTACTCCTCGGGCAGCAGGTCCCGTTCGACCACGAGATAGGCGAACAGGTCCTCCGCCACCCGCTCCTTGAGCAGCCAGGCGGGGTCGGCGGTGGCGCTGAGGTGGGCGGTGATCTCGGCGAGCGGGGCGCATTCGCCGTCCAGCCTGGTGCGCACACCGGCGTGCCACTCGGGGTCGGACTCGCCGTTGACCAGCAGATGGCCGCCGTTGGCGCAGATCGCGAAGCGGGACGGCGGGCCGGGGAGGCGGACCCGGCGGTACTGCTCGGGGGTGCGGGTGGTCGTCGGCACGAAGATGGAGGTACGGGCCAGTTCGGCGAGCAGCCCGGCCGCGGTCTCCGTCATGTACGACAGCGGACGGCCCTCGTACACCTCGACGCACAGCAGCCGCGGAGCCTCGGCGTCCGGCATGTCCAGGCCGAGCGCGGCCGCCGAATAGATCAGGGTGCGGTCGAGGTCACTCGCCACCACAACGCTCATCGTGCCGCCGCCGTTCTTCTCTTGGCCATCTCGTCCGACATGTTGTTTTCAGCCACGTTGCTGTCAGGCGTAGTGTGGCCGACCTCGCCGTCATCGGCTGTGACGTGGACCGCTTTTCCGTCCACTCCGGTGGCGCCGCGGGTGTAGCGGGGGTGGATCAGCCCGACGCAGGTGTAGGGCAGATCGTCGGTCTCCTCCACCGGTACGCCGCGCTGTTCGGCCAGCAGCCGCACATGGTCCAGGTCCGCGCCGGCACCGCGCTTGGCGAGGATCTTCCACGGGACACGGCGCAGCAGCACCCGGGTGGTCTCGCCGACACCCGGCTTGACGAGGTTGACGTCGTGGATGCCGTACTCCTCGCTGATCCGCTCGACGGCGGCCCAGCCCTCCCAGGTCGGGCTGCGGTCGGCGGCGGCGAGCCGCTTGACGTCGGCCGCGACATCCTCGGCGACCGCGTCGAAATGGGCGCTGACGGTGTCCAGGAAGTGCCCGGACACATCGGATCCGGCCAGTTCGCGGTAGAACTTCGCGCCGTGGAAGTCATCCGGTCCGACCAGGTCGGCGCGGAGCACGGTGCGCGATATCAGCCCGGAGACGGTGGAGTTGAGGCAGGCGGAGGGGACGAGGAAGTCGTCCCGGGTGCCGTAGGTCTCGACACAGCGGCCCGGGTCGGCGAGGACGGCGATCCGCGGATCGATGTCCGGGTACGGGGCGACGGCGTCCGCCAGTTCACGGGTGATCGCGCCCTTGCCGGTCCAGCCGTCGACGAAGACGATGTCGGACGGGTCGTGATGGTCCGCCAGCCAGCGCAGCGCCGCCGTGTCGATACCGCGGCCGCGCACGATGGAGATCGCGTAGTGCGGGAGGTCGAGCCCGTGCGCATGCCGCGCCCAGCGGCGCATCAGCACCCCGACGGGGGTTCCGGCACGGGCGAGTGAGACCAGGACGGGGCGCGGGCGGGGGCCCCTCCCACGCCGGGGGCGTAGGGGGAGCTCGGCGAGCACGGTCTCGGTGACGGCGCCGACCGCGCGTGCGATGCGGGCGGCCGAGGCGGTCAGCGCGGCCCGGAACAGCGCCTGGTACTCCTCGCTGGGCTGGTACTCCTGCGGCAGCGACTCGGCGTAGTGCGCACCGCCGCTCTGGATCGCCTCCTCGCGCTCCTCGGTGGGGGCCTCCAGCGTGACCTGCGAGAAGTCCTGGAGCAGCCAGCCGACTTCGTCGGGGGCGTAGGAGGAGAAGTCGGGTCCGCGCAGCGGCTCGGGCGGTGGTCGGTGCATACGGGGGGCCTGTCGTTCGGTGCGGGTGACGGGGGTCGGGGAGGAAAGCTCAGCAGGCTCGGAAGGCTCAGCGGGCGCGACCGGTACGGACGGTGCGGTCGGCACATGCGACGGGACCACGGCCAGCAGCACCCGGCCGGTGTGCGGCGCCAGCCGGGCCAACAGCCCGTCGGGGGCGTGCAGCGCGGGGGTGTCGGCGGCCGAGTCGACGACGGCGACGACCGCGTCGAAGCGGCGCGCGGGGTCGCCGCCGGGCGCCACGTTGTACGCGAAGCGCGGACCGGGCCCGTCGGCGGGGCCGTCATGGGCGGGGAACGCGATCCGGGTGCGGATGGCGTAGCCGGGGTCGTCGACGGCGAGCACGGGCGACCGCGTGGTCGTCGAGTACCGCACCTCGGCCCCGTCGAGGGCGTGGTCCAGCGCCTCGGCGAGCCGCAGCGGTGCGTACATCAGCTCCTCGAAGCCGAGAACGAGGACCCGGGTGTCCCTGAGGCGGGTGCCGTCACCCGGTGTCGGCAGCACCTCGGCGATCCGGGCGGCCATGCCCGGGAGCGCCGCCTCCAGACAGGCCCGGTGGGCGGGGGTGAAGCCGTGGCGGCCGCCGTCGGGCAGCCCCGCGGGCCAGCCCAGGTCGACCCGGACGGCGGCGGGCGCGGACGGGGGCGCGTCCGGGTCATCCGTCCCGGCCCCGGGCTCGGGCGCGGGCTCGTGCTCCGCCACCAGCCGCTGCCCGTGTTCGAGGACGCCCTCGGGCAGGTGGACCGTGCCCGTCGCCGCGGCGATCAGGTCCACCCGGGCGCCGAGTTCGGCCGTGAACGCGTCCAGCCGGGCGCGGTCCCCCTCGGAACGCATGTCGACCAGGGCGACCACCACGTAGTGGTCCCGGGGGAAGCGCCGGTGCAGGGCGGCGATGGTGTTGAGCACCGTCCGACCGGTCGAGAACTCGTCGTCCACCAGGACCAGCGGACCGTCACCGGCCAGCAGTTCCGGGTCCTCCGGCAGCAGCAGATGGGAGGTGGCGTGGCTGTGCTCCTCCTCGAAGCCGCCGACGGTCGCGACGCCGTCGACCGGACGACGGGTGGAGTGCAGATACGGCGCGAGGGCGAGGCCGTCCGCGACGCTGTGGCCCAGACCGGTGGCCGTCTCGGCGTATCCGAGCACCACCGCGCGCGCCGCGGCCTCGTCGCCCAGCAGCTCCCGGACCCGGTGGCCGAGCCGTACGCCCGCGCCGTGGACCGCCGCGGGCCGCTGCGGGACATGTTTGCCGAGCACGTTCGACACCAGCAGATGGGCGCGCTTGGGGTTGCGCCGCAGCGCCAGCCCCAGCAGTCCGGTCAGCTCCTCGCCGCCGTCCAGCCGTACCCCCAGCCGGTCCGCGACCCACTGTCCCGACCACACCACGCCGTACGCCTCGTCTCTCTCATCGTTCTCGTTCGGTTGTCCCGTCAGCCCCCCGTGGCTTTCAGCGTCCCCGCCGCCCCAGCCGTTTCCGCCGCGTCCGCCGCGGCCCGTCGTTCAGCCCGCCCCCACGCTCGCCGACAGCAGTTCCACGAAGCTCACGTCCTCCCGGGCGACGCCGAAGACCTCGGCGCGCAGCATGGTGCGCTCCGCCCAGGCCCGGTGCGGCTTCACCTCGTTCATCTTGTTGGTGTACGAGGAGCGCAGCACCCCGCCGCCGTACCGCTCGGGCTCCAGGATGTCCGCCGCGTCGCTGAACTCCTCGTGGCTGACGACGGAGAGCACGTGCACGGGGGCGACATGGGTGGGGTGGATACAGGTCTTGCCCAGCAGGCCGTTCGCCCGGTCCAGCTCGATCTCGCGCAGCAGACCGTCCATGTCGTGCTCGATCAGCGCGGTGCGCAGCGCCTCCGCGCTGCCGCTGAAGGGGCTGTGCCGCAGCTGCGGTTTGAACATCCGCTCATGCTGTTTGAAGTACTCCCACACCGGGCCGGTGACCGTGAAGCCGGTGCCGTCGGCCCGGCCCAGCATGTTCACCACGTCCGCGATCACGGAGGCGACGAGCTGGACGTCGTAGGCGGTCATATCGGGCGCGCGGCGCAGTCCGTACGCGGAGCACAGATCGGTGACCCCGAGCCGCAGGGCCAGCACCCGCTCCCGGTACTTGTCGACGATCCGGCCTATGCCGCTGAGGGTGTCGGTGCGGGTCTCCCGGTGCATCAGCTCGGGGGATTCCAGGACCGGCATCGCGAACAGCCGCCGTCCGCCCAATTCGGCCAGCGTCTCGGCGTTTTCGGCGGATATCAGCGCTTCGAGGAAGGAGACGCCCCGTTCCTCGGTGAACTTCGGCAGTACGAATCCGGACAGCAGCCGGACGGTCGGTCCAAGCCTCCGGACGAGATCGACGATCTGTTCCGGGGTGCGGACCCGGATGAACAGCAGGGGCAGCGCGGCGTCCGGACCGCGTTCGGCGAGCGTGCCGAATTGGCGCACGAGGTTCTCCTCCGCCTCGGCCACTTCGGCGTCATGGATGGAGTCCTCCAGGCACAGCACCATGGACACCACGCCCCGACCTGCCTGTTTGACGATGTCTTCGGCGAGCCGGGGCCGGGTGGCGGGCGAGTAGAGCGTGGCACCGAGGGCGACCGCCAGGGTCCGGGAGGGCGAGTCCACGGTGAATTCACCGGGCTCCCGGTGGAAGAGGCTCGACCGTACCTCATCCCGCAGGTGTCCAAAATGCCTCATACGTCTCCCCGTGCTGCCAGTACCCGCTGCGGGCCGTGACGGCCCTTGGTTGGCCGATAATCGTACGTGCGAGGAAGGGTCAAAAGTTCCCCAAGATCGTGAAAATCGCGTAACTCATAGGGGTTGAATCCATGTCCAGCGCGCCATCCCGGCCGCCGCGTCCTTCCGCACACCGGACGCGCACCGCCTCCGCCCCCGCACCCTGCGTTGTCCCGGGGCCGTCCGGGAGGGCAGGATTGCGGCCATGACGCACGCGATGCTGAAGGGATCGAACATCCCGCTCGAGACTACGGCCATACGAGCGGTGCTGCGCTGGACCCCCGGCACCGACGTACCCGATGTCGACGCCTCGGCGCTGCTGCTGGCCGAGGACGACCGCGTGCGTTCGGACGAGGACTTCGTCTTCTACAACCAGCCGCGGCACCCCTCGGGCCTGGTCCGCCATCTGCCCAAGAAGCGGTTGCCGGAAGGGCTGACCGACACCATCGAGGCCGAGCTGTCCGGCCTGGAGGCGGGGGTGCGCCGGGTGGTGCTGGCCGCGTCCGCGGACGGCGGCACCTTCGGACAGGTACGGGATCTGAGCCTGGTGCTGTACGACGCGTCGGCCGCGACCGACGCGGAACCGATCGCGATCTTCGAGGTGCAGCCGGAGACGGGCAGGGAAGCCGCACTGATCTGCGGGGAGCTGTACCGGCGCGAGGACAGCTGGAAGTTCCGCGCGCTGGGCCAGGGCTATGACACCGGACTGGTCGGTCTGGCCACCGAGTACGGCATCTCGGTGGACGACGGCGAGGACGAGGGCGCGGCGCCCGCGCCGGGTGAGCCGGAGGACGCGACCGAGCCCCCGTCCGCCTCCGCCGCACCGCCGTCGCCCCCCTCCCCGACTCCGCCTCCCGCACCGGCCCCCTCGTCCTCCCCCACCCCGTCGCAGGCCGAGACCCAGGCGCTGCCGCCGCAGGCACCCGCGCCCGGCTACGGCTATCCGCCGCCGCACCCCCAGCCGCACCCCCCGGGGCCGACCCCGGACCCGTGGGACCCGCAGCGGATGACGCCCGCCGCGGCGCAGGGGGACGGTCACGGCTATGTGCCGCCGCAGCCCAGCGCGCCACCCCCGCCGCCGCCCGCGGGCTATCCGCAGCCGCCGGCGCAGCAGCCCTACCCGCCACAGCCGTCCTACGGCTATCCGCAGCCGCCCGCGTACGGCTATCCGCAGCAGGTGCAACGGACCGGGCCGGTACCGCCACCGCCTCCGCTGCCCGCGCCGGTGCCGGACCCCAACTTCACGCTGCCGCCGCAGGGGCCGCAGTTCCAGAACCGCTAGCGGGACCTCTCCGGCCCCGGCCGGGGCCGGAGAGGGCGCGGCGCGGGGCTACACCTTGGCCTTGTAGCCGCGGCCCCACTGGAGACCCCAGCCGTACAGCCGGTCCAGCTCGGCCTGGAAGCCGTAGACGTACTTCACCTCGCGGCGCACCACCATCTCGCCCTTGACGTTCTCGATCATGACCACGGCGCAGGAGCGGGCCTGCGGGGCCCGTTCGTGCAGGGCGATCTCCACCCGGGGGCCATTGCTCGGGTAGAGCGTGACCATGCCATGGGTGCGGTCGAAGGCGGGGGTGCCGTCGTAGATGTAGACGAACACCAGCAGCCGCTTGATGTCGTCCTTGTGGTCCATGTTGATGTAGATCGTCTCGCCGGAGCCCGATCCGAACCGGTCGTCCCCGCTGAGCTTGACGTACGGCGGCTCGTTGAGATTGCCGAAGAAGTTGCCGAGCGGCTGGACCACCCCCTTGGAGCCGCTCTTCAGCTCGTACATCACCGCCAGGTCGAGGTCGACGTTGACCATGGCGGGCCCCTGGGCCTGCACCACCGCGGGCTTGAACATCCGCAGCGGATGGCGCAGCGAGCCGCGCCCGGACTCGTTGAAGTCCGAGGTCCGCATCTGCCAGGAGAGGTTGATCCGGAGGTTGCCGCTGGCGGCGCCCTGCTTGGTCAGGGAGATCACGGAGTGCCGCTTGGTCAGCTCGACCACTCCGGACGCGTCACCACTGTCGAACTCGCGCCACGCGGACCGCCCCCAGTTGCTCCAGAACGCCATCGTGCGCACCCCCACCCTTCATGGCTTCCGCCTGCGTGAACTGCCGCGGGGCGGCCGGGAGCTGAAAACTCTCGGCCGCCCCGCTCAGAGCGTTCCTCAAACGCCCCCCGGTCACACTCCGGAGGTGACTTCCGTCTTTGGCTCGGAACCCTCGCCCGCTTCGTGTTCCCGGCGGTTGCGCACCACCGAGGACCAGTACGAGGCGCCGATCAGCACCACACCCACCAGGCCGGTGATGACCTCGTTGATCTCGTACTTGATGGTGGCGAGCAGGATCAGGGCGAGCGCGCCGATGGCGTAGTGCGCGCCGTGCTCCAGGTAGACGTAGTCGTCCAGGGTGCCCTTGCGGACCAGATAGACGGTCAGCGACCGGATGTACATCGCGCCGATGCCCAGACCCAGCGCCATCTCGAAGATGTCGTTGGTGATCGCGAAGGCGCCGATGACGCCGTCGAAGGAGAACGACGCGTCGATGACCTCGAGGTAGAGGAACATGAAGAACGCGGCCCTGCCGGCCAGGCCGACCACGGTGGCGCCACCGCTCCGGCCGTTCTTCGCGGCCGGGGCCGGCTCCTCCGCGTCGTCCTTGCCGCTCTTCTCGTCGCTCTCGTCCTCGTCGTCCTCCTCCTCTTCGAGCTTGTCCTCGAAGTAGCCCGAGATACCGCCGACGATCAGATAGGTGACCAGACCGGCGACACCGGAGAGCAACACGGTGGAGCTCTTGTCACCGCCGCCGTGGGCCACATCGGTGGCCACGGTGGTCGCGGCGACCAGCAGGGTCACCAGGGCGATCACGATCGAGAAGGTATCCAGCTTGCCCAGCTTGGCCAGGGGCTTCTCCAGCCAGGCCAGCCACTTGATGTCCCGATCCTCGAAGATGAAGTCGAGGAAGATCATCAGCAGGAACATCCCGCCGAAGGCCGCGATCGCCGGATGCGCGGCCGTCACCAGGTGTTCGTACTTGTCCTTGTTGTTGATCGCGAGATCCACGGCCTCCAGCGGCCCCATCTTCGCGGTGATGGCGACGATCACCACCGGGAAGACGAGGCGCATACCGAAGACGGCGATCAGAATGCCGATGGTCAGGAAGATCTTCTGCCAGAAGGCGTTCATCTTGCGCAGAATGCCCGCATTGATGACCGCGTTGTCGAATGAGAGCGAAACCTCCAGGATCGAGAGGATCCCGACGATCGCGAGCCCCTTCCACCCCCAGAGGACGCCGGCCAAGGCCAGACCGCCCGCCGTTACGGCGAACGACCAACCAAAGGTTTTGAGGAGCACAGGCAACCCAATCCTTCTTCGTAAGGTCTCCCCCGCGCGCTGTACGCGGCTTTACGAAACGTTGACCCCGAAGTCTAGAGCGATGCCGCGCAGCCCCGACGCGTACCCCTGCCCCACGGCCCGGAACTTCCATTCACCGCCGTAGCGGTAGACCTCGCCGAAGATCATCGCGGTCTCGCCGGAGGCGTCCTCGGAGAGATCGTAGCGAGCCAGCTCCTGACCGTCGGCCTGGTTCACCACCCGGATGAAGGCATTGCTGACCTGCCCGAACGTCTGACGCCTGGCATCGGCGTCATGGATCGAGACCGGGAAGACGATCTTGTCGACCTGGGCCGGGACCTGGCTGAGGTCGATCAGCAGCGACTCGTCGTCACCCTCGCCCTCACCGGTGAGGTTGTCACCGGTGTGCTCCACCGAGCCTTCGGGGCTCTTGAGATTGTTGTAGAAGACGAAGTACTCGTCTCCGAGCACCCGCCCGTTCTGACACAGCAGTGCGCTGGCGTCGAGGTCGAACGGCGCTCCGGTGGTGGAGCGCGCGTCCCAACCCAGGCCGACGAGCACCTGTGTGAGATTCGGCGCGGCCTTCGAGAGGGAGACATTGCCTCCCTTGGCGAGCGTAACGCCCATGATCCTGGTTCCTCCCCGGGTGTTGCGTGCGCGAAGCGCATCCGGCGCCGCACTCCTGCCTGGGTGCAGGGATGCGGCGCCGGGCGCGGTGGTGCCGTCGCGGCCGCGGGCGCCCACCCGAGGTGCGCACGCGCGGTCCACGGATCGCCGTGGCGGCGCTCGTCAGACGTTGACGCCGAAGTCCTGCGCGATGCCACGCAGCCCCGAGGCGTACCCCTGGCCGATGGCGCGGAACTTCCACTCCGCCCCGTTCCGGTACAGCTCGCCGAAGACCATGGCGGTCTCGGTCGAGGCGTCCTCGGACAGGTCGTAGCGGGCCAGCTCATTGCCGTCGGCCTGGTTCACGACGCGGATGAACGCGTTGCGCACCTGGCCGAAGCTCTGCTGGCGGGACTCGGCGTCGTAGATCGACACCGGGAACACGATCTTGGCGACATCGGCCGGGACCCCGGCCAGGTTCACCTTGATCTGCTCGTCGTCGCCCTCGCCCTCACCGGTGAGGTTGTCACCGGTGTGCTCCACGGAGCCGTCCGGGCTCTTGAGGTTGTTGAAGAACACGAAGTTCTGGTCGTTGCCGACCTTGCCCTCGGCGTTGGTCAGCAGGGCACTGGCGTCGAGGTCGAAGTCGGTGCCCGTGGTGGTGCGGGCGTCCCAGCCCAGACCGACGATGACCGCGGTCAGGTTCGGGGCTTCCTTTGACAGCGAGACGTTGCCGCCCTTGCTGAGGCTGACTCCCACGAGTCCTCCCAAAAAAGGTTCGTCAGGAGCACTGCGTGCCCCCTCATGGTGGATGCGGATACCTTCGGTGAGCCTTGCGGAACCCATAAGGATCAACGCGTCGATCCTAGTGAGCGGTTCCCGGCGGCTACAGGGTTTCGCGGCTTGCGGCCGAGACTCAGAGCGTCTCGAGGGCCTTCACGTACTCGTTGAGGTCCCGGGCGTCGGGCAGACCGTTGACCACGGTCCAGCGCACCACGCCCTCCTTGTCGATCACGAACGTGCCGCGCACCGCGCAGCCCTTCTCCTCGTCGAAGACGCCGTAGGCGCGGCTGGCCTCGCCGTGCGGCCAGAAGTCCGACAGCAGCGGGTACTCCAGCCCCTCCTGCTCGGCGAAGACACGCAGGCTGAAGGGCGAGTCGTTGGAGACCGCGAGCAGCTGCACCTCGTCGTTGACGAAGGTCGGCAGCTCGTCGCGGAGGGCGCACAGCTCGCCGGTGCACACGCCGGTGAAGGCGAACGGGTAGAAGAGGAGCACGACGTTCTTCTCGCCCCGGAAGTCGGAGAGCCTGACCGTCTCTCCGTGCTGGCTCTTCAGCTCGAAGTCGGGGGCCTTGGTACCGACCTCTATCGCCATGGGATGTCCCTTCGCTCTCTCGCTCATGTGATCCGTTACGGTGGCGTCCACCCTACGCGCCGAGCCCCCCTCCGAAAGCGAACGGAGGGGGGCTCGGCTGTGTGGTTTCCCGGTCTCAGCGCTTGCTGGTGCGGGCGGCCTTCGGGGTGACCAGGCGGCTGCCGGTCCAGTCCTTGCCCGCGTTGAAGCTCTTGGTCTGGGACAGGCCGGCGGTGGTCGCGGCCTCGTTGATGTCGCTCGGCTCGACATAGCCGTCACGGCCGGTCTTGGGCGTCAGCAGCCACACCGGGGCGCCGTCGTCGATCATCTGGATGGCGTCCACCAGCGCGTCCGTCAGATCACCGTCGTCCTCTCGGAACCACAGCACCACGGCGTCGGCCACGTCGTCGTACTCCTCGTCGACGAGCTCCTGGCCGGTGATCTCCTCGATGACCTCGCGGAGCTCCTGGTCGACATCGTCGTCGTAGCCGATCTCCTGGACCACCTGCTCGGGCTGGAAACCCAGCCTCGCGGCCAGGTTGGTCCGCTCCTCCGCGTGGTCCGCGGTCGCGCTCACGGATTGCCTCCTGTCATCTTTCGTTCACTCTTCGGATCCGGCGACCCCGCGCGCGTACGCGAGGGGCATGGGGCGTAGTCCACACGGGCCGGGCGGATCGCGCAAGTACCCGGCCAGCGATCCCGCCCAAACGTTGACGTCTCGCCGCAACTCCCATCATGGAGGAACGGCGCGAATCAGCGGGTAGCCGCCTCGATTGCCCCATTATGTCCGGCTTACGTGTGTGTATCGCCACCCTACGCCGACCCGGAGCCGAACGGTCGTACGCAGGTGCCCTCCGTCGTGGGCGTAAGGTTGCGATTTGGCCGTCACACCCGACCGGCCCGCAGCGCCCATCTCGCCAGGTGGCGGTTACCACCCAGTAGAGATGACGTATCCCGTACCCGAGGTACACGATGGAGACCGGCGCGACCAATAGAGCACGAATCCATCTCCGTGCACCGCACGACCGAAAAGCGAAGGAATAGCGTGGCTTCCGGATCCGATCGCAACCCGATCATCATTGGCGGCCTTCCCAGCCAGGTCCCGGACTTCGATCCCGAGGAAACCCAGGAGTGGCTCGACTCGCTCGACGCAGCCGTCGATGAGCGTGGCCGGGAACGTGCCCGCTACCTGATGCTTCGCCTGATCGAGCGCGCCCGCGAGAAGCGGGTGGCCGTGCCCGAGATGCGCAGCACGGACTACGTCAACACGATCGCCACCAAGGACGAGCCGTTCTTCCCCGGCAACGAGGAGATCGAGCGCAAGATCCTGAACGCGACCCGCTGGAACGCGGCGGTGATGGTCTCCCGGGCCCAGCGTCCGGGCATCGGGGTGGGTGGCCACATCGCCACCTTCGCCTCCTCCGCCTCGCTGTACGACGTGGGCTTCAACCACTTCTTCCGCGGCAAGGACAACGACAGCGGCGACCAGATCTTCTTCCAGGGCCATGCCTCCCCCGGCATCTACGCCCGGGCCTTTCTGCTGGACCGGCTGACCGAGGCGCACCTGGACGGATTCCGTCAGGAGAAGTCCAAGGCCGGCCACGCCCTGTCCAGCTATCCGCACCCGCGGTCGATGCCGGACTTCTGGGAGTTCCCGACCGTCTCCATGGGCCTGGGCCCGCTGGGCGCGATCTACCAGGCCCGGATGAACCGCTACATGGAGTCGCGCGGTATCGCCGACACCTCCGCCTCCCATGTGTGGGCGTTCCTCGGCGACGGCGAGATGGACGAGCCGGAGTCGCTCGGCCAGCTCTCCCTGGCCGCCCGTGAGGGCCTGGACAACCTGACCTTCGTGGTCAACTGCAACCTCCAGCGGCTCGACGGCCCGGTGCGCGGCAATGGCAAGATCATCCAGGAGCTGGAGTCGCAGTTCCGCGGGGCCGGCTGGAACGTGATCAAGCTGGTGTGGGACCGCAGCTGGGACCCGCTGCTCGCCCAGGACCGCACCGGTCTGCTGGTCAACAAGCTCAACACCACGCCGGACGGTCAGTTCCAGACGTACGCGACCGAGACCGGCGCCTACATCCGCGACCACTTCTTCGGTGACGACCAGCGGCTGCGCTCCATGGTCGAGCACATGACCGACGACCAGATCCTGCACCTGGGCCGCGGCGGTCACGACCACCGGAAGATCTACGCGGCCTACGCGGCGGCCAAGGCCCACAAGGGCCAGCCGACCGTGATCCTGGCCCAGACGGTCAAGGGCTGGACGCTCGGCCCGAACTTCGAGGGCCGCAACGCGACCCACCAGATGAAGAAGCTGACCGTCGACGACCTCAAGGGCTTCCGCGACCGGCTGCACCTGCCGATCCCGGACAAGGAGCTGGAGTCCGGTCTGCCGCCGTACTACCACCCGGGCCGGGACTCCGAGGAGATCCAGTACATGCACGACCGCCGCAAGGCGCTGGGCGGCTACGCGCCGACCCGTGTCGTGCGCGCGAAGCCGCTGGCGCTGCCGGGCGACAAGACCTACGCGGCGGTGAAGAAGGGCTCCGGCCAGCAGTCGATCGCCACCACCATGGCGTTCGTCCGGCTGCTGAAGGACCTGATGCGGGACAAGGAGATCGGCAAGCGCTTTGTACCGATCGCGCCGGACGAGTACCGCACCTTCGGCATGGACTCGCTCTTCCCCTCGGCGAAGATCTACAACCCGCTGGGCCAGACCTACGAGTCGGTCGACCGTGAACTGCTGCTGGCGTACAAGGAGTCCCCGACCGGGCAGATGCTGCACGACGGCATCTCCGAGGCGGGGTGTACGGCCTCGCTGATCGCGGCGGGCTCGGCCTACGCCACCCACGGCGAGCCGCTGATCCCGGTCTACGTCTTCTACTCGATGTTCGGCTTCCAGCGCACGGGCGACCAGTTCTGGCAGATGGCCGACCAGCTCGCGCGCGGCTTCGTCCTGGGCGCGACCGCCGGTCGTACGACCCTGACCGGTGAGGGTCTCCAGCACGCCGACGGCCACTCCCAGCTGCTGGCCTCGACCAACCCCGCGGTCGTCGCGTACGACCCGGCGTTCGGCTTCGAGATCGCCCACATCGTGCAGGACGGTCTGCGCCGGATGTACGGCGAGAACAGTGAGGACGTCTTCTACTACCTCACCGTCTACAACGAGCCCATCCAGCATCCGGCCGAGCCGGAGAACGTGGACCGCGAGGGCATCCTCAAGGGACTCCACCGCTTCAAGGAGGGCGAGAAGGGCGCGATCCCGGCGCAGATCCTCGCCTCCGGTGTCGCGGTGCCGTGGGCGGTCGAGGCCCAGCGCGTGCTCGCCGAGGACTGGAACGTGAAGGCCGATGTCTGGTCGGCGACCTCCTGGAACGAGCTGCGCCGTGACGCGGTCGAGGCCGAGGAGCACAATCTGCTCCACCCGGAGGAGGAGCAGCGCGTTCCGTACGTCACCCGGAAGCTGGCGGACGCGGAGGGCCCGAAGGTGGCCGTCTCCGACTGGATGCGTGCCGTTCCGGACCAGATCGCGCGATGGGTGCCGGGCACCTACCAGTCGCTGGGCGCCGATGGCTTCGGCTTCGCCGACACCCGGGGAGCGGCGCGCCGCTTCTTCCACATCGACGCGGAGTCGATCGTGCTCGGGGTGCTGACGGAGCTGGCCAAGGAGGGCAAGATCGACCGCTCGGCGCTGAAGCAGGCGATCGACCGCTACCAGCTGCTGGACGTGGCCGCGGCCGACCCGGGCCCGGCGGGCGGCGACGCGTAGCCGTCCGCGACGGCGCTGACCGGATATGACCGGACGCGGGGCGGGCTGGACCTCCAGCCCGCCCCGCGTTTCGTGTGCTCCCGGCTCACTTCAGGGCGACGGCAGAGTCGTCGCCCTGGCGGATCGTGACCGAGCCGGAGTCGCCCGGTACCGACCACACGTCGTCGGCACCCCCCGTACTTGTAGACGGCGTCACCGGCCGGGTACAGCCGTGCGCTTATGCGGGGCGTTTTGAGGCCTGGAATTCATTCATGAGGACGGCAGTCAGCCGACCATGCGCCTGAGCCAGGTGTAAAGCCGACCTGAGCGTCTGGTAATTGCTCAGCCAAGCACCAGAAGCAGTGCGGCCGCGACCAGCTCCTGGAGGGGCCCGATCGGGTCGGAGACGACCCGCCTGGGATGCCCGGGTGCGTCCCGACCTGCCCTTCAGTTCACTCCCGTAACTCCAGACAAATGCGCCCACCAGACAAGCGTTCGCAGTGAGAAAAAATCATTCAAACGGATCCGGAATTCCCCTACCGGCCCATTGTGACGCTCCTTCGGTCGTGGCTATGTTCCTGACCGTTGCCCGAAAAATCGGGACACGAGTCCAGCGCCCCTGCGCACTGCGGAGCAGCAGCGCGAAGGGGCGGGCAGCCGCGCCGAAAACGCTTTCCGTAGGCGGTCTCCGGAGCAGAACGGTGCGGCCCGGAATTGGGGGGAAGAGATTTCCATGGTCACATACGGAGAAATCCGCACGGCACTGCACCGCGGCGAGGCGCGCTGGAACGTCAACGAAGGGGCGGGCGACGAGGCGCAGGTGCCGGTGTACGCGCTGGGCGTTCCGAGCGACGAGCACCTGGTGCCGGCCGCCGAAGCGCCGCCGGTCGACCTGGCCGCACTGCTGCGGCAGAATCCGACAACCAACCAGATGCTGGCCGCCCGTCGGGCGGCACTCGGGCTGCCCAGCGGGCCACTCGCCGTCGACCAGAACCTCATTGCCCGTGCCGCGCCGCAGAACGGCGTCGACGAGGCGGGGTTCAGCGCCCAAGTGGACTGGCGCAACCGCTGGGGAACCAACTGGGTCACCCAGGTCAGGGACCAGAACCCGTGCGGGTCCTGCGTGGCGTTCGGAACCACCGCGGTGGTCGAGAGCCGGGTGCGGATAGAGCACGCCGTATGGACCGTGCGCTCCGAGGGCGACACCCATGACGGCCAGGGCCTGCGGTGCGCGGACGGTTCCTGGCCGAACACCTATTTCGACTGGATCAAGGGACACGGGATCGCCGACCCGGCCTGCTGGCCTTACCACACGGACAACGCCCCGTACCGGCCGACAGCGGATCGCTCGGGACGGACGGTGAAGATGGACGGATATACCCAGTTGGGGTCGACCGACGACCAGAAGCGCTGGCTGGACACGGTCGGTCCGATCAGCTGCTGCATCGAGGTGCCCGACGACTTCTTCGCCTACCGCACCGGCGTCTACCACAAGACGGTGTCGCACATCGCGGGCCTGCACTGCGTCGCGATCGTCGGCTACAGCGACCCTGACCGGTGTTGGATCGCCAAGAACTCCTGGGGGCGTGCCTGGGGCGACGGAGGCTACGTCCGCATCGGCTACGGGGAGATCCGCATCGACGAGTTCGCCAAATACGGCGTGCTGTCCACCAACCCCGACCCGTGGACCAAGCGCCGCCTGCACAACGGCAACCTCTACGAGAGCGGAAACGGTGCCACCCACCGCAACTTCGAAATGCTGGCCACCGCCGAAGGCCGGCGCATCCGGCACTGGTGGCGGGACAACACGGCAACGGGCTTCCCGTGGGCGCAGGCATCCGAGTTCGGCCTGGACGCCGCGTGCTGCCCGACACTCACCAGCACTACCTTCAACCGCAACTTCGAGTCGGTGCACCTCACGGACGCGGGTCGGCTGCACCATTGGTGGCTGGACCAGAACAGCGGCAAGTGGAACGACGGCGGCATCTTCGGCCCGGCCAACGCAGCGGGTGTGCCCGGATTCATCCAGTCCAACTACGGCGCGCCCGGCAACTTCGAGGTCGTGGTGCGGCTGGGCACCGGCGTGCTCCAGCACTGGTGGCGCGACGGCGGCGGCTGGCACGCGGGGCCGACGTTCGGCTCCCATGTCGCCTTCAGCGGCGCCTCACTGGTGCAGAGCACCTACGGCACCCAGGGAAACTTCGAGCTGGTGTGCACCCTGGGCACCGGCCAGATGCAGCACTGGTGGCGGGACAACGACCACGGCATGGTGTGGCGGCCGGGACCGCTCTTCGGCTCCGGGATCGCCGGCCCGCCCGTGATGATCCAGGGCCAGTACGGCATGGCCACCGAGAACGGGACCGGAAACTTCGAGCTGTGCGTGGCCGCCGGCGGCCGCGTACAACACTGGTGGCGCAATAACTCGGCCGACATGAGCTGGCACTGCAGCGCCGTCTTCGGCCACGATATAGCCGCGGTCACCGGACTGGTCGAAGGCAGTTTCGGCTTCAACCTGGAGATCGTCGTGCTCCGCACCGACCGCCGCTTGCAGCACTACTGGCGCGACGGCGCCGGCTGGCACGAGGGCCCGGTCATCGGCCAGGCCTGACCGCCGCGCACGAGGCCCCGAGCCGCCCGCGGCCCGGGGCTCCTGCCCCCGTCGAACGGACCGCCCGCATGACCGCCCCGCACAGGACCCTCACTCTCCGGCCCGGTGAACGGCAGGAGCTGCGGCTGCCGACGCTCAGCGCCGCCGGCTACACCTGGACCTGGCAACTACAGGGAGACGCGGAGGCCGTCGAGGTCGTCCAGGGGCGCCCGCCGGCCGAGGAACTGGCAGGCCGCCCCTTCGGCACCTCCGCCGACACCTTGTTCACCCTGGCGGGGGTGCGGCCCGGCCGGGCCCGTCTGCACCTGGCACACCGCCGGGTTTGGGAGCGGGACAAGCCTCCGCTGGAGCAACGTAGCTACGACATCACGGTCCAGCCCACCCCGTAGAGCTCCACGCGACGGCCACCGTGCCACCCGTCTCGGCGGACCGCCGGACATCCCCTCGCTGCCGCCACCCCTCCCGCGGCAGGCGGACGTAGCTCCACGGGCGTGCGGAGGCGTCCGGGACGCACCGAGGACGGGTGAACACCACGGCAGGCGACGGCCGTCGGAGCGGCGGGCCCGTCAGGGCAGCGGGGCGCGGTGCAGGGTGACGAGCAGGCACCAGACCCGCTGCGCGATCTGGGCGGGAGTGGCCCGGATGAGGCCGTGCAGCCAGTCGGCGAGCACCCCGGCGAAGGTCGCGGCCACGGCCGAGGCCACCAGTTCCGGCTCCGGCGCGCCGGCCAGCGTGCGTTCGGTGTGGCTGCGGGCGCGCAGATCCTGGTGGAGTACCAGGCCGAGCGGGCCGCCGCCGCCCGGGCGCAGGAGTTCCCGGTAGAGGCCGGCGTGCGGGGTGAGCTGGTCGAAGAAGGTGCGCAGGGCGGGCGGCGGGGTGGCGGGGTCGGGGGTGCCGCGCCAGGCGTGCAGGGCGTCCACCGCATCGCGGACGATATCCGCGCAGGCGTCGACGGCGAGCGCCTCCAGGTCGGTGTAGTGGAGGTAGAAGGTGGCGCGGCCGACCCCGGCCCGGCGTACCAGGGCGGCGACGCTGACCGCGGCCAGCGGGCGCAGGCCGCACTCCTCCAGCAGGGCCTGGCGCAGCTTGGCCCGGGTCCGGGCGGTGCGGGGGTCGGCCTGCACGGCGGTCACCGGGCCAGCAGGACGGCGGCGAGCGCCAGCCCCCCGGGCAGCGCCTGCGCGACGAGGATGCGCCGGTTCGTGGTGAGGCCGCCGTACAGCCCGGCGACGAGCACGCAGGCGAGGAAGAAGACCTGGACCCGGAGCCCGGTCGGGTCCCCGGCGGCCAGGCCCCAGACCAGCCCGGCCGCCAGGAATCCGTTGTAGAGGCCCTGGTTGGCGGCCAGCGGGGCGGTGGCGCGGGCCAGGGCCGCATCGAAGCCGGAGAGCTCACGGCCCGGCTTCTTCTCCCACAGGAACATCTCCAGTACCAGGATGTACGCGTGCAGGGCGGCCACCAGGCCAACCAGCACATGCGCGGTCGTCTCCATCGGTGCCCCCACTTCATAGACAGGTGCTCATAATACATAGACAGCTGTCTAGGATGCTCCCGTCGCGGGCACTGCCCGGACGCCGGGCGGGCTGGACCTCCAGCCCGCCCGGCGCCGGTCCTCAGCGCTCCCAGATCTTGAAGGCCCGTACCCGGTAAGCGGTTTCCGGGGCCCAGGTGCCGGTGGGATAGGTACGGAACTCACCGGTCTCGGCGCACTCCGCGCTCTGGTACGCGGTGACCGGCCGCCCGGTGCGGTTGGCCAGCGAGGCGGCCCAGCCGCCGGACGGCAGGGCGACACAGCTCTCGATGTCGGTGCCGGCCAGTTCATGGACCTGGCGCGGTCCGGTGAAGCCGGTTCCGTGCCACAGACACAGCTGTCCGGCGTCACAGTCGCCGAGCCGTGGTGGCGGTGCGGCGTGGACCGGTGCCGCCGTGGCCGCCGTGAGGGCCAGGGCGAGCGCGGAGAGGGCCGCGGTGACGGTCGTGGTGACGATGGCGCGCGTCGGGCGCGTTGGGCGCATGGTGAACGAACTCCCCGTGTGGACACAGCAGAAACGGGAGTCAGCCTGTCGGCCGACTCCCGCTGTGCGCCACGGAGTTGAGCGAGGGTCACCCTGATAGGGGGTGTCCCACCCGGATTCCGCAACCGGTTTCCCTCAGAGGTATCCGGGGGATCCCGTACGGGTCAGATATGTCCCGCCCCGGCGCCCGCCTCCGCGTTCGCCCCGCGCTTGGTGAAGGCCGCGACCACGGCGGCGATCACCGCGACCACCCCGGCGACCACGAACGCGAGGCTCATCCCCGACACGAAGGTGTCATGTGCGACGCCGGTGATCTTCCCCGCGAGCTCCGGCGGAGTGCCCTTGGCGATCGGCGCCCGGCCGACCTCGACCGCCTCGGACGCCTTGGACATCTGCTCGCCCGAGACCGGCGGCAGCTTGGCGCCGGCCCATTTGCCGGGCAGTTCGTCGTCCACCTCGGCGGCCATCACCGCACCCAGGACGGCCGTCCCGATGCTGCCGCCGACCTGCATGGACGCCTGCTGGAGACCTCCGGCGACACCGGACAGCTCGATCGGCGCGTTGCCGACGATGACCTCGGTGGCACCGACCATCACCGGGGCGAGGCCGAGGCCGAGCAGACCGAACCACAGGGACATCTCCGTGGTGGAGGCGTCCACGTCCATCGTGGAGGCGCCGAACAGCGCGACCGCGGTCAGCGACATGGCGACCACCAGCGGAACCCGCGGTCCGACCTTGGTGATGACGGCGCCCGCCAGCGGCGAGGACACGATCATCATCGCGGTCAGCGGCAGTAGGTGGAGCCCGCTCTTGACCGGGCTCATCCCGTGCACGTTCTGGAGGTAGAAGGTGACGAAGAAGAGTCCGCCCATGAAGCCGAACGCCATCAGCACCATCAGCACGGTCCCGGCCGACAGCGGGACGGAGCGGAACATGCCGAGCGGGATCAGCGGTTCGGGAGTGCGGGTCTCCCAGAAGGCGAACACCACGAAGCAGACCGCCGCGAGGCCCAGGAAGAGCAGCGTCGCGGGGTCGCCCCAGCTCCACTCCGAGGACTTGATGACCGCCCAGATGAGGCAGAACATCCCGCCGGACAGCAGCAGGATGCCGGGGATGTCGAAGGACTTCGGGGCCTTCTCGGCGCGGTGGTCGACCAGGATGAACAGGCCGAGGGCCAGGGCGAGCAGACCCACCGGCAGATTGATGAAGAAGACCGACTGCCAGTTGACGTGCTCGACCAGCAGCCCGCCGACGATCGGTCCGCCCGCGGTCGAGGCGCCGATGACCATGCCCCAGACGCCGATCGCCATATTGAGCTTCTCGGCGGGGAAGGTGGCGCGCAGCAGGCCGAGCGCCGCGGGCATCAGCAGCGCGCCGAACAGGCCCTGGAGCACCCGGAAGGACACCACGAGCGGAACGGTCGAGGAGAAACCGATGGCCGTGGAGGAGAGCGCGAAGCCGACAACACCGATGAGGAAGGTCTGCCGGTGGCCGAAGCGGTCACCCAGCTTGCCCGCCGTGATCAGCGCGACGGCCAGGGCGAGCAGATAGCCGTTGGTGATCCACTGGGCGTCGGCGAGCGAGGCGCCGAGGTCCTGGGCGATGGCGGGGTTGGCGATGGCGACGATGGTGCTGTCGAGGGCGACCATGGCCACCCCGAAGGCGACGGTCAGCAGCGTCAGCCAGGGATGACCCCGCAGCCCCTTGCGGGGGTCGGATATGGGCGGAGGTTCCGCCGCCGTACCGGCGGCGGTGGTCGAAGACGTCATGTCCGGAGGCTAATGTCAGCCTCTGACATTTGACAAACGGATTCATCCGCGGGTTGCTGACTACTTCCCCACAGGTATCGTGAGCAGCCCGAACGCAGCAGGAAGCGAGAGCCGACAGGTGACAACGGACGAGGCGGGAGCGGCGGTGGTGACGCCCGCGCCGACCGGACTGCGCGAGCGGAAGAAACGGCGCACCCGGAGCGCCCTGGTGCGCACCGCCTTCGAGCTGTTCACCCGTCAGGGGTACGACGAGACCACGATCGACGAGATCGTCGAGGCGGTGGACGTCTCCCAGCGCACCTTCTTCCGGTACTTCGCCAACAAGGAGGAGGTCGCCTTCGCCACCCAGGGGGCGGCGGAGGCGCTGTGCTTCGACGCGCTGTGCGACCGGCCCGCCGACGAGGCACCGCTGAACGCCCTGCGCAACGCCGTCCTGGACGCGTGGGACCGGATGGGCGAGACCCTCGAGGAGCTGGTGCCCACCGAACTCCATCTGCGGATGTACCGGGTGATCGAGTCGACCCCCGCCCTGCTCGCGGTGCATCTGCGCCGGACCATGGAGCTGGAGGAGCGGCTGGCCCGGGAGATCGCCCGCCGCGAGGGGCTGGACATCGACGAGGACCCGCGCCCGCGCCTGGTGGTGGCGATGTTCGGCGGGGCGGTCCGGGTCACCGGGAAGCTGTGGGGCGAGGGTGACGACACCAGCCAGGCGGCGCTGCGGGACATCGCCGCCCGCCAACTCGACCATGTGGGACCGGCACTCGCCGAACATTGGAGCAAAAACGATTAAATCGGACATAGCCCCCACGTTGGGTGGCCCCCAAACGTGATATGACTCACGGCATTTGGCGACCACCACCGCGCTTCTCCTAGTGTGTCCCGCGGTGACTTCCTTCTCGGAGCTCAGCTCCCCCTCTCCCGGTTCCACCGCCTGGCGCGCGCTGCTCGCCCTGGCGGTGGTGTTCGTCCTGCTCGCCACCACCGGCTGGACGGCCGTACGGGCCCAGAGAGGGGACCGGGACCCGCTCGCCGCGTCGGTCGACGCCTGGCGCCACGCGTCCCTGGACGGTCACCGGCTGCCCGACCCGTACTCCTCGCCACGGCGGCTGAGCCGCTGGTTCGACACGCTGAGCAAGGCCGAGACCAGCCGCCTCGTACGCCGCTATCCGCTCGTCGTCGGCAATCTCAACGGCGCGCCGGTGGGGCTGCGCTACCGCGCCAACCGGGTCGCCCTGATCCAGGCCCGGGCCGTGGAGCGCGAGCGGATGCACGACAACAGGCTCACCCCGCTCGGCCGCAACGACGCCACCCGCCGGATGCACCGCTACCAGGATCTGCTCGGCCCCGGCCGCCAGATCCTCTCCTTCGACCCCTCGGGCCAGGGCCGGGCCGCCGAGGTCTTCGGCGACCTCGCGCACGCGGGCCGGGTCTCGGTCGTGGTGCCGGGGGTGGACACCAACATCCTGACCTTCCAGAAGAGTGACAAGCCGTACGCCGCCACGGTCGGCATGGCCCGCGCCCTCTACCGAAACGAGCGGACCAACGCCCCGGAGACCCGTACCGCCGTCATCGCCTGGGCCGACTACACCACCCCGGCGGGCATCGGCATGGACGCCGCCACCGGCAAACTTGCCGCCCAGGGCGCACTGCGGCTGCGAGCCCTGGTCAACGCGCTGCCCGCGCCCTCCCGGGTCTCGCTGATGTGCCACAGCTACGGCTCGGTGGTGTGCGGTGTCGCCGCCCGTGACCTGCCGCCCAGCGTCACCGACATCGCGGTGGCCGGAAGTCCCGGAATGCGCGCCGACCACGCCTCCGACCTGGGCACCAGCGCCCGGGTCTGGGCGATGCGCGACTCCGGGGACTGGATCCAGGACATCCCGCACCTGGAGGTCGGCGGGCTCGGCCACGGCGCCGACCCGGTCTCCTCCGGCTTCGGCGCCCGCAGGCTGTCCGCCGACGGCGCGGACGGCCACGCCGGGTACTTCGAGCCCGGTACGACCAGCCTGGACAACCTGGCGCGGGTGGGCGTCGGCGCGGTCCAGTCCGTGAGCTGCGCGGACGGTGACGAATGCACCGCCGGGCTGACCTGATCGCACACCACACACGCGACGCGCGTAGCGCTCAAGGGAGGACGGGCGGGCCACCGCCGCATACGATGAGCCGCATGGGTGATGTGCTGGCCGGTTTTCAGACCGTCTGGGAGTTCGACACCGACTCCGTGCTCATCCGCTTCGAACGGGGGATCCGCACGCCGAAGCTGCTCCAGGCGCTCGGCGAACGCCGCGTTCCCTTCGAGGCGCTGTCCGCGGTGGAGCTCGCTCCCGGCAAACGAGGCACCGTGGTGCTGCGCGCCGTGCCCAGACCCGGCGCCGACCCGCTGATGGACGCCGCCGACGGCCAGCTCAAAGAGGCGTACGACCCGTACCGGCTGGTGCTGCCCGCCGAGCGCGAGACGCTGGCCGAGTACTACGCGGAGGAGATACGCGGCGCGCTCGCCCGCGACGCCGACACCCCCGCCGAAACCCATCTGGTCACCGCGCCCGCGCCCCCGATGTCCTTCAAGGCGTACGACGGCAAGGCGTCTTTCGACGGCAAGGAGATCTCCTTCCGCTGGTTCTGGACCGGAGCCTCCTCGGCCAAGTGGAAGGCCGGGGACCAGCGCTTCCGGGTCGACGAGCTGAGCGGTGTGGAGTGGTGCTCACCGGAGAGCAAGGGCTCCGCGGGCCCCGCCCCCAAGGAGGGCGCCGCCAAGAACGGCAACGGCCATCTGCGGCTGATCGAGCGCGCCACCGAGGACCGCCCCGCCGGCCGGGCCGACCACGATCCCGCCGCCGTGGTGTTCGGGATGGGCTACGGCCTGGTCCACCAGTCGCTGCCGTTCGCCGCCGCCGTGCTGGAGGCCGTACGGGCCGGCAACGCGGGGCAGGGCACCGAGAGCGCCCCCGTGCCGGCCCGTCCCCCGGGCCCCCGCCGCGACCCGGCCGACATCGCCGAACGCATCCGCCACCTCGGCGAACTGCACACCCAGGGGCTGCTGACGGACGACGAGTTCAGCACGAAGAAGGCCGAGCTGCTGGCGGAGCTGTAGCACGGCGAGGGACCGCTCCGGCACCGCCACCGCACCGATACCCAGGTATGACCCGCATCCGACTCCCAGGTATGACGTGCGGGCGCGCCGCGGAGCCTACGCTGAATCCGCCATGTCCAGCCGCTCTTACGCCCCCGCCGACGCCGCCCCGGCCAACGCGCCCGCCACGGCCCCCACTTCCACCGCGCACGAGGGCCTGTTCGCGGCCGCCCGGCGGCAGGTGGGCACCCTGCTCCGCGCCCTGACGACACCCAGCTATCCGGCCACCCCGCTGTTCGCCCAGTCGCCCCGGCGCTGGCTGCGCAGACTGCCGTACGGGGTGGCGATGGTGCTCACCGCGGTGCTGGTCCCGGTCTCCGCCCAGGTCCTCACCAACGACTACGAGGAGTCCGGCGGGACCGCCACCCTGCTGGCCATCGCCCAGACCACCCCACTGCTGCTCGCCGTCACCCGCCCCCTCCAGGCGTGGTGGATCACCATCATCAGCGATGTGCTCGGCGCGATGATGGTGCTCGACCCCGGTATGGAGCACCGCGTCTGGCCCTGGCTGCCCGCCGGGATCGTGGGCTATCTCTTCCTGATGCTGGCCCTCGCGCTGCGCGAACCGCGGCCCACGCTGGTGGCGGTGTGGCTGGTCACCGGCGGCGCCGGACTCGCACTCGGCACGGGCTTCGACACCGGGGCCGACAGCAGCGGAGTGCTGCTGTTCGTGCTCAGCGGTGTGGTGCTGCTGATCGGCGGCGCGCTGCGCGAACGCGGGGACGTCCAGCGGCGGCTGGCCGAGCAGGAGACCATCAGCGAGGCCGAACGCGCCCACCGCACCCTGCTGGAGGAACGCGCCCGAATCGCCCGCGAACTGCACGACGTGGTCGCCCATCACATGTCCGTGATCACCGTGCAGGCGGACAGCGCGCCCTACCGGATCGGCGGCCTCCCGCCCGACGCGGAGCGGGAGTTCGGCTCCATCGCCGACACCGCCCGGGAGTCCCTCGCCGAAATGCGGCGGCTGCTGGGCGTACTGCGCAGCGAGGAGACCCGCGGCGAGCGGGCGCCGCAGCCGGGGCTGCGCCAGGTGCCCCAACTGGTCGAGGCCACCGTACGGGCCGGGATCCCGACCGAGCTGACCGTCGCGGACGCCGTCGCCGGACTCGGCCCGCTGCCGCAGGCGGTGGAGCTGTCGGCGTACCGGATCGTGCAGGAGGCGCTGGCGAACGTGGTGCGGCACGCGCCCGGCGCCGCCACCCGGGTCTCCGTCTCGGCCGCCGGGGATCCCGCCGCGCTCACCGTCCTGGTCGTCAACGGGCCGCCCGCCGGTGTGCCGACCACTCCCCTGGAGACCACCGGCACCGGCCACGGCCTGGTCGGCATGGTCGAGCGGGTCCGGCTGGTGGGCGGGATGCTCGACACCGGCCCGCTGCCCGACGGCGGTTTCCGCGTCGCGGCCCGGCTCCCCCTCGTAGACCTCGAAGAACCCTCGTAGCCCCGAAGAGACGGATCCATGACCATCAAGGTGATCATCGTCGACGACCAGGCGATGGTGCGTGCGGGGTTCGCCGCGCTGCTCGCCGCGCAGAGCGACATCGACATCGTCGGCGAGGCGCCCGACGGACGGCAGGGTGTGGAGGTCAGCAGGCGCACCCACCCCGATGTGGTGCTGATGGACGTCAGGATGCCCGAGATGGACGGCCTGGAGGCGGCCCGCCAACTGCTCGACCCCCCGCGCGGGGTCGTCCACCGGCCCAAGGTGCTGATGCTCACCACCTTCGACGTGGACGACTACGTCTACGAGGCGCTGCGCGCCGGGGCCAGCGGCTTCCTGCTCAAGGACGCCCCGCCCGCCGATCTGATCTCCGCGGTGCGGGTGGTGGCGGCGGGCGAGGCGCTGCTCGCCCCCTCGGTCACCCGCCGTCTGATCGCCGACTTCGCCCGCCAGCGCCCGGCGTCCCGCCGCAACAACACCCTCGCGCTGCGCCGCGGCGGGCTGACCCCGCGGGAGACGGAGGTGCTGGAGCTGATCGCGCGCGGGCTGTCCAACCAGGAGATAGCCGAATCGCTGGTGCTGGCCGAGCAGACGGTGAAGACACATATCGGCCGGGTGCTGGCCAAGCTGGAACTGCGCGACCGGGCGCAGGCGGTGATCTTCGCATATGAATCGGGGCTGGTGTCGCCCGGCGGGCCGTAGGGGCCGGCACGCCCGTGGCACCTCGTACGGTGATCACCATCCGGGGACGATGAGGCGTCGGCCTGGCTGCTGTCCGCGTTTTGAGCCCGCGGCTTGACGTCGGGAGAGTCCTCGTCCCGGGCAGGAGGGCAAGTTGTCCGTTGACTGTGAGCTCACCGGTGGCCGCACCACAGGGGACGGAGTCGTTCGTGGAGTCCTCGTCGGCCAACGGCTCCCTTCGGGTAGTGGCGGCGCAGGTTGGCGGCGAGGACGCGGTCGAGCGTGCGGTCGGACAGCATCGGGCCCAGGCGCATGATCAGGGCGGCATCCCGGCCGGCGGTGTAGCGGGTGCGCGGTCTACGCGTCGTCACGGCCCTCGTGATGACCCGGGCGGCGGCGTCGGCGGTCAGGCCTGAAGCAGTGCCCGAGGTCATCAACTTGTTGTTCGCCTGGACCAGGCTGCCGTAGCGCTCGTCCTGCTCCGGCGTCATCCGGGCAGCCAGGTGGTTCGCCGTCTCGACCCCGCGGGCAGCCATCTCCGTGCGGACGCCGCCGGGCTCGACCACGACCACCTGTACGCCCAGCGGAGCGACCTCCCGGCGGAGCGAGTCGCTGACCGCCTCCAGGGCGAACTTCGCGCCGGCGTACGCGCCGTATGTGGCCATGGCGAACTTGCCGCCGACCGAGCTGATGTTGATCACACGACCCTTGCTGCGCAGCAGCGCGGGTAGGAGCGCTTGAGTGACGGCGATGTGGCCGAACAGGTTGACTTCGAACACCCGCCGCCACTCCGTCATCGGCAGGGCTTCGACCGGGGCGTTCACCTGGACGCCGGCGTTGTTGACGAGCGCGTGCAGCGGGCGCGGGTCGTCGGCGACCCGCGCGGCGAGTGCCTCCACCTGCTCGGACTTGGTGATGTCGAGGATGACCGGCTCGATGCCGGTCGATCGGATGGCGTCGGCGTCACGGTCGCGTCGCACGCCGGCCAGGACGTGAAATTCCTGGCGAGCCAGTTCGCGGGCGGCTGACGCGCCCATGCCCGTGGAGGCTCCGGTTACGACGATCAGCTTCTGGGTTTCAGATGACGTTGTCATCTTGGATACGGTACCGGTTCAGATGACACTGTCAACTGTATGATGGACGTCATGACTACCCGTGCGGAGTCCGCCGCCGCCACCCGCCGCGCTCTGCTCGACGCGGCCGCCGAGCTCCTCGACCTCGGCGGCCCCGAAGCGGTCACCTTGCGCGAGGTGGGCGCGCGGGCAGGCGTGACCCGGGGAGCGCCGTACCGGCACTTCACGGGCAAGGACAGCCTGCTGACCGCCATCGCGGCCAAGAGCTGGGAACGGATCGGCGACCAGGTGCACGCCCTTCGGACCGACCCGGCCCTGTCTGCCTCCGAGAAGCTGCGCGGCGCTCTCCGCGCCCTCATCGACGTCGGCCGTAACCAGCCGCACCTGTACCAGGTGTTGTTCAGGCGGCGCGCAAACCTTCCTGGGCCACTCGGTGACGGGATGGATCGCATCCGGCGTCAGCTATGCGGGCCGGAAGGCGACCCGGCCGTGGCCGACCGCGCGGCCGAACGCTTTCAGGACGAGTTCCTGGACATCGTCGCCGCCCTCGTGGGAGAGCGGAACGCACGGCACTACGGCGCCCTGCTGCTGACCAGCGCCCACGGCATCGCGGGCATGGAGCTCAGCGGCTACCTCGACACAGACAAGTGGCAGACCACCACCGACGAACTCGTCGACACCCTCGTCCGCATCGTCACGGACGCCGGCGAAATGACATAGCAACGCCCACGCACCCTCGACGGCAGACGCCCCGTGCGAGGACGGCGAAGACCCGCGGCGAGCTGATGCTTTCCTTCTCGTCTCGCTCGACCTGCACCTCCTGGGTGCCTTCGCTCTGCCGGTTGCGGAAGCCATCCGCACTATCCTCCGGTCCGCCTGAACACCTGCCGGTTCGGCAAGAAACCTTCGTTTTCTGAAGATCGCCGCGCGGGGCCGCCCGGACCCCGCAGGGGCTCAAAACCCCTCCAAAACCAGGGGCATTCAACAACCCCGGACCACCGTTTTCTGACATGACCCGGGGCCATGACCGCCCTCGAACCGGCTGAGCCGGACCTCCTCGTCGCCGAACCGCTCCTCCGCACCGAAATCAAGATCGGGTACGCCCGCTACGGCCGCAGCCTCCAGGACCTCATCAACATGGTCGCCGAACTGCGCGAGCGAGGCATCGGCTTCACCTCGCTGCACGAGAACACTCGACACCGCCACCCCCGGCGGCCGGCTCGTCTTCCACGTCTCGCCGCCCTGGCGGAGTTCATCCGCGAGCTCATCGTCATCAGCACCAACGAGGGCCTGGCCGCCGCCCGCGCCCGCGGCCGCGTCGGCGGACGCCCCAGCGTCGCCACCGAGGAGATCATCCGCGCCGCCCGCGATCCGCTGCCCGACCCCGGCCGCTCGATCACCTCGATCGCCAAGCTCCTCGGTGTCTCCCCGGGCACCCTCTACAACCACATCCCCGACCTGCGGAACTGCGGTCGGGCGCCGTACCCCGCCAGCTCCAAGCACCCGCGAAGCAGTCCAGCGTCAGCAAGATCAATTTCAGCGGCACTTTCTGTACCGCAACTACTGAGGCCCGGTGAGTCCCGTAAGTTCACGCAAACTGAAGGGTTCTCGGTGGGAACTCAAGGGTCCGTCGTCGTGCTCTGCGGAGTTGCTTCCGTGGGTTCGGGGCCAACTCGCGACCTTGCCGTTCCTGGCCCCCTGGACCGGCAAGACGCCGAGCGGCCCCCTGCTCGAACGCAGCGAAGCGGAGTTGCGAGCTTGGGGAAGGAGTTGAGAGCTTGGGGGCGGGGCAGCCTCGGGTCGCTGCTGTACCGGCGGGCGGTGGGCGAGGCCGTCGCCACGGCGCTGGCGGTACGCGACGGCGCGCCGTCGACCGGCCCCGCACCCACGTACGCGCAGGTGCAGGCCCTCGTCGACGGGCCCGGCGTCACGTGCCGGTGAGCTTGTCGAGGTCGGGGGCGTAGACGGTCATCCAGTGCGGGTTCAGCCGGTAGTAGACGACCTCGCGGTTCCAGTCGAAGGCGTCGTCGCCGTAGAAGTCCTTCAAGTAGGCGAGGAGTTCCTGCCAGTCGGCCGTGGTCTCGGCGTCCTCGGGGTTCAGCTCCTCCACCGTGCCGTGGGTGAACACGCCGAGGTCCTCGCCGCGCATGTGCGCGACGCTGGCGGCCGGACGGGCCGCGAGATGACGGGCCTTGGCGGCGTTGCGCGCCGTGCCGAAGTGCCACCGGCCGTGCAGGAAGTGCCCGTCGGCGCCGCTGATCCGCGGTTCGCCCTTTGCGGTCACCGTGGAGAGGGCGAGCGTGCACATGCCGGTGAGGACCCCGGTGAGCTGCGCCGCCGTGATGGTGCGGCCCTCGACGATCGAGCGGAGGTGTGCGGTCGAGCCGGAGAGGGAGGAGTCGAGGAGGGACTGGAGCTTGTTGAGTTCTTCTGGGGTTTCGCGCATACGTCCATCGTCGGCCGTAAACCCGACACCCTCTGTCGTCATTGATGAAGCAGCGGTGAGGTTGCTCCGCGCGGGCGGGCAGCTAAGTTCGGCACGGAAAAGAACGCCGAAGCCGTCCGGCGGCAAGTACAGGACCAAGGTGCCGTCGAGCACGGTCACTGGATGCGCCAAGAACGCCTCAACACCTACGAGAGCTTTCTTGAAGCCTGGGATGAGTGCCTGCGCCTCTCCCAAGGATCTGCTGGCGCCGACTCCAAGTCGCGTCAATCCGGGCCAAGTTCTCTTCCTGAGGGCGATGCCGAGTGCTCGGCTGCCTGTTCCAGTAGTGCCCGTGCGGAGTCCGCGTAGCGCATCGCAGTCTTCTCGTCGAGCCCGAACACCTCGGCGAGGTGAAGCGGATCGGGCCCGTGGGTCAGCGCCTCTTCGAGCTGCCGGTCGACGCGGAGCCGCTCCAGCGTCGCGTCCTGGCTGCGCATCGAGGAGCTGATCCAGTGGTTGCTGGCGCGGCTAGTCTTGGTGGCGGTCTGGTTGTTGATCAGCAGATGGAGGTTCGCGGTGCTCGGCCACCGGTTTCGCCGGTGCTCCAGCCAGTCCAGCAGCAGTTTCAGGGTGAGGTCGTCGAGCGGGCGGAGCGTCCGGCGGTGGTCAGCCGTCGGTTGCCGAGGTCGACGTCGTCGAGCATGAGCATGCCGATCTGGGCGACCCGGGCGGCGTGCACCGCGGCGAGGGCGAGGATGAGTCGTGTTGCCGGGGTGGTGGCCGCCGCGACGGACCGGCCGACCTGGGCGGGGACCAGCGGCTGGAGCACGCCGTACTCGTACTGGCCGACCTTGATCCGGCTGGTCGGGTTGCGGAAAAGCAGCCCATTCCGCTTGGCCCAGGAGAACAGCGAGCGCAGGGCCACGAGTTGGTCACGCCGGTGGTGGCCGTGCAGTGTCTTAATGTAGGTCCGGACGTCGTCGCGGGTCACTTCCCGCAGGTGGTCATAGCGGTCCGACCATTCCAGCAGGGCCGGCCGGACACGGTTGAGGTAGAGCCAGACCGTGCCTTCCCGTCGCGGGAGGCTGCGGGGCCACCGTCACGCAGGACGCGGGTCCAGCGCTCGGCCTCCGAGCGGATGCCGGGTGCGAGACCCTGCAGACGCTCGGCGAGCCAGCCCTCGAAGGAGGGTTCGCTGTCGTCCTCGAAGATCCCCATCTCCTCCAGGACCGTGACGACGTGGCCGACCGGGAGGTCGCGGGACCGGAGCGGGGTGAAGATCTCGCTGTGCCGGATGGCGTCGCCCTCGACGTACCCGGTGAGGACAAGGGCCAGGCCACGGTTGACGCCGAAGCGGATGTTGCGTCCCCAGCCCCGTGCCTCGGCGAACCGGTGAGCGAGGTACTTCGCCCAGGTCAGCCAGGGGCTGGTCAAGTCGACGCCGGAGGGGTCGAGGCGGCCGTAGTCGCGCGGGACCTGTCCGAACAGCGGCAGCTGTCTCCAGTCGGCATTCGGCCGCCAGGCCGGCGCGGGCGGCGGCTTGCGAGGGGCGCCCCGCCGTCCGCCGCGCCGCCGAGGGGCGGGTGCCGATCCGTTGCGGTGGTGCATGCCTCACGGGGTGTCGCACAGTTCCCCCGGGTCACCCCCTACCCCGGTATGACTCCCGACTTGGCACCGCGGTGTGACGCCCCGCCACCCACCGGCTCCCTACGTTTCCCTCGCCACCGAACGGAAGAGGGAAACCCGCGGCCATGTCCCCGACGCACCGACCCAGGCACTACGCCCGCCGTCTGATCACGGCCGCGCTCACCGTCACCGTCATGGCCGGCACGGCCGGGTGGACCGTCGCCCACGAGGAGCAGGCGATCACCGGGCCGCCGCCCGGCACCGCCTCCTGGCTCGCAGACCACTCGCTGCCGGGCCCCGGGCGGGAGCTGCCCGACCCGGCCACCACCTCCCCGGCCCGTATCGCCCGCTTCTTCGCCGGGCTCACCGACGTCCAGCGGCGGGCCCTGGCCATCCGCCATCCGCAGGTGGTGGGCAACCTCGACGGTGCGCCCCTCGCACTGCGCTACGAGGCCAACGCCCGCGCCGTCCGGGCCGCGCGCGACAAGGAGCGCGCCGCCGACCCCGGCAGCCCGCTCGTCGAGCGCTACACCACGCTGCTCTCCCCGGGCCGTCACATCCTCGCTTTCGATCCGCGCGGCCGCGGCCAGGTCGCCGAGGTCTTCGGCGATCTGGCGACGGCGCGGCGCACGGCCGTCGTGGTGCCCGGCTCCGACATCGATCTGAACACCTTCGACCGCGACCACGACCGGTACGGCACCCCCGTCGGCATGGCGCGGGCGCTGCGGGCGCAGATGGCCCGGGAGGCGCCCGGCACCCCCACCGCCGTGGTGGCGTGGGTCGGCTACACCACGCCGGTCGGGCTCGGCCCGGACGCCGCGACCAGCCGGCTGGCCGAGGCGGGGGCACCGCGTCTGGACCGGTTGCTGGCGGGTCTGGCGGTGACCACCGCGGCCACCGCGGAGGCGCCGCCCACCGTCTTCTGCCACAGCTACGGCTCGGTCCTCTGCGGGCTCGCCGCCTCCGCGATGGACCGCGCCCGGGTCTCGGACCTGGTGGTCCTGGGCAGCCCCGGGATGCGCGCCGACAGCGCCGAGGGCCTGCGCACCTCCGCGCGGGTGTGGGCGGCCCGGGACAGCACCGACTGGATACGGCGGGTGACGGGCTACGCGTTCCTGGGTCTCGGCCACGGCGAGGACCCGACCGACCGGTCCTTCGGTGCCCGGGTCGTCTCCGCCGACCGCGCCCACGGCCACACCGGCTACTTCGCCCCCGGTACGGACTCGCTGCGCAACTTCGCCCGGATCGCGCTCGGCCGGTTCGACGGGATCCGGTGCGCGGACCACGACGACGGTGCCCAGGACTGCCGCCATGGCCTCGTATGACCCCCGTCCCTCGGCGCTCGCGGCGCTGTGTGCCGCTCTGTTCGCCCTGGAGCGCCCGGAGTGCCCCGAGGACCCCGAGGGCCCCGGCGACGGGAGCCGCGCGGGTGACGGCGCGGGCCCGGCCGGGGTCCGCCGGGCCGTGCTGGGCCGGGCCGCCGCCGCGTTCGCCGTCCTGTGCGTGACGGTCGCGCTGGCGGCCCTCTGCGGCTGAACCGGCCGCCCGCTCTCGATCAGGCGCCTTCCGCCCGCTGCCGTGCCCCGGAGTAGATGCTGATCTTGTAGTCGATGACCTCGAGCGTGCTCTGGAGCTCCGCGATCCGCATCCGGACGTTCTCCCGGTGCTCGGTCAGCAGCTCCTCGCGCTCGCGAAAGGTGTCCTGCCCGGTACGGACCATCTCTGCGTAGCGGACCATGTCCGCCACCGGCATCCCGGTCAGCCGCAGCTTGCCCACCAGCTCCAGCCAGTCCAGGTCGCGGTTGGTGAACCGGCGCTGCCCGGTGTGGGTGCGGTCCACGTGCGGCATCAGCCCGATCCGCTCGTACCAGCGCAGGGTGTGCGCGCTCAGCCCGGTGTGCGCGGCCACCTCGCTGATCGTGTAGCGGTCCTGTCCGGTCGGCCGCGGGTACGGATGTTCCTCCGCACAGATCCGCGGCTTCGCCGGAGCCGGAGCGCTCTCCATCACGGTCATGCCGATACCCTCTCGCCGGTCTCGATGCTGTGCGCGTTCCCTGCCCGGGACAACGCTATGGACTTGGAGTGCACTCCAAGCAAGCGGATTGTGGGGCGAAATCCGGCGGGCACTAGGCTCAGGGCCATGGAAAGCCTGCGGATGATCGAGAACTGGCCGGTCCCCACGGCGGCGGCGGCCGTCGTCACGGCGGACGGCACCCCGGCCGGATCGTACGGCCCGGCCGACCACCGCTTCCCCCTCGCCTCGGTCACCAAGCCGCTCGCCGCCTACGCCGTACTGGTCGCCGTCGAGGAGGGCGCGGTCGAGCTGGACGAACCGGCCGGGCCCGAGGGCTCCACCGTCCGTCATCTGCTCGCGCACACCTCCGGGCTCGCCTTCGACGAACACCGCACGGTCGCCGCCCCCGGCAACCGCCGGCTGTACTCCAACGCGGGCTTCGAGGTGCTGGGCGACCACCTCGCCAAGGCCACGGACATCCCCTTCGGCGAGTATCTGCGCCAGGCGGTGCTGGAGCCGCTCGGCATGACCGCGACCGAGCTGACCGGCTCCCCCGCCAAGGACGGCGTCTCCACCGTGGCGGACCTGGTGCGGTTCGCGGCCGAGCTCCAGGCGCCGCGGCTGCTGGCGCCCCAGACGCTGGCCGAGGCCACCTCGGTGGTGCACCCGGGGCTGACCGGGGTACTGCCCGGCTACGGCCACCAGCGGCCCAACGACTGGGGGCTGGGCTTCGAGATACGCGACGGCAAGTCGCCGCACTGGACCGGCGGTTCCTCCTCGCCGCGCACCTACGGGCACTTCGGCCAGTCCGGCACCTTCCTGTGGGTCGACCCGGAGGCGCGGGCGGCCTGTGTGACCCTGACCGACCGGGCCTTCGGACCGTGGGCCGTGGAGGTCTGGCCGGCGCTGACCGACGCGGTCCTCGCCGAGCTGCGCACCGGCTGAGCCCCGCGCGGGCCCCGGGGGCGTCAGCCGTACACCGGCTCCGCGTGCATCTCCCACACCAGCAGCTCCGCCGGGCCCTCGGCCCGCGCCACCAACCCGTGGGCATCCCGCAGCCGGGCCGCGTCGCCCGCGCCCAGCGTCTCGTCCCCGATCCGCACCGCGCCGCGCACCCCGTGGACGTAACTCCAGGGCGCCTCCGGCAGCGCGGTGCGCTCACCGTCCCCGAGCCGCCGCACATGCAGCACCGCCTCGGTGCGCTCCAGCGCGTACGGGGTGCCGTCGGCGATACCGCGCACCACCTCGTACCCGGGCTCGGCCGGGGCGACGGGGCCGGGCACCAGCCACATCTGTACGAAGACCAGGGATTCCGCGCCCGCGTTCCGCTCGGTGTGACGCACCCCACTGCCCGCGCTGAGCCGCTGGACATCGCCGGGGCGCACCACGGTCCGGGCACCGGTGGAGTCCTCGTGGGTGAGCTCGCCCGCGACCACCCAGGTCACGATCTCCAGATCGCGGTGGGGGTGCTCGGCGAAGCCCGCGCCGGGCGCGAGACGCTCCTCGTTGCACGCCACGAGCAGCCCGAACCGCACATTGTCCGGGTCGTAGTGGCCGGAGAAGGAAAAGGCGTGGCGCGTCTCGATGCCGGCGCCGTCCCCGCCCGGATACCGTGCACCGGACCGCTGTATCCACATCACGCGGTCCACGGTAGTGCGCTCCCCTCCTCTCCCTCCTCTCCCTCCTCTCCCTCCTCTCCCTCCTCTCCCCTCCTCTCCCCTTTCTGCCTCCTCCGACCTCCCCGCCCCCCGCGTACGCCATCCGATAAGGCAGTCTTGTCCTCGTGCCTGAACCAGCCGCGAACCTCCCGCATCCCCACAGTGCCACCCTGCGCCGCCTGGAGAAGTCGTCCGGGAAGCTGGCCGCCGGCGCCATCGCGCGCATGGACGAACAGCTGCCGTGGTACCGGGCGATGCCGCCCGAGAACCGCTCCTGGATCGGTCTGGTGGCACAGGCGGGTATCGCGGCCTTCACCGAGTGGTTCCGGCATCCGGAGGCCCCACAGGCGATCAGCACCGATGTCTTCGGCACCGCCCCGCGCGAGCTGACCCGGGCGATCACCCTGCGGCAGACCGTGGAGATGGTGCGGACCACCATCGAGGTCATGGAGTCCGCGATCGACGACGTGGCGGCTCCGGGCGACGAGTCGGCGCTGCGCGAGGCGCTGCTGGTGTACGCGCGGGAGATCGCGTTCGCCACCGCCCAGGTGTACGCGCAGGCGGCCGAGGCGCGCGGCGCCTGGGACGCCCGGCTGGAGTCGCTGGTGGTCAACGCGGTGCTGTCGGGCGAGGCGGACGAGGGGGCGCTGTCCCGCGCCGCCGCCCTCGGCTGGAACGCGCCCGAGCATGTGTGCGTGGTGCTGGGCACCGCCCCGGACGGGGACAGCGAGCTGACCGTGGAGGCGATCCGGCGGGCCGCCCGGCACGCCAAGCTCCAGGTGCTCACCGGGGTGCTCGGCGACCGTCTGGTGGTGGTCGCGGGCGGTTCGGACAATCCGCTCCAGGCGGCGAAGGCACTGATCGGGCCGTACGCCCCGGGCCCGGTGGTGGCCGGTCCGGTGGTCTCCGACCTGCTGGCGGCGACCCGCTCGGCGGGGGCCGCCGCGGCGGGACTGAAGGCGTGCACCGCCTGGCCGGACGCCCCGCGGCCGGTGCTGGCGGACGATCTGCTGCCGGAGCGGGCGATGGCCGGGGATCCGGCCGCCCGTGAGCAGTTGGTGGAGGAGATCTACAGACCACTGGAGGAAGCGGGCTCCGCGCTGCTGGAGACGCTGAGTGTGTACCTGGAACAGGCCAGCAGCCTGGAGGGCGCGGCCCGGATGCTCTTCGTACACCCCAACACCGTCCGCTACCGGCTGCGACGTGTGACCGACGTCACCGGGTGGTCACCGTCCGACGTCAGGTCGGCGTTTACGCTGCGCATAGCCCTGATCCTGGGTCGGCTCGCCGATGGAGACATACTTTCCTGACCCTTTGTTGGAGTCCAACAATTCCCCTGACGGTTCTTCGTCCTTGTCCTCACGGGCGAGCCGGACCACCCACAAGAGAGAGTGTGAGAGTGCTCGTACTCGTCGCTCCCGGCCAGGGCGCTCAAAAGCCCGGCTTCCTGACCCCCTGGCTCGACCTCCCCGGTGTCACCGAACGTCTGACCTGGTGGTCGGCCGTTTCCGGCCTGGACTTGATCCACTACGGCACCAAGGCCGACGAGGAGGAGATCCGCGACACCGCGGTGGCCCAGCCGCTGCTGGTGGCCGCCGGTCTCGTCGCCGCCCACGCCCTGTTCTCCGACGGCGCCGGAGCCCCCTCCGGTCCGGCCGCCTCGGCGCACCGGCTGGGCGCCGCCGCGGGCCACAGCGTCGGTGAGATCACCGCCGCCGCGGTGTCCGGGGTGCTGACCGACGAGGCGGCCATGGTGCTGGTCCGCCGCCGTGGCCTGGCCATGGCGGACGCCGCGAGCCGCGCCGAGACCGGTATGGCCGCCATACTGGGTGGTGAGCAGGACGAGGTCGTCGCACACCTCGACAAGCACGGGCTGACCCCGGCCAATGTCAACGGCGCCGGGCAGATCGTGGCCGCGGGCACCGCCGAGCAGCTGGCGGCGCTGGCCGAGGACAAGCCGGAGGGCGTGCGCCGCGTCGTTCCGCTCAAGGTGGCCGGTGCCTTCCACACCGACCACATGACCCCGGCGGTCGCCACGCTCGAGGCCCTGGTCGCAGGTGTTCCGGTCGCCGACCCGCGCACCGCTTACGTCTCCAACCGCGACGGCAAGGTGGTGAC
Organism: Streptomyces sp. NA02950; assembly: GCF_013364155.1. NCBI lineage: Bacteria > Bacillati > Actinomycetota > Actinomycetes > Kitasatosporales > Streptomycetaceae > Streptomyces > Streptomyces sp. NA02950. The sequence continues at coordinate 6,444,538 of NZ_CP054916.1, read as the reverse complement.
CTCCGGTACCGAGGTGATCGAGCGGCTGGTCGCCCAGGTGTCCAACCCGGTCCGCTGGGACCTGTGCATGGGGACCTTCCAGGAGCTGGGTGTCACCGGGCTGATCGAGCTGGCCCCGGGCGGGACGCTCACCGGTATCGCCAAGCGCGCGCTGCCGGGCGTGGTGAACGTGCCGCTCAAGACGCCGGACGACCTCGACGCGGCCCGCGCGCTGATCGCCGAGCATGCCGACCCCGCCGCCGCCACACCGGCCGAACAGGAGCTCCGAGACGCATGACCGCGAAGATCAAGCCCAGTAAGGGCGCACCGTACGCGCGCATCCTCGGTGTCGGCGGCTACCGTCCGACCCGGGTGGTGCCGAACGAGGAGATCCTCAAGCACATCGACTCCTCGGACGAGTGGATCCGCAGCCGCTCGGGCATCGCCACCCGTCACTGGGCCGGACCGGACGAGACGGTCGCCCAGATGTCGGTCGAGGCGGGCGGCAAGGCCATCGCGGACGCGGGGCTGACGCCCGAGCAGATCGGCGCCGTGATCGTCTCGACGGTCTCGCACTTCAAGCAGACCCCGGCGGTCGCCACCGAGATCGCGCACCTGCTCGGCACCGGCAAGCCGGCCGCGTTCGACATCTCGGCGGGCTGTGCGGGCTTCGGCTACGGAGTGGCCCTGGCCAAGGGCATGGTCACCGACGGCACCGCGGAGCATGTGCTGATCATCGGCGTCGAGCGGCTGTCCGATCTGACCGATCTGGAGGACCGGGCCACGGCCTTCCTGTTCGGTGACGGCGCGGGCGCGGTGGTGGTCGGCCCGTCCAAGGAGCCCGCGATCGGCCCGACCGTCTGGGGCTCGGAGGGCGACAAGTCCGACACCATCAGCCAGACGCTGCCCTGGGATGTCTACCGCGAACGGAGCAGCGAGGAGGTACGTTTCCCCGCGCTCCGGCAGGAGGGCCAGGCGGTCTTCCGCTGGGCCGTGTACGAGATGGCCAAGGTCGCCCAGCAGGCCCTGGACGAGGCCGGGATCACCGCCGACGACCTCGACGCGTTCATCCCCCACCAGGCCAATCTGCGGATCATCGACTCGATGATCAAAACCCTCAAGCTGCCGGAGCACGTCACGGTCGCCCGTGACGTGGAGACCACCGGCAACACCTCGGCCGCCTCCATTCCGCTCGCCATGGAGCGGCTGTTGGCGACGGGGCAGGCGAAGAGCGGCGACACCGCGCTCGTCATCGGATTCGGAGCGGGTCTCGTCTACGCAGCGACGGTCGTTACCCTCCCTTAGGCTCCATAGTCCATATCCACGCAGCCCCGTACGACCGGGACGCTGCGCACCCAACCGCAACACACCGAAGAAGGAGCGCCGCAATGGCCGCCACTCAGGAAGAGATCCTCGAGGGTCTCGCCGAGATCGTCAACGAGATCGCCGGTATCCCGACCGAGGACGTCCTGCTGGACAAGTCCTTCACGGACGACCTGGACGTCGACTCGCTGTCCATGGTCGAGGTCGTCGTCGCCGCCGAAGAGCGCTTCGACGTCAAGATCCCGGACGACGACGTCAAGAACCTCAAGACCGTCGGCGACGCCGTCGACTACATCGTCAAGCACCAGGGCTGAGCCGAGGGCTCGTCGCCACCCATGCGGTGGCAGGTCCAGCACCCTCTACACGTGGAGTAAGAATTCCTGTGAACTCGACCAATCGCACCGTGGTCGTCACCGGTGTTGGTGCCACGACGCCGCTGGGTGGCGACACCTCGTCGACCTGGGAGGCCCTGCTCGCCGGTCGGTCCGGTGTCAGCCTCCTGGAGCAGGACTGGGCGGCCGATCTGCCGGTCCGGATCGCCGCGGGCATCGCGGTCGACCCGGCCACCGTCATCCCCCGGCCGCAGGCCCGCAAGCTGGACCGCTCGGCGCAGTTCGCGCTGATCGCGGCCCGTGAGGCCTGGGCGGACGCGGGCTTCACCGCCAAGGCGGGCGAGGACGGCTCGGTGGACCCCGACCGGCTGGGCGCGGTCGTCGCCTCCGGTATCGGCGGGGTCACCACCCTGCTCGACCAGTACGACGTGCTGCGGGAGAAGGGCGTCCGCAAGGTCTCCCCGCACACGGTGCCGATGCTGATGCCCAACGGCCCGGCGGCCAACGTGGGTCTGGAGGTCGGCGCCCGCGCCGGTGTCCACACCCCGGTCAGCGCCTGTGCGTCGGGTGCGGAGGCCATCGGCTACGCCATCGAGATGATCCGCACCGGCCGTGCCGATGTGGTCGTCGCCGGCGGCACCGAGGCGGCCATCCACCCGCTGCCCATCGCCGCGTTCGGCAACATGATGGCGATGTCCAAGAACAACGACGATCCGCAGGGTGCCTCCCGCCCCTACGACGTCGACCGCAACGGCTTCGTGCTCGGCGAGGGCGCCGGTGTGGTGGTCCTGGAGTCGGCTGAGCACGCCGCCCAGCGCGGCGCGCGGGTCTACGCCGAGGCCGTCGGACAGGGCATCTCGGCCGACGCCCACCACATCACCCAGCCGGAGCCGTCCGGCAACGGGATCGCGCACGCCCTCCAGAACCTGCTGGACGCCACCGACCTCAAGCCCGCCGAGATCGTGCACATCAACGCGCACGCGACCTCGACGCCGCAGGGCGATGTCGCCGAGATCAAGGCGCTGCGCAAGGTGTTCGGCCAGGACGTGGACCACATGGCGCTGTCCGCCACCAAGTCCATGACGGGCCATCTGCTCGGCGGCGCGGGCGGTGTGGAGACGGTCGCCAGTGTGCTGGCGCTGTACCACCGGATCGCCCCGCCGACGATCAACATCGACAACCTCGACCCCGAGGCGGACGCGGACGTCGTGCGCGGTGAGCCGCGGGCGCTTCCGGCGGGCACCATCGCGGCGCTGAACGACTCGTTCGGCTTCGGCGGACACAACGTGGTGCTGGCCTTCCGCACCGTCTGACGGCCACGTCGCTCACCTCACGGTGGCCCGCTGCCGGCTCCGGCCGGAAGCGGGCCACCGGTGTGCGGGGCCTCAGCCCCGGCCGTCGTCGAAGCTGGCGAAGTACGAGGCCGCCATGTCCTCGTCGCCGTGGCCCTGGGCGATGGCGCGCCGGAACCGCTCGGCGCCCGCGGCGGCCACGTCCAGCCGTACCCCGGCGCGCTCCCCGGCCGCCACGATCAGCCGGGCGTCCTTCTCCGCGGTCCTGGTCGCGAAGCTGGGTTCGAGGTCGCCGCTGAGCACCTGCCCCGCCTTGACCCGTAGATAGCCGTTGTCCAGCGGTCCGTCGGCGATGGCGTCGAAGAACCCCCGCGGATCCACACCCAGCCCCTTGGCGAGGGCGAGCGCCTCGGCCGCGCCGTGGGTGACGTTGAGCACCCAGCTGTTGATCACCAGCTTGAGCCGGGTGGCCGCGGCCTCCTCCCCGTTCTCGCCGACCCAGACCGTACGGCTGCCGATGGCGTCGAAAACCGGCCATACGGTGGAACGGACCGCGACCGGGCCCGCGGCGAGCACCAGCAGCTGTCCGCTCTCGGCGGGCTGTCTGGTGCCCAGCACCGGGGAGTCGACGAGCACGAGCTCCGTCTCGCGGGCGAAGGCGGCGAGGGCGTCAAGGCCGTCCAGTCCCGCGGTGGTGGCCTGGGCCCATACGGTGCCGGGGCGCAGCGCGTCCTGGGCCTGACGCATCGTCTCCAGTGCCGCCTGGCCGTCGTGCAGCATGGTGAGCACCACGTCGGCGCCGTCCACGGCCTCTGCGGGGGTGCCGGTGACGTGCGCGCCGTCGGCGGTGAGCGGCTCGGCCTTGGAGCGGGTGCGGTTCCACACGCGGGTGTCGAGTCCGGACCGGGCGAGGTTACGGGCCATGCCGGAGCCCATGATGCCGGTGCCGAGGACGGCGACGGAGCGTGCCGGGGGGATGTCGGTCATGACGCCACGCTAGGAGGTGGCGGGCGGTCAGACGACTTGGTGGAGCCAGCGGACGGGGGCGCCCTCACCCGCGTAGCGGAAGGGCTCGAGCTCGTCGTCCCAGGGCTTGCCGAGCAGTTTGGCGATCTCCCCCTCGAGTTCGCTCTCGCCGCGTGCGGAGCGGGCGAGGGCGGCGCGCAGCCGGTCCTCGGGGATGAGGATGTCGCCGTGCATACCGGTGACGGCGTGATAGATGCCCAGCTCGGGAGTGGAACTGTAGCGCTCGCCCTCGGCGGTGGCGCAGGGCTCGGCCGTCACCTCGAAGCGCAGCAGATGCCAGCCGCGCAGCGCGGAGGCCAGTTTGGAGGCCGTGCCGACCTGGCCCTGCCAGGAGAATTCCGCGCGCCAGGTGCCCGGCGCGGCGGGCTGCTTGATCCAGTCGAGCGTGACACGCACGCCGAGGACGCCCGCGACGGCCCACTCGACATGCGGGCACAGCGCGCGCGGAGCGGAGTGCACATACAGAACTCCACGTGTCGTCACCGGGACCTCCTGTGCGGTTCGAGGTGCGCCTTCCCCAGCGGCCTCATGCCCGTACCGGTCGTGCCCGGGACACCACGCGACATTCTGCCCTAGTGATCGCCTCCGCACCAGTCCCGACATTACCTTCAGTGAAATTTATCGTGCAGAATTCTCAAGAAAAGGGACAGGATGTGACGCGGCGTAAGGTGCCCGTACCGCACAGCGCCCTTCGACGTCGGCCGGAAGCGCATCTGTCACAAGAAAAAAGTACCGCGCGAGCCAGTCGGAGGAGTGACGTACCGTCGGTCCCGGAGAGGTATCACCCAACAGTCGGAGGGGGAACAGCCATGCGGGCCAGCGCGACACGCCGGAAGCGGTCGACCACCGCGTCCATGACCGGGCGTACGGCCGTGCGTCCGACCGCGCAGACCGCGGCGCGCGCCGGTGTCGCGCTGCTCACGACGGCCGCCGTACTCAGCGCCTCCGGCTGCTTCGGCGGCTCGGACAGCCCGTCCCGGCAGGGACCGTCCCGGGGCGGAAAGTCCCCGCACGCCAAACCCAAGATCGTCTGGAACACCAGCCCCGATTCCATCGCCTCGCTGGGCGACTCCATCAGCCGCGGTTTCGACGCCTGCTCCGTGCTCTCCGACTGCCCGGAGGTGTCCTGGTCCACCGGCAGCGATGTGGACAGCCTGGCCCAGCGGCTGCGCTCGGGCACCCGCAGCTGGAACTTCGCCAAGACCGGCGCGGTGATGGACGATCTGCCCGCGCAGGTCACGGCCGCCGCGGCCCGTAAGCCGGAGCTGGTGACCGTGATGATCGGCGCCAACGACGCCTGCCGGGCCTCGGTGTCCGACATGACCTCGCCGGAGGAGTTCCGCACCACCTTCACCTCGTCCCTCACCAAGCTGCGGCACGAGCTGCCGAAGACCCAGGTGTACGTGGCGAGCGTGCCCGATCTGAAGCGGCTGTGGTCGGAGGGGCGGAAGAACGTCCTGGGCAAGCAGATCTGGAAGCTGGGCATCTGCCCCTCGATGCTCAAGGACTCCGACGCCCTGGACGCGGCCTCGATGGACCGCCGGCGACAGGTGGCGAAGCGGGTGGACGCGTACAACAAGGTGCTGAAGGACGTCTGCGGCGGGGATCCGCTGTGCCGCTACGACCCGGCCGTGCACAACTACCGCTTCAGCACGCATGAGTTGAGCAAGTGGGACTGGTTCCACCCCAGCAAGGCCGGTCAGCAGCAGCTCGCCGCGATGGCCTACCGCCGCATCTCGGCGCCGTAGCCATGGGTACGGGCCGTGGATCCGGGGCGGGGCGGGGCGTCCCCTCCATGCCCCGCCCCGCGCCCCACGGCCCTCGCGTCAGCGGGCCGGTACCGGGACCGGGGCCGAGAGACGGCGGTCGGCGGCGCTGTGGGCCGCTTCCGCCGTGTAGGTGCCGGTGACCAGGCGCCAGGTGCCGCGGGCCTCGTCCCACACCTCCGCCGCGCGCCGCCGCAGCGGTACGGCCACCTCGGCCGTCTCCCCCGGCGCGGCGGCGACCGGCGCGAAGCCCGCGAGACGGCGCACCGGCCGTTCCTCGCGCCCGTCCTCCCCCTCGGGCACCGCGAGATAGATCTGCACCACCTCGCGGCCCGCCCGCGCGCCCGCGTTGCGGATCCGTACCGTCACCGTGCCGAGCACATCGTCCTCACCGCCCGGGACGAAGTCCATCGCCTCGTACGACCACTCGGTGTACCCGAGGCCATGGCCGAACCAGTACGCGGGGGCCGGGCCGGTGGCACCACGCCGCTCCCAGGCGCGGTGGCCGATGAACACGCCTTCCTCGTAGACGAGTTGGCCCTCGGTCGGCGCCACCTCGCGCACCGGTGCGTCCACCAGCCGCCGGGGCCAGGTCGTCGGCAGCCGGCCGGCCGGCTCCTCCGCGCCGAGCAGCACATCGGCGAGCGCGGCCCCCGCCTCCTGGCCCGGGAACCAGCTCAGCAGCACCGCGGCCACATCGTCCCGCCAGTCCATCTCCACCGGGGAGCCCGCGTTGACCACGACCACGGTGGGGGTGCCGGTGGCCGCCACCCGCCGCACCAGCTCGTCCTGACGGCCCGGCAGCCGCAGATCCCGGCGGTCGAACCCCTCGCTCTCGACGCTCTCGGTGGTGGCCACCACGACCACGGCGGTATCGGCGGCGGTGGCGGCGGCCACCGCCTCCTCCAGCAGCTCATCGGCGTCGCGCTCCGGGGCCCGGTGGATCAGGCTGAAGCACACGGCCCGCCAGAGCGAGCCCTCGGGCCGTACCACCGCACAGGTCAGACTGACCTCCACCGGTACGCCCGCGGTGAGTTCGACCCGACCGCGGCAGACCGGCGCGCCGAGGAACGCCTCGAAGGGGTCGTCCACCTCCACCGGCCGCTCCTCCCCTTCGAAGAGCACCTGTCCGTCCACCACCAGCCGCAGCCCGCCAAGACCCCGGGTGCCGAAGGAGTGGGCACCGGACTCGCGCGGGGTGAAGGTGCCCACGGTCTCGACGGTGTGCAGCTCCTCGTACGTCACTCCGTCGGGGAAGTCGTCGAGCCACTGCACCTGTCCGCCGGGCAGCCGGGACTCCCCCAGCACCCGCCCCTTCGCGTCCCGGACCACCGCGCGTAGTTCGAACCCCGCCCCGGCCGGGGCGAGTTCATCGGTGGGGTCGGCGCCGACGGCGTACGTCAGCGGCACCTCGGCGGGCAGGGCCGCGCGCAGCCCGTCGAGCGGCGAGACGATGTGCTCGGGGAAGACCAGCGCCGAGCCGCCGCCGAGCACCCGGGCATCGCGCGCCGCCGCGCCGATGAGCGCGAGGGAACGCACTTTGCAGGGGCCGGTCGTCTCCAGCGGCAGCACCGGCTCCCGGCCATCTGTGCCCCGCGTGCCCTGGTTGCGCAGCAGGACGAACGACCGGCGGGCGATCTCACGGGCGAGCGCGTCCCCGTCGACCGGACGGGGCCGGTCGGCCGGGGCGACGGCGGGCGCCGCGCCGTCGAGCGCGCCGACCCGGGCGGCCAGCGTCAGCACCCGGCGCACCGCGTCGTCGACGTCGGACTCCGGCACCCGCCCGTCGCGGACGGCGGCGGCCAGCGCCTCGCCGTAGACGGTCCGCGGACCGGGCATCGCCACGTCGAGGCCGCCGGTCAGCGCCCGTACGGTGTCGCGGGCGGCCATCCAGTCGGACACGATGAAACCGTCGAACCCCCACTCGCCGCGCAGCACATCGCGCTGCAACGCGCGGTGTTCGGTCATGGTGGCGCCGTTGACCCCGTTGTAGGCGGCCATGACGCCCCAGGGGCGGGCGTTCTTCACGATGGCCTCGAAGGGCGCGAGGTACAGCTCGCGCAGCGACCGCGCGTCCACCCGGTTGTCGACGGTGAAGCGCTCGGTCTCCGCGTCGTTGGCCACGAAGTGCTTGACGGTGGTGGCCACTCCGCCGTCCTGGACGCCCGCCACATAGCCGGTGCCGATCTCTCCGGTGAGGTACGGGTCCTCGCTGTACGCCTCGAAGTGGCGCCCGCCCAGAGGTGAGCGGTGCAGGTTCACGGTGGGTGCGAGCAGTACGTGGACCCCCTTGCGCCGCGCCTCCTGGGCGAGGAGGTGTCCCGCGCGACGGGCCAGCTCCGGGTCCCAGGTCGCCGCGAGCGCGGTGGGGCTGGGCAGGGCCACGGACGGGTCGTCGGCGGTCCAGTGCACACCGCGGACACCGATCGGGCCGTCGGACATCACCACGGAGCGGAGCCCGATGTGCGGGACGGCGGGCAGGGACCAGGAGTCCTGCCCGGAGAGCAGCCGGGCCTTGGTGTCGAGATCCAGCCTGCCGAGGGCCTTCTCCACGGCCGCGCGGGTGCTGGTGTCGGCGCTGTCGGCGCTGTCGGTGGTGACGGTGGTCGGATCTGCCACGGCTCGGCCTCCTCGTCGCGTTCGTGGACCGCACGCCATCCTGAACCCGATTCCCTGTAGACCGGTAGGTTCCGTTATCATTGCGTTATAGGCCGTGCCATACGGTGAGGGCATGGACAGGCTGATGGAGCGCGGCAGCGGGACCAGTCGCGGCGAGGAGCGGCGTGCGGAGATCGTCCGCTCCGCACTCGAGGTGATCGCCGAGCGCGGTTACCGGGGAGCCACGCTGGGCGCGGTGGCCGAGCGGGTGGGGCTGACCCAGCAGGGGCTGCTGCACTACTTCCCCACCAAGGAATCCCTGCTCATCGCGGTCCTCGAGGAACGCGACCAGTGGGACACCGGCTCCGCTCGGCGCGACGGCGCGGGTGCGTGGCCGCTGGCGCTGCTCAACTCGCTGGTGGAGTACAACGCGATGCGGCCCGGCATCGTCCAGACCTTCTCCGCGCTCCTCGGTGAGAGCGTCACCGGGGACCACCCGGCGCGTCCGTGCTTCACCCAGCGCTATGAGCGGGTGCGCGCCGATATGGCGGACACCCTGCGCGGGGAGTTCGGCGACCGGCTGCCGGGCGGGCAGACACCGGAGGAGGTGGCACCGCTGCTGGTGGCGGTGATGGACGGGTTGCAGTTCCAGTGGCTGCACGACCCGGAGGCGGTGGACATGCCCGCGGTCTTCCGGACGTTCGTCTCGCTGCTGGCGGCGCGCGGGGACGAGGGCGCGGGAGCGGAGGAGAGCTGAGGCGGGGCGGCCCCGTGCGGGCCGCCCCGCCGCCGGGTTCAGCTCACGGGGCTGATGAGCTTGATCTCGTGCTCGGTGTCGGCCACGGTCCGCGGCATGGGCACGACGCCACCGCGGGCGCCGAACCTCACCATCCGCGCATCGACGTAGGCCGGTCCGCGCACATACCGGGCGCCGCCGTTGCCCGCGATGACCCAGCGGTGCCGCAGCCCGTCGCAGAGCGCCGACACCGCGCCGACGGCGTGCCGCTCCGCGCCCTGCGTCACCGTGACGAGGATGCTGGCGTGCGAGCTGTCCGATTCGTCGTACGAACACCGGAAGCTGCCGTACACCGTGACGGTGCCGCCCCGGGTGACATAACCGGTGCGGTCGACGGTCAGGCTGTCGCCCCATGACAGGGGCACGGCGGACCGGTCCAGCCCGGGGGCGAGGTCGGACCGGGACGGCACGGCCGGGAAGTCGGAGTCCGTGGCGCCGGATGCCGTGGCGTGGGCGGCCGGTGCCGAGATGAGCACGACGGCGACGGCGCCGACGATGCGATGACGGTTGCGCATGGACGGATTACCTCCGTGTGCGGGGAGCGGATTCCTGTACAGCTACCGGCACCGCGGACCGGGCCGCGGGAACCTCACCCGCCGGGCGGCGTGTCCCTCGCTGCCCAGAGGGTGGCTCCACGACGGCAGGTTGACCCGTCGCGCGCCGGCCGGCCGGATCAGTCGATGAAACGCACATCCGGGTGGCGGGGCGAAGGGCCGTCGAACAACCGCTGATGACGGCCGCGCAGATGCTGCTCGAAGAACGCGGTGAGATAGGCCCGTCGACTCGCGGTGAACCGCCGGGCGTCAACCCGGCCGACCATTTGGGTTGGTAGCCCCTTCGGCAGGGTGAAGTGTTCGGCGAGACCGGGCAGCACCGTCTGGTAGTCGGTGAAGGAGTTGTGCTCGGCGGTCTCGGTCCACAGATCACGTTTCCAGCCGGTGGAGTTGCGCCACATCGCCCGCCAGGACGGGGAGTGACGGTGGGTGTGCGGACGGCGGGAGTCGGACGTCGTCAGCCATGCGCCCATCTGGAGAAACGGCCGGTCCAGACCGGTACGGGCGACCGGCAGCAGTTGATCGGGATCCGCCCAGTCGTAGCCGAGCGGCCCGTCGAGATTGACCCCGGCCCGGATCCGGCGGTCGAGTCGCATCGTCTCGGCCGTGGCCATACCGCCGAGCGAATGCCCGAACATGCCGATGCGGGAGGGGTCGAGGGCGGTGGCGAGACCGCGCGGAAGGGTGTGCGGGACCCGACCCCGGCTGAGGGCCTCCACCTGGTCGAGGACGAAGCGGATGTCGGCGACGCGTACGTCGAGGGCGGCCTTGTTGCGCGCGGCGACCGGTTCGATGGCGCCGAGGCCGGGCGCCACCTCGACCACCCGGCCGCCGGGGAACTCCACGGCGTGCGCCTCGTAGGTGGGGTCGACGGTGACCACGATATAGCCGTGGCTGGCGAGTTCGATGACGGCGGTGGTGTCGAGGGTGCGTTCGTTGTACATCCCCGGGGCGTAGAGCACGACCGGCCGGCGGCTCCGGCCGGGTGCCATGTCCGCGCCGGTGCGGGCGTGGGTGGTGAACCCGGCCCAGTCGATGTCCCCCGGCTCCAGCTTGAGTATCCTCGCCGCGCCCGCCCCGTACGCGTCGGCGGCGCGGGGCCGCATATACGGCGCGGGCGGTGCCTCACCGCCCCTGGCCGCCGGGTACCACACGCCGACCATCAGCTCACGGAACCGTTCCCCCGCCCCGGTCCAGCGCGGCTCACGCCGGGTCCGGTCCGTGAGGTGCAGTTCGGTGACTCCGACGGGGTGGTGGCCGGTGGGGCGGGGCAACTCGAGCCGTACGGGCTCTTTCGCCCGTTCTCCGGTCTTCTCCCCCGTCTTCTTTCCCTCCTTGCTCTCGGCCCCGGAGGCGAGGGCGACGGAGGTGAGGGCGACGGTGGCGCCGGTGGCGGCGATGCCGCCGAGGAGTTGACGTCGTGACATTCGCATGCCCCGACCCTCTCGGAGGGCCGGGGCACGGGAACACTGCCGAAAGTCAGCCTCGTGACATGACCATGGGCCGGTCCTGCCCGTACTGGCCCTGCCCGTACTGGTCCTGCCCGTACTGGCCCTGCCCCTGCCCGTACTGGCCCTGCCGGTGCTGATCCTGCCGGTGCTGATCCTGCCGGTGCTGGCCCTGCCGGTGCTGATCCTGCCGGTGCTGGCCCTGCCGGTGCTGATCCTGCCGGTGCTGGCCCTGCCGGTGCTGATCCTGCCGGTGCTCCGACACGGTGCGGATACTCACGTTGGAGCACTTGGAACCGATGTTGGTGTCGCCCGACCCCCCGGCGACAGGGCTGTACGGGCCGACGTTGGTCTCGCAGTGGTTCTCCTGGACCGTCCCGCCCAGGGCGGAGGCGATCAGTGCGTCGCTCGAAGGCCACGACTGCGCCTGTGCCGCGCTGACTCCGCCGAACGCCACAGCGCAGAACGCGGAAGCGCCCACGGCCATCGCTCGCATCACTTGTCTCATCGAGCCGCCCTTCTTGTCTTCTGCAAACACATGCCTGCATGCAGCCTTGCGAGCGGCGGATTCAGGTGGTGGAACCGACACGGTCGCTTAGACCGATCAGCCGTGCGGACACGGCGGCTGAAGCCATTTGGCAGGCACTACACCGGCTGTCCGATGGGCCTGATGATCACATTGTTGACGTCCACCCCCTGGGGCTGCTTGATGGCCCACACGACGGATTCGGCCACCTGATGGGCCGTCAGCAGCTGCCCCTCGGGCAACCCGCCCAGCCCGTCCCGGAACGGCGTCTCCACCCGCCCCGGCGCGATCAGCGTCACCCCGACCCCGTCTCCGGTCACCATCCGCCGCGTGTTCTCGGCCAGACCGGTGACGGCCCACTTGGTGGCCCCGTAGAGGTTCCCCGGCGTATGGACGAACCCCGCCACGCTCCCCACGAGCACGATCCGCCCCCGCGTCTCCTTCAACGCCCCCAGTGCGGCGCGTATCAGCACCGCGGGCCCGAGGACGTTGGTCAGCACCATCTCCCGCCACCCCTCGGGGTCACCGTCGGCGACGGTGTCATGCGTGGCGAACCCGGCGTTCGCCACGACGGTGTCCAGCCGTCCGAAGGTCTCGACGGTGCGGTCCACGGCGCGCCGCACGGTGGCGTAGTCGGCCGCGTCCCCGGCGAACGTCAGCAACCGCTCGCCCTCGTCCCCCTCCTCTCCCACCTCCGCGGCAAACCGCCGCAACCGGTCCTCACCGCGTCCGGTGACGACCACCCGGTGCCCACTGTCGAGCAGTTGGCGCGCGGTGGCGGCCCCGATGCCACTGCTGCCGCCGGTGATGAGAGTGACGGGTGAGGTGGTGGTGCTGGTCATGCGGGCCCCCGTGAGGTGAGTGACGGGCTTCTGTGCGGTGGCGTCAGCCCACCACCTGGAGCGCGCTCGAAGTCAACCGTGGTGGGCAGGGCACAACGGTGACCCTCCTGCTTTCGTCGCATACGCGTTCTAGTGCCGCGTCAGTCAAGGTTTGCCCGGTAGCGAGGCGCCCTGGCGCGTGCGATCGCAAGGCGGCCGGAAGCACTCGTAGTGGGCCTACTCGGGCTTTCGGCCAACGCGGCGAGAGGGGGCACCTCCCAGCGGTAGCTGGGGGAGCGTGCCAGGGCGGCGAGCGGGGCGAACCTTGGCTGACGCGGCACTAGACTGCCGGGCCGGGAGAAAGGACTCCGTATGAGACCAACTCACGCCCGTCTGGCCCTCTTCGGGGCCGCACTGATCGCCGCGGCGCCGCTGGTGTCCGCCGGGCCGGTGGCCGCCGAGGCGCGCGCCGCCACCGCCTCGCCCACCGTGGAGGAGCGGCGACTCGATCAGGCCGCGCCGCGGGAGATTCTGCGGCGCAGTGGGTTCGATACGGTGGCGCCGGACTTCGCGCGGGCGCTGGAGGGGGTGCGGTCCGTCGCGGAGGCGGAGACCGTGGTGGCGCGCGACGGAGGGCGGTTGTGGCGGCGGGCCGTGGAGCGGGTACAGGGGCGTGGGCCCGCGGGCGGGGATCTGAGCCGGGACGACGACCGGCCGCTGTACTGGGCGCGGTTGGGGATGACCCGGGCGCTGGGCGAGTGGCGGCCCGGATTCCCGCTGTCCGACGAGCGGCGTGCCGCGCTGCTCGCCACGCTGGAGCGCGGCTCGCGTGGTGAGGACTCCATCGAGCTGCCCGCGGGTCCGCGGATCAGGCGGATCGTGGTCACCGGTTTCGATCCGTTCCAGCTGGACGCGGATCCGCGCCGGTCCAACCCCTCGGGGGCCGCCGCGCTCGCGCTGGACGGGACCACGATCCGTACGAAGCGGGGGCCGGCGCGGATCGAGACCGCCGTGTTCCCCGTGCGCTGGGCGGACTTCGCGGACGGGACGGTCGAGCGGACACTGCTGCCGTCGTTCCGGTCCGGACCGCGGCGGGCGGATGTCTTCATGACCGTGAGCCAGGGCCGGATCGGCCGCTTCGACGTGGAGCGCACCAACGGCGCCTGGCGGGGCGGCTATCCCGACAACGCCAATGTGTCGGAGACCGGGACCGTGCCCATCCCCTCCGGTGTGCCGACGCCCGCACCGCGGCCGCAGTGGACGACCACCACGCTTCCGTACGGACGGATCGTGGCGGCGGACACCGGTCCTTTCCCGGTGTACGACCACACGGAGGTCACCGAGATACCGGCGGGCGGCGGCGGTCCGGTGGTGCGTCCGGACGGGCCGACGCCCGGTTCGACGGCCCGCGCGGGCGGTGGCGGGGACTATCTGTCCAACGAGATCGCCTACCGCGCCACACTGCTGCGCGACGCGGTGGGGCTGAAGGCGCCGGGCGGCCATCTGCACACGCCCGTCCTTCAGTTCGGCGCCGGGAACACCGACCCGGCGACCGGCGAGGTGACCGACCCGGAGTTCCTCCGCAACCGCCTCGCCATCACGGAACAGGTGCGCTCCGTGCTGACCGCGGCGGCGGGTTAGGGGCTAGGAGAGCGGCGGCGGTGGCGGATCGCCCGCCACCGCGTCCGCCGGATGGCCCGAGTCCCCGCCGACCGGCTCGGCCTCGCCCGTCAGATCGCGCACCAGCAGGGTCGCGCCCGCGACCGCGCCCGGCATCAGGAACACGGCCACCAGCGGCAGCAGGAAGAACAGGGCGAGCGGCACCCCGAAACCGAGGCTGAGCAGGCGGCGGCCGCGCAGCATCCGCCGCCGCTCCCGCAACAGCACACCGCGGCGCAGCAGGGCGATCGACGTCAGTTCCTCGGTGAGAAAGAAACCGGTCACGCAGAACGCGAGCGCGGGGATCGCGGTCTGGCCGATCACCGGGACGAAGCCCAGCGCGAAGAACAGCACGCTCCACAGCGCCACGCGGATCACCAGGGCGATGGCCTCGCGCAGCCCGATCCACAGTTCACGCCACAGCGGCAGCCCGGACTCGGGCGCGGTGCCGTCCTCGGAGCGGTCGACCGCCTCGGACAGCGACTCGTAGAAGGGCTGGCCGACCAGCAGGGTGACCGCGGTGAAGGTGATGATCGCCAGGAACAGACAGGTGGCGGCGAAGAGGATCGCGAGGGCTCCGCGGAAGACGGCGAGCCACGGCGAGGACCAGTCGTCGGCGAACGGGGTGGCCCACGCGATGACGTCGTCGGTCCAGAAGAAGAGTGCGACGAGCGCCGCCGCGTAGCCGACGAGGGTGATGAGGGCGGGCAGCATGCCTATCCCCCACCACCGCCCGTGCCGGGCGACCCAGCGCTGTCCTTTCACCAGATAGCCGAACCCGGCCGCGAAGTCACGCATGGGGCCGTAGCTTACGCGGCCGGGCAGGGAATCCCGGGCGGGGCGCCGGTAAGCGGTTGTGGCGCCGGACAATCCCCTTTGGGGGCAAACGAGTTGGCGATTATGAAGGGTTGACGCGGGAGGACTTTGCCGAATTCACAGGTCTCCCACAGGGACCGTCCCTACGTTTCCATGCCCATGACAGACTCATCCCCCGCCCCCCTGGGGCGACGCAGAGTACTGATCGCCGGAAGCGCCGCCGCGGCGGCCCTCGGAGTCGGCGCCGCGGGCACCGCCGCCGCCCGCCCTGGATCGCCCCCCGCCCGCACTCGCGCGGGCACCGCCGACACCGCCATCTGCACCCTCACCAAGAAGCTCACCGAAGGCCCCTACTACCTCGACCACGCGTTCGTACGGTCCAACGTCGCGGAGGACAAGAAGGGCGTACCGCTCCAGCTCGGTCTCACGGTCGTCGACAACAGCACCTGCGCGCCGCTCGACAAGGCGCTCGTCGAGATCTGGCACGCCGACGCGCTCGGCGAGTACTCCGGATTCGTGGGGGCCAACGGGCACCAGGAGCCGGACAACCGCACCTTCCTGCGCGGCGGAGTGCTCACCGGCTCCGACGGGGTGGCCAAGCTGACCAGCATCTATCCCGGTTGGTACGTCGGGCGCTGCATCCATGTCCACCTCAAGGTGCACACCGATGTCACGCTCACCGACGACGGCTCGTTCACCGGCGGCACCGAGATCCACACCGGTCAGCTCTTCTTCGCCGAGAACATCACCGAGGCGGTCGCCCGGTTGTCGCCGTACGCCACCAACACCGTCCGGCGCACGCCACTCAGCCGCGACGGCATCTACAACAACGGTGGCACCGCGGCCGGACTCCTCACCGTGACGGCTCTGGGGAGCACGCCGTCGGCCGGATACCGGGGAACGCTCACGGTGGGCGTCCACACGGACGCCTGACCCGCCGAGCCCCGGCTGAAGCACCGCCGCCGTGTCCTGCGCGGCGGCGGCACCGGACGCCGGTGCCGGCCCCTCACCCCGCGGGGGTCCGGCCGCCCCGGTGGTGCGGAAGCGCGGCCCGGAACACCGTGGTCACACCGCCGGTCACCACCCCTGAGCCACGCTCACGGCCAGGCCCGAACAGTCGTTGCCGCCGGACGGATCGGGCTGGTAGACCCAGTACAGGAAGGCGAGTTGCACCAGGAGCAGCAACGGCACGAAGCACACGGCCGTCGTGGACATCCACCGCCGCCGGCCCGCCACCGGAAGGCCGCCGCGGCCGCGCGCGGTGCGGTGCAGTGCGAACAGCAGCACCACGGCGGCAACAGCACACCCGGGCGCGGCCCAGGCGGTCAGATACATCCGGGTGGACGGCCCCAGGTAGTGGCAGTGCTGGAAGGTGTCGCCGCTGAAGGCGACATGGGCGGCCAGCAGCCCCGCCGAGGCCACCACCAGGAGGGGTACGAGCGGGGCGAGGCGCCGCCCCACGGGCGGGGCGGACGAAGGGGACGGCGAGGTCCGCGGGGTCGGTTCCCTGGGGGCGGCGTCGCGGTCGTGCGGATGGCTGGACATCGGTACCCGTCTGGTTCGGAGCGGACCCCGGCATCGTACGGCCCCCGTACACACGGCCGTTCCCCGGCCGGACCAGCCGGACGGGGAACGGTGAGCCGGGTGCGATCGGCTCGGACTCGGGCGTACTCGAGACGTCCAGACGTCCTCAGGCGTCCTCAGGCGTAGAGGTAACCGCCCGGCACGGTGGCGGTGCCCCCGGGGGTCGTGACGACGACGGTGGCGGGGCCCGCCGTACCCGCGGGGGTGACACCGGTCAGCACCGCGCCGCCCGCGGCCACCGTGACACCGGTCGCGGCCGTGCCGTTGAAGGTGACGGAGGCACCGGTGAGGTTGGCACCGATGATGGTGAACGAGGTGCCACCCGCCGCCGGACCGCTGACCGGGGTGATGAGGAAGGCGAGCGGAGGCAGCGGCACCAGATAGGTGTACCCGGCCGGAACGCTGGCGCCCGACGGGTTGGTGGCGACGACCGGCACCGCACCCGCGGCGTGCGCCGGGGCGGTGACGATGAGCACGGTCCCGGTGGGGGGCTGCGCGACGATGGTGGCCGCGGTGCCACCGAAGGTCACCGAGGTGACGGTGTCCAGGTTCGTTCCGATGAGCACGACGGGGTTGCCGCCGCCGATCGGCCCGGAGCTCGGGACAACGAGGAGGATCGTCGGCACGCCGACCGCGAGCGCGACGTCCTGGTTCGGCACGGGTGAGGACATGAGGTGTCTCCTCATCGAGATACGGGAGTGGACACCGCGATCCCTCGGGGGATGCCCTCACAGTCGGCAGGGCGTCGAACTGCCTGACCGCCGCACGTCATGAGCGGAGAATCCGCAGGCCGCTCTCCCCGGGAGGGATGGGCGGCCCACCGTTTGGTTGTTTCCAGTACCTCATTCGTGTGCGTATGCCACAAGGAAGTTGACGTCAGTTCACTCGGACGACGCAGCGCGCCGGTATGCGCCGGTGGCCCCGGGGAACACCCCGGGGCCACCGTGTGCGCCGATCAGTCCTCGAAGGAGACGATCATCTTGCCGGTGTTCTCGCCGCGGAGCATCCCGAGGAACGCGTCCACCGCGTTCTCCACACCCTTGACGACCGTCTCGCGGTAGTGCAGCTTGCCCTCGCGGATCCAGCCGCCGACCTCCTCGAAGAACTGCTGCTGGAGGTTCTGGTGGTCGTACACGAGCATGCCCTGCATCCGCAGCCGCTTGCCGATGATCAGCGCGAGGTTGCGCGGGGCGGCGGGCGGCTCGGTGGCGTTGTACTGGGCGATCATGCCGCAGACGGTGATCCGGCCGTGCAGCTTGAGGCGGTCGATGGCGGCCTCGAGGTGGTCACCGCCGACGTTGTCGAAGTAGACGTCGATCCCGTCGGGCGCGGCCTCCTTCAGCTGTTCGACGACCGGGCCCTTCTTGTAGTTGAACGCCGCGTCGAAGCCGTACTCGTCGACCAGCAGCCGGACCTTGTCGTCCGTGCCCGCGCTGCCGATCACCCGGGAGGCGCCCTTGAGCTTGGCGATCTGGCCGACCTCGCTGCCGACGGCGCCCGCGGCACCCGAGACGAAGACCGCGTCACCCTCCTTGAAGGACGCCACCTCCAGCAGACCCGCGTACGCGGTGAGGCCGGTCATGCCGAGCACACCGAGGTACGCGCTGAGCGGCGCGACCTCCGGGTCGACCTTGACCGCGCTCTTGCCTTCCACCACCGCGTACTCGCGCCAGCCGGGGCCGTGCAGCACGTGGTCGCCGACCGCGATGCCGTCCACGCCGGAGGCGAGGACCTTGCCGACCGCACCGCCCTCCATCGGCTTGTCCAGCTGGAACGGCGGTACATACGACTTCACGTCGTTCATCCGGCCGCGCATGTACGGGTCCACCGACATGTAGAGGTTGCGGACCAGGACCTGGCCGGGGCCCGGCTCGGAGACGGGGGCCTCGCGCAGGGCGAAGTCCTCCGGCTTCGGCCAGCCCTCCGGGCGGGCGACAAGATGCCATTCACGGCTGGTGGCGGGGATGACGGACATGAGGGGAAGCCTCCCTAGCGGATCAGAAATGCTTCAGTAGATGAAACAATCATGGGTCTAGATATTTCATGTTGTCAAGTAAATGGGTATCCTAGTGTCCATGACACCGCGCATCGACCCGCTGACCCTCGAGGTCGTCGAGCTCATCGGCACTATCGTGGCCCGCTACCACGAGGAGTACGAGGACGCGGCGGCCAAGCACGCCCTGACCGGAGCGCAGGCCCGTGTGCTGGGGCTGCTGTCCCGCGGACCGACGCCGATGCGGCACATAGCGCAGCAGCTGAAGTGCGAGCCGTCGAACGTCACGGGCATCGTGGACCGGCTGGAGTCCCGGGGGCTCGTCGAGCGCCGTCTCGACCCGGCCGACCGCAGGGTCAAGCTGGCGGCGGCCACCGAGGAGGGCCAGGAGACCTCGGAGCGGCTGCGCGGTTCACTCGACTTCGCGCGCGAGCCGCTCGCCGGGCTCTCGGCCGACGAGCGCACGATCCTGCGGGACCTGCTGCGGCGGATGCTCGGCATCGAGCCCTAGGCCCGCTCCGGGCCCCGGGACCGCTCCCGGCCGCGCCCGACCGCGCGGGGTGCCGCCACCGGACCGGACCTAGGTGCACCACCACAGGAAGCGGTCACATCTCTCGGACGGGGTCGGGGTCGGGGTCGGCACAAACGTCCCCGGCGCGGTCGGACGCGGCTTCGACGACGGGGTCCGCGGCCGGGTGGAAGCGGGGCCGCCAGCGTCCGGGGCGGAGGGGGCCGGGTCGTGGGACGTCGGCTGGTCGGGACCGGGCGAGGTGGTGTCCCGCGCCTTCTTCTCGCCCTCGCCCTTCTCCTTGTCGCCGTCCTTGGTGTCCTTGTCCGGGCGGCGGCTCTCGGTGGCCGGGTCCGTGCTCGGCCCACCGCTGTCATGCGGCACGGGTCCGGCGGACTCCGTGACCCCGTCACCGCGGTCGGCCACCGGCTTCTCGGGGGCGGGCGCGGGGGCCGCCTCCCGGAAGTACCCCTCGTTCGCCAGCTCCGCCACGAACAGCGCGGCCAGGACCGGGCCCAGCACCGCCGCGGTGACCATCACCCGGCGGCCGCGCCGCGGGCGGGCCCGGCGCGCACGGCCGCCGACGACCCCTCGGGACTTGGGTTTGCGGCGGCTCGCGGCGGGGGCGTGGCCGGTGTCGGGAGCGCGGCTGGTGGCGGACTCCCCGTGGGTCTCGGGGACTTCGTACGGCTCGGGCGCGGGTGCGTGGGGTGCATGGGACACCTCGGGCGTACCCGCCGACTCGGGCGTACGGGATCCCCGGCCCGACCGGGAGCCACGCGCACGACGGGATTTCTGCGCCCTGCGCCGCTCCGCGCGCGACAACGGCGCGCCGGAGGCACCACCGGCCCCGGCCGTTCCCCCGTCCGACGCCGCCCCCGCCGTGGCCGTGGGCAGCTCGAGTTGCTCAACGGGCTTCCCGCACCCGGGGCAGGAGAGGGCGCCGTTGAGATGGCGTCGGCAGGGAGGGCAGTAATCCATGACGCGGGGCAGGCTATGTGACCTCTGAGCAGTGCCGATACCGGAGCATGTGAGGATCCTGTGCAGGGCGCCGTCGAAACCGCCGCGTCGGTCCCGGTCTGCCGTGGTTCGGTCCCGGTCTGCGGGGAAAGCCCCTGGTCCTGACGGGTTTCAGCCCGCGAAGGCGGGTTGTGCCGACCCTCGCCCCGCCCCCGGGACGACCAGCACCGATCCCGCGAGCGGAGCCGCGGAGGGGTCGACGCCGACCCGGGCGGAGGTCACATACAGATCGCTGAGATCCGGGCCGCCGAAGGCACAGGCGGTGGGGCGCGGCACCGGAAGGTCCACCACCCGATCGAGTGTGCCGTCGGGGACGTAACGACGGATCGCGCCGCCGTCCCACAGGGCGACCCACACCGCGCCCTCGGCATCCACGCACAGTCCGTCCGGGAAGCCCGCGCCCTCCTCGATCCGTGCGAACGGCCGGCGGCCGGAGACCTCCGCCGGGCCGCGGCCGCCGTCCACGTCGGGGACGTCGAAGACGTCGATACGGCGGGTGGGGCTGTCGGTGTAGTACATGAGGCGGCCGTCCGGGCTCCAGCCGATGCCGTTGCTGACGGTCACGTCCGGCAGGACCTCCGCACGGGCGCCGTCGGGGGCGATCCGGGCGAGCGTGCCGCCACCCGGTGCCTCGTCGTAGCGCATCGTGCCCGCCCACAGCGAGCCGTCGGGGGCCACGGCCGCGTCATTGCCACGACGGCCGGGGGTCGCGTCGCGCACCAGCCAGCGGAAGCCGCCGTCGGCGCCGTAGAGCCCGATGCCGTCGCGGAGGTTGACCACGAGGCCGCCGCCCGCGCGGGGCTTGGCCGCGCCGATGTGCTGCTCGGTGGCCAGGGTGGTGCGGTGGCCGGTGGCCGGGTCATAGGTGTGGACGCGGGCGGCGAGGACGTCCACCCAGATCAGCCGACGGGTGGTGGGGTCCCAGGTGGGTCCCTCACCGAGCGTGGCGGTGGCGCGGACCGCGATGTCGAACGTCTGCCGTCGGCTCATGGCCCCGCTCCCGTCCCTGTGTCGACCGTTGCCGTCGTTCCGAAGCCTGGCCCGCCATCCGGCCGTGAAACCTGCGCCACGATAGGGGCATGGCTTCCGCGTCCTCCTTCCCCGAGTCCGAACCGTTCCCCGCCCCCTTCCCCTTCGTCCTGGTGCTGCTGCGGCGGATGGCCGACTTCCAGCCCGGGCTGGTCGAGGACGCGCTGCGGGAGCTGGGCTTCGGGCGCGCCGTCATGCGCGAGGCCAACCGCCGCTGGCAGGCGATGCAGCGGTCCCCGCGGCGGCGGCCCGCCGTCGCCCGCTACCGCTCGGTGCTCGGACCGCCCGAGACCACAGCGAAGCGCCGGATCGGCGATCTGACCTGCGATGCGCTGAGCTGGCCCGTACCCCTGTGGCCGGATCTGCGGTTCGAGGTGCTCACCGCGCCCGGCGGGGCGGTGTGGAACGAGTGGCTGGTGCGCGCCCCGGGCGCGGCCGGGCCGACGCTGCGTACGGCCGTCGATCTGCGCCCCTGGTCCTGCACGGTGGACGAGGTGGCGCGCGCCTTCGCGCCCGCGCGGCCGATGGAGGGCTCGGCACCCACGCGTTGGCGACTCGCCTTCAACGCCCCGAACGGCGTCCCCGATGCGGAAAAAGGTGAACTCCGCCCTTACGTGGCGGAGTTCACCTGGGGTCTGCTCCAGCGCGTGGAGCCGGTGGAGCGGGTCGAGCGGACGGAGAACGTCAGGCCAGCTTCGCCGACAGGGTGATCTCCGTACCGGTGAGCGCCTGGCTCACCGGGCAGTTCTTCTTGGCGTCCTCGGCGGCCGCGACGAACGCCGCCTCGTCCAGGCCCTCGACCGTGCCCTCCACGGTGAGGTGGATCCCGGTGATACCGGTGCCGGGCTGGAAGGTGACATCGGCCTGGGTGGTCAGCTGCGTCGGCGGCGTCCCGGCCTGGGTGAGGCCGTGCGACAGCGCCATCGAGAAGCAGCTGGAGTGTGCGGCGGCGATCAGCTCCTCGGGGCTGGTCCTGCCGTTCGCCTGCTCGGCGCGGGACGGCCAGGAGACCGGCTGCTCGCCGATCCCGGACGAGTCGAAGGTGACGACTCCCTTGCCCTCGGCCAGATTGCCGTTCCAGACGGTGTGCGCGGTGCGCGTCGTAGCCATGCTCGCTGTTCCCTGCTTCCTGTCAGGTGCCGTCGTCAGGTGACGTACGACGGGGCGGTCAAACCGATCATCCGGCCGTGGCCGCACCGCTTCCGGTTGCGACCCGCCCGGAGTCCGGCTCCGAGCCTACGTTCCAGGCGACAACCGCCGGGCGGCCGTGCTCGGTTCCCAGTCGACTGATGGTCGCGGTGTCGAGGCGGAACAGCGCACCGGCGGCCGGTGGCAGACCCAGGCGGCGGGCGGTGAGCACGCGCAGCACATGGCCATGGGCGACCAGTACGACATCACCGCCGCCACTGCGCCCGTTCCCCGTGGTGTCGTTCGCGTCCAGATCGGGCGCGATCCGGGCCAGCACCCGGTCGACCCGGGCCCCGATCTGCTCGGGGGACTCCCCGGGGTGCTCGGCGTCGCCCGGTGCCACCCCGTCGGTCCACAGGTTCCAGTCGGGGCGGATGCGGTGGATCTCGGCGGTGGTGACGCCCTCATAGCCGCCGTAGTCCCATTCGTGCAGCTCGGGCTCGGTGTGTGCGCCGTCGAGCCCGGCCAGCCGCGCGGTGTGCGCGGCCCGCCCGAGCGGGCTCACCAGTACGAGCCCGATCTTCCGCTCGGCGAGCGGCGGACGCAGCGCGCGGGCCTGTTCCTCGCCGCGCGCCGTCAGGGGCTGCTCGGTCCAGCTGGTGTGCTTCCCCGACCGGCTCCACTCGGTTTCGCCGTGCCGGATCAGCACCAGTTCACCCATGGCCGTCGGCCGCCTGCGCCCCGCCGGCCGGCTGCTCCTTGGTCGCCTCGCCGTTCTCCGCGGCGGCGATGTCGGCGCGGACCGAGTCCATGTCGAGGGCGCGGGCCTGGCCGATGACGTCCTCCAGCGCTTCTTCGGGGAGGGCGCCCGGCTGGGCGAAGACCGCGATGTCCTCGCGCACGATCATCAGCGTGGGGATGGACTGGATGTCGAAGGCGGCGGCGAGTTCGGGCTGTGCCTCGGTGTCGACCTTCGCGAAGATCAGGTCCTGGTGACGCTCCGCTGACCTCTCGTACACGGGGGCGAACATCCGGCAGGGTCCGCACCACGACGCCCAGAAGTCGATCAGAACGAAGTTGCTTCCCGAGACGATCTCGTCGAAGTTGTCCTTCGTGAGTTCAACGGTGCTCGTGCTCATGCCTGAGTTCCCGCTTCCGTACGTCGGCAGATGCCACGACGGTAACCCCTCTCCCCCGTCCGGTATTCCTCGGGGCCGTCCTGCCGCAGGTCAGGGGCGTGATGCGGGGGCTAGCGGGTCCGGTAGCGGATACCGAGAGCGGCGGGGGTGAAGTGGGTTACGGCGGTGGTGGACAGCCCCTCGCCGGTGCCCCGGAACACCCAGAAGCCGCCGGTCCTGCCGCGCCCGTGGCCGGGCGCGGCGGCGATCACGTCATCGTGTCCGTCCCCGTCGACATCGAGCAGCGGGGGCTGCGGGGCGAAGGCGTCGAAGCCGTAGGGGGTGTGCCGGCCGGGCACACCGGGGGTGTCCAGGTCGATGGCCTGGGCCCGCTCCCGACCGCTCCCCGTGTCCTCGTCCTCGTCGTTGCCCTCGGGGTCGCTCGTGGGCGGGGCGTATCCGCGGCCGTCCTCGCCGCCGAGTCCGGAGCCGGGCAGCAGGGTCAGCCGCCCGTTGCCACGGCCGTTCTCCGGGGCGGCCACCACCAGATCGGGGCGGCCGTCGGCGGTGACGTCACCCACGGCCGGGGTGGCGCCGAAACCGTCGCCCCCCTGCGGTTCCCCGGGCACGCCGGGGGTGGACTGGTCGATGAACCAGTCGGAATCGACGCGGCCCAAGCCGGACTTCGAGCCGTGGACGACGGTGAGCCCACCGGAACGTTCCGGTGCCCTTGCCGGGTTCGGGTCGCTGTCCTCGTCCGGGCCGGTGTCCTCGTCCGGGCCGGTGTCCTCGTCCGGGCCGGTGTCCTCGTCCGGGCCGGTGGGCCGGACGACCGGGCCCTCGCCGGGGGCGAGCAGATCGTCGATGCCGTCGTGGTCGGCGTCCCCGGCCGCGGGCTCGCGCGGCCCGCCCGCCGTCTCCAGGGCGTGGTTGAGCCGCGCTTCGGGCCGTCGGTCCCGTACCAGCCCCTTGGCGCTGCCCCGGTAGTGGACGACGGGGGTGAGGTCGGCGGGCAGCAGATCGGTGGGGGCGGTGGCGGTCGCGTCCCGCTCGGCGTCATGCCGGTACGTCAGCACCAGGTCGCTGCGCCGGTCGCCGTCGAAGTCCCCGGCGGTGGCGCTGGACGGAACCTGCGCCTTCGACGGCGACCGGGACGAGGCCGGGTCCTGGGCCGGGTCCTCGGCGGGTCTGCCGTGCTGTGTGTCGCGGGCACGCGCGAGCGGAAGGGGTGTACTGCGGGCGGGCTCGCCGGTGGTGGCGTCGAACGGGCCGTACAGCACCCGTGCCGTACCGGTTCCGCGGGTGTGACCGGAGGCGAACAGGTCGGCCGCCCCGTCGCCGTCGAAGTCCCCGGTGGCCAGCGCGGTGAGCCCGTCGCCGCCCAGGGTCCGCGGCCGTCCCAGCCCCTTCGGTCCGCCGCGCAGCACCACCGTCTGTCCGGTCCGATCGGCATCGGGGGTGCTGCCGTGCGCCCAGCGCGCGGTGACCAGGTCGGTGAAGCCGTCGCGGTCGAGGTCGACGCGCAGCGGCGGGCCCGCGTAGTCGTCCTCGGGGCCGTCGACGACCAGGCGTCTGTGCGGGTCCAGACCGCGGGCGGAGCCGTAGACCACGGCCAGTCTGCTGGGCCGCGGGCCCCGGGAGGCGCTGGTGGGCCGGACGGTGGTGGCGAAGTCGTCGTAGCCGTCGCCGTTGAAGTCCCCTGCCGAGGCGATGCGGCCCTTCCCGGGCCCGGCCCCGGGCGTGCGGGAGCGTGAGGTGTCGGCGCCGTCCCCGTTGCTGCATCCGGCGAGGAGGGCGACGGCGACGGCGGTCGCGGTGGCGACGTGGACGAGCAAACGCACTGCGGCACCTCGCGGGCGGTGGGCGGGTGGACGACTTTCGCGGACAACGTCCTCTGCGGGAAAGGACTCCACGGCGGACGTCGGGGTTGCCTGGCCGTGCGGCACACCGCGTCCGCTTCCCCCGGAGGTGGACGTGTCCGCGTACCGCATCATCCAGGAGGCGGTCACCAATGTGGTCCGTCACGCGGACACCGGCTCGTGCCGAGTGTCCATCGACCACCGGGAGGACGCGCTGTCGCTGGAGGTGGTGGACGAGGGACGCGGCCACGCGTACGGCGTGGGCCACGGCTACGGCCTGCTGGGGATGCGGGAGCGGGTCGGGCTGCTGCACGGGGAGTTCACGGCGGGCCCGCGCCCCGAGGGCGGCTTCCGGGTGACGGCTCGCCTGCCGGTGCACGCGTCCACGCCGCCGCCGACGGCGATGCCCACCGCGATACCCACCGCGGCGGGTGCCCGATGACCGTGCGCGTTGTCCTCGCCGACGACCAGCCGCTGGTCCGGGCCGCCCTGCGGATGGTGCTGACGGAAGCCCCCGACCTCGAACTCGTCGGTGAGGCGGGGGACGGCGCCGAGGCGGTCGCGCTCGCCGAGAGCACCGGGGCCGATGTGGTGGTGATGGACATCCGGATGCCCGGTGTGGACGGCATCGAGGCCACCCGCCGGATCACCACGGGCCCCGGCACGGCCCATGTCATCGTCCTCACCACCTTCGACGACGACGATTACGTCTACGGTGCGCTGCGCGCCGGGGCGTCCGGCTTCCTCGTCAAGGACATGGCTCTGGACGACATCCTGGCCGCGATCCGCGTGGTCGCCGCGGGAGACGGTCTGATCGCCCCGAGCGTCACCCGCCGGCTGATCAAGGAGTTCGCCGTCCGCCCCGCCCGGAGGGAGCCGCGCCCCCTCGAGGGCGTCACCGTGCGCGAACGCGAGGTCCTGACCCTGGTCGCCACGGGTCTGTCCAACCCCGAGATAGCCGACGAACTGTGCATCAGCGTGGCGACGGCCAAGACGTATGTGACCCGGCTCCTCGCCAAACTCGCGGCCCGCGACCGGGTCCAACTGGTCATCCTGGCCTACGAGGCGGGCCTGGTGTCCCCGACGCGTTACTGACTTCGGCTCGTCACGGTGAACTTCCTTGAAGTCCCTGATAGGCCCGGCGCGGGGGCTGTATCCCGTAGTGGGTGAGGTAGGGGGATGGGGGCGGGCTGTCTGCTGCGGGACGACGACGCCGGGAGACGGTGCGGATGCAGGCGGCTGGGCGAGGGTGTCGTGCCGGCGCAGGTACACCCGGCCGACCAGGGCACGCTGGTGCGGCGGGAGCTTGCAGCGGCGGTCACCCTCGCGGTGACGATCGGCATGGTGACCCACTCGACCAGGGCATGGGGCAGGTCGAGTGGGTCAGGATAGGAAACCAACGAGGCTCCTGCGCCAATGAGTTGAGACGTCGAACACCTCCCTCAACGGCACGGGAGCCTCGTGTGTTGCGGACAGCAATCCACTCACCCGATCAGCGGCCACGCTGAACGGGCTCAGTGGCTCTGTTCATCGGAACGGGCTCTGGTGAACAGAGCCACGGATATGAGGCTGAGCGCGCTGTCGACGCACCTGGCGGTGTGCGGCAGCACTCAAGGCGCTATTTGAGAAGCGGCGGCACCTCCGGCACCTCGATCGCGTTCGCGATGTCGGCCGGCGTCAGCTTGAAGTTCTCGGGGTAGGCGTCGCGCAGCGTACGGCGGGCGGGCTCGGTCGTACGCCAGGTGTACAGACAGCGGCTGCACTGGAGCACGTCCCACACTCCGGGGGCGGGTGAGGTGGCGAGCCGGGCGACCGTCTCGAAGGCGCAGCGGGGGCACTCAGCAGGCAGATTACTCATGGGGTTGTCCTTTCAGGAGATCGGGGAGGTCGTTCAGGCACGGTCGGCGAGCATGCTCTGCAGCCGGACCGCCCACTGCGCGGTCTCCGGCAGGTCCTTGGCGGGCGTGGAGAAGTTGCCGCGGACGTCCGGCGAGACCGGCGTCGTCGCATCGATGATCATCTTGCTGGTGATGCCGGCGGGCTGGGCCGCCGGGGCCAGCTCCAGGACGGACAGGTTGGGGATGACGACGACGTCGTCCTTCGGGTTGACCTTGGCCGACATCGCCCACATGACCTGCGGCAGGTTGAAGGGGTCCACGTCCTCGTCGACGAGGATCACCTGGGACACGTAGCCGAGTCCGTGCGGTGTTGTCATGGCGCGCATGCCGACGGCCTTGGCGAAGCCGCCGTACCGCTTGGCCGTGGAGATGATCACCATCAGGCCGTGTGTGTACATGGCGTTGACGGCCTGCACCTCGGGGAACTCGGCGCGCAGCTGCTTGAGCAGCGGCACGCACGTGTTGGGGCCGACGAGGTAGTCGCACTCGGTCCAAGGCATGCCGAGGTAGAGCGACTCGAAGACCGGGTTCGTACGGAACGAGACGCGGTCGACGCGGATGACGGGCATGCGGCGCCCGCCGGAGTAATGGCCGGTGAACTCGCCGAAGGGGCCCTCGATCTGCCGCTTGCGCGACTCGATGACGCCTTCGATGACGACCTCGCTGCCCCACGGCACGTCGAAGCCGGTGAGCGGCGCGGTGGCGATCGGGGCGGGCGCCCCGCGCAGTGCGCCGGCCATCTCGTACTCGCTCTGGTCGTAGGCCATCGGCATCCCGGCGACGATCGCCATGACCGGGTCGTTGCCGAGGGTGATGGCGATGGGCAGGTCCTCGCCCTTCTCCTCGGCCTTGCGCAGGTGCTGGGCGACGTCGTGCATGGGGACCGGCTGGAAGGCGAGCCGGTTGGTGCCGATCACCTGGATGCGGTACGTGCCGACGTTCTGCTTGCCGAAGTGGTCGGGATCCTCGGGGTCACGGGAGACGACGGCGGCCTTGTCGAGGTAGAAGCCGCCGTCGCCGTCGTTGAGACGGAACAGCGGGAGCACCGAAAAGAGGTCGATGTCGTCGCCCTCCTGGGTGTTCTCGCGCCAGGGCGCGTCCTTGCGGCGCTCGGGTGCGACGGGGAAGGCGTCCCAGCGACGCGCGAACTCCTCGACCTGCTCCTTGACGGGGGTGTTCCTCGGCAGCCCGAGCGCGAGCGCGTGGTTGGCCCAGGAGCCGTGCACGTTCATCGCGATCCGGGCGTCGGTGAAGCCCTTGACGTTGTCGAAGTAGAGGGCGGGCGCGTTCTCGCCGATGCGGCCCGTCGCGTTGGCGGCGGCCGCGAGATCCGGCTCGGGCAGCACCTCGTCGGTGATGCGCAGCAGCTGCCCCTCCTTGTCCAAGGCGTCCAGGAAGCTGCGCAGATCGTCATAAGGCATGGGGAACTCCTTCACGGGGGGGGATGGGACTTCAGGCGGCGTCGCGGGATGCGGTGCGGGCGGCGCGCATTCCGGCCCAGCGCTTGGCGGCGGGCACGGGCAGCTCGAACTGGTCGAGGATGCGGGCCACCACGTGGTCGACGATGTCGTCGACAGTGCGCGGGTGGTTGTAGAAGGCGGGCATGGGTGGCACCAACTGCACCCCCATCCGGGCAAGTTCGAGCATGTTCCGCAGATGGATCTCACTCAGCGGGGTCTCCCGCGGGACGAGGACGAGCCTGCGCCGCTCCTTCAGTACGACATCGGCGGCACGCGCGACCAAGCCCTCCGCGTATCCGGTCCTGATACCGGCGAGGGTCTTCATCGAACACGGCACGATCACCATGCCGTCAGTGCGGAAGGAGCCGGAGGAGATGGTGGCGCCCTGATCGTTGGGGTGGTGCGTGACATCCGCGAGCGCCGACACCTCTGCCACCGACAGGCCGGTCTCCAGTTCGATCGTCGTGCGCGCCCACCGGGACAGGACGAGATGCGTCTCCACGTCCGGCAGCTCGCGCAGATTTTCCAGGAGCCGGACACCGAACGGGGCGCCCGTCGCCCCGGTCATTCCCACGACCAACCGCACAGGACCACTCCTCACACGTTGCTGACCTGTGCTTTCACGCTAAGAGGCGGTTCGGGCGCGGCGGCGGTACGCTCGGGACTCGCGATGGGGAAAAACGGACAGGATCGGCATCCGGCTGTCAGGGACCTGGCCTACACCCCGACCGTCGGTGCACCGGCCGGGGTCGAGGTGATGGAGCTCGGCGCCCTGTACGAGCGGGCGCGCCGCCATGGCAACGACCCGTACGCGCCGCTGCGGCCGTCCTTCCACCAGCTGATCGGTGCCCGCGACCGGCCGCTGCTGATGGGGGTGGACTTCGTCGAGTACGAATTGCGGCCGGGGTCGTGGCTGTGGATCCGGCCGGGGCAGGTGCAGCGGTTCGTCCCGGATCTGAGGGCGGCGGACGGGGTGATCGTGCTGTTCGAGGCGGGGTTGCTGCCCCCCGCGACCGTGGCGGCGGCGCACATGGATCCGCCGTACGAGCAGCGGCCGCTCACGCCCGAGGGCCCGGACGCGGAGGGCGTGCGCCGCGCCCTCGACCATCTCAGGTACGAGTACGGACAGCTGGCCTCGCTGCCGCTGCAGACACACGCGGAGGTGCTGCGCGCCTTGCTGTCCGTCCTGGTGATGCGTCTCGCACAGGCCCGTGGTCCGGCTCTTCGGCCCGCCGCCTCGTCCGAGGTGTTCCGCCGCTTCCACGCGGCCGTGGAGCGAGACCACGCGGTGACCCGCCGCGTGGAGGATTACGCGGCGGCACTCGGTTATAGTCCGCGCACGCTGACCCGGGCCGCGTCCGCCGCGACGGGCCGCACGGCCAAGCAGTACGTCGACGGTCGGGTGCTGTTGGAGGCCAAGCGGCTGCTGCAGCACAGCGGCCTGACGTCGAAAGAGGTCGCGGACAGCCTCGGCTTCGTCGACGCCAGCGACTTCACCAAATTTTTCCGGCTGCGGACGGGCGTGACGCCGGGGGCGTTCCGGGGCGGTACGGACCTCAGGTGATGTTCAGAGTGAAGGAGAAGTCCACGCGGTCGCGCAGGGTCGCCAGACTCTGACCGGTGAGCTGTGCGACGCGCTGGCGGCAGGTCAGCGTGTTCACGGGGACGTGGAACTATTCTGAACAGCGCTACCAGCAGCCCCGTCGAGGAACGCCGTGTGCCGATGAAATCGCTGCTTTGCTGGGCGTCGTACCGCTTCGGTGTCACCCTGACAAGCCGAAGTCAGTAGCCGTGCCGTACGCGCTCACCCGGATCGGCACGGCGGAAGAGCGCCGTCCACAGAAAGGGCTCCCCGAACAGCGCGGACTCGGCCGCTTCGTCGTGCATCCGGCGCAGTTCGGCCTCCAGGTCGGAGAAGCTCCAGCGCAGCGACTCGGCCGGGTACGCGAGTCCGCCGTGCGGTCGGGACCGACGGTAGAAGTCCGCGTCCGGAAGCTCGGCCCCCGTCCCCTGCTCACCGGCCGCGGAGCAGGTCAGCGCGAAATGGCCACCAGGCGCCAGAACGCGGTCCAGCAGCGCGAGGCAGCAACCCCGCGCGGCCGGCTCAAGCGCGTCGCGACCCGGGTCCGCATCCCATGTCGAGGGCTCGCCCCGGCGCGATCAGGCCACGGTCGGGATACGACACCGGGTTCTCGTCGGGCTTCGCCACGAAGAACGGCACCGGCTTGGACCGGTCCGCGGAGAAGCCGTCCCACCAGTCCCCCGCGTCCCCCGTCCACCGGTCGGCCTCCGGCTCGAACAGCCCGTCCAGGAGCTTCAGTACGTCGTCCACGTGCGGATGGTCCGGTCCATCCGGCCCCTCTCCCGAGGGGCCGAACCTAGGCCGGCGCCTCGGAGAAGACCAGCTCAGAGGATACGGCGGGAAGGTGCCGACACGCAGCGGACGGCCTCGCGGCGAGGACGGGAGCCGAGGCCGGCACCCGTGGGCCAGGGGGCGCCCACGGGGTCCGTCGAAGACCGCCAGGGGCCAGGTTTCCGCACCTCCGAGACGACCTTTCCGCGTACCTGGCGGGCCTCACAGCGGCGCGCCTCTCGGGAGCCGCCGATCGGCGGAAGCCTGTGAGCAGAACCGGCGATTTACTGCGGCAGCCGGGCTACGCACCGCCGCGCTTCCCGGGGTACACGCACCCGTTCCTCGTTAGATCGGATCGTCAGATGTTTCGCCTTTGGCTCCTCTGGAGGAATCACATGCGTATCAAGAAGGCAGCTCTCCTGGCCGCGGCGTCCGCCACCCTGGTGCTGGCCGGCGCGGGCAGTGCGGCCGCGTACGGCGCGCCCACCGACGGCTACGGCCGCAGCAGCAGCGGCCTCAGCGACGGTGGCATCACCTTCATCAACCAGGTCAACAACTGCGATGCCTCTCTCGGCTGGTACATCCCGGTCCCCGGGGCCGGAACCGAGGGCGACACCAACGTCACCACCAACTGCAACAACGTCATCAGCGGCTGACCGACCACGCGTTTGAACGGCCTCGGTCACCGAGTCGCGGCGCTCCCCTCGGCTTCCGGGCTCGAGGGGGGCGTCAGCCGCATCAGCCGGTGGTGCTGAGGTCCGGATCTGGCGCCTGAAGCGGGACAGCGGTGTCCAGGCCGACCGGGAGCTGCCAGGGGTCGGAGGCGACCTGAACGGGCGTTTTCAGCGCGGTCAGCTCGACCTCTGTCGGCAGCGGACCGATGCGGGGTGCGGTGGCGGGCGCCTCCGGCCAGTCGGCGGCGGTCGCGGCGACCGCCGCCGGGTCCTCGCCCGGCCGGCCGAGCTGGACCACCTGGCGGTTGGCGGCGACCAGGGCCCGGCCCGGTACATAGGAGGGGACCGAGCCGCGCGGAATGTCGAAGTACCCGTACT
This sequence comes from Streptomyces sp. NA02950, assembly GCF_013364155.1. NCBI lineage: Bacteria > Bacillati > Actinomycetota > Actinomycetes > Kitasatosporales > Streptomycetaceae > Streptomyces > Streptomyces sp. NA02950. Next base: position 6,412,600 of record NZ_CP054916.1, on the reverse strand, counting down.
CACCCGGGTCGGCGAGCCGCATCAGCAGCTTCGACTGGGTGAGCCCGGCCCACGCCGACGGCACCGCGCCCGACCGGTCGGCGGTGGCGGCGAAGCGGACGGCGACCGCCGGGCCGTCGGCGTAGACGCGGGCCAGCTCGTCGCTGAGGTTCGTCCCGGCGATGTCCTTGTCGAAGTCCGACAGCAGCGCGCCGAGGTTGTCCAGCAGCACCAGCCACTGCGGGACGTCACCGGGGCCGTGTGCCTTGCGCACGTCCAGCTCCCGCAGCGGCAGCTTGATCAGGCGGACCTGACGCTCCCGCTCCGCTGCGCGCCGATGTTCCGGACATCGCTGTCCCATTCGATCCTGCTGAGTCCCCCTCGATCCGGCCCGATCCGGAGCGGTGAGGCATTTGCCTCACGCCCTCGGGGGCGCGCACGGACAAGACCGGTGGCCAAGTAGCGCCGCGAGGACCTCCAGGCGGTGGCGATCAGCCCTCTGTAACGGTCATCCCGTGGCCGGGCCTGCGCCGTCCCCGCTTCCTTCGCCTGATCTGTCGGTCCCGTTCCCCCGCAGAGCGGCGACGAGTTCGCGTACTACCTCGGCGAAACCCCTTACCAGGGGGCTGCTCGCGCCCTCGTGCCAGGCCAGGGCGACCCTCAGGGGTTCGACGTCGGTGAGCGGGACCCAGGACAGATCGGGGCGGGCGTAGTACAGGGCCATGCTCGCCGGGGCGAAACAGATCGCGGCACCCTCGGCGACCTGCTCCAGCATCTCCTCGACGTTGTCGTTCTTCGGACCCCAGCGCGGTGCGGAGCCGTCCGGTCTGGGGTTCACCGCCCACCAGTCGACCCATTCGCGCGGTGCCCGCTCCGTCCACAGCAGCGGCTCGTCCTTCACGTCCAGGATGCCGATGCCCGTTCGCCCCGCCAGCGAGTGCCCGACGGGCAGGCCGACGACCCGGGGCTCGGTGTGGACCACCTCGGCGTGCAGGTCGGTGAGGTCGGCGGGCAGCCAGACGAAGGCGACGTCCACCCGGCCGTCGCGCAGGGCGGCCGCTTCCTCACCCCAGTCGAAGCGCTTGGGTTCCACCCGCACGTCCGGAGTGCGGCGGGCGAACTCGGCCCGGGCCCGGGTGGTCAACTCGCCCGCGCCGCTTGCCTCGAAGCCGACCCGGAGCACCGCCTTCTTCTGGCACCGGTGACGTTCCGCCACGGCGAGGACGCGGTCCGCCTGGCGTACGGTCCGGCGCGCCTCGGCCACCACATCGCGTCCGGCAGGGGTCTGGATCATGCCGCCGGGGTGCCGCTCGAAGAGGGGGACCCCGAGTTCCGCCTCCAGCTTCCGCAGCGCGTATGACAGGGCCGGCTGGCTCACGTACAGCCGCGCCGCCGCTCGGCCGAGGTTCCCTTCCTCGGCGATCGCCACGAGATAGTTCAACTGCCGTAGTTCCACGGGGAGAGCATAGCCAGCGGCGATAAACACTCTTTATGAAGCGTGTTGAACTCTGTCTTGGACGGCGGACCCGGGTGGTTGCCGTAATGGAGACGCACGCCGGGACCCCGCCTCGGACGTGTTCGCCGGTCGGCTTCCGGAACCACCTTGGAGATCCCCATGAGCGACAATGCCCGCACCCGTACTGCCCCCGCCACCACCCCCGCCCGCTCCGCGACCGGCAGGGTCTGGCTGATCACCGGTGCCAACTCCGGTTTCGGGCAGGCGATCACGCGGGCGGCCCTCGCCGCCGGTGACACCGTGGTGGCCGCTGTCCGCCGCCCCGAATCCCTCAACGATCTCGCTGCCGCGCACCCCGGCCGCGTCGTCCCCGTCGCCCTCGACGTCACCGACCCGGCCCGCATCACCGCCGTCGTCGCCGAAGTGATCCTCTGGTACGGGCGGATCGACGTACTGGTCAACAACGCCGGTCGCGGACAGGTCGGCGCCGTCGAGGAGACCACCGACCGCGAACTCCGCGACCTGATGAACCTGCACTTCTTCGGCCCCGCCGCGCTCACCCGCGCCGTACTCCCGCACATGCGCCGCCAGGGCTCGGGCGCTGTCGTGCAGATGAGCAGCATGGGCGGCCGGTTCTCCTTCCCCGGCGTCGGCGCCTACTCGGCCACCAAGTTCGCCTTGGAGGGGCTGTCCGAGGCGCTGGCCATGGAAGTCGCGCCGCACGGGATCAAGGTGCTGGTCGTGGAGCCGGGGGCGTTCCGGACCGGGTTCGCCGACGGCGGTGCGCTGCGGCAGTCGGCGCCCTTGGATGCGTACGAGGAGACGGTCGGCCCGGTCCGCTCCGGGCTCCCGGACAGCGACGGCAAGCAGCCGGGGGACCCCGAGAAGGCCGCCGCGGCGATCCTGACCGCCTTGGCCGCCGAGCAGACCCCGCTGCGGCTGGCCCTCGGTAACGACGCCGCCGACGCCATCGCCGCCCAGCTGAAGTCCGCCGGCGAAGAGGCGGCCGCCTGGGAGGCAGTCAGTCGGGGCACCGACTTCGACAAGGAGTGAGGGGAGCGGACAGTCAGGTCCTGGCGGTGGGCCCCAGAGCGCTGAGGCGGGAGCAGGAAGAGCCGTTGCCGGGAGACCGTCGCCGCGAGCTGTGGCAGCCCGGGGCGTGACTCCCGGTCGGTTCGTACTCCGCATCCGCACACCGCCGGTCCTGCGGCCGGCCCCGTCGACCGCCCTGTCCGGCAGACGCGTGGGAAGTGACTCAGTAGTCGGTCGTTCGGGCTGCGAGGGATTCGCAGCACACCGGGCACCGGCAAGACCTGGAAGGAAGATCCATGGACCGCAACGGTGACGTGTATGACGAGGGGGTGGCACCCCTCGGTGAAGAAGCCGAAGCGACAGATGGCTTCCACCGACGTGTGTCGCCGCCTGCGCACGTGGGAGGGGCGCTGTGAGCGGGCAGCCCGCAGCCGACGTGCGGGGTCGTGCCCCGTCCGGCCCCGAGACCGGCGACAACCGGCCGCGGCCGGGTCTCCGGTCCACGGTGCTGGTTGCCTGTCTGGCCTTTTTCGTCATCACGCTGGACACCACCGTGGTCAACGTCGCCCTGCCGAGCATCGGTCAGCAGTGGGGCGGCCAGGTCTCCGCGCTGCAGTGGGTGGTCACCGCGTACACCCTGCTCTTCGCAGCCCTGCTCCTGTCGGCCGGTGCCATCTCCGACCGCGTCGGCGCGAGCCGCGCCTTCACGATCGGGCTGTCCGTCTTCACCCTGATGTCCGCGCTGTGCGGGCTGGCCCCCAACCTCACTGTGCTCATCGCTGCGCGGGCGGTCCAAGGGGCCGGAGCCGCTGTGATGATGCCTGCTTCACTCGCCCTGGTCCGCCAGGCGTACGACTCCCCGGCCCAGCGCGCTCGCGGAATCGCACTGTGGACCGCCGGTGGTGGTGCGGCGGTCGCGGCCGGCCCGGTTGTCGGCGGCGCGCTCACCACGGGACTCGGCTGGCGGTGGATCTTCTTCGTGAACCTGCCGGTCGGCCTCTTCGCACTCGTCGGCATGCTCCGGGCACCCCGCTCCCCACGAGGACACTCCTCGATGGACCCCGTCGGCCAGGTCACCGCCGTACTCGCTCTGGCGGCCCTGGTGTTCGCCGTCATCACCGGAGGGTCGGGCGGGTGGACGAGCCCGACGACGATCTGCGGCTTCTTGGTCGCCGTGCTCGCCGGAAGCGCGTTCCTCCTGGTCGAATCCCGGCAGAGTGATCCCGCCGTTCCGCTGACGTTGTTCCGCATTCCCTCGGTGGCCGTCTGCACCAGCGCGGGTCTCGCCCTGAACTTCGGCTACTACGGCCTGGTCTTCGTCTTCACGATCTTCTTCCAAGAGCACCGCGGCGCCTCGGCGCTCACCGCGGGACTGATGTTCATTCCGATGACGGCCTTCACCACCCTGGTCAATCTCCTCGCCGGCAAGCTGACCAACCGGTACGGGCCGCGCCTCCCACTGATCCTGGGCCAGGTCATCCAGACGGTCGGCATCCTGGGCCTGCTCCTCGTCCGTCGGGACACCCCCACTGCCTTGCTGCTGACCCTGCTGGTGCCGCTCGGCATCGGCGGCGGGCTCGCGATCCCCCCGTTGACGTCGGCGATGCTGGAGTCGGTACCGCACGAACGGGCCGGCCTCGCCTCCGGAGTACTCAGCGCCGCCCGGCAATTCGGCGGCGCGATCGGAGTCGCCCTGCTCGGCGCACTGATCGCCGACTCTGCCCACTTCATGACCGGGATGCGGATCAGCCTGGTTGTCGGGGCGGCCGTGCTGGTCGCCACCACACTCGGCGTGGCGCTCTTCCTGCCTGGCAGCCCGAAGCCCGCGGCTCCCTCGACGCCCGTGCCGGGAACCGAGGAGCCTGCCACGGTCTCCTTGCGTCCTGATGGCTTGGAATCGCGATGACAGGTGGCTGCTCCGCCGCGACACGGGGACACGCTCAGGCTGGTTTCGTGAACGTGGGCATACGAACCTGCGCCATGTGCCCATCACGAGGTCGCCCTCCCAGTGGACGGGAACCTTGCGATCCTCGACCTCGGCGGGGCGGGCACTGACGGACACCATGCCGCGCATGACGCCCCGCCCTGTGGGCCGACGGGCGATCTTCGGGCGGCGCCATGGGTCTGGCCGAACGCAGCCACTGAGCGAGACCGCGGTCGATCGCTCGGGGCCGGCGCGGGTCGTAGAGCGAGAGGTGGATCGCCTCGTGCGACATCGGGGCCGTGGGAGGATCAACCACGGCTCCCAGCCAGGTATCGACCAACACCCCAGGTCACAATGGCCTGAGGATTGACCGGGCCACACAGGCGCGCGTTTGCCTCACCGATCTGAGGCAATCGCCGCACGCACCCCCGCTCTCCGACCGCGTTTGCGCAGATCAGATCGATTTTCTAGGTGGGGCGGGTGGGACTCGAACCCACGGCCGACGGATTATGAGTCCGCTGCTCTAACCGGCTGAGCTACCGCCCCGTAACGGCGCGTCGTCCACAGTTGTGCGCGCCGTCTGCCGCAGCATAGCCGCTCATACGATCTGCTGCTTCGGTGGGCCGATGTTGGACGCTCCGGCGGCACGATCATGGCTGGATCTGTTAGTACGACCGCCCGGCCCCTCGACGCACCGACATGAAAAAGGACCCCCTCAGGGGTCCTCTCCCGCTCTGCTCCCCCGACTGGACTCGAACCAGTAACCCTCCGGTTAACAGCCGAATGCTCTGCCAATTGAGCTACAGGGGACCGAGCTCCCCCGACTGGACTCGAACCAGTAACCTGCCGGTTAACAGCCGGCTGCTCTGCCAATTGAGCTACAGGGGATTGCTCCGTGTGCCTCGACCGCGCCCCGTCCGGAGCTCCCGGAGGGCGTGCGTTCGCTGCGACACATACATTAGCGCAAGCAGGGGGGTGCTCCGCCAATCGGTATCCCCGCGGGCGGCCGCCGGATGATCTGTTGATGATCTGTGGGTGATCTGCGGCACGGGCGGGTAGGCGAGCGGCACGACCCCGGGGTCCGACGCGAAGGGCAACCAGAAGGGCAGGTCGATGCGCTACCGGCTGACGTTCATCACCGGGCTGGCTGTTGGTTACGTACTGGGGACGCGGGCCGGCCGCGAGCGGTACGAGCAGCTGCGCAGCTGCGCGCAGCGGTTCGCACACAATCCTGCCGTCCGCAACACCGCCGAATCGGCCGCGCACGGCGGTCGCCAGGCCGCCGTCAAGGCGCTCGGCAAGGTGCGGCCGCTCCGCGAGCGGATCGGCGGGCAGCGTGAGGAGCGGATCAAGGAAGAGGACGACTGGGGCACCAGCAACACGTAGGCGCTGTCCGGTGGGTCCTTGAGGAGCGGCCCGCGGCGTCTGGCGCAGGGGGCACCTCCCAGCGGTAGCCCACCGGACAGGGCCTGCTGCCCGCGGTGGCATCATCTCGTCCATGGGGATAGTCGCCGGGTTGGACAGTTCGTCCGACAGCACACGAATCGTCGTCTGTGACACGGATACGGGAGCCGTACTCAAACAGGGGTACGCCCCGCATCCAGCCGGCGGAAGCGACGGCTCCGCGCATGATGTGGACCCGCAGTCCTGGCTGCTCTCCCTCGGCGAGGCCGCCGAGGGAGGGCTGCTGGAAGGGGTGCAGGCCATCGGCGTCTCGGCGCAGCAGCACGGGCTGCTCGCGCTGGACTCGAGCGGGATGCTGGTGCGCCCGGCGCTGGTGGGCAACGACAAGCGCGCGCAGTCCGCGGCCGCCGACGTCGTCGAGGCGCTCGGCGGCCGCACCGCGTGGGCCCAGGCCGTCGGCGCGGTGCCGACCGCCACCCAGGCGGTCGCCAAGCTGCGCTGGCTGGCCCGCACCGAGCCGGACGCGGCGCACCGCGTCGCCGAGCTGTTGCAGCCGCACGACTGGCTGGTGTGGCAGCTGCTCGGCCGGCCCCACCGGCGTACGACCGACCGGGGCACGGCGTCCGGCACCGGCTACTGGTCGGCCGCCACCGGCTCCTGGCGCCCCGATCTGGTCGAGCTGGCGCTCGGCCATCAGGTGCGGCTGCCCGAAGTGATCGGCCCCGCCGACGCGGCCGGGCACACCCCCGAGGGGCTGCTGATCTCCGCCGGGACCGGCGAGACCATGGCCGCGGCCTTCGGGCTCGGCGTCGGCGTCGGGGACGCGGTGATCTCGCTGGGGGCCTCCGGTTCCGTGTTCTCCATCCACCACGAGGCGCTGGCCGACCCGAGCGGCACGATCCTTTCGTACGCGGACGCCACCGGGATGCATCTGCCGGTCGTGCACACGCTCAACGCCGTACGGGTGCTGCGCGGCACCGCCGAGCTGCTCGGCACCGATCTGGAGGGGCTGTCCGACCTCGCGCTGAAGTCCACCCCCGGTTCGTACGGGCTGGTGCTGCTGCCCTATCTGGAGGGCGAGCGGACCCCCCACCTGCCGCACACCGCCGGAACGCTCACCGGGCTGCGGCGCGAGTCGATGAAGCCCGAGCATCTGGCGCGCGCCGCCTTCGAGGGCATGCTGTGCGGGCTCGCGGACGCGCTGGACGTCCTGCGCGGCCGCGGGGTCCAGGTGCGGCGGGTCTTCCTGCTCGGGCCGGCGGCCGATCTCCAGGCGGTACGTGCCATCGCGCCCGCGCTGCTGGGTGCGCAGGTGGTGGTGCCCCAGCCGGCGGACTACGCCGCCATCGGCGCGGCCCGGCAGGCCGCCTGGGCGCTCGGCGCCGCGCACGGCACCCTGTCGCCGCACGAGCCGCCCCGGTGGCCCGCGGCGGCCAGCCAGATCTTCGAACCGGGCGAGGAACTGGCCGTGGGGCAGGCCGTGCGCCAGCAGTACGTGGCGGTGCGCGAGCAGACGCATCCGGGTGCCTTCGAGGGCGATTCGGCGGCCGGGGGCCACTGACCGGGCCGCCCGTCCCGGGGCTCAGTCCAGATAGCCGCGGAGCTGGTCGGCGAAGGCGTGGTCGCGCAGTTTGTTGAGCGTCTTCGACTCGATCTGGCGGATCCGTTCCCGCGTCACGCCGAAGATCCGGCCGATCTCCTCCAGCGTCCGCGGGCGGCCGTCCACCAGCCCGTAGCGCAGCTGGACGACCTTGCGCTCGCGCTCGCCGAGGGTGGAGAGCACGGCCTCCAGATGCTCGCGGAGCAGCAGGAAGGCCGCGGACTCCACCGGGGACGCGGCGTCGCCGTCCTCGATGAGGTCACCGAGGGCGACGTCGTCCTCCTCACCGACCGGCGCGTGCAGGGAGACCGGCTCCTGGGCCAGCCGCAGCACCTCGCCGACGCGCTCCGGGGTGAGGTCGAGCTGCGCGGCGACCTCCTCGTGGGTGGGTTCGTAGCCGTGCTCCTGGAGCATCCGGCGCTGCACCCGGACCACCCGGTTGATCAGCTCGACGACATGCACCGGGACCCGGATGGTCCGGGCCTGGTCGGCCAGGGCGCGGGACATGGCCTGGCGGATCCACCAGGTCGCGTACGTCGAGAACTTGTACCCGCGGGCGTAGTCGAACTTCTCGACCGCGCGGATCAGGCCGAGATTGCCCTCCTGGACCAGGTCGAGCATGGTCAGCCCGCGGCCGATGTAGCGCTTGGCGACGGAGACCACAAGACGGAGGTTGGCCTCGATCAGACGGCGCTTGGCCATCCGGCCCTGGACCACCAACCGGTCCAGATCCAGGGCGAGTTGGGTGCACAGGTCGGGGGTGTTGCCCAGCTTCTCCTCGGCGAACAGGCCCGCCTCGACCCGGCGGGCGAGCTCCACCTCCTCGGCCGCGGAGAGCAGTGGGATACGGCCGATCTCGCGCAGGTACTGGCGGAAGAGGTCGGAGGACGGGCCGCTGGTGTCGGGCCGTACGGCGAAGAGCGGCGGCTCGGACAGCGTCGGCGGGTCGGGTTCGTCGGGCCGACCGGCCTGCTCCGGTGACTCCTCCTGGCCGGACGGCTCCGGTGGCTCGGAGGGTTCGGAGGGGTCGTGGGGTCCGCTCCGCTCACCCCCTTCTGGTGACGCTGTCACGTCCCGTACCCCCTCCGGTCCGGCGTCCGGCGCGCCCGTGGAGTCCGCGGACAGCGGCGGCGCGGCCGGTTCCGCGCCGGGCGAGAGGGCTGACCGGGAATGCGGTGGCGCGTCCGGGGCCGCATCGGTGAGGGTCTGGGTCTGCACGGGGGCGACCTCCAGGGTGATCGCTGCTGAGGCGGCAGAACGATCGGGTACGGCTGCGGCGGCCGCGCCGCCGTCCGTCCCGTACATCATGAGTGGATCTGCGGGGGGAATCCGGCACTGGCCGGCCGACACCGCCGCGCTCCGAGGACTCAGGCACCGCCCCCAGTGTGGAGTACGAGACAGGCCCGCCACGAGGGGCGTGCGGGCACTTTTTGCTCAGCGGCCCGTGACCGTCCGACTACCCGGCGGCTACACCTACCGTTCCCGGAGGGCCCGGGTACGGCCCCGGAGGCCACCGGGACGGCCGGAAAGGGCTGGCCGGAAGCGGCATGCGGCGCCCTACAGCGCGCCGCCGCCGCGCTCCGGCGGAGGGCTCCACCGGCGCCAAGAGGGTGCGAAGCCGCACTGGCGTGCGGCTCGCCTACAGAGCTTCCGCCCCACGGGCTCGGAGCCCTTCCCGATAGACCTGCAACGCCCTCAGCTCTTCCTGGAGCGCGGCAAGGCTGGCCGCATCTGCGTGGAGCCCCAGTCGCTGCACCGCCGCGTGGACCTCACCGATCCTTCGGTCCACGGCCTGGAGTCTGACGGCGGCGAGCCACTGACCGACGTACGCCTGATCGACCTCGCGCTGTCGACGTTTGGGCAGCGCCAAGGGTTCCACCGTCAGCTCAAGGATCAGGCCACGAACGGTGTCGTCCGGCGCGGCGTCACGGACCTGGAGGAGGTAATCGGCGTCAGCTGCCGCCGCCCCACCCGCCTCGGCGATCGCCGCCCGGACTCGCGCGTACGGCGGCGCCGTAAATTCATCGGCGCCGAAAGCGTCGAAGGTGGGAGAGACGAGTTGCGGGTGCTGGAGCGCGCACTTGAGCAACTCGCGCTCGGCCCGGTGCGCGGGACTGCGAAGGTCGAGGCGCGGGCCCCGCGGGGGGGCCGGGGCGCCCTGGGCCTCCGGGCCGCCCCGGTGGCGCTGCCGCGGTCCGCCGTCCCCGGGACCGCCGCGCTGGTCGCCCCGGCCGCGCTGGTCGCCGCCCGCGCCACGGCCGCGCTCCCGCGCCCAGCGGGCCAGCTGCGAGACGCGCCGCACGACGAACTGGGTGTCGAGGATGCCCAGCAGACCCGCGAGATGGACGGCCGACTCGTGCTGGATGGAGCGGTTCTTGATCCCGGCGACGATGGGCGCCGCCTCCTCCAGCGCGGCGGCGCGCCCCACCGCCGTGTCCAGGTTGTGGCGCGCGATGATCTGCCGGATGGCGAACTCGAACAGCTGGGTGCGGCTCTCGACCAGCGCCTCGACCGCGTCGTCGCCCTCCGCGAGCCGCAGCTCACAGGGGTCCATCCCGCCCGGGGTGATCGCGATGTAGGTCTCGGCGGCGAACTTCTGGTCGTCCTCGAAGGCGCGCAGGGCCGCCTTCTGGCCCGCCGCGTCACCGTCGAAGGTGAAGACCACCTCGGCGCTCGCATTGTCCATCAGCAGCCGGCGCAGGATCTTGATGTGATCGCCGCCGAAGGAGGTGCCGCAGGTGGCGATGGCGGTGGTCACTCCGGCCAGATGACAGGCCATCACGTCCGTGTAGCCCTCGACGACGACCGCCCGGCTGGTCTTGGCGATGTCCTTCTTGGCGAGGTCGATGCCGTACAGGACATGGGACTTCTTGTAGAGCGGGGTCTCGGGGGTGTTGAGGTACTTCGGGCCGTTGTCGTCGTCGCGCAGCTTGCGTGCGCCGAAGCCGACGACCTCGCCGGTGATGTCGCGGATCGGCCACATCAGACGGCCGCGGAAGCGGTCGATCGGATTGCGGCGGCTCTCCTGGGCGAGGCCGGAGAGGATCAGCTCCTGGTCGGTGAAGCCGCGGCCGCGCAGAAAGCGGACCAGGTGGTCCCAGCCCGCCGGGCTGTAGCCGACGCCGAAGTGCTGGGCGGCGGCCTGGTCGAAACCGCGCTCGGCGAGGAACTTCCGGCCGATCTCCGCCTCGGGGCCGTCCAGCTGCTCGACGTAGAACTGCGCGGCCGCCTTGTGGGCCTCCACCAGGCGGGTGCGCTCGCCCTGCTGACGGCCGGGGGTGTAACCCCCCTCCTCGTAGCGCAGGGTGATGCCCGCCTGGGAGGCCAGCCGCTCGATGGTCTCCGCGAAGGAGAGGTGGTCGATCTTCATCACGAAGTCGACCGTGTCGCCGCCTTCCTGGCAGCCGAAGCAGTAATAGAGCCCCTTGCTGGGGCTGACCTGGAAGGACGGGGACTTCTCGTCGTGGAAGGGGCACAGGCCCTTGAGGTTGCCGCCGCCCGCGCTCCGCAGCTGGAGGTACTCGGACACAACGGCGTCGATCGGGACCGCGTCCCGCACCGCCCTCACGTCGTCATCGTTGATCCTGCCTGCCACGCGTGAATTCTACGGCCGGGGTCCGACACGGCTCTCCGCTCCGTGCCGGACCCGGGATACGGGCCGGGGCCGGGCTCAAGGCATCAGCGAGGCCAGCGGGACGGCCGGGTCGGCCAGCGCCGTCGGGTCCGGCCGGGCACCGCCGCGGATCAGACCCTGGATGGTCTCGGTGACATCCCACACATTGACGTTCATGCCCGCCAGCAGCCGGCCGTCGTTGAGCCAGAACGCGATGAACTGCCGCTTGCCGACGTCACCGCGGATCAGGACCTGGTCGTACGAACCGGGCGGGGCGTAGCCGGAGTACTCGAGCCCGACGTCGTACTGGTCGGAGAAGAAGTACGGCACCCGGTCGTACGCGACGTCCTGGCCGAGCATCGCGCGGGCGGCGGCCGGACCGCCGTTGAGCGCGTTGGCCCAGTGCTCCACGCGCAGCCGGGCGCCGGCGGGCAGGGCGGCCCGGACCGGGGTGCCCTCGAGGAAGGCGAGCGGGGCGGAGGCGACGTCGCCCGCGGCGAAGATGTCCGGGTCGCTGGTGCGCAGCGCGGTGTCGACCGCGATACCGCCGCCCGCCGCGCGGTCCACCACTTCCAGGCCCGCGGCCTCGGCGAGCGCGATCCGCGGGGCGGCGCCGATGGCGGCCAGCACGCTGTGGGCGGGGTGCTCCTCGCCGTCGTCGGTCAGCGCCGCCAGCACCATGCCGTCCTGGCCGGTGATCTCGGTGAGCCGGGCACCGAAGTGGAAGCGGACCCCGTGCTCGGCGTGGAGATCGGCGAAGAGCGCGCCCAGCTCGGGGCCGAGGACCGGGTGCAGCGGGGTCGGCTCGGGTTCGACGATGGTGACCTCGGCGCCGTAGCCGCGGGCGGCCGCGGCGACCTCCAGGCCGATCCAGCCCGCGCCCGCGATGACCAGCTGGCCGTTGTCACGGCCGAGGGCGGCCAGGACGCCCTTCAGCCGCTCGGCGTGGGCGAGACGGCGCAGATGGTGGACACCGGCCAGATCGGTGCCGGGGATGTCGAGGCGGCGCGGCTCGGCGCCGGTGGCCAGCAGCAGCCGGTCGTAGTTGATCCGGGTGCCGTCACCGAGGGTCACGGCCTTGGCGGCACGGTCCAGCCGCACCGCGGGCTGGCCGAGATGGAGTTCGATATCGGCCTGGGCGTACCAGGCGGGCTCATGGACGAAGACGCTGTCGCGCTCCTGGCTGCCGGTGAGGAAACCCTTGGACAGCGGCGGGCGCTCATAGGGGTGGTCGCGCTCGTCACTGATCAGGATCACCCGGCCGGTGAAACCCTCCGCTCGAAGGGTTTCCGCGGCTTTCGCCCCGGCCAGACCCCCTCCGACGATGACGAACGTCTGGTGTGCGTCGACCACTTGTCTCCTCCTCGCTGCCGAGCAGTGGCTCTGCCATTGCCTTACCCCGGTCGCGTCGGCCTGGCGCCTGGGTCTCGCGTCGTTCTCGCGTGAGTGTTGCGCGCGACTCGTGTCGTTCTGCCGTGCGTTGTGTGTCGTTCTCCCGTCAGTCTCCCGCCGGTCCGTCGTCGGAGGTCCTTTCTCGGCCCTGTTGCGTCGGGTGGGTCAGCTTGCCCGAGGCGACCACATCGCGGCCACACAGGAGCCTCCCGCACCGCGCGGGCGGCGGGAAGGGCCGGTACGCCCCTTGTCGGGCTCTCATCCGCGGCGCACCGGCCGGAGCCTAGTAGTGCTTTGTTACGTGGTGTCGTAGGGCTGCCATGGGGTGGGTTGTCGGCAGGTGGGACAGGTGCCGGTCCAGGTGGCGATGAGGCGTTGGAGGAGGTCCAGGGCCTGGTAGAGGGTCAGGCCCTGGCAGGGGCTTTTGGGCTACTCCGTTGTTCGGTCAGGAACAGGTGGGCGGCGGTGACGAGGGTGACGTGCCGGTGCCAGCCGTTGAAGGAACGGCCCTCGAAGTGGTCCAGCCCCAGGACGGTCTTCATCTCGCGGTAGTCGTGTTCGATCCGCCACCGGGACTTCGCGAGGCGGACCAGATCTTTCGCGGGGATGTCGGCGGGCAGGTTCGAGATCCAGTACTTGACCGGCTCCGTCTCGTCTTCGGGCCACTGGGCGATCAGCCAGGTGAGCGGGATCGTCCCGTCGGCGGCTGGCTTCGGCCGTCGGCCCGCGAGGCGGACGTGCAGGAGAACGAAGTGCGAGCTCATCGCGGCCTTGGAGCCCTTGCGCCAGGTCAGGGCCCGGCCGTGGTGGCGTCCAGCGGCCAGCACATGGTCGCGCAGGGGCAGTGGGCGGGTGCGGTAGCGGGGCAGCGGGCGGGGCCCGAGACCACCGTAGGCGGGCTGGTGGGGTTCGGCGTCTTCCGCATGAGCAGTCATCTCGCCCTTGGCCTGAAGGACATAGGCCAGCCCGCGGTCTTCCAGACCGTGCCGGAAGTCGGCGTTCGCGCCGTAACCGGTGTCTGCGACCAGCACAGCGGGCCGCAGGCCATGGCCGTCGAGTTCGTCGAGCATCTCCAGCGCGAGTTCCCACTTGGGGCGGTGGTGCTCGCCATCGGGGATCCGGCAGGCCCTGCGGCGTGCGGCTGCCTCGGCGGTGTCCCATGCGGTGGGCAGGAACAGCCGCCAGGACAGTGGGCACGAGGCGGTATCGGAAGCGGCGTGGACGCTGACGCCGATCTGGCAGTTGCCGACCTTGCCCAAAGTGCCCGAATACTGGCGGGCCACCCCGGGCGAGGCGGTGCCGTCCTTGGGGAAGCCGGTGTCGTCCACCATCCACACCTGCGGACGGACCACCCGCACGGCCCGCCATGCCAGCCTGGCCCGCACGTCCCCGACCGACCAGGTCGAGGACGTCATGAACTGCTGCAACTGCTGATGGTCCGCCCCGAGCCGCTCGGCCATCGGCTGCATCGACTTGCGCCGCCCGTCCAACAGCAGCCCCCGCACATACAGCGAGCCCTTCTCACGCTGATCACGCCGCACCAACGGCGCGAACAACTCGGAAGCGAACTCCTCCAACCGAACCCGACACGCGGCAAGCTCCCCAGCCCTCATACAACCAGCGAACTACCAGACACCGAACGTGACAAGACCAGCTAACAAAGCACTACTAGGTCCTGTCCGGTGGATCTTTGAGGATCAGCCCGCGGCGTCTGGTGCCGTGCATCGCAAGGCGGAGGATCGCCCTCGTACTGGGCGTACTCGGGCGGTCCGACAACGCAGCGAGGTGCGGTGCCAGGCGTCGCGGGCCCGATAAGATCCACCGGACAGGACCTAGGTGAGCCGGGCGTGCAGGGCGCGGGCCGAGGCGTCGGTCAGGGCGGCGATCTGGTCCACGATCGCGCGCAGCCGCCCGGCGTCGTCCCCGGCCGCGTCGGCCTCGTCGAACAGCGCGCGGAACTGCGGGTCGAGTCCGACCGGGGCGCGGGCGATCAGCGCCTCCCCCAGCTCGGCGATGACCACCCGCTGGTCGGCGCGGACCAGCTCCTGGTCGGCGCGCTGGATGACGTACCGGTCGGCCACCGCCTTGAGCACCGCGCACTCCAGACGCGTGGCACGGGGCACCACCAGCTCGGCGGCGTAGCGGGTGAACCGCCCGGTGCCGTACGCGGCGCGGGTGGCGCGCTCGGCGGCGAGGCAGAACCGGCCGATGAGCTGGCTGGTGGCGTCCTTCAGCCGGGCCTGGGCGACCGGCGAACCGTCGTAGCCGTGCGGCCACCACTCCTGCTCCAGCAGCCGGTCCAGCGCCTCGGCCAGCTCCTGCGGATCGGCGCCCGGCGCGTACCGGTCGGCGGCGACGGCGAACACCTCGCGCCGCTCGGGCTCGGCGAGCAGTCCGGCCGGGTCGAGATGCCCGGCGTGCAGCCCGTCCTCGACATCGTGCACCGAGTACGCCACATCGTCGGACCAGTCCATGACCTGGCCCTCGAAGGTCGTACGGCCCTCGGGGGCGCCCTGCCGGAACCAGCGGAAGACCGGGATGTCGTCCTCGTAGACCCCGAACTTCGGGGAGCCGGGGTCACGGGGGTGGCCACCGCGCGGCCACGGGTACTTGGTGGCGGCGTCGAGCGCGGCGCGGGTGAGATTGAGACCGACGCTCCGCTGGGCGCCGGTCTCCTCGTCGGGGACGAACCGCTTGGGTTCGAGACGGGCGAGCAGCCGCAGCGACTGCGCGTTCCCCTCGAAGCCGCCGCAGGGCTCGGCGATCTCGTTGAGCACCTGCTCGCCGTTGTGCCCGAAGGGCGGGTGGCCGAGGTCATGGGCGAGACAGGCCATCTCGACCAGATCCGGATCACAGCCGAGGGCGGCTCCCAGCTCCCGGCCCACCTGGGCGCACTCCAGGGAGTGGGTCAGCCGGGTGCGCGGGGTGGCGTCCCAGGCCGGGGCGCGCCGGGCCGGGCCGTGGTCGGCGGCCGGGGCGGCGGGCACGACCTGGGTCTTTCCGGCCAGTCTGCGCAGGGCGGCGGAGTGCAGCACCCGGGCCCGGTCGCGCTGGAAGGCGGTCCGGCCCGGCCGCTTGTCGGGCTCGGGCGCCCACCGCTCGAGGTCCGCCACGTCATAGCCGGGGATCCGGCGGGCGCCGGCCTCAGCGGACGTCTCGGGCCTGTGTGACGCGTCGGAGGGGTCGGGCTCGGGTCCTGCTGCGCTGCTCATACACCGACGGTAACCGCCATGTGTGACGAGGGAGCATTCGCGAGGGCTTGTTCGTAGCGGTGGAGTACGAGCCGGGCGACGGCCGGATGGGCGCCGAGCGGGGCCGCCGCGGCCCCGGGGGCCGCGGCCGCGCACTGGGTGGCGAAGCGGCCGGGCGCGGTGAAGTAGGAGGCGACCGCCACTGGCTCACGGCCGAGGGCGGCCAGGGTGCGGAGCGCGTCGGACACGCCGGGCCCGGCGCCGGAGGCGTGGCCGGGCAGCACGGGGACACCGCCGAGCCGGGCGCTGAGCAGGGCGGCGGCACGGGCGGTGTCGATGCCCGCGTCGGGGTCGTTGGAGCCCGCGGCGGCCAGGACGACACCCGCCGCCGACGGGGCCGGGCGCCCACCGGGGACCGGGCACACGCCGGGGTAGCCCGCCTCGGCCAGGCGGGTGTGCAGGGCCTCGGCGAGCAGCGGATGCGGGCCCAGCGGTGCGGCGATCCGGGCGGAGAGGTGGGGCGCGGCGGCGACGGCGCCCGGGATGTCCTGTTTGATGTGGTAGCCGCGGCCGAGGAGCAGCGGCACCAGTACGACCTCCCCGCGCAGCTCGGCCAGGGTGTCGGTCAGCAGCGGCTGGTTGAGCTCGATGTGGCCGAGACGTACCGGCAGGCCGGGGCGGAGCGCCCGGACCCGGTCCAGGAGCGCGGTCACGGTGCGCAGCGCCTCGGGGTCCCGGCTGCCGTGGGCGACGGCGACCAGGGTCGGCGGGGGCGGGGCGGGGTGCCGCCGGGTGAGCCGCCCTCTGCGGCGGAGCTGGGTGTGGAGCTGTGCGGTGATCTGGGTCATGAGCTGCGCCGTGCTGGTGGAGTCGGGGGGACCGGCGGGGCCGGTGGGGACTGGCTGACCAAGGGGACCGGGGGAACCCGGGTGGGGCGACGCCGTCATGGAAAGAGCCTGGCAGTGGCGTATTGCGTCGCCGTTGCACCGCGGTGACGAGTGGTTGCGCCGACTTCACCGACGGCCGCGGGGCGCGCTGAGGTCCGATTCCCGGAGGTGTAACGCGGGGGGACGCGGCCCGTAACACGGGCGTAGCACGCTCGCTGGTATGCAGCACGCTCCCGGGGACGCGCCCGCCTCACCCGCCTCGTCCACGTCGGCTTCGGTCGACACCCACTGTCCGTACTGCGCGTTGCAGTGCGGGATGACGCTGCGGCCGACGGCCGCGGACGGTCGTACCGGGACGGACAGCGGGGCCGAGACGGACAGCGGTGTCGAGGTGGTGGAACGCACCGCGTTCCCGGTCAACCGTGGTGCGCTGTGCGGCAAGGGGCGCACGGCGCCCGCTCTGCTCTCCTCCCGGGTGCGCCTGACCGAGCCGCTGGTCCGCCGCCCTGACACCGGTGGGCTCGAACCGGCCACCTGGGAGGAGGCCCTCGACCGGGTCGCGGAGGGCTTGGCGGCCACCGGCCGGGCGCACGGCCCGGACGCGGTGGGGGTCTTCGGCGGTGGCGGGCTGACGAACGAGAAGGCGTACGCGCTGGGGAAGTTCGCGCGGGTGGTGCTCGGCACCTCGCAGATCGACTACAACGGCCGGTTCTGCATGTCCTCGGCCGCCGCCGCCCACCAGCGGGCCTTCGGCCTCGACCGGGGTCTGCCGTTCCCGCTGGCGGACGTCTCCCGTACGGGGTGTGTGATCCTCGTCGGCTCGAACCTGGCCGAGACCATGCCGCCCGCGCTGCGCTATCTGACCGAGCTGAGGGAGGCGGGCGGACGGCTGATCGTGATCGATCCGCGCCGTACCCGCACCGCCGAGCAGGCCGATCTGCATCTCGCGCCGCGGCCCGGGACCGATCTCGCGCTGGCCCTGGGGCTGCTGCACCTGGTGGTGGCGGAGGGACGGGTGGACGAGGAGTTCATCGCCCGGCGGACCGCGGGCTGGGAGGAGGCACGGGCCGCCGCCATGGCCCATTGGCCGGAACTGGTCGAACGGATCACCGGTGTTCCGGTGCCCGAACTCCGCCGGGCGGTCAGCATGTTCTGCGACGCGGAAAACTCGATGGTGCTCACGGCGCGCGGCCCCGAGCAGCAGTCCAAGGGCACCGACACCGTCGGCGCCTGGATCAATCTGTGCCTGGCCACCGGCCGCGCGGGCCGCCCGCTGTCCGGCTACGGCTGTCTCACCGGCCAGGGCAACGGCCAGGGCGGCCGCGAACACGGCCAGAAGGCCGACCAGCTCCCCGGCTACCGCAAGCTGGACGACCCGGCGGCGCGCGCCCATGTGGCGGGCGTCTGGGGCGTCGACCCCGACGCGCTCCCGGGGCCGGGGCGCAGCGCGTACGAACTGCTGGACGCGCTCGGCGGCGACGTGCGGGGGCTGCTGCTCATGGGCTCCAACCCGCTGGTCTCCGCACCCCGCGCGGCCCACATCGAGTCCCGGCTGCGCTCGCTGGACTTCCTGGCGGTCGCGGACGTCGTGCTCTCGGAGACGGCCGCGCTCGCCGACGTCGTCCTGCCGGTGGCCCAGTGGGCCGAGGAGACGGGCACGACGACCAATCTGGAGGGGCGGGTCATCCTGCGCCGGGCGGCCGTCTCCCCGCCGCCGGGAGTGCGGACGGATCTCGCGGTGCTGAACGGGCTCGCGGCGCGGCTCGGCTGGGAGAAGGGGTTCCCGGCCGATCCGGAGGAGGTCTTCGACGAACTGCGGCGCGCGTCGGCCGGCGGACCCGCGGACTATTCGGGCATCACGTACCGGCGGATCGCGGAGGAGGACGGGGTGTTCTGGCCGTGCCCGGAGACGGCGGAGGCGGCCGGTACGGATTCGGAGGGGGCGGGCTCGGCTGACAGGGATGCGCCGGGCCCGGAGGCGGCGGACGTGACCGGGTCTCACCCGGACACGCCCGCCGCCGGAGGGGCGTCCGCACCCCGACCCGGCACGCTCCACCCCGGCACACCGCGTCTCTTCCTCGACCGGTTCGCCACCGCCGACGGCCGGGCCCGCTTCGTCCCCGTCAGCCACCGGCCCGCGGCCGAGGAGCCGGACGCGGAGTACCCCGTACTGCTCACCACGGGCCGGGTGCTGTCCCAGTACCAGTCGGGGGCCCAGACCCGGCGGGTGGCAGAGCTGAACGAGGCCGCGCCCGGCCCGTTCGTCCAGCTGCACCCGTTGCTCGCCGACCGGCTGGGCGCGGCGGAGGGCGCCTCGCTCGCGGTGGTCTCCCGTCGCGGCCGGACCGTGGCCCCGGCCCGGATCAGCCGGGACATCCGGCCGGACACGGTGTTCATGCCGTTCCACTGGGCGGGGCCGGGGCGGGCCAATACGGTCACCAATCCGGCGCTGGACCCGGTGTCGCGGATGCCGGAGTTCAAGGTGTGCGCGGTACGGGTGGAACTGGCGGAGGACTGACGCCTCCGCCCCCACCGCACCGCCTGACGGCGGGGCCCAAGCGCTCCGCGGGACGTGCCGCGAGGTGCGGTCGTTCGTCCGCTGCCGCGTCGTGGCCCGCCGCGCCCACGTGGCGGGGCCGCACATCGGCACAGCCCCGCCCCCCCTTCGGGCGCACCCCCGCTCAGTGGTGCCAGGCCTGGCCGTCGGTGTTGTGGATCATCCGCTGGAGGACCTTGAGCGCGGCCACGTACGCGTCGTCCGGGATCCCGTCGTGGATCCGCTCCCGCATCCGGAGCTGCCGCTCCGCCGCCCGTTCGCGCAACGCCCTTCCCTCGTCGGTCAGTCGGAGCCGTTCGCTGTCGTCGGAGGTGAGCAGCCCGCGTCCCAGGAGGGCGTCGATCTCCGGCTCGAGGGCGTCGCCCACGTCCAAGTAGCCCTCGAGCACGGCCCGCACCTCTTCGCGGGGCCGGCCGTCCTCGCCGCCCTCGATCACCTGGTTCAGCACCCACCACTGGGGCTGGCTCAGGTCGAACTCCGCGAGCCCCGCGCGGATGTAGGTCACGACCGCCTTGTACGCGGCCCAGCTCCAGTAGCCGATGGGCTGCCGGACCAGTTCGGCGTCGCTGTGGGAGTACTCCATCACCCTGTCCTCGCTTCGTCCGTCCGTAGGACCGGTCGCACGACCGGTCCCCCGACTGGTCTCGAACGTAGAAGTTGAACCAAAGGTGAGGTCAAGCGCCGTTCTGTCCGAATGCCTCGACTTCCTTCAGGTACGCCGCCCGCGTCTCCTCGTCCAGGAAGGCGGCACGGAAGGAGTTGCGGGCCAGGGTGCGCAGGGTGGCGTCGTCGAGGCCGAGCGCGTTCCGCACGGCGGTGTAGTTGTCGCCCACGTAGCCGCCGAAGTAGGCGGGGTCGTCGGAGTTGACCGTCACCAGCAGCCCGGCGTCCAGCATCGCGGGCAGCGGGTGGTCCTCGAGGCGGTCGACGACGCGGAGGCGGACGTTGGACAGCGGGCACACGGTCAGCGGCACCTGGTCCGCGACCAGCCGCGCGACCAGGCGCTCGTCCTCCAGGCAGCGCACTCCGTGGTCGACCCGGTCCACGCCGAGGATGTCCAGCGCCTCCCACACGTACGCGGGCGGCCCCTCCTCCCCCGCGTGCGCGACACACTTCAGCCCGGCCTCCCGGGCCCGCGCGTACACCTCCCGGAACGTCGACGGCGGATTGCCGGCCTCGGCCGAGTCCAGGCCGACGGCGGTGATCCGGTCCAGGTAAGGCCGGGCCGACTCGAAGGTCTCCAGGGCGGACTCCGCGCTCTTGTCACGCAGGAAGCACATGATGAGGCGGGTGGTGATGCCGTAGGTCTCCTGGGCGGTGTCCAGGGCCCGCGAGAGGCCCCCGACGACCGTGCCGATGGGGACACCGCGCTCGGTGTGCGCCTGCGGGTCGAAGAAGATCTCCACGTGCCGCACGCCCTGCTCCCGGGCGCGGGCCAGATAGGCGACGGCCAGGTCGGCGAAGTCGTCCTCGGTGCGCAGCACGGCCATCAGCGCGTAGTACAGGTCCAGGAAGTCCTGGAGGTCGGTGAAGGAGTACGCGGCCCGCAGCTCGTCCTGGGTGTCGTAGGGCAGCACCACACCGTTGCGCTCCGCGAGCGCGAAGGCGAGCTCGGGCTCCAGGGTGCCCTCGATGTGGAGGTGGAGCTCTGCTGTGGGGATCGGGGGCACGGCTTGATCACACCTGTTTCTCGGTCGTACGGAACACCTCCAGGCTATGCGGAATCGGCCCGACCGCTCGTACGAGGCCATGCCACGCAACCGGAAGCCGCTGGTCGGCGTCACCTTCACCGACGGTGGTCGGTGAGGGGCGAAACAGGGCCGGGGGACGGATGCGGAGCGCGGGGGAGCGGTTCCAGCGGATGCGGTGGATCGCCACGGCGCCGTGGTACGGGCTGCGGCGGCGGCTGCGGCGGTTGTTCCGGCGGCGTACCCGGCGGGAGCAGCGGCGCCTGTTCCAGATCGGCGTACTGCTGTGCGTGCTGGCGCTGCTCCCCGCGACCTGGCTGCGGCTGACCACCGAGGACCGGATCCGTACCGTGGCGGACGTGCCCGCGGCCCCGGTCGGGGTGGTCTTCGGGGCGGGGCTGTGGAACGGTTCGCCGTCCCCGTACCTGGCGCACCGGCTGGACACCGCGGTACGGCTCTACCGGGACGGCAAGGTCCGCGCCCTGCTGGTGACCGGGGACAACAGCCGACACGACTACGACGAGCCGGACGCGATGCGCGCCTACCTCGTGAAACGCGGTGTTCCCGAGCGGCGGATCGTGCGCGACTACGCGGGCTTCGACACCTGGGACTCGTGCAGCCGCGCCCGGCGGATCTTCGGGGTGCACCGGGCGGTGCTGGTGAGCCAGGGGTTCCATATCCGGCGGGCGCTGGCGCTGTGCGATGCCGCGGGGATCGACGCGTACGGGGTGGCGGTGGCCGAGCCGCACGACGTGACCTGGAGCTACGGCGCGCTGCGGGAGGTCGTGGCGGCGAACAAGGCGGCCGTCGACGCGGCCTTCCGGCCCGATCCGGACTTCCTGGGGCCGCGGGAGCGGGGCATCGAGGAGGCGCTCGCCGGGGACGGCGACCCCCGCTGATCAGGGGCGATCGGCGCTCGGGGCGATCGGCGCTGCGGGCCCGGTGCCCTGGGTTCCGCGCTCAGCCGATCGTCGTCTCGGTGACCACCCAGGCCAGGTAGTCCTCGCTGCCATGGGTGATCGGCGTGGCGATGACCTCGGGGGTGTCGTAGTCGTGCGCCTCCCGGAGGTGCGCCTCCAGCTCCTCGTACCGGACCGCGGTCGTCTTGAACAGGACCTGCCACTCGGCCGCGGTCTCGATGGCCCCCTCCCAGCGGTACACCGACGTGACCGGCTGGCTGATCTGCGCGCAGGCCGCCAGCCGCGCCTCCACGGCCCCGCGCGCCAGCGCCTCTGCCTTCTCGGGGGTGTCGGTGGTGGTCAGGACGGTCAGATAGTCGGCCACGGCTGCTGAACCTCTCTCCTGGGCCCCACGGGCTTCCCCGGGACATGCCGGTGAACTGGCGCACACCACGCTAGCCGGTGACCATTGAGGGAACCCGCCGACGATCAGACCAGGCCGATCGAGGGGCACTCATGGATGACCTCACCGCGCTCGCGCGCCACCATCTGGACCAGGCGAAGTCCGATCCGCACGGGCGCAGCGCACATCTGTTCCTGCACGACGGGCCGCTGCGGCAGAGTGTGATCGCGATGGTCTCCGGCTGTGAGCTCGACGAGCACAACGCGCCCCCGGCGGCGAGTCTGCACGTGCTGCACGGGCACGTCCGGCTGACCGGCACCGGCGGCGAGAGCACGGATCTCATCGCGGGGCAGGTGCACCGCATTCCGCACGAGCGACACGGGCTGCGTGCGCTGGAGGACTCGGTGGTGCTGCTGACGGCCGTGACCGCGACGGTCGGCTGTCCCACGCCCGCCGAGAACAGGGCCACCGCCTGACGTCCGCCGACGCCCGCCGACGGCCGCCGACGGCCGCCGACGGCCGCGCGCGGCTCAGGCGACCGGGCGGCGCAGTGCGCGCAGCACCTGGCCGTCGGAGGCCGTACGGGACTTCCGCAGCATCCGCCGCAGCTCGTCCCGGTCCACCGCGTCCAGTGGGTCCGGTACGCCCCGTCTCCTGGGTGCGCCGTGGGCTGTGACGGTGAGCCGGAGCCCGCCGCGATGGCAGGTCAGGACGACCGCACGGCTTCCGTCGCCCCGCGTCCCGGCCGACTCGGTGATCCGCCCGTCGCGCCACTCGCCCCGTGCGTTCCGCGCGTCCCGCCCGTTCCCCCCGGCGGAACCGCGGCTGACGGCGAACACCACGTCGGGCCGTTCGCGCCCCGCCCCGGTGTACACGTACCGGACCCAGAAGTCCTCGTTCGCCAGATCGCCTTCGCCCTCGTCCATCCGGTACCCGGCGGGCGGATCCGGCAGTATCAGCTCCTGCCGCGCCAGGGAGGTGCGAGTCATCAGCGCGTGGACCTCCTCCGCCTGGCGCGCCTTGTGGGTCACGGCGGTGCCGTACGCCACCACACCGAGCACGGCCACCCCGGAAATGACACGGACCACTACGCCCGCGATGAACAACGCAGCCACCAACGCGTACGGCACCCCGCACAGCGCCGCGCGGGACAGCGGGCCGCCCACGTCCAGCGCCCCCGCGCGCTCGGCACCGACCCCCGCCGCGAGTCCGACCGTGCCGCCGCAGAACACCACCAGGGCCCATCCGAGCCGCCCCGCGGCCGTACGGCACATCGGCACCGTACGGCGGACGGGGACCACGCCGTACGCGAGCGCCGCCACCATGGCCGACGCGACGACGGCCGATGCCACCAGCACCCCGGCCGTACCCCGCCCCCACCACGCCACGAGGGCGAGCCGGTGGCCCACGGGCACCAGCAGCGCCCCCAGCAGCCACACCAGCCCGGTGTAGAGGGGGATGCGTATCCATCGTTTCCCGGCGGTCTCCACCGCCCGATGGTGCGTCCGCGCGGGGGCCGGGCGCCTGAGTACCCCTACTCAAATCCGCGTGTGCGCACCTCGGGAGTGCTCGCCACGGTGAGGGGTTCCCAACCGGCCGCGGCCGTACGCGAGTTCGGCGGCCGCGGCTCCTGACGCAAGCCACGGGCAACTCCGTTGCGGCTGGGGGGCCGTCCGGGGTGTTCCGGCCCGGCGCCACGGCCGTCGGTGGAGCCTCGGGACGGCCCCAGCGCTCCGCGGGAAGTGCCGCGAGGTGCGGCGGTCATTCGTCCGCGGCGGCGTCGCGGCCGGCCGCGCCCACGCGGCGGAGCCGCACCTCGACACAGCCCGGCGCTCCTTCGGGGCGCACCCGAACCACACCGGACTTCGGCGAGGCCGCTCAGTCGCCGCCACCGCCGCCCCCGCCACCGCAGCCGTGACCGCCACCACCACAGCCGTGGCCACCATCGGAACCGCATCCGGGGTGCCCACCGGAATCCGTATCGTCGTCCGGGGCGAGGGCCACGCCCGTCCACATCACCCGCCACCCCGGATCGGACGGCTCCGGCGCCGCCTCCCACACCGCACGGCGCAGCACCCGGTCCGGGACGGCGGCGGGGCCGTCGAAGACATACGCGGGGAACTCCCCGCCCTCCCGGACCGCTTCCAGATGCCGTCTGCCCACCCGGGTGGGGCGGCGGCGATGCGAGGTGAGCAGGCCGTACGACACCAGCCGCCGCTCGATCTCCGCCACCGCCCGGCCACCCATCAGTTCGCCGAAGACGACGTCGGCGCGCACGATCCGGGGACACAGCCCGAGCAGCGCACGCTCGATCGGCTCGATCGGCTCGACCGGACGGTCGCCGTCCGTACCACCGACGGCTCGCACCCGCGCGCGCCTGACCACCACGACGCCCCGCTCGCTGAGCGCTATCAGGGCGGTTTCGACAACGCGTTGCGGCCCGCCCGCCAGGCAGGCGATGTCGTAGAGCCCGAGTGTCGGCGGTGTCGCCCCTCTGGCCGACGACCGCCGGAATTCCGCTCGCATCCCCGTCCCCCGATCCATCCGACACATGCCCCACTGTCAGTGTTGTCGGGTTGTTGAGGGATGAACCCTGGATGGCCCTGCTTTGGAGGAAAAACTGAGCTGTTGGCGGTCGCGTGCGGCTCAGACGGTCGTTTCCCCCCGGCGAGCCGCTCCCGCGCCGTCAGGAACCCCATTGGTCGTACCCCAACTTGCACACCAGGGAGACCACGACCACCACCAGCACCCCGCGCACGAACCCGCTCCCCCGCTTCAGCGCCATCCGCGCGCCCACCATGCCGCCCGTGAGGTTGAAACAGGCCAGGACGGCGGCCAGGCGCCAGAGGACGGTGCCTTGGAGGCCGAAGGTGAGGAGGGCGCCCACGTTGGTGCAGACGTTGACCACCTTGGCGGTGGCGGACGAGGTGACCAGGTCGGTGCCGAGGGTGGCGGCCAGGGCGAGGACCAGGAAGGTGCCGGTGCCGGGGCCGATGAGGCCGTCGTAGAAGCCGATGCCCAGGCCCACGCCGAGTACGGCGGTGAGGACGCGGTGGCGGGAGACGGGGCCGGTCAGCGCGGGGGCGGCACCGAAGGTGGGGCGCAGGAGGACAAACGCGAGGACCGCCAGCAGGACGGCCATGATGAGCGGGCGGAGAACACCGCTGTCGATACCGGAAGCGAGATACGCACCCGCGAGCGAGCCGATGGCGGCGGCCACGCCGATGCGGAAGGCGATCCGCAGATCCAGGGGCGCCTTGCGGGTGTAGGTGACGGCGGCGCCCGTGGTGCCGCAGATGGCGACCGCCTTGTTGGTGCCGAGGATGAACGTCGGCTGGAGATGCGGGAGTCCCACCAGCAGGGCGGGGAGCATCAGCAGGCCCCCGCCCCCCACGACGGCGTCGATCCAGCCGGCCGCCGCCGCGGCCAGACAGAGCAGGAGCAGCGTCGTCAGGGGTATGTCAGGCATGATCAGGAGCCTAGAACGGCCCGGGTCGGGGGAATGGCGAGGCCCCGCGACGGAC
Source organism: Streptomyces sp. NA02950 (assembly GCF_013364155.1). NCBI lineage: Bacteria > Bacillati > Actinomycetota > Actinomycetes > Kitasatosporales > Streptomycetaceae > Streptomyces > Streptomyces sp. NA02950. Next base: position 6,387,051 of record NZ_CP054916.1, on the reverse strand, counting down.
AGCCGCCTCCTGTACACACAATCGAGTAGGAGGGACGGGTCGCCCGTCCCTCCTCTCACACCACCGGACATGCGGGCCACGCATCCGGCGGTTCATCCAGCTGATCTCAACCGTTGCCAGGTCGGCTTGAGCGTGCGCAGACCAAGATCGTCCCAGTAGGCATTGGGCAGTGCCCGCGCAAGGACGGGAGACCCCGCGACCCGCCAGTAGCCCTTGCTGGTGCCTCCCCATTCACGGGAGAGCCGCTCGCTGATGCCGAGCTTTCGCAGCATGGCCTGGCGCGTCCTGGGACGCTTCCATTCCTTCCAGCGGATCTGCCGCATCCTGCGGCGGAACCACTCGTCCAGGTCCCGGAACGCCCTGGAGGCATCCGAGATCCGGAAGTAGCCCATCCACCCGGTCATGAACCGGTCGATCTTCGCGATCCGTTCGTCCATCGCGATGCTCCACCGGCGTGAGGTCAGCTCCCGGATCTTCGCCTTCCAGCGCGCCAGCGCCTTCGGGTCAATCCGGATCCTGACCCCGTTCCGGGTGAAGTAGAAGCCGAACCCCAGCAGCATGGCGGCGGACGCTCGGACAACTCTTGACTTCTCCCGGTTGACCTTCAGTTTCAACCGCTGCTCGACCACGGCCGTGACCGAGGCAAGCACCCTGTGGGCGGCCCGTTCGCTCCGCACGAAGACGCGCACATCGTCGGCGTAACGCACGAACCGGTGACCGCGCCTGAACAGCTCCCGGTCCAGGTCGTCGAGCATGACGTTCGACAAGACGGGCGAAAGCGGCGACCCCTGCGGGGTTCCCTCCGCACTCGGCATCTTCACGCCGTCCACCATGATCCCGGCTTCCAGGTACCTGCGGATCAACTTCAAGACCCTGCGGTCACTGACTTTCCGCGCGACCCGCGCCATCAGGACATCGTGCTGAACCCGGTCGAAGAACCGGTCCAGATCAAGGTCCACGACCCACCGGTGGCCGTCCTCGATCGCCCGCCTCGCGACCCTGACCGCCTGATGAGCGGACCGGCCGGGACGGAACCCGAAGGACGACCCCGAAAACTGCGGGTCGAAAACGGGCACGAGCACTTGCGCGATAGCCTGCTGGATCAAGCGGTCCAGCACCCGCGGCACCCCCAGCATCCGCTCACCGCCGCCAGGCTTCGGGATGATCACCTGACGGACCGGCGCCGGCCGGTAAGTGCCCGCATCGAGCTCAGCCCGGACAACGGGCCAGTGCACCAGCAACCACGGACGAAGCTCCGCCGTGGTCATCCCGTCCACCCCGGGAGCCCCCCGGTTCGCTTCGACGCGGTTGAGCGCCGCGAGCAGGTTCTCCTTCGAGAGCATCAACTCCCACAAGGCGGGTTCCTGTTCGCGGTGAACGTCTTCCGTGAGACGCGCCGACCGGACACTACGCTCCGCCAGGACATCGCCGGAATGCACCGGTCCCTCCCCGGACGGCACCACTGACGCGGACTTGCTGCGGTCATCGTGCCCGGCACGAGCAGACATCACATCACCCGTTCCACTCGATGTTCGGCCCTTCCCAGCCCGCCGCACTCACGGCCACCCCGGCTGGTACTACGACCTCTGCTGACTTCTGCCCGGTCAGCCCGCACCTTCCAGTGCGGACCGTCGGCGCGGCGGCACCTCAGCACAACCGACACCCGGACAGACCTCCCCGGATAAGAACGATCACTGTCCCTGGACCGCTGCCGCGTTTACGCACTGGCCTTCTTGGCAGTGACGGGCTTCACCCTCGTCGGCGGGCTCACCCGACCAGCACGCCTCATACACGGTTCGTGTTCCTCAGTGCCCAGGTCTCGCCTCGGGCTTCCTCCCGACCCCACCTCACGATGACGCCGTTGCCTCCGGCTCGGGGTTAGCACCACCTCTTCCCCCAGGGGACTTCCACCCCCAAGCAATCGCCCATGCCGGGCATACCGACAGGGCCCGGCGCGCGGTGCGCGCCGGGCCCGCGGCCGGGACCCCCTGCTGCCGACCGGTCCATCGGGTACGGGTGACCGTCAGTCCGCGGCCACCTCGGACGGCTTGGCCACCCGGTGTCCGTCCTTGATCACAATGCACATTTTGCCCGGCTTCACGGGCTTGCCCACCTTGATGATCCTGACGGACTTCGCGTGCTTCACGACCTCTCCGAGCTTCACGCGCTCACCGTGCTTGCCCGGCAGGGCAGGCAGGGCGGGGATCGCCTTTTTGTCCCCGCCCCGCCCGGCGCCCTTGTGCACGATGAGCGCGGCGCAGCCCTTGCCGGGCTTGGTGGCCTTGCCGGACCTGAGCGCCTCGGTGGCCTTGTTCCACTCGATGACCTTGGCCCCCTTGGGGAGCTTGTGGACCTTGGTCACCTTGCCGGGCGCCGGCTCACCGCACGCGAACCGCGCGGGGGCGGACTCCTCCCCGCGGATGGTGATCGTGTCCCGGGCCTCCGCTTCGCCGTTCGCGCGCGGGGCGTCGCAGATGATCCGGACGCGATCGCCGTTCTTCTCCGCGGAGGCCGAGGCGGAGGCGGAGGAGGAAGCCGAGGCGGGCGCCGCTCCCAGGGCCAGGGCACCCGCGGCCACGGTGAACAGGATGGTGCGTCGCTTCGCGGTCGCGGAGCGGGTCGTCGTCGACATCGTCACATGTCTCCTTCTCGTCGGGCGACCGAACTCCGTTGCCTGTCGGTGGAGTTCGGGCCGGTGGACCTCGGTCCGACGGCGCGTTCACGGTGTCGCATCGATGCTGAGTCCTCGCTGAAAGAGCTGAGTCCCCGCTGAAGGGCCTGCTCCGGGCCGAGGGCAGCTGCTGCGCGCCGAGGGCGCCCGGTCCGTTTCAGCGGGGATTCAGCGGGCGCGTGCCATCCTGAGCCGGTGCGCATACTCGTGGTGGAAGACGACGCCCGGCTCCGGGAACTCCTGCGGGAGGGGCTGGAGGAAGAGGGCTTCACCGTCGAGGAGGCCGGGGACGGGCCGGGCGGTCTGACGATGGGCCTGGCCGCGGCGGGCGCCGACACCCGCGGCCCCGCCGACGCCCACGGCTTCGCCGACCGCCCCTCCCCCGGCGCACCCACCGGCGCCGAGTACGCCGCGATCGTGCTCGATGTGATGCTTCCCGGGATGTCCGGCTACCAGGTCTGCTCCCGGCTGCGCGAGGCGGGCGTCTGGACGCCGATCCTGATGCTGACCGCCAAGGACGGTGAGTACGACGAGGCCGACGGGCTCGATGTCGGGGCCGACGACTACCTCACCAAGCCGTTCTCGTACGTCGTCCTGATCGCCCGCGTCCGCGCCCTGGTCCGGCGCGGCGGGCTGGACCGGCCCGAACTGCTGGAGCTGGGCGACCTGCGGCTGGAACCGGCCGCGCTGGCCTGCTCGCGCGGCGGCCAGAACGTCACCCTCACGGCCAAGGAGTTCGCCGTACTGGAATGTCTGGCCCGCCGCGCCGGACAGGTGATCTCCAAGTCCGAGATCGTGCAAACGGTGTGGGACACCGCCTACGACGGAGGCGCCAACCTCGTCGAGGTGTACATCAGAAGCCTGCGCCGGAAGATCGATGTGCCGTACGGAAGGACCGCGATCCGCACCATCCGCGGCGCCGGGTATCTGCTGGCCCGCGACGGCGGCTAGGGGCGTGCACACCCGTGGCGGCAAAAGAGGCGGAGGGGCAGAGGGGCGGAGGGAGTGGGCGCGGTATGAGACTCACCGGTGGGATGAGCGTCCGCGCCAAGGCCGTGGTGGCGGCGGCCGGGACCGTCACGTTCGCCATCGGGCTGTGTGTGCTCGCCCTCGTACTGACCCTCCAGCAGAACCTGCGCGAGAGCGCGAAGACCGACGCCCGGAAGACCGCCGTCTCCGTCAGGGACCAGCTCAGCGCGGCCGGGCTGCACCCCGGCGAACCGGTGGTCATCATGCCCGACAAGGTCTTCATCCAGGACCAGGCGGGGCGGGAGGTCAGCCCCACGGCTGTCTACAAGGAGCTGCCGCGCAAGGTGATCTCGCCCGGCGCCGAGATCACCGGCCCGCCCCCGAGGGCTACCGAATCCATCACCACCGGCTCGACCTACCGCGTGAAGGTGAACCCGTCGACCACCGCCCTCGACAACGCCAAACGGCTGCTGCTGCGCGAGGTCGCCCCCGCGGCCGCCGGTCTGGTGCTGTTCGTGGCCGGTCTGACCTGGCTGCTCGTCGGACGGGCGCTGCGCCCGGTGGCCGCCATCCAGCGGGAGGTCACGGAGATCACCGAACGCGATCTGCACCGCCGGGTCCCGGTCCCCGGGGCGCGGGATGAGATCTCCCGGCTCGCACGGACCATGAACGCCACCCTGGACCGGCTGCACCAGGCCATGACCCGGCAGCGGCAGTTCGTCGCGGACGCCTCGCACGAGCTGCGCAGCCCCATCGCGGCCGTACGCGCACAGCTCGAACTCGCCATGGCCCGTCCACACCGCACCGACTGGCCGTCCGCCGTGCACAAGGCGCTCCGGGACACCGAGCGGCTCCAGGCGGTCGCCTCCGATCTGCTGCTGCTCGCCCGGCTGGACGCGCAGGAGGCGCCGCCCCGTTCACCGGTGGACCTCGCGGCGCTGACGGCCGAGGAGGCACGGCGCCACCCCGACACGGTCACGGTCACCGGCAACACCGCCGACGCCACCGCCGTTGTGCACGGCAGCCGCGTCCAGCTCTCCCGGCTGCTGACCAACCTCACCGACAATGCCCGTCGGCACGCCCACGCCAGCGTCTCCCTCACCGTCCACGTCCACGGCCATTCGGTCGAACTGGCCGTGGACGACGACGGACCCGGCATTCCCGAAGCCGACCGCGAGCGGGTCTTCGAGCGCTTCACCCGGCTGGACCACGCCCGTGCCCGTCAGGACGGCGGCACCGGCCTGGGGCTCGCTATCGCGAATGACATCGCTCACGCCCACGGTGGGACGCTCACCGTCCACACCAGCCCGACGGGCGGCGCTCGCCTGCTGTTGTGTCTGCCGCGGGCCGGTTCCGGGTAACCTCGCGGCGTCAACGGGCCTTGCCCGCTCCGTCCGTAACGGTGAGAGTTTGGCAACTACGGGATTCTTCTGATCAGTTGGTCAGTAGTATCTGCCCGTTCTTGGCCGTGTCCCGGATGGAGGTGTCATAGGGTGCTGTCGGGGGCGGAGGCCGTCGCCGTGGCCGCGTCCGCACTGCTGGCGCTGGTGTTGTCGCTGTGCCTGATGTGGGTGTCCCGATTGCGCAGAGCCGTCGGCGAGGCACGGGCCGAGACCGAACGGGAACAAGCCGTCTCCGAACGAGAACGCGCCACCGCGGAAGAGCAACGAGCCCTGGCGGCCGAACGCGGCGAAGAAGTGACGCGGCTGGCCGCCGTACGGGCGGACCTGGACGAGGCGGCGCGCCGGGAACGGATCCTGCGGGACTCGGTGCAGGCGTCGTTCGAGTCGGTGGCCCGGAACATGCACGCCATGTCGATGGTGCAGCAGCAGGTGCTGGACGGCCTGGGGCAGTACGTCAGTGACGCCCGGCTGATGGCCGAGGTGATGAAGGCCGACCACGCCGCCGCCCAGATGACCCGCAAGGCGCAGACCCTGCTGGTGATGTGCGGGATCTGGCCCGCGCGGCGCGAGACCCGGCCGGTGACGCTCTTCGACTGTGTACGCGGTGCGCAGTCGCGGATCCTGGAGTTCGGCCGGGTGGAGGTGCACGGCGGGCAGACCCTCCACGTGGTGGCGCCCGCTGTCGAGGGCCTGATGCACACGGTCGCCGAACTCCTGGAGAACGCCACCGTCTTCTCCCCCTCCCGCACCCAGGTGGCCGTCTCCATCCGGGAGGTGGCCGCCGGCGCCGTCATCGAGATCGACGACGCGGGGCTCGGGATGCCGCCCGATGTCCTGGAGCAGGCCCTCGGGCAGTTGCGCGAAGGGCTGGATCTGGCGCAGTTGGGCGCGGTGCCGCGGCTGGGGCTCGCCTGTGTCGGCCGCTGGTCGCGGGAGCTGGGCTTCGGGGTCGAGCTGTCCACGGCGTCGGCGTACGGCGGGGCCCGGGTGGTGGTCTTCGTTCCGCACCGGCTGCTGACGGAGTTCACGGTCGGCGTACCGGTGTCGGGCGCGGAGACGGTCGTCGTGGAGCCCGCCGCCATGGCCGTCGATCCGCTCGCCGTGGACAACGGGGCGACGGGTCCCACGGAGCCGGACACGCCGGACCCGGACCTGGACACGGACCTGGACCCGGCCCCGGGGACGGACACGGCACGGCCAGGGGGCCCGGCCGCCACCGGGCTGCCCCAGCGCCGCAACCGCCGCCGTACGCCACCGCCGCGGGCCGCCGCACCGGCCGCCGCCCCACCGGCCGCGGTCCCGCCCCCGGCCACCGGCGCCACCATCGCGACCGACGGCGACAAGTGGACGCCCGAGGCCGCCCGCGCCTCCGTCGCCAGTGTGGTCGCGGGCACCCGCCGCGGCCGGGACGAGGTGGCGCGGTCCCTGTGGACCGGCTCCGCATCCGGAGCCGGATCCGGGGGCGGAGGCAGATCCGAGAACGGAGGCGGGGAACGGGACCGGGCCCGGGTGGCCGACCACGACCGGAGCCCGGACCGAGAAGACCAAGAGGATCGAGAAGGAGGCCGGTAGTGGCCGGAACCATATCCAGGCTGCCCGACGTTGGATGGATGCTGCGTCCCCTGACCCAGATCCCCGGGGTGCGGCATGCCGTCGTCGTCTCGGAGGACGGTCTGCGCATGGGGCACGGCTCCGCCGAGGGGCTGACGGGCGAGGTGGCCCAACTGGGCGTCGCCGAGGCCGAGTCGCTGGCCGCCGCCTGTGCCGCGCTGACGGTGACCAGCCAGTCCACGGTGGCGCTGCTGTTCGGCGAGGAGGCTGGGGTGCGACAGCTGATGATCGAGTCGGACAGCGGGTTCGTCCTGTTCACCTCGGCCGGTCAGGGCGCCTCCCTGGGGGTGGCCACCGACACCGAGGCGGATGTCGGCCTGGTGGCCCAGCAGATGCAGTTGCTGGTGGCGAAGATCGGCGCCCACCTGAGCAGTCAGCCGCGGGAGCCGATCAGCCCGGCGTCATGACCGGTCCCGGGGAGGAACGGACCACGGCCGCGGTGCGCCCCTATGTGATCACAGGGGGGCGCGCGGGTTCCTCACGGGATGCTCTGCCGCTGGAAACGCTCGTCATGGTCTCCGGGAGCACGCTGCCTCCGACACTTCAGCCCGAATACCGGCGGATCGCCCATTTCTGCCGGGGGTTGCTGTCGGTGGCGGAGGTTGCCGCACACCTCGGTCAGCCACCGGCCGTGGTGCAGGTGCTGCTCGCCGATCTCATCGACTGGGGGCACATCGTGGCGCGCCCGCCGATCAGGGCGGCCGAGCGTGCCGATATGGACTTGCTGAGGAAGGTGCTCAATGGGCTTGAGAGCAAGCTCTGAGATCTCGATGGCCGATACGGACGACACAACGGAGCCGGGCGATATGGGCGATACCGGCGGGACGCGCGGCGCGGGAGACGCGGCCGGGGCCGACGGTGCGGGCGGGATGGACGACATGGCGGGCATGGCGGACGACATGGACGCCACCGCCGTCATGTATGTGCAGCCCAGTGTGTCCGGCGCGGCCAAGATCCTAATCGTCGGGCCGATGGGGGTCGGCAAGACCACGCTGATCGGCACGGTGTCGGAGATCACGCCGCTCTCCACCGAGGCGACCATGAGCCGGGCGGGGGCACGGCTCGACACCCTCGTCCGGCCGTCGAAGACCACGACCACCGTGGCGCTGGACTTCGGACGCATCACATTGGGCGGCGAGTTGGTGCTCTATCTGTTCGGCACGCCGGGTCAGCAGCGCTTTCTCCCCGCGTGGAAGGACCTGGCGCGCGGCGCCCTGGGCGCGCTCGCGCTGGTGGACACCCGCGATCTGGAGGCGTCCTTCGACGCCATAGGCCATCTGGAGGACCTGGATGTGCCGTTCTCGGTGGCGGTCAACGCCTTCCCGGACAGTGTGCTGCACAGCGAGGAGGATCTGCGGTCCGCACTCGATCTGCTGCCGCACACCCCGCTGGTGATCTGTGACGCCCGGGAGCACAAGTCGTCGGTGCAGGCGCTGATCTCGCTGGTGTCCCATCTCATCGAGACCGTCGCGGAGGCGCCATGACGGCCGTGTCCCGCCGGGTGCCGCTGTACGGGGCGGCGCTGGAAGGGCGGAGGACCGAGCTGTACGAGCGGATGCGGCGCGAACACGGCGCGGTGGTCCCGGTGGACATCTCCCCGGGCATCGAGGCGTGGCTGGTCATCGGCCACCGCGAACTGCTCCATCTCACCCGCGACGAGCAGTACTTCTCGCACGATCCGCGCCGCTGGACCCCGCTGCGCGACGGCCGGGTGCCGACCAACTCACCGCTGATGCCGCTGGTCGGCTGGCGTCCGGCGCTGCTGTTCGCCGACGGTCAGCAGCACCGCCGGATGCGCTCGGCGGTGGTCGACGCGCTGGGCCGGGTCAACGGCCATGAGCTGATCCGTACGGTGCGGGCGACGGCGGAGCGGCTGGTGGCCGGGTTCGCCGGCCGGTACGAAGCCGATCTGGTGGCGGAGTACGCCCGGATCCTGCCGCTCCAGGTGGTCACGGAGCTGCTGGGTCTCGACGAGGAGAACGGACCGCGTCTCGTCGAGGCGATCAGGGCCATCGCCAACGCCCCGACCGTGGCCGCCACCAGCGCCAACCGGACCATGGGCCGCATCCTGCTGGAGCTGATCGCGGAGAAGAAGCGGCGGCCGGGCGCGGATCTGACCTCCTGGCTGCTGGAGCACCCCATCGGCCTCGGCGACGAGGAGGTGCTGCACAACCTGGTCGTGATCATTGTCGCGGGGAATCAGACCACCGTGAACTGGATCGCCGACACCACCCGGATCCTGCTCACCGATCCGGCGTTCCGCTCCTCGCTCGCCCATGGCCAGATGACCGTGGACGACGCGCTCGACCTGGTGCTGTGGCGCTATCCGCCGACCGCCAACTTCCCCGGCCGCTACGCCACCCGCGATCTGCGCTTCGGCGGCCAGGACATCCGGGCCGGGGACATGCTCATCCTGGGTCTTGCGGGGGCCAACGCCGATCCGGAGGTGCTGCCCGAGGACGGCCGCCCGGTCGTCGGCAACCGCTCGCACCTGGCCTTCGGCGCGGGTCCGCACACCTGCCCGGCGCGGGATCCGGCCCGGCTGATCACCCGCACCGCCGTGGACACCCTCCGCCACCGGCTGCCCGATATGGAGATCGCGGTGCCGGAGGAGCAGCTGCCGTGGATCACCTCGCCCTGGTCCAAGGGGCTGGCCGCGCTGCCGGTGCGGTTCTCCGCGCCTCAGCTGGCCGCCGACGCCCCGGCCCGGAACACCCCCGAGAACCGTCCGTGACGCCCTCGCAGCCGTAGGAGGCAGCCAGATGACCGACGGCCGATGCCCCGTGCCGCACGCCGTACCGCCGCACCGTCTGGACCCCGCCGGGGCCGCCCAGCACGCGGTCAACGACCGGCTGCGCGCCCGCGGGGCCGCGGTCCCGATCCTGCTGCCCGGTGAGGTGTCCGCGTACGCCATCACCCGGCACGAGGAGCTGAAGGAGTTCCTCACCCACCCCGACGTGGCCAAGAACGCGTGCCACTTCGCCGCCCTCGAGAGCGGTGAGATCCCGCCGGGCTGGCCACTGGCCACCTTCGCCACCGTGCGGGGCATGACCACCGCCGACGGCGCGGACCACCGGCGGCTGCGCTCCCTGGTGACCCGGGCGTTCACCCCGCGCCGGGTGGAGGCGATGCGCCCCGCGGTGGCGGAGCTGACCGGATCGCTGCTGGACGGGCTGGAGCGGGCGGCCGCCGAGGCCCCGGACGGGGTGGCCGATCTGCGCCGCCATCTGGCGCTGCCGCTGCCCATGGGGGTGATCTGCCGGATGCTGGGGGTCGACGCCGAGTACCAGGACCGGCTGCACGAGGTGTCCAACGAGATCGTCTCCACCCGGACCGGTCCGGAGCGGGCGGTGGCCGCCAACCGCGAGATGGTGGCCCTTCTGGGCCAGGTGGCCGCGGCCCGGCTGGCGTCCCCGGGCGACGATCTGACCAGCGCGCTGATCGCGGCGCGCGAGGAGAACGGCGACCGGCTGAGCGAGAGCGAGCTGATCGGCACCCTGCTGCTGATGATCGTCGCCGGCCACGAGACCACGCTCAGCCTGATCACCAACGCGGTACGGGCGCTGTGCAACCACCGCGACCAGCTGGAGCTGGTCCGCCGGACAACCGCGGCAGGAGCCGGTTCGGAAACCGATCGGGACGGTCCGACCTGGGGCGATGTGGTCGAGGAGACCCTGCGCTGGGACGCCCCCGTCAGCTACTTCCCGTTCCGCTACCCCACCCGCGACCTGGCGGTCGGCGACACCGTCATCCCCCGCGGCGCGCCCGTGCTCGTCTCGTACACCTCCGCCGGACGCGATCCGCGGGCCCACGGCGCGGACGCGGACCGCTTCGACATCACCCGGGCCGCCGCCGGCCGCCATGTCTCCTTCGGTCACGGCGCCCACTACTGCCTGGGCGCCCCGCTGGCCCGGATGGAGGCCACCATCGCACTGGAGGCGCTGTTCACCCGCTTCCCCCAACTGGCGGTGGCGGTGCCGGACGAGGAGCTGGTGCCGCACCCCAGCTTCGTCGGCAACAGCCCGCTGGAGCTGCCGGTCCGGCTGGGCTGACGGGGCGGCTCACAGTCACCCACGGGGCGCGCTGAGGGCAGCGTTGCCTACGGGAAACGATGGTGATGCTGCCGGGTAACAGGCAACCCGCACGCTTCCTGCTATGAGGTCGAACAGGGAGCCGGAGCGCCACCACCACCGTGTGGTGATCGTCGGCGGCGGTATGGCGGGCACCCGGCTGGCACAGCAGCTCGCCGCCGCGCCGCCGGCGCCGGGCGCCGAGCCGGTCGCGGTGACGCTGATCGGCGAGGAGCCGCACCCCGCGTACAACCGGGTGCTGCTCGCCGAGGTGCTGGCCGGGCGGTACGCCCCGGAGGTCATCGCGCTCCCGGCCCCGGCCGCCGCGGTCCACCGGCTGAGCGGAGTGCGGGCGGTCCGTATCGACCGCGACACCGCGCGGGTGCTGTGCGACGACGGACGCGGCGTCCCCTACGACACGCTGGTGCTGGCCACCGGCTCCAACCCGGTGCTGCCGCCGCTGCGCGGCCTGTTCGCGCCCGATGGCCATGAGCTGCCGGAGGGGGTGCACGCCTTCCGCACCATGGACGACTGTCTGGCCCTGGGTGCGGCCGTCCGCCCCGGGGCGCGGGCCGTGGTCATCGGGGGCGGGCTGCTGGGGGTGTCCGCCGCCCGTGCGCTAACCGAGCGCGGCGCCCAGGTGGTGCTGGCGCACCAGGGCGAGCACCTGATGGAACGGCAGCTCGACCCGGGCGCCTCACGGATGCTGCGGGACCATGTGGCGGCGCTGGGGGTGGAGGTCCACACCGAGTGCCGGGTCCGTGGCCTGCGGACCCGCCCGCTGGACGGCGGCGGACGCGCGGTGAGCGCCGTCGAGCTGGCCGACGGCTACGCCCTGGAGGCCGAACTCACCGTCCTGGCCTGCGGAGTCCGGCCGCGCGTGGGTCTGGCGCGAGCCGCCGGACTGGATGTGGCACACGGCATCGTGGTCGACGACGAACTGCGGACGAGCGATCCGCGGGTGTTCGCGATCGGCGACTGCGCGGAACACGACGGAGTGGTGTACGGCCTGGCGCAGGCGGCCCAGGAACAGGCGGACGTGGCCGCGCGGCTGCTCGCCTCCCGCGGCTCCGCCCCGGAGCCCGCCCCGCAGCTGCCGGAACGGCCGGAGTCCCCGGAAAGGCCGGGTTCCTACACCGGCACCCGCACCCTGACCCGCCTCACCCTGACCTCCGCCCCGCACCCCCTGGACCTGGCGTCCTTCGGCGAAACCACCCCCGCCCCCGGCGACGACGTCATCCACCTCACCGATGCCACCCGCAACGCATACCGCAAGGTCGTCGTCCGGGGCGATCGCCTCGTCGGCGGCATCCTCCTCGGCGATCTCGGCACCGTCGGCGCGCTCGCCCGCACCTGGGAGGGCGACGAGCCGCTCCCCTCCACCCCGCTGCTCCACCTGCTCACCAACGATGGAGGCTCCTGCTCATGACGCAGCCGACGATTGTGCTGATCGGCCACGGGATGGTCGGCCAGCGGTTCCTCGAAGCACTCGTCGACCGGAACCTCACCGAGACCGCCCGTGTGGTGGTGTTCTGCGAGGAGCCCCGGGCGGCCTACGACCGGGTCCAGCTGACCTCGTACTTCTCCGGCCGCACCGCCGACGATCTCTCCCTCGTCGAGGACGGGTTCATGGCCCGGCACGGGATCGAACTGCACCTCGGCGACCCGGCCGAGTCCGTGGACCGCGCCGCGCGCACGGTGACCGCCCGCTCCGGGCTCACCGTCGGCTACGACACGCTGGTGCTGGCCACCGGCTCGTACCCGTTCGTCCCGCCCGTCCCCGGCAAGGACAGCGAGGGCTGCTTCGTCTACCGCACCGTCGAGGACCTGTTCGCCATCGAGGAGTACGCCAAGAACTGCACCTCGGGCACGGTGGTCGGCGGCGGGCTGCTCGGCCTGGAGGCGGCCGGCGCCCTCAAGGGGCTCGGACTCACCACGCACATCGTGGAGTTCAACGCACGGCTGATGGCGATCCAGGTGGACGACGGCGGTGGCGCCGCGCTGCGCCGCACCGTCGAGGACATGGGCCTGATCGTGCACACCGGCGTCGGCGGCAAGGAGATCACGGCGGACGCCGACGGCGCGGTCACCGGGATGGCGCTGTCCGACGGTTCGGCCATCGACACCGACCTCGTCATCTTCTCGGCCGGGGTGCGCCCCCGTGACCAACTGGCCCGCGACTGCGGTCTGGAGGTGGGCGAGCGCGGCGGGATCACCGTGGACGAGCGCTGCCGCACCAGCGACCCCGCGGTGTACGCGATCGGCGAATGCGCGCTGGCCGCCGACGGCCGGGTGTACGGCCTCGTCGCACCCGGCTACGAGATGGCCGAGGTGGCCGCGCACGAGATCGCGGGGAGTGCGCACGCCGGCTTCACCGGCGCGGACACCTCCACCAAGCTCAAGCTGCTGGGGGTGGACGTGGCCAGCTTCGGCGACGCCCACGGCACCGCCGACGGCTGTCTGGACGTGGTGTACTCCGACTCCCGCGCCGGCGTCTACAAGAAGCTGGTGGTCAGCGGCGACGGCACCCTGCTGGGCGGGGTGCTGGTCGGCGACGCCGAGGCGTACGGCATGCTGCGGCCGCTGACCGGCTCGGTGCCGCCGGTCGCCCCCGAGCAGCTGGTGCTCCCGGCGGGGGCCGGTGCGCCCGCCGCCCTCGGCCCGTCCGCGCTGCCGGACGAGGCGGTCATCTGCAACTGCCACAACGTCACCAAGGGCGCGATCCGTTCGGCCGTCACCGACCACCAGTGCACCACCGTCCCCGAGGTGAAGAAGTGCACCAAGGCGGGCACCGGCTGCGGCAGCTGTGTCGAAGCGCTCACCTCGCTGGTCAACGACGAGCTGGAGGCGAGCGGGGTCACCGTCGACAAGGGGCTGTGCGGCTGCTTCGGCTACACCCGCGCCGAGCTGTACGAGATCGTGCGCACCCTGCGGATCACCACCTACGCACAGCTGCTGGACAGCCACGGCCGCGAGGAGGCCCGGCGCGGCGACGGCTGCGAGGTGTGCAAGCCGGCGGTCGGCTCGATCATCGCCTCGCTCGCCCCGACACTGGGCGCCAGCGGCTATGTCCTGGACGGTGAGCAGGCCGCGCTCCAGGACACCAATGACCACTTCCTGGCCAACCTCCAGCGCAACGGCTCGTACTCGATCGTGCCGCGGATCCCCGGCGGGGAGATCACCCCCGAGAAGCTGATCGTGATCGGGGAGGTGGCCCGGGACTTCGGGCTCTACACCAAGATCACCGGCGGGCAGCGGATCGATCTCTTCGGAGCCCGGGTGGACCAGCTGCCGGTGATCTGGGCGCGGCTGGTGGACGCCGGATTCGAGTCGGGGCACGCGTACGGCAAGGCGCTGCGCACCGTGAAGTCGTGTGTGGGACAGACCTGGTGCCGCTACGGGGTGCAGGACTCGGTGCGGATGGCGATCGACCTGGAGCTGCGCTACCGGGGGCTGCGCTCCCCGCACAAGCTGAAGTCGGCCGTCTCGGGGTGTGCGCGCGAATGCGCGGAGGCACGCGGCAAGGACTTCGGGGTGATCGCCACCTCCAACGGCTGGAACCTCTACGTCGGGGGCAACGGCGGCGCCGATCCGCGCCACGCCGATCTGCTGGCCCAGGACCTGGACGACGAGGAGCTGATCCGGCTCATCGACCGGTTCCTGATGTTCTACATCCGCACCGCCGACCGGCTGGAGCGCACCTCGGCCTGGCTGGAGCGGATCGACGGCGGTCTCGACCACGTCCGGGACGTGGTGGTGAACGACTCTCTGGGGCTGTGCGCCGAGCTCGAGGCCCTGATGGCCGACCATGTGGCGGGCTACCGCGACGAGTGGGCCGAGACGCTGAACGACCCGGAGCGGCTGAGCCGCTTCGTCTCCTTCGTCAACGCGCCCGAGGCACCGGACCCCACGGTGCGGTTCGTGCCCGAGCGTGACCAGATGAAGCCGGATCTGACGATTCTGTCCGGCCCGTCCATCCCCGTCCGTGACCGCACCCTCGAAGGGACCTCCAGCCGATGACCATGGCTCCCGAGCGGACCGATGTCCGTGTGGAACTCCTCGTCGACCAGAAGTGGTTCGCGATCTGCGAGCTGACCGATCTCATCCCGGGACGCGGGGTGGCGGCGCTGCTGCCGGACGGCACCCAGGTGGCGGTCTTCCTGGACCGCGCGGGGCGTACGTACGCCGTAGGCAACCGCGATCCGTTCACCGGCGCGTATGTGCTCTCGCGCGGACTGCTGGGCACCGCGGGCGGGCGTCCGTTCGTGGCCTCGCCGCTGCTGAAGCAGCGCTTCGACCTAGAGACCGGTCGCTGCCTGGACGACGAGACGGTGACCGTCACGGCGTACACGACCCGCACCGAGAGCCGGGTGCCGGGCCTGGTGTGACCCGTTGTGGCCTGAGTGAAGTGAGGGGCGGTTAGGGTCCCTTGTATGGATCTGAGGCTCACGGGGAAGCGTGCGTTGGTGACCGGTGGCAGCGGCGGTATCGGCGCCTCGATCGCCCGCCTGCTGGCGGCCGAGGGCTGCGCGGTGCTGGTGCACGGCCGCGAAGCGGCGCGGGCCGAGGAGGTCGTGGCGGCGCTGCGCGGGGCGGGCGCGCGGGCCGAGGCGGTGCTCGGCGACCTCGGCGATGACGAGTCCGCCGCGCGGGTGGCCCGGCGGGCGGCGGAGTGGGGTACGGACATCCTGGTCAACAACGCGGGCCCGTTCGCCGAACACGACTGGGACTCCGCCACGCCCGAGGACTGGCTGACGGCCATGAACGGCAATCTGCTCTCCGCGGTCCGGATGGTCCGCGTCCTGGTGCCCGGGATGCGCGAGCGCGGCTGGGGCCGGGTCATCAACGTCGGCAGCCGCGCGGCCGTCACCGCGCTGCCCAACATGGTCGAGTACTCGGCGGCCAAGGCGGCCGTGGTCAACGCCACCACCAGCCTCGCCCGCCATCTGTCCGGCACCGGGATCACCGCGAACACCGTCAGCCCGGGGGTCGTCGTGAGCCCCGGGATGCGCCGCATGTTCGAGGAGCGCGCGGCCGAGGAGGGCTGGGAGGGCGACTGGCCCGCGATCGAACGGCGGGTGACGCGGGAGTACGCGCCGAACCCGAGCGGACGGCTGGGCACCGGTGAGGACATCGCCGCCGCGGTGGCCTATCTGGCCAGCCCGCTGGCCGACTACGTCAACGGGACCAATCTGCGGGTCGACGGGGGCATCACACCGGTGCCGTAGCGGTCGTCAGGGGCCGCGGGGCCCCTCACGTCCGCCGCTGTGGGCAGGGCATTTCGGGGCGTAAGCGGTGGGGACCGCAGGCGATCAGGCACACGGAGAGAAACCGCTGCCCGGTGAGGTACCACCCTCCGGCGACATCCTCCCCCGCGGCGACGGCGTTGGCTGCGCCCTGAATCTTCGCGGACAGCGTTTCGGGGGCGCGGTCGTGGTCGGAGGCGAAGGAGGCGGCGTGCTCGCGGGCCCGGTTGCCGAACCAGTCGGCGGCCTGGGCGGGGTCGGGCCAGGTTCCCCGGATGAAGGAGGGGGGCTTGAGCAGCCAGTGGGCGAGTTCGAGGGGAACGACTTCGGTGCTTGTGAACTCGGGGTGGATGGGTCGTCTGGGGCCGTCCTTCAGGAGGGCGTGGCCTGAGCCGAGCCAGGTGTAGCCGTGGTGGTGGTGCAATGTGCCGCCTTCGCTGGCCGAAGAGGGCAGCCCCTGCGCATGGGCCGAGACTGCCCTGCCTACCGGGGTTATCGACGGCCGCAGCCGTCACCGCCACCGCAGCCGCCGCCCGAAGGGGGCGAGGGCGCGTCGGTGTCGGGCATGGTGTCGCCGTCGTCCGGGTCCTGACGTAAGACGGTCTTGTCTCCTGTCGGCCGCATGGGGATGATTCCCTTCTGTGCTGTCGGCACGGGGACTCTCCTCGCGCCGTCGTGCACGTGCACCCGTTCCGGCTGGGCTCGACCTGGCAGGGCTCCGGTCCAGCCGGTACGGGGGTCTGCGCTGCGCGCCATCTAGGGCGAGGTGGCCTTCTTCGTCTGCTCCTCCAGCGCGGCGCGCATCAGGACGTCCGCGAGCCGGTTCGCGCTGTCGAGCGGAATGCGGCCGAGGGCCACCAACGGATAGCCGGACACCGTGAGTTCGCCGCGCACGGTCGGCCAGTACAGCTCCCCGCCTTTGACGCCATGCGGGATGTCCGGATTGAAACCGAGGCGGTGCAGAGCCTGGCGCAGCAGTTCGGCCACGGCCTGGGCCTCGGCCCTGGGCGTGGCGTGGTCATCGGCACCCAGCGCCTCGATGTCTTGTTCGCGGATTCTCATCGCTCACCTCTCCCGCCGTTTCTGCGTGAACGGGACATTAGGGAGAGGGCGCTGGGGTGCGCGAGGCAATGTTCTCGAATGTTCTCGACTCTGGGAGGGATGTTCTCGATTGATCTCACGCAGGGTCAGCGAATCGGTACCGAGCGCACCCATGGGTGCGCCATGCTCGAGGTGTCCAGATCAACGAGGAAGGACGTGATCATGGCGCGACGCCTGCGCTTCAGCGGCACCGGCTCACACAATGGGGCCTGCCCCACCGTGCATGAAGACCTGGACAGTGGAGAGATCGTCGTCCACGGCACACCGCTCACCGACCCGGATGACATCGCCCAGCTCCAGCACTTGGGCGAGGGAGAAGTGCCGATCGTGGTGCCGCGGGAGCTGCTGGTCGACTTTGGGCCCAAGGAAGTAACCCGGACGCCCCGCATCATCGACCTGGACGCCTTCGGCGATCTCTTCAAGAACTTCGACCACACCGCATGGCGACTGGAGACCCGCCGCAGGTTCAGCTCCGACGAAGCCAGCGACACCTACGCGCAGTTCGTCGCGGGCGGGCCGGTGGAATGGGATTACGACAGCCCGTGGTGCACCAATGTCCGGGCGCAGACAGAGCAGGGCAAGCGCATTGAGCGTGTCCGCATCGTAGACAACCCGGCCACTCCCGGGCAGCTCTATCTGCTTGAGGGTGCCAAGCGGAACTGTGCCGCGGGAGAGGACATCCGCAACCTGTGGCGCGCGGATGCCGACCGGCTGCGACTGCCCGCCGAGGACTTCTGGGTCTTCGACTCCCGGCTCGTCGCCCTCCTAAACTTCGATGACGACGACAATCTGCTCAACGTCGAGGTGATCACGGAGCCGGTGGCGGTCAATCGCTATCTCCAGGTTCGTGACGCGGCATGGCACTACGCCGTGCGGTACGACACGTTCGAAGCGGAGCTCACCACGTAGGCAGCAAGTACCGTGTGACCGGTGAGCACTGACTTTCAGCAGGCACGGGTGGCCCTAGGAGCGCGGCTTCGGGAGCTGCGTGCGTCATGTCCTGGGGGTCGGCTCACCGGTACGCAACTCGCCGAACGCCTGGGCTGGCCGCACTCCAAGATCTACAAACTGGAGAATGGGCGCCAGACCGCGACAGCCGAGGATCTGCGCGCCTGGGCCACGGCAACCGATCAGCCGGAGGCTGCCGAGGAACTGCTCTCCCGGTTCAATGGGCTGAAATCCCACATCCGATCGTGGCGCCGCCAACTCGCCGCAGGGCACAAGCCCGTACAGGACGCGATCACCGCTGAACACGACCGCACGACCACGCTGCGCATCTGGGAAAACTGTCTCGTGGCGGGCACACTCCAGACAGCCGACTACGCACGCGCGGTGTTCATCCAGAACGCAGACCTGCACAAGTCTCCACGCGACACCGAGGCTGCGGTCCGTGCCCGGGTGAAGCGCCAGGAAGGGCTGTACGACTCCCGCAAGCGGTACCGGATCATCATGTGGGAAGGGGCGCTCCGCGCTCGCGTCTGCCCACCGTCAGTCCTCGCCGCCCAGCTCGACCGCCTGATGAGCGTCATCGGCCTGGACACCGTCGAGCTGGGCATCGTGCCCTTCACCGCGTCCCTGAAGATCCAGCCCGCCAACGGATTCTGGATCCACGACGAAAGACTGGTGCTCGTCGAGGACTGGCACGCGGAACTCTGGATCAACGACGCCGACAGCATCGCCCTCTACCTGCGCGCCTGGAACACCCTCCGCGAATCCGCCGTCTTCGGCGCCGACGCCCACCGCCTGATCCACGAGGCCCGGCGGGCGCTCATCGGGTAATGTGGCCGTCACCCGTACGCACCGAGGAGGTGAGACCCATCAACGCCAGTTCAGGCTGGGTGCTCTCACCTCAGGGATACACGGGATAGCTGACCGTCGGGAGCGCCCTCAGGGATTCCGAAAGGCTTCCATGTCGGCTCCACCTTCAATCATCAGCTTTTCCACCGTCGTCACCAGTCTTCGCGCCGCCGGGTGTGTGTTCGCCGAGGACGAGGCGCGGCTGATCCTCACCACCGCCCGTACTCCGGCCGAGATCGACGCCATGGTGGACCGGCGCGCCGCCGGGCTTCCGCTGGAACAGGTGCTCGGCTGGGCGGAGTTCCGGGGGCTGCGGATATCCATCGACCCCGGTGTGTTCGTCCCACGGCGCCGTACCGAGTTCCTCGTCGAGCGGGCGGCCGCGCTGGCTCGGCCCGGGGCGGTCGTGGTCGATCTGTGTTGTGGATCGGGCGCGTTGGGCGCCGCGCTGGCCGCGGGGCTGGAGCGGGTCGAGCTGTACGCCACGGATATCGACCCCGCCGCGGTGCGCTGCGCCCGCCGCAATGTGGAGCCCGCGGGCGGCACCGTGTACGAGGGCGATCTGTACGAGCCGCTGCCCGCCGCGCTGCGCGGACGGGTCGACGTCCTGCTGGCCAATGTGCCGTACGTACCCACCGCGAAGGTCGGGCTGCTGCCGCCGGAGGCCCGGGTCCACGAGGCGCTGGTGGCGCTGGACGGCGGGACGGACGGGCTCGACGTACTGCGCCGGGTGACCGCCGCGGCGGCCGGATGGCTGGCGCCGGGCGGCAGCCTGCTCTTCGAGACCAGCGGACGCCAGGCGCCCGCGGCCGTGGAGATCGTCACCCGGGACGGGCTGCTGCCCACGGTGGCCGAGTGCGAGGAGCGGGAGGCCACGGTCGTGGTCGCCACCCGCCCGGCACACGGCTGAGCGCCGCCGCCCGCCGCCCGACGGCCGGGGACGTCGGGGCGCGGGGGCCTGGGCCCGACAGCACCGCGGGCCGAAGGCCGGTGGCGGCCACAGCGGCCCGGGGGTGCGCCTTACGCGCGCAACTCCTCGGCCGCCGCCGCCACCCGCCCGATCAGCCGCAGCAGGGTCTCGCGCTCGGTCTCGTCCAGCGGGGCGAGGAAGACCCGGTTCATCCGGGCGGTGCGGGTGACCAGCTTGCGGTGCGCACACTCCCCCTCGTCCGTCAGCCGCAGCACATTGCGCCGTCCGTCCCGCGGATCGCGCACCCGCTCCAGCAGTCCGCGCCGGGCGAGCCGGGCCACCAGGTCGGCGGTGGTGGAGCGGTCCAGGCCGATCCGGCCGCTGAGGGTGCGCTGATCGATCCCGGGCTGGTCCACCAGCGCGTTCAGCACGGCGAACTGCGGTGAGGTGGTCTCCTCGGACACCATCGCGCTCCACAGCAGGGAGTGCGCCTGCTGGAGCCTGCGGGCCAGATGCCCGGGATGGGTGCTCAGATCGACCGCGCCCATGCCCCGGCCTCCCTACCCTCGCATTTAGTCCGTGCACTGAGTAATTCTGCCCTGCGGAAGAACCCCTGTCGAGCGGCCGTCCTCGACCTAGACTCCTCTTGACGAGGACACCACCCGATGGCAGCGTACGGGAAGGCGAGAGAATAATCAGCACACTGAGCACCTATGGAACGGTGTGACGATGGCCGACATCCGCAGCCTGCACCACGCCGTGGCGGACCTCGTCCGGGACGGGGACACCGTGGCGATGGAGGGTTTCACCCATCTGATCCCGTACGCCGCCGCGCACGAGGTCATCCGCCAGGGCATCACCGATCTCACCCTCGTCCGGATGACCCCGGACGTGATCTACGACCAGCTGATCGGCGCCGGGCTGGTGCGCAGACTGGTCTTCTCCTGGGGCGGCAACCCCGGCGTGGGTTCGCTGCACCGCTTCCGCGACGCCGTCGAGAACGGCTGGCCGCGCCCGCTGGAGCTGGACGAACACAGCCACGCGGGCATGGCCAACCGCTATGTGGCGGGCGCCTCCCGGCTGCCGTTCGCCGTGCTGCGCGGCTATCGCGGCAGTGACCTCCCGGCCCGTACGGACACCGTGTCCACGGTCGTGTGCCCGTTCACCGGCGAGGAGCTGGCCGCGGTGGCCGCGCTCAACCCGGATGTCACCGTGATCCACGCGCAACGCGCCGACCGCGAGGGCAATGTCCAGCTGTGGGGGCTGACCGGGGTGCAGAAGGAGGCCGCGCTCGCGGCGCGGCGGGTGCTGGTGACCGTGGAGGAGATCGTGGAACGGCTGGAGCCGCGGCCGGGCGGGGTGGTGCTGCCGACCTGGGTGATCGACGCGGTGTGTGTGGTCCCCGGTGGCGCCCACCCCTCGTACGCCGCCGGGTACTCGGTCCGCGACAACGCCTTCTACCAGGCGTGGGACCCCATCGCCCGGGACCGCGAGACGTTCACACGGTGGCTCGACGAGAACGTGCGCGGCGCGGGTGCGGGGGTGCGATGACCGTGCCGACCGACGACGCCGCCTTCACCTCCGACGAGCTGATGGAGGTCAACGCCGCCCGCGCGCTCGCCGACGCCACCACCTGCTTCGTCGGCATCGGCCTGCCCAGCACCGCCGCCAACCTCGCCCGCGCCACCGTCAATCCGGGGCTGGTGCTGATCTACGAATCCGGCACCATCGGCTCCAAGCCCACCCGGCTGCCGCTGTCCATCGGCGACGGGGAGCTGGCGGAGACCGCCGACACCGTGGTCTCGGTGCCGGAGATGTTCAACTACTGGTTGCAGGGCGGCCGGATCGACGTCGGCTTCCTCGGCGCCGCCCAGGTCGACCGGTACGCCAACGTCAACACCACCGCCGTGGACCGCGGCCCCGGCCGCCCCGAAGGCCGGCTGCCCGGCGCCGGCGGCGCCCCGGAGATCGCCGCCAACTGCGGCCGGGTGCTGCTGGTGCTGCGCCACTCCCGGCGCAACTTCGTCCAGCGGCTGGACTTCGTCACCACCCTCGGGCACGGCGGCGGCCCCGAGGACCGCGCCCGGCTCGGGCTGCCCGGCGCGGGCCCCGCCGCCGTCATCACCGACCTCGGGGTGCTCCGCCCCGACCCCGCCACCGCCGAGCTGGTACTGACCGCACTGCACCCGGGGGCCACCGTCGACCGCGTACGGGCCGCCACCGGATGGGATGTGCCGGTGAGCGACGCGCTCGGCACCACCGCACCGCCGACACCACAGGAGCTGGCCGCGCTCCGAGCGCTCAAGGCCGCAGGAGAGGACGTCTGATGACCCCCGACCGTCCGCGCGACGTCTACATCGTCGACGCCGTCCGCACCCCCGTCGGCAAGTACGGCGGCGCGCTCGCGGGCGTCCGCCCCGACGACCTGGCCGCCCATGTGCTGCGCGGACTGCTCGCCCGCACCCCGGACCTGGACCCGGCCCGCATCGACGACGTGTACTTCGGCAACGCCAACGGCGCGGGCGAGGACAACCGCGATGTGGCCCGGATGGCCGTACTGCTGGCCGGACTTCCGGTCACCGTGCCCGGCGCCACCGTCAACCGGCTCTGCGCCTCCGGTCTTGAGGCCGTGCTCCAGGCCGCCCGCGCCATCGCCCTCGGCGACGCGCACATCGCGCTCGCGGGCGGTGTGGAGTCCATGAGCCGCGCCCCCTGGGTGCTCCAGAAGCCCGAACGCGCCTTCCCCGCCGGACACCAGCAGCTGTACTCCACCACCCTCGGCTGGCGGATGACCAACCCGGACATGCCGCCCGAGTGGACCGTGGCCCTCGGCGAGGGCGCCGAACTGATCGCCGACAAGCACGGCATCACCCGCGAGGCCCAGGACACGTTCGCGCTCGCCAGCCACGAGAAGGCCGCGCGGGCGTGGAAGGACGGGGCGTACGACGCCGAGGTGCTGCCGTACCCGGACACCGGGCCGGTGCGCGACGAGACCATCCGCGACACCACCTCGCTTACGTCCCTGGCGGGGCTCGAGCCCGCCTTCCGCAAGCCCGGCGGTACCGTCACCGCCGGGAACTCCTCACCGCTCAACGACGGCGCGGCGGCCCTGCTGCTGGTGGACGAGGAAGGGCTCGCGGCCACCGGCCGGGAACCGCTCGCCCGCATCGGCGCCTCGGCCGTCACCGGGATCGAGCCCCAGTACTTCGGGCTCGGCCCGGTGGAGGCGGTGCGCCGCGCGCTCGCCAAGGCGGGCCGCGGCTTCGGCGATCTGGCCACCCTGGAGCTCAACGAGGCGTTCGCCGCCCAGGTGCTGGGCTGCTTCGCCGAATGGGCCGAGGATCCCGGCTTCGACCCCGGCGTGGTCAATCCGCGCGGCGGCGCCATCGCCATCGGCCACCCCCTGGGCTGCTCCGGCGCCCGTCTGGCCGGGGCGGTGGCACACCAGCTCGCGGCCCGCGGTTCGGGCACCGGCCTGGCCGCCCTGTGCATCGGCGTCGGACAGGGCCTGGCCCTGGTCCTCGAACGGTGAGGCTGCCCGCCATGGCTTCCGCCCGGCCCCCCATCAGCACCCGGTCCGGCGTCACCACCCAGGCCGACATCGACCGCGAACTCGCGGCGGCGCGCGCGGAGTACGAGGCGGCGCGGGCGGAGGGCGCCCCCGCCGCCCACCACCCCCCGCGCGACTTCCCGCCGTACCGCAGCAGCGCCCTGCGCCATCCGCGGCAGCCGCTGGTGGCGGTCCAGGGCGACCCGGAGACCGTCGAGCTGTCCGCACCCGTCTTCGGTGTCACCGATGTCACCGACACCGACGGAGATCTCACCGCCCAGCACCCGGGCGAACCGCTCGGCGAGCGCATCACCGTCTCCGGGCGGCTGCTCGACCGCCGGGGCCGCCCGGTGCGCGGTCAGCTCATCGAGGTGTGGCAGGCCAACGCGGCGGGCCGCTACGCCCATCTGCGCGACCGCCACCCCGCTCCGCTCGACCCCAACTTCACCGGGGTGGGGCGGGTGCTGACCGGGGACGACGGCTCGTACACCCTCACCACCATCAAGCCCGGCGCCTATCCCTGGCGCAACCACGAGAACGCGTGGCGCCCGGCCCATATCCACTTCTCCGTCTTCGGGGCGGCGTTCACCCAGCGGCTGGTCACCCAGATGTACTTCCCCGGCGATCCGCTCTTCCGCTACGACCCGATCCTCCAGTCGGTGACGGACGAGGCGGCGCGGCAGCGGCTGGTGGCGGCGTACGACCCGGCGCTGTCGCGGCCGGAGTGGTCGCTGGGCTACCGGTGGGACATCGTGCTCGACGGCCCCTCGGCGACCTGGCACGAGGAGGACCACGGATGACCGCGCCGCACCCCACCCCCTCCCACACCGTCGGCCCCTTCTACGGCTGCGCACTGCCCTTCCCCGGCGGCGGGGACCTCGCCCCGCCCGGCCACCCGGACACCATCACCGTGCACGGGTACGTCTACGACGGCGCGGGCGAGCCCGTACCCGACGCGCTGATCGAGCTGTGGCAGGCCGGACCGGACGGCGCACCGGCCCGGGTGCCGGGCTCCCTCCGGCGCGACCCGATGACCGGCGGTTTCCTGGGCCGCAACGGTGTGGACTTCACCGGCTTCGGCCGGATCGCCACCGATCCCGACGGCCACTGGACGGCCCGTACGCTGCCGCCGGGCGGACCCGGCGCCCCGTACATCAGCGTATGCGTGCACGCCCGCGGGCTGCTGCGCCACCTCTTCACCCGCGTGTACTTCCCCGGGAACACCGAAGCCAACGCCGCCGATCCGCTGCTCGCCTCGCTGGATCCGGCCCGCCGCGAGACGCTGGTGGCGACGGCCGGGCCACGGCCCGGGAGCTACCGCTTCGACATCCGGTTGCAGGGCGACGAGGAGACGGTCTTCCTTGAGTTCACCTGAGGCGTGGGACGGCGGGGCCGATGTGGGTCTGCTGTCCCCGGTGCGAGCCGGGTCGGCGGTCGAGGCCGCCACCGGGGACACCGCGTTCGTCCAGGCCATGCTGGACGCGGAGGCCGCCCTGACCCGTGCGCTGGCGGCGGCCGGGCGGGCTCCGGCGGACGCGGCGCGGGCGGTGGGGACGGCGGCGCGGGCCGAGCGGTACGACATCCGCGGGCTCGCCCTGCGCGCCCGCTCCGGCGGCAACCCGGTCATCGCGCTGGTCGCCGAGCTCACGGCGGCGGTGGCCGGTGCGGACGAGGACGCCGCGGAGTGGGTGCACCGGGGCGCGACCAGTCAGGACGTCCTCGACACGGCCGCGATGCTGGTGGCCGCCCGCACCCTGCCGCTGGTGGTGGCCGACCTGGACCGTACGGCGGCGGGGCTGGCCCGGCTCGCGGAGGCGCACCGCGACACCCCGCTGCCCGGCCGCACCCTCACCCAGCACGCCGTGCCCACCACCTTCGGGCTCAAGGCGGCGGGGTGGCGGGCCCTGGTCCTGGACGCCCGCGACCGGCTCGCCGCGGTGCGACTCCCCGCGCAACTCGGCGGCGCGGCGGGCACCTTGGCCGCGTTCGAGGACGGGACGGGGCTGCTGGGCCGGTTCGCCGCGGAAACCGGGCTGGCCGAGCCCGAGCTGCCCTGGCACACCCTGCGCACCCCGGTGGCCGACCTCGGCTGTGCGCTGGCGTTCACCGTGGGCGCGCTGGGGAAGGTGGCGGCGGATGTGCTGGTGCTGGCGCGGACGGAGATCGGGGAGGTGGCCGAGGGCAGCGGCGGCGGATCGTCCGCGATGCCGCACAAGAGCAACCCGGTGCGCGCCACGCTGATCGCCGCCGCGGCCCGGCAGGCACCCGCGCTCGCCTCGACCCTGCTGGGCGCCCTCACCGCGGAGGACGAACGGCCCGCCGGGGCGTGGCACGCCGAATGGCAGCCACTGCGCGAACTGCTGCGGCTGGCGGGCGGGGCCGCCCGGGACGCGGCCGAACTGGCCGGGTCCCTGCGGGTGTTCCCCGACCGCATGGCCGAGCATCTGCGGCTCACCGACGGGCTGATCGTCAGCGAACGCGTCGCCGCCGCGCTCGCCCCGCGGCTGGGCCGCGGCCGGGCGAAGGAGCTGCTGACGCGGGCGTCGCTGCGGGCGGCGGAGGAGGGAAGCGGGCTGGCGGAGGCGCTGGCGCGGGAGCCGGAGGTGGCGCAGGTGCTGCCCCCGGAGCAACTGCGCACCCTCGGCGACCCGGCCACGTACACGGGAGCCGCCCCCACCCTGGTGACCCGCGCCCTCGCCCGCACCCCACGCACCCCACGCACCCCACGCACCCCACGCACCCACGATGCGTAGACCCCGAACGGCGGCCCCGCCGCACGGTGCGTACGGAGCACCGCCCGAGCGGCCCGCACCCCACGCACCCACCCGATGCGCAGCGGGGACGACGCCGCCGTCCCACCGCGCCGTACGACCCGGCGACCCGGCGACCCGGCGGAGACGACGCCCCGGCCAGGGTGGTGGCGGCCGGGCGACGGCACGCCGTCCCGCCGTCCCGCCGTCCCGCCGTCCCGCCGTCCGTAGCCTGGCGGCCACACACGACAAGCCCCCTCGCTCACGCCCCCGTTGAGCCCACCGCACTCCAGGAGACCCACCCCATGCCCGATGTCACCCCCCTCCCCCACCACCGACTCAGCGGACCCGAGGGGGCTCCGCCGCTCATCCTCGGGCCGTCGGTCGGGGTTTCGCTGGCCGTGTGGGAGCCGCAGGTCCCCGCGCTCGCGGCCGGCCACCGGGTGCTGCGCTGGGATCTGCCGGGGCACGGCGGTTCACCGGCCAGGCTGCTGCCCTCCGACGGCTCCGCCACCGTGGCGGACCTCGCCGCCCTCGTGCTGCGGCTGGCCGACGCGCAGGGCTGGCGCCGCTTCGCCTACGCGGGGATCTCGATCAGCGGCGCGGTCGGGCTGCACCTGGCGGTCCATCACCCCGACCGCCTCACCTCCCTCTCCGTCGTCTGCTCCTCGGCCCACTTCGCCGAGCCCTCCGTCTGGCACGAGCGGGCGGCGCTGGTACGGGCCGAGGGGACGGAGGCGATGGCGGCGAGCCGCCCGGGGCTGTGGTTCTCGCACGCCTTCGCCGCCACCCCGCGCGGCCGGGCGCTGCTGGAGGATCTACTGAGGACCGACCCGGAGGGTTACGGCGCGTGCTGTGACGCGCTCGCCGCCTACGATCTGCGGTCCGCGCTGCCGTCGATCACCGTGCCCACCCTGGTGGTGGCGGGCCGGGAGGACCCGGCCACTCCGCCCGCGCACGCCCGCGAGATCGCGGACGCGGTGCCCGGCGCCGATCTGCTGGAGCTGGCGGGCGCGGCGCATCTGGCGGGGCTGGAGCGGCCGGAGGCGGTCACCGCCGCGCTCCTCGCCCAGCTGGGGTGCCACTGAGCACCCGACGATCCGTCATATTCCCTCCGTCGTAGTCGACATGAGGCCGCAACACCCCTGTCGTAATCGGCCCCCATCGTTGATCGTTGGGACGTACGGTGGCCCGGGACCGGCCACACGAGGAGCGAGGGGGCGCCAGCTGTGTCCATCAGCCGCAGAAGACTGCTCGGTACGTTCGGCGCGGGCGGAGGGCTCGTTCTGGCCGGTGGGCTGACCGCCGCCTGCGGGTCCAACACCGGGCGCGGTTCGGACCGCGAGGGTGGCGGACCGCTGCTCGAGCACTGGTACCACCAGTACGGCGAGCCCGGCACCGAGCAGGCCGTGAAGCGGTACGCCGATGACTACGACAAGGCCGAGGTCCGGGTGCAGTGGCGGCCGGGCAACTACGACCAGCAGACCGCCGCCGCGCTGCTGACGACGTCCGGGCCGGATGTCTTCGAGGTCAACGGCCCGACGCTGGACCAGATCCAGGGCGGTCAGGTGGTCGATCTCACCGATCTGCTCAGCGAGGCGAAGGACGACATCAACCCGGCGGTGCTGGCGCCCAAGACCCACGAGGGAAGGATCTGGGCCATTCCGCAGGTCGTCGACATGCAGCTGCTCTACTACCGCAAGTCCATGCTGAAGGACGCGGGAGTGGAGCCGCCGCATACGCTCGACGCGCTGGTGGACGCGGCGAAGGAGCTGACCACCAAGAACATCAAGGGGCTCTTCCTCGGCAACGACGGCGGCCCCGGTGTCCTCGGCGGGACCCCCCTGAACGCCGCCGGTCTGGAGCTGATCACCTCCGGTGGAGAGGTCGGTTTCGACGACCCGGCCGCCGCCCGCACCCTCGGCAAGCTGCACCGGCTCCATGCCGACAAGTCGCTGCTGCTGGGGGCGCCTTCGGACTGGTCGGACCCGGCCGCGTTCACCCAGGGGCTCACGGCCATGCAGTGGTCGGGGCTGTGGGCGCTGCCGCAGGTGAAGAAGGCGCTGGGAGACGACTTCGGGGTGCTGCCGTTCCCGAGGGACGGGGCACACGGCAGGCCCGCGGTGCCGGTGGGGGCCTACGGGGCGGCGGTCAGCGCGCGCAGCCGCCACAAGGAGGCGGCGAAGGCGTATGTGAAGTGGCTGTGGGTGGAGAAGACCGAGTACCAGGAGGACTTCGCGCTCACCTACGGCTTCCACATCCCGGCCCGGATCTCGCTGGCGAAGAAGGCCGCCAAGCTGCGGGAGGGCGCGGCCGGTGAGGCGGTGGGCTTCGCCACCGACCACGGCCACGCCGAACCGCTGCTGTGGACGCCCGCGAGCAAGGTCGCCTACCAGGACGCGCTGAGCCGGATCATCAAGAGCGGCGCCAGTCCGGAACGGGAGCTGAAGTCCGTGGTGCGCAAGACCCGGGCGGAGCTGCGGCGCGTGCAGAAGAAGCGCTGATGCGCCGGGCAGCGCTCACGAAGGGAAGGTGGTCCGGCCGCCAGAGCCGCACCCTGTGGTTCTGGATCTTCGTGGGCCCGTTTGTGCTCGGGCTGACCCTGTTCACGTATGTGCCGCTGGCCTGGAGCGCCTACCTCAGCTTCTTCGACGCGCACAACACCGTGTCGCCGACCGACTTCGTCGGCTTCGACAACTACACGGCGATGCTGCGCGACGACGCCTTCACCGACAGCCTGCTGACCTTCCTGGTCTTCACGGCGTTCATCGTCCCGGCGACGTATGTGCTCTCGCTGGCGCTGGCGCTGATGGTCAACCGGCTGCGCCGGGCGCAGGCGTTCTTCCGGTCGGTGTTCTTCCTGCCGGTGGCCTGCTCCTATGTGGTGGCGGCGCTGATCTGGAAGATGTCGATCTTCAACGGGGTGCGGTTCGGGCTGGCCAACACCGTGCTCGGCTGGTTCGGCGCCGATCAGATCGCCTGGCTGTCGACGACCGACCCGCCCTGGTACTGGCTGGTCATCGTGACCGTCCGGCTCTGGCTCCAGGCGGGCTTCTACATGGTGCTGTTCCTGGCCGGGTTGCAGCGGATCTCCCCGCGGCTGTACGAGGCGGCGGCGGTGGACGGGGCCCGGCCGGGGTGGCAGGTGTTCCGGCACATCACCTTTCCGCAGCTGCGGGCGACCTCGGTGGCGGTGGTGCTGCTGCTGGTGATCAACGCCTTCCAGGCGTTCGACGAGTTCTACAACCTGCTGTCGGACTCGCGAGGCTATCCGCCGTACGCCCGGCCGCCGCTGGTCTACCTCTACTACACCGCGCTGGGGCAGGGGCAGAACCTGGGCCTGGGCAGCGCGGGCGCGGTGATCCTGGCGCTGATCATCGCGGTGGTGACGGTGGCGCAGGCCCGCTGGTTCGGCCTGGGCCGGAAGGAGGACTGAGCGATGTCCCCGAGGACGGAGCCGATGCGCCGGACGTCCCCGTCGCAGGAGCCACGTGACGGGCGGGTCCGGATGGGCCGTGCGGTCCGGCTGGTGCTGCTGATCGCGCTGGCGCTGCTCTTCCTGCTCCCCTTCTATCTGCTGGTGCGCAACGGTCTGTCGAGCGATGCGGACATCACCTCGCCCGAGTGGGCCTTCTTCCCCGGCGAACTGCACTGGGCCAACGTGCGCGAGCTGTTCGAGGACCCGAACGTGCCCATGGCGCACGCGCTCCTCAACTCCTCGCTGATCGCGGTGCTCACCACGCTCGGCACCCTGCTGCTGGCCTCGCTCGCCGGGTACGGGCTGGCCCGTATCCCGTACCGGTACGCAGGCGCGGTCCTCTACTGGATCCTGGGCACCCTGATGGTCCCGGCCGCGGTCACCTTCGTGCCCAGCTTTGTGCTGGTCAGCTCGCTGGGCTGGATCTCGACCCTGCGCGGTCTGGTGGTGCCCACCCTCTTCCAGGCGGTGGCCGCCTTCATCTTCCGCCAGTACTTCCTGGGCTTCCCCCGGGAGTTGGAGGACGCCGCCCGGGTGGACGGGCTCGGCTACTGGCATACGTACTGGAAGGTGGTGGTGCCCAACTCACGGCCGGTGTTCGCCGCGGTGGGCACCATCGTCTTCATCGGCGCCTGGAACTCCTTCCTCTGGCCGCTGGTCATCGGCCAGGACCGGGAAGCGTGGACGGTGCAGGTCGCTCTGTCCACGTTCACCACCGCCCAGCACATCAACATCCACGAGCTGTTCGTGGCGGCCGCGGTGTCGATCCTGCCGCTGCTGGTGGTCTTCCTGGTCCTCCAGCGCTCTATCGTCGCGGGCGTCGAGCGCTCCGGGATCGATGACTGAGCCGCCCGGCGGCGAGGTCGCGCGAACCGTTTCAGCGCGGGCGCGAACCGTTTCAGCAGGGGCGTCATCCACGCCCCGACGGCCCCTGCGCGCCGGCCACCGCCGGGAACGCCGCCGCCGTGCCGAAGACCCGCTCCCCCGGGGAGCCGCCGCCGTGCAGCAGGGCCGCGCCCAGCGGGGTCAACGTGTGCAGCACGGCGCTGCCCTGGCGCAGGGTGTGCACCAGCCCCGCTTCGCGGAGCACGCTGGCGTGCTGGCTGGCCGAGGCGAGCGATACGCCCACTCTGCGGGCCAGTTCACTGGTGGTGCAGCCGCCGCCGACCTCCAGCAGCACCGCCGAACGCGTCTGACCGACCAGCTTGCCCAGCGAGCGGGCGCAGGCCGGCGCGGTGGCCGGGCGTGGCTGGAGGCGGGGTGGTGCGGTGCGCCGGGCGTGCTCGACCGGATAGACCAGCACCGGTGTCAGATCCGGGTTGCGGAAGGTCACCGGGGTGCCGCGGCAGAAGAACGACGGCAGCAGCAACAGCCCTCTGCCGCGCAGAAACAGGTCCCGGTCGACGGGGTAGTCGACCTCCAGCACCGGTGCCCGCCAGCGCATCGTGGGCGGCAGCGAGGACAGCAGCCCGTCCGCCCCGCCGTCCAGCAGCGCGCGGCCCCGGGCGGCCCGGTCGGCTTCGATCCGGGCCTGGATATGGGGCCAGTACGGGGCGATGGCGGCTCGGTGGTAGGTGCGCAGTGTGGTGATCAAACGATCCAGCGAACGTGCCCCGCCCTGGGCGAGATCACGTATCCAGCCCGGGAGGGCGCGGGACGCCGGGAGCCCGGCGATCTCCTTGTGCAAGCGCTCTCCCGGTGTGGCACGCAGTGCGGCCATGGCGCTGTCGCAACCGATTACCCCTTCCGCGGGTGTCAGGAAGTCAGGAAAATATCCGCGCGAGGGAATGAGGGGTGCCAGGAGGCGCGCTTCACCGTTGAGGCGGTTACGCGCTTCCGAACGCCATTCCCCGTATACGGTCTCGGCCCGGCTCTCCCGCAGGCGATGGAAACTTAAAACGGTTTCCCAGAGCACATCCGGGCGGACTGCCATCCGCAGCCGGGCCAGATCGAGTTCACTGAAATGAACACGTAGCACTAGACCCTCACATGTGACATGCCGACCGTCCCCCCGATCACCGATGAGTATGCACGCTTGCACGGTCAGTCACCACGCCCTTTTGGCCAGATGTGAAACGGGGCGCGCTTCGGGCCTGCGAAGAGGAAAGCTGTTCCTCGTGCAAACGGGAGGTCACCGGGAAAAGCTCCGGGGGCCGTCCGAAACTCAACAGGCGGTGCTCAGAGCCACTTAGCTCGTTCCCGTGGGGGGTGACGAGTGCGTTACGGCGACTGGGCACTTGTGTTGCCGCCCGTAGCCGATGCGAGTGGCAACAGCTCCCGTGGGGGGAGTGAGAGGGGGCGGCACCTCCGCACAAGGTGCCGCCCCCTTTGAGAGCCGGGGCCGCCGGGTTGAGGGATTCCCGGCCGCGCCCCGGTGGTTCCTAGCCGCTCACCGACGCACGGCCCGCTTCCAGGCGCGCGACCGGAATGCGGAACGGCGAGCAGGACACGTAGTCCAGACCCACCTGGTGGAAGAAGTGGACGGACTCCGGATCACCACCGTGCTCACCGCACACACCCAGCTTGAGGTCGGGGCGGGTGGCCCGGCCGGCCCGCGCGGCGTCCCGTACGAGGGCGCCCACCCCGTCCTTGTCGATGGTCTCGAACGGGCTGACCCCGAAGATGCCCTTCTCCAGGTAGGCGGTGAAGAAGCTGGCCTCGACGTCGTCCCGGGAGAAGCCCCAGACCGTCTGGGTGAGGTCGTTGGTGCCGAAGGAGAAGAAGTCGGCCGACTCGGCGATCTGAGCGGCGGTCAGCGCGGCGCGAGGCAGCTCGATCATGGTGCCGAGGGT
The DNA here is from genome assembly GCF_013364155.1 of Streptomyces sp. NA02950. NCBI lineage: Bacteria > Bacillati > Actinomycetota > Actinomycetes > Kitasatosporales > Streptomycetaceae > Streptomyces > Streptomyces sp. NA02950. Next base: position 6,354,703 of record NZ_CP054916.1, on the reverse strand, counting down.
GAGCTTGAGGTCCACGCCCCGGGCCCGCTCGACCTCCTCGATGATCTGCTCGGCCTCCTCGCGGACGATCTCCAGCTCCTGGACCGTGCCGACCAGCGGGATCATGATCTCGGCGCGGGGGTCTCCCTTGGCGCCCAGGCGCTCGGCGGCGGCCTCGGCGATGGCCCGCACCTGCATGGCGAACAGACCGGGGATGACCAGGCCGAGGCGCACGCCGCGCAGGCCCAGCATCGGGTTCTGCTCGTGCAGCCGGTGCACGGCCTGGAGCAGCCGCAGGTCGTTCTCGTTGTGGTCCTTGCGGGACTCGGCGAGCGCCACGCGCACCGACAGCTCGGTGATGTCGGGCAGGAACTCGTGCAGCGGCGGGTCCAGCAGCCGTACGGTGACCGGCAGTCCGTCCATCGCCTCGAACAGCTCGACGAAGTCGTTCTTCTGGAGCGGCAGCAGCTCGCCGAGGGCGATGTCGCGCTCCTCGTCGGTGTGGGCGAGGATCAGCCGCTCGACCATCTCCCGGCGCTCACCGAGGAACATGTGCTCGGTGCGGCACAGACCGATGCCCTGGGCGCCGAACCGGCGGGCGCGGGAGGCGTCCTCGGCGTTGTCCGCGTTGGCGCGGACCCGCAGCCGGCGCACCCGGTCCGCGTAGGCCATGATCCGGTGCACGGCGCCGACCAGTTCGTCGGCCTCATCGGCACCGGCGTGCATCCGGCCCTCGAAGTACTCCACCACCGGGGAGGGCACGACCGGTACCTCACCGAGGTAGACCTTGCCGGAGGAGCCGTCGATCGAGACGACGTCACCCTCCTCGATCACCACCCCGTCCTTGCCGTCCCGGCCGGGCACCGTCATCCGGCGCCGCTTGGTGTCGACTTCGAGCTCCTCGGCGCCGCACACACAGGTCTTGCCCATACCGCGGGCGACCACGGCGGCGTGCGAGGTCTTGCCGCCGCGGGAGGTCAGGATGCCCTCGGCCGCGATCATGCCGTCGAGGTCGTCGGGGTTGGTCTCCCGGCGGATGAGGATGACCTTCTCGCCCGAACGCGACCATTTGACGGCGGTGTAGGAGTCGAAGACGGCCTTGCCGACCGCGGCGCCCGGGGAGGCGGCGATACCGCGCCCGATCCGCTGCACGGTGTCGCCGTCGGCGACCTCCAAGTCGAAGCGCGGGAACATCAGCTGGGCGAGCTGTGCTCCGTTCACCCGGCGCAGCGCCTCGGCCTCGTCGATCAAGCCCTGGTCGACCAGCTGGGTGGCGATCCGGAAGGCGGCACCGGCGGTGCGCTTGCCGACGCGGGTCTGGAGCATCCACAGCTTGCCGCGCTCGATGGTGAACTCGATGTCGCACAGGTCCTTGTAGTGCGTCTCGAGGGTTTCCATGATCTGCATCAGCTGGTCGTAGGACCGCTGGTCGATCTGCTCGAGGTCGGCGAGCGGAACGGTGTTGCGGATGCCCGCGACCACGTCCTCGCCCTGTGCGTTCTGGAGGTAGTCGCCGTAGACGCCCTGGTGGCCGCTGGCGGGGTCACGGGTGAAGGCCACACCGGTGCCGGAGTCGGGGCCGAGGTTGCCGAAGACCATGGAACAGATGTTGACCGCGGTGCCCAGGTCGTGGGGGATGCGCTCCTGACGGCGGTAGAGTTTGGCGCGGTCGCCGTTCCAGGAGTCGAAGACGGCGCGGACGGCGAGGTCCATCTGCTCGCGCGGCTCCTGGGGGAAGCTGCGGCCGGTCTCCTTGGCGACGATGTCCTTGAACTCGCTGACCAGACGCTTGAGGTCGGCCGCGTCGAGGTCCACGTCGACGACGACGCCCTTGGCCTTCTTCGTCTCCTCGATGGCCTCTTCGAAGAGGTCGCCGTCCACGCCGAGCACGGTCTTGCCGAACATCTGGATCAGACGGCGGTAGGAGTCCCAGGCGAACCGCTCGTCACCCGCCTGCGCGGCCAGACCGGCGACCGAGTCGTCGGAGAGCCCGATGTTGAGGACGGTGTCCATCATGCCGGGCATCGAGAACTTGGCGCCGGAGCGTACGGATACCAGCAGCGGGTCGTCCGACTGGCCCAGCTTCTTGCCCATCTTGGTCTCGAGGGCCTCGAGGTGCGCACTCACCTCGTCGCGCAGGGCCGAGGGCTCCGAACCGCTGTCGAGGTAGACCTTGCACGCCTCGGTGGTGATGGTGAATCCCGGTGGCACGGGGAGACCGAGGTTGGTCATCTCGGCGAGGTTGGCCCCCTTCCCGCCGAGCAGGTCCTTGAGATCCTTGTTGCCCTCGGTGAAGTCGTAAACGAACTTCTGCTGATCTTGTGTTTCCGGCACGGGACTCGATCTCCTCGGCTCGGCTGCCCTGACGGCGGGGAGCGTACCCAGATCGAAGGCGTCTGAGCATGTCCACTCCACCGTCATTCGGCTGTAACCACCCGCCTGCCACGCGTTCGAAAGTGCGGCGGGAGACCGGCGTCATTTTGCCAAGCCTTCAAGGCTCGAACACATGCCCACGCTCCGCTGAGATCATCTTCCGCTTCACTCACTCTACGTAATGGATCATGGGAGCTATCGAACATCAACAGGGTGGCACTGAGTGCCACGTATTGGAGAGGTGAGCACAGGCTTGACCCATCGGAACCCCTCCGGACAACCGCTCATCTGAGCGAAGACCCGATCAGAGTGGCGAGAATCACGCCCTTGCGAAGCGCTTCGTCTCGCCTTTTGGATACAACGAGAGGGCACTCGCTCAGATGAGCGATATGCAGGTGAGCGGGGTCGTACAGGCCCCGAGCGGGGCGCGGCACACCCCTCCCGGACCTGGGCCGGCACCCCGTCCCGCTATCGTGACGGCACATTCCAGGACGAGGAGGGCCCGTGACCGGCACCCGGCCCGAGCCCGGACCGCGCGAACGGCTGGAACAGGGTGCCCGCCGGGTACTCCGCGACAACTGGACCGGCTCCTCCACCGTCCCCTCCCACGGCCTCTACCCCCACCAGTGGAGCTGGGACTCGGCGTTCATCGCGATCGGACTGCGCCATCTGTCGGTGCGCCGTGCCCAGCGCGAACTGGAGACCCTGTTCACCGCCCAGTGGGGCGACGGACGGATCCCGCACATCGTCTTCAACCCGGCGGTGCCGCGCGACGCCTACTTCCCCGGCCCGGACTTCTGGCGCTCCTCCACGGCGGGCGCCGCCGCCGGGGCCCCCGCGCACCCGGAGACCTCCGGCATCGTCCAGCCCCCGGTCCACGCGCTCGCCGCACTGCTGGTGCACCGCGCCGACCCGACCGCCTCGGCCCGCCACGGCTTCCTGGCACGGGCGTATCCCCGGCTCACCGCCTGGCACGGCTATCTGCTCCGGGCCCGCGACCGGGGCGGCCACGGGCTGGTGTCGGCGGTCCACCCCTGGGAGCCCGGGATGGACAACAGCCCCTGCTGGGACGCCCCGCTGGCCCGTGTCACCCCGGTCCCGCCGGGCACCTTCCACCGCGCCGACCTCGACCACGGCGCCGCCGCCGACCGGCCGACCGATCTGGACTACGGACGCTATGTCCGGCTCGCCACGGACTACCGGGACAGCGGCTACCGGGACGAGGCCGCCGAACCGGCCTTCGCCGTCGAGGACCCCGGTGTCAACGCCCTGCTGATCGCCTCCGAACACGCCCTGGCCGAGATCGCGTCGGCGGCCGGTGCCGACCCCGCACCCCACCGGGCGCGGGCCGCCCGGCTCACCACCGCCCTGGTGGACCGGCTCTGGTCCCCCGCCACCGGGCTGTTCCTCTGCCGCGACGTGCCGGCGGACACCCTGGTGCCCGAGCTGAGCGCGGCGGGCCTGCTCCCCCTCCTCCTCCCGGACCTGCCGCCCGTGATCGCGCGGACCCTGGTCCGTACGCTCCACGGCGAGCACTTCGGCCTGGGCCGGACGACCCGGCTGGTCCCCAGCTACGACCTGCGGGGCCCCGCCTTCGACCCGTCCCGCTACTGGCGCGGCCCCGCCTGGTTCAACGTCAACTGGCTGCTGGAGCGCGCCCTGCGGCTGCACGGCGAGACGGCCGCGGCCGACACCCTGCGCACCACCGTGCTCGAGTGGGCCGCCGCCTCCGGCTTCGCCGAATACGTCGACCCGTACACGGGGCGGGCCCGCGGCACGACGTCCTTCAGCTGGACGGCGGCGCTGGCACTGGACCTGGCGCTGGCGGAGGCGCGTGCCTGACCCTCGGACGGGATCGCCGTCACCGCCCAGGGCCTCCAGGGCTTCCGCGTCCGCCGGGTGCAGTCGTGGTCCTCGCCGGGAACCCGTGCGCCCGGCCGCACGGCGCACCCGGACTCAGCCGCCCGAGGTGTCCAGCTCCGCGTCCGCGCTCACGTCCGCGCGGTCCCAGGGGTCGTTGAGCCAGCCGTCCGGCAGGACCACGCGGTTGCGGCCGGAGGTGCGGCCGCGGGGGCCGTCGGCGCCGGGGGGCCACTCCTGGTCCAGGTCGAGATCGCCGAGCAGGGCGGCCAGTTCGGCGAGGGAGGAGGCGACCGCGAGCCGCTTGCGCATCTCGGAACCGACCGAGAAGCCCTTGGTGTACCAGGCGACGTGCTTGCGGAAGTCGATGACGCCGCGCTCCTCGTCCTCCAGCCACTGGGCCAGCAGTTCGGCGTGGCGCAGCATCACGGCCGCCACCTCCTTGAGGGTGGGGCGCGCGGACCCGGCGCCGCCGTCCGGCTCGAAGGCGGCCACCAGGTCGCCGAAGAGCCAGGGCCGCCCCAGGCAGCCGCGGCCGACGACCACGCCGTCGCAGCCGGTCTCGCGCATCATCCGCACCGCGTCGTCGGCGGACCAGATGTCGCCGTTGCCCAGCACCGGGATCTCGGGGACGGTCTCCTTGAGCCGGGCGATGGCGTCCCAGTCGGCCGTACCGCCGTAGTGCTGGGCCGCCGTGCGCCCGTGCAGGGCGATGGCGGTCACGCCCTCCTCGACCGCGATCCGGCCCGCGTCGAGGAAGGTGATGTGGTCGTCGTCGATGCCCTTGCGCATCTTCATGGTCACCGGGAGCGGGCCGGCGCCGGACACCGCCTCGCGCAGGATGGCGCGCAGCAGATGGCGCTTGTACGGCAGCGCGGAGCCGCCGCCCTTGCGGGTGACCTTGGGGACCGGGCAGCCGAAGTTGAGGTCGATGTGGTCGGCCAGGTCCTCGTCCACGATCATGCGGACGGCCTTGCCGACGGTCACCGGGTCGACCCCGTAGAGCTGGATGGAGCGCGGCTTCTCGGTGCCGTCGAAGTGGATCAGCCGCATGGTCTTGGCGTCCCGCTCGACCAGCGCCCGGGTGGTGATCATCTCGCTGACGAACAGCCCCTTGCCGCCGGAGAACTCCCGGCACAGGGTGCGGAACGGCGCGTTGGTGATCCCGGCCATCGGTGCGAGCACGACCGGTGGCTGGACCGTGTGCGGTCCGAACTGCAACTGCGGCTGCGTCATGGAGTGAGCTTCCTCGCGGGTACGACAGACCTCCCATTGTCCCGCACTCGCGAGCCGGGATGTCCCGCCCCCATGCGGAAGGGATACGCCGAGCGGTTCTGACGACCGCCGGGACCATATCGATGTAACGTTCAACCATGGGTGAGCTGAGCCACCGGCGCCGCATGCTCGTGCTGGCCATCTGCTGTATGAGCCTGCTGCTCGTCAGTCTCGACAACACCGTCCTCAATGTCGCGCTGCCATCGATCCGGGGCGAGCTGCACGCCTCCGTCTCCGGGATGCAGTGGACGATCGACGCCTACATTCTCGTCCTGGCCTCTCTGCTGATGCTCGCGGGTTCCACGGCCGACCGGGTGGGACGGCGGCGCACCTTTCAGGCCGGGCTGGTGGTCTTCACACTCGGCTCGGCACTGTGCAGCCTCGCGCCCAGTCTGGGGGCGCTGGTCGGCTTCCGGATGGTGCAGGCGGTCGGCGGTTCGATGCTCAACCCGGTCGCGATGTCGATCATCACCAACACCTTCACCGAGCCCCGGGAGCGGGCCCGTGCGATCGGGGTGTGGGGCGGAGTGGTCGGCATCAGCATGGCCGCCGGGCCGATCGTCGGCGGGCTGATGGTGGAGTCGGTCGGCTGGCGTTCGATCTTCTGGATAAACCTTCCGCTCGGGATCGCGGCGCTGGCGCTGACCGCGCGCTATGTGCCGGAGTCCCGCGCTCCGAGGCCGCGCCGGGCCGATCCCGTCGGTCAGCTGCTGGTCATCGCCGTCCTCGGCTTTCTCACCTACGCGATCATCGAGGCGCCGGACCGGGGCTGGACCTCGCCGCTGATCCTGACCTGCACGGCCGTCTCCGCCGCCGCGCTCGCCGGGCTGATCCGCTGCGAGCGGCGGCGCACGGAACCCCTGATCGATGTGCGGTTCTTCCACAGCGCGCCGTTCAGCGGGGCCACGATGATCGCGGTGAGCGCCTTCGCGGCGTTCGGCGGCTTCCTCTTCATGAACACGCTGTACCTCCAGGACGTGCGCGGGCTCAGCGCGCTGGGCGCCGGACTGTGGATCCTGCCGATGGCGCTCATGTGCTTCGTGTGCGCACCGCTGTCGGGGCGACTGGTCGGCACCCACGGGCCCCGGGTGCCACTGGTGCTCGCCGGGGTGGCGATGGCGGCCAGCGGGGTGCTCTTCGCGGTCTTCGACGCCGAGGCCACCGATGCGCTGCTGCTGATCGGCTTTGTGCTGTTCGGCATCGGCTTCGGCCTGGTCAACGCCCCGATCACCAATACGGCGGTCTCCGGGATGCCGCGCTCCCAGGCCGGGGTCGCCGCCGCCGTGGCCTCCACCAGCCGTCAGGTCGGGACCTCGCTCGGGGTCGCGGTCATCGGCGCGGTGCTGGCCGCGGGCGCCGCCTCGGCGGCCGGTGCGGCCGGGCACGCCGCATCGGCCGGGGCCGCCGCGGCGTTCGTGGACGCCGCCCGGCCCGCCTGGTGGATCATCGCCGGATGCGGTGCCCTCATCCTGCTGCTGGGGGTGGTGACCACCGGTCGCTGGGCGGAGGGCACCACCCGGCATGCGGCGGCCCTCTTCGAGGAGGGGGCTCCGGCGTGGCAGACCTCGGCGGACGCGAGGAGGTGAGGGCGTGCGGCGGGCTTCCGTTCCGCGGCGGAGCCCTCCGCTACGCCACCCGGGCCGACGCCAGTTCCTGGAGCCGCTCCAGCCGCTCACGGCTCTCGGTGTCGGCCGGGGTGTAGGTGAGCAGCTTGGGGCCCTGGTTCGGGCCGGTCCACAAACTGGTGGCGGACAGCCGCAACAGGCCCACCTGCGACTGCCGGAAGAGCTTGACCTTGTCGGAGGGCCGCAGCACCTCGTGCCGCGCCCAGACCTCCCGGAACTCCGGTGACGCGTCCTCCAGCCGCTTCACCAGCGCCTTCCACGCGGGTTCCGCGACATGCTCGGCCATCGCGGCCCGGAACTTGGCCGCCATCAGCCGGATCACCTCGTCCCGTTCGACCAGACCGGTCCGCCAGCCCTCATGGGTGAAGGCCAGCCACAGGCAGTTGCGGTCCTCCGGGGGCACCTGGTCGAGGTCGCACAGCAGCAGCCCGTAGGTGCTGTTGTAGGCGAGCACATCGAACCGGCTGTTCTGGACGCACGCCGGGAACGGCTCGAGCTGGTCCAGCATGGTCTGGAGCGCCTGCGACACCCCCACGCACTCACTGGCGGGTGTCGGATCGGCGGCCCCGGCGAGCGCGAAGAGATGGGCGCGCTCACTGCGGTCCAGCAGCAGCGCACGGGCGATGGCGTCCAGGACCTGCGCGGAGACATGGATGTCGCGGGCCTGTTCCAGCCAGGTGTACCAGGTGACGCCCACCGCGGAGAGATGGGCGACCTCCTCGCGGCGCAGCCCGGGGGTGCGCCGGCGGCGGCCGCGTGGCAGCCCCACCTGCTCGGGGGTGATGCGCTCGCGCCTGCTGCGCAGGAAGGCGGCCAGTTCGCCGCGTCGTATCTCGGCCCCGCTGCCGGTCGCGGTATCCCGCACCACTGTGGTCATGGATCCAGGGTGCCGTACCGGCTCAACCAGTTGCCAGGTACTGCTGCTACCAGGATAAGGAGAATCTGGTACCCGTCTGAGCGAACGGCGATCGTCGTATCCGTGACCGAAACCGAGATTCGTACCCGGACCGCCCCTTCCCGAACCACGGCGCGGACCACGGCCGACGGAGGGCCGCTGACCCCGCTGGGGCTGTTCACCGTACTGCTGGGAGCGGCGCTCCCACTGATCGACTTCTTTATCGTCAACGTCGCCCTGCCCACCATGGACCACGATCTGCACGCGGGTCCGGCCGTACTGGAGCTCGTCGTCGCCGGATACGGCGTGGCGTACGCCGTCCTGCTGGTCCTCGGCGGGCGGCTGGGCGACTCCTTCGGGCGGCGCAGGCTCTTCCTGGCCGGGATGGCGGCCTTCGGGCTGACCTCGCTGGCCTGCGGCCTCGCCCCGAACGCCTGGAGCCTGGTGGGTGCGCGGGTGGCGCAGGGCGCCGCGTCCGCGCTGATGCTTCCGCAGGTGCTCGCCACGATCCACTCCTCGACCACCGGCTCGCGCCGCGCCCGCGCGCTGTCCATGTACGGCGCCACCGCGGGCCTTTCGATGGTCGCGGGGCAGATCCTGGGCGGGGTGCTGGTGGCCGCGGACCTCGCGGGCACCGGATGGCGCGCGGTGTTCCTGGTGAACGTGCCGGTCGCGCTGATCGGTCTGGCGCTGGCGGTGCGCACGGTGCCGGAGACCCGCTCGGAGCGGCCCGCGCCGGTGGATGTGCCGGGCACCGTACTGCTGGCGCTCGCCCTGATCACGCTGATGGTGCCGCTCACCGAGGGGCGGGCGGCGGGCTGGCCGCAGTGGACCTGGTTCTCGCTCGGCGCGTTCCCGTTCGTGGCCGCCGCCTTCTACGCGGTGGAGCGGCGTGCCGACCGGGCCGGGCGCACCCCGCTGCTGCCGCCGAGCCTGTTCGCGCTGCGCGGGCTGCGGCGCGGGCTGCCGATGGTGCTGCCGTTCTCGATCGGCTTCGGCGGCTTCATGTTCGTCATCGCGGTCGCGTTGCAGCAGGGGCTGCGGTACGGGCCGGTGGCGGCGGGCATGGCGCTGGCGCCGATGGCCACCGCCTTCTTCGTGGCCTCCCTGATGGGGCCGCGGCTGGTGACCCGGTACGGCAGCCGGGTGGTCACCGTCGGCGCCGGGATACAGGCGGTGGGGCTCGCCCTGCTGATGCTGGCCGTGGGACGCGACTGGCCGGACGTCTCGATCGCGGGGCTGCTGCCGGGTGTTGCGCTGGCGGGTTTCGGGCAGGGGCTCCAACTGCCGCTGCTGTTCCGGATCGTGCTGGCCGATGTGCCGACCGAGCGGGCCGGGGTGGGCAGCGGTGTGATGGTCACCACCCAGCAGTCCGCGTTGGCCCTGGGTGTGGCGACGCTCGGCACGCTCTTCCTCTCGCTGGCTCCCTCGAGGGGCATGGGGGACGCGCTGGTGATCACGCTGGCGGCCCAGCTGGCGGCGGTCGCGGTGACGGCGCTGATGAGTCTGCGGCTGCCGCGGGTGGTGGCCTGAGCGGGGGTCCGGACGGGGCGTGAACGACGGGTGACGGACACCGGGTGACTGCTACGCGGTGACAGATATTGAAATCTGTCATCGCGTATGCCACTCTTCCAGTGCACCCAGAACCCCACTCCGTCCTCACACTCCGCTCTCGAAGGAGCCCCCGTGCAGAACCGCACCCTCGGCACCGCCGGTCCCCAGGTCTCCGCCCTCGGCCTCGGCTGCATGGGCATGTCCGCCCTGTACGGCGACGTCGACCGCGCCGAGTCCATCGCCACTGTCCACGCCGCGCTCGAAGCCGGGATCACCCTGCTCGACACCGGCGACTTCTACGGCATGGGCCACAACGAACTGCTCATCAACGAGGCCCTGCGCACCGCCCCCGCCGCCCGTCGCGAACAGGCCCTCACCAGCGTCAAGTTCGGCGCCCTGCGCGACCCGGACGGCGGCTGGTCCGGCTACGACGGCCGCCCCGCCGCCGTCAGGAACTTCGCCGCCTACTCGCTCCAGCGCCTGGGCACCGACCACATCGACATCTACCGCATCGCCCGCGTCGACCCGGAGGTCCCGATCGAGGAGACCGTCGGCGCCATCGCCGAGCTCGTCCAGGCCGGTCACGTACGGCACATCGGGCTCTCCGAGGCGGGCGCCGACACCATCCGCCGGGCCGCGGCCGTCGCCCCGATCTCGGACCTCCAGATCGAGTACTCCCTGATCTCCCGCGGAATCGAGGACGAGATCCTGCCCGTCTGCCGTGAGCTGGGCATCGGCATCACCGCGTACGGGGTGCTCTCCCGCGGGCTGATCAGCGGCCACTGGAGCCGTGACCGCAAGCTGGCCGCCAACGACTTCCGCGGGATGAGCCCGCGCTTCAGCGGGGAGAATCTGGAGCGCAACCTCGCCCTCGTCGAGGCGCTCCGCAAGGTCGCCGACGGCAAGGGCGCCAGCGTCGCCCAGACCGCCATCGCCTGGGCGCTCGCCCAGGGCCCGCGCCGCGCGGCGGCCATCGTGCCGCTCGTCGGAGCCCGCCGCCGCGACCGGCTGGCGGAGGCGCTCGGGGCGCTGGACGTTACGCTCGACGCCGACGATCTGGACGCCATCGAGGAGGCCGTCCCGGCCGGTGCCGCGGCCGGCGCCCGCTACCCGGAGAGCCAGATGGGCCACCTCGACAGCGAGAAGAAGTAAGGGACCCGATGCCGCCCGAGACGCCCCTGACCCCCGACCGCATCCTCGAAGCCACCGAGGACGTGCTGCGACGCTACGGCCCGGCCAAGGCCACCGTGGTGGACGTGGCCCGCGTCCTGGGGGTCAGCCACGGCAGCGTCTACCGCCACTTCCGCACCAAGGCCGCGCTGCGCGAGGCGGTCACCGAACGCTGGCTGGACCAGGCACACGACGAGCTCTCCGCCATCACCCGCGCCGACGCCCCTGCGGCCGGCCGGCTCCGCGACTGGCTGAGCGCCCTGTTCTCCGCCAAGCGCCGCAAGGCGGGCGGCGATCCGGAGCTGTTCGCCACCTATCTGGCCCTGGCCGAGGAGAACAGCGCCACCGTCGCCCGCCATGTCGAGACGATGGTCGGCCAGCTCGCCACGATCGTCGAAAGCGGCGTCGCGAGCGGCGAGTTCACCGCCGAGGGCGCCCAGGACGCCCACCGCACGGCCCGCGCCCTCTGGGACGCCACCTGCCGCTTCCACGACCCGCTCTACGCGGCGGAATGGTCGGACCCCCAGGTGGAACCGGCCTTCACGGCCGTCTGCGACCTGCTGCTGAACGGTCTGCGGGCCTAGTGCCGCCGGATCTCGGATCTTCTCGGGCCCGCAACGCCTGGCGCCGCGCCCCCGGCCGCCGCCGGGAGGCGCCCCCCCCGCACCAGACGCCGCGGAAGCTGATCCTCAAAGATCCACCGGACAGGACTTAACTAAGACCTGACGCCCAGGAACCGCAGTACCGCCAGCACCCGCCGGTGATCGGCGTCGGCGACGGGCAGGTCCAGCTTCACGAAGAGGGAGTTGATGTACTTGGCGACCGCGCTCTCACTGATCGCCAGCTCCCCCGCGATCCCCGCGTTCGACCGGCCGCCCGCCATCAGCTCCAGCACCTCCCGTTCCCGCGGCGTCAGCCGGTCCAGCGGGTCGCGGTGCCGCCGTACCAGAAGCTGGGCGACGACCTGCGGATCCAGCGCCGTACCGCCGCCCGCCACCCTGCGCAGCGCGCCGATGAACTCCTCCACATCCGCGACCCGCTGCTTGAGCAGATAGCCGATTCCGCTCGTGTGCTCGGTCAGCAGCTCCGCGGCGTATCGCTCCTCCACGTACTGCGAGAGCAGCAGCACCGCCGTGCCCGGCCACTGCCGCCGGCAGCAGGGCCGCCCGTACGCCCTCGTCCCGGAAGCCCGGCGGCATCCGGACGTCGACCACCACGATGTCGGGGCGGTGTTCCCCGACCGCCGTCAGCAGGCCCTCGGCGTCCCCGGTCTCCGCCATGACCTCGAACCCCGCGGCCTCCAGGACCTTGACCAGGCCGACGCGCAGCAGGACGGAATCCTCGGCGATCACAGCACGCACGGCAGCTCCGCGTTGACTGCCCCCTCCCTGAAGGGAGGGGATTCCTTCCTTCAGGGCTGTGTGGGGGTTCCTGGCTCAGGCTGCCTCCGGGAGCTGCGCTCCCGGAGGTCTTACGCCCTCGGCACCAGCCGGATTCAGACCTGAGTCGGCGCTGGCGGTGACGGCCGCCCCGGGCGGTGAGCTGGCCGGGGCGGTGGCGATGGCCGTCCGCGCGGAGCTGCCGCTGGCCGCCGTGTGCGCGGCGCCGGCGCTCGGCGGCAGGCGGTAGCCGGCAGCCGGAGGCGTCCACACCCGCGGAGACGTCCGTCACCCCTGCGACGCCGCCCACCACACCACCGCCGCCGCCACCACACAACACACCAGCATGACCAGCACGGTCTGACGGCGGGCGGCCGGGTCGGCGGTCATACGCGGGGAGCCCAGGGCACCATGGGCCTGGGCGAGATGGTCCAGGCCCTTGTGGCGGGCGCCGCCGTAGCTGATGCGCTCCTGCCAGTCGCAGTGGCGGCAGCCGAGCAGGCGTCTGCGGCCGCGGCCGTAGCCGTAGCGCACCTCGAAGACGGTGCCGTCCTCGCGGGTGGCGGTGATGCGGTGCGTCACGCCTCGCACGGTGTGTGAACCCCCGTTCCTGCCGAGCCGACGGGCTCCGGCCCCGCGGCAGTTCGTCCGCGGTGCCGGAGCCCGTCGAGGTGTGTCGGTGTCCGCCGCCCGGAAGCGGGGTCAGCAGCCGATGAGGCGGCCGCCCAGGTAGGACTGGATCTGGTCGAGGGAGACCCGCTCCTGCTTCATGGTGTCGCGCTCGCGCACGGTCACCGCGTTGTCCTCGAGGGTGTCGAAGTCGACGGTGACGCAGAAGGGCGTGCCGATCTCGTCCTGACGGCGGTAGCGGCGGCCGATGGCGCCCGCGTCGTCGAACTCGATGTTCCAGTGCTTGCGCAGGTCCGCCGCGAGCCCCTTGGCCTTCGGGGAGAGCTGCGGGTTGCGGGACAGCGGCAGCACCGCGACCTTGACCGGCGCCAGCCGCGGGTCGAGCCGCATCACGGTGCGCTTCTCCATCTTGCCCTTGGCGTTGGGCGCCTCGTCCTCGACGTAGGCGTCGAGCATGAAGGCCAGCATGGCGCGGCCCACGCCCGCCGCGGGCTCGATGACGTACGGGGTCCAGCGCTCACCGGCCTCCTGGTCGAAGTACGACAGGTCCTGGCCGGACGCCTTGGAGTGCGCCTTCAGGTCGTAGTCGGTGCGGTTGGCCACACCCTCCAGCTCACCCCACTCCGAGCCGCCGAAGTTGAAGCGGTACTCGATGTCGGCGGTGCGCTTGGAGTAGTGGGAGAGCTTCTCCTTCGGGTGCTCGAACCAGCGGATGTTTGCTTCCTGGAGCCCGAGATCGCGGTACCAGTTCCAGCGCTGCTCCATCCAGTACTCGTGCCAGGTCTCGTCCTCGCCCGGCTTGACGAAGAACTCCATCTCCATCTGCTCGAACTCACGGGTGCGGAAGATGAAGTTGCCCGGCGTGATCTCGTTCCGGAAGGACTTGCCGACCTGCGCGATGCCGAACGGCGGCTTCCGGCGCGAGGTCTGCTGCACCGCGAGGAAGTTGGTGAAGATGCCCTGTGCGGTCTCGGGGCGCAGATACGCGACCGAGCCGGAGTCCTGGGTGGGGCCGAGGTGGGTGGAGAGCAGCCCGGAGAACTGCTTGGGCTCGGTGAAGCTGCCCTTGTTGCCGCAGTGGGGGCAGTTCACGTCCGCGAGGCCGTTCTCGGGGAGCCTCCCGTGCTTGGCCTCGTACGCCTCCTCCAGGTGGTCCGCGCGGAACCGCTTGTGGCAGGAGGTGCACTCGGTGAGCGGGTCGGTGAAGGTGGCGACGTGGCCGGACGCCTCCCAGACCTCACGGGCCAGGATCACGGACGAGTCGAGTCCGACGACGTCGTCGCGCGAAGTGACCGTGGCCCGCCACCACTGGCGCTTGATGTTCTCCTTCAGCTCCACACCGAGCGGTCCGTAGTCCCAGGCGGCGCGCTGGCCGCCGTAGATCTCGCTGCACGGGTAGACGAAGCCACGGCGCTTGCTCAGGCTGACGATGGTGTCGATCTTGTCGGCGGCCACGGTGCTCTCTTCATTGTGACGACATTGAGGACGACGAAGCGAATGCTTCAGGTTACCGGCGGCGGCACCCCTTGGATCAAATCGATTGGCGAAGCGATCAACAGCAACCGCTTTGTTGACAATCATTTCCACCTTTGTTGAAAATGGGAGTCATGAACATACGCCGCTCGAGCCTTGCTACAACCCTGGTCGGGGCCGTGGCGCTGGGTCTGACCACGCTCACAGCCTGCTCCTACAGCGCCGGAGACGGAAGGACGGACGGCAAACTGGACGTGGTGGCGTCGTTCTATCCGATGCAGTTCCTCGCGGAACGAATCGGCGGAAACAAGGTCAATGTGTCCACCCTGACCAAGCCGGGCGTGGAACCGCACGACCTGGACATCAGCCCGCAGCAGACGGCGAAGCTCAGCAAGGCCGGTCTGGTGGTCTACCTCAAGGGGCTCCAGCCCGCCGTGGACCGGGCCATCGGCCAGGCCGAGCCCAAGCAGGTCGCCGACGCGGCGTCGTACACCACGCTGGAGAACCACGGCACGGAGGTCGACGGCCACGACCACGAAGGTGACCACGGGAGTGACGAAGGCCACGAAGGCCACGAAGGCCACGAGGCGCACTCCGGCGACGCCGCCGCCGACCCCCACATCTGGCTGGACCCCGTCCGGTACGCCGAGGTCGCCAAGGGCGTCGGCAAGGCCCTGGAGAAGGCCGACCCCGACCACGCCGCCCTCTACGAGAAGAACACCGCGACCCTGGTCAAGCAGCTGAACACCCTCGACAAGGACTTCCGCGGCGGGCTGAAGGGCCGCACCACGGACACCTTCGTCACCACCCACGCCGCCTTCGGCTATCTCTCCGAACGCTACGGGCTGCACCAGGAGGCCATCTCCGGCCTCGACCCCGAGTCCGAGCCCAGCCCGGCCCGGATGCGCGAGCTGCACTCGATCGCCAAGCAGGACAAGGTCCGCACGGTCTTCTTCGAAGCCCTCGTCAGCGACCGGACGGCCAGGACCCTCGCGGGCGATCTCCATCTGAGGACCGATGTGCTCGATCCCCTCGAGGGCATCGGCGAATCGTCCAGGGGCGACGACTATCTGCAGGTCATGCGATCGAACCTCGCGGCCCTGCGGAAGGCCCTGGGCGCCGTATGAGCCATGTGACGGAGGAACCCATGCCCACGGAACCCCGCACCCCGGACCCGGACCCCGCCGCGGACCCCGCAGGGGACCCCGCTGAGGACCAGGCCCCGGGCCCGATCCCCGGCCCGGCCCCGGCCCCGGAGGGCCCCCGGCCGGAGAAGCCTGCCGCGCGACAGGATCCGGTCATATCCCTGCGGGGGGCCACCGCCTCCCTCGGCGGACGCCCCGTACTGCGCGGCGTCGACCTGTCCGTGCACCGCGGCGAGGTCGTGGCCCTGCTCGGCGCCAACGGCTCCGGCAAGTCCACCGCGGTCCGCTCCGTCGTCGGACAGGTGCCGCTCAGCGGCGGTGAGCTGACCCTGTTCGGCACCCCCGGCCGCCGCTTCCGCGACTGGGCCCGGATCGGCTACGTCCCGCAGCGCACCACCGCCGCCAGCGGCGTCCCCGCGACCGTCCGCGAGGTCGTCTCCGCGGGGCGCCTGGCCCGCCGCAGGCTCGCCCCGCCGCGCAAGGCCGACCGCGCGGCGGTCCAGCGCGCCCTGGAGCTGGTGGGCATGGCCGACCGCGCCAAGGACCCGGTGGGCGCCCTCTCCGGCGGCCAGCACCAGCGGGTGCTGATCGCCCGCGCACTGGCCGGTGAACCCGAACTGCTGATCATGGACGAGCCGATGGCCGGGGTCGACCTCGCCAGCCAGGAGGTCCTGGCCGGGACCCTCCGCGAGCAGGTGGCGGCCGGCACCACGGTGCTGCTGGTCCTGCACGAGCTCGGTCCCCTGGAGCCGCTGATCGACCGAGCGGTGGTGCTCCGCGACGGCTGCGTGGTCCACGACGGCCCGCCGCCCAAGGCCGTCGGCCAGCATGCGCTGCCCGGCCATGACCACGTCCACCCCCATGCGGCGCCCGACGCCGAACCGATCCGGACAGGGTTGCTGACCTGACATGCTCGAGCTCCTGACCTACCCCTTCATGCAGCGGGCGCTGCTCGCCGCCGTCCTGGTCGGCATCACCGCGCCCGCCGTCGGCATCTACCTCGTCCAGCGCCGCCAGGCGATCATGGGCGACGGTATCGGCCATGTCGCCCTCACCGGTGTCGCCCTCGGCTTTCTGACCGGCACCAACCCGGTGTGGACCGCCGTCGCGGTCTCCGCCCTCGGCGCCGTCCTGATGGAGCTCATCCGCTGGTACGGCAAGACACGCGGCGATCTCGCGCTCGCGATGCTCTTCTACGGCGGTATGGCGGGCGGCGTGCTGCTGATCAACCTCTCGCCCAGCGGCTCCAACGCCAACCTCACCACGTACCTCTTCGGTTCGATCACCACGGTGTCGCGGCAGGACGTGGTGGCGATCAGCCTGCTGGCCGGTTTCGTCATGCTGATCACCCTCGGCCTGCGCCGTCAGCTGTTCGCCGTCTGCCAGGACGAGGAGTTCGCGCGCGTCACCGGGCTGCCGGTGCGCACCCTCAACCTGCTGCTGGCCGTCACCGCGGCCGTCACCGTCACCGTGGCCATGCGCGTCGTGGGGCTGCTGCTGGTCAGCGCCCTGATGGTGGTCCCGGTCGCCGCGGCCCAGCAGGCCACCCGCGGTTTCGCGATGACGCTGGCGCTGGCGGTCTCGATCGGGGTGGTGGTCACCCTGTCCGGCACGGTGTTCTCCTTCTACAAGAACGTGCCCCCGGGCGCGAGCATCGTTGTCCTCGCCATCGGCGTCTTCGCCGTGATCACGGCTCTGGCCGCGCCCTTGGCGAAAACCCGTGCCCGGCGGGCCGCGGCGGCCGAGAAGGGGTGCACCCTGAGAGACGATGTACTCGTCTAGTCCGTGGCCGCCGTGTTAGCTGGCACAATGGCCGGGCGAAGGCGACGGAGCGTGCGAGGTTGAGGAGGCAGCTGTGGCGACCGCGGGTCCCCCAGTACGCGGCCGGTCCACCAGGCAGCGCGCCGCGGTGGCGGCGGCGCTGGACGAGGTGGACGAGTTCCGCAGTGCGCAGGAGCTGCACGACATGCTCAAGCACCGTGGCGACTCGGTCGGCCTGACCACCGTCTACCGCACCCTCCAGTCCCTCGCCGACGCCGGCGAGGTCGATGTGCTGCGCACGACCGAGGGCGAGGCGGTCTACCGCCGGTGCAGCAGCGAGGAGCACCACCATCACCTGGTGTGCCGCTCCTGCGGCAAGGCGGTCGAGGTGGAGGGCCCGGCCGTGGAGAAGTGGGCCGACGCCATCGCGGCCGAGCACGGCTTCGTGGACGTGGCCCACACCATCGAGATCTTCGGCACGTGCGGGGACTGCGCGTCGGCGTCCTCCGGCGCCTGACGCAACACGCGTCGTACGCGTTTACCGAACGCCGGGCGGCCCGGACACCGGCCGCCCGGCGTTCGCTGTCCGCGGCCCGCAGCACGGCTTTCGCGAGTCGTAGGCGTAGGTCTCGGTCCAACCGTGGGCGTG
Source organism: Streptomyces sp. NA02950 (assembly GCF_013364155.1). Lineage (NCBI taxonomy): Bacteria > Bacillati > Actinomycetota > Actinomycetes > Kitasatosporales > Streptomycetaceae > Streptomyces > Streptomyces sp. NA02950. The sequence continues at coordinate 6,336,935 of NZ_CP054916.1, read as the reverse complement.
GACGGCAGTGACCCGGCCGACCGGGTCGAGGTCCAAGATCTCGGTGAGATGGCCGTCCGCCCGGTACGCGCATAGGCGCGCGCGTTCGGTACGCCCGGTCACGGTGGTGGACGGTCACCGGCAGCACGGTCTGTTTGGCGTGGTGGTTGTGCACGGCATCGCGCGGGTCGATCGTGACGTGAGAGATCACAAGCGTGGTTGCGTTCGGTCGTTGGTGGTGCAAGGGCGTTCGAGGGGCCCCGGTCACCACTGCCACGGGAAGCGGATGACCGGGGCCCGGAGGGCCGTCCGCCTGGACGCTGGGACAGGCACAGGCGGACGGCTGTCTCAGTTCCGCCAATTACGCCCGGGGGCGCTCTGTTCGCGGTGGCGGGGGCACTGACACGGCGGCCACGCCTGCCCCAGCCCGTAAGGGTCGGTGCTGTCCTTGCCCACGAGGACGGCCACCACGGCGCGCCGCGCGGTCACCATCCCGTCACGCGCCACGGTGTAGACGCGCATCGTCATACGGGGCCGCTCACCCCCGTACCCGTCGTCGGCGGTCACCGGCCGACCTCCCCGACCGGCGCGAGAAGCTGAAGCACGCTGTGCAGACTCCGCTTCACCGCACCAAGGTGGTAGGCCAGTTCTTCCGGCGTGGCGGTGGCCAGACTCAGGGCGCCAGCGGCAACAAGACTCTGCCGGCCACGATCACCACCGCCCGTTCAAGACCGTCGCGGGTGGGCTTGCCCGCCGCGATGCACCCCGGGCACAGACCCGAATGCGGCTCGGCGGGGTCACGGGGCCCGAAGTCACCGGGGCAGGCGCACAGAGCACACCCCGCCGCCGGGGCAGGAGCGGTCCAGCCGTTGGTGGTCACCGGACCACCACCATGCCGTGCGGGGCACAGATCACTTTCACGCGGGGGCGGCTGGTGTGCCGCTGTTGCCGCCATTCATGAGCTACGACGTAGGGCCGCACCAACGCGGGTGGATCATCGTCCAGTTGCAGGGGGATGGCGCGCAGTTCGAGGGTCGGCCAGTCGAGACGCGGGCTCACGGGCAGCGGTCGGGACCTGGCAGTCGCGGGGTCCGGGGCCCGTGCCACGAGCCGGGAAGGCGCCGGATAGGGCTTGGGGACGACCGAGACGGCCCGATGACGGCCGGAGGGCCGTAATGCGCAAACCGCCCTCACCCAAACGAGTACACGGCGAGTAAAGTCATGCATGTCGTCAACCTCCCGATGGTTGATGGCCACGCCCCCGGGCCGTCGCCACGGTCGCGGGGGTCTGTCCTGTCCATCTGGTCAGGATTCAGCGCAGGAGGGTGGGGCCCCATATCCGGGCGGTAATCTCACCGTGGGATGACTCTTCATCCCACCGCGAGACCGGGGGTGGATCATGCCGACGGCACTGGTACCGATCGAACTGCCCGAGTGGGCTTGGCAACAGGCTGAAGTCCGCGAAGCCTTACGGGAGCGTGACATGGGCGCGGTGTTCCGCCGCGTCCAGCAATACGGCGGAGCGAGTCAGGCACGGATCGCTACGGCGGTAGCCATGACGCAGGCACGGGTGAACGAGGTCATCAACGGACGCCGAGAGATCACACGCCTTGATGTATTCGAGCGCATCGCTGATGGGCTGAACATGCCGACCAATGCCCGGCACTTGCTCGGCCTTGCGTCTGCACGAGACTCGCGCAGCAGTGGGCGCGCGTTCGACCTGGCCGCATTCCCGGAAGTTGTCCGGGTTTATTCCACCCAAGCCGCCGCGTCTGAGGATATCCGACAACTGGCCGTATCGGCGGAACAGTTGGATGTTCTTGCGGTGCGTGGACTTGGCCTTATCGGGCTGAACGACTCTCTACTGCGCTCATCCCTCACTGGGTCAGAAGGGCGGGAAGCGCCAAGGGTCCGCGTGTTGCTTCTGGACCCTGAGTCGCCCGCCCTTGCTCTACGCGCGCGAGAAATCGGGGAATCGGCCGAATCACTCGCCGGAGGTGTCAAACTGACCGAGGCTCGTTTGCGTGAGTTGTCGAGTACCTGCGACCTTCAGGTATACCGCTACAGCATGCATCCAACGTGGCGAATTATCAGGCTCGATGACACCATGTTCGTCTCTGCATTCGACGCTGGATGGGAGGGACACGCATCGGCTACCTACAAGGTCATGGAGACGCCGCAAGGCCCACTTTATCGAGGGTTTCAGCGAATGTTTGCGTCCATAGTTGAAACAGGAATTCGTACAGTCTGAGCGGAGGCTCGTGCGTTGATCGAGGCGGAGCTGAAAGCGCGTGTACACAATCCCGAGTACGTCATGGGGCAGCTCGACCAAAAGGCGCAGGGACGGGCAGAAGTATATCAGGACACCTACTACGACGACCCGTCTGGAGGTCTCGACGCGCAGGACCAAGAATTGAGAGTCCGCACGATTCACGGACCGGATTCGACGCGTTCCGTTCTCACGTACAAGGGTGCCCGAATCGATTCGGAGTCCGGCTCGAAGCCGGAGCATGAAACGCGCGTGGAAAACCCGGAAGCTGTTCACGCCATGCTACGGGGGCTCGGATACGTTCCGGCAATCGTGTTCCAGAAGCGATGCCGAAACTACGAGTTCAGTGCTTGCCGGCGTCGCTTGCTCGCCACGCTGGTTCAAGTTCCGGAGATCGAAGGAACTTTCCTGGAAGTCGAGACGCTGGTTTCGGAAGAGGAGGAACTCTCTGCGGCGCTCGCCGATGTCCGGACCATCATGGCTGAACTCGGCATCCAGGAGGACGACTTCACGACAGAGCTCTACACGGACGCTGTAGCGGCCCGCCGTTCTAGTGTCTCGTGATCCCGTTCGTGTCACTTGAGGCTCTTTGACTCTTGGCGGACCTCGGTGGCGGTTCGCCATGTGACGGCGGATGTGGCCTTGCGGCCCGCATCATGTCGTGGGCTGGCTAGGGCCGCAGCCGTTCAGTCCTCGTCGTCAACTCTCGTCAAAGACACACGACTGGGCGGTGCAGCAGGCGCGGCATCTCGTTGCCGGGCATACACATGGAGTCCCTGCGCTTCTTACTGCGCGCCCGCGATGGCAAGTACGGCGAGGGGCTCGACGCCGTCTTTCAGGCCGAGGAGATGGAGATCCTAAAGCGCCACAGGCGCCCCGCATGAACGCACACTTGCGAACGCGACATCGGCAGCATCCGACACGAAGGCCCTCGATCACGTCCTCATCATGAACGAGGCCCACGCCCGATCAACACAAATTAACTGAGACCCCGGCAGAGCGCATCGTGTTCACAACCTTGTTCACATAAGAATCACCGAGATGATTTTGAGCCGTCTTCACTGAATGCCAATTCAGCACGAATGGTGGAGTTAGCCCAAACCCCCCACCGAGACAGTCCCTCAATGCGTCCAGAGTCGACCCAAAGTAGCCGCCCGGGCCGCGCAGTGCCTCTCCGAGTGCACAATAGAGACCGGCCCGGTCAGTGATGTTACGGCCATCTACCTCGTATACGCCGCCGGAAGCATCTACCTCGCTGTCAGGTGATTCCCAATCGTGGTGAAGCCGAACGGAATCGAGCCACGCCTCTCTTTCCGTAGGTGAAAGGGTCACCCATGCGTTGAGTTCGAGATTGCTTGATTCACGCCATCGCCCCCACGCAGTCGGCGCATCCGGATGCGGATGGTCGAGAAGGTACCCCGATAGCCGCAATGCCGCTCCGCCTTCATGCTCGACTTCCTCAATATGCACGTGACTCACCGAGTAGGAACCCAAAACCTTTTCAGTGGAGTCGATGACTCGGACCTCAAGATGTTCAACATCGTCGTGTACACACTGACCACGCAGGGAGTACCGCACGGCATAGAATGTTCGCCAGGACTCTTCCGAATCTACGAAGAATCCGACGATATTCTCAGCTGTGCACAATTCCTGACCTTCGTCCACTGAATAGAGCGTATAGGCGTCATTCCGGATCGAGACACTCACTGAAAGCACCATCATTCGCTATGTCGATATTGTGCCGGCAGGGAGACTGTGGGGGTGCATCCTGCCCTCTATCTGGATTCTACGGCTTGAGTTTCGGGACCTCGCCACCATCTTTGTACCAAGGAGAGGGAAAGAGGCGCGGCTTGGTGTAGTCATGCTTCCAGACGTATCCAATCAATCCGTCTGGCCGCTTCAGGATTCGATGATTGGTGCCGGGTACATCGTAAATCTCAGAGTCCCTCCACAGAGCCTGTTGGCGTGCCGATAGACCATCTGCATGATAGACATCAAGTCCACCAGGACCGTCGCCGGGCCGACGCGTGCCGCGCCCAGCAAGAACCTCCTCGTACTCGTGGCGCAGCTGCTTGTTAATGATGGGATTCGGATCCGAGAGCTTCGGGCGATTCGGCTTTTTGACTCCGCAGCCTTCGAGACCGAGTGGGTCCTGCCAGGTGTCGGGGTTGTGCACGTAGGTCCGCGGATTCGGTGCCGGGGCGAGGCCGAGAGAGTCGGGGGTGGTGTAGCGGGCCGTTTCGGGGTCGTAGTGGCGGAAGTAGTTGTAGTGCAGGCCCGTTTCCGGGTCCGCGTACTGGCCCGGGAAGCGGAGGGGGCAGTCGACGGCGTCCGGGGCGAGCGGTGAGGGGAAGTCCGTGCCCCAGAGGGTGGTGCGGTGTTGCCATGCCAGGGTGCCGTCGGGGGTGACCAGTTCGGTGGGGGTGCCGACGAGGTCGGTGACGATCGCGTGGAAGCGGGTGTGGAGATCCACCTCGTCCACGCCCGTGAACTTCTCGACCAGCGAGGCACCGGGTTCGCGGGAGAGGGCGGTGTGGTCGGTCTGGGTCAGCGGACGGTGGGTGCCCGGGGCGTAGTCCCAGGTGGTGACCAGGTCGGCATTTGTGGTCTGCTCGGCCAGGCGGGTGTCGTCCCAGGTGAAGGCCACCGATTCCGCCACCGTGCCGTCTTCGGTCAGGCGTTGTTTGGATATGCGGCGGCCGAGGGGGTCGTAGGTGTAGTGCCAGTGGTCGCCGTCCGGGGTCGTGGCGTCCGTCAGGCGGTCTTCGGCGTTCCAGGTGTAGGTCCAGGTCCGCGTCCGGCCGTTCAGCAGTTTGCGGGTGCGGCGGGTCAGGCGGCCCTGGGTGTCGTGTTCGTAGGTCGTACGGCCCGCCCGGTGGATGATCGTGCCCGAGAGCTCCCGGTCGCCGGGTGACTCGTGGGCGGGCGCGGCGGCGTGGGTGAGGTTGCCGAGGGTGTCGTAGGCGTAGGTCTCGGTCCAGCCGTGGGCGTGGACCGCCGTCACCCGGCCGACCGGGTCGAGGCCGAAGCGGCGGGTGCCGGAGGTGAGTTCGCGGATCTCGGTCAGATAGCCGTCCGCGCGGTACGCGTAGGAGCGGTGCTGGAGAACGCGGTCCGCTTCGGTGCCGAGACCGGTGGTGAGGGTTTGGGTGGTGAGGCGGTCCGCCCCGTCCCACGTCTGGGTCAGCCCGACGGCCTCGTCCAGACGGCGTTCCACCTCGCGCCCCGCCGCGTCGTACGCGAAGGCCAGCGAGCCGGCGTCGCCGCTCAGGCCGGTCGGGCGGCCCGCCGGGTCGTAGGACCACGTGGAAGTGAGGCCGGAGGGCGTGGTGCGCTCGGTGCGGCGGCCCAGGGCGTCGTACGCGTACCTCGTCGTGCGGCCGTTGACCGTTTCGGACAGGACCCGGCCCAGCGGGTCGCGTTCGACGGTCAGCTCCGCGTCCGGGTTGGCCGCCCCGGCCAGGCTGCCTCGTACGTCATAGGCGAAGGTCGTGGTCTCGCCCGCGTCGGTGCGTCGTTCGACGGTGCGGCCCAGCACGTCGCGGGTGAAGTGGAGCGTTTCGTCCGCGCCGTTGGTACGGGTCAGCAGGTCACCCGCCGCGTCGTGGGTGTAGCTGAGGGTGCGGCCGTTGAAGTCGGTCTCGGCGGTGAGACGGCCCGCCGGGTCGTAGGTGTACGTCCAGGTCAGGCCCTGGGGGTTGGTGACCTCGGTCAACCGCAGTTCGGTGTCGTAGGCGAAGGCGTACGTGGCGCCGTCCGGCTCCGTGCGGGTGGCGGGGACGTCGAAGTGGGTGGCGGTCTGGCGGGTGGTGTTGCCCGCCGCGTCCGTGTGGGTGAGGAGGTTGCCCTCGCCGTCCCAGGTCCAGCTCTCCCGGCCGCCGTCCGGCTCCTCCCACCAGGAGGGTTTGCCCTCGGTCGTCCAGCCCATCCGCGTGGTGTGGCCCAGCGGGTCGACGGCCTCCACCACCCGGCCGAAGGAGTCCCGGCGGACCGTCGTGGTGTGCCCCAGCGGGTCGGTGATCTCCACCGGCAGCCCTGCCGGGTCACACGCGACACCGCGGACGTGGCCCAGCGCGTCGGTCACCGCCGTGAGGTGGCCGGTGTCGTCGTACGCGTACCGAGTGGTCGCCCCTGCCGGGTCCGTGGTGGCGGTGAGGTTTCCGGCATCGTCGTACGCGTGCTGCCACGTCCCGCCGCCCGGCTCGATGACCTCCACCGGCTGACACAGCGCGTTGTACGAGGCGCGGGCTTCGGTCGCGTCGGGGAGGGTGACGGTCGTGAGGTTGCCGTTCCCGTCGTACCCGTAGCGGGTGGTACGGCCCAACGGGTCCGTCACGGAGAGCCTTTGGTACCCCCGCGCGTCCCATTCCGTCCGCGTGGTGTGGCCCAGTGGGTCGATCTCCTCGATGACCTGGCCGCCGTCGTTGCTCCGGAAGGTGGTCCGGTGCCCCAGGGAGTCGGTGTAGACCGTCGTCCGCGAGGCGTCGTCGTACGCGAGGGAGCCGTTGAAGACGCCGTCGCTGCCCTCGGTGCGCACCACGCGCCCGGCCGGGTCGTAGACATAGGTGAACGAGGTGCCGTTGCGATCGGTCCAGGAGGTGACGCGACCCTCGTCGTCGTACGTGAAGCGCAGCGGCTCACCGCTGGAGTTGATGACCTCGGTGAGGTTGCCCGCGTCGTCGTAGCCGTAGCGCATCACGACCGAACCGGCCTCGGACGCGCCGCCGCTCGGCTCGTAGATCGAGGGCGCGTGGTCCAGCAGCCGCAGCGCGGTGACCCGCTCGCCCGCGGTGTCGACGGCCACGTAGTAGCCACCGGAGTGCCGGACCGCCAAGGGCACCCCGTTCGCGGCACGCTCGATGCCGATCCGGGCGCCATTGCGGTCCTCGAGACTCTCCAGCGGCAGATACACCGCCCCCGGTTCCTCGGTGGCGGCAGCCCGGGAGAAGGTGCGCACCACACCGGATTCCGGGTCGGTGACGGTCATGACACCGTCGGACTCGCCGTCCCACTCCAGCGGCCAGCGGGCGCCCTTCTTCGGCAGCACCGGGGTTCCGGCCTCGGGCACCGGGTACACCAGCCGCATTCCGTCCGCCGCGGCGAAGACCACGCCCTCCGCGTCGAGTTGCACCCGCTCGTCCAGCAGGCTCACCCACGTCGGGCCGAAGTGCACGCCACCGCGGTACGAGGACACGTGGGTGCGCTCGAAGACCAGCGGCAGCGAACCGGGAAGCGTCAGATCGGTGTGCTCCATCAGCATCGCGCCGGTCGCGACGTCGATCGGCTCACCCACCCGCGGACATGCCTTGGACCCGCGGCACGCGGCGCCCTCTTCGATCAGATTGGGGCGGATCGAGGGGACTTTCGGGGGCCGCAGCAGAGACGGCACCCGGCTCTTCGGGAGCACACCGGGCTTGAGCACCCCGAACCCGGCGCCGAAGATCCCTCCGTCGACCATGCCCTGCTTGGCGGCCTCGTTGACCTCCTCCAGGCTGAAGCCTTTCTGCTGCCCCAGGGCGATCTTCAGCGGCTGTGCCACCGCCGCGTCGATGGTCACCGACAGCACGCTGGTGAAGACCGCACCCGCCAGCATCTCCGCGGCGATGACGGCGACCGCTTCCTCCACCGCGACGCCCAGGCTCGCGGCCATGGCGATGATCTCCGCCGCCACCCCGTCGGAGGCACCTCCGGTGAAGACGGTCAGCAGCCCGCCGCCGACGAGTGCGATGGCGTCGATGCTGATCTGGGTCCACAGCTTCTCGATCGCGTCGTCGACGGTGTCGGCGAACTTGTCCAGTGCCTTCGCCATGTTGCGGGCGGACTTGGCGAGATTGCTCAGCCAGCCCTCGTCCTTGCCCTTGGCGTAACGCCCCCAGAAGATCTCGAAGGCGTCGATCGCCTCGCCCTCGTTGTGGTGGATCAGCGTCGTGGCCGCCTTGTTGGTGGCGACCCGGACATCGTCCACACTGCCGGCGAACGTCCGCCATGCATCGGCCGCGTTGCGCAGGGTGCCGGAGTTGGCGTCCGGCCACCACATGCCGAGCTTCATGAGGAGGGCCTTGGCCTTCTCCTCGATCTCACCGCCGAGGCTCACCGGTGACCGCCCTTGCCGTGGCGGTCGCCGTGGCCGGAGCCGGGGTGCTTGACCTTGGTGAACATGCCCGCGATGAGCTCGTCGTTGTCGACATGTCCGTCGGCCATGTCCTGCATGGCCTCGTGGATGCTGGTCAGCCCAAGGACGAGGATTCCGGCCGCTCTCTCGATGTGTTTCTGGTTCGGCTTGTACTTGTTTCCGAACTGCTTGCCGGGCTTGTCGTCCCCCCAGGGCTCCCCGTAGCCGTCCAGCGCGGTGATCAGCGTGGTCAGCGCCTCGCTCAGCTTGATCGCCTGATGGTGGAAGGTCGGTGAGGCCGCCTTGATGTCCGCCACCTTGATGTCCAGGACCTTGCCCTTGGCGTGCCCGCCGCTCACGCGACGCCCCCCTTGTGTATTTCTCGGCGCAAAGCCTCCAGGCTAAGCCGGAATGACCATGACCTGTTCAACCATGGGTCCATGGCGGGTAAAGACTTCGTCGACTGGTTGCATAGGGAAATTGACAGGCCGTCAACTTCTCACGGAGACGCACTGCCTCCGACGCCCCGTCAACTCGCTTCGGGCTGCTCCGACATCTCCCGCAGCGAACGGCACGCGCCCTCCAGATGCACCCGCATGCACCGCGCCGCACCGTCGGCGTCCCCCGCGCGCAACGCGTCCAGGACGGCGGTGTGTTCGGCGATGATGCGCTCACGGCCCAGGGTCCGCCGGGTCTGGACCATGCACAGGTGGACCTCGCCCTGGATGCCCCGGTACAGCCGGCTCAGCCGGGGGCTGCCGACCGCTTCCACCAGGGACTGGTGGAAACGGAGGTCCGCCTCCGCGAAGGCGCTGTGCGGGGCGTCGGGCTCGAGCTGTCCGAGGTCGCCGATGGCGCGGGCGGCGGCCGTCACGGGTACGGTGCCGCGCCCGACCAGGACGCGGACGACATCCGCCTCCAGCGGCGTGCGGACCAGGAAGAGGTCCTCGACATCGGCGCGGGTCAGCCGGGGCACATACGCGGGTTTGTTGGCGTCGCGGTGCAGCAGTCCCTCGTGGACCAGGGCGGTCACGGCGCTGCGCGCCGTGGGGCGCGAGACGCCGTACTCGGTGGCTATCTCGGTCTCGGCGAGGGCGGTGCCGGGCGGGAGTTGTCCATCGAGCACCCGGTCGCGCAGGGATGCCGCGAGCGCCTCGACGACCGAGACGGTGGACAGCCGGTACGCGGCGTCCTGAGCCATGAACACCTCCACGCGGGGACCTCGCCATTCTCGCATGTGTCATGTTCGACCCATTGACTGCCATGAATCATTGTCTGACAATCGCCGGAACCTCCTTCACGACGTGGCGGGGGTCACACGGCCCACCCTGGGCACCCCGGACGAGGCGAGGAGAGGCGAGAGCGATCATGGCCGCCTACGAACAGGTATTCGATCCCGTAAGAGATTCCCTCGGCTACAGCGCCCTGCTGGCGGCGCTTCCGCTGGTGACGCTGTTCGTCCTGCTGGGCGGGGCGCGCTGGAAGGCATGGCAGGCGTCACTGGTGGCGCTCGCGACGGCGCTGGGCGTGGCGGTCTTCGGCTACGGAATGCCGGTGGGCCAAGCGGGACTGGCGGCGAGCGAGGGGGCGGCGTTCGGCCTCTTCCCGATCATCTGGATCGTGCTGAACGCCCTGTGGATCTACAAGCTGACGGAGATCACCGGCTGGGACGCGGCGCTCCGGCGGGCGTTCGGCTCGCTCTCGGACGACCAGCGCGTCCAAGCGGTGATCATCGCCTTCTGTTTCGGCGCGCTGCTCGAGGCCCTGGCCGGTTTCGGCACCCCGGTGGCGGTCTCCTCGGTGATGCTGATGGCCGTCGGGCTGCGGCCGATGAAGGCCGCGGCGGTGTCCCTGGTGGCCAACACCGCGCCCGTGGCGTTCGGCGCCATCGCGGTGCCCATCACCACCCTCGGCAAGATCACCGGGATGGACGCGGCGGACCTGGGCGCCATGGTCGGGCGGCAGACCCCGCTGCTGGCCCTGTTCGTACCGCTGCTGCTGGTGTTCATGGTGGACGGGCGGCGCGGTGTCCGGCAGGTGTGGCCGGTGGCGCTGGTGGGCGGATTCGCCTTCTCCGCCGCCCAGTTCGTGAGCGCCAACTACCTCTCGTACGAGATCGCCGACATCGTGGCGGCCTTCGCGGGCGCCCTGGCCGTCATCGGTCTGCTCCGGGTCTGGCGGCCCCGCGAGGTGATGGCCGCGCGGACCGGTGTCCCGGTCATCGCCGGAGGCGCCGCCGAGGACGAGCGGTTCGACGCCGTGCAGCGCCGCAAGCAGGGCGGCGAGGGTTCCGCGCTGATGGCCTTCGCCCCCTATCTGATCGTGGTGGTGCTCTTCGCGGTGGCCACGCTCGGTCCGGTCAAGACCTGGCTGGAGGCACACTCGGGCTGGACGTTCGGCTGGCCGGGCCTGGAGGTGGCCAGCCCGGACGGCAAGCCGCTGACCGCCATGACGTTCAACCTCAACGTCTTCAACGCCGGGGGCACCGTCCTGCTGCTGGCCGGGCTGCTCACCGCCGTCCTCTACCGGATCCCGGCCGGGCGTACGGCACGGGCGTACGGCGACACCGTCCGCCAGTTCCGCTGGACCGTCGTCACGGTCCCCGCCGTGCTCGCCCTGGCCTATGTGATGAACCTGTCCGGCCAGACCGTCACCCTCGGGCTGCTGCTGGCCGAGACCGGCGGTGCGTTCGCCGTGCTCTCCCCCGTCGTCGGCTGGCTGGGCGTGGCCGTCACCGGCTCCGACACCTCCTCCAACTCCCTGTTCGGACTGCTCCAGCTCACCGCGGCCGAGAAGACGGGCATCTCCCCGTATCTGCTCGGCGCCGCGAACACCACCGGCGGTGTCCTGGGCAAGATGATCTCCCCGCAGAACCTGGCCATCGCCGCCGCCGTGGTGGGCCTGGAGGGGCGCGAGGGCGAGCTCTTCCGGCGGGTGGTGGGCTGGGGGCTCGGCCTGCTGGTCGCCGTCTGTCTGCTGGTGTACCTCCAGTCCACCCCGGTGCTGGGCTGGATGGTGGTGCGCTGATGGCCGCCGCCACGGAGCTGGCCCGCGATCTGGCCGCCATCGTGGGGGACGCCCATGTCCGCGTGGACGACGGCGCGCTGGCCGCCTACGCCCGCGACGCCACCCCGCTCTTCCACGCCCGCCCGCAGGCCGTGGTGCTCCCCGGCAGCACCGAGGAGGTGGCCGCCGTCCTCCGGTACGCCACCGACCGGGGCGTACCCGTCGTACCCCGGGGCGCGGGATCGAACCTGTGCGCCGGGACCGTCCCCCTCAGCGGCGGTGTCGTCCTGGTGCTGACCCGGCTGGACCGCATCCTGGAGGTCAGCGCCGAAGAGCTGCTGGCGCGGGTGCAGACCGGGGTGACCACCCAGCGGCTCGCCGACGCGGCCGCGCGCGAAGGGCTGTTGTACGCGCCCGACCCCGGCAGCCGCACCGTCTCCACGATCGGCGGCAACGTGGCCACCTGCGCGGGCGGACTGCGCGGCCTCAAGTACGGCGTCACCCGCAACTACGTCCTCGGCCTCGAGGCGGTACTGCCCACCGGCGAGATCATCCGCACCGGCGGCAGGCTCTGGAAGGACGTGGCGGGCTACGACCTGACCCGACTGCTGACCGGATCCGAGGGCACCCTCGCGGTGATCACCGAGGCCACGGTGGCGCTGCTGCCCGCGCCCGAGGACAGCGGCACCGGTGTGGCCTACTTCGACTCGCTCGCGGACGCCTCCCGGGCGGTGGCGGCCGTCATCGCCGCCGGGATCGTCCCGGCCACGCTGGAGTTCCTGGACCACAAGTGCATCGCGGCGGTCGAGGAGTTCGCCGGGCTCGGCCTGCGGACGGACGCGGGCGCGCTGCTGATGTTCGGCGACGACGGTGCCTCCCGGACCGTGGCGGGCACCCTGGCCCGGATCGCGGAGGTGTGCACCGCGTCCGGGGCGCTGGAGGTCACCCTCGCCGAGGACGTCGCCCGCGCCGAGGCGCTGCTCGCCGCCCGCCGCTGCTCACTGCCCGCGCTCTCCCGGCTCGGTTCGCTGACCATCCTGGAGGACGCCACCGTGCCCCGGCACCGGCTCGCCGAGATGGTGGACCGCATCGACGCCATCGCCGCCCGGTACGACCTGCGGATCGCCACCTTCGGCCACGCTGGTGACGGCAATCTCCACCCCACCTGTGTGCTGGACCCCGACGACAGCGCGGCCGTGGACCGTGCGCACCACGCCTTCGGGGAGATCTTCGCGGCCGCCATCGACCTGGACGGCACCATCACCGGCGAACACGGCGTGGGCGCGGCCAAGCTGCCGTATCTCGCCGATCGGATCGGTGCCGATCAGATCGCCCTGGCACGCCGTCTCAAGCTGGCCTTCGACCCGGCCGGAATCCTCAACCCCGGAAAGCTCGGATCATGACCGAACCCACGGACAACAGCCCGCGCCCCGCCCCCGGACCGGGCCGCGACCTCGGCATCTTCGACAAACAGCGGCTCGACCGGTGCATCTCCTGCGGCTTCTGTCTGCCCGCCTGCCCCACCTACGCCCTCACCGGTGAGGAGACCTCCTCCCCGCGCGGCCGGATCACGCTGATGCGGGCGCTGGAGACCGGTGAGCTCCCGGAGGACGACCCGACCCTGGCCGAGGAGTCCTCGTACTGCCTGGGCTGCCGGGCCTGCGAGACGGTGTGCCCGGCGGGGGTGGAGTACGGCTCGCTGCTGGAGCAGTGGCGCGACCACCAGTGGCAGGGCCGCAACCGGCCCTGGATCGCCCGGATCCTGATGGCGCTGGTCTCCCGCCCCGCGCTGCTCCGGCTCCAGGGCCTGGTCCGCCGTCACGCCCGCGGCGGCGGCGCGGAGCCGGGCCCGGACGCACCCCGCCCCTCCCTGATGCTGGGCTGTGTCGAACGGGGCCTGTACCCGAAGGTCTCCCGCGCCGCCGCCGCGCTGCGCCCCGAACTCACCGTCCCCGCCCGGCAGGGCTGCTGCGGCGCGCTGCACGCCCACAACGGCGACTCCACCACGGGCGGGGCGATGGCCCACGCCCTCGGCGAACGGCTGCCCGGCACCATCGTCACCACCGCCGGTGGCTGCGCCGCCCATCTCGCCGACCACCTGGGCCGGGACCGGGTACGGGAACTGAGCCAGTACCTCGACGAAACCGGCCACCGCCCCACGGGCCAGGTCACCGTGGCCGGCCGCCGGGCCAGGGCCGCCCTCCAGGACTCCTGCCACCTCCGCAACGGCCTCGGTGTCACCCGCCAGCCCCGCGACCTCATCGCCGCGGTCGCCGACTACGTCGAACTCCCCGGCGCGGGCGACTGCTGCGGAGCCGCCGGAACCTACGCGATGCTGCGCCCCGCCGACAGCCGCGCCGTCCTGGACCCCAAACTCGAGTCCCTGGCCCGTCTGGACGTCGACTACATCGTCACGGTCAACCCCGGCTGCCAACGCCAGCTCCAACAGGGCCTGCGCCGCCACCGCTCCCCCGTCCGGGCGGTCCACCTGGCGGAGTTCCTGGCCATGGCCGAGAGCTGACCCCGGCCGCAGGGACGTTCGAGGTCAGACGGGCTGCGTACCGTCCTGCTCCGGCTTCTGCTCGTTCGGGATCGCGCCGCCGAAGCGGCGGTCGCGGGAGGCGTATTCGACGCAGGCGCGCCACAGGTCGCGGCGGTCGAAGTCCGGCCACAGCACGTCCTGGTAGACCATCTCGGCGTAGGCGCTCTGCCAGATCAGGTAGTTGGAGGTGCGCTGTTCGCCGGACGGGCGGAGGAAGAGGTCCACATCCGGCATGTCCGGGTAGTACAGGTACTTGGCGAAGGTCTTCTCGTTCACCTTCGAGGGGTCCAGCTGGCCCGCCCGGATGTCCTCCGCCAGCGCCTTCGCCGCGTCCGCGATCTCGGCGCGGCCGCCGTAGTTCATGCAGAAGTACATCGTCATGGCGTCGTTGTCCTTGGTCTGCTCCTGGGCGACCTGGAGCTCCTGGGCTACGGACTTCCACAGCTTCGGCATCCGGCCCGCCCAGCGGATACGGATGCCCATCTCGTCCATCTCGTCACGGCGGCGGCGGATGACGTCGCGGTTGAAGTTCATCAGGAAGCGGACCTCGTCGGGCGAGCGCTTCCAGTTCTCGGTGGAGAAGGCGTAGAGCGAGAGGTTCTTGATCCCCATCTCCAGGCAGCCCTTGAGCACATCGAGCACCACGGCCTCGCCGACCTTGTGGCCCTCGGTGCGGGGCAGGCCGCGCTCCTTGGCCCAGCGGCCGTTTCCGTCCATGACGACGGCCACATGGGCGGGCACCAGCTCACCGGGGAGCTTGGGCGGCCGGGCGCCGGAGGGGTGGGGGTCCGGGGCCCGGTACTCGCGTCGCTGTCGGCCCAGAATCCCGCGTCGTGCCATGCCTGCCACGTCTCCTCGCCTGTCGTTCCGGTGGTCCCGGTGGTTCCTGTGCTTCAGTCTGTCGTCTGTGCCGAAGCGCCGCCCCGGCGGCTACTTCTCCACGTATCGCAGCGACCGGAGCCCGCGCTCCAGATGCCAGTGCAGATACGCCGCCACCAGCCCGCTGCCCTCCCGGGCGTGCCGCAGCTCACACGCGTCCGCCGTCTCCCAGTCCCCCGTCAGCAGCGCGCCCAGCAGCGTCAGTGACTCCGCCGAGGGTACGACGCTTCCCGGCACCCGGCACTCCCCGCAGATGACACCGCCCGCGCCGACCGAGAAGAACCGGTTGGGGCCGGGCATCCCGCACCGCGCGCAGTTGTCGAAACTGGGCGCGTAGCCGTTGACGGCGAGCGAGCGCAGCAGAAAGGCGTCGAGGACAAGATGGGGTTCGTGCTCGCCGGAGGCGAGGGTGCGCAGGGCGCCGACGAGCAGCAGATACTGCTGGACGGCGGGCTCGCCCTCATGATCGGTGAACCGCTCGGCGGTCTCCAGCATCGCGGTACCGGCGGTGTAGCGGGCGTAGTCGGTGACGATCGCGCCACCGTACGGAGCGATCGTCTCACTCTGTGTGCACAGTGGCAGCCCGCGGCCGATCAGCTCACCGCCGCGGGCGAAGAACTGCACATCGACGTGGGAGAACGGTTCCAGGCGGGCCCCGAACTTCGACTTCGTCCGCCGCACCCCGCGCGCCACGGCGCGCACCCGGCCGTGGTGGCGGGTGAGCAGGGTGATGATCCGGTCCGCCTCGCCCAGCTTCTGGGTGCGCAGCACGATGCCGTC
The DNA here is from genome assembly GCF_013364155.1 of Streptomyces sp. NA02950. Taxonomy (NCBI): domain Bacteria; kingdom Bacillati; phylum Actinomycetota; class Actinomycetes; order Kitasatosporales; family Streptomycetaceae; genus Streptomyces; species Streptomyces sp. NA02950. The sequence continues at coordinate 6,321,368 of NZ_CP054916.1, read as the reverse complement.
GTCGCGGAACAGACTCATGGCGCTCATTGTCCCTCAGCGAGACACATGGTCGAACCGCCCCGGCGCCTTTGGCGAGGATCAGGCGCGGACCAGCACGATCGTCTCGGAGGGGGTGGTGATGCCCTCGGCGCGACGTTGCAGCAGCAGGATGCGGGCGGCGATGCCCCGGTAGGTGTGGGCCACCACCGGAGCCCCGATCAGCCGCTCGGCGGCGGCCGCCACGGTCAGCGCGGCGAGCCGGAGGCAGGGTCCGTCCGCGGGATCCATGGCGCGGGGCAGGTCCGTCAGCGCGTGGGACCAGTCGACGAGGTGCTCGGTCAGCACGCCCAGAACCGGTGCGGTCCACTCCGGGATATCGGACGGGAGCAGGGTCTCCAGCTGTCCGGCGGAGAGGGTGGCCAGGGTGGCGAGATCGTCCCCGTATGCCGGGAGGCTGGTGTCGTCCGCGCGGCCCAGCAGAGGCGCCACCCGCTCCGCGAAGGAGGGGGGCCGCAGGCTGAGGAGGGATCCTCCTCCGGGTTCGGCCATGAGGTGCAGCAGCGCCACGATGCGGGCGGCCGTTTCGACCCGCTCGGGGAAGCCGGTCACGGCCGGTCCACCGGCCCGAAGGCGTGCCCGGACCTCCGGACTGCTGACGTCGATGCGCCAGTCTCCGGTGCGGACGCGGGCAACCGCCGTCTCGAACGCGACATCACGTGCCCGGCGCCGGTCGGGTTCCCGGGCACGGTCGATGATGGCGTCGTAGTCCACATCGATCATCTGGCCGGGACGACGGCCGAAGTCCATGCGCAGGTCGAGGGCGGAGGCCAGCGCCAGATTGCCCAGACTCAGCATCACCTCGTCCTCGATACCGCGGCCGAGCCATGCCCCGGCCGTGGCCTCCGCCGGAACCACCCAGGGATGCGCCATGCCCTCCGGCACCCACAGCGACAGCAGGGTGTTCGGGATGTTCGCGCACCACACCGTGTGCCGGTCCGACGGGGCGACCAGCCCGAACGCCCCGTCCAGGGCCTCGGTCACCAGGGGCAGGCGATACGCGTCCCCGTCCGGAGCGCGGGTGTTGATCCACTCCACCAGCTCCTTCGCCTCCGTCTGGGTCATCCCCACCGCGATGTCGTCCGCGCCGCCGTCCGTGAGACCGGGCGCGCCGGGCCTGTTGCGTTCCTCCGCGAAGAGCCGGTAGATCTCCTGGGTCACCGGCCGCGCACAGGCCACGGTGGTCTCACCGAGGCGTACGGTCGGGCTCAGTGCGCGCATCACCGTGATCGCGGTCATCAGCCGGCGGCGGGCCGAGCCGACCGGCCCGCCGAGGGACTCCTCGCGCAGCGCCTCCAGCCGCCGTGCCACCTCCGGGGCGAATTCCGTCGCCTCCGCCGCGCAGTCGAAGGCCAGGGCGAGCGCCCGGACGGTTCCGGAGGCGAGGCACGCCTCGACCACCGGAGCCGGGTCCTCCCGGGCCGCGTACAGCAGGGTCGTCTCCCGCCACCAGTCCTCGTCCACGTTGGCCACCAGGACGTCCACGAGACGGCGGTGCTGGATGTGCAGGGCGGCCAGATGCTCCTGGAAGGTGAGGTGGGCGAAGGCGAACAGCCCGCGTTCGCGCTCGATCAGCAGTCCGCTGACGACGATCGTGTCCAGGAAATCCTGGGAGGACATGGTCGAGGCGACCCGGAAGAGCAGCGGCCGCAGGACGTCGGACGCGTACTCGCCCCGGATGTCCCGCATCCGGTCGGCCATCATCACGAAGGCCAGTTCGCGGAGGACGACCTCCTTCTTCGCGCCGCTCAGCTCGTCGGGTAAGGCCGCCGTCCCGCCCTTGGCCTCCCGCCGCCGCCACAGCAGCACCTCGCAGATCTCGCCGTACAGTTCGGCGCGGCTGCCGGGCAGGGCGCCCCGGTAGCGGTGCACGTTGGCGATCATCGTCAGCAGCAGCGGGTTGGCGGCGAGGTCGTACAGGACGGACCGGGCGCGCAGCCGGTGCAGCAGGTCCTCGGCACCCTCGTGCGCGCGGTCGGCGACCGCCGCGTCGTCGGCGCCCGTGCTCAGCCGCTCGATCGCGCGGTACCAGCCGTGCACGAAGCGTCCGATCTGCTCGCCGGTGAAGCGGCGGATCTGGAGCACGCGGGCGCGGTTCACCGGTGCGCCCTGGTAGCCCTGCGGCCGGGAGGTCAGGACGAAGTCATTGGCCTCGTACTGCTCGATCTGCCGCTCGACCCAGCGGGACACCTTCCGCCGGTGCTCCTCGCGCGCCACCTCGTCCAGGCCGTCCAGCAGCACGGTGCAACGCCCCTGCTGGAGTTGGCCGCCCCACCACCCGGGCGGTTCATCGCCCGTCAGCCGTCCCAGTGAGGCGCCGATGACCTCGGGGAGGGTGATCGCGGGGTTCTCGGTGATCGCCTCCGCGTGGTCCCGGAGGAACAGCAGCACCGGCAGATCGCGGCGGCCCCGCCCCCGGCGCTCCTTGGCCGACCCCAGGGCCAGGTGTTGCAGCATGGTGGTCTTGCCGGTGCCGGGGAAGCCGATGACGGCGAGGGCCGTGCCCTCCGGGCCGCCGAGGAAGTCCCGCACCGACTGCCGTGAGGGGACGGCGCCGCCGTCGGCGCCCGCCAGCGATTCGCGCGACACCTGGTGCGCCGAGCGCGGCATCAGGCTGACGTCGACGAAGACCTCTTCGAGCCCCGGGGTGTAGTCCCCGCGCGTCGCGAGCCCTTTGAGGTCGATGAACCGATGATGGCTCAGCACGTAGGCGCGGTAGTCGCGTTCGAAGCGGGAGACGCGCCACTGGAGCCGCCGGTCGACCGCGTCGGCGACCCGCTCCACCCACCGGTCGGCCACCTTCCCGTACACCTTGGCCAGGAAGGCGACGCCCGCCAGGAGTGCCGCGTACGCCAGGAACAGCAGCAGCGAGACGATCGGGTGGCGGCTCGCGGAGGACCAGAACCGGGCCCCCAGAACCGCCGGTGGCACCAGGCTCGCCGCCGCCAGCGCACCACGTGTCAGGAACTCCGCGCCCTTGCCACCCGCCACAGTTCTCCCCCCGAGAAGCCCGTGACGTTCCGTTATAGCGCAAACACGGGCCGTTGGGACCCTGATCGCCTCAGACGGAGGTCAGACGCCGGTCAGGTGGAGCGGTCAGACGTCGGTCAGACGCGGGAGAACGGTTCGGCGTAGGTGAACGCGCCCTTGAGGGTGGGCTGATACGTGGTCAGGGTGCGGACCTGGAAGTACTCGCCCCAGGCGGGGTCGGGGGCGGTGACACCGAGATCGATGGAGGGGCGGAAGCCGAAGCGGCCGTAGTAGTCGGGGCTGCCGAGCAGGGCGACCAGCGGCTCGCCGAACGCGTCGGCGGCGCCGAGCACGGCGTGCACGAGCGCCTTGCCCACCCCGCGGCGCTGCTGGGCGGGGAGGACGCTGAGCGGACCGAGGCCGAGCGCGAGGGCCTGGTCGGGGCCGATGTGGCCGCGAGTGCACACCACGTGTCCGATCACCTGACCGTCCTCACCGACGGCCACGAAGGAGAGTGCGGGCAGCCAGGCGTCACTGGTGCGGAGTTCCCCAAGGAGGGTGACCTCGACCGGCACCGGGGTGTCGGCCCCGCCGGCGAAGGCCGCCGCGGTGACGTCGGCCACGGCGGCGATGTCCGCGGGGGTTTCTCGTCGGATCAGCACCGGCACAGTGTGGGCGGCGCATCCGGGGACAGGCAACCGATTTGTGCGGCGGGGAGTACGGGGCCGCCCGGGGTCCGGCCCGGGGCGGGCTCAGCCTGCCTTCGGCCGTGCGTCCAGGGCGCGTTCGACCCGGACGTAGGTCACGTCGTGGTCGGCGAGGACGTTCGCGGCGACACCCGGACGGGCGAGGAGGGCGAGCAGCAGATGTTCGTCGCCGATGTGCCGGTCGCCGCGGCCGAGGGCGATCCGCAGCGACCGCTCCAGGACCGACCTGGCCTCCGGCGCGAAGGGCCGCCGTCCGCCCCGCCCGCCGCGCCGGAGGCCACCGGAGCGGGGGCCGGGGCTCCGCGGGGCGGCGAGGGCGCCCGCCCCGTGCGCCTCCTCCACCCGGGCGACGATCTCCTCGACGTCGATACCGAGACCGGCCAGCGCCTCCGCGTCCGCGTCCGAGATACCGCCCCGGCGGCGCACCTCGGCCAGCGAACGCTCGATGGACGCACGCCGTCCGTGTGCGCCGAGGCCGGCGAGCACGGTGGCGGCGGGGCTGCCGGTGCGGTCCAGGAGCGCGAGCAGCAGCTCCGGTTCGCCGACCTTGGCGCTGCCCGTCTCCCGGGCGTGGTGTACGGCTCCGTGGACGACCTCGCGGGCACTGCCGGTGAACTTCTCGAACATCAACGCCTCCCGTGCTTCTTGTGGACCGCCTGCCTGCTGACGCCCAGTTCGGCGGCGATCTCCTGCCACGACCAGCCCTTCGCGCGGGCGCTGCGCACCTGCACGGCCTCCAGCTGCTCCAGCAGCCGGCGCAGCGCGGCGACGGCGCGCAGTCCGATCCGGGGGTCCCGGTCGCCCGCGCGCTCGGCGAGATCCGTTGCTTCGGTCATGGTGTCAATGTAGGTTGACACGCGCTCTGGCGTCAACCCTGATTGACAGCACAGGGCTCGCCGGGGAGTAAATGAGGTCGACGTGGCCACGGGCCGTCCGGCAGCCTCCCGTCATGGACCCTCATTTCTGGCCCCTGTACGGGCTCCGCGTCCGCACCCCACGTCTTGAACTGCTCCTTCCCGGCCTCCCCCGGCTCGATGAGCTGGCCGCGGTCGCGGCGGAGGGAGTGCACGACCCGGCCGAGATGCCGTTCAGCATTCCCTGGACCGACGCGGCTCCGGAGGAGCGCGGACGGGCCACGTTCCAGCATGTGCTGCGGACCGTCGCGGATTGACCTCCTCCATCGCCTGATGGGCGTGGATTCTCCGTCTGTGGGTGGTCCTGGTAGGCCCTGGGGACCGCCCGCTCCGGGTGGGTTCCTGTTTCCTCCCCGCGTACGCGGGGGTTGTGCGCACTGCCAGGGCATTCCCTGGTCTTATGTGCGCTCCGCAGGCGTTTGCCGCCGCCGTTACCGGCGTCGGGCCCCCGGTCCGGGGGTGGGTGGTGATGTTGCCGCGAGGATGCGGCGGCCTTCATGGCGGACGTTTCGTCCTGCGTTCCAGTCCCGGTCGTGCCGGGTGCGGCAGGTCGGCTCAGAGCATGTCCAGGTGCGGACGTTGAGCGGCTTGGGGCCGTCACGGTGTCCGCAGGCGGAACAGATCTGGGAGCTGGGAAAGTCGCGGGCGACTTTGGTGAAGGACCGGCCTCGCCGCGTCGCCTTGTACTCCAGCATCCCTACGAACTGGGCCCATCCGGCGTCGTGCACGCTCTTGGCCAGCCGTGTGCGTGCCAGACCTCGCACGTTCAGGGTCTCAGCGAAGACGGCTTGGTTCTCGCTCGTCAGCTTGTGGGACCACTGGTGATGGAAGTTCCGGCGCGCATCGGCCACGGCGGCGTGAGCGCGGGCGACCTTGATCCGGGCCTTGTCCCGGTTGTTCGATCCTTTCTTCTTCCGCGACAGCTCCCGCTGCCGCTTCCTCAGCTTCTTCTCTGCCCGCCGCAGGTACTTCGGGGAGGCGATGTGCGTGCCGTCGGCCAGGACCGCGAAGCGGGTCAGGCCCAAGTCGATGCCCTGGTCCCCATCGGTCGGGGGAAACATGTCCTGGGCGGGGTCGGTCTCCACGACGAACGACACCCAGTACCGGCCGGACCGGTCCTTGACCAGTGTCACGCTCGACGGCGCGGACGGGAGATCGCGGGTCCACTTCACGCGCGCGTCGCCGATCTTGGGAAGACGGAGCCTGCCGTCGTCCAGCAGCCTGAACCGGTCGGAGACGGTGAACCGTGCAGTCTGCCGGTTGTCCTTGCGGGACTTCCGCTTGGGGGGTGCGACCTTCGGGCCGGGACGCTTGCCGGTCTTGGAGTCCTCGTGCGCCTTCCATGCCTTGTCAAAGTCGCGCAAGGTCTGCTGGAGCACGCCGACCGGCGCGTCGGACAAGAACGCGCGATCTTCGGTCTTCTTCGCCTCGGTGATCAGGTGCTTGCCCAGTTCAGCGGCGCTCGGGATGCCCCGGTACGGGCCCTGGGCGAGACGGTTCTTCGGGTTGCCCAGCAGCTTGTTCGACCGCTTGCGCGGCGTCACGATCGCCCATGCGTCATTCCAGACCACGCGCTTGCACCCGAACACCCGGGCGGCGCGAGTGCGCTGGCCCGGCGTCAGGTAAGCACGGTACTGGTAACGAAGCTGCACATGGGTCACCGTACTCAGCTGGTTTATGACTGAGGGCCGATCGATCAGAACTGGTAGACACTGTGCGTTCCCTTCGTCATGCGCACTTTGTTTTTGTGACGAAGTACCGGCGTGGCGTCTTCTCCGACCAGCGCGGTGCGGCGCATCAGCGGTGCGAGCGGTGCGGCGCACAACCGGATGCGACTCCTCGCCTACCGCTCGCTAGCCTCCCCTTCGTGAAGAAGCCACGCATAGTCCAGGCCACGGCCGACCGGTTCCGGCGGGCGCGGCGCGCGGTCCGACGCGGCTGGACCCACCCCCGGCTGAAGTGGCCCAAGCGCGTCACGGCGACTCTCGTGGGCTGTCTGGTCCTCGGCGTCCTCGCCGCCGGGGTCTCGCTGCGGCTGCTGTACGCGGGGGACCTCAAGCCCGGCACCCAGACCCGGGGCCGGGACGCCGTCTGGCTCGGCCACGCCTGGGTGGACGGCCGCAACGGCGAACGGGAACTGGCGGGCCTGGCCCGGCGGGTACGCGGCAGCGGCATCCGCGATCTGTACGTCCACGCGGGCCCGCTGGAGCACAACGGCACCCTGCCCGCGGCCCGTTACCCCAAGGCCGCCTGGCTGCTGAAGGCCGTCCACCGCGAACTGCCCGGGGTGCGCGTGCAGGCGTGGCTGGGCGATCAGCTGGCCACCGAGGGCCCGACCGGGCTCCGGCTCGGCGACCGGGACAACCGGGCCCGGGTCGTACGGTCCGCGCGGCAGGTGCTGGACGCGGGCTTCGACGGGGTGCACTTCGACCTGGAGCCGCTGCACTCCGGCGACCGCTCCTATCTCTCGCTCCTCGACGATCTGCACGCCCTCACCCGCTCCCGCCATGCCCCGCTGTCGGTGGCGGCCCATCAGATCGACCCGCTGCCCGGGCTGCACTCGGTGGCGGGCTTCTTCACCGGCCACCCCAAATGGTGGTCGCAGACGTACTTCGGCCAGGTGGCGCGGCGGGTCGATCAGATCGCGGTGATGTCGTACGACACCGCGATGCCGCTGGAGAGCCTGTACGGCGGGTACGTGGCCCAGCAGACCGAGCTGGCGCTCGAGATCACCCCACCGTCCACCGACCTGCTGATGGGCCTGCCCGGCTACCACACCAGCAACATCGGCCGTCACGCCTGGGCCGAGACGGTCACGGCGGCGGTGCGCGGCACCAGGCTCGGCCTCGGCCGCCAGGACCGCCACCGGGATCGGTTCGGGGTGGCGCTGTACGTGGACTTCGCCGCGACGGAGGGGGACTGGACGGCGTACCGGAAGGACTGGGGAACCCCTGACGCGCCAGGGAAGGGGTGAACCGGGGAAGGAGGGAACCCGGGCGCGCTCAGGCGCCGAACCACCCCGCCACATCGAGCCGGAAGCCGCTGGGCGGCGCCATCGTCCGCAGATCCGCCTCCAGTTGGCGCAGCCGCTCCTCGCCCAGCCGCTCGGCCCATGCGGTGCGCAGCTCCTCGAAGACGGCGGCCGACCGCGCCAGTACGTCGTAGCCGTGCGGGGTGAGCCGGATGACCTTGCGCCGGGCGTCGGCCGGGTCGTCCACCCGGACCGCGTAGCCCAGTGCAGCCAGCCGGTCGGCGGTCTTGCCCGCTGCCTGTTTGGAGACACCGAGCCGTCGGCCCAGCTCGCTCGCGGTGGCGCCGTCCCGTCCGATGGCCTGCATGGCGAAGCCATGGGCGGGGCGGACGTCGGGGTGGCCCTGGCGGGCCAGTTCGGCGTGCAGTTGGTCGACGATCGAGCGGAATCCCGCGAAGAGCAGCAGCGGCAGCTCGAAGCCCGGAGTGCTCTCAGCCATGGCGGCAGTCCCCCTTGCGTCGATCGACAACCTGGTTTACTTTTTCGACAACCACATTGTCCATTCTAGCGCGGGGGTTCACCGTGCCCATCTCTTCCCTGCCCACGGCCACCACCACTGGCTCCGGCACCACTGGCTCCGACCACGCCTTCCCCGTCCACACCCTGGACACCGCCCCGCCCGCCGCGCGGCGCCCCATGGAGGCGACGGTCCAGCGCCTCGGCCATCTCTCCCCCGCCGTGGCGAGACTCGCCGAGTCGCCGCAGTTGCTGGACGGATTCCTCAAGCTGAGCGGGGCGTTCGAGACGACCACGCTCGATCCGCTCGCCCGCGAAGTGCTCATCCTCACGATCGCGGTCCGCAATGCCTGCCACCTCTGCGTCGAGATGCACACCGCCACGATCCGCGCCCTCGGCGCGGACGGCGCGCTCATCGACGCCCTGCGCGCGGCACAGCCGCTGGAGGACGGACGGCTCGACGCCGTACGGGTCTTCGCCCTCGATGCCCTCGCCACCACCGGAGCGCTGAGCCCCGGCGCCCTGGACGCCTTCCTGGCCCAGGGATACACCCGGCGCAACGCGCTGGAGGTGGTGCTCGGCATCGGCGCGTACACCCTGTCCACGTTCGCCAACCGGATGACGCAGGCGCCGCTTCACGGGCATCTCGCCCCGGCCCCCGCTCAGGAGGGCCCCGCGGCGGGCTGAGGACCGGATACGGACGGGGTGACCAGGCCCGACTCATAGGCCGCGATGACCAGTTGGGCCCGGTCCCGGGCACCCAGCTTGCCCATGATCCGGCTGACATGCGTCTTGGTGGTGAGCGGTGAGAGACCGAGCGTCTGTGCCGCCTCGGCGTTGTTCAGCCCGCGCGCGACGAGGGTGAGCACCTGACGTTCCCGCGCCGACAGCGCCGCCAGCGCGCCGGGCGCCGGACCACCGGGCGCCGGAGCGGCCGGGAGGCGCAGCACCCGTGCGATCAGCCGGGACGTCGGGCCGGGCGACAGCAGGGACTCCCCCGCCGCCACGGTCCGTATGGCGTCGAGGAGTTCGGCGGGCCGGGTGTCCTTCACCAGGAAGCCGGACGCGCCCGCGCGCAGCGCCTCCACGATGTGCTCATCGGTGTCGTAGGTGGTCAGCACGAGGATCCTGACCCCGGTGAGGTCCTCGTCCGCCGCGATGCGCCGGGTGGCCTCGATACCGTCGAGGTCCGGCATCCGGATGTCCATCACCACGAGGTCGGCGCGGGCGGTGCGGGCGAGCTCGACCGCCTGGCGGCCGGTGCCCGCCTGGCCGACCACCTCCATGTCCCGCGCGGAGCCGACGAGCATGGCGAAGGCCGAGCGGACGAGCGTCTGGTCGTCGGCGAGCAGCACCCGGATCGCCGGGGCGGGGCGCCCGGCCGGTCCGCCGGGGTCGCTCGGGTTCATGGGGTGGCCTCCAGGGAGCTCGCGGGGACGGAACCGGCCTTGCCCCGGGGCAGCTCCGCGCGGACAGCGAAGCCGGGGGCGTCCTCGCGCGGTCCGGCGGTCAGGCTCCCGGCCACGCTGCGGGCGCGTTCACGCATACCGACGATGCCATGGCCCGGCTCGGGCCCGGCGGGCGGTGTCCGCCCGTCCGCCGGGCCGTCGTCCACGGCGGAGACGCACAGCGCCGTCTCCTCCCGGGCGAGCGTGATCCGCACCCGGGTGCCGGGGGCGTGCCGTACGGCGTTCGTCAGCGCCTCCTGCACGATCCGGTACGCGGCCGCGCCCACCGCGGGCGACAGGTCCGACTCGGTGACGCCGACGGCGAGTTCGACGCGTACGCCCGCCGCCTCGGCCGCCGCGGCGAGATCGGCCAGGCCCGCGAGTCCCGGCGGCGGCGCGATGGGGTCGGTGTCCGCGCCGCCCGTGCCGCCCGTGCCGTCGCCCTCGTCCCCGCGCAGCACCTGGAGGGTGGCGCGCAGTTCGGCGCGGGCGTCCCGGCAGGTGCCGGCGATCCCGTCGAGCGCCGTGGACAGCGCCTCGCGGTCGAGCCGGTCCGGGTCGGCGATCAGGACATGCGCGGCGACCGAGGTCTGGACGCCGATGAGGGTGATGCTGTGCGCGAGCAGATCGTGCAGATCGCGGGCGATCCGCAGCCGTTCCTCCGCGACCCGGCGGGCCGCCTCCTCCTCGCGGGTCCGCTCGGCGCGTTCGGCCCGCTCCACGATCGCCGCGATGTACTTGCGGTGGATCCGGACCGCCTCGCCGATCACCACGACCGACAGCACCCAGCCGGAGCTGCGCAGCATCTCGATACCGGCGTGGGCTCCGGCGCGCAGCGACATGACCGTCACCATGATCGCGATGACCAGGGAGACGGTGAGGAAGGACCGCAGCGGCGGGCCGATCACGGCGAGGGTGTAGACGGCGATCAGCCCGGCCGGGACGACGGCGATGTGCACGTTGTCCATGGCGTGGTACGGGCCGACCATGAACACCACGGCCGCGGTCACCAGCATCGGGCTGTGCCGCCGCCCGACCAGCACCGCGGCGCTGGCGATGAGCAGCAACCAGCCCAGCGCGTCCGGACGGTGGCCGTTGTGGCCCAGGTTGAGCAGGGCCAGGGCGCACTGCACGGCGAGTACGGCACCGGCGATCGCGGCGTCGACGCGCCGCCGGGTCCGGGCCTCGGCGCGGGTCTCGGCCGGCCGCCCGCCGTTGTGCAGGGCGTGCAGCGCCGTCCACAGCGGGGGCCACCCGGGCAGATGGCGCACCGGGCGGTGCGGGAGCGGGGACGTGGGATGTGCGGACACGGCTCCATCCTCGGGGATCGGTCTCGGGCGGACCAGGAGCGGTCCGGCCCGTGTGCACGGGGCGGTTCAGCTCCACCCCGTACACACGGGGCAGTTCCGGGTCCGGACCGACCGTCCCCTGTGCGGCCGGTCCGGACCACGCGGCTAGCCCCGTACGGCCGGTTCGGCCGTCCCGGACCGGGCCCCGGGAACGGGGCCGGCCGGACCGGGGGCACCCGCTCCGGCGCCCGGCCGCCGGAAGAGCGCTCCCGGCCACCACACCCACCGCTTCAGCAGCAGGCTCGCCGAGGTCACCAGATAGGTCCGGACGAGGAAGGTGTCGAGCAGCACGCCGACCGCGACGATGAAGCCCATCTCGACCAGCATCACCAGCGGCAGGGTGGCCAGCACCGCGAAGGTCGCGGCCAGCACCAGCCCGGCCGAGGCGATCACCCCGCCGGTGGTCCGCAGCGCGGTGACGGCGGCCTCCGTGACCCCGGCCCCGCGCAGGGCCTCCTCCCGCATCCGGTGCATCAGGAAGATGCCGTAGTCGACGCCGAGGGCGACCAGGAAGACGAACGACAGCAGCGGCAGCCCGGGATCGACCCCCGCGAAGCCGAAGACCGGTTCGAAGACCAGCCCGCCGAGCCCCAGGGCCGCGCCCCACACCGCCACCACGGCCACCACCAGCACCAGCGGTGCGATCAGACCGCGCAGCAGCGCCGCCAGGATCAGCAACACGGCGATCAGCACCAGCGGGATGACGAGCATCCGGTCGTGGGCGTTGGTGTCCTCGAGGTCGAGCTGCTGGGCGCTGGGACCGCCGACCAGCGCCTCGGCGCCGTCGATCCGGCCCAGCCCGGAGCGCAGGGCGTGGAGGGTGGCCGTCTCCTCCGGCGACTGCGGGGCCCCCTTGGCGAAGACGTCGACCTCGGTCCAGCCGCCGCCGCTGCGGCCCCGGGTGGCGTTCGCGACCCCCTCGGTGCCGCGCGCCCGGGCCAGCACCTGATCCGCCCGCGCGGTGTGGGCGAGCACGCTGATGGGCTGGCTGCTGGCGCCCGGGTAGGCGCGGGCGAGGGTCTCGGTCGCGGCCACGGACTCGGGCTTGTCGGTGAAGGTGTCGTTCTGCTTGAGGTTGCCGGGCAGGTTGAGCACGCCGAGCGCGAGCGCGCCCAGCAGCGCCGCGCCGCCGAGCAGTACCACGACGGGCCTGCGCCGCGCCGATTCGCCCATCGCCCCGAACAGCCCGCGCCGGGTGCGCGGCTCATCGCCGTACGCCGGGATCAGCGGCCAGAACACCCGGCGGCCCAGCAGCACCAGCACCGCGGGCAGCAGGGTCGTCATCGCGGCCAGCGCGCACACCACACCGACCGCCCCGACCGGGCCGAGTCCGCTGCTGCTGTTGAGGTCGGCGGCGAGCAGACACAGCAGCCCGGCGGCGACGGTCCCGCTGGAGGCGAGCACCGCGGGTCCGCAGCCGCGCAGGGCCTCGCGCATCGCGTCGTACGGGGAGCGGTGGCGGCGCAGCTCCTCGCGGTAGCGGGACACGATCAGCAGGGCGTAGTCGGTGCCCGCGCCGAAGACCAGGACGGTCATCACCGAGGAACTCATGCTGGTGACGACGAGGTCGAAGCCCTCGATGAGCCCGTAGACGACGCCCATCGCGGCCATCGCGGCGAACCCGACCACGACCAGCGGGACCAGCCACAGGAACGGGCTGCGGTAGGTGAGGATCAGCAGCACGGCGACCACGGCGGCGGTGGCGATCATCAGGGTGCCGTCGGTGGAGGCGAACACCTCCTGCGAGTCGGCCGCCACCGCCCCGGGTCCGCCGACCCGCACGCTCAGCCCCTCGGGGTGGTCCGTGAGCCCGTCGCGGATCTCCTGGACGACGTCCGCCCGCTCCTTCTCGTCCGTCAGCCCGGTGAGCGCCACCGGATACATCACGGTGGTGCGGTCCGCGGACGGAATCCCGCGCGGCACCTTCCGGCCCACCAGCTCATGGCCGCGCGCCACCTCGGCCACCTGCGCGCCCGCCGCCCCGCGGTCGGCCCGGGTCAGCCCGCCGTCGCGGTGGTAGACGAGCACGAGGTCGGTGGTGTCCCCGCCGGGCAGCTCCTCCTGGAGCCGGGCCACCTGGGTGGAGTCGGCCCCCGCCGGCAGATAGTCGACGGCGGTGTCGCGTTTGGCGTCCTCCAGCTTTCCGGCGAACGGCACGGCGACAAGGAGCAGCAGCACCCAGGCCCCGATGACGGCCCAGGGCAGGGCCCGCCGTCTGCCGGAGGCGGACGTGGGTGGTTCCTCCGGCGCGCGCCGTATCCGCGGCGATGTGGTCTCCATGCCCCCAGACTTCCGCCGCCGCGCGCCCGGATCGTCGCGCGCACGAGGGAGATACCGCCTACTGCGGCGGTGGCGGAAGGGGCGGGATTACTCCCCCGGGAGTACGCGCCCGGCGCGCGGGGGCGGGCGAGGGGGTCAGAAGGGTGCGCGGGTGGCGGCCAGCAGGCGGGCGGTGTCGTCGGGGCCGATCATCAGGGCGCGGCCGACGGTCTCCAGGACGGCGCGCTCGGCCGGACGGTAGGGGCCGTCGGCGACCGCGATACGGGCGCCCTGGAGGAGGATCGCCTCGCGGCCGGTGGGCGCCAGATGGGGCGCCAGGGGCTCCAGGGACTCGTGGAGCTCGATGGCAAGCGCCGTGCCGCACGGGTCCAGGCCGTCGCGCTCACCGGTGCCGCAGGCGCCGGGGAGGCGGCCGGTGTCGGCGGCGAGGGCCTCGATGAGGGCGAGGAGCTGGTCCTCGCTGCAATCGGCGAACCCGGCCGCGCGGACCGCGCCGACCGCGACCTGGCGTACCGCGGCCGCGTCGGTGCCGCCCGCGGCGAGGACCGCGAGGGCGACGGTGTGCACGGCGTCGCGCAGCATCGCGGAGAAGCGGGTGGTGGTGGGGTGGTCGAGCACCTCGGTGCCGAACCGGCCGCCGCAGGCGGCGCACTCCACGACCGGGGCGACCGGACCGCGGGGCAGCAGCGGCAGCCCGAGCAGCACGATACGGCGCCGGCCGGTGCGGCGGCGGTAGTTGCGGTCGCCTCCGCAGTCGGGGCAGAAGAACTCACCGTCGCCGACGGTCCGCCACAGAGTGCGTACGCCTACCACACACAGGTCCCGGTCTCGTCGGGCACGCGCGTGCACCACGTCACACCTCCATAACGCTTCGGCCACGTTGCCGCGTTGACGTGATGCTAGCCACATCAATGATGTGACGTCAGTACCCCGTACGGAGACAACAGGCCAAACCCGGGGCCCCGCCCACCTCACGCGGTGGACGAGGCCCATGTGGGTGACGGGTCAACCGGCCCTTGCCGATGGGCCGACCGGCCCTGGCGGCGAGCCGTCCGCCGGGTGCTAGCGGCGGGCCCGGTTGACCGCCGAGACGACCGCCTTGAGGGAGGCGCGCACGATGTTGGCGTCGATCCCGACGCCCCACAGCACCTTCCCGTCGATCGCGCACTCGATGTACGCGGCGGCCTGCGCGGCCGCGCCCTCGCTCAGGGTGTGCTCGGAGTAGTCCAGCAGCCTGACGTCCACGTCGATGGCGCCCAGGGCCTCGAAGAAGGCGGCCAGCGGGCCGTTGCCGGAACCGGTCAGCACCACCTCGGCACCGTCCACGACGGCCTCGACGGTGAGCGCGTCGGTGCCCTCGGTGGTGGTGGAGGTCTGCGCCGAACGCAGTGAGATGCGGCCCCACTGGTTGTCGTCCGTCGGCAGGTACTCGTCCTGGAAGACCGACCAGATCTGGGCCGGGGTGACCTCGCCGCCCTCGGCATCCGTCTTGGCCTGAATCGTCCTGGAGAACTCGATCTGCATCCGCCGCGGCAGATCCAGGTTGTGGTCGTTCTTCAGGACGTAGGCGATACCGCCCTTGCCGGACTGGGAGTTCACCCGGATGACGGCCTCGTACGAGCGGCCGACATCCTTGGGGTCGATGGGCAGGTACGGGACCTCCCACTCGACGTCGTCGACCGCCTTGCCCTGCTCGGCGGCGCGCGCCTCCATCGCCTCGAACCCCTTCTTGATGGCGTCCTGGTGGGAGCCGGAGAAGGCGGTGTAGACCAGATCGCCCGCGTAGGGGTGGCGCGGGTGGATCTCCATCTGGTTGCAGTACTCGGCAGTGCGACGGATCTCGTCGATCTGCGAGAAGTCGATCTGCGGGTCGACGCCCTGGGAGAACAGGTTCATGCCCAGCGTCACCAGGTCGACATTGCCGGTGCGCTCGCCCTGCCCGAACAGGCAGCCCTCGATCCGGTCGGCCCCGGCCATGATCGCCAGCTCGGCGGCGGCGACGGCGGTGCCGCGGTCGTTGTGCGGGTGCACCGACAGACAGACGTGCTCGCGCCGGGACAGATGGCGGGACATCCACTCGAAGCGGTCGGCGTGGGTGGAGGGGGTGGAGCGCTCGACCGTGGCGGGCAGGTTCAGGATGATCTCGCGGCCCTCCTCGGGCTGCCAGACGTCCATCACGCCCTCGCAGACCTCCAGGGCGAAGTCCAGCTCGGTGTCGGTGAAGATCTCCGGGCTGTACTGGTAGCCGAAGGCCGTCCGGTCGTCCAGGATCTTCTCGGCGTACTCCACCACCAGCCGGGTGCCGTCCACCGCGATCTGCTTGACCTGGTCACGGCTGCCGCGGAAGACCACCCGGCGGAAGACCGGGGCGGTCGCGTTGTACAGGTGCACGGTGGCCCGGTGAGCGCCGCGCAGCGACTCCACGGTGCGCTCGATCAGCTCCTCGCGCGCCTGGGTCAGGACGGAGATCGTCACGTCCTCGGGGATCGCGTCCTCTTCGATGATCGACCGTACGAAGTCGAAGTCTGTCTGCCCGGAGGAGGGGAAGCCGACCTCGATCTCCTTGTAGCCCATGCGGACCAGCAGGTCGAACATCTCGCGCTTGCGGGCCGGGGACATCGGGTCGATCAGCGCCTGGTTGCCGTCCCGCAGATCGGTGGACAGCCAGCGCGGCGCGACGGTGATGCGGTTGTCCGGCCAGGTGCGGTCCGGGATGTCCACGGCCTCGTAGCGGCCGTAACGGTGGATCGGCATCCCGGAGGGGCGCTGGGCGACGGTCGCGGCGGTGATCGGCGTGGGGCGGCCGACGGAATGGCCGGGCGTACGGGAGTGGGTCATGACGCGTAGGGCTCCTCGTGAGTCCGCTGGATGAAGGTCCACTGGGCGGCCGACGGGGCGTAATCACCGCAACACCGAACTCCGCGGGGAGGGGGTCGGCCTACGACTACAGGCCCTCGCCGCGGCAGCTAAGGAGAAGCAGCCCGAAACGCATGATGGAGGCAGCCTAACCGAGACACCGGACCCCGGCGGGTCCGTATCACGATGCGGGACAGGACATCCCACACGGCCCTCGCCGGAAAATACACATCAACCACTCGATTTCAGCAATCATGAGCGCAAGGAGTGACAACTCCACAGCGCAGTGCCACATTGCCTGGATGGATGCCCACACTCAGCACTCCCGCAGCGTCTTCTGCACGATCGTGCCGCCGCACGTCCTGGACAAGCTCTCCCATGCCGACGATCCCACGGTGGCCGAGCCCGCCCGCCGCACCCTGGAGCGGGACGCCCTGGAGCGCACCCGCCGCCGGATCACCACGGTCCGCGGTGTCACCGCCACCGTGGAGCGGGCCCCGTCCAACAAGCCCAAGCGCACCATCTACGACGCCCAGCACGCCACGCGGCTGCCGGGGAAGAAGGTCCGTGGCGAGGGCGACGCCTCCGGCCGGGACGAGTCGGCCAACCGCGCGTACGACGGTCTGGGCGCCACCTTCGAGCTGTTCCTCAAGGCGTACGGCCGACGCTCCATCGATGACTCCGGCCTCCTGCTGAACGCCAGCGTCCACTACAGCGAGGACTACAACAACGCCTTCTGGGACGGCGAGCAGATGGTCTTCGGCGACGGGGACGGCGAGGTCTTCCTCGACTTCACCATCCCGGTCGACGTGATGGCCCACGAGCTCACCCACGGCGTCACGCAGTACACCGCCAACCTGGAGTACTTCGGCCAGTCCGGCGCGCTCAACGAGTCCATGTCCGATGTCTTCGGCTCGCTGGTCAAACAGCACGTCCTCGGCCAGACCGCCGAGGAGGCCGACTGGCTGATCGGCAAGGGGCTGCTGGCGGAGCGGGTCACCGGGGTGGCGCTGCGCTCGATGAAGGCCCCGGGCACGGCGTACGACGACGACGTCCTCGGCAAGGACCCGCAGCCCGGCACGATGGACGACTACGTCCACACCTCACGGGACAACGGCGGTGTCCACATCAACTCCGGGATCCCCAACCACGCCTTCTACCTCGCCGCCAAGGCCCTCGGCGGCCACGCCTGGGAGCGGGCCGGACAGATCTGGTACGACGTGCTCACCGGCGGCGATCTGGCCTCCGACGCCGAGTTCAGTGACTTCGCCCAGCTCACGGTGGCCGCGGCGCACTCCCGCTACGGCGAGGGCGAGGAGCAGTCGGCGGTGCTGGAGGCCTGGGCGGGGGTCGGCATCACGGATCTGCGGACGCGGGTGGGCGCGCGCTAGGGCCCGCCCTCGGGTAGTGATGGACCCATGCGTATTTCCGTCACCCGCACCGGCGGATTCGCCGGAATCGAGCGCCGGGCCGAGCTGGACACCTCCGGCCGGCCCGACGCCACCCATCTGGCCGCCCTGGCCCACCAGGCCGTCGAGAAGGGCGCCGCGGCCGCCACGCGCGGCGTCCCGGACGGCTTCCACTACGAGATCACCATCGACGGCCGCACGGTCCACGCCGCGGACCCGCACCTGAGCGAGGCCCAGCGCGAGCTGATCCGTACGGTGCTCAAGGAGGGGGCGTAGCGCTCAGAAACCCAGCCTGCGGAGCTGCTTCGGGTCGCGCTGCCAGTCCTTGGCGACCTTGACGTGCAGATCGAGGAAGACCGGAGTGCCGAGCAGCGCCTCAATGTGCTTGCGGGACTTCGTCCCGACATCCTTCAGCCGTCGGCCCTTGGGGCCGATGACGATCCCCTTCTGGCTGGGGCGCTCGATGTAGAGGTTGGCGTGGATGTCGAGGAGGGGCTTGTCCGCGGGACGGTCCTCACGGGGCAGCATCTCCTCGACGACCACCGCGATGGAGTGCGGCAGTTCGTCCCGTACGCCCTCCAGCGCCGCCTCGCGGATCAGCTCGGCGACCATGACCTGCTCGGGCTCGTCGGTGAGGTCGCCCTCGGGGTAGAGCGCCGGGCCCTCGGGCAGCAGCGGAACCAGCAGATCGGCCAGCAGGCTCACCTGACCGGCCCCGCGGCCGTCTCCGCCTTCGGCGGCGGCTCCGCGGCCCGCCCCCTTCTCCGCGTCCACCGCCGAGACCGGGATGATCTCCGCCCACTCGATGCCCAGCTCCGTGCCGAGCCGGTCGACGGCCAGCAGCTGCTGGGCCAGCTGCTCGGGCTCGACCAGGTCGGTCTTGGTGACGATCGCGACCTTGGGGGTCTTCTTGATCCCGGCCAGCTCGGTGGCGATGAAACGGTCGCCGGGGCCCAGCTTCTGGTCGGCGGGCAGACAGAAGCCGATGACGTCGACCTCGGCCCAGGTGGTCCGTACGACGTCGTTGAGGCGCTCGCCCAGCAGGGTGCGCGGTTTGTGCAGACCGGGGGTGTCGACGAGCACGAGCTGCGCGTCGGGGCGGTGCACGATGCCGCGCACCGTGTGCCGGGTGGTCTGCGGGCGGTTGGAGGTGATCGCGACCTTCGTCCCCACCAGCGCGTTGGTGAGGGTCGACTTGCCCGCGTTGGGGCGGCCGACGAAGCAGGCGAAGCCCGAGCGGTGCGGGGTTTCCCCCGGCTCGGACGGGGACGGCGAGGTACGGACACTCATGGCGCCCATTCTCCCCGATGCCCCGCCCCGCTCGGACCAGCCCGCCGGACCGGCCGGTCCGGCGGATCCGCTCCGGCGGCCCGGCGGCCGCGCCATCAGGCCGGGAGGGTGGCGCGCACGGTGCCGTCCGGGCCCGCCAGCAGCACCGGCGTACCGGCTCCACCGAGGTCCCGTACGGCCGCGCGGTCCTCGTCGGAGACGGTCTCGGCCTCGGTCACGACGGCCGCGGCCTCCAGGGACTTCGCACCGCTGGCGACGGCCATGGCGACGGCGGTCCGCAGCGCGCTCAGCCGGAGCGAGTCCAGGGCGACGGTTCCGGCCACATAGGTGCGGCCCGTCTCGTCGCGCACGGCGGCGCCCTCGGCCACGCCGTTGCGGGCCCGCGCCGAGCGGGCCAGCGTGACGATCTTGCGGTCTTCCGGGTCCAGCTGCGCTGCTTCGCTCATGCGGATGAGCATATGCGGGCCGCCCACCGGTCCGGATGCCGGTGGGGACGGCCGCGGGTCAGCCCGCCACCGAGTACATCCCGCCGCGCCGGCCCTCCGGGGAGAGCAGCCACTCCAGCTTCGCCGTGGTCTCCTCGGCCGTCTGCGCCCCCGCACCGGTCCCGGCGCCCTCGATCGGCATCGGATGGTGCAGCACGATCGTCAGGTCCGGACGGGCCGGGATCCGCAGCTGGGTGGACTCGAAACGCAGCGCGCCCACCAGCGGATGGTGCAGCTCCTTGAACATCTGACCGCCGGCATGGACGTCCCGGCGCTCCCACAGCTCGGTGAACTCCGGGCTCAGCTCGGACAGTTCGCCGATGATCTCGCCGAAGCCCTCGTCGTCCGGGTGGTCGGAGAGGGAGGCGCGGTACTGGGCGACGACCCAGGGCGCGTTCTCCTTCCAGCTCATGGCGCGGGCCCGGTAGACCGGGTCGGTGAAGAAGGTGATCAGGCAGTTCTGCCGGATCTCCGGACGGAACCCCAGCACCAGCGAGGCGCCGTCGTTGTAGGCGACCACGTTCCAGTAACGGTCCATGATGTGCGCGGGGAACGGCATCCAGGCGTCGATCAGCCGCTGGAGCCCCTCGCACAGATGGTCCGCGGCGTATCCGGACACCGGCACCGGCGGATTCAGCCCGGCCAGGACGTACAGGTGGCGGCGCTCGGGGTCATTGAGCCGGAGCACCCGGGCGACCGCGTCCAGCACCTGCGGCGAGACGGTGATGTCCCGGCCCTGCTCCAGCCACTGATACCAGGAAGCCCCCACTCCGGCCAGGACCGCGACCTCCTCCCGGCGCAGTCCCGGCGTACGGCGGCGGCCGCCGTCCGGCAGACCCGCCTCGGCGGGGCTGACCCGGGCCCGGCGGGTCATCAGGAAGTCACGCAGTTCCTGGCGGCGGAGCGACTTGCCGGTGGTCCGCGTACTGCCCGTGTCCCGCGCGGCCTGCCCGCCCCCCGTGGCCGGTTGTCCGGCCCGTGCCGTCCTCTCCGCGGCTGCTGCCACCCCGTTCCCCCTCCTCACCGGTGTGCTCACCGGCGTTCTCGCGCCGAAGCTGGTGGTGCGGCCAACAGGATAAGTGCCCGCTCCCCACGCCCTCTCGGATCATTCGAACCTGTTGACCATGGCGATCGATTCCCCTTCGGCTCTCTCCGATCTTTCCGATCCTTCCGACCCTTCCGACCCTTCCGACCCTTCCGACCCTTCCGATCTCTCCGGCTCAGCCGCCGGGCGCGATACCGCTCCCCCGGCCCCCGATCCGGCTCCGGCGCGGCTGACCGGCCGCGCCAAGCTGGTCCTGCTGGTGCTGTGCGCCGCCCAGTTCATGGTGGCGCTGGACTTCTCGATCCTGAACGTGGCCCTTCCCGTGCTCGGTCGGGACCTGGGCATGGGCCAGTCCGACCTCCAGTGGGCGGTCACCGCGTTCGCCCTGCCGTCCGGCGGCTTCCTGCTGTTCTTCGGCCGGGTGGCGGACCTGTACGGGCGGCGCAAGCTGTTCCTCACCGGGCTCGCCCTGTTCACGGCGGCGTCCCTGCTGGCCGCGCTCGCCTGGAACCCGGCCGTCTTCCTCATCGGGCGGGCCGTCCAGGGGCTGGGCGCGGCCGTGATCGTGCCGACCGGTATGTCACTGCTCACCACCACCTTCGCCGAAGGCCCGCAACGCGAACGCGCCCTGAGCATCAGCGGCACGCTGATGTCGCTGGGCTTCACCATCGGCATGGTCCTGGGCGGCGGGCTGACCGACACCCTTGGCTGGCGCTCCACCATGGGGCTGCTCGCGGTCGCGGGCGCCCTGGTGCTGGCCGCCGCCCCCGCGCTGCTGACGGAGTCGCGCCGGCCCCAGCGGCCGCGGCTGGACGTACCGGGCGCGGTGACCGTCACCGGCGGACTGCTCGGTGTCATCTACGCCCTGTCGACGGCCGCCGAGCGCGGTTTCGGCGGCGCCGATGTCATCGTGGCGCTTGTCGGCGGCGCCCTGCTGCTCGTGGCGTTCGCCGTCGTGGAGTCCCGGGCCACCGAACCGCTGGTGTCGCTGCCGATGCTGCGCCGACCCACCGTGGCCTGGGGCAATCTGGCCGGGCTGACCACCTTCGCGATGATGAGCGCCATCATCTTCCTGCTGACGCTGTATCTCCAGGAGGTGCTGGAGCTGTCGTCGCTCGTCACCGGTCTGGTCTTCGGTGTGCAGGGGGTGTTCTCCGCGGTCGCCGGTGTGGTCGCGCCCAAGGTGATCGGCCGCTTCGGCGCCCGTCGCACGCTGATCGGATCGCTGCTGATCCAGGCGGCGCTGACGGCCGTGATGGTGGGGCTCGGCGAGAACGCCGCCGGTGCCTGGCTGGCCATGGCCGCGGTGAGCCTCGCCAGCTTCGCCCATCTGTGGGTGATCGTCTCGTACGGCGTCATCGCCACCTCCGGTCTGCCGGACCATGAACAGGGCCTGGCCACCGGGCTGGTGACCAGTTCCCAGCAGATCGGCATCACCGTCGGCATTCCGCTGCTGAGCGCCCTCGCCTCGGCCCGTATGGCGTCGCTGCGCGACGGCGGGGCGGGCTACGCGGCCTCGACGCTGGGCGGTATCAGGCTGGGTATCGGCGCCGACGCGGCGGTTGTCGCGCTGATCGGGGTGGCGGTGGCCTTCGGGCTGCGCGGACACCGCGGACGTGTCTGATGCGTCCGCGACCCACAGCTGCGCCGGGCCGCTGGCAGCGGTCCGGCGCAGCTGTGGCTGGGTTGGTGCGCTCGGTCGGTTCCCTCCGGGGCTACCCCGGCCTTACGGGAGCAGCGGGTACGGCTGGAACGTCAGTGAGGCGTTGGCCGACGCCGGGCTCAGCCCGGGAGCGCCGGCGAAGGAGGCGGTGTACGTCGACGCGGTGAGCACGGTCGGCGGGACGGTGACGTTGGAGCGGGTCGCCGTGCCCTTGATGTTGGTGACCGCGCTGCCCAAGGAGATCGGCCCCAGGCTGGAGTTGGCCACGAACGTGATGGTCTGGCCGGGGACAGGGTTGTTCGACGCGTCCCTCAGCGTCGCGCTCAGGGTCGGGATGACCAGGGTGCCGTTGAACCGCAGCCGGATAGTGGCCGGGTTGGCGGTGAGTGTCGTGTTGGTCGCCGCCCCCACGTTCTGGGTGATCGTATTGGACGTCGACCCGTTGAAGCAGCCGTCGCCGCTGTAGGTGGCGGTGACCGTGTGCGGTCCGGCGGTGAGCGCGTTGGTGCTCACCGTCGCCACTCCGGAGCCGTTGAGCGTCCCGGTGAGGGTGGGTCCGCCGCTGATCGTGAACGTCACGGTCCCGGTCGGGGTGCCCGTCGCCGGCGGCACCGCGGCCACGGTGGCGGTGAAGGTCACCGTCTGGCCGGGGGCGGACGGGTTGGGCGAAGAGGTGAGCGTGGTGGTGGTGTTCGCGTTGACCACCGTGATCGTACCGGTGGTCGACGAGCCCGCGACCCCGGTGTTCCCGGAGTACGTGACCGTCACCGGATACGAGCCCACTGCGAGCGGGCCGGTCGTCACACACGCTTGACCGCTGGCGTTGACCGTCCCGGTCAGGGTCGGTCCGCCGGTGATCGCGAACGTGACCGTCCCGGGGTTCGGCGTGCAGGTGCCCGGTGAGGCCACCGTCACCTGCGCGCACAACTGCACCGGTCCACCGCACACGGTCGAGGGGGGCGCAATGGTCAACGCCGTCGTGGAGGTCGCCTGGTTCACGGTGAGCGTGGTGGAGCCCGACGAGCCCGATACGCCGGTGTTCCCGGAGTAGGTGGCCGTCACCCCATGCGTCCCCACCGGGATGGCGCTGGTGGTCACGCACGCGTTCCCGGCCGCGTCCACAGCCGCCGACAACGTCGGACCACCCGCCACCACGAACGTCACCGTCCCCGGCGACACCGGACACGAACCCGACGAGGTCACGTGGGCGCACAGGATCACCTGCTGACCGCAGACCGAAGAGGTCGGCGTGGCCACGACCGCCGTCGTCGACACCCCCTGGCCGATCGTCACCGAGCCGGTGCCCGCGGAACCCACGACATCGGTGTTCCCCGAATAGGTGGCCGTCACCCCATGCGTCCCCACCGGGATGGCACTGGTGGTCACGCACGCGTTCCCAGCCGCGTCCACAGCCGCCGACAACGTCGGACCACCCGCCACCACGAACGTCACCGTCCCCGGCGACACCGGACACGAACCCGACGAGGTCACCTGCGCACACAACTGCACCGCATCACCACACACCGGCGACACCGTCGGCGACGAGAACACCGTCGTCGACACCCCCTGGCCGATCGTCACCGAGCCGGTGCCCGCCGAACCCACGACATCGGTGTTCCCCGAATAGGTGGCCGTCACCCCATGCGTCCCCACCGGGATGGCACTGGTGGTCACGCACGCGTTCCCAGCCGCGTCCACAGCCGCCGACAACGTCGGACCACCCGCCACCACGAACGTCACCGTCCCCGGCGACACCGGACACGAACCCGACGAGGTCACCTGCGCACACAACTGCACCGCATCACCACACACCGGCGACACCGTCGGCGACGAGAACACCGTCGTCGACACCCCCTGCCCGATCGTCACCGAACCCGTGCTGTCCGCGGAACCCGCGACATCGGTGTTCCCCGAATAGGTGGCCGTCACCCCATGCGTCCCCACCGGGATGGCACTGGTGGTCACGCACGCGTTCCCAGCCGCGTCCACAGCCGCCGACAACGTCGGACCACCCGCCACCACGAACGTCACCGTCCCCGGCGACACCGGACACGAACCCGACGAGGTCACCTGCGCACACAACTGCACCGCATCACCACACACCGGCGACACCGTCGGCGACGAGAACACCGTCGTCGACACCCCCTGCCCGATCGTCACCGAACCCGTGCTGTCCGCGGAACCCGCGACATCGGTGTTCCCCGAATAGGTGGCCGTCACCCCATGCGTCCCCACCGGAATCGCACTGGTGGTCACGCACGCGTTCCCAGCCGCGTCCACAGCCGCCGACAACGTCGGACCACCCGCCACCACGAACGTCACCGTCCCCGGCGACACCGAACACGTACTCGGCGAGTCCACCGTCACCTGCGCACACAACTGCACCGCATCACCACACACCGGCGACACCGTCGGCGACGAGAACACCGTCGTCGACGCCCCCTGTCCGATGGTGAGCGGGGTCAAGGGGGAGTTGGACGCGGCGAAGTTCGTGTCGCCGAGGTAGAAGGCCGCGACCTGGTGAGTGCCCACACTCAGGCCGGGGAAGGTGACGGAGGCGTTTCCGGAAGCGTCGAGAGTCCCGTTCATCGTCGGCCCGTCGGCGCTGACGATGAAGGTGACCGTACCGGTGGGCGTTCCACTGCCCGGGGGTACGGCCGCCACGTTGGCCGTCACCGTCACCGACTCCCCGCAGACGGGGGAAGCCGGCACGAAGGTGATGGTGGTGACGGTCGCCGCCTGGTTGACCTGCTGGATGGTCGTGCCCGACGAGGGGTCCAGATTGGTGTCGTTGGCGTAGTTGGCCGTGACCAGGTGGGAGCCGACCGCAAGCGAGGCATCGGTCACGGAGGCCTGTCCGGAGGCGTTGACCGTCACCGGGCCCAGGGTCGGGCCACCGGAGATGACGAAGGTGACTTCTCCGTCCGGCGTGAACACCGAGAGCGGATCAGTGACCGTGGCGGTGTAGGTGACGGACTGGCCGAAAAGTGAGGGATTCGGCGTCGAGATCACCGAGGTGCTGGAGGCAGGCATAGGAGCGGCCCCTTCCGGATTGCGGATGAGATGGGCCGCCCGGCTCCGCGCGACGCATGCCGCGCGGAGCCATGGCCTCTGCACGGGGGTGCCCATACGGTCGTCCGTCTACGTCAAGTTGACAGGCCGACCGTCCCCCGACAGAGGTATGGGCGACCCACCAGTCGGTATCTGCAAGTAAGCAGGGGCCTACGCCAGATGGGCCAGAGTGTGGGGGCCCTTTCCACTCGGATGGCGCAGCGCAGTCCCGCGCACCCGGTTGCGCGGGCGTGCCGGGGCGCGTCGACACAGGCCACCGCCGCGCCGCGGCGGCCGGGGGGCGCGCGGAGAGTGGGCATGGAAGGTGGGCACGGAGGGTGGGCACAACACCGCGGCGCGGTGAACGAGGACCAACGCGGCTCGGCTACGCCTCCGGTTCGGCGGCGGCGGTCTCCCGGACCGGCTCGACCAGCACCGTGACGATGCGGTTGCGGCGTCCGGCCGGGGACTCGGCGGTCAGCCGCAGGGCCTTGAGCGCCGGGTCCGTACCGCCGTCGGGGACATCGACCTCGGCCGTGGCGCCCGCGATCGGCACCCGGCCCAGCGCCTTGGCGAGCAGTCCGCCCACCGTCTCGACGTCCTCGTCCTCCAGATCCGTCCCGTACAGCTCGCCCAGGTCGCCGAGGTCGAGCCGGGCGGTGACCCGGTGGGTGCCGTCGCCCAGGTCCTCGACGGGCGGCAGCTCCCGGTCGTACTCGTCGGTGATCTCACCGACGATCTCCTCGAGGATGTCCTCGATGGTCACGATCCCGGCCGTGCCGCCGTACTCGTCGATGGCGACGGCCACATGGTTGCGGTCCCGCTGCATCTCGCGCAGCAGATCGCCCGCGTTCTTGGTGTCCGGGACGAAGGCGGCGGGCCGCATCGCGGTGGAGACCAGCTCGGATTCGGCCTCGCGGTTGATGTGTGTCTTGCGGACCAGGTCCTTGAGGTAGACGATCCCGACGATGTCGTCCTCGTTCTCCCCGGTGACCGGGATCCGGGAGAAGCCGGAGCGCAGCGCGAGGGTGAGCGCCTGCCGGATGGTCTTGTAGCGCTCGATGGCGACGAGGTCGGTGCGCGGCACCATGACCTCGCGCACCAGGGTGTCGCCGAGCTCGAAGACGGAGTGGACCATGCGCCGCTCCTCGTCCTCGATCAGCGATTCCTGCTCCGCGAGGTCGACCAGGGCGCGCAGCTCGGCCTCGGAGGCGAACGGGCCCTTGCGGAAGCCCTTTCCGGGCGTGAGCGCGTTACCGAGGAGGATCAGCAGCGGCGGGATCGGACCCATGACCCGGGCCAGCGGAATCAGCACATAGGCGGCCGCGGTCGAGGTGTTCAGCGGGTGCTGGGCGCCGATGGTGCGCGGTGAGACGCCGACGGCGACGTACGACACCAGGACCATCACGCCGATCGCGACGGTCAGCGCCTTCCAGGTCTCGGGGAACTCGCGCAGACAGGCGTAGGTGACCACCGCGCCCGCCGCCACCTCACAGGCCACCCGGACCAGCAGCGCGACATTGAGATAGCGGGTGGGGTCCCCGGCGACATGCATCAGCTTGGCGCTGCCGCGCCGCCCGGTGCGCACGGCCTCCTCGGCCCGGAACCGGGTGGTGCGGGCGAGCCCCGCCTCGGCGCACGCCGCCAGCCAGGCGACGACCACCAGCAGGACGGCCGCCGTGACGAGCTGCCCGCTCATCGGGTGGTGGGGGCCGGGGAGGGGCCGGTCAGACCGTACTCGGCGCGCCAGCCGTCGACGATCGCTGCCTGGAGGCCGAACATCTCGGCGCGCTCGTCCGGCTCCTCGTGGTCGTAGCCGAGGAGGTGGAGGAGGCCGTGGACGGTGAGCAGCTGGAGCTCCTCGTCCATGGAGTGCCCGGTCGGCGCCTCCTCGCCCTGCTTCCTGGCCACTTCGGGACAGAGCACGATGTCACCGAGGAGGCCCTGCGGGGGCTCCTCGTCGTCCTTGGCGGGCGGCCGCAGCTCGTCCATCGGGAAGGACATGACATCGGTCGGCCCCGGCAGGTCCATCCACTGGATGTGGAGCTGCTCCATGGCGTCGGCGTCAACGACGATCACCGAGAGCTCGGAGAGCGGGTGGATGCGCATCCGGGCCAGGGCATAGCGGGCGACGTCCAGGATCGCCCGCTCGTCGATGTCCGTGCCGGATTCGTTGTTGACGTCGATCGCCATGGGGCTTCGTGATTACTTTCCGTTGCGGCTGTCGTACTCGTCGTACGCGTCGACGATGCGGCCGACCAGCTTGTGCCGGACCACGTCGGTGCTGGTGAGTATGGAGAAGTGGACATCGTCGACACCGTCCAGGATCTCCCGCACCTGGCGCAGACCGCTCTTGGTCCCGCCGGGCAGGTCGATCTGGGTGATGTCACCCGTGATCACGATCTTGGAGTCGAAGCCGAGCCGGGTGAGGAACATCTTCATCTGCTCGGGGTTCGTGTTCTGCGCCTCGTCGAGGATGATGAACGCGTCGTTGAGCGTACGGCCGCGCATGTACGCCAGCGGCGCGACCTCGATCGTGCCCGCGGCCATCAGACGCGGGATGGAGTCGGGGTCGAGCATGTCGTGCAGCGCGTCGTACAGCGGCCGCAGATACGGATCGATCTTCTCGTAGAGCGTGCCGGGCAGGAACCCGAGCCGCTCTCCCGCCTCGACCGCCGGACGGGTCAGGATGATCCGGGTGACCTGCTTGGACTGAAGCGCCTGGACCGCCTTGGCCATGGCCAGATAGGTCTTGCCGGTCCCGGCGGGGCCGATGCCGAAGACGACGGTGTGCTTGTCGATGGCGTCGACATAGCGCTTCTGGTTGAGCGTCTTGGGGCGGATGGTGCGGCCGCGGTTGGAGAGGATGTTCTGGGTGAGCACCTCGGCGGGGGTCTCCTCCGCCGCGCCCTCCCCGTTCTCCGCCGCGCGCAGCATGGAGATCGAGCGCTCCACCGCATCCTCCGTCATCGGTTGACCGGTGCGGAGCACCAGCATCATCTCGTCGAACAGGCGCTGGATGAGGGCGACTTCCTTCGGATCCCCCGTCGCGCTGACTTCATTGCCTCGCACGTGGATATCGGTCGCCGGGAACGCGTTCTCGATCACACGCAGCAGCGAGTCCCCTGATCCCAGGACCATCACCATGGGGTGCTTGGTCGGGACCGTGAACTGCGCATGCGCCTGCCGTGCTGTGGTTGGTTGCGTCATGGGCCGGCTCTCGGGCCTGCTCCTACCTCCTGTGACAAACGGTTCTCGCCGCTCGACAACCTTGAGATACCAGGGTACGACGGAGCACCGACAAGACCCGAGCGCTTTTACTCCGTACCCGCTCATCACACCATCCCCGCAGGCCGGGACCACGGGCGGACCCCGGGGCGGTCAGGCCCGCCGGAAGCCGATGGTGGGGACGGCCCGGCGGAGCGGCCAGGGGCGGGCGGCGCCCGGGAGTATCCGGTCCAGGAAGGCGTAACGGCGCAGCGGCTGGTCGTCGTAGGCGCGGGCGTGCTGCCACCAGGCGGCGATCTCGACCCAGCCGGGCGCGGACAGCGAGCCGCCGAACTCCTGGACGGACAGCGCGGCGGTCAGCCCGGCGAAGGCCAGCCGGTCGGCCAGCGGCCACTCGGCGAGGGTGCCGGTGACGAAGCCCGCGACGAACACGTCCCCGGCGCCGGTCGGATCCAGTGCCTCCACGGCGATCGCGGGCACCTCGGCGGTCTCACCGGTGCGGCCGTCGACCGCGTACGCTCCCTCGGCACCCAGGGTGACGACCGCGAGCGGCACGCGGTCGGCCAGTGCGCGGGCGGCGGCGCGCGGGCAGTCGGTGCGGGTGTAGCTCATCGCCTCGGCCGCGTTCGGCAGGAACGCCTCGCAGTGCTCCAGATCGGCGAGGTCGTCCGGGTCCCAGCGGCCGGTGTCGTCCCAGCCGACGTCCGCGAACACCCGGCTGCCCTTGCGCGCGGCCTCCGCGACCCACTCCTCGCGGCGGCCGGGGACGAGCGAGGCGATGGCGGCGCGGGACGGGGGCGGGCAGCTGGGCGCGGGCTCCTCCGGCGGGGGCGCCTCATGGCCGTGGGAGACCATCGTCCGCTCGCCCTCGTAGGCCATGGAGACGGTCACCGGGGAATGCCAGCCCGGGATCGTCCGCGACAGCGACAGATCGATCCCCTCGCCGCGGTCGAGCTCGTCACGGCAGTAGTCGCCGTAGTGGTCGTCGCCGAAGGCGGCGGCCAGGGAGGTACGCAGCCCCAGCCGCGCCAGGGCGGTCGCCATATTGGCGACGCCGCCGGGGCTGGAGCCCATTCCCCGCGCCCAGGACTCGGTGCCGCGGATGGGGGCGGAGTCCAGACCGGTGAAGATGATGTCGAGGAAGACGGTGCCGGTCAGATAGACGTCGCAGGCCGGATCGCCGGGCCCGCGAACGGCCGCGAGCGGGTCGAGCAGGGGGCGGCCCGCCGCATGCTCGTCGCCGTCATATGTCGTCACCGTGTGTGCTCCCAGGTCGAACCGTTCGTACCGGCACTCCCGCCGCCGTGCACGTCCTCGCGGTCGTCATCGCCGTCGGAAGCGGTGCGGCCAGTGTGCCCGATCCCACAGACACCGCATCGCGGCGGCCCGCGCCGGCCCACGCCGCCGGCGCGGGCGCGGGCCCCCGAAGCGGCCTCCGCACGGCCCGGCGACGGGCCGCCACAGGGGCCGGGCGATCCGGGCCGCCCACCACCGGCATACGCCCGGCCGCCTCTTGCGCGAACCGGAACGGGCTCCCGTCCGGGCGCGAACGGCAGGACTCCCGCTGGACGCCGGCCCACACGGCACGGCGCCGCAGGGCCCACGGGCCGGGGCCCGGGGCCGCGCGGGCCCGGGCGCCGCGCGAGGCCGCCGCGCCCCCGCGCCGCCTCAGCGGCGCTTGGGCACGACCACCGTCATCAGGTCCTGGGCCACCGTGAGGTCGCCGTCGAAGCCCGCGGCGCGGGCCTGGCGTTCGAAGTCGGAGGGGTCTCCGTAGCGCTGGGAGAAGTGGGTCAGGACGAGGTGCCGGACGCCCGCTTCGGCCGCGAGGCGGGCCGCCTGCCCGGCGGTGAGGTGGCCGTACTCGACGGCGAGCGGCTCGTCCTCGTCGAGGAAGGTCGACTCGATGACCAGCAGATCGCACCCCTGCGCCAGGGCGTACGCGCCGTCGCACAGCCGGGTGTCCATGACGAAGGCGAAGCGCTGGCCGCGGCGGGCCTCGCTGACCTCCTCGAGGGCGATCGTGCGCCCGTCCCGCTCCAGCGTGCCGTCCCGCTGGAGGCGGCCGATCTCCGCACCGCGGATGCCGAGCGCCGCCAGTCGCTCGGGCAGTATGCGGCGGCCGTCGGGCTCGACGAGGCGGTAGCCGTAGGACTCCACGGGGTGCGACAGCCGGGCGGCCTCCAGCGTGTAGGCGGGCGTCCGGGCGATCACCCCGCCCTCGCCCTCGATCGGCCGCTCGGCCAGCGGCACCGTCTCGCGGTACGCGGTGGCGTAGCGCAGCCGCTCGAAGAAGCGCTGTCCGCCGCCCGGGTAGTGCGCGGTCACCGGATGCGGCACCCGGTCCAGGTTGATCCGCTGGATCACCCCGGCGAGTCCCAGCGAATGGTCGCCGTGGAAGTGCGTGACACAGATCCGGTCGATGTCGTGCGCGGCGACACCGGCCCGCAGCATCTGGCGCTGGGTGCCCTCGCCGGGGTCGAAGAGGAGCCCGTCGCCATCCCACCGCAGCAG
The DNA here is from genome assembly GCF_013364155.1 of Streptomyces sp. NA02950. Classification (NCBI taxonomy): domain Bacteria; kingdom Bacillati; phylum Actinomycetota; class Actinomycetes; order Kitasatosporales; family Streptomycetaceae; genus Streptomyces; species Streptomyces sp. NA02950. The sequence continues at coordinate 6,290,636 of NZ_CP054916.1, read as the reverse complement.
ATAGCCGTTGTGGTTGCGCTGGCGGGTGGGCACCTGGCTGGCGGTGCCGAGGACGACCAGTTCGCGTGCGGACACCGGACTACCCGGGGGGCCAGTTGAGCCCGCGGCCGCCCAGGACGTGGGCATGTGCGTGGAAAACGGTCTGCCCGGCGCCGGAGCCGGTGTTGAACACCACGCGGAAACCCGTGCCGTCGATCTTCTCCTCGGCCGCGACCGTGCCCGCCTCGCGCAGCACATCGGCGGTGATCTGCGGCTCGGCCGTGGCAAGGGCGGCGGCGTCCGGGTAGTGGACCTTGGGGATCACCAGAATGTGGGTCGGCGCCTGGGGGTTGATGTCGCGGAAGGCGACCGTGGTGTCGGTCTCACGGACGACGGTGGCCGGCACCTCCCCCGAGACAATCTTGCAGAACAGGCAGTCGGCCTGCGGTTCTCCCGCCACCGGTGGCTCCTCACGGATCGTCGGCTGGTACGGACCGGATGGTACCGGGACGCCCCGCCGGCGGTGCACCCGAATCCCCTGTGCCCTGGGTGTCCGCCCGCTCCCGCTGGTGCCCGCTCGTTCCCACCCGCCCTACTTGCCCTGGGTGCCCTCGGTGGTCCGGTGGTCCAGGGGGTAGCTGCGGTGCGGCTCGGGGCGCTCGCTGTTCCGGTCGTTGTCCCGCCCGGAGCCGCGGTCGTCGTCGCGGCCACCGTCGCACTCCCCGATCACCCGGGCCTCGAAGGCCCGGTGCCCGTCCACGGAGGCCGTCAACTGGCCCCGTACACAGTGGTTCTTCCGTACGAAGGTGACCTTGCCGGTGATCTTGATCTTCTTGTCGTTCTCGGTCTCGCCCCGGCAGTCGACCGACGCGTCGGTCTCGGTGCCCTCGTCCCGCTCACGGTTGGTGTCGCCCGAGGCCGAAGCACCGGCCGTGCGGCCGCCCTTCAGGTCCGCGTTGCAGGTCATCCAGCGGACGTCGACACCGCCCTTCTCCAGGGCCCGGGAGGCGACCTTGTCGGTGGTGACCGCGACGACGATGGAGCTGACCCCGTTGTCCTCCGGGTCGCATCCGGTCACCGCGACGACGGCCGCGACCGATGCCGCGATGGCCAGGAACGGCCGCCCGTGACGATGCCTTACAAGGCTCAATACCCCCATAGGGGACAGGTTCCCACTGGGTGCGACGTACCGGAAGACCATCGTCGGCCACCGTGCCAGGTCATGGCATCGCCCCCGGAGACAGGCCCGGGAGGGCCGCTCAGCCCCAGCGGCCGGTACGCCCCAGCAGCAGCGCGGCCGCCGCCGTTCCGGCCGTCGAGGTGCGCAGCACGCTCGGGCCCAGCCGGTACGGTGCCGCGCCCGCCTCGGCGAATGCGGTCAACTCCTCGGGGGAGACTCCCCCTTCGGGACCCACCACGAGCACGATCTCACCGGAGGCGGGCAGGTGCGCCGCGGCCAGCGGTGCGCTGCCCTCCTCGTGCAGGACGGCCGCGAAATCGGCATCGGCCAGAAGTCGAGCAACCTGCTTGGTCGTCATCGCGTCCGTGACCTCCGGGAAGGTCAGCCGGCGGGACTGCTTGCCCGCCTCGCGGGCGGTCGCCCGCCACTTGCCGAGCGCCTTCAGCCCGCGCTCGCCCTTCCACTGGGTGATGCACCGGGCGGCCGTCCACGGCACCACCGCGTCCACACCGGTCTCGGTCATGGTCTCCACGGCCACCTCGCCGCGGTCGCCCTTCGGAAGGGCCTGCACCACGGTGATCCGCGGGCTCGGCGGCTCCTCGTGACGCACCTCGGCCACCTCGACCAGCAGCCGGTCCTTGCCCTCGACGGCCGCCACGGCGCCGGAGACGCCCGTGCCGCGCCCGTCGGTGAGCACTACGGGCTCGCCGACGCGCAGCCGCCGTACGGAGACGGCATGCCGCCCCTCGGGCCCTTCCAGCGCGATCCGGGCCCCCGCGGCCGCCCCCTCCAGGGAGTCGGCCACGAACACCGGGGCGGTCACAGCACCTCGCCGTCGGACGGCTTGACGTTCAACGCGGCCCGCGCCGCGTCCAGTTCGGCCGCCAGCGTCTCCACCAGCTTCCCGGCGGGCAGCTCACGGGCCAGCCGGTGGCCCTGTCCGGCCCACAGCGCCATGCCCTGCGGATCGCCCTTCTTGGCCGCGGCCTTGCGCAGCCCGGAGGTGAGGTGGTGCAGCTGGGGGTAGGCGGCCGGGGCGTACGGGCCGTGCTCGCGGATGAACCGGTTGACCAGGCCCCGGGCCGGACGGCCGGAGAAGGCGCGGGTCAGCTCGGTCCGGCCGAACATCGGGTCCGTCATGGCGCGCTTGTGCAGGCCGTTGGCCCTGGACTCGGCGGTCACCAGGAACGCGGTGCCCAGCTGGGCCGCGCTCGCGCCTGCGGCCAGCGCCGCGGCGATCTGGGAACCGCGCATCAGCCCGCCCGCCGCGATGACCGAAATCTGCACGAACTCGCGGACCAGCGCGATCAGCGACAGCAGCCCGAAGCCGCCGCCCATGCCGTCCTCGGCCGGGTCGTTGCGGAAGCCGCCCTGGTGGCCGCCCGCCTCCACGCCCTGCACACAGAGCGCGTCGGCGCCCGCCCACTGGGCGCTCTGCGCCTCGACCGGCGAGGTGACCGTGACGACGGTGCGCGTACCGGCCTTGGCCAGGGCGTCCAGGACATCTCGGGTGGGGCAGCCGAAGGTGAACGAGACCACCGGCGCCGGGTCGTCGAGCAGGATCGCCAGCTTCGCCTCGTACGCGTCGTCCACGCCCGCGTCGGGGTCGCCGAGCGGCGTCTGGTACCAGGTGGCCTCGCCCGCGAGCTGCTCGCGGTAGACCTCGATGGCGGCCGGGTCGGCGGTGGGCGGCTGCGGCATGAACAGATTGACGCCGAAGGGCCGGTCGGTCAGTCCGCGCAGCTGTTTGATCTCTTCGTACATCGCCTCCGGGGTCTTGTACCCGGCGGCGAGAAAACCGAGACCGCCGGCCTCGGAGACGGCGGCGGCCAGCGGGGGGCAGGACGCTCCGCCCGCCATCGGCGCCTGCACGATCGGATACCGAAAGAGATCGGTCAGCGCGGAGGACATGGCCACATCGTGTCATGTGCTCCGCACCGGCCGACAACCGGATCACCGCCGTCAGTGGGGATCCCGGCCGGACGCCTACCGCCCGTTGAACGCGTCCTCCAGGCGCGAGAACAGCCCCTGCCGGCCGGGCTTGGCCGCATCCCCCGGGGGACAACCCCCGAACCCCCGGCCGGACACCTACCGCCCGTTGAACGCGTCCTTCAAGCGCGAGAACAGCCCCTGCCGGCCGGGCTTGGCCGCATCCCCCGGGGGACAACCCCCGAACCCCCGGCCGGACACCTACCGCCCGTTGAACGCGTCCTTCAAGCGCGAGAACAGCCCCTGCTGACCGGGCTTGAACTCCCCGGTCGGCCGCTCCTCGCCGCGCAGCTTGGACAGCCGCCGCAGCAGCTCCTCCTGCTCCGCGTCCAGCTTGGTGGGGGTGGTGACCTCGACATGGACGATCAGATCGCCCCGGCCGCCGCCCCGCAGATGGGTGACGCCGCGCTGGTGCAGCGGGATCGACTGGCCGGACTGGGTGCCGGGCCGGATGTCGACCTCCTCCAGGCCGTCCAGCGTCTCCAGCGGCACCTTGGTGCCGAGCGCCGCCGCCGTCATCGGGATGGTCACCGTGCAGTGCATGTCGTCGCCGCGGCGTTGGAAGACCGGATGCGGGACCTCGTGGATCTCCACATACAGATCGCCCGCGGGCCCGCCGCCCGGGCCGACCTCGCCCTCGCCCGCCAGCTGGATCCGGGTGCCGTTGTCCACACCGGCCGGGATCTTCACGGTCAGGGTGCGCCGCGAACGGATCCGCCCGTCACCGGCGCACTCCGGACACGGGGTCGGCACCACGGTGCCGAAGCCCTGGCACTGCGGACACGGCCGCGAGGTCATGACCTGCCCCAGGAAGGAGCGGGTGACCTGCGAGACCTCACCGCGGCCGCGGCACATGTCACAGGTCTGCGCCGAGGTGCCCGGCGCCGCGCCCTCGCCGCTGCACGTGGTGCACACCACCGCGGTGTCGACCTGGATGTCCTTCGTGGTCCCGAACGCGGCCTCGCTGAGCTCCACATCGAGACGGATCATGGCGTCCTGGCCGCGCCGGGTGCGGGACCGGGGGCCGCGCTGCGAAGCGGTACCGAAGAAGGCGTCCATGATGTCGGAGAAGTTGCCGAAGCCCGCGCCGAAGCCACCGGCGCCGCCTCCTCCGCCCGCGCCCGACATCGGGTCCCCGCCGAGGTCGTAGACCTGCTTCTTCTGCGGGTCCGACAAGATCTCGTAAGCGGCGTTGATCTCCTTGAACCGCTCCTGGGTCTTCGGATCCGGGTTCACATCCGGGTGCAGCTCGCGGGCGAGCCGGCGGAATGCCTTCTTGATCTGGTCCTGCGAGGCATCACGCGGCACGCCCAGGACTGCGTAGTAGTCCGTCGCCACTTACGACTCCGCCAGGATCTGTCCGACGTAACGTGCCACTGCGCGTACCGCTCCCATCGTTCCGGGGTAGTCCATGCGGGTCGGTCCGACCACGCCGAGTTTGGCGACGGCCTCGTCGCCCAGACCGTAGCCGACCGCGACCACCGAGGTGGAATTCAGCCCCTCGTGAGCATTCTCATGCCCGATGCGCACGGTCATACCCGAGTCCTTGGCCTCGCCGAGCAGCTTGAGGAGGACGACCTGCTCCTCAAGTGCCTCCAGAACGGGCCGGATCGTCAGGGGGAAATCATGCACGAAACGCGTGAGGTTCGCGGTGCCGCCGATCATCAGCCGCTCCTCGGTCTCCTCCACCAGCGTCTCGAGCAAGGTCGCCAGCACCGTCGAGACCGTCCCCCGGTCCTCCTGCTCGAAGGACTCCGGAAGATCCTGCACCAACTGCGGCACATCCGCGAACCGCCGCCCCACGACACGGCTGTTGAGCCGGGCCCGCAGATCCGCGAGCGACTCCTCGCCCACCGGCGAGGGGCAGTCCACCATGCGCTGCTCGACCCGCCCGGTGTCCGTGATCAGCACCAGCATCACCCGGGCCGGGGCCAGCGGCAGCAGCTCCACATGGCGCACCGTCGAACGGGTCAGCGACGGGTACTGCACCACCGCGACCTGCCGGGTCAGCTGCGCCAGCAGCCGGACGGTGCGGCCCACGACGTCGTCGAGGTCCACGGCGCCGTCCAGGAAGTTCTGGATGGCCCTGCGCTCCGGCGTGGACAGCGGCTTGACTCCGGCCAGCTTGTCCACGAAGAGGCGGTAGCCCTTGTCGGTGGGGATGCGCCCGGCGCTGGTGTGCGGCTGGGCGATGAAGCCCTCGTCCTCCAGCGCGGCCATGTCATTGCGCACCGTGGCCGGGGAGACCCCCAGCCGGTGGCGCTCGGTGAGCGCCTTGGAGCCGACCGGCTCCTCGGTCCCCACATAGTCCTGGACAATGGCACGCAGCACTTCGAGTCTGCGTTCGCTGAGCACCCCGCGCACCTCCAGTCCAGCGGTCTCTTCAGGTCGTCCCCCTGGCACTCAACGGTCACGAGTGCCAGAACCCCTACGCCAGTGTACGGCGGGGTGCGGTGGCCGGGGCAAGAGCCGCCGTGTGGCGGAGGCCGCACGACCCGCCACGCTATCGCTCCGAGAGCTAGCGTCTCGGTATGGAGACGTGTTGGGAAGAGCCGCGGTGGCACGAGGCGGGCTGGGAAACCCTCGCCCCCGGGGTGGCCCGGCTGCGCATGCCGGGCTGGGACGAGACCGTCGGCGTGGTCGTCGGGCGGACGGACGTACTCGTCGTGGACACCGGGGCCACGCTGCGTGACGGTGCCGCGCTCCGCACCCAGATCACCCGGCTCGCCGGGCGCCGCCCGACCCGGATCGCGCTCACCCATCCGCATTTCGACCACGTCCTGGGCACGGCCGCCTTCTCGGGCTGCGAGGTGTACGGGGCCGCGGGCCTGGACGAACTGCTGCGTGCCGAGCGGGAGGAACTGCGCGAGTCGGCCATCCGGCAGGGTGTGGACCGGGGCGCCGCCACCGAGGCCGCCGACCACCTGGTCCTCCCCCACCACTCCGTCTCCGGGGAGGTCACCCTTGACCTGGGCGACCGGCCCGTGCTGCTGGCGAACGTCGGCCCCGGGCACACCGCCCACGACCTGGCGGTCCTGGTCCCCGGGCAGCCCGAGGTGGTCTTCTGCGGCGATCTGGTCGAGGAGTCCGGACCGCCGCAGGCGGGGCGCGACGCGATCCCCGCGCGGTGGCCGGCCGCCCTGGACCGGCTGCTGGCGCTCGGCGGCGAGGAGGCACGGTACGTCCCGGGCCACGGGTCCGTGGTGGACGCCGAGTTCGTCCGCACCCAGCGCGACGAACTGGCCGCCCGCTTCGGCGTGTCCCGCTGACTCCGCCGCTATCGTCAGCCGGGTGCGCAGCCGATACGACAACCCGGACCTGACCCCGCCCTGGAAGCGGCAGCAGCCCGCCCCGGAGGTCCCCGCCGAGCCGGACCTCGTCGTGGAGGAGGTCACCACCGGGTTCTGCGGGGCGGTGATCCGCTGCGAGAAGACCGCGCAGGGCCCGACGGTCACTCTGGAGGACCGCTTCGGCAAACACCGCGTCTTCCCCATGGAGCCGCGCGGCTTTCTGCTCGAGGGCCGCGTCGTCACGCTGGTACGCCCGCGCGCGACGGCCCCCGCCACGCCCCGGCGCACGGCTTCCGGCTCCCTCGCCGTACCGGGGGCGCGGGCGAGGGTGGCCCGCGCGGGGCGCATCTACGTCGAGGGGCGCCATGACGCGGAGCTGGTCGAGCGGGTCTGGGGCGACGATCTGCGCATCGAGGGCGTGGTCGTCGAGTACCTGGAGGGCGTCGACGATCTCCCCGCCATCGTCCGGGACTTCGCCCCCGGCCCGGACGCCCGGCTCGGCGTCCTGGTCGACCATCTGGTGCCCGGCTCCAAGGAGTCCCGCATCGCCGCCGAGGTCACCGGCGACCACGTACTGGTCGTCGGCCATCCCTACATCGACATCTGGGAGGCCGTGAAGCCGTCCTCGGCGGGCATCGCCGCCTGGCCCGAGGTACCGCGCGGCCAGGACTGGAAAACGGGCGTGTGCCGCGCCCTGGGCTGGCGGGAGAACACCGGCGCCGCCTGGCAGCGCATCCTCTCCTCGGTCCACTCCTACAAGGACCTGCGGCCGGAACTCCTGGGGCGGGTGGAGGAGCTGATCGATTTCGTGACGGTGGGGGTCAGCTAAGGGTGTGGAACTCGTCGGTCTCCAGCGTGAGGTCCAGCGCCTCGATGGTCACCGGGTCGCCGAACTCGCTGGCCCGCTCCGTCCAGTAGTCAGCCTCCTCACCGGCCCCCTTCGGCTCGGTGAGCAGAACGCACTTGGCGGCGATGGGGTCGATGATCAGGTAGGCGGGGATCTGCCCGGCCGCGTACACCGAGCGCTTGTCCTGGTAGTCACGGCGCGCGCTGGTCTTGGAGATGACTTCTACGACCATGGTGACCGCCGGGGCGGGCACGAGGCGCCCGGGGCCTTCGAACCCTCCACGCTCATAGACCACAAGATCCGGCTGCGGCTCACTAGCCTCGCCCGGGATCGCGATGTCCTGCGTCTGCAACCTATGCCATGCAGCGCGGGGGATCTGGTCCACCACAGACTCTACGATCGAATTGTTGACCCAGTCGGGCCCGGCCATCATCACGATTTCCCCCCGGATCAGCTCAGCCTTGAGCCCTTCGGGCACAGAGAGATCCTCGAATGCCTTTGCCATATGGTCCGCTCGGTCATCGGCCATGAGCTCCACCCGGTCGTCCACAGCGGTCATCGCGATGATCCCCCTTTTCCCAGCGCGCACTCAGCGTAGTCATATTCCTACCGCACCCCCTGCCACCGTCACCCTTCGAAGCTCAGTCCACCAGGTCCCGAACCACCGCGTCCGCCAGCAGCCGCCCCCGCAGCGTGAGAACGGCCCGGCCCTGCCGGTACGGCTCGGGGGCGAGCAGGCCGTCCTCCAGCGCCCGCGCGGCGGCCGCCGCGCCCGCCGGGCGGAGCAGGTCCAGGGGGCAGCCTTCGGAGAGCCGCAGTTCCAGCAGGACGCGCTCGACACGGCGTTCCTCGTCGGCCAGCACCTCGCGGCCCGCACCGGGCGACCGGCCCTCGCCGAGGGCCTGGGCGTACGCGCCGGGGTGCTTCACGTTCCACCAGCGGACCCCGCCCACATGGCTGTGGGCGCCGGGGCCCGCGCCCCACCAGTCGGCGCCGCGCCAGTACAGCTCGTTGTGGCGGCAGCGGCCCTCGGGCGAGGTGGCCCAGTTGGAGACCTCGTACCAGTCGAAACCGGCGGCCGAGAGCATCTCCTCGGCGATGAGGTAGCGGTCGGCGTGGACGTCGTCGTCGGTCATCGGCACCTCTCCGCGCCGGATCCGGCGCGCCAGCTGGGTGCCCTCCTCGACGATCAGGGCGTAGGCCGAGACATGGTCCGGTCCGGCACCGAGGGCGGCCTCCAGGGAGGCCCGCCAGTCGTCGTCGCTCTCGCCCGGGGTGCCGTAGATCAGGTCGAGGTTCACATGGTCGAAGCCCGCGGCCCGCGCCTCGGCGACGCACGCCTCGGGGCGGCCGGGGGTGTGGGTGCGGTCCAGCACCTTCAGCACATGCTGCCGGGCGCTCTGCATCCCGAACGAGACCCGGTTGAACCCGGCCTCGCGCAGCTCCGCCAGATAGCGCGGATCCACCGACTCCGGATTGGCCTCGGTGGTGATCTCCGCGCCCTCCGCCAGGCCGAATTCCTCGCGGATCGCCGCGAGCATCCGGCCCAGGTCGGCCGCCGCGAGCAGGGTCGGCGTACCGCCGCCCACGAACACGGTCTCGACCGCCCGCGGATCGTCGCCCAGCACCTTCCGCGCCAGCCGCACCTCCTCGGTGACCTGCTCGGCGTAGGTGTCCCGGGAGGCCGACACCCCACCGGAGCCGCGCAGCTCACTGGCGGTGTACGTGTTGAAGTCGCAGTAGCCGCAGCGTGTGGCGCAGTAGGGCACGTGCAGATAGAAGCCCAGCGGACGCCGCCCGGCCCCGGCGAGCGCGCCGGGGGGCAGCGCACCGTCCGCGGGCACGGGCTCGCCATCGGGCAGTACGGAAGGCATGGGACCCATTGTCCGGCATCGCCACCGGTCCGGGGGCCGCCCCGGCGGCGACGGGTACCGCCCCGGCTCGGCGCCGACCAGCCCCGGGCCGGGGCCGACCGCCGCGTCGGGGCCCCGGGCCCGGAGACGACGGGGCACATGCCCCCGCTCCGCACCCCGGCCCCGGAGCCGAGGACAGCGTGAGCCGAACGACCCGACGCGGCTCCGACGGCTCCAGGGCGCAGGGCCGACCGCCTCCGGGGCCGAGGCCGGCGCCCCAAACCCTGTGGCCGGCCGCCGCGTCGGGGTTGTCGCCAGTCGCCCGAGTACGCCCAGTACCAGGCGGTCCTCCGCCGTGCGAGGTACCGCACCAGACGCCGCACGCGGCCGGACGCCCCCTTCGAAGACGGACCCTGGTGCCGCGTCGGCACTAGAGAGCCTTCAGCACCAGCATCGCCAGATCGTCGTTTGGCGGCTCCGCCGCGAACGCGTGGACCGCCTCCCGCACCCCCTCCGCGACCTCGCGCGCGCTCATCCCCGTGCAGGACGCGAGGACCGCCGCGAGCCCCTCCTCGTCGTCGAACTGGCGGCTGCCCGAGCGGTGCTCGGTCACCCCGTCCGTCACACACAGGAGCGTTTCGCCGGGCATCAGATCAAACGTTTCACTCTCGTACGCGACATCGTCCACCACCCCGAGGAGTATCTGCGGGGCGGCGACGGTGCGCACCAAGCCGTCCGGCCGCAGCACCAGCGGCAGCGGATGGCCCGCACTGGCGAGGGTGCAGCGCAGCCCGCCCCCGGCGCCGTCGTCACCGTCGCCCAGCGGCTCCAGCTCCCCGTACAGGAGCGACAGGAAGCGGGCCATCCCGCCGCCCGGCGGCAGCCCCGCGCCGACGAGCCCGGCGTCGACCAGTTCCGCGACGCCGACGCCGACCCCGGCCGCCTCCACGCCCGCCACGACCGCCTCGGTGGCCCCTTCGACCGCCGCTTCGACCGCCTCCTCGCCGAGCAGCTGGTTGAGCCGGTCGAGGACTTCCCCGACGCCGTAGCCCTCGCGGGCCAGCAGCCGCAGCCAGGGGCGCACCAGGCCGGTCACGACGGCCGCCTCGGGGCCGTTGCCGCAGACGTCGCCCAGGACGAAGCCCCAGCGGCCGTCACGGGCCGGGAAGACGTCGTAGAAGTCGCCCCCGGCGGAGATCTCGCCGGTGGGCTCGTAGACGACCGCCGACTCCACCCCGGGGATGCGCGGGATGCCGGACGGCAGCAGTCCGCGCTGGAGCACCCGGCTGATGTCCGCCTGCCGGGTGTAGCGGCGGGCGGAGGCCAGCGCCAGGGCGACGCGGCGGGTGTAGTCCTCGATCAGGCCGACGACCTCGCCGGGCATCCGCACCAGCCCGGCGCGCCCGAGCAGCAGGGTGCCCAGGGCCCGTCCGCCCGCGATCAGGCGGCAGGCCAGGGCGGCGCCGCCGGGCCCGTACGCGGCGGGGTCGGCGGGCCACGGCCAGTCCACGGCGCCGCCGCGGGCGGCGGCGGGCAGATGGGGCGGCTCCTTCTCCAGGACCCGCCGCAGCTCCTCGACACGGCCCTCGCTTGCGTGCCAGACCCGTGCCAGACGCGGCGGGCCGCTCCCGGCGTCGAGCCACACCGCGCACCAGTCGGCCAGCCGCGGCACCAGCAACTGGACGGCGAGCGAGGTCACCAGGTCCTCGTCGAACTGCCCGGCGAGCATGTCGGACGCCTCGGCGAGGAAGGAGAGCGCGCCGTGCCGGGCCCACTCGGGGTCGTTGCGCCGGGCGGGCACCCGCCGGGGCGGCACGGGGGCCACCAGCTGGACGGGGTGTGCCTCCCGCTCGCGCGGCAGCGCGCGCTCGGCGAGCCGGGCGCCGTCACGGCCGAGCCCCTCGAACCCCGCGGCCGCCGGACCGTCGTCCGCGTCCGCTGCGACGGCCAGCTGGAACCACACGGTCTTGCTGGCCCGCCGGTAGGTGGTGCCCCAGGACTCGGCGATCCCGGCCACCAGCCGCAGCCCGTGGCCCCCGGCGTACTCCGGCTCCTCCTCGACCGGGGGTTCGCCGCGCAGCACCCGGGTGGGGTGCTGGTCGGTCACCTCGACCACCAGCGAGGGCGGTTCGCCCTCGTGGCCGGGGACGTCCAGCGCGCAGCTGAGCTCGACGGCGGTACCGGCGTGCACCACCGCGTTGGTGACCAGCTCGCTCACCAGCAGGACGGCTTCGTCCCCGGTCCGTTCGGTGATCCGGTCGGCGGCGGGGACGTCCAGGGCGGCCCAGTCGGCGAGGGCGGCTCGGACGAACCGCCGCGCGGCGGAGGCCGCGAGCGGTGTGCCGGGCAGGCTGGCGCGAGCCGACGCGCTGGTCCGGACGGGGCCCACGCCCCCGACCGGTACAGCCACCCCGCCGGCCTCGGCCGACCCGCCAGACATGGCAGAAGATGACGTCCCCACTGTGCGGCTCCTGAGAAGCTCCGTCAGAGTGCCGTATCCGCGTCCGGTGCGGACGGCACCGGCAGGGACAGCGTGACAGACGGACCGCCCTCATATGCGTCGAGTTACGCAAGTGAGCAACGATGAGGGGAAAATTCCTGTGCCCGTTGCCCCGGGCACAGTCAACTTCCCTCAGGCCTCCCGGGTTCCCGCGTACATGTCTTCGATCAGGTTCTTGTACTCGCGCTCGACCACGGGTCGCTTGAGCTTCAGGCTGGGCGTCAACTCACCGTGCTCCACGTCCAGATCGCGCGGCAGCAGCCGGAACTTCTTGATCGTCTGCCAGCGCTGCAACCCCTCGTTGAGCCGCTGCACATAGCCGTCGATCAACTCCCGCACCTCGTCGGTGGCCACGACCTCGGCGTAGGACTTCCCCGCCATGCCGTGCTCCTTGGCCCAGCCCATGATGGTCGGCTCGTCGAGGGCGATGAGCGCGGTGCAGTAGTTGCGGTCGGCGCCGTGCACCAGGATGTTGGAGACGAATGGGCAGACGCCCTTGAACTGGCCCTCGACCTCCGCCGGGGCCACGTACTTGCCGCCCGAGGTCTTGATCAGGTCCTTCTTGCGGTCGGTGATCCGCAGATAGCCGTCGGACGAGAGCTCCCCGATGTCCCCGGTGTGGAACCAGCCGTCGGACTCCAGCACCTGCGCGGTCAGCTCCGGCAGCCCGTGGTAGCCCTCCATGACACCGGGGCCGCGCAGCAGGATCTCGCCGTCCTCGCCGAACCGCACCTCGGTGCCGGGGAACGCCTTGCCCACGGTGCCGGTGCGGTAGTCCACCGGGTTGAGGAAGCTGGCGGCGCTGGACTCGGTGAGGCCGTAGCCCTCCAGGATGTTGATCCCGGCGCCCGCGAAGAAGTAGCCGATCTCGGGCGCGAGCGCGGCCGAGCCGGACACGGCGGCGCGCAGCCGCCCGCCGAACGCCTCGCGCAGCTTGGCGTAGACGAGCTTGTCGGCGAGGGCGTGCCGGGCCTTCAGGCCGAACGGAACCGAAGGGCTGCCGGTGCGGCGGAAGTTGTCCTGGTAGGTCTTGGCGTACTCACGGGAGACCCCGGCCGCCCACTGGAAGACCTTGTACTTGGCCGCGCCGCCCTCGCGCGCCTTCCCGGCCACTCCGTTGTAGACCTTCTCGAAGATCCGGGGCACGGCGCACATGTAGGTCGGGCGGACCACCGGAAGATTCTCGATGATCTTGTCGACCCGGCCGTCCACGGCGGTGGTGTGCCCGACGTAGATCTGCCCGGCCGTCAGCACCTTGCCGAAGACATGCGCCAGCGGCAGCCACAGGTACTGCACATCGTCGGCGTAGAGCAGCCCGTCGAGACTGCCGATCGCGATGGCCATGTACGACCAGGAGTCATGCACCAGCCGTACGCCCTTGGGGCGGCCGGTGGTGCCGGAGGTGTAGATGAGCGTGGCGAGCTGGTCGGCGCGCAGGGCGTCGATCCGCTCCCGGACGGCCTGGGGGTGCTGCTCCAGATAGGCCGTACCGCGCTTCTCCAGTTCGGTGAGGGAGAGCACCCAGCCCTCCGGGTCGCCCGCGGCCGGGACCGCGTCATCGGCGTTGATCACCACCACATGGGCCAGCTCGGGCAGCTCGTCGCGCTTCTCGCGGACCTTGGCGAGCTGGGCGGCGTCCTCGGCGAGCAGCACCCGGCTGCCGGAGTCGGACAGGATGAACGCGGTTTCCTCGGCGTTGGTGCTCGGATAGACCGTGGTGGTCGCGGCGCCCGCACAGAGAACCCCGAGGTCGCCGAGGATCCACTCCACACGGGTGGAGCAGGCGAGCGCGACCCGCTCCTCGGGGCGGACGCCCAGACCCATCAGACCGGCGGCGATGGCGAAGACCCGATCCGCGCTTTCGCGCCAGGTCAGGGGGCGCCATTCGTCGGGACCCGCGCCCGAGGCAGCCCGGACCGGATAGCGATACGCCTCCTTGTCAGGCGTCGCCTCGACGCGCTGGAGGAAGTGCGACGCCAGGGATGGCGGCCGGTTCTCGAGCAAAGTCTGTGTGTCGGTCACGGCATCCTCCGGGGCCAGCCTCATTGCTTGGTGACTCGTGAGTAACCTTCGAGCAGTGATCAGAGTAGGGGCCGAATCCTTACCGCGTAAGGGGTTGCAGGTCACGTTGTTCAAACGACGACGGGCGGCGCGCCGCACGCTTCACTCGCTGAAGAGCCGCATCTCCGCCCACATGGCAGCAGGCCCGGCGCATCGTTCGCACCAGGCCCGCTGATCACTCGTTTCGCGCCACTCGCTTCACTCCGTCGCGTCGTGTCGCGTCACTGCGGCATCACTTCTTCCCCTTGGCCTCTCCGCCGTCGGAGTCGGAGGACAGCACCGCGATGAACGCCTCCTGGGGGACCTCCACGCTGCCGACCATCTTCATCCGCTTCTTGCCTTCCTTCTGCTTCTCCAGCAGCTTCCGCTTACGCGAGATGTCACCGCCGTAGCACTTGGCGAGGACGTCCTTGCGGATGGCGCGGACCGTCTCACGGGCGATGACCCGGGAGCCGATCGCCGCCTGGATGGGCACCTCGAAGTTCTGCCGCGGGATGAGCTCGCGCAGCTTGGCGACCAGCCGGACACCGTAGGCGTACGCCTTGTCCTTGTGGGTGATCGCGGAGAAGGCGTCGACCTTGTCGCCGTGCAGCAGGATGTCGACCTTGACCAGGTCCGAGGTCTGCTCACCGGTGGGCTCGTAGTCCAGCGAGGCATAGCCGCGGGTCTTGGACTTCAGCTGGTCGAAGAAGTCGAAGACGACCTCGGCGAGGGGCAGGGTGTAGCGGATCTCGACCCGGTCCTCGGAGAGGTAGTCCATCCCGAGCAGCACACCGCGGCGGTTCTGGCAGAGCTCCATGATCGCGCCGATGAACTCGCTCGGGGCGAGGATGGTGGCCCGGACGACCGGCTCGTGCACCGTGTCGATCTTGCCCACCGGGAATTCGCTGGGGTTGGTCACCGTGTGCTCGGTGCCGTCCTCCATGTCCACGCGGTAGACCACGTTGGGCGCGGTGGCGATCAGGTCGAGACCGAACTCGCGCTCCAGGCGCTCACGGATCACCTCCAGGTGCAGCAGCCCCAGGAAGCCGACGCGGAAGCCGAAGCCGAGCGCGGCGGAGGTCTCCGGTTCGTAGACCAGCGCGGCGTCGTTCAGCTGGAGCTTGTCCAGGGCCTCGCGCAGCTCCGGGTAGTCCGAGCCGTCGAGCGGATACAGCCCGGAGAAGACCATCGGCTTGGGATCCTTGTAGCCGCCCAGCGGCTCCTCGGCACCCTTGGTGAACTGGGTGATCGTGTCGCCGACCTTGGACTGGCGGACGTCCTTCACACCCGTGATCAGATAGCCCACCTCACCGACGGACAGCCCGTCGGAGGGGGTCATCTCGGGCGAGTTGGTGCCGATCTCCAGCAGCTCGTGGGCGGCGCCGGTGGACATCATCTTGATCCGCTCACGCTTGCTGAGCGTGCCGTCCACGACCTTCACATACGTCACGACGCCCCGGTACGGGTCATAGACCGAGTCGAAGATCATCGCGCGGGCGGGGGATTCCTCGACCCCCACCGGGGCCGGGACCAGCTCCACGACCCGGTTCAGCAGCTCCGCGACGCCCTCACCGGTCTTGGCGGAGACCTTGAGCACATCGGAGGCGTCGCAGCCGATGAGATGGGCCAGCTCGGCGGCGTACTTCTCGGGCTGGGCGGCCGGGAGGTCGATCTTGTTGAGGACCGGGATGATCGTGAGGTCGTTCTCCATCGCCAGATAGAGGTTGGCGAGGGTCTGGGCCTCGATCCCCTGTGCCGCGTCGACCAGCAGGATGCAGCCCTCACAGGCCGCGAGCGAGCGCGAGACCTCATAGGTGAAGTCCACGTGGCCGGGGGTGTCGATCATGTTGAGGATGTGGGTGGCCGACTCGGGCCCGCCCTCGTCCTTCGTGGGCGCCCAGGGCAGCCGGACCGCCTGGGACTTGATCGTGATGCCGCGCTCGCGCTCGATGTCCATGCGGTCGAGGTACTGCGCGCGCATCTGCCGCTGCTCGACCACACCGGTCAGCTGGAGCATACGGTCGGCGAGCGTCGACTTGCCGTGGTCGATGTGCGCGATGATGCAGAAGTTACGGATGAGAGCCGGGTCGGTACGGCTCGGCTCCGGCACATTGGTAGGGGTCGCGGGCACGCAGGGTCCTGTGTCTAGGCGGGACTCGGTGTAATCGGGGTTGGGTCAGTCCGTCCATGGTCCCATGACCGACGACCGCTTCCGGGTTTGGGACGCCACAGACCCTGCTGGTAACCTGGCCGACTGTGTCTCGTGCCGCCCTCGGGCGGCCGCGGACGCGGAACACGACCAGCGAAATCCAACGAACCTGCGAAGGCTCTTTACGTGGCGAACATCAAGTCCCAGATCAAGCGCAACAAGACGAACGAGAAGGCCCGTCTGCGCAACAAGGCCGTCAAGTCCGAGCTGAAGACCGCCATCCGCCGCACCCGTGAGGCCGTGGCCGCCGGTGACGCCGAGAAGGCCACCGCCGCCGCCCGCGTCGCCGGGCGCAAGCTCGACAAGGCCGTCAGCAAGGGCGTGCTCCACAAGAACAACGCCGCCAACAAGAAGTCGGCGCTCGCGCAGCAGGTCGCCGGCCTCAAGGGCTGACGTCAGAGCTGCCGCTCCCGGGGCGTACACCGCCCCCTCCGGGGCGTAAGCCGTCCCACCCCGCCGGTCCGGGCCCAGCGGTCCCTCTCACCCGCTCCGACCGGCAGCCGACAGCTTGACTGCGGCACCGCGCCGCACGCGGCCTGCGTTCGCCACGCGGGTGCGGCGCACAGCAATCGACGTGGAAGCCCCACGCCGTCCTTTCCCCGGACAGCGTGGGGCTTTCCCGGTTTTCTCGGGTATGTTCACGTCATGTCGATACCGGGGGAGACACCCAACCCGTACGGGCAGCCCCAGCCGCCCCAGCAGCCTCAGCACAGCGCCTACGGAGTGCCACAGCAGCCGGCCCAGCCACAGGCCGCCAACCCCTACGCCCAGCCCACGATGGCCGCCATGCCCATGGCCGGGTACGGGCAGCCGGGCACGCCCATGGGGGCGCCGCCCACGATGGCGCCCGGCGGCCCGGCGGGCGGCGGCGGCCGGGGCGGCAGGATCTGGCTGTGGGGGCTCGGCGGAGCCATCCTCGCCTCGGCTGTCTGGGCAGGTGCCCTGCTGGCCACCGGAGGGTTCGGCGGCAGCGACAAGCCGAAGGCCGATCTCGCCGGGTACACCTACACGGACGACCTGTGCGACCCGACCGACACCAAGACCTTCGAGGACGCCGGGTACGAGGTGAAGGGCGCGGACAGCCGCAACAGCTCCAACCCGACGCATAGCAGCTCCCAGAACCCGGCGCTGGACTCGATGTCCTGCAACATCGACTTCAAGCCCGACTCCGCGTCCAGCAGCGACTACTCCTCGGTGTGGCTCTACACGACGGCGTCGCTGCACAAGAAGACCGACCCGGCACCCGAGTTCGAGGCCACCTACCGGGCCTATGAGTCCCAGAAGACCTCCAGCTACAGCTACAAGGTCAAGGCGGTCGGCGGTCTCGGCGACGAGGCGTACGTGGTGACGCAGACCAGCCGGTCCAGCTCCAGCACCGGGGGGTATGTGATCCTCGGGGTCCGCGACGGCTGGACGACCTACCAGTCCACATGGTCGGAGTACGTGTCCAGCTCGTCGGGCGCCACGGCCAAGACGGACGACGAGGCCGTCGACATGCTGAAGAAGAGCGCCAAGGCGACGCTCGCGAAGATGAAGGAGTGACCGGGGCGCCCGCTTCGTTTCAGGCGCCCACTGCGCGCGGGGCACCCGCTCCGCTCGGAGGGCGCGCTCGCTAGGAGCGGCCTGAGCGGGCGGCGCGGGCGATGGTCACGACGGCCTTCTCGAGGGCGTACTCCGGATCGTCCCCGCCGCCCTTGACCCCCGCGTCCGCCTCGGCGACCGCGCGCAGCGCGACCGCCACACCGTCCGCCGACCAGCCGCGCATCTGCTGCCGCACCCGGTCGATCTTCCACGGGGGCATCCCGAGCTCCCGGGCCAGATCACCGGGGCGGGCGCCGCGCGGGGCCGAGGCCAGCTTGCCGATGGCGCGTACGCCCTGGGCCAGTGCGCTGGTGATCAGCACCGGCGCCACTCCGGTGGCCACGGCCCAGCGCAGCGCCTCCAGCGCCTCGGCGGCCCGCCCCTCGACGGCGCGGTCGGCGACGGTGAAGCTGGACGACTCGGCACGGCCGGTGTAGTAGCGGGCGACGACGGACTCGTCGATGGTGCCCTCGACATCGGCGGCGAGCTGCGACACCGCACTGGCCAGCTCGCGCAGATCACTGCCGATGGCATCGACCAGCGCCTGGCACGCCTCCGGGGTGGCGGACCGGCCCGTACCGCGGAACTCCGAGCGCACGAACGCCAGACGGTCGGCGGGCTTGGTCATCTTGGGACAGGCGACCTCGCGTGCCCCGGCCTTGCGGGCGGCGTCGAGCAGGCCCTTGCCCTTGGCTCCGCCCGCGTGCAGCAGTACGAGGGTGATCTCCTCGGCGGGGGCGCCGAGATAGCCCTTCACGTCCTTGATGGTGTCGGCCGACAGATCCTGTGCGTTCCGCACCACGACCACCTTGCGCTCGGCGAAGAGCGAGGGGCTGGTGAGCTCGGCGAGGGTGCCGGGCTGGAGTGCGTCGGGAGTGAGGTCGCGCACATCGGTGTCGGCGTCGGCCGCGCGGGCGGCCGCCACGACCTGCTGCACGGCGCGGTCGAGCAGCAGCTCCTCCTGACCCACGGCGAGGGTCACGGGGGCGAGCGGATCGTCGGTCGTCGTCTTCCTGGCCATCGCGGTCCAGCATCCCACGGACCACCGACATCCCCCGCCGGGCCGGGTACGACGTGGCGGCGGGGGCCGTGTTCGGGGATCGGGGATCCGGACCCGTGGCCCGTTGCCCGTGGCCCGTGGCCCGTGGCCCGTGGCGCTACTCGGCCTCGAGCCAGCCCTCGTACTCCTCCGCGAAGGCGTCCAGGGCGGCGGGGTCCAGCTCCCGGGCCGGGTCCTCGACCACCACCAGCCACTGGGCGTCCTCGGCATCGTCCTCGCCCGCCAGCGCGTCCCGGACCAACTGGGGCTCGTGGGAGGTGCGGAACCGCTCGGGCAGCGCCTCGGCGACCTCCTCCGCCGCGTCGCGGTCGGGCAGCACCAGGACGTGCCGGACGCCGTTCAGTCCTTCATCGATCACCGGGCCATTGTCCGGCATCGGTCGGACGGCGGACGCGCCGGGCGGACCGTGACCAGGGCCGCTGGGCGATGATCAGCGATCAGGACCGCTCGGTCAGCCGGTGACCAGGGCCAGCGTGAAACCGTCGTAGCCCTTCTCGCCGACCGTCTGCACCGCGGTGGCCGTCAGCCGCGGCTCCTCGGCCATCATCTCGGTGAACCGCCGTACGCCCTGGACCTTGGGATCGGTGCTGGAGGGGTCGGCCACCGCTCCGTCCCGCACCACGTTGTCGCCGATGATCAGGCTGCCGGGACGGGTCAGCCGGAGCGCCCAGCCGAGATAACCGGGGTTGTTCGGCTTGTCGGCGTCGATGAAGACCACGTCGAAGGGGCCCTCGCCCTCCTCGGCCAGCCGCGGGAGGGAGTCCAGCGCCGGTCCGGTGCGGATGTCGACGACCCCGGACAGCCCCGCCTGCGCCACATTGGCGCAGGCCACCTCGGCGCACCCCGGATCGGCCTCCAGGGAGATCAGGCGGCCGTCCGCGGGCAGGGCCGTGGCCAGCCAGATGGTGCTGTAGCCGCCGAGGGTGCCGATCTCGAGCACCCTGCGCGCGCCCCGGATCCTCGTCAGCAGATGCAGCAGCTTGCCCTGGTTGGGCGCCACCTGGTGCGGCGGCAGACCGGCCGCCGCGCTCAGGTCGAGCGCCGCGTCCAGGGCCGGGTGGGAGGGGGTGAGCAGGGTGTTGAAGTAGGCGTCGACCTCGGTCCACCGGGCCAGCGACATCAGCGAGTTTCCTTTCGGAATGGACTTGATTCCGAAAGGGAACTTACTATGGACGGCGATGACAAGGAAGCGAGACCTCGATGACGTCTGCGGTATCGCGCGGGCCGCGGCCGTGCTCGGCGACTGGTGGAGCCTGCTCGTCCTGCGCGAGGTCGCCCGCGGGCACCTGCGCTTCGACGAGCTGACCCGGGAGCTGTCCATCTCCCGCAAGGTGCTGGCCGAGCGGCTGAAGGAGCTGGTCGACCATGCGGTGCTGGAGCGCCGCCCCTACCAGGACCGGCCGGTCAGGTACGCCTACGAACTGACCGAACGCGGCCGGGCGTTCCTGCCGGTGCTGATCGGCATGCAGGACTGGGCCGACCGCTGGCTGCTCGGCGACGGCTCCCTGACCGCGACCGCCGAGGACGGCAGCGCGGAGACGGCCCGCGTCCGGGGCCTGGTGGACACCGCCGTACCGCCCGGCCTCGCGCTCACCGGCTCCGACGGCGCCCTCCATGACGTGGTCGCGGAACACAGCGCGGCCACGGTGCTGTTCACCTACCCGGCGACCGGGGTTCCCTCCCCCCTCCCGGACAGCTGGGCGGACATCCCCGGCGCGGTGGGCTGCACCCTGGAGAACCGGCTGTTCCGCGACGCCTGGCAGTCCTTCCGCGCGGCGGGCGCCGCGGTACGGGGTGTGAGCACCCAACGCCCCGATGAGCAGGCCGTCTTCGCGACAGCCGAGAAGGTGCCGTTCCCCCTGCTGTCCGACAGCGAACTGCGCCTCGCCGCCGCGCTGCGGCTGCCCGCCTTCCGCGCGGCACAGCAACTCCGCCTCAAGCGGCTGATCCTGGTCGTCTCGGGTGCGGATCGCACCGTCCGGCACGCCCTCTACCCGGTGACCGACATCCCGGCGGCCGTGGCCGGGGCCCTCGCCCTGGCCCGGGACGTGGTCCGCGCCGCCACGGCGTGAGGTGTCCGCCGCCCGCTACGCGCCGGGGTCCAGCAGTTGCTCCTGTCCGATGCGGCGCTCCTCGTCGGTGATGTGCAGGGCGGTCTCGGTCGAGGCGGACCCATGGCGTGGTTGTACAGCGCCCAGGTGGCCGCGGAGAAGCTCCTTCCGCCCCGGCGCAGGAGTCCCCCGCACGGGAGGAGGAGAGCGCCCCGGTCCACCGGCGATCCGGTCCCCCAGCGGGCCGGGTCCATCGCTGACGTAGGGCCCCGGTCCGCTGACATGCGGCCCCGGTCCTACACCGAATGCCCGAGGCACCGGGCACCGCCGCGTGGATAGCGTGCACCCGGGCGGACCGGTCGAGAGGGGCGGGGACAGACCATGGGGGACGACGCGGTGGTGCGTGGCCAGGAGCAGCGCAAACGCGATCTGTTGGAGCGACTGGAGCGGGAGGCGGACATCTGGGTGGCGTCCGCCGACGGGCAGGGGCTGCCCTGTCTGGTGCCGCTGTCGTTCCTGTGGGACGGCGGGGCGATCTGGCTCTCCACCCGCCGGACCAACCCCACCGGCCGCAATCTGCGGGAGGTCGGCCGGGCCCGCCTCTCCCTGGCCGACACCCGTGATGTGGTGCTGATCGGGGGAACGGTGGAGGTGTTCGCTCCGGACCAGGTGCCGGCCGCCACCGCGGACGCCTTCGCGGCCAAGGCGCTGTGGGATCCCCGGCGGCCCGGGAACGGCTCCTCCTACGCCTATTACCGGGTGGCCCCCACCGAAGTGCAGGTCTGGCACGAGGAGCCCGAGCTCCCGCGGCGCCATCTGATGCGGAACGGCGTGTGGTCGGTCTGAACCGAGAGGACCGTCTGAGCACCGCGCGCAGCGCGGGGCCCGTCACCGCGATCGGCCCGTCGGTGTCCGTCCGCAGCACGGCCGCCCCCTGGGCGCGCAGGGCCGCGATGGTGCGTGGTGCCGGATGTCCGTACGGATTGCCCGCACCGGCGGAAATCAGCGCCAGGCGGGGGTGGAGGCGGTGCATCAGCCGGGGGTCCTGATAGGCCGAGCCGTGGTGGGCGACTTTGACCACATCGACCCGGGGCAGCTCGGGGTGGGCCGTCAGCAGGGCCCGCTGGGCGGGTGGTTCGAGGTCACCGAGGAGCAGCAGGGTCAGCCCCGCGGTACGGACGAACAGGGTCACGCTCGCGTCGTTCGCCCCGTCCGCCGGCGGTACGGCGGGCGTGCCCGGGGGCGATGCCGGGGACGGGGGCGCGGGCCACAGCACCTCCCAGGACAGCGGGCCGAACCGGCGGCGCTCCCCCGGCCCCGCCGTGACCACCGGCACCCGCGCCGCCCGCGCGCGGCGCCGCACGAACTCGGCCTGGCCGGGCGGCTCCTCCAGACCGGTCGTCTCGATGGCCCCCACCGCGCGCCCGCGCAGCGCTCCGGTCAGCCCGGACACATGGTCGGCGTGGAAGTGGGTGAGCACCAGCAGCGGAATCCGGACCACTCCCAGGGAACGCAGACAGCGGTCGACGGCCAGTGGCTCGGGGCCGGTGTCCACCACAACGGCCGTGCCGGGTCCGGCCGCCAGGACCAGGGCGTCACCTTGGCCGACGTCACACGCCACCAGCCGCCAGCCGGGCGGTGGCCAGCCGGTGATGACGCGGGCCAGCGGCGCCGGGCGGACGACCGTCAGCAGCAGCACCAGCGCGCACACCGCGCACAGCCACCCCGGGTGCGGCACCCGGCGGCCCACCAGGACGGCGGCCAGAGTGGCGACGGCCAGCAGCAGCCCGCCCTGCCAGCCGCCCGGCCAGTCCAGCTCCGCCCCGGGCAGGGCCGCGCCCCTCCTGGCCACCTCGGCGATCCACTCCGCGGGCCATCCGGCCGGCCAGGCGATCCACCCGGCGAGCGGCGGGATGAAGGGGGCCACGGCGAGCGCGCCGAACCCCAGAACGGTGGCCGGGCCGACCGCCGCCTCGGCCAGCAGATTGCAGGGGACCCCCACCAGGCTCACCCGCTCGGCCAGCACCACAACAACCGGAGCGCAGACCGCCTGGGCGGCCGCGGCCGCCGCCAGCACCTCGGCCCATCGCGGCGGCACACCACGGCGGCGCAGCCCGGCGGCCCACACCGGTGAGAAGGTGAGCAGCGCGCCGGTGGCCAGCACGGAGAGCGCGAAACCGTAACTCCGCGCCAGCCACGGGTCGTAGAGGACCAGCGCCAGGACGGCCGCGGCCAGGGCCGGAAGCAGGGATCTGCGCCGTCCGGTGCCGAGGGCGAGCAGGGTGATCAGCCCGCACACCGCCGCACGCAGCACACTGGGCTCGGGACGGCACACGATGACAAAGCCCAGGGTGAGCGCGCCGCCGAGCACGGCCGTCGTTCTGAGCCGGATACCGAGCGCGGCCGCCAGCCCCCGCCGCTCGGCCCGTGCGGCAAGGCGGGGCGGACCGGTCAGCAGGGCGAGAACGAGCGTCAGATTGCTGCCGGAGACCGCCATCAGATGCAGCAGGTCCGTGGCCCGGAACGCCTCGTCGAGGTCGGGCGGCACCCGGGAGGTGTCCCCCACGACCAGGCCCGGCAGCAGCGCCCGCGCGTCCGGGGAGAGCTCGTCCGTCGCGGTCCGCAGCCCCGCGCGCAGCCGCCCCGCCTGCTTCTGGAGGGTGCTGGGCGCACCGATGACCCGCGGTGGCCCGCCGCCGTCGACCCGCACGACGGCCGCGACGCGGTCCCCGTCGCGCAGCGGCGGCGCCAGCCGGCCGTGCACCCGCAGCCGGGTGGAGGGCAGCAGCCCGAGCCACTGGGCCCGGTCCCGCTCGGCGCCCGCGCGGACCGTCACCAGCACGGGCGCGCGGGTGGCGGTCGTGATGCCGTCGGGTCCGGTGACCCGGCCGACCTCCGCCTCGATCACCACCGCCACGGGTGCGAGTGCGGCGCCCCGCACCCGGGGGCGGGTGAGCCGGGGGTCACCGGTGACCTGCACCTCCGCGGTGACCTCGGCGTACTCCCGGGCCAGGTCCGGAACCGGGCCGTCCCGCACCTCCGCCGCGTGCAGCGCGGCGACCGCCCCCGCCGCCGCACCGCACAGCAGCGCCGCGGCCACCGCCCCGGCCGCCCGTCTGCGCCGCCCACCGCCGTGCGCCGGGGAGTTGGAGCCGCGCCCTCGGGGACCGCTGTGGGGGTGGGAGGTGCCGTGCGGCCGGCCGGCCGTGGTGGGGACGGTCCGGCGGCGGGCCCTGAGCAGCAGGACGGCTGCCGCGAGGCAGGCCAGCGCACAGACCACCGCGACGGTGCGGCCCGGCGTGCCCAGCGCGATGGCAGCGGCGGCCCAGGCGGTGACGGCGGGCGGCACCAGACGGAGGTCGGGCGGGCCCTCCTGGCGGGGCTCGGACGCCCCGCGCGGCGAGGCGGCCGCGGCGTGCACCGGTGCGCGGGCCCGGGTGGGCTGTGCCGTCATGGGCGGACCAGCGGACGCAGATCGGCGAACCGGCGCTCGCCGATGCCATTCACCTCGCGGAGCTCCTCGATACTGCGGAAACCGCCGTGCTGGGTGCGGTAGTCGATGATGTGGCGCGCCAGCACCGGACCCACGCCCGGCAGAGTGTCGAGCTGCTCCGGGGTGGCGGAGTTGAGGCTGACCGGCCCACCGGGCGCACCCGGCCCGCCCGCCGTACCCGGTCCGGCGGGTGCACCCGGAGCTCCGGCGCCGGGGCCCGTACCGGCACCGGAGCCCGTACCGCCGCCCGTGCCCGCGGCATCTCCCCCGGCGGCCGGCGGGCCGCCGGGAGCCTGGCCCGCCGGGGCGCCGACCACGATCTGTTCACCGTCGACCAGCGGCCGGGCACGGTTCAGCCCACTGGTGTCCGCACCCGGCCGTACCCCGCCCGCCGCCTCCAGCGCGTCGTCGACCCGCGCGCCGGACGGCAGCGTACGCAGCCCCGGACGCCGGACCTTGCCCGTCACATCGACGACGACCGAACGGCCCGCCCCCGGGCCGGGCCGCCCGCCGGGGGTGGGAACGGACCCGGCGGGCGCGGCGCGCGGCGGCTCGGGGTCCGGTGCCCGCACGGTCTGAGGGCGGCCGGTCCAGAAGTGATACACCGCGAAGGCCACCGCCACGAGCAGGGCGACCGACAGCGCCGCCAGAGTCCTGAGCTGCATACCGCAGCGCACCTGGAGCCATGTCGGCAGCCGTTCCCGCAGCACGAGCCGGATCCGCTCGCGGCGCCGCAGCGCCCCGCCACCGCCGGGCTCGGCCCCGACTCCCGCTCCGGCCTCACCGCCACCCTCGGTTTCGGCGGGGTCGGCCCACCGCGGTGTCGCACGCGCCGGGGCGTTGGCTTCCGGACCGTCCCGGCTGCCGAGGGCGACGGTGCCGCATCCGGTACCGGGCCCGGTATCGGTATCGGTATCGGGCCCGATGTCGGTATCGGGCCCGGTGTCGGTATCGGGCCCGGTGTCGGGTGGACCCGCCTCCCGCACGGGAGCCCCGCGCCGATGCGCGGGCAACAGGGCCGCGGCACGAGCCGAAGACGACGAGGGCGCCGGATGCAACGAAGGCGACGAAGGCGACGACGAGCCACGGCCCGTCCCACCCCCGCGATGACGACCGCGCTCCGCACCGATGATTACTGCATGTGATCGTGACCTCATGCCTCCCGACGGTAGGCACATCCGGCCGATCCCGCCGAGACACCCCAAATCCCGGGGAAAACCCAGCGGTTGTGGATATCCCGGTCACCCCGACGGGTGAACGAACCGGACCCGGCCCCCGGCCCCTACCGCGGCGAAACGATCGCGCCCAGCAGCCCCGGCCCGGTGTGGGCACCGATCACCGCGCCCACCTCCCCCACGTACAGCTCCACCAGCCCCGGCACCCGCTCCCGCAGCCGCTCCGCGAGCGTCGCCGCGCGCTCCCCCGCCGCCAGATGCTGCACCGCGATGTCCACCGGACTCAGTCCGGCCCGCTCCACCACCAGTTCCTCCAGCCGGGCCAGGGCCTTCGAGGCGGTACGCACCTTCTCCCGCAGTTCGATCCGCCCCCCGTCGAGCTGGAGCAGCGGTTTGACCGCCAGCGCCGAGCCGAGCAGGGCCTGCGCCGTGCCGATGCGGCCGCCGCGCCGCAGATAGTCGAGGGTGTCCACGTAGAAGTAGGCGGCGGTGCCGTCGGCCCGCTTCTGGGCCGCCGCCACGGCCTCGTCCAGCGTGCCCCGGCCCTCCGCCGCCTCGGCCGCCGCCAGCGCGCAGAAGCCCAGCGCCATCGCGACCATGCCGCTGTCCACCACCCGCACCGGCACCGGGGCGTCCTGGGCGGCGAGCACCGCCGCGTCGTAGGTACCGGAGATCTCGGCGGACAGATGGAGGGAGACGATGCCCGTCGCCCCCTCCTCGGCGGCGGCGCGGTAGGCCGCCGCGAACATCTCCGGGCTGGGCCGGGACGTCGTCACCGGCCTGCGTTTCTGCAGGGCCTGCGCGAGGGAACGCGCCGAGATCTCGGTGCCCTCTTCCAGGGCCCGGTCTCCGAGCACCACCGTCAGCGGAACGGCGGTGATGCGGTGCCGCTCCATCGCCTCCTGCGGCAGGTACGCCGTTGAATCGGTCACGATCGCGACATGGCGGGACATGACAGGGAGGTTATCGGGGGACGCGCCGGGCCGACAGCGCGACCCCACCGAATGATCACTGACCGTACCGGTCAGGGCCTTACCCGGCCCGGACCGGCTCACACCCGCCGGCACCGTCCCGGCTCAGGCCGTGTTCTCCGGACGGGCGGATTTCCGCCAGGCCTTCTGCCAGGAGTAGCCCTCGGTCCGGGGCGTCGTACCGAGCGAGGGCGGCTCCGGCGCCCCCTGCGACGGCCCCGGCCCCTCCGCCGTCTCCGCCGTCCAGTGCCGCAGCGCGCCCGCCTCCATGTCGATCTCGCGGCCCAGCGCGTCCAGATCGTCCCGGGCGAACCGCTGGGCCCGGTCCCGCGCCGCCCACCGCAGCGAGTCCGCGGAGCGGGTGATCCGCTGGGTGCGCTCCCGCAACTCCGGCAGCAGGGCCGTGACCCTGGCCCGGTCGGGCTCCCGCTCCAGCCGCTTCAGGTCCTCCTCCAGCTCCCGCCCGTGCTCGGTGAGCCTCCGGAACAGCCCCAACGACTCCGACAGCGACCGGTCTTGCTCCGCCGAGGCGGTCAGCGCCTGCTCGGTGGCGTGCATCGAGGAGCGCAGGGACAGCCTCAGCTCGGCCAGCTCACCGGCGGTGCCCGGCTGGGCGAACTGACGGGCCCGCAGCCGGGTGTCCTCCACCGTGCGCCGGGCCTGGTGCACCGTGCGGTCGATGCCCCGCTTGGCCGCCTTGACCGCTCGCGCGGTCGCGTACACCCCCACCCCGGCACAGACGAGGAACAGCACCAACAGGATCCAGATGGCTTCCATGTGCGCTCCTTCAAGGCGTCGGGGCGTCGGGCACGGCAGCGGCACGCGTCAACGGCACTCGTTCCTCCAGCCTAAACGGACCGGGCGGGCCGGGGGTTCCTCAGGAACCCCCGGCCCGCCCGTACGGGAAAGGCGCAGGAACGGCGGCGATCACGCCGGGACGATATTGACCAGCTTCGGCGCCCGCACGATCACCTTGCGGATGTCCGCACCGTCCAGCGCCGCCACCACCGCGGGGTCGCCCAGCGCCAGCTTCTCCAGCTCGTCCTCCGAGACCGACGGGGCGACCTCCAGCCGCGCCTTGACCTTGCCCTTGATCTGCACCACGCAGGTCACCGTCTCGTCGACCACGTACGCCGGGTCGGCGGCCGGGAAGGGCTCGTGGACGACCGAGGTGGTGTGGCCCAGCTTGCGCCACAGCTCCTCGGCGATGTGCGGGGCCAGCGGGGCGATCAGCAGCACCAGGCCCTCGGCCACCTGGCGCGGTACCTCACGCACCTTGGTGACGTGGTTGTTCAGCTCGGTGATCTTGGCGATGGCGGTGTTGAAGCGCAGCCCCGCCATGTCCTGCCGGACCCCGTCGATCGCCTTGTGCAGGGCGCGCAGCGTCGCCTCGTCGGGCTCGGCGTCGACGACCACGGCCTCGCCGGTGTTCTCGTCCACGACATTGCGCCACAGCCGCTGGAGCAGCCGGTACTGGCCGACGACCGCGCGGGTGTCCCAGGGGCGCGAGACGTCCAGCGGACCCATGGCCATCTCGTACAGCCGCAGCGTGTCGGCCCCGTACTCGGCGCAGATCTCGTCCGGCGTGACGGCGTTCTTCAGGGACTTGCCCATCTTGCCCAGCAGCCGGGTGACCTTCTCGCCCTGGTACCAGTAGGCCCCGTCGCGCTCCTCGACCTCGGCGGCCGGGACGGCGATGCCCCGGCTGTCCCGGTAGACATACGCCTGGATCATGCCCTGGTTGTACAGCTTGTGGAACGGCTCGGCCGAGGAGACATGGCCCAGGTCGAACAGCACCTTGGACCAGAAGCGCGCGTACAGCAGATGCAGCACGGCGTGCTCGGCGCCGCCGACGTACAGGTCGACACCGCCGGTCGGCTGCCCCTCGCGCGGGCCCATCCAGTACCGCTCGATGTCCGGGTCGACCAGCCGGTCGGCGTTGCGCGGGTCCAGGTAGCGCAGCTCGTACCAGCACGATCCGGCCCAGTTGGGCATGGTGTTGGTCTCGCGGCGGTACGGGCGGGGGCCGCGGCCGTCGCCCAGGTCCAGCACCACGTCGACCCAGTCCTCGTTCCGGGACAGCGGGGTCTCCGGGGAGGTGTCGGCGTCGTCGGGGTCGAAGGTGCGCGGCGCGTAGTCGTCGACCTCGGGCAGTTCCAGGGGCAGCATCGACTCGGGCAGCGGGTGGGCGATGCCGTCCTCGTCGTAGACGATCGGGAAGGGCTCGCCCCAGTAGCGCTGCCGGCTGAACAGCCAGTCGCGCAGCCGGAAGTTGACGGTGCCCTCGCCGATGCCGCGGGCCTCCAGCCATTCGGTGATGCGCGCCTTGGCCTCGACGACGCCCAGGGCGTCCAGCGAGACCGTCTCCCCCGTCGAGTTGACGATCTTCGCGTCGTACGAGGCGAAGGCGTCGTCCCAGGTGGACGGGTCGGTGCCGCGGTCGTCCGACGGCTCGACCACACAGCGCATGGGCAGCTCGAAGGCGCGGGCGAACGCGAAGTCACGGGTGTCATGCGCCGGAACGGCCATGATCGCGCCGGTGCCGTAGCCCATCAGCACATAGTCGGCGATGAAGACCGGAACCGGTTCGCCGCTGACCGGGTTGACGGCGAAGGCGCCGGTGAAGACACCGGTCTTGTCCTTGGCCTCGGCCTGCCGCTCGACATCGGACTTGGCCGCGGCCTGCTTGCGGTACGCGGCGACGGCCTCGGCCGGGGTGGCGTGTCCGCCGGTCCACACCTGATGGGTGCCCTCGGGCCAGGCGGCCGGGACGATCTCGTCCACCAGGCCGTGCTCGGGGGCCAGCACCATGTAGGTGGCGCCGAACAGGGTGTCCTGGCGGGTGGTGAAGACGGTGATCTTCGCCTCGGGGCGGTCGGCCACCGGGAAGTCCACCCGGGCGCCCTCGCTGCGCCCGATCCAGTTGCGCTGCTGCAGCTTGATGGCCTCGGGCCAGTCCAGCGCGTCCAGGTCCGTCAGCAGCCGCTCGGCGTAGGCGGTGATGCGCATGTTCCACTGGCGCAGCTTGGCCTTGAAGACGGGGAAGTTGCCGCGCTCGGAGCGGCCCTCCGCGGTGACCTCCTCGTTGGCCAGCACCGTGCCCAGCCCGGGGCACCAGTTGACGGGCGCGTCCGAGGCGTACGCCAGGCGGTGGCCGCCCAGGACGTCCGCGCGCTCGGCCTCGGTCAGCTCGGCCCAGGCGCGGCCGTCGGGGGTCGGGCGCTCACCGGAGGCGAACTGCTCCACCAGGGTGGCGATCGGGCGGGCCTTCCGCGCCTCCGGGTCGTACCAGGAGTTGAAGATCTGCAGGAAGATCCACTGGGTCCACTTGTAGTAGTCCGGCTCGATCGTCGCGAAGGAGCGGCGCGGGTCGTGGCCCAGGCCCAGCCGGCGCAGCTGGCGCCGCATGTTCTCGATGTTGGCCTCGGTGCTCACCCGGGGGTGGGTGCCGGTCTGCACCGCGTACTGCTCGGCGGGCAGGCCGAAGGCGTCGAAGCCCAGGGTGTGCAGGACGTTGTGGCCCGTCATGCGGTGGTAGCGGGCGTAGACATCGGTGGCGATGTAGCCCAGCGGATGGCCGACGTGCAGGCCCGCACCCGAGGGGTAGGGGAACATGTCCATGACGAACTTCTTGGGCCGGGCCGCGGTCTCGGCGTCACCGGCCAGGTCACCGCTCGGGTTGGGCGCGTCATACGTGCCATTCGCGTCCCAGAAGTCCTGCCAGCGGGCTTCGACGTCAGCGGCCAGGGCGGCCGTGTAGCGGTGCGGCGCGACCTCGGCCGCGGCATTGGTCTCGCTCATGATCCTCAAAGCTCCATCGGTCGTCTCTGCCTGCGGTAGGGAACGGCTCCCTCTTGCCTCCGAAACAAAAAGACCCCTCGCACAGGAGGGGACGCCGCGCCGATGCCGACCGGAGCTGTGCTCGGTCGGACTTGATCAGCGCGGCCCGCTAAGCAGAAGGCGTACGGCACGCATGGGGTCAGGTTACCGCAGGGCGCCAACGGCCCGCATCGAGGGAGCCGCGGTGGCGGACGGAAGTCCGGGCGGGACGGCGGAGGAAAATCCCGTCGGGAGCCCCCTGGACCGGAAGACCCCCGGAAAGGACGAAAGAGACGGACCATCCATATCGGACAGTCCGTCTCCGGTCGCTGTGGAGCTAAGGAGAATTGAACTCCTGACCTCCTGCATGCCATGCAGGCGCTCTACCAACTGAGCTATAGCCCCAGGTCTTGCTCCGCCCGGTTCCCCTCGGCGGCATCGCCCACACTACACGGAGGCCCCGACCTTCCGCCAAATCGATTGCCGCGGGGCGGGAGCGGGGGCCGGGTTACGCCGTGGCGAACGAGTAGAAACGCTTGAGCGTGCAGTGCTCGTCGAGGAGCCGACCGTAGATCGGCTCCCCTTCCAGCTCCCGGTAGGTCTCGATCGGATCGCCCTTGATGATCAGCGCCCGTGCGCACTCCGCGCACCAGTACTGGTAGTCGGAGTTGAGCGGCTCCATGTCGCGGACGATCGGTGTACCGCTGCCGCACCAGTCACACTTCCGGCTGTGTGCTCCCATGTCACTCAGCTCCAGCTGTGGCCGCAGGCCGTACACACGTAGGAAACACCGCCGTTGTCGCCGAGAACCTGAGCCACTTTGCCGGAGCCGCAGGACGGGCAGGCGATGCCCGGCCCATGCGTGTCGGAAAGGTCCTCGATCGCATCGAGGATGCTCGTCGGCATCCCACCTGCCCTCCCCATCGGACTGTCGGCCCCTGCCCCTCCGGCCGTCCGATTCTGCCATGGGACGACGCCCAGGTCAGCGGAGATGCCTCACACGCCTCACGAGACTCAGCAACGCTCCGCATGCCGCCGCCGCGGCCAGTGCGACGCAGGTCACCCACAGGGCGTCCGCCGAGGCGCGCGCTCCGGGCGCCGCACCGTCCGCCGCGTTCAGGAACACCGTGCCGAAGACCGCGACTCCGCTGAGCAGACCGAGTTGAGCCGCCGTCACCAGCACGCCGCTGGCGTCCGCCGCGTCCTGCTGCCGTACGGTCGCCAACGTCTCTGTCAGCACCGGGCTGTAGGCGAGCGAGAGACCCGCTCCGATGCCCGCCAGGGCCACGTAGAGCCCCAGGCCGCCGTCGCCGCCGTCCCGCAGCGCCAGACCGAGCCCGATGAACGACACGGTCGCCAGCGTGAATCCGGCCGGTACCACGACCGGCTGCCACCGCACCGGCAGCCGCTGCCAGTTGAGCCCCAGCACGCCGAACGCGGCCGCCGAGGGCACGAAGGTCAGTCCGGCCCGCATCGCGCTGTAGCCCAGACCGCCCTGCACATGCAGGGTGGTGGCGAACAGGAATCCGCCGTTCGTCGCCATCGCCAGCACGATGCGGATCACGGCCACCGGCATCCCGGGCGCCCGCACCACCCGCGGGGCGATCAGCGGCCTGCCGCCGCTCCGGGCCAGCCGTGCCTCGTACACCGCGAACAGCCCCACCAGGACCGCGCTCAGCCCCAGCATGATCCAGCCCCACAGCGGCCAGTCCCGCTCCTGTCCGAGCACCATCGGCACCGTGAACAGCAGGACCGCCGCGGCCAGCAGCAGCAGACCGGGTACGTCCAGCCCGCTCCGGGGCGCGGTGGCCGGGCCGCCCGGCGTCTCCTCCGGGGAGCCCATCAGCCGCGGGCCGAGGACGAGCAGCAGCAGCCCGATCGGCACGTTCACCAGGAAGACCGGACGCCAGCCCGCGCCCATCAGATCCGCCTCGACCAGCACCCCGCCCACGATCAGCCCGGCGGCGGCACCGGAGGCGAGCACCGCGGAGTACGCGCCGAGCGCCCGCGCCCGCGAACTGCCCGTGTACGTCCGCTGGATGAGGCTGAGCACCTGCGGCAGCATCACCGCCGAGGCCGCGCCCTGGACGAACCGGAAGGCGATCAGCTGCCCGGTGCTGCCGGCCAGACCGCAGGCGAGCGAGGAGGCGGTGAAGCCCGCGAGCCCGGCCAGGAACATCCGCCGGTGGCCGATCAGGGCGCCCAGCCGCGCCCCGGTGATCAGGAGTACGGCGTAGGAGATCGTGTAACCGGCGATGACGAGCTGGAGTCCGGCGCCGGAGGCGTGCAGATCGGCGCGCATGGTCGGCGCCGCGACATTGACGATGAAGACGTCGAGCACGGCCATGAGCTGGCCGGTCAGGACGATCGCGAGCAGCCACCCGGGGCGTGGGGGCCGCCGCGCGGCCGGGACGGCGGCCGGGTTGTCAGTGGGGTGGCCTTTACTGGTTGTGGAGTCCTCTGCGGGGAGAGGGGTGGTCGGGGTGGTGTGCGTCATGAGCCGAGCCTGTCGGCGCGCCGGTACCGGTAACGAGAGCCCGCCGATGCTGGTAGTGGCAGCACCTGGCAGCCTCCGGCCGCCACCGGGAGCATGGAGGACCGGCCCTCCGCGCGGGGGCCGTCAGGGGAGCCGCCGCCACGGGGGACGGCGCCGCCACGGGGGACATGGGGAGCGACGATGGCCGTGAACACCGCACAGCACCGGCACACCACCCAGCGGCGGCGGCCCGAGCTGGCCGCCTTCCTGCGCAGCCGCCGCGCCCGGGTGACCCCCGCCGACGTGGGGATGCCGCCCGGGCTGCGCCGCCGCACCCCCGGGCTGCGCCGGGAGGAGGTCGCCCAGCTCTCCGGCGTCGGGGTCACCTGGTACACCTGGCTGGAGCAGGGCCGCCCGATCAACGCGAGCGTGCAGGTGCTGGACGCGGTCGCGCGCACCCTGCGGCTCGACGGGATCGAGCGCGAGCATCTGTACCACCTGGCCGAGGTGCCGTACGTCCCGGACCGGACGCGGGACACGAGCACGGTCAGCCCCGAGGTGCAGGGCATCCTGGACGCGCTCGACCCGCTTCCGGCCGTGGTCTACAACGCCCGTTACGACATCCTGGCGTACAACGCCGGTTACCAGCACCTGTTTCCGTCGATGCTGGTGACCACCGGGCCCGAGCGGAACGTGCTGTGGCAGCTCTTCGTGACCCAGCGGTGCTGTGTCTCGCTGCTCAACCTGGACCAGGAGATGCCGGTCATCGTGGCGACGCTGCGCGGTGCGTACGGACGGCATGTGGGCGAGCCCGCCTGGGAGGAGTTCCTGGACCGGCTGCTCGCCGCCAGTGACCGGTTCGCCCGGCTCTGGCGCACCGGGGACGTCGCCCCGCCCGGTTCGCGGATCAAGGTGGTGCAGCACGCCTCGGTCGGCGAGATACGGCTGATCTCGACGTCGATGCAGGTCAGCGGCGCACCGGAGACCCGGGTCGTGGTCTACACCCCGGACGACGCGGAGAGCCGGGTCTTTCTGGAGCGGCTGCGGGCCATCCACGACCCGCTGATCGGCTGCTCCGTCCATGCCCGCCCGCTCTCCGCGATACGGGCCGATCGGGCGGAGGGGACAGAGGGGGCGGAGCGAGCCGACCACGGGGAACGGACCGGGTGATCCGGGAAAGCACCGATCCCGCCACCCTCTGAAGGGGACGGGATCGGTGCGGTGCTGTGGAGCTAAGGAGAATTGAACTCCTGACCTCCTGCATGCCATGCAGGCGCTCTACCAACTGAGCTATAGCCCCGCTGTTCTCCGCGCCGGAGCGCTTCGAACGAGAAGGAGCATAGCCGGTGACCTGCCGGAAAAGGAAATCCGTTCAGTCGTCGTCGCCGAGCACCGGCTCGGGCAGCGATCCGGCGTTGTGTTCCAGCAGCCGCCAGCCGCGCAGTCCCTCGCCCAGCACCGACCAGCAGCAGTTCGACAGACCGCCCAGCGCCTCCCAGGTCCGGGGCTCCAGACCGAGCAGCCGGCCGATGGTGGTGCGGATGGTGCCGCCGTGGCTGACCACCACGAGCGTGCCCCCGTCGGGCAGCTTCTCGGCGCTCTCCAGCACCACCGGGGCGGCCCGGTCGGCGACCTCGGACTCCAGTTCGCCGCCGCCGCGGCGCACGGGCTCACCGCGCTTCCACGCGGTGTACTCCGCGCCGAACCGCGCCATGATCTCGTCGTGGGTGAGCCCCTGCCACTGACCGGCGTAGGTCTCCCGGAGCGCGGCGTCGTGGGAGACCTCGAGCCCGGTGACGGCCGCCAGCTCGGCGGCGGTCGCCGCGGCCCGCTTGAGGTCGGAGGCGACGATCGCGTCCGGTCCCAGTGCGGCCAGCAGCCGGGCCGCACGGCGCGCCTGCGCGATCCCGGTGTCCGTCAGCTCGATGTCCAGGGAGCCCTGGAAGCGGCGCTCGATGTTCCAGGCCGTCTGGCCGTGCCGCCACAGGACGACACGGCGGCCCCGGCCGCCGTTGGTGCCGTTCAGCTGAGCTCACCACCGACCGGGCCGCCGTCGGCCGCCTGCGCCTGTGCGTACTCCTCCGCCTTGCCCCGGGTGGCGACGGCGTCGGCCGGGAGCTCCAGCTGGGGGCAGTCCTTCCACAGCCGCTCCAGCGCGTAGAAGACCCGCTCCTCGCTGTGCTGGACGTGCACCACGACGTCCACGTAGTCCAGCAGCACCCAGCGGGCCTCGCGGTCGCCCTCGCGGCGCACCGGCTTGGCGCCGAGCTCCTTGTTCAGCCGCTCCTCGATCTCGTCGACGATCGACTTCACCTGGCGGTCGTTGGGCGCCGAGGCCAGCAGGAAGGCGTCGGTGATCGAGAGCACGTCGCTGACGTCGTACGCGATGATGTCGTGCGCGAGCTTGTCGGCGGCCGCCTGGGCGGCGGCGTTGATGAGCTCGATGGAGCGGTCCGTGGCGGTCACAGGCAAGGCTTTCGGTCGTCGTCGTACCTCGAAGGTCTGGCACCCCAAGGGTCTCACGGCCCGCCGCCGTCCCACCGGGCCAGGACCCGGCGGCGGTCCGGACGCACCGCGGCGGCCGCCCGGAGGCGGCCGCCGCGAGGGTCCGGTGGCGGGATCCGGTGGCGGGATCCGGGGCGCTCAGCCCTTGCCCGTGTAGTCCCGGCCGAGGACCACCGTGATGTCGGCGTTGGCCGCGCCCTTGCCCTTGCGCACCGCGCTCGAGGGCAGGCCGAGCGTCTTGGCGACCTCCTTGGCCTGGGCCTCCTGGGCGGCGTCGGCGTAGGTGACCCGCGACGCCGTCTGCGGAGTGCCGCCGCCCTCCGTTGCGGAGACGACCGTAAAGCCGCCGTTGACCAGCGTGACCCGGGCCGAACCGGCCGCGTCCGCGGCGCCGCCCGCGTTGGTCACGCTGACCCGTGGGGCGTCGCCGGCGGTGTTCTTCACGGCTCCGCCGAGGATGTCCTTCACCACGTGGTCGGCGGCCCGGGTGCTGAGTGTCCCGTCCTGCTGGACCGGCAGCATCGCGGTGTTGTAGTCGCCGCTCTTCGCTTGCCCGGCCAGCCGGGCCAGCGAGGCGCCGAGCTGCTGCTCGGACAGCGAGGGATCGGGGATCTGGGCCAGCGACTCCACGGTGTTGGTCGCGCCCTTCTCATCGCTGGAGAGCTTCTTCAGCGCCGCGTGCATGACCTGGCCGAACCGGGCCAGCTGCTTGGTCTGGGGCTCGCCCGGCCCGCGGTAGGTGGCGTATGCCACAGCCGCCTGCCCGCTCAGGGGCTGCTCCCGGCCCTTCTTCACCAGCGGAGCCGCGTCCTTCTGCCTGTCCGGCACCGTCGCGTCGGTGGTCACGGTGATCCCGCCGACCAGCTCGACCAGGTTCTCCAGATACGGGGTGTCCAGCCGCCAGGTGCCCTGGATCTTCGAGCCCAGCAGGGTGCTCAGGGAATCCCGGGTGGAGTCCGAGCCCTCGTCGGTGACCGACTTGCCGAGCGTGGTGGAGCCGCCCTCCTCGGTGGCGACGGACAGCGAGTTGGGCAGCAGGACGGTGGTGCCCTTCTTGGTGGTCTCGTTGTCCACCAGCAGGGCGGTGGAGGAACGGCCGCCCTTGGTCTCGCGCAGATGGACGACGATCACGTCGCGCTGCTGCGGACCGCCCGCCGCCTCGTCGGCCGTCCCTCCGGACAGCCCCGGCAGCTTGCCCGCGACCCAGAGGTAGCCGACCCCGCCCGCGGCCGCCAGAACCAGCACCACGATCAGCGCGACCATGCGGTTGCGGCCCTTGCGCTTGCGCTCGTCGCGCCGCTCGGTACGGGTCTCGGCGAACTTCAGCCAGTCGATGACGTCGGAGTCCTCGTCGGGCTCCTCGACGAAGGAGAACTGCTCGGTGCGGTAGTCCTCGTCGGGCTCCTCCCCCTTCGCCGCCCCCGGCCCGCGGCCGGGTCGCGACTCGGCGGCGGACCCGGCCCGCGGCTCCTGGAGCGCCTCGGGGCTCAGCTCCTCGTACGGGTTGGACTCGCGCTGCGGCGGGACCGCCGGCGCCTGGTCGTAGCCGTAACCCTGCTGCCGGCTGTCGTACGGGTACTGCTGCTGCCCCGGGTACGGGTCGTACGGCTGCGCCTGCGGGTGACGCGTCCGCGGATGCTGAGCGGTCCGGGGGTGCTGGGGCGCCTGGGGGGGATGGGGATGCTGCGGCTGCTGCGGCTGGGCGTAGGGGTCGTAGCCGTAGCCGCCCTGCCCCTGCTGCCCGCCCCGGGGCTGGGCCTGCCCGTACGCGTCGTGACTCCGCTGCGGGTCGTAACCCTGCTGCGGGTCGTAGGGGGCCTGCTGCGAGTCGTAGGGGGCCTGCTGCGGGTCGTAGGTCTGCTGCCCCGCCTGCGGCTGGTAGACCGGACGCCCATAGGCGTCGTAGTCGTGGATCTGCGGCTCCTGGGCGTACGGATCCTGCGCGTACGGGTCGTACGGATCCTGTCCGTCATTCACCGGGGGTACCCCTTCAGCAGTCGTGCCGGTACAGCTCGCGCTTGTCGATGTAGCGCACCACGCCGTCAGGCACCAGATACCAGACGGGTTCGCCATGGGCGACGCGCGAGCGGCAGTCCGAGGACGAGATCGCCAGCGCGGGCACCTCGACCAGGGACACTCCGCCCTCCGGCAGACCCGGGTCGGCCAGTATGTGCCCCGGCCGGGTCACCCCGATGAAGTGGGCGAGCGAGAACAGCTCTTCGGCGTCGCGCCAGGTGAGGATCTGGGCGAGCGCGTCCGCGCCGGTGATGAAGAACAGATCCGCGTCACCGTTGGACGCCCGGAGGTCCCGGAGGGTGTCGGTGGTGTACGTCGGTCCGCCGCGGTCGATGTCGATACGGCTGACCGAGAACTGCGGATTGGAGGCGGTCGCGATGACCGTCATCAGATAGCGGTCCTCGGCCGGGGAAACCTTCTTGTGGCTCTTCTGCCACGGCTGCCCGGTGGGCACGAACACCACCTCGTCCAGATGGAACTGCGACGCCACCTCGCTCGCCGCGACCAGGTGTCCGTGGTGGATCGGGTCGAACGTCCCGCCCATCACACCGAGCCGCCGCTTGCCGGGCACCTTCTGCTCTTCCATGCGTGCAGACCCTACTGGGCCCGGTCCGCGGCCGGGGCCCGCAGGGCCCACGGCCCCGGTCAGCGGTCCCGGTTGAAACGGGTGGTGATCCACAGCAGCAGGAAGAGGATGACGAGCGCGGCGCCACCGGTCATGAACGGGCTGATGCTCGCATGGGTGTCGGTGTGGTGCTCGCCCCCCTCGGAGGCAAGGGTGGCCAGGGTGTGTGCGGTGCTGTAAGCGCTCATCGCAGGCACTACCTATCGGGGTCTAGGCGTCGAGTCACGTCGGCCACATCGTATGCGAGCCGAATTCCGCGCTGCTCGCCGTCCCGCCTTCGCCCCGGCGCCCTGGTTCGCGGTCCCGTCCGGCGGTCAGTCCTGCTTGTTGCCGTATCCCCGCAGCAGGAACCAGGCGAGCAGGGCCGCGCCCATCACGCCGACGACGATGACCGTGCGCAGCAGCGCCCCCGGTCCGGCGTCCTTGGAGGTGGCGGCGAGCACTTCGGTGAGGCCAGTCATATCGGGCATGTCTCCACGCTAACCCCCCGCCGGTCAGGGCCTAGGCTGGGGTCCGCCGGGGGACGGGGCAGTACCGAGGCAGTCCGGCGGAACATCGGCGACGAGGGGGCCACATGGGCGACAGCAGCACCTTTGGACAGGGTGACGGGCAGGAGCGGTTGCCGGGCCGCAACCGGCGGCGGTTCCCCGGCATCTCCTCGCGCGCGTACGAACATCCCGCGGACCGCTCGGCCCTGGTCGCCCTGCGCAAGCTGACCGGCTTCGACACCGCATTCAAGGCGTTGAGCGGGCTGCTGCCCGAGCGCAGTCTGCGGCTGCTGTACCTGTCCGATTCGGTGCGGGTGAGCGACCGGCAGTTCGCGCACCTCAACGACATGCTGCGGGACGCCTGTTACATCCTGGACCTCCAGAAGGTCCCGGCCATGTACATCACCCAGAACCCGCAGCCGAACGCGATGTGCATCGGCATGGACGAGCCGATCATCGTGCTGACCACCGGGCTGGTGGAGCTGCTCGACGAGGAGGAGATGCGGGCGGTCATCGGCCATGAGGTGGGCCATGCGCTCTCCGGCCACTCCGTCTACCGGACGATACTGCTCTTCCTCACCAGCCTGGCGCTGAAGGTGGCCTGGATCCCGCTGGGCAATGTGGCGGTGCTGGCGCTGGTGACGGCGTTGCGCGAGTGGTTCCGCAAGTCGGAGCTGTCGGCGGACCGGGCGGGGCTGCTGGTGGGCCAGGACCTCCAGGCGTCGATGCGCGGGCTGATGAAGCTCGCGGGCGGCCACCATCTGCACGAGATGAACGTGGACGCGTTCCTGGAGCAGGCGGAGGAGTACGAGTCGAGCGGGGACATGCGCGACTCCGTGCTCAAGATCCTCAACATGCTGCCGCGCAGCCACCCGTTCACCACGGTGCGCGCGGCCGAGCTGAAGAAGTGGGCCGCCGGCCGTGACTACCAGCGGCTCATGGACGGCCACTACCCGCGACGGGACGAGGACAAGGACACCTCGGTCAGCGGCTCCTTCCGCGAGTCCGCGAACCACTACGCGGAGTCCGTGCGCAACAGCCGGGATCCGCTGATGACGTTCGTCCGGGACGTGGCGGGCGGCGCCGGGGACCTGGGCAGCAAGCTGCGCGACCGGTTCACCGGCGGCGGCCGGACGGGCGGGGAGACGTCCCAGGGCTCGGGCTCGGAGGACACCGCGGGTGCGGACGACACGGGCCGGGAGGACGGCACCCCGCCCGGCGAAGGCCGCGGGGAGGGGCCGGGGGACGGGCCCGGGAACGGCCCGCGCAAGGGCTGAGCGAGCCGGGGAGGGGCGTCAGGAGGCCCTGCGAGGGTCTTGTGGGGCCTTTCCGCGAGTCCCCGCTTCCCAAGGAGTCCTACGGGCCCCGCGGGTCCCGCGGGTCCTACGAGGCCCCGCCCGTACGGGGCTGGGAGCCGGGCGTCAGGGCGCCGCAGAGCGAGACCGTGGTCCGGCCCGGTGCGTACGGGTCGGTCCCGCCGGGGGCGTCGCCCTTGGCGCTCTGCCCGGCGAGCAGCGGCCGCAGATAGCCGGAGGCGTTCGCGGCGCAGGTCTGCGGGCCCGCCAGCACGGCGCTCTGCACCAGCTCCAGATGGTGGTCGCGCAGATCCTCGCGGTCGAAGCGGAACCGCGACTCACGGCGCACGGTGAACAGCGAGGCGTGGTCCGGACCGCGCTCATGGGCCCGCTGCACCGCGTAGACGAAGATGTGGTCGGCGTTGACCTCCAAAGTGGCGGGGCTGCGCTCGACGACGGTGAGCGTGCCCTGCACCCGCACCGGGGTGTCGGCCAGGGTGACCTCGGCCGGGTTGAAGCGGGTGAGCCAGCCGGTGGCGGCATGGCGTCCGTCGTCCACCGGATGTTCGAAACTCTGATCGAATTGGTTCTGCTGGGCCGGGTCGAGCAGCAGCCGCACCGAGCGCACCGGGCCGCCGGTGAGCACGCCCGGATCGAGGGCCGAGGTGACCACGTACTCCTTGGCCGTGGTGAGCGCCGACATCACCTGGCTCTCGGAGAAGCTCTGGGTGCGCCGGGCCCCGGGCAGGGTGACCCCCGCGGCACCGGTGCGGAACTCGGCGGCCGGGCTGTTGCGGAACAGCTCCGCCGGCGCCCCGCCGGGCACCTCACCACGCGGTGCCAGCGGCACCACACTGCTGTGCAGCGGCTCGACGGTCTGCGGCGGCGGGGCCTGATAGGGGTGGCGCACCCCCATGTAGACGGCCGCGGCGAAGGCGAGGGCGATCAGCAGGATGAGGACGACGGCCTGCCGCGACGCCCCGGCCCTGGCCCAGGCGTGGCGGCTGCGCACCGCCCGCGCGTGCTCGCCCATCCGCTCCCGGGCGGAGAACTCCTGGAGCCGGGCAGCACGAACGAACGACTCGTCGAATACGACGGAGCGGTACTCGTCCTCACCACCTCCCGGGACGCCGTCGGGTGTCCCCTCGGGAGGGTCTCCACGCCCGGTCATACCTCAAGAGTAGGTCGCTCCGGGCAGCGGTAAACGCGGTGGTACTCCACAACTTCGGACAGCCCCGGGAGGAAACGCCGCATACCGCACGACGTGCTGGAAGAACGCGGTGCTCCACCGGCGTGCGGCGGCCGAGGGAGCGCCGACCCCCGGAAAGGCGGACTCAG
Source organism: Streptomyces sp. NA02950 (assembly GCF_013364155.1). Classification (NCBI taxonomy): domain Bacteria; kingdom Bacillati; phylum Actinomycetota; class Actinomycetes; order Kitasatosporales; family Streptomycetaceae; genus Streptomyces; species Streptomyces sp. NA02950. The sequence goes on along the minus strand of NZ_CP054916.1, from coordinate 6,249,853 downwards.
GGCGACCGGCGTGCGGTGGAGGCGGGCGGCGTCTCGGACTCGGCCGAGGAGGACGGCGAGGGCTCCAGGCGCGGCGGCCCGGTCGGACTGCCGTCGACACCGCTGCTGGCGGGTGGCGGGACCGGGTCCTGGCGGTTGCCCGAGGCGCCCCGGTAGACCGCCGTGAAGGCCAGCGCGACCACGCCGACTCCCATGAGGACGGCCAGCAGCCAGGCCACCGGGCGCTGCCAGCGGGCATGGCCTCGATAGGGACGCCCGGCGCTGCCGTACCGCCCGTAGGGGCCGTACGGGCCGTAGAGGCCGTCCGGGTCCCGGCCGCGGCCGAAGCGGCCGTCCGGATCGGTGTCGTCCGGGTCGTAGCCGAACTCGGCCTCGCCGTCCGGGCCGTAGCCGTCCTCGAACAGCTCGTCCTCGGAGGGCACCCCGGCGGGGCGCCGCCGGGACGCCTCGGCCTCGGCGCGGGCCTGGGCGGCGGCCAGCATCCGTTCCACGGCGGTCGGTTCATGGATCGGGGCCGACCGTACGAAGTCCTCGTCGAAGACCACGGCGGCGAACTCGTCGTTCACCTCACCGTGGCTGCGGTCGTCGGGCTCGTCGCCGTTCGGGAACGGCTTGCCCCCCACGTCGTCCGGCACCCATTCAGAGTAGACCGGACGGGTCAATTTGGGCAGGGCGAAATGGTATTCGGGGGAAGATCCACCCCAGCGGGACCCAGCGGCGGACGTCCCCCGAACGGGTGAGTCAGCGGGTGTGCCCGTCGCCGGTGACAATGTATTTGGTCGAGGTCAGCTCGGGCAGTCCCATGGGGCCGCGGGCGTGCAGCTTCTGGGTGGAGATGCCGATCTCGGCGCCGAAGCCGAACTGTCCGCCATCCGTGAAACGGGTGGAGGCGTTGACGGCGACCGTGGTGGAGTCCACCAGTTGGGTGAAGCGGCGGGCGGCCGCCTGGGAGGCCGTCACGATGGCCTCGGTGTGACCGGAGGACCACAGCCGGATGTGGGACACCGCGGCCTCCAGGGAGTCCACCACCGCCGCCGCGATGTCGTACGACAGGTATTCGGTCTCCCAGTCGTCCATCACCGCCGGGACGACGGTGGCCTTGGATCCCTCCGCGAGCGCCACCACGCGCTCGTCACCGTGCACGGTGACCCCGGCCTCGGCCAGCGCCTCCAGGGCGCGCGGCAGGAACTTCGGCGCGATGTCCTGGTGCACCAGCAGCGTCTCGGCCGCGTTGCACACGCTCGGTCGCTGGGCCTTGGAGTTCACCAGGATGTCGACCGCCATGTCGAGATCGGCCTGCGCGTCCACGTACACATGGCAGTTGCCGGTGCCGGTCTCGATGACCGGAACCGTCGACTCCTCGACGGTGGCGCGGATCAGGGACGCGCCGCCGCGCGGGATCAGCACATCGACCAGACCGCGGGCGCGCATCAGCTCGCGCACCGACTCCCGGCTCTCGCCCGGCACCAACTGCACGGCGTCCGCGGGCAGTCCGGCACCGCCGACGGCGTCCCGCAGGACCTTCACCAGCGCGCTGTTGGAGTGGTACGCGGACGAAGAGCCGCGCAGCAGTACGGCGTTGCCCGACTTCAGGCACAACGCGGCCGCGTCCACCGTCACATTGGGCCGGGCCTCGTAGATGATCCCGACGACGCCGAGCGGCACCCGCACCTGGCGCAGGTCGATCCCGTTGGGCAGGGTCGAGCCGCGCACCACCTCGCCGACCGGATCGGGCAGCGCGACCACATCCCGGACGTCCGAGGCGATGGCCCGCACCCGCTCGGGAGTGAGGGTCAGCCGGTCGACGATGGCGTCGCTGGTGCCCGCCTCACGGGCCCGGCTCACATCGGCAGCGTTCGCCTCGACGATCTCCTTGGTGCGCACCTCGAGGGCGTCGGCCATGGCGAGCAGCGCGTCGTCCTTGACGGCGCGCGGCAGCGGGGCGAGATCGGCGGCGGCGGCCCGGGCCCGGTAGGCGGCCTGGAGGACCGGAGACTTCGGCCAGGGGTCGGTGAGCGGCGACGTGGGTGCGCTGGTCATGCAGGCAGCCTACTGAGCCGGTGGGCCCGATCCGGCCGCTGTTCCGCTCCTCGAGATGGTGTTCTCACATTCCGGGGGTGCACATGCGTCCTCAGAACGGGTGCACACCCACCGGGGAGGCGGGCGGCGGGCCGTAGCCCTCCGCGATCCGCTGGTGATACGTGTCACGGTCGATGACCTCGAGCCCCACGATCTCCCACGGCGGGAGGTTGGCCGTGGAGCGGTGCTCACCCCACAGCCGCAGCGCGACCGCCGCCGCGTCGTGCAGATCACGGGCCTCTTCCCAGTAGCGGATCTCGGCATGATCGTTGGCGTAGCGGCTGGTCAGCAGGAAAGGGTGGTCGTGGGCCAGCTGCTCCAGGGCCCGCCGGACCTCCCGCAGCGGCGCCTCGACGCCCGAGACGCTGAGGGTGATGTGCCACAGCCGGGAGCTCTCGACGCGCCCGGCGGCCCGCGCCGTGGCGCCCCCGGTCCCGGCCTCCGCGGCCGCCGCCCCGGCGTCGCCCGTTCCGACACTGGTCAGGGTGCGCTCCGCCGCCCCTCTGGGCGACGCCCCCGGGCGCCCTCGTCTCACCGGCGGCCTCCTGTAGCTCGCTGCTCCGCTCATCCGCGGGCGGAGCACTAGTGGCGGTGTGGCTGATGATCCGCGGCTTCGGCTTCCGCTCCGGGGCCGCCGCGGCCCATCACGGACCCGCTGCCCTCGCGGCCCCGTGGACAAAGTTGACCAGCCCCGGCGGTGCCGCGGGGCGTTTTTGCACAAGGTCTCCAAGGAATGACGCGGACTTGTCGCGAATTCCTCCCCTTCTCCCCCGCCCCGCCGCCCGCTTTCCCCCCGCCCCGCCACCCGCTTCACCCCCGCCCGCGCCGTCTTCCCACCCTCGCGCGCCGTCTTCTCCACCCTCGCGCGGGCGGGAGAGCCGGTGCGCGGGGGCCGGGGTGCCCGGACCCGCGCCCGCCGGCGCCCCGGGCGCGGCCTCAGCGGTCCAGCACCACCAGATCGTCGCGGTGCACGACCTCGCGTTCGTAGGCGGGCCCGAGCTCACGGGCCAGCTCACGGGTGGACCGCCCGAGCAGCCGGGGGATCTCCTTGGCGTCGAAGTTGACCAGCCCGCGGGCGACCGCGCGCCCCTCGGTGTCCCGCAGCTCCACCGGGTCCCCGGCGGTGAACTCGCCCTCCACGGACGCGATCCCGGCCGGGAGCAGCGAGGTGCGGCGCTCCACCACGGCGCGCACCGCCCCGTCGTCCAGGATGAGCGCACCGCGCGGCGCGGAGGCGTGCGCGAGCCACAGCAGCCGGTTGGCCGAGCGGCGGCCGGTGCGGTGGAAGTAGGTACCGGTACGGCGGCCGAGCAGGGCGTCACCGGCCCGGCTGGTGGAGGTGAGCACCACCGGCACCCCGGCCGCGGCCGCGATCCGGGCCGCCTCGACCTTGGTGACCATGCCGCCGGTGCCGACCCCGGAGCGCCCCGCGCTGCCGATCGACACCCCGTCCAGGTCCTTCGGGCCCCTCACCTCGTCGATCCGGGAGGTACCGGGGCTCCTGGGGTCCCCGTCGTAGAGGCCGTCCACATCGGAGAGCAGCACCAGCAGATCGGCCCGCACCAGATGGGCGACCAAGGCCGCCAGCCGGTCGTTGTCGCCGAACCGGATCTCGTCGGTGGCCACCGTGTCGTTCTCGTTGACGATCGGCAGCGCGCCCATGGCGAGCAGCTGGTCCAGGGTGCGGGTGGCGTTCCGGTAGTGGGCGCGGCGGCTGGTGTCGTCGGTGGTGAGCAGCACCTGGCCGACCCGCCGCCCGTAGCGGGCGAAGGACGCCGTGTAGCGGGCCACCAGCAGCCCCTGTCCGACACTGGCGGCCGCCTGCTGGCGGGCCAGGTCACGGGGGCGCCGCTCCAGGCCCAGCGGGGCCAGACCGGCAGCGATGGCGCCCGAGGAGACCAGGACTATCTCCTTGCCGTCCGCGGCCTCCGCCCGGTCCCCCACCCCTTCCAGGACCTTCGCGAGCACATCGACCAGTGCGTCGACCCGGTCCGCGTCCAGACCCCCCGCCGCGGTGGTGAGGGAGGACGAGCCGACCTTGACCACGATCCTGCGGGCGGCGGCCACCTCGTCCCGTACCGCCGACCCGTCCTGCTCAGCCACTCCGCTCCCCTGCTCCATCCCCGGCCTCGTCACACGTCCGGACGCCGTCGTCACGCACCGTACGCCTCATGGAACGCATGCCTTGCACACTCATCATGACAAGGGGGAATCTACGTCAGACGCGCCCTCGCCCGCCTGCGCGTTCCAGACCCCGGACGGGGCCGCGGGGCCCCTTCCGATGATCGTTTGGGCCCGGTTCGAGGCGGTTGACACCCGCGCGGATTGCTACCGGGCCGGGCGGCGGCATACGGTCAGGGGTCCCCCTTTTCTGTCCGTTGCCCTCCTGCCAGGAGCCCTCCCAGTGCCCTCTGCCGGATTCGCCCCACGCCGGGTCGTACAGCTGACGGCGTTGCTCGCGATGGTGGTGTTCTTCACCACACAGCTCGTCGGCGCCGTGCTTCCGAACGTACCTCTCCTCATCGTCGCCTCGGCGTGTGGTCTCGCACTCGATCTCTTCCTCCAGCACAAGCAGCCGGGGCTGCTGTCGCTGCTGGGCAAGGTCCGCTTCGACGTCACGGTGCGCCAGCTGTTCCGCGACATGCTCATCATGGTCGGGCTGCTGCGGATCGAGGGCATCAATCCGCTGCATGAGCAGGCGCCGCTCACCGTGGCCCTGCTCGCCTTCTACGTGCTGCACTTCGCATGCCAGGCGGTGGCCATACTGGTCCGCCGCTCGCGCCAACTGCCGTTCGTGACCCGCAACATCGACGCGTCCGCCCTGCGGCTGTCCGAGGCCCCGCCGCGGCTGTTCGCCCGCCAGCACGCCCGCCGGCTGCTGCGTCTCGCCACCCCGGTCACCGCCGGTCTGCTGACCACCGCGGCCACCAAGAACGGCTGGTGGGGCGGTGCCGGTCTGGCGGTAGCGCTGCTGATCGCCCTCGGCGGCACGGTCCACCTCGGCACCTGGCTGCTGCCGCGCAAGCGGATCGTCAACGAGGCCAAGGCCCTGGAGTGGCTGGACGCGTGGCTGGCCGAGTACCGGCCGACCGTGGGCATGTACTTCTCCGGCGGCAACTCCTCCGCCTACCAGGCGAACATGTGGCTCTCCACGCTCGCCGCGCTCGACGGCAACCCGATCATCGTGCTCCGTGAGCGCTTCATGGTGCAGAAGATCGACGCCACCGACGTGCCGATCGTCTGCCTCCCGAAGGTCGCGCATCTGATGCGGCTGGAGCACTCCACCCTCAAGGTGCTGCTGCACCCGGCGAACTCCGGCAAGACCTCCCAGGTGCTGCGGATCCCCTCGATCAAGCACGCGTTCACCAACCACGGCGAGAGCGACAAGCTCTCCAGCTGCAACCCGTACGCCAAGGCGTACGACGAGGTGTGGGTCGCGGGCCCGGCCGCGCGCGAGCGCTACCAGCTCGCCGACATCGGCGTCGAGGACAAGGACGTGGTCGAGGTCGGCCGTCCGCAGCTCGCGCCCATCCGCCCTTACGCGGGCGTGCCCACGGGCGAGTTCACCACCGTTCTCTACGCGCCGACCTGGGAGGGCTGGGACGGCAACCCCGGCAACACCTCGGTGGTGCTGGCGGGCGAGAACATCGTCCGCGCGCTGCTCGCCGACCCCAAGGTCCGGCTGCTCTACAAGCCGCATCCGATGACCGGCTCCGTCGACCCCCGCGCGGGCAGCGCCAACGAGCGCATCAAGGCGATGATCGCCGAGGCGAACACCCGGCGCGACGGTGCCCGGCCCGGCCCGGAGGCCGCCGCCGAGCTGGCCCGGCGGGCCGATGAGCTCAACCGGCTCACCAGCACCTCCTTCCGCCCCAGCGCCGACGAGATCGAGCGGATGAAGATCCAGGGCGCCCCGGAGGACAACCGCGCGGCGGGCGTCGCTGCGGCCACCGCCGCATGGGAGAGCGCCTACTGGGCCTCGCTGCCGGACTGGGAGCACCAGATCGTCACCGGCCCGCGGCCGGCCATCTTCACCTGCTTCAACCAGGCCGATGTGCTGATCAGCGATGTCTCCAGCGTGGTCTCCGACTACCTGACGAGCGAGAAGCCGTACGCCGTGGCGAACACCAGCGGGCTGTCGGAGGCGGAGTTCCGGGCGGGCTTCCCGACCGTGCGCGCCGCCGCCATCCTCACCCCGGACGCCTCCGGTGTCGCGGAGCTGCTGGCCGCGGTCCGGAACCCGGAGCAGGACACGCTCACGGCGGCCCGCGCCGAGCTGAAGGTGCACCTGCTCGGCCCGTCCGACCCGCCCTCGCTGGTGCGCTTCAACCAGGCGGCGCTGGATCTGTGCGCCAAGGCCGACGAGCGCCGGGCCCGGATGGCCACCCGGCTGTCCGACGAGATCCCCTCGCAGCGGGAGGCCCGTGACGCGGCCGAGGAGATGGAGCTGGAGCCCGGCTCCCCGGAGCCGGAGGAGACGGCGACGGTCTGACCCCCGCTACGGATCCCCGCTACGGATCCCCGCAGCGGACACGAGAAGGGCCCGGGAGATTCCTCCCGGGCCCTTTGTCACGGGCCGCCGTCCCGAGCCCGCACAGCGCCGCACAGCGCCCTTCCGGCCCAGTCCGCGCCGTGGCCGGTCGCGCCCACGCGGCGGAGCCGCACATCGACACAGCCCCGCGCCCCCCTTCGGGGCGCACCGAACCCCACCGGCCTTCGGCGAGGCCGCTCAGAACGGTTTGAAGGAGTCGAACTCCTCCTGGGCCTCGTCCCGCTCCGCCTCGCGGTCCCGGCGCCGCTGCGCGGCCGGGCGCGGGGCCTCGAAGCGGTGATCCTCGCCCCGGCGGCCCAGCATCTCGGCGCCCGCGGACATGGTCGGCTCCCAGTCGAAGACGACCGCGTTGTCCTCGGGGCCGATGACGACCTCGTCGCCCGCGCGGGCGCCCGCCTTCATCAGCTCCTCCTCGACGCCGAGGCGGTTCAGCCGGTCGGCGAGGTAGCCGACGGCCTCGTCGTTGTTGAAGTCGGTCTGGCGGACCCAGCGTTCGGGCTTCTCGCCGAGCACCCGGTAGAAGCCGTCCTCGGCCACGACCGTGAAGCCCGCGTCGTCCACGGCCTTGGGCCGGATGACGATCCGGGTCGCCTCCTCCTTCGGCTTGGCAGCGCGCGCATCGGCGACGATCTTGGCCAGGGCGAACGACAGCTCCTTGAGGCCGAGATGGGCCACCGCCGAGATGTCGAAGACCTGGTAGCCGCGGGCCTCCAGGTCCGGTCGGATGATGTCGGCGAGGTCCTTGCCGTCGGGGACGTCGACCTTGTTGAGCACCACGATGCGCGGCCGGTTCTCCAGACCGCCGTACTGGGCGAGCTCCGCCTCGATGACGTCGAGGTCGGTCACCGGGTCACGCTCGGACTCCAGGGCGGCGGTGTCCAGGACGTGCACCAGCACCGAGCACCGCTCGACATGGCGCAGGAACTCCAGACCCAGACCCTTGCCCTGGCTGGCGCCGGGGATCAGCCCGGGGACGTCCGCGATGGTGTAGACGGTCGAACCGGCCGTGACCACACCGAGGTTGGGCACCAGCGTGGTGAAGGGATAGTCGGCGATCTTCGGCTTGGCGGCCGAGAGCACCGAGATCAGCGACGACTTGCCCGCGCTGGGGTAGCCGACGAGGGCCACGTCCGCGACGGTCTTGAGCTCCAGGACGATGTCCCCGGCCTGGCCGGGCTCGCCCAGCAGCGCGAAGCCGGGGGCCTTGCGGCGGGCCGAGGCGAGGGCGGCGTTGCCGAGGCCGCCGCGGCCGCCCTGGGCGGCGACATAGGTGGTGCCCTCCCCGATGAGGTCGGCGAGGACATTGCCCTGCTTGTCGAGGACGACGGTGCCGTCCGGAACCGGCAGGACCAGGTCCGTACCGTCCTTGCCGGAGCGGTTGCCGCCCTCGCCGGGCTTGCCGTTGGTGGCCTTGCGGTGGGGACTGTGGTGGTAGTCGAGCAGCGTGGTGACCGACTGGTCGACGACCAGGATCACATCGCCGCCGCGACCGCCGTTGCCGCCGTCCGGGCCGCCCAGCGGCTTGAACTTCTCGCGGTGCACGGAGGCGCAGCCGTGGCCTCCGTTACCCGCGGCGACATGCAGCTCGACGCGGTCCACGAAGGTGGTCATGACGGGTGCCTCCAGTTACGTACGGGGTCGGTGTGTCGTCGTTACCTGCGTAACGCGCCGAGGGCGGACCCGCTTCCCCGTCACGGGGAAGAGCGGTCCGCCCTCGGAAAGGTGTGCGGTGTCGCGCCGGGGCTGATTACTCAGCGACCGGAACGATGTTCACGACCTTGCGGCCACGGTGGGTGCCGAACTGCACCGCACCGGCGGCCAGCGCGAACAGCGTGTCGTCGCCGCCGCGGCCGACGCCCGTGCCCGGGTGGAAGTGCGTGCCGCGCTGGCGGACCAGGATCTCACCCGCGTTGACGGTCTGGCCGCCGAAGCGCTTGACCCCGAGCCGCTGGGCGTTGGAGTCGCGACCGTTCCGAGTGGACGATGCGCCCTTCTTGTGTGCCATGTCTCCTCAGTCCCTTACTTCGCAGCCGAGTCGATGCCGGTGATCTTCAGCGCGGTGTGCAGCTGGCGGTGGCCGATCCGCTTCCGGTAACCGGTCTTGTTCTTGTACTTCAGGATGTCGATCTTGGCACCCTTGTGGTGGTCAACGACCTCGGCGTGGACCTTCACGCCGGCCAGCACCCACGGGTCACTGGTGACGGCGTCGCCGTCGACGACGAGCAGAGTCGAGAGCTCGACGGAGTCGCCGACCTTGCTGTCGGACATCCGGTCGACCTCGATGACGTCGCCCACGGCCACCTTCTGCTGGCGGCCGCCGGTGCGCACGATTGCGTACACGCGGTTCTCACTCTCTCGTTCGTAGACGGGACCTCTGATGCCAGCCGCTCCACACGACCCTCCACGGGTCGTGACAACCGAGTGATTCCCCGCGACGCACCGTCGCTCGTGATTCACCTTCGGCCGAGCGGCCTCTCCCGACGGAGCGGGAGGGATCTGCTCAGGGGTTTGGCGTACAGACGCCGAGGGTCAAGGCTACCAGAGCCCGGAGGGGCACCTGCCCGGCTGAGGAGGCGCCCCTCGGCGTCCGGTGACGGCGGCCGTCAGTCGTCGGCGGCGGCCGAGACCGACTGCGGCGTCTGCTGCTCCGCCGCGGCGGTCTTCTTCGACGCCGACTTCTTGGCCGTGGTCTTCTTCGCGGTCGTCTTCTTGGCCGTCGTCTTCTTGGCCGCGGTCTTCTTCGCCGCGGTCTTCTTGGCGGCCGTCTTCTTCGCCGGGGCCTTCTTGGCGGCCGTCTTGCGCGCGGTCTTCTTCGCCGGTGCCCCGGGCTCGGCCGCACCGTCGGCGGGCTCGGCCGCGGGCTCGGACCCGGCGGTCGAGGGCTCGGCGGCGGACGCTCCGACGACCACCACGGCCGCGTCCTCGGCGCCGGTCGGCGAGCCCGCCGGGGCGGACACCTTCCGGGTCACCCGACGGCGCGTACGCGGCGCGGGAGCGGCCTCGGGAGCCTCGGCGGCCTCCGGGGCGGCGGGAGCCGGCACCTCGGCCGTGACCTCGGCGGCCCGCTCCGGTGCCTCCTCCGCCTCGGCCCTCTTCGCCTGGGGCGCTTCCTTCTGCTCGTCCGCGCCGACGACCACCACGGCCTCCCGCTGTGCGGCGGCCTTCGGGGCGCCCGCCGGGGCGGACGCCTTCCGGGTCACCCGGCGGCGGGTACGGCCACGGGTGGCGGCTGCCTCGGCTTCGGCGGCGCTGCTGTACAGCTCCTCGTCGGCCGCGAAGACCGGCTCCGGCAGTGCCGTGGGCGCCGCGGCCTCGGCGGCGGCCTCCTCGGCCGCCTCGACGAACGTCTCGCCCTCGGCCTCCGCCTCGGCTTCGGCCTCCGTCTCGGCTACGGCCCGCTCCTGCTCGGGCGCCTGCTGACCGGTGCCCGCGGACTTCTTCTTCTTGCGCTTGCCGCCGCCACCGCCGGCGGCCGACGTGGGCTGATCCATGTGGACGATCACGCCACGGCCGTTGCAGTGCACACAGCCCTCGGAGAAGGACTCCAGCAGCCCCTGGCCGACCCGCTTGCGGGTCATCTGGACCAGACCCAGCGAGGTGACCTCCGCCACCTGGTGCTTGGTGCGGTCCCGGCCCAGGCACTCCAGCAGCCTGCGCAGCACCAGATCGCGGTTGGACTCCAGCACCATGTCGATGAAGTCGATCACGATGATGCCGCCGAGGTCGCGCAGCCGCAGCTGGCGCACGATCTCCTCGGCCGCCTCCAGGTTGTTCCTGGTGACCGTCTCCTCCAGGTTGCCGCCCTGGCCGGTGAACTTGCCGGTGTTGACGTCGACCACGACCATCGCCTCGGTCCGGTCGATCACCAGCGAACCGCCGCTGGGCAGCCAGACCTTGCGGTCCAGCGCCTTCATCAGCTGCTCGTCGATCCGGTAGGTGGCGAAGACGTCGACGTCCGAGGTCCACTTCTGGAGCCGGTCGGACAGGTCGGGCGCGACGTGCGAGACATAGCCGTGGATGGTGTCCCAGGCGTCGCCACCGCTCACGATGACCTTGGAGAAGTCCTCGTTGAAGATGTCGCGGACGACCCGGACGGTCATGTCCGGCTCGCCGTAGAGCAGCGACGGGGCGTTGCCGCTCTTCGCCTTCTTCTGGATCTCCTCCCACTGCGCCTGGAGACGCCGGACGTCGCGGGCGAGCTCCTCCTCGCTGGCGCCCTCCGCGGCGGTGCGGACGATCACACCCGCGTCCTCAGGAACGATCTTCTTCAGGATCTGCTTCAGCCGGGCGCGCTCGGTGTCGGGCAGCTTGCGGCTGATACCGGTCATCGAGCCCTCGGGCACGTACACCAGGTAGCGGCCGGGGAGGGAGACCTGGCTGGTCAGCCGGGCGCCCTTGTGGCCGATCGGGTCCTTGGTGACCTGGACCAGCACCGACTGCCCGGACTTCAGGGCGGTCTCGATCCGGCGCGGCCCGTTGGCCAGGCCCAGCGCCTCGAAGTTCACCTCGCCCGCGTACAGCACGGCGTTGCGGCCCTTGCCGATGTCGACGAAGGCGGCCTCCATCGACGGCAGCACGTTCTGGACCTTGCCCAGGTAGACATTGCCGACGTAGCTGCTGGACTGCTCCTTGTTGACGAAGTGCTCGACGAGGACGTTGTCCTCGAGCACCCCGATCTGGGTGCGCTCACCGCTCTGCCGCACCACCATGACCCGCTCGACCGCCTCGCGGCGGGCCAGGAACTCGGCCTCGGTGATGATCGGCACCCGGCGGCGGCCCTGCTCGCGGCCCTCGCGGCGGCGCTGCTTCTTGGCCTCCAGACGCGTCGAGCCCTTGATGGACTGCACCTCGTCGGCGCTCGTACCGGACTCGGCTTCCTTCTTGCGGGGCTCGCGGACCTTGACGACGGTGCGCTCCGGGTCGTCACCGCCCCCCTCGACATCGACGTCCCCGGTGCGACGGCGGCGACGGCGGCGGCGACGGCTGCTGCTGGAGCCCCCGGCGTCCTCGTCGGCCCCGGCGCCCTCGGCGGCCCGGCCGGTGCCGGACTCCTCGGCGCCCTCGCCCTCGGCGGCGGTCTCGTCGGACTCGTCCTCGTATCGCCCCTCGCGCTCGGCACGCCCCTCGGCGCCCTCGGTGTCGGCGGCCTCACCGCGGCGACGGCGGCGACCGCCACGGCGACGGCGACGGGCCGGGCGGTCACCCGACTCCTCGTCGCCCTGCTCGCCCTCGGCCCGCTGCTCCTCGGCCTCGGACGGCTCGGCGGCCTCGGCGGATTCGGTGGTCCCGGCTGCCGCCTCGGCGGCCTCCGCGCGCTCCTCGGCGGGCTCGCCACGGCGGCGGCGACGGCGGCGGGCGGGTGCCGCGGCCTCGGCCGCGGGCTGCTCAGCCTCGACCTCGACCTCGGCCTCCGCTCCGGCGTCCTCGCCCTGGGCGGCCGCGGCCTCGGCGGCGGCGCTCTCCGGGGTCTGGAACACCGGCTCGGTGAAGACCGGTGCCTGGAACACGGCCGTCGGCGGGCGCGCGGCCCGGCGGCGGCGCGGCGCGGGCTCCTGCTCGGCCTCCGCTTCGGGGGCCTCGGACTCGGCGGCGGCAGCCGCGCGGGCGGCCCGGCGGCGGGTCCGGCCGCGCGGCGCCTCCTCGGCGGCGGGGGCGGCGGCCTCCCCGGCGCTCTCGCCCTCCTGCGCGGCGGCGGGCGCCTCGGCGGCCTCGGCGGCCTCGACCTGCCCGGTCGCTCCGGCGGGGGCGGTCGCCTTGCGGGTGGCGCGGCGGCGAGTCCGCGCGGGCGCGGCGGGCACGGTCCCGGTCTCAGCGGTCTCCTCCGCCGGGGCCTCGGCCTCGGCGGTCTCCGGCTCGGCGGTCCGCGGTGCGCCCGCCACGGCGGTCGCCTTGCGGGCGGCGCGGCGGGGGGTACGGGCCCGCGGGGCCTCCTCGGCCGGTTCGGCCGGGGCGTCGGCTGCGACTGCGGCTGGGGCGGTGGCCTCCTCACCACTGCCACCAGCGGCCGCCGCAGACGACGCGTCCTCGTCGGCCGACCGCGGAGCGCCCGCCGGGGCGGTCGCCTTACGGGTCGCACGGCGACGCGTCCGCGCGGGCGGCGCGGCCTCCGCGGGCTCGGAAACGGGCTCGGACGGCGTGTCGGCCGCGGCCTCGGCGGGCTGCTCCTCCGCCGCCACGACCGCCTGGGCGGCCTCCGGCGCCCCGGCCGGAGCCGTGACCTTACGGGTGGCGCGACGGCGGCTACGGGCGGGCGGCGCGGGCTCGGTGACCGGCTCGGCGGCGGGCTCGGGGGCGTCGGTGGACTCCGCACCCCGTCCGGCATCGGCGGGTACGACCGTTTCGGCGGCCTCGGGCGGTCCGGCCGGGGCCGTGGCCTTGCGGGTCGCCCGGCGGCGGGGACGGGCGGGCGCGGCGGCGGAATCGGTCTCGGGGCCGGACGCGGCGGCCGGCGCGGCACCGGCGGCGATCGGCTCGGCGGCGGTCGCCTCTGCGATCTCCTCGGCCGGTATGGCCGGCACGGCGGGGGTGACGGTCTCGGCGTCGCTCACCCCGCCCACCGGCGGACCGGCGGGCCGGGAGGCCGCGCGGCGGCGGCGCGGCGGCAGAGTGTCGCTGGGGGTGCTGTCCTGGGTGTCCCCGGGCGCGCCGATACGGGGCGCGTTCTGTCCCAGGGGGTGGACAGGCTGGACAGGTTCGATCGGCTCAATCGGCTCGAGCATGCGGGCGGTTCTCCCGTCACGCTCCCGGGCGCCGCGCCTGCTTCCGGCCGCAGCCGCGCGATGCGCGGGTGCCGCCGTCCGGGGCGCGGGCGCCGCACGGGAGCTGTTGTCTCGCTCGCCGGGACCGGACATGGCCGGGACCGGCGAAAGTCTCCTGGTCAGTGCGCCAGCCGGACCCGGGTGGCTCCCAAGTGCATCGACGGCGCATCGACGGCGGTCCTTACGCGGAACCTTCCGGCGCCATCGCGGCGGTCAGCTCGGCGGCCGTGGGTGGGGCGGCCGGAACTGCCTCGCGATCGGGCGCGAGCGGGTCGGTCACCGTGCCGGACTCCTCATCGAGCAGCCCCTGCGCCAGCCTGGTCACCGCTGCGGGGACCGGCGGCGCCAGGTCGGCCGTAGCGCGGAGACCGGACAGGACGTCGTCGGGTCGTACGGCAGGTGTCAGATGCCGTACCACCAGCCGCAGTATCGCACAGCCACCGTCCACCGGCCTATCGGCCGGGGCATCCGCCGCCTCGAGCCGGACCACCGCGCCACGTGCGTCGAAGGTTCGCAACCCGTTTTTGGTCCGGCGCTCCACCTCGACCGTGTCGGCCTCGAGGAAGGCGGCGACGGCCCGTTCGGCCTCCGCGTGGGGGACCCGGTCCAGCCGGAGTTCCCATACGGACGCCTCCAGGCGGTCCGCCAGACCGGAGGTTCTGGCCTCGACGGCATCGATGACGTCCAGGCCGGGGGGCAGCGACTCATCGAGAAGGGCGCGCAGCGTGTCGGGGTCACGCGCCTCGGTGAGCTGGATCTCCAGGTACTCGGCCTCACTGCCGGTGCCGGTGGGTGCGGCATTGGCGTACGACACCTTGGGGTGCGGGGTGAAGCCCGCCGAGTAGGCCATGGGCACCTCGGCGCGGCGCAGCGCCCGCTCGAAGGCGCGCTGGAAGTCGCGGTGGCTGGTGAACCGGAGGCGGCCGCGCTTGGTGTAGCGCAAACGGATGCGCTGCACCGCCGGTGCGGGCGGCGGGCCTTCGGGCTGTCGCTTGCCCAGGGGAGTGTCTCCTTGTGTTCCTCGGCTTTTCCGTGCCGGGCCTGCGCGGCCCGGCACGTTCCAGCCTACTTTGTGGGCTGCCGGTTACCGGTCGGGCTACTTCACGACCGACAGCGGCAGCAGCTTGCGGCCGGTGGGGCCGATCTGGATCTCGGTCTGCATCTGCGGGCAGACGCCGCAGTCGAAACAGGGGGTCCAGCGGCAGTCGTCGACCTCGGTCTCGTCGAGCGAGTCCTGCCAGTCCTCCCAGAGCCAGTCCTTGTCGAGACCGGAGTCCAGGTGGTCCCAGGGCAGGACCTCCTCGTAGGTGCGCTCGCGGGTGGTGTACCAGGCGACGTCCAGCCCGACGTCGGGCAGCGTCCGCTCGGCGCACTCCATCCAGCGGTCGTACGAGAAGTGCTCGCGCCAGCCGTCGAAGCGGCCGCCGTCCTCGTAGACGGCGCGGATGACGGCGCCCACCCGGCGATCGCCGCGGGAGAGCAGGCCCTCGACGATGCCGGGCTTGCCGTCGTGGTAGCGGAAGCCGATGGAGCGGCCGTACTTCTTGTCGCCGCGGATCCGGTCGCGCAGCTTCTCCAGGCGCGCGTCCGTCTCCTCGGCGCTGAGCTGCGGCGCCCACTGGAACGGGGTGTGCGGCTTGGGGACGAACCCGCCGATCGAGACGGTGCAGCGGATGTCGTTCTTGCCGGACACCTCACGGCCCTTGGCGATGACCTTCGTCGCCATGTCGGCGATCTGGAGGACGTCGTCGTCGGTCTCGGTGGGCAGACCGCACATGAAGTACAGCTTCACCTGGCGCCAGCCGTTGCCGTAGGCCGTGGCGACGGTCCGGATGAGGTCCTCTTCGGAGACCATCTTGTTGATGACCTTGCGGATGCGCTCCGAGCCGCCTTCGGGGGCGAAGGTCAGGCCCGATCGGCGGCCGTTGCGGGTCAGCTCATTGGCCAGATCGATGTTGAACGCGTCGACCCGGGTCGAGGGCAGGGACAGACCGATCTTGTCCTCTTCGTACCGGTCCGCCAGCCCCTTGGCGATGTCGCCGATCTCGGTGTGGTCGGCGGAGGACAGCGACAGCAGGCCGACCTCCTCGAAGCCGGTGTTCTTCAGCCCCTTCTCGACCATCTCGCCGATACCGGTGATGGAGCGCTCGCGCACCGGGCGGGTGATCATGCCCGCCTGGCAGAAGCGGCAGCCGCGGGTACAGCCGCGGAAGATCTCCACCGACATCCGCTCGTGGACCGTCTCCGCGAGCGGCACCAGGGGCTGCTTGGGGTACGGCCACTCGTCGAGGTCCATGACGGTGTGCTTGGACACCCGCCACGGCACACCCGAGCGGTTGGGCACCACCCGGGAGATCCTGCCGTCGGCCAGGTACTCCACGTCGTAGAACCGCGGCACGTAGACCCCGCCGGTGCGGGCGAGCCGGAAGAGCAGCTCCTCGCGGCCGCCGGGGCGGCCCTCGGCCTTCCAGGCCCGGACGATCTCGGTGATCTCCAGCACGGCCTGCTCACCGTCGCCGATCACCGCGCAGTCGACGAAGTCCGCGATCGGCTCGGGGTTGAACGCGGCGTGACCGCCCGCGACCACCACGGGGTGGTCCTCGGTCCGGTCGACGGCGTCCAGCGGGATCCCGGCCAGATCGAGCGCGGTGAGCAGATTGGTGTAGCCCAGCTCGGTGGAGAACGAGACGCCGAACACGTCGAACGCGGAGACCGGACGGTGCGAGTCCACAGTGAACTGCGGCACCTTCCGCTCGCGCATCAGCTCCTCGAGGTCCGGCCAGACGCTGTACGTGCGCTCGGCGAGCACGCCCTCGCGCTCGTTGAGGACCTCGTAGAGGATCATGACGCCCTGGTTGGGCAGACCGACCTCGTAGGCGTCGGGGTACATGAGCGCCCAGCGGACGTCACAGGAGTCCCAGTCCTTGACCGTGGAGTTGAGCTCCCCGCCTACGTACTGGATCGGCTTCTGCACATGCGGGAGCAGGGCCTCGAGCTGTGGGAAGACCGACTCGACAGACATCGTGTGGGAGATACCTTCGTGAGCTGACAGGGGTGACCCTCAAGCGTACCGGTCCCGTGGGCGGCCTCTCGCCACACCGCCGGCGGGCCTCCTGGGCGGTGGATCAGCGCCGCAGGGCGGCCCGGTGCGCGGGGCGGGAGACCTCGGCCCACAGCTCCGGCAGCTCCCGCTCACGGGCGGCCGCCAGCGCCTCCTCGCGGCCGTAGAGCAGCCCGTAGACGAAGGCGGACTCCCCCGCCGCGTGGGACTGGATCGCCAGCTCGCGCAGTGCCTCCCGCGCCACCACGCTGTCCTGGTGGTCGCCGAGCAGCCCCTGTACCGCGGCCATCCGCTTGGCGAACCGTTTGGCGGGCCTGCCCAGTGCCGGACGGGCCGCCTCGGCGGCGTAGCGGGCCCGCTTGGCGCCCTTGCGAGCGTCATGGAGGGTGAGGTCGCGTTCGGGGCCCGCGGGCATGTGCAGGGCCGTCTCCACGCGGTCGGCGACCCGCCCGTAGTCGCGCAGCACGGCCTTGAGGATCACGTCCTCGGCGGGGCGGGCGGCGGCGGGGCGCAGCGGCGGGGCGGCGAGCAGCGCGTCGAGGCGGTCCAGGAGCGCGAGATAGCGCTCGCCGTCCAGGACCTCGATCAGCCGCCCGCGCGAGCCCTGGCGGCGCGCCTCGGACCAGATGCGCAGCCGGGCGGCCACCGGGCCGAGCCGCAGCTCGACGGGGACCTCCCCGAGCCGTTCCTCGAGCCGCGCGGTGAGCACCTCGCGGTCGCGGTCGATGCCCAGCTCGGCGGCGAGCCACTTCAGCTCGGCGCCGATGGGGTCGGTGACGGTCCGGTCCAGGACCTTGCGGTAGGAGCGGAAGGCGGAGCGCAGCCTGCGGGTGGCGACGCGCATGCGGTGGACGGAGTCGTAGGTGTCCAGGCGTACGGCGGGGTCGAGGGTGACGATGGCGGTGATCTGGCGGCGTACGTAGGCGAGGACAACATCGCCCGCGAGGGCCTTCGCGTCCTTCTTGGCCGCCTTGTCGGCCTTCTTCCCCTTGCCCTTGGCGGACTTCGCGGACTTCGGGGACTTCGCGGACTTCGGGGACGTCTTCCCCGACCGCGCCGGATCGGTCTCGGCCAGCGCCCGGGCCAGCTTCGACGGCGCGGCCGAGCGGCGCAGTCCCGCCTCGGTCAGCCGTGGCTCCAGCGCGTCGAGCAGCGCGGGGTCGCGGCCCTCGGCCAGCTCCACCTCGTACTCGGTCCACCGGACCGGCTCACCGGTCTCCGGTGCCAGCCGCCGGGCCGTGACACGGTCGGCGGAGATCTCGGCGAGCAGCGCGCCGTCGGCGTCCACCAGGTGCTTGACGTCCCGCTCGGAGAGCAGGTGGACGAGGGGGACGAGTTCGGTGGCGCGGACGCGGGAGCGGACCAGCGCGGCCAGCCGGTCGGGCAGGGTGTCCGAGAGCGGGGCGCGGATCTCGTCCCGGGTGTCCGCGCCGACGGGCAGTTTGAGGTGCCAGCCCTCGTCACCACCGCCGGTGCGGCGGCGCAGCGTGATGCCGTCGGCCGCGAGGCGGCGGCAAGGCGTGTCGTAGTAGACGGCGTCCAGCGTGACCACGCCCCGGTCCGTCACGCCCGCGACCGCGTCCACGCCCGTCAGGTCCGGCAGTCCGCCGGCCTTGGTGGTCCCGGCCGCCTCGTACTTCCGCTCGATCTCCCGCGTCATGTCCACCATGAAGTGAATCTAGTCGCCTCGGGGTCGGTGCGGGGAGTCCCCGGAGCGCATCCGCTGACGTCAGGCGGACACCGGACGCTGCACCCGGATGGACTGGAGCAGGCCGACCGCGATCCAGACGGCGAACATCGAGGAGCCGCCGTAGGAGACGAACGGCAGCGGAAGCCCGGCCACCGGCATGATGCCGAGGGTCATCCCGATGTTCTCGAACGACTGGAACGCGAACCAGGCGATGATCCCGGCGGCGACGACCGTCCCGTACAGCTCGGTGGTGCCCCGGGCGATACGGCAGGCCCGCCACAGCACGATGCCCAGCAGCACGATGATCAGGCCCGCGCCGAGGAAGCCCAGCTCCTCCCCCGCCACCGTGAAGACGAAGTCGGTCTGCTGCTCGGGCACGAACTGGCCGGTCGTCTGGGTGCCGTGGAACAGCCCCTTGCCGGTGAGCCCGCCCGAACCGATGGCGATCCGCGCCTGGTTGGTGTTGTAGCCGACACCGGCCGGGTCCAGGGCGGGGTTGGCGAAGGCCGCGAAACGGTCGATCTGGTACTGGTCCAGCACTCCGAGCTGCCAGATGAGCACCGCGCCGGACACCGCGGTGAGGATCAGTCCGGCGACCCAGCGGTTGGAGGCGCCGGAGGCGAGCAGCACGGCGAGCACGATCACCGCCATGACCATCACCGAGCCGAGGTCCGGCATCAACAGCACGACAACGATGGGCAGCGCGGCCAGGCCGAGGGCCTGCACCACGGTGCGGTGGTCGGGGTGCAGCCGGTCGCCCGCGTCCACCCGGGTCGCCAGCAGTATGGCCATCCCCAGGATGATCGTGATCTTGGCGAACTCGGAGGGCTGGAGGGAGAATCCGCCGCCGATCTGGATCCAGGCGTGGGCGCCGTTGATGGTCGAGCCCAGCGGGGTGAGCACGGCCAGGACAAGGACCACGGAGAGCCCGTAGAGGATCGGGACCGCACCGCGCAGGGTGCGGTGGCCCAGCCAGATGGTGCCGATGGCCAGCAGCAGCCCGATACCGGTGTTGAGGGCGTGCCGGACCAGGAAGTAGTACGGGTCGCCCTGGTTGAGCTCGGTGCGGTTGCGGGTCGCCGAGTACACCAGTGCCGCGCCGATGGCGGACAGGGCGAGCGCGCTGAGCAGCAGCACCCAGTCCAGGCGGCGCACCAGCGAGTCGCGGGCGGTGAGCTTGCTCCAGGTGCCGCGCTCCGGGGTGAAGCGGCGGACCGAGTAGTTGTGGGTGGACGCGCTCATCGCTGTGCTCCCCGGCGCCGTTCGTTCGCCGCGAGGGCGAACTGCTTGCCCAGGGGCTGGGCCTCGATGGAGCCATCGGGCTCGATCCTGGGAAGGTCGGCCTGGGGCGTGGGCAGCAGCGCCTTCTTCTTGTCGATGCCGCCCTTCTTGTCGATGCCGTACAGCGCGTTGTAGATCTTGCGCACGGCCGGGCCGGAGGCCCCGGAGCCGGTACCGCCCTGGGAGATCGTCATGATGACCGAGTAGTCCTTGGTGTACGTCGCGAACCACGAGGTGGTCTGCTTGCCGTAGACCTCGGCGGTACCGGTCTTGGCGTGCATCGGGATCTTGTTCTGCGGCCAGCCGTTGAACCGCCAGGCGGCGGTGCCCCGGGTGGCCACACCGGCGAGCGCTTTGTCGATCTGGTCGCGGGTCTCGCCCTTCATCGGCAGCTTGCCATGCGAGGTGGGCTTGATCTTCGTGATCTCCTTGCCGTCGGGGCTGATGATCGCCTTGCCGATGCTGGGGTCGTACAGCGTTCCGCCGTTGCTGATGGCCGAGTAGATGGTGGCCATCTGGATCGGGGTGACGAGGGTGTCGCCCTGGCCGATGGAGAAGTTCACCGAGTCACCGGCGCGCATCTTCATGCCCTCGAGGCAGTTCTCGTAGGAGAGCCGCTGGCCGTAGTCGCCGTTCTTCTTGGCGTTCTTGCACCAGCCGTCCTTGTTGGCCTTCCAGTAGTCCTTCTTCCACTGGCGGTCCGGGACCCGGCCGGTGACCTCGTTGGGCAGGTCGATACCGGTCTCCTTGCCCAGGCCGAACTGGTGGGCGGTCTTGTAGAACCAGTCCGCGGGCTTCTTCTTGGGCTTGTTGCCGCCGTCCTTCTTCCACTGCTGGTAGGCGAGGTTGTAGAAGACGGTGTCGCAGGAGACCTCGAGGGCGCGGCCGAGGTTGATGGAGCCGTAGTTGGCCGACTCGAAGTTCTTGAAGACCTGGCCGCCGATGCTGAAGGAACTGGTGCAGGGGTAGTGGCCGTCGAAGTCGTATCCGGCGTTGACGGCGGCGGTCGTCGGGATCACCTTGAAGATCGAGCCGGGGGCCGCCTGGCCCTGGATGGCCCGGTTCAGCAGCGGGTAGTTGGAGGTCTTGCCGGTGAGCCTCTTGTAGTCCTTGCCGGAGATGCCGCCGACCCAGACGTTGGGGTCGTAGGTCGGGTTGGAGGCCATGGCCACCACCCGGCCGGTCTTCGCCTCCATCACCACGACCGCGCCGGAGTCCGCCTTGTAGTTGGTCCCGGTGTTCCTGTCGTGCGTCTTACGGGCGTCCTTCATCGCCTGCGCCAGCTCCTTCTCCGCGACCGCCTGGACGCGTGAGTCGATGCTGGTGACGACGTTGTCGCCGGGCCGGGCCCGCTGGCTCTCCCGCTGGCCGATCACCCGGCCGAGGTTGTCGACCTCGTAGCGGGTGACCCCGGCCTTGCCGCGCAGCTGGCTGTCGTACTGGCGCTCGAGGCCGTTGCTGCCCACCTGGTCGGAGCGGAGCAGCGGGGACTTGCTGTGCTCGGCCTTCTTGATCTGCTCATCGGTGACCGGCGAGAGATAGCCCAGCACCTGGGCGGCGTTGGACCCGGCGGGCGCGGCGTACCGGCGCACGGCGGTGGGCTCCGCGCTGATCCCGGGGAAGTCCTCCTCGCGCTCCCGGATCTGGAGGGCCTGCTGGGGGCTGGCCTCGTCGGTGATCGGGATGGGCTGGTACGGGGAGCCGTTCCAGCACGGCTGCGGGGTCTTGGCGTCGCACAGCCGGACCTTGTCCATGACGTCGTCGGGCTTCATCTTCAGCACACCCGCGAGGCGCGTGAGGACGGCCTTCCCGTCGTCCGGCTCCTTCATCAGGGCGGTCCGGCTGGCGGAGACCACGAGCCGGGTCTCGTTGTCGGCCAGCGGCACACCCCGGGCGTCCAGTATCGAACCGCGCACCGCGGGGTGGACGACCTGCTGGACGTGGTTGTTGGCGGCCTTCTTGGTGTACTCGTCGCCGTTGCGGATCTGGAGGTACCACAGCCGCCCGCCGAGGGTCAGCAGCAGCGAGAAGACGAGGATCTGGATGGCGACGAGCCGGACGGTGACCCGCTGCGTCCGCCCGGTCTCGGGAATGTTACTCATGGCGCGCGGCGCCTTCCTGGAGGGTGGGGGCGGGCGACGGGTGGGCGCTGCTCACAGGCGCTTGACCCCCTTGATGCGTCCGGTCCGGCCCTTCCCGGCCTTCTCCAGCAGCCCGCCGCGCTGGCCGCCGATCCGGGCGGTGCGGCCGGTGCGCTTCAGACGGCTCAACCGGCCGGCCCGCGCGGTGCGGACCCCGCCCGCCGCGCTGATCCAGCGGGACGCGCTGTCGCCGCCGGGGCCGCCCGCGCTGTCGGCCATCGGATCGTTCTCGGCCTTCCGGGCCAGTGCCATGATCAGTGGCACCGCGAAGGGGGCCAGCAGCAGGTCGTAGAGGGCCGCGGTGAACAGCAGTTTGCCCAGGCCCACATGGCGGGCCGCGTCGTCGCCGACCAGTTCGCCGACGCCCGCGTACAGCAGGGTGGTGCCCATGGCCGCCGCGACGACCACCAGCATCGGGCCGGTGGCCGACCGGAGCTGACCGCTCTCCGGCTTGGCCAGCCCGGCCAGATAGCCGATGACGCACAGCACCAGGGCGTAGCGGCCGACCGCGTGATCGGCGGGCGGGGCGAGGTCGGCGAGCAGACCCGCGCCGAAGCCGATGAGGGCACCGCCGGTGTGGCCGTAGACCAGTGCGAGGCCGAGGACGACGAGCAGCAGCAGATCCGGGACGGCGCCGGGCAGTTGCAGCCGGGCCAGCACACAGATCTGGGTCAGCAGGGCGAAGAGGACGAGGAGGGTCGACAGGAGGATCCGGTTGAGGTGCAGCATCGGTCAGCTCCTGTTGCCTGCGTTGCTCGAGGGCGAGGCGGTCGGGGTCGCCGTCACGGTGACCGTCGGCGTCGGCTTGGGCTTCGCCGGCTTGGGGGGCAGCACGGTGTCCCGCGGGTTGGACCGCGGTGGCTCGACCACCACACCGACGATGTCCAGCTTGCTGAACGACACATAGGGGCGCACCTGGAGGGTGCGGGTGAGGTCGCCGCCGGTGGGGTCGACCCGGACCACCTTGCCGACCGGGACGCCGGGTACGAAGGGCTTGTCCGCCTGGGAGCCGAAGGTGATCAGCCGGTCCCCCTTCTTGATCTTCGCCTTGCCGTTGAGGAGCTGGACGTGCAGCGAACGGTCGCCGCGCCCGCCCGCGAAGCCGAGCTCACCGGACTTCTCCATCCGGGTGCCGACGGTGAAGTCGGGGTCGATGGCGAGCAGCACGGTGGAGGTGGAGGGTCCGACGGTGGTGATCCGGCCGACCAGCCCGTCGCCGTTGAGGACGGTCATGTCGCGGCGGATGCCGTCGTCGCTGCCGATGTCGAGGGTGACGGTCCAGGAGAAGCCCTGCGCGGCGCCGATTCCGATGACCTCGGCGCCCTTGATGCCGTACTGGCCGCGGCTGGCGACCTTCCGCAGCTTGTCGAGTTCGACCACCCGGGCGCGGTTGCGGTCGTTGCTGCCGAGCCGTGCCTTCAGCTTGGCGTTCTCCTGCTCCAGGGCCTTGATGCGGTCGTGCCGCTCGTCGGAGTCCCGAACGGCCGCCACGGCGTTGCCGACCGGGTCGACGGCGGACGCGACGCCGTTCTCCACCGGGCCGAAGACCGAAGCGGCGGCCTGGCGCGCGCCGTCGAGGGGTGAGTCCTCGCCGCCGCGGATGTCCACCGTGATCAGCGCGAACGCGATGGCGACCAGCAGCACCAGGAGCAGCCGGCTCTCTCGTGTGTCCCTCACGTGCGGCGACGTGCCTTCCTCGTCGGAGTCGGACCGGTCCCGGTGATATGTGGTCCACGGCCGGTCCTGGGGAGCCTTATGCCTGTATATCAGCGTTCCGCCGCACGGGCAGCCGACGGCTGTCAACCCGTGCGGCGGATCCGCCGGATGGTCATCTGCGGGGCTGGGCGTCCAGCACCTGCTGGAGCGCCTCGAACTCCTCGACGCACTTGCCGGAGCCCAGCGCGACGGAGTCCAGCGGGTCCTCGGCGATGTGGATCGGCATCCCGGTCTCCCGGCGCAGCCGCTCGTCCAGGCCGCGCAGCAGGGCGCCGCCGCCGGTGAGTACGATGCCGCGGTCCATCACATCGCCGGAGAGCTCCGGGGGGCACTTGTCGAGGGTCGTCTTGACCGCGTCGACAATCGAGTTGACCGGCTCCTCCATCGCCTTGCGAACCTCGGCGGCGGAGATGACGACGGTCTTGGGGAGCCCGCTGACCAGGTCACGGCCGCGGATCTCGGTGTGCTCCTCCTGGTCGCCCTCGAACGCGGAGCCGATGGTGATCTTGATGTTCTCGGCGGTGCGCTCGCCGAGCAGAAGGCTGTACTCCTTCTTGATGTGCTGGATGATCGCGTTGTCCAGCTCATCGCCCGCCACCCGGATCGACTGGGCGGTGACGATGCCGCCGAGCGAGATGACGGCGACCTCGGTGGTGCCGCCGCCGATGTCCACCACCATGTTGCCGGTGGCCTCGTGGACCGGGAGGCCGGAGCCGATGGCGGCGGCCATGGGCTCCTCGATGATGTGCACCTGGCGCGCACCCGCCTGGGTGGACGCCTCGATGACGGCACGGCGCTCCACACCGGTGATACCGGACGGCACACAGACCACAACACGGGGCCGGGCGAGATAACGGCGCTTGTGGATCTTCAGGATGAAGTACCGCAGCATCCGCTCGGTGATCTCGAAGTCGGCGATAACGCCGTCCTTGAGCGGACGCACGGCGACGATGTTGCCAGGGGTGCGGCCGATCATCTTCTTCGCCTCGGCGCCCACGGCGAGAATTCCGCCGGTGTTGGTGTTGATGGCGACGACGGACGGCTCGTTGAGGACGATCCCGCGGCCCCTGACGTACACCAGCGTGTTGGCGGTGCCGAGGTCGACAGCCATGTCACGGCCGATGAACGACATGTTGTTCCCCATGAGGATACGTCAGGCCTTCCCTACTGGAGCGATTGCTTGCTTGAGGTTCGGCAGGATGGGTGCGCTGCGAGGCGCGGAAGCTCTCATCGTAGTCACGCCCGCTCGAACACGCTGCGGGGGTCCTCCGCCATTGTCAGCAGAACACGACCCCGCCCCCTCTCATGGTGACGTCGTGTCGCGGAGATGCGTTCCCCCGATCGGGCCGCATATGCCGAGGGGCGGCCGAGAAATTCGGCCGCCCCCAGGTCAACAGGGGTATGACGAGTTGATGATCATTTAGCCCAAACCGAGCGGGAACCGGCGGGGATCAGGCGAGACCGGGAAAGAAAATCTTGATTTCCCGCAGCGCGGACTCCTCCGAGTCCGAGGCGTGGATGAGGTTCTCCCGAACGATGGTGCCGAAATCGCCGCGGATGGAGCCCGGGGCGGCGGCGATCGGGTCGGTGGGCCCGGCCAGCGCCCGTACGCCCTCGATCACCCGCTCGCCCTCGACGACCAGCGCCACGACCGGGCCGGAGGACATGAACTCCACCAGCGGCTCGTAGAACGGCTTGCCCACGTGCTCGGCGTAGTGCTGCTCCAGGAGGTCACGGCCCAGCTCGCGCAGCTCCAGGGCGCTGATGGTCCAGCCCGCCTTGTTCTCGATCCGGCCCAGAATCTCGCCCACCAGACCGCGTCGTACGGCGTCGGGCTTGAGAAGGACGAGAGTGCGCTGGCTCACGGTGCGGGCTCCTTTGGGGAATGGCATGCGGGTGAAGCTGTGTCGCAGAGGCTACATGGGTGAACAGCGGTCACGTTACGCAGCGTCAGCGGACGGGGTGGCCCCGGCACCGGCGAACCGGGCCTTGGCCGCGTCGACCTTCCGGCCGAAGTGGACCGAGGCCCACCACAGCCCGGCGAAGACCGCGCCCAGGAAGAACATCACGGGGACGACGAAACCGCTCAGCACCAGGCCCAGCTGGAGGGCCCAGCCGATCTGCACCGCCCCGGGACGGCTGAGCATGCCGCACAGCAGCACGGACAGCGCCATGGCGACCCCGCAGACCGTCCAGACGGCGCCGGTCGACAGATCGGCCGTCTTCATCGCGACCAGCCCCGCGAAGCCGATGACGAAGAACTCACCGATCAGGGTGGAGGCGCACAGCGTTCGCATATCAGCCCTTTCCCAGAAGCAGCCGGGCCTCGCCGACCGTGATCACGGATCCGGTGACCAGGACCCCGGCGCCCGAGTATTCGCCCTCTTCCTCCGCCAGGGTGACAGCCTGCTCCAGCGCGTCGTCCAGCCGGGGCTCGACCTGGACCCGGTCCGCGCCGAAGACCTCGACGGCGATGGCCGCCAGCGCGTCCGCGTCCATCGCGCGATGGGTGGAGTTGCGGGTCACCACGACCTCGGCGAAGACCGGCTCGAACGCCTCCAGCAGTCCGCGTACGTCCTTGTCGTCGCTGGCCCCGACCACACCGATCAGCCGGCTGAAGCCGAACGCCTCGGTGACCGCTTCGGCCGCGGCCCGCGCGCCCGCCGGGTTGTGGGCGGCGTCCAGCACCACGGTGGGGCTGCGGCGCACCACCTCCATCCGGCCGGGCGAGGTGACCGAGGCGAAGGCGGTACGGACGGTGTCGATGTCCAGGGTGCGGGCGTGCTGGGTGCCGACACCGAAGAACGCCTCGATGGCGGCCAGGGCCACCGCCGCGTTGTGCGCCTGGTGGGCGCCGTAGAGCGGGAGGAAGACCTCCGGGTACTCACCGCCGAGGCCGCGCAGGGTCAGCAGCTGTCCGCCGACCGCCACCTCGCGGGAGAGCACCCCGAACTCCATGCCCTCGCGGGCGACCGTGGCGTCCACCTCCACCGCGCGCTTGAGGACCACGGACGCGGCCTCCACCGGCTGCTGTGCCAGCACCACGGTGGCGTCCTGCTTCACCACCCCGGCCTTCTCCTGGGCGATCTGCTCCGGAGTGGTGCCGAGCCGGTCGGTGTGGTCCAGGGAGATCGGCATGATCACCGAGACCCCCGCGTCGATCACATTGGTCGCGTCCCAGGAGCCGCCCATGCCGACCTCGACGACCGCGATGTCCACCGGCGCGTCGGCGAAGGCCGCGTAGGCCATACCGGTGAGCACCTCGAAGAAGGACAGCCGGTGCTCCTGCTGGACGTCGACCATGTCCACATACGGCTTGATGTCCTGGTATGTCTCGATGAATCGCTCGGCGGAGACGGGTGCGCCGTCCAGGCTGATCCGCTCGGTGATGGACTGCACATGCGGGCTGGTGTAGCGGCCGGTGCGCAGCTCGAAGGCGCCCAGCAGCGACTCGATCATGCGCGCGGCGCTGGTCTTGCCGTTGGTCCCGGTGATGTGGATCGAGGGGTAGGCGCGCTGCGGCGAGCCGAGGAGGTCCATCAGCGCCTCGATGCGCTCGAGCGACGGGTCCAGCTTGGTCTCCGGCCAGCGCTTGGCCAGCTCCGCCTCCACCTCGCGCAGCGCGCGGTCCACCTCGGGGTCGGCGGGCCGGGCCGGGATGCCGTCACCCTGCGGCGGACCGGACTGGGTACGCAGCGTCCGACTACCGGCCTCGATCACCGCCAGATCGGGGTCACGGTCGGTCTCGGCTCCGACGATCTCTTCGAATTCGTCGGGATCGTCGGGTT
This sequence comes from Streptomyces sp. NA02950, assembly GCF_013364155.1. Classification (NCBI taxonomy): domain Bacteria; kingdom Bacillati; phylum Actinomycetota; class Actinomycetes; order Kitasatosporales; family Streptomycetaceae; genus Streptomyces; species Streptomyces sp. NA02950. The sequence continues at coordinate 6,222,787 of NZ_CP054916.1, read as the reverse complement.
CAGCGGGTTCGTTCTGGGGGCGCTCGCTCACGCGGTCCAGTCTACGAGGGAGGACTGACGAGCCCGGGCCCGCCTCGTACCGTCAGCCCAGCGCGGCCCGCATCACCGCCTTGGCGATCGGACCGGCCAGGCCGCCGCCGGAGACATCGGAGCGCGCCGCGTCGCTGTCCTCGACCACCACCGCGACCGCGACCTGGTGGCCTTCACCGTCATCCGCGTAACTCACGAACCACGCGTACGGCTTACCGCTGTTGTTCTCACCGTGCTGCGCGGTGCCGGTCTTGCCGCCCACTTCCGTCCCGGGGATCCGGGCGTTGGTGCCGGTGCCCCGGTCCACGACGGTCCGCATCGCGGAACGCAACTCGGCCGCGGTGTCCTCGGACATCGCCCGGCCGTAGGTCGTGCCCTCGGTGCGGTCCAGGACGGACGCGCTGCCGTCCGTCGTACGGTCCACCAGATACGGGGTCATCAGCTTGCCGTCCCCGGCGATGGCCGACGTCACCATCGCCATCTGGAGCGGGGTCGCGGTGACGTCGAACTGCCCGATACCGCTCAGCCCGGTCTGCGAGTCGTTCATCCCCTCCGGATAGACGCTCTTCGCGGCACGCACCGGGATGTCCAGCTCGGAGTCGTCGAAGCCCAGCTTCTCGGCCTGCTCCGCCACCTTCTTCTCGCCCAGGTCCACGGCCATCTTCGCGAAGACCGTGTTGCACGAGTACTGGAGGGCGGTGCGGATCGTCGCGTCCTCGCAGGGCGCCGAGCGGTTCTCGTTGCGCATCTCGGTGACCGTGCCCGGCAGCAGGTACGGGTCCGGGCTCTTCGTCCGCTCGTCCACCGAGTCGTACAGCCCGTCCTCGAGCGCGGCGGCGGCCACCACCAGCTTGAAGGCCGAGCCCGGCGGATACGTCTGGCGCAGCGCCCGGTTCAGCATCGGCTGCTTCTTGTCCTTCTGAAGCGCCTGCCACGCCTTCTGGTCGTCGGTGGAGGAGCCCGCGAAGGTACCGGGGTCGTAGGAGGGGGTACTCGCCAGAGCGAGGATCCGGCCCGTCTTCGGGTCGATCGCCACGGCCGCGCCGGTCTTGTCCCCCAGCTCCTCGAAGGCGGCCCGCTGGGCGGCCGGGTCGATCGTGGTGATCACATCGCCGGGCTTGGACCGCTCCCGGGTGACCGCCTGGAGGGGGTTCTTGAGCCTGCTGTCGGAGCCGTCGAGGACCGGACGCTCCAGGGCCTCCAGCTGATTGCTGCCGTACGCCTGGGAGGCGTAGCCGGTGACCGGCGCGTACCGCTCCCCGTCGGTGTAGGTGCGCTTGTAGCGGAGATTGCCCCGGGTGGCCTCGGAACCGGTGACGGGCTTGCCGTCGACGACGATGTCACCGAGGGGGTTCGCGTACCGGGCGATGGCGTTGCGGGTGTTGTGCGGGTTGTCCCGGAGGCTGCTGCCCCGCGCCACCTGGACATAGGTGAGCCAGGCGAGGAGGGACAGCACCAGCAGCAGGGAGAACACGGAGGCCTTCCGCAGCGGCTTGTTCATGAAGCCAGAGCTCCTTCCGGGGCGTACGTGGAGAAGACTCCCGGAAGGCCCGTTGTGGTTCCCCGTGGGGCATACCTGTGCATCGGCTGTGCGGGCGGTACGCGTCAGCGCCCCCGCCGGCGGACGGCGGGGGCGCTGACGATGGACCCGGTGCCCGGGGCCGAGCCTGTCGGCTCAGCCCTTGGGCAGCGCCGCCAACTGGGCGGTGATTCGGGCGATATCGGCCTCGGCGGTCGCCTGCCGGGTGCGGATCTTCTCCACCACATGGTCCGGCGCCTTGGCGAGGAAGCCCTCGTTGCCCAGCTTCGCCGTGGTCTGTGCCTTGTCCTTCTCGGCCGCGGCGAGGTCCTTGGCCAGCCGCTTGCGCTCGGCCTCGACGTCGATCGCCCCGGACAGGTCCAGCGCCACCGTCGCCCCCGCGACCGGCAGCGACGCGGTGGCGGTGAAGTCCTCACCGGCCGGCTGGAGGCGCAGCAGCGAACGCACGGCGTCCTCGTGGGCGGCCAGCTGGGTGCCGGACAGCTCGAGCCGGGCGGGGACCCGCTGGCCGGGCTGGAGCCCCTGGTCGGCGCGGAACCGGCGGACCTCGGTGACCACCTGCTGGAGGTTCTCGATCTCCCGCTCGGCCACCTCGTCCCGGAAGCCGCTGTCCTTCGGCCAGTCGGCGATGACCACCGATTCCTGGCCGGTCAGCGAGGTCCACAGCTTCTCGGTGACGAAGGGGACGACCGGGTGCAGCAGCCGCAGCGTGACGTCCAGGACCTCACCGAGGACCCGGCGCGAGGCGTCGGCCTCCGGACCGCCCTTGGCGAAGGTGGTCTTGGACAGCTCGACGTACCAGTCGAAGACCTCGTCCCACGCGAAGTGGAAGAGTGTGTCCGAGAGCTTCGCGAACTGGTAGTCGTCGTAGAACGCGTCGACGTCCGCGACGACCTCGTTCAGCCGGGACAGGATCCAGCGGTCGGTGGCCGAAAGCCGCTCGGGGGCGGGGAGTTCGCCCTCGACCGTGGCGCCGTTCATCAGCGCGAAGCGGGTGGCGTTCCAGATCTTGTTGGCGAAGTTGCGGGACGCCTGGACCCAGTCCTCGCCGATCGGCACGTCCACACCGGGGTTGGCGCCGCGGGCCAGGGTGAAGCGGACCGCGTCGGAGCCGTACCGGTCCATCCAGTCCAGCGGGTTGACCGCGTTCCCAAAGGACTTGGACATCTTCTTGCCGAACTGGTCACGGACCATGCCGTGCAGGGCGATGGTGTGGAACGGCGGGGTGCCGTCCATCGCGTAGAGGCCGAACATCATCATCCGGGCGACCCAGAAGAAGAGGATGTCGTAGCCGGTGACCAGGACCGAGTTCGGATAGAACTTCTCGAGGCTCTCGGTCCGCTCCGGCCACCCGAGGGTGGAGAACGGCCACAGACCCGAGGAGAACCAGGTGTCCAGGACGTCGTTGTCCTGCGTCCAGCCCTGGCCGCTCGGCGGCTCCTCGTCCGGGCCGACGCACACGACCTCGCCGTTCGGCCCGTACCAGACCGGGATCCGGTGGCCCCACCACAGCTGGCGCGAGATGCACCAGTCGTGGAGGTTGTCGACCCAGTCGAAGTAGCGCTTGGCCATGTCCTCCGGGTGGATCTTCACCCGGCCGTCGCGGACCGCGTCACCGGCGGCCTTCGCGAGCGGGCCGACCTTGACCCACCACTGCATGGACAGCCGCGGCTCGATGGTGGTCTTGCAGCGCGAGCAGTGGCCGACGGAGTGGGTGTACGGCCGCTTCTCGGCGACGATGCGGCCGTCGGCGCGCAGGGCGCCGACGATGGCGCTGCGCGCCTCCAGCCGGTCCAGGCCCTGGAACGGGCCATGGGCGGTGATCACCGCGTGCTCGTCCATGACGGAGAGGTTCGGCAGGCCGTGGCGCCGGCCGATCTCGAAGTCGTTGGGGTCGTGCGCCGGGGTGACCTTGACCGCGCCGGTGCCGAACTCCGGGTCGACATGGGCGTCGGCGACGACCGGGATGCGACGGCCGGTGAGCGGCAGCTCGATCTCGGTGCCGACCAGGTGGCGGTAGCGGTCGTCGTCGGGGTGGACGGCGACCGCGGTGTCGCCGAGCATGGTCTCGGCGCGGGTGGTGGCGACGACGATCGAATCGTCACCGTCGCCGTAGCGGATCGAGACGAGCTCGCCGTCCTCGTCGTCGTACTCGACCTCGATGTCCGAGATGGCGGTGAGACAGCGCGGGCACCAGTTGATGATGCGCTCGGCGCGGTAGATCAGCTCGTCGTCGTGGAGCTTCTTGAAAATGGTCTGGACGGCCTTGGACAGTCCGTCGTCCATCGTGAAGCGCTCGCGGTTCCAGGCGACGCCGTCGCCCAGGCGCCGCATCTGGCCGGAGATCTGCCCGCCGGACTCGCCCTTCCAGCGCCACACCCGCTCGACGAACGCCTCACGGCCCAGGTCGTGGCGGGAGACGCCCTCCTTGGCCAGCTCGCGCTCGACCACGTTCTGCGTGGCGATACCGGCGTGGTCCATGCCGGGCTGCCACAGCGTCTCGTATCCCTGCATTCGCTTGCGCCGGGTGAGCGCATCGATGAGGGTGTGTTCGAAGGCATGACCGAGGTGGAGCGATCCGGTCACGTTCGGCGGCGGAATGACGATGGTGTAGGGCTCTTTGTCGCTCTTCGTGCCGGCCTCGAAATAACCACGCTCTACCCAGCGCTCGTACAACTGCCCCTCTACATCGGCCGGCGCGTACTGGGTCGGCAGTTCGGGGTGGCTGTTCGGCCCGCTGTCGGGGCGCTGCGAAGAGTTCTCGGTCACGACCGCAGTCTAAAGGGCGGGGGCACTCCGTTACGAACCCGTTGTGGCCCCGCCGCCGAGCCACGGCAGCGCGTCGGGAAGGATGTTCCGCACCTGTCATGCGCATCAAGGAGAGAGGCACGATGAGCTACCAGCAGCCGCCGCCGCAGCCCGGCCCCTACGGGGGTCAGCCAGGGCCGTACGGCGGCGGCCAGCCGCCTGTGCCGAATCCGTATGCCCAGCAGCCCGGCTTCGGCGGGCCTCCGCAGGGAGGCTACGGCCAGCCGGGCCCCTACGGCGCGCCGGGACCGTACACCCCGCCCCAGGGACCCTACGGACAGCCTCCGCAGCCTCCGCAGCAGGGGGCGGGCTACTACGGCGGGCCGCCGCCGGCGCCCGTCCCCGGCGGCCGGGGCAAGGGGCGGACGATCGGTCTCACGGTGGGGGCCCTGGTGGTCGTGAGCGGTCTGGTGGCGGGGGCCTTCGCGCTGTTCGGCGGGGAGAGCGGTCCGTACAAGCTGACGACGCCGAAGACGGTCGCGGCGGAGTACCAGCGCCAGGGGGCGGGCACCGACGACCACGATCTGTCGGCAGCGGGCAAAAAGGACCTCCAGAGCATTCCGGTCGTCAAGGATCCCCATCTGGTGGCGGCCGACTACCAGACGTCCGGCAAGAAGATGATGAAGTTCACCGGCGTCTGGGGCGAGATCACCGACCCCGAACGGGGCGCGGACCTCGTACTGGCCGTCATCGTCAAGACCCTGCGGGACAACAACACCGCCGAGGCCAACGGCGACGCCCAGGAGTTCACTCCGGACGGCTTCGACGGGGACGTCCTGAAGTGCCAGTCGATGAAGTTCACATCGCAACAGGGATCCATGGAGGCACCCGCGTGCGTCTGGGGCGATAAGAACACCCTGGGCGTCACGGTGATGGCGGACCCGGCTGCCGCGGTTCTCGGCGACAGCATGTCCCTGAAGGACGCCGCCGATGTGACGGCCAAGGTGCGTGAGGACGCGCGCGTCGCGCGAGACAGCTAGCAACACCGAAGTGCAAACGAAGGACTGACATGAGCTACAACCAGCCGGGCCCCTACGGCCAGCAGCCCCAGCAGCCGGGTCCCTACGGGCAGGGCGGTGCGGCCGGCCAGCCCGGCTACGGCTACCCGCAGCAGGGCGGCTACGGGCAGCAGCCCCAGCAGCCGGGTCCCTACGGGCAGCCACAGGGCCAGCCGCAGCCGGGCTACGGCTACCCGCAGCAGCCGCCCGCCGCGCCCTACGGCCAGCCCCAGCAGCCGTACGGCCAGCAGCCTCCCTACGGGCAGCCGGGCATGCCGGGCCCGTACCAGCCGGGTCCGGGCCCCGGCGGCAACAAGAAGAAGGGCATAGCCATCGCCATCGGCGCGGTGGTCGTGGTGGCCGCGGTGATCGGCGGCATCGTGCTCATGGGCGGCGGTGACGACGACAAGGACGGCGGCAACGCCAAGGGCGGCAAGGGCGGTAGCTCGAAGGTCGCCGACGACGGCAAGCGCTACAAGCTGACCACGCCCGAGACGGTGGCCACGGACTACACCAAGGAGCCCGGGCAGTCCGGCGCCCAGTTGAGCGAGAGCGACAAGCGCGACTTCGCCACCTTCGGGGTCACCAACCCGGAGGGTGCCGGCGCCCGCTACAAGTCGGGGTCGGGCATGCAGCTCAAGGCACTTGAGTACAGGGGGGTCTGGGGCGAGGTGAAGGACCCGGCGGCGGTCGTCGACGGCGCCTTCGCGAAGATCGCCAAGGAGGCCACGGACGACCCGTCGGTCGGTTCCAACGGCGGCAAGGCCGAACTGGTCGGCAGCCCGGAGGAGCAGTCCCCGAGCGGACTCGGCGACGGGGCCGTGATGAAGTGCCAGAACACCAAGTTCACGCCGGGTTCGGCCGCCACCAGTGGGGCCAAGTCCTTCACCATCCCGATCTGCATGTGGGGTGACCACAGCACCGTCGTCTATGTGGTGGTCTCCGACACGGCGTCCGCGCTCTCCGGCCGCGGCCTCTCCCTGAGCGAGGCCGCCGAGATCACCGCCAATGTCCGCAAGGACGTGCGCGTCGAAATCAAGTAAGCGAACCGGAAGGGGAATCCCCAGCACCCATGAGCTACAACCAGCCACCGCCGCCGCCCGGTCCTCCGCCCGGACCGTTCGGTGGCGGTCAGCCCAATCCGTACGGCGGGGGTCAGCAGCCGTCCGCCGAGCCCAACCCGTACGCCCAGTCCCCGTCCTACGGCTACCCCCAGCAGCCGCAGGCACCCCAACAAGGGTACGGCTTCCCCCAGCAGCCGGGACCCTACGGACAGCCGCCCTACCCGGGGCAACCCGCGCCCGGCGGGGGCCGCAACAAGACCACCATCATCGCCATTACGGCCGCCGCGCTCGTGGTGGCGGGCGCGGTCGTCACCGGAGCCGTGGTGCTCACCGGCGGCGAGGACAAGCCCAAGGCGATGAAGCTGGTCACCCCCAAGGAACTCGACGACGGCGGTTACAAGCTGGACAAGGGCACGACGGACCTCAAGAACGAGGGCACGACCGTGCAGGACAGCATGCCCGAGGGCGCGACCTCGGTCATGGCCCGTTACACCCAGGCCGACGACGAGAACTCGGGGCTGGTCTTCTCCGGTATGTACGGCGAGATCAGCGACCCCAAGAAGGTCCAGGACTCGATGTTCAAGAGCTTCAAGGGCGGCGACAGCTCCCCGAGCGTCGAGAAGAAGCGCAAGCGGTTCCAGCCGGGCGGCGCGGACGGCCCCGCCATCGAATGCGAGGTCGTCAAGCTCTACGACCGTCTCTACGCCCCGGCCTGCGCCTGGGCGGAGAAGACCGACGCCGCGATGGTGCTGGACGTCGACGGGGAGAGCGAGAGCGTGTCCGACGCCGACATGGCTGCCTTCGCCAAGGTGACCGCCGGTATCTACAAGGACACCCGCAAGCCGGCCTGAGGCGCCGCGGGGGCGCCCTCAGGCGCGCGCGAGACACGAAGAGGGCTCCGGGAAGCCGGGGCCCTCTTCGTATGCGCTGTGGGGCGGTGAGGCCGCCAGGAGGGGCTGTGTCAGGCGCTCTTCTCGTGGCGCTCGCCCGGCTCGCTGCCGCGGGTGCGCGGGACCAGGGTCGGGTTGACGTTGGAGTGCACGACCTCCTCGGTGATGACGACCCGGGCGACGTCCTTGCGGGAGGGCACCTCGTACATCGCCGACATCAGCACCTCTTCGATGATGGCGCGCAGTCCGCGCGCGCCGGTGCCGCGCAGAATCGCCTGGTCGGCGATGGCCTCGAGGGCGGGACGGTCGAAGTCCAGCTCCACACCGTCGAGTTCGAACAGCCGCTGATACTGCTTGACCAGTGCGTTCCGCGGCTCGACCAGGATCTGGAGCAGCGCCTCGCGGTCGAGGTTGTGGACGGAGGTGATGACCGGGAGACGGCCGATGAACTCCGGGATCATCCCGAACTTCACCAGGTCCTCCGGCATGACCTCCTGGAACTGGTCGCTGGCCTCGATCTCGCGCTTGGAGCGGATGGTGGCGCCGAAGCCGATGCCCTTGGCGCCGGCCCGCGACTCGATGATCTTCTCCAGACCGGCGAACGCACCGCCCACGATGAACAGCACGTTCGTGGTGTCGATCTGGATGAACTCCTGGTGCGGGTGTTTCCGGCCGCCCTGCGGCGGAACGGAGGCGGTGGTGCCCTCCAGGATCTTCAGCAGCGCCTGCTGGACGCCCTCGCCGGAGACATCACGGGTGATCGAGGGGTTCTCGCTCTTACGGGCCACCTTGTCGATCTCGTCGATGTAGATGATGCCCGTCTCGGCCTTCTTGACGTCGTAGTCAGCGGCCTGGATCAGCTTCAGGAGGATGTTCTCCACGTCCTCGCCGACATAGCCCGCCTCGGTGAGCGCGGTGGCGTCGGCGATGGCGAAGGGGACGTTGAGCATCCGGGCCAGGGTCTGGGCCAGCAGGGTCTTCCCGGAGCCGGTGGGGCCGAGCAGCAGGATGTTGGACTTCGCCAACTCGATGCCGTCGTCGCGGTGGCCGCCGTTCTCCCCCGCCTGCACCCGCTTGTAGTGGTTGTAGACGGCGACGGAGAGCGCCTTCTTGGCGGCCTCCTGGCCGACCACATAGCCCTCGAGGAACTCGTAGATCTCTCGCGGCTTGGGGAGTTCCTCCCAGCGCACCTCGGAGGTCTCGGCGAGCTCCTCCTCGATGATCTCGTTGCAGAGGTCGATGCATTCATCGCAGATGTACACACCCGGGCCCGCGATGAGCTTCTTCACCTGCTTCTGGCTCTTCCCGCAGAACGAGCACTTGAGCAGGTCGCCGCCGTCACCGATGCGTGCCACGAGGTGCTTCCCCTTCGCCTTGGATCCGCTTTGCTCAGCGGACCCGGGTGCTTGCGCTGCGCTTTCTGCTTCTGTTACCGGGGACCTGCCCCAGCCCTCTATGACGGTACCTTGCCGGGCCCCCGGTTCGGGCCCCCCTTGGACCTACTCGGTCCGAGGGGGGCAATGTCACCGGTCCGTCACCCGAGGCCGACGGAGGTCTTGCGGGTCGAGACGATCTGGTCGATCAGACCGTACGACAGCGACTCCTCGGCGGTCAGGATCTTGTCCCGCTCGATGTCGTCGCGGATCTTCTCGATCGGCGTGGTGGAGTGCTTGGCCAGCATCTCCTCCAGCTGCGAGCGCATCCGCAGGATCTCGTTGGCCGCGATCTCCAGGTCGGAGACCTGGCCGCGGCCGGTCTCGCTGTAGGGCTGGTGGATCAGGATCCGGGCGTTGGGCAGCGCCATACGCTTGCCGGGGGTGCCGGCGGCGAGCAGCACGGCCGCGGCGGAGGCCGCCTGGCCCATGCAGACCGTCTGGATGTCGGGCTTGACGAACTGCATCGTGTCGTAGATGGCGGTCAGCGCGGTGAACGAGCCGCCGGGCGAGTTGATGTAGACCGAAATGTCGCGGTCCGGGTCCATCGACTCCAGGCACAGCAGCTGCGCCATGACGTCATTGGCCGAGGCGTCGTCGATCTGCACGCCCAGGAAGATCACCCGCTCCTCGAAGAGCTTGGCGTACGGGTCGTACTCGCGGATGCCCTGGGAGGTGCGCTCGACGAAGCGCGGCACGACATAGCGGGATTCGGCCATCGGGCGGTCGTAGATGCCGCTGCCGGGAAAGTTGTTCATCTGGGTCTTCACCATCCTGTGGCGATCTGAGGGCTGGAGGTCGGCTACGGGACGGCGGGACTCAGGCCCCAGTGCCGCCCCCGCCCGGAACGCTCGAGGCGGACAGCATGACGTCGTCGACCAGGCCGTACTCCTTGGCCTCCTCGGCGGAGAACCAGCGGTCACGGTCCGAGTCGCGGGTGATCTGCTCCACGGTCTGGCCGGTGTGGAAGGCGGTCAGCTCCGCCATGCGCTTCTTGGTGTGCAGCAGCCGCTCCGCGTGGATCTTGATGTCCGAGGCCGAACCCGCCAGACCAGCGGAGGGCTGGTGGATCAGGATCTCGGCGTTCGGCAGCGCGAACCGCTTGCCCGGGGTCCCCGCACTCAGCAGGAACTGGCCCATCGAGGCGGCGAGGCCCATGGCGATGGTGACCACGTCGTTCTGGATGTACTGCATGGTGTCGTAGATCGCCATGCCGGCCGAGATCGAGCCGCCCGGAGAGTTGATGTAGAGGTAAATGTCCTTGTCCGGGTCGGCTGCCAGCAGGAGCAGCTGCGCCGTGATCTTGTTCGCGATGTCGTCGTCGACCGGCTGGCCGAGGAAGATGATCCGCTCGCCGAGCAGCCGGTTGTAGACCTGGTCGCCGAGGCCACCGATGGTCGGCTCGCCGGCGGCGGAAGGCATCGTATTCGTCACGTATCCACCTGCTCGTCTCTGACGGCGACTGGCCGTCTCAGCGTCTTCGTCTGGGCGCGGGGGACATGGCCGCCGGTGCGCCCCGGCGGGCTTGTGAGACTCCCCTGCCCTCGTATCTACGGACCCTAACGCGCTGGTCGGCGGGCGCCATCCCGCATCAGGAACTGTTCGCTCTGAGCGCATGTCCCACCGCCGGGCGGCCACCGGAGTGCCGCTTCGCGGAACACGAACGGGCCCGGACGTGTGCATACGTTCGGGCCCGTTCGTACGGGCTGCGGGGCGGGCGAGGGTCAGCTCTCGGCCTTGTCCTGCTTGTCGCCCTCGGCCGGGGTGTCGTCGGCCGACGCCTCGGCGGCCTCGGTGGACTCCTCAGCGGACTCCCCGGCGGTGGCCTCGACGGTCTCGCCGGTCTCGTCCTCGTCGTCCAGGTCGACGGTCTCGCCCTTGTCGTCGACGACCTTGGCGGCCTCGACCACCACGGCCAGCGCCTTGCCGCGGGCGACCTCACCGACGAGCATCGGCACCTGGCCGCCCTCGACGACGGCCTGCGCGAACTGGTCGGGGCTCATCCCGGAGGACTGCGCACGGCGCATCAGGTGCTCGGTGAGCTCCTCCTGGCCGACCGACAGCTGCTCCTTGTTGACCAGCTCGTCCAGGACGAACTGGGTGCGGATGCCCTTCTCGGCCTGCTCCCTGAGCTCGGCGTCGAACTCCTCGGCGGTCTTGCCCTGCATCTCGAGGTAGGAGTCCAGGTTCAGGCCCATCTGGCCGAGCTGGTGGTGCTCCAGGTTGTGCTTGCGGGTGTTGATCTCGTCCTCGAGCAGCTTCTCGGGGATCGGGACCTCGACCAGCTCCAGGAGGGCGTCCAGCACCTTCTCCTGGGCCTGGGTGGCCTGCTCGAACTTCTTGGTCTGCGCCAGTCGCTTGCGGCTGTCGGCGCGCAGCTCCTCGAGGGTGTCGAACTCGCTGGCCAGCTGAGCGAAGTCGTCGTCCAGCTCGGGCAGCTCACGGGCCTTGACCTCGGAGACCTGGACCGAGACCTCGGCCTCCTTGCCCTGGGCGGAGCCGCCCTTGAGCTCGGAGGTGAAGGTGGCGGAGCCACCGGCCTCCAGGCCGGTCACGGCCTCGTCGATGCCGTCCAGCAGCTCACCGGAGCCGATGGTGTAGGTGACGCCCTGGGCGACACCGTCCTCCAGGACCTCGCCGTCGACCTTGGCCTCGAGGTCGATGACCACGACGTCGCCCTCGGCCGCGGGCCGCTCGACGGCGGCGGTGGTGGTGGCGAAGCGGTCGCGCAGCTGCTCGACCGAGGCGTCGATGTCCTCGTCGGACACCTCGACGGAGTCCACGGTGACCTCGATGCCCGAGTAGTCCGGGATCTCGATCGACGGACGGATGTCGACCTCGGCCGTGAAGGCCAGCAGCTCGTTGTCCTTGAGCTCGGTGATGTCGACCTCGGGCTGGCCCAGCGGGTTGAGCTCACCCTCGTTGACCGCTTCGGTGTAGAACTTCGGGAGCGCGTCGTTGACGGCCTCCTCCAGCACCGCGCCGCGGCCGAACCGCTGGTCGATAACGCGGGCCGGGATCTTGCCCTTGCGGAACCCAGGCACCGTGACCTGCTGGTTGATCTTCTTGTACGCCGCGTCGAGGCTGGGCTTGAGCTCCTCGAAGGGCACCTCGACAGTGAGCCGAACCCGGGTCGGGTTCAGGTTCTCCACGGCGCTCTTCACGGTTCGGTCTCCTTGGGGCTGACGTGTGGTGTTCTGCTGCTTGCGCTGTTGCGTCCGCAGCCGATCGCGCCCGGTAGAGAGAAAGACACAGACGCGCAGCTTGCATAGTAACCGCACGGCTGACGCGCCCCACAACGCGATCTTGTCGCCGGTGATGGTCGGGGTGGCCGGATTCGAACCGACGACCTTCCGCTCCCAAAGCGGACGCGCTACCAAGCTGCGCCACACCCCGTCGGTGCGACACGTAGGGTACATGGCCGCGGACGCCCCGGCTGCCGGTTATTCGACTGGTGGGCAAGGGTGTGCGGGAGAGCGCCGGAACCCGCTACGATGCATGCCGTGCCGCGCTCCGGGCGATCGATCCCGGACGCTGCCGTCCCGGTGGACCGGGCGGACGCGGCGCGCGCGGGCGTAGCTCAATGGTAGAGCCCCAGTCTTCCAAACTGGCTACGCGGGTTCGATTCCCGTCGCCCGCTCCACGGCCCTCGGCCCGGTTCCGGACATCTCTTCCGGACCGGGCCGTTGTGCGTTACGCGAGACCGGCGGGTCAGACATCAATGTCACTGATGGCGTTCGCGACCGAGTCGAGGAAGTCCTGGATGTCCGGTGCGAGGTCCGAAGAGGCGAGCAGGAAGCCGAAGAGCATCGCGACGAGGCCCGGGCCCCACTTGATCGAGCCATTGCGGATCATCAGCACCAGGACGATGCCGACCAGCACCACCAATGACAGAGAAATGACCACAGCTGATCACGCACCCTCGGTCGCCCATGTCTCACCGGCCCCGGAAGCACGCGACCCCGCACACCCCCGCGGTCACCATCGTGCCACCAACTACCCCGCCACAGCAGTGGGGTGAAGTGGCCGTCGGCCGGACGGCCCGCGGCTCACCCGCCTCTCCGGTACCCGTCCGGTAATCCATCACACAAGCGGGCAGGGGTGATGCCGCCCACAATTCGAGGAACCACCCGAACATCAATTTCAGAGCCCATCCGATAGCCAACTCAATGACTTGAGCGATCAATTCGGAATTCTTCTGGCGGTCGCTCGGGAGGGTGACAAAACATCAATGAATCAGACATTCCGCCAGAGCCTCCTGCGGGGCATATGCCCCATTTAAGGGGTATGAAGCATGACAGAACGGACAGCATGGCCCACGAAATCGTGCACTCGGATCGCTTTGTCGACTTGATCGCGGAAGACCGACGACCGAGGCATGGAAGGTATTAGCCACAAAGAAGTGAACGAGGTTTTACGGAATACAGGTTTCGGCGCTATCGTGCCTCAGATGTTCCACGCTGCCATGACTCCCCCTCGCGCAGTGAGGTCCCGGACGGTTCCCCCCAGTTCCTGGTGGGAGGGCCTGTGACCAACTCCCTGCGCCCGCACGGCCATCAGCGGGCTCCCCTCCCCCCGGCCCAGGAGGCGGCGCCCACTTCCTCCCCCTCGCGGGAGAACGAAGCGGGACACCGGGCGGCCCCGCCCGCCCCGAGCGCCCCGGCCGGGCAGAAGCCGAAGCAGCGCGACGCGTTCTTCGACAACGCGAAGTACCTGGCGATCGTGTTCGTCGCGATGGCCCACTCCTGGGAACCGCTCACCGATTACAGCCGCACGGCGGAAGCGCTGTACATGACGGTGTACACCTTCCACATGCCGGCCTTCATCGTGATCTCCGGCTACTTCTCGCGCAGTTTCGACATGCGGCCGGACCGGCTCAAGCGGCTCATCACCGGGATCGCCGTGCCCTACGTGATCTTCGAGGTGGCGTACACCTTCTTCAAGCGCTGGGCCGACGACGACCCGACCTACGACTTCAGCCTGCTGGACCCCTGGTACCTCACCTGGTTCCTGGTCGCGCTCTTCGTCTGGCGGCTGTCGACCCCCATCTGGAAGCTGGTGCGCTGGCCGGTCCCGCTCTCCCTGGCGATCGCCACGCTCGCGTCGGTCTCCCCCGACATCGGTGATGACCTCGACCTCCAGCGGCTGCTCCAGTTCCTGCCCTTCTTCGTGATGGGCCTGTGCATGAAGCCCGAGCACTTCCAGATGGTCCGGCGGCGCTCGGTGCGCTGGCTGTCGCTGCCGATCGGTCTGTGCGCCCTGGTGTTCGCCTACTGGGCGGCGCCGCGGATGAACTCGGCCTGGTTCTACCACCGCGACAGCGTCCAGGAGCTCGGCGCTCCGCCGTGGACCGGACCGGTGATGACCCTCGCCCTCTTCGGCTGCTCGGTCGTGCTGGTCAGCTGCTTCTTCGCCTGGGTGCCGCGGCGCCATATGTGGTTCACCGCGCTGGGCGCCGGAACGCTGTACGGCTATCTGCTGCACGGCTTCCTCGCGAAGGGCTCCCGCTTCTGGGGCTGGTTCGACGAGTACGAGTGGCTGCACAAGCCGCTGGGCGAGATCACGGTCACGATCATCGCGGGCACCGTGGTCACCGTGCTCTGCACACCTCCGGTCCAGCGTGCCTTCCGCTTCGCGATGGAGCCGAAGATGGCGTGGGCCTTCAAGAAGGACCCCGCCGAGCAGGCCCGCAACCGCACCACGACGGCGGCCTGACCACACCCACGCGGGAACGCAGGACACGCAGAGACGGGCCGGAGCCGGATGGCTCCGGCCCTCTTCGCGGTCTGCGCCCTTCCGAGGAGTTCGCCCGATTCCCCTCGAACGTATCGAACGTACGGATCGGTCAGGTGCCGCGGCCCTGGCGGTTTCCGGCGTCCGCGAGGTGGGGCCAACCCCCGGTGACCAGGGGGGCCGTCCTACTCGCGGCAGATCAGCAGCAGCGCGCGGTCGTCGTTGACGTCCTTGGCCACGGTCTCGATCAAATGCCAGGCGGCGCCGTGGAAGCCGGAGGAGACATGGCGGTCGGCCTCGCCGGTGAGGTGGTCGATGCCCTCGCTGATGTCGCGGTCGGCGGTCTCCACGAGGCCGTCGGTGAAGAGCATCAGGACGTCGCCGGGGCGGAGGGTGCCCTTGATGGGGTCGAACTGGGCGCCGTCGTAGACGCCGAGGAGCGGGCCGTCGGCGGCCTTCTCCTCCCATCGGCCGGTGCCCGCGCTGAGTTGCAGGGCGGGGAGGTGTCCGGCGGAGAAGAGTTCGAAGTCGCCGCTGTCGAGGTCCAGGACGAGGTGGACGGAGGTCGCGAAGCCCTCGTCCCAGTCCTGGCGGAGGAGATAGCCGTTGGCGGCGGGGAGGAAGCCGTGCGGCGGCAGGGAGCCGAGGAGTCCGCCGAAGGCGCCGGAGAGCAGCAGGGCGCGGGAGGCCGCGTCCATGCCCTTGCCGGAGACGTCGGTGAGGACGACCTCGAGGGTGCGGCCGCCGCCGGTGCGGGCGGCCACCACGAAGTCGCCGGAGAAGGACTGCCCGCCGGCCGGGCGCAGCGCCATCTCGCGGTGCCAGCCGCGCGGCAGGCCGGGCAGTTTGCTCTGCACGCGGATGCGCTCGCGCAGGTCGAACAGCATGGTGCCGCCGCGTCGCCAGGGCACCCCGACCCGGCTGCGGAACTGGGCGATCAGCAGGCCGAAGAAGCCGACGGCGGCGACGACCAGGATGGTGCCGGGGGTGACCCGGGAGGAGGCGTCCTCCTCGGTGTAGGGGCCGAGGACCGCGGACTCCACGATCAGGGCGGTGGCGGCGGCCGCGTAGAGGGCGAGCAGGCTGGCGGGGCGCAGCAGCAGACCGCCCGCGACGATGGGCAGGACGAGGGCGGCGGGGGCGCACCAGTCGGGCTGGGCGATGGTGCCGCAGGCGATGGCGGGGACGCCGAGGAGCAGCATGGCCAGGGCGAGCCGGTCGGAGCCCTCACCACGGAAGTAGTCCACTCCGGCTTTGCGCACGCCGGTGCGAGCCCGGTGCAGTGCTTTGCGCATCCGGGCCATCGGAGTGTCCACGCCGCCTCTCATTGCACCGGGACCCTACCCACCCGTTTGGACGTGCGTCGATTCGTGGCGCGTCGAACCACCCGCGCAGGGGGGCAATCGTAAGCGAAATTCGTTCGCGTGTACGAGAAACTGCTGCTAGGGATGGGTATATGACGACTGCGCTGCGCGTGCTCGATCCTGCGGTTTGGGATGATTGGTACGGAAAGCTGGTACTCGCATTCGGCGGTGTGCCCGAGGCTCCCGAGGAATCCGGTCTCTGGCGGGAGTTGACCGAATGCGAGCGTTCGATCGGGGTGTGGGACGGCGAGGAGATCGTCGGCACGGCGGGTCTGTTCAGCTTCCGGATGACGGTCCCCGGCGGGGCGTCGGTGGCCGCGCCCGGTGTGACCATGGTCAGCGTGCAGGCGACCCACCGGCGGCGCGGGGTACTGCGCTCCATGATGAGACGCCAGCTGGACGACATCCGCGCGGCGGGCGAGCCGCTGGCGGTGCTGACCGCGTCGGAACCGGACATCTACGGCCGGTTCGGCTACGGCATCGCCACCCAGAGCGCGTACGCGGAGATCGACACCGGCCGGGTGCGGCTGTCCGTCCCCGCGGGGACCGACCAGGTGACCCTGCGCGAGGTGGCCCCGGCCGACGGGGTCGAGCGCTGCGAGGCCGTCTACGCCCGTCTGGTGCCCACCCGGCCGGGCATGCTGGAGCGTCTCCCGGGCTGGGAACGGCTGCCGGTGCTCGACCCGCCCGGTGAGCGCGACGGGGCGTCCCCGCTGCGCTGTGTGCTGGCCGAGTCGGGCGGCGAGGTCACCGGGTACGCACGGTTCGCGATCAAGCCGGACTGGGATCTGGCCGGACCCAAGGGCGCGATCGTGCTGCGCGATCTGGAGGCCCTGGACCCGGCGTCCCACGCGGCGCTGTGGCGCTTCCTGTTCGAGATCGACCTGACCTCGGCCATCCGCACCGGCGGCCGTCCGGTCGACGATCCGTGGCAGCACCTGGTCTCGGACATCCGGCGGTGCCAGGTACGGCTGCGGGACTCGCTGCACGTACGGCTGGTGGAGGTGGGCGCGGCGCTGGAGGCGCGGGCGTACACCGCACCGCTGGATGTGGTGCTGGAGGTCACCGACCCCTTCTGCCCCTGGAACGAGGGGCGCTGGCGGCTGACCGGCGATGCCAAGGGCGCCTCCTGCGCCCGCACTTCGGATGCTCCCGATCTCCGGCTCGGCGTACGGGAGTTGGGCGCTGCGTACCTCGGCGGGGTGTCGCTGGACGCCCTGGCGGGCGCGGGCCGGGTGCGGGAGGTCAGCGAGGGGGCGCTGGGGGCGGCGTCGGCCGCCTTCCTGGGCACCCGGGCGCCCTGGCTCCCCCACGGCTTCTGAGGCTGTCAGCGGGGCGCTCAGGCCCGCTGACAGCCGGGGCACCAGAAGAGATTGCGGGCGGCGAGGTCGGCGGTGCGGACCTCGCCGCCACAGATGTGGCAGGGCTGCCCGGCGCGGCGGTAGACGTACACCTCGCCGCCGTGGTCGTCCACGCGCGGCGGGCGGCCCATGGCCTCGGGGGTGTGCTCGGGCCGGACGGTGTCGATCCGGTTGTTCCGTACGCCCTCGCGCATCAACTCGGCCAGATCCGCCCAGATCGCGTCCCATTCGGCACGGGTGAGGCCGCGGCCGGGGCGGTACGGATCGATGCCGTGCCGGAACAGCACCTCGGCGCGGTACACATTGCCCACCCCGGAGACGATCTTCTGGTCCAGCAGCAGGGCGGCGACGCTGACCCGGCTGCGCGAGATCCGGTCCCAGGCGCGCTCGCCGTCGTCCTCCGGGCGCAGCGGATCGGGGCCGAGCCGGTCGTGCAGCGCCCGCTTCTCGCCCTCGGTGATCAGCGCGCAGGCGGTCGGGCCGCGCAGATCCGCGTACCCCTCGGCGTTTTCCAGCCGCAGCCGGACGGTGTCGGTGGGCGGCGGGGCGGGGGCCGGGCCGAAGCCGTACTTCCCGAACAGGCCGAGATGCACATGGACCCAGCCGGTGGCGGCGAAGTCCAGGAAGAGGTGTTTGCCGTGGGCCTCGGCCTGGTGCAGCGGCTGGCCGTCGATCAGGGCGGCGCCGTCGGCGAACTTGCCCTGGGGGCTCCGGGCCCGGACGGGCCGGCCGCCGAACCGCTCGAGGTGGTCGGCGGCCAGCCGGTGGATGGTGTGCCCCTCGGGCATCAGCCGTGGTCGGGGTGGTGGGCCGGGATCGGGGGCAGCTCGCCGGTGGTCTCGTAGACGGAGAGCATCTCGATCCGGCGGGTGTGACGCTCCTCACCCGAGTACGGGGTGTTCAGGAAGACTTCGACGAACTTGGTCGCCTCTTCTTCCGTGTGCATACGGGCACCCACGCTGATCACATTGGCGTTGTTGTGCTCGCGACCGAGCGCGGCAGTCTGCTCACTCCACGCGAGGGCGGCCCTGACCCCCTTGACCTTGTTGGCGGCGATCTGCTCACCATTGCCGGATCCACCGATGACGATGCCCAGGCTGTCCGGGTCGGCGGCGGTCCGCTCCGCCGCACGCAGACAGAACGGCGGGTAGTCGTCCTGGGCGTCGTAGAGGTGCGGGCCGCAGTCGACGGGCTCGTGCCCGCCCGCCCTGAGCCACTCCACGAGGTGGTTCTTGAGGTCGTAACCGGCATGGTCGGAACCGAGGTACACGCGCATGTCCTGAGTGTGACACGCCCGTGTCACCCCTGCCCGGCCGGGTAGGCGAGCGGCTGAAGTCTCGGGATCACCAACGAACCTCATGAAAACCTCAAGTAACAATCTGGAATCAAAGGTTCATCAAACCGTCTTCCTGAGATTCACTGGCGTCGCTCGTAACCCGAGAGCAAAGGACATTCGAGCCCATGAGCGCACAACCTGCGATCCCCCCGGAGCAGCAGAGGCCCCACGGCGACTCCGGCCCCGGCTCCACCGACAGCCTGAAGGCCGGGCTCAAGAACCGACATCTGTCGATGATCGCCATCGGCGGAGTGATCGGCGCCGGCCTCTTCGTGGGCTCCAGCGCGGGCATCGCCAAGGCGGGACCCGGCATTCTGATCTCGTACGCCCTGGTCGGCCTGATGGTCGTCCTGGTGATGCGGATGCTCGGCGAGATGGCCGCGGCCAACCCCACCTCCGGTTCCTTCTCCGCCTACGCGGACCGGGCGCTCGGCCGCTGGGCGGGCTTCTCCATCGGCTGGCTGTACTGGTTCTTCTGGGTCGTGGTGCTGGCCGTGGAGGCGACCGCGGGCGCGGTGATCCTCGAGGGCTGGGTACCGTCCGTACCGCAGTGGGCCTGGGCGCTGCTCGTGATGACCGTGCTCACCGCCACCAACCTGGTCTCGGTCGGCTCCTACGGTGAGTTCGAGTTCTGGTTCGCGGGCATCAAGGTCGTCGCCATCGCCGCCTTCATCGTGATCGGCGGGCTCGCCGTCTTCGGCGTGCTGCCGGGCTCGGACAACCCGGGCGCGGGCGTGGCCCATCTGACCGACCACGGAGGCTTCCTGCCGAACGGACCGGGAGCGATCCTCACCGGTGTGCTGCTGGTCGTCTTCTCCTTCATGGGCAGTGAGATCGTCACCCTGGCCGCCGGTGAGTCCGAGGACCCGCAGCGGGCCGTCTCCAAGGCCACCAACAGCGTGATCTGGCGTATCGCGGTCTTCTACCTGGGCTCGATCTTCGTGGTGGTCACCCTGCTGCCCTGGGACTCCAAGGCGATCGCCGACAAGGGCTCCTACGTCGCCTCGCTGGACTCCATCGGCATCCCGCACGCCGGCCAGGTCATGAACGTCATCGTGCTGACCGCCGTGCTCTCCTGCCTGAACTCCGGCCTCTACACCGCCTCCCGGATGGCCTTCTCCCTGGGCCAGCGCGGTGACGCCCCGGTCGCCTTCGGCAAGACCAACCCGCGCGGCGTGCCGCAGGCGGCGATCCTCGGCTCGGTCGTCTTCGGCTTCGTCGCCGTCTGGTTCAACTACCAGTGGCCGGACACCGTCTTCGACTTCCTGCTGAACTCCTCGGGTGCCGTCGCGCTCTTCGTCTGGCTGGTCATCTGCTTCACCCAGCTGCGGATGCGCGGGATCATCCTGCGCGAGAACCCGGAGAAGCTGATCGTCCGGATGTGGCTGTTCCCGTACCTGACCTGGGCGACCATCGCGATGATCTCGTTCGTGCTGGTCTACATGCTCACCGACAAGGACGGGCGCGAGCAGGTCATCCTCTCCACCCTGGTGGCCGCTGTGGTGGTGGTCTTCGCCCTGGTCCGCGACAAGCTGTCGCCGCCGCGGCAGGTGGCGGCCACCGAGACCCGCGCCAAGGAGTCCGTGGCCCCGTAACCGCCTCGCCGGGACCTCGGGTGCCTACGAGCACGCCACACGGGCCGGGGCCCGCACCAGCGAATGGTGCGGGCCCCGGCCCCGTACGCGGCTCAGCCGCGGCGGCCGGCCAGCTTCCAGGCGGCGGGCAGCGCGCCCATCGCAAGCGCCGCCTTCAGGGCGTCCCCGATGAGGAACGGGGTCAGCCCGGCGGCGACCGCCTGGGAGAGCGAGATGTCGGCGGCCAGCGCCAGGTAGGGAACACCCACCGCGTAGATGATCGCGGAGCCGACCGCCATGGTGCCCGCGGTGCGCAGCGCCCCGCGGTCGCCGCCGCGGCGGGCCAGGGCGCCCACCACGGTCGCGGCGAGCAGCATGCCCAGCACATAGCCGAAGGACGGGGCGGCGGCGCCGGAGCCGCCCTCGGCGAACCACGGCATGCCCGCCATGCCCACCAGGGCGTACAGCAGCAGGGACGCGAACCCGCGTCCGGCCCCCAGCGAGGCGCCCACCAGCAGGGCGGCGAAGGTCTGCCCGGTCACCGGCACCGGCGAGCCGGGGACCGGCACCGACAGCTGGGCGGCCAGCCCGGTGAGCGCGGCGCCGCCGAGCACCAGCGCGGTGTCACGGGCCACGGCGCGCCGGTCGGGGAGACCGGCCGAGCGGGCCGAGCGGGCGGGGAAGACCACGTCCGCGAGGACCGTACCGGTCGAGGCGGCGGGCGAGGCGGTGCTCATCAACGAAACTCCCAGGTGAGGGGTTTGGACAGCGGTGGTGAACAATAGGGCGACGCTAACCCGGCGCGGCCGTCCCGATCACCGTCGGTTGACCACAAAGGGCGGACCGCGCGCTTGGCGGCTTCTGGCATATCGCCGTGATACGGAGCGTCACCACGGTGTCCGATATCCAGACAATCCTGCTCGCAGTGTTGTCCTCACCGGACACACCCCTCACACTGAGCTCGTTTTGCATGCATCCGCCCCCCACCAAGGGACAGAGAAGAGCACATGAATCGGACACCTGCGTCCTCCGCGCCACAGCGCGACATGGAGGCAAGCGGCGCGGGCACACCCGCCTCGCCCGCGCTCGCGCACGGCCTGAAGCAGCGCCATCTGTCGATGATCGCCCTCGGTGGGGTGATCGGAGCGGGCCTGTTCGTCGGCTCCGGTGCCGGAATCGCCGCCGCCGGCCCCTCCATCGTGCTGGCCTACGCCCTGTCAGGGCTGCTGGTGATGCTGGTGATGCGGATGCTGGGCGAGATGTCGGCCGCCAACCCGGCCTCAGGCTCCTTCTCGGTGCACGCGGAGCGGGCACTCGGGCCGTGGGCGGGGTTCACCGCGGGCTGGATGTTCTGGGTGCTGCTGTGCGTGGGCATCGCGGCCGAGGCGATCGGCGCCGCCGGAATCATGGTCCAGTGGTTCCCGAGCACCGACTCCTGGATGTGGGTCGCCCTGTTCATGGCGGTCTTCTGCGGCACCAACCTGGCGGCGGTCAGCAACTTCGGTGAGTTCGAGTTCTGGTTCGCCGCGCTGAAGATCGCCGCGATCACCCTCTTCCTGGTCCTGGGCGTCCTGGCGATCGTCGGAGTGCTCCCGGGTACCGACGCCCCGGGCGGCTCCAACCTCTCCGGCGACGGCGGCTTCCTGCCCAACGGTATGGACGGCCTGGTGGTGGGTCTGCTCGCCTCGGTGTTCGCCTACGGCGGTCTGGAGACGGTGACCATCGCCGCGGCCGAGTCCGAGAACCCCGTCAAGAGCGTCGCCGGGGCCGTGCGCACCGCGATGTGGCGGATCGCCCTCTTCTACGTCGGCTCCATGCTGGTGGTCGTCACGCTGATCCCGTGGGACGACAAGGCGATCGTGGCCGACGGCCCCTATGTGGCGGTCCTGGACCACCTCGACATCCCCGCGGCCGGCAACATCATGAACGTCATCGTGCTGGTCGCCCTGCTCTCCGCGATGAACGCCAACATCTACGGCGCCTCCCGGATGTCGTACTCGCTGATCGCCCGCGGTGAGGGCCCGGCCTTCCTGGGCAAGGTCAGCGGCGGTGTCCCCCGGCCCACCGTGCTCGCCTCGTCCTTCTTCGGCTTCGTCGCGGTGCTGCTGAGCTACTGGTGGCCGGACACCATCTTCAAGTGGCTGCTCAACATGGTCGGCGCCGCGGTGCTGGTGGTGTGGGCCTTCATCGCCATCGCCCAGCTGCGGATGCGCAGCAGGCTCCAGCGCGAGGCGCCGGAGAAGCTGGTGGTCAAGATGTGGCTGTTCCCCTACCTCACCTGGGTCACGCTGGCCGCGACGATCGGCGTGCTGCTGCTGATGCTGCGCGAGCCCGACACCCGCAGCCAGCTGTACGCCACGGCCGGGCTGACGGTGACGTTGGCGATCATCGGCTACGCCCGCCAGCAGTCGGTGGCCCACAAGGCCTGACCTCGTACGTCCCGCTCGGAGGCGGGGTGGGTCCCCGGTCCGGGGACCCACCCCGCCTCCGTCTTTGGGCCCGGTCGCCCTGTTCCGGCCGGCGGAAAACCTTCTTGCTGTTAGCATGCAGTTGCAAGTTGATTGCATTAAGCCGGTCCCGGAGGGCTTCGCATGGCCATCTACACACTTCCTGAACTTCCGTACGACTACTCGGCGCTGGCCCCGGTCATCAGCCCCGAGATCATCAAGCTGCACCACGACAAGCACCACGCCGCGTACGTCAAGGGCGCGAACGACACGCTGGAGCAGCTTTCGGAGGCGCGGGACAAGGACCAGTGGGGCTCGATCAACGGCCTGGAGAAGAACCTGGCCTTCCATCTGTCGGGCCACATCCTGCACAGCATCTACTGGCACAACATGACCGGTGACGGTGGCGGCGAGCCGCTGGAGAAGGACGGCGTGGGCGAGCTGGCCGACGCCATCACCGAGCACTTCGGGTCCTTCAAGGCGTTCAAGGCCCAGCTCTCCAAGGCGTCCGCGACCACCCAGGGCTCCGGCTGGGGTGTGCTCGCCTACGAGCCGGTGAGCGGGCGGCTGATCGTCGAGCAGGTCTACGACCACCAGGGGAACGTCGGCCAGGGCTCGGTGCCGATCCTGGTCTTCGACGCCTGGGAGCACGCCTTCTACCTCCAGTACAAGAACCAGAAGGTGGACTTCATCGAGGCCATGTGGAAGGTCGTCGACTGGCAGGACGTGGCGCGCCGCTACACGGCCGCCAAGGAGCGCGCGAACAACCTGCTGCTCGCGCCGTAACGGACCTCCTGCTTGCGTGATCGTCTTCTCACCGAACACCGGGCAGGCGGAAAAAAGGGGCCCCCGCGCGGTCGACTCGCGCGGGGGCCCCGCCGTCCGGACGGCTCCGGAAGGGAGCGGTTCCGGAAGGGGTCAGTCGAAGATCGGGCCGACCGTGCGCGTGCGCTTGATCTCGTAGAAGCCGGGTATCGAGGCGACCAGCAGGGTGCCGTCCCACAGCTTCGCCGCGTCCTCGCCCTTGGGGGCGGGGGTCACCACCGGGCCGAAGAAGGCGATCCGCTCGCCCTCCGGACCCGGTACGGCGATCACGGGAGTGCCCACGTCCTGGCCGACCAGGTCGATGCCCTCCTTGTGGGAGGCGCGCAGCTCGGTGTCATAGGCGTCGGAATCGGCGGCGTCCGCGAGGTCGGCGGGCAGCCCGGCCTCCTCCAGGGCGGCCACGAGCGTCTCGCGGTTCTTCTCCAGGCCCTGGTTGTGGAAGCGGGTGCCGAGGGCGGTATAGAGCGGGCCGAGCACCTCGCTGCCGTGCTTCCGCTCGGCGGCGATGCACACCCGCACCGGCCCCCAGGCGGTCTTCAGCAGCTCGCGGTACTCCTCGGGCAGCTCGTCCAGCTTGGGTTCGTTCAGCACGGCCAGGCTCATCACATGCCAACGCACCTCGACCGGGCGGACCTTCTCCACCTCGAGCATCCAGCGCGAGGTCATCCATGCCCAGGGGCAGAGCGGATCGAACCAGAAATCGGCAGGAGTCTTGGCGGTCTCGGTCACGGTGTCTCCTCTTGCGAGCGCATACGAAACGCGTACGGGTATCGGGCCTCTCCCTCACCCCAACACGAGCACGATCGGGCGCCATTCCCCGATTCCCCCGGGGAGTGCGGCGTGACATGATGCGCGCTGTCCGACATTCGAGACGACATCGAGGGAGCCCGCGTCGTGCCTGGTGAGAACCTGACCCGTGACGAGGCCCGGGAGCGGGCGAGGCTGCTGACCGTGGACGCCTATGACGTGGCGCTCGATGTGCGGTCGGCGGTCGAGCCGCACACCGGCCCCGGGCCGCGCACGTTCCGTTCCACCACCACCGTACGGTTCCGCTGCGCCGAGCCGGGCGCCTCGACCTTCGCCGATCTGGTGGCACCCTCGGTGACCTCGGTGACCCTCAATGGACGGGAGCTGGACCCGGCGGCCGTCTTCGACGGGGCCCGGATCGCGCTGGACGGGCTCGCCGCCGAGAACGAGCTGATCGTCGACGCGCGGTGCGCGTACAGCCGGACCGGCGAGGGGCTGCACCACTTCGCCGACCCCGAGGACGGCGAGGTCTACCTCTACACCCAGTACGAGCCGGCCGACGCCCGCCGGGTCTTCACCACCTTCGAACAGCCGGATCTGAAGGCCCCGTTCACCTTCGCGGTGACCGCGCCCGGCCACTGGACCGTACTCAGCAACGGCACGGCGGACCGCCGCGAGCCGGCCGCCTCCGGTGGCTCGGGCACCACCACCCACTTCACCCCGACGCTGCCCATCTCCACGTACATCACGGCGGTCGTCGCGGGCCCGTACCACTACGAGACCGACACCTACCGGCGCACCCTGCCCGACGGCACGGTCCTGGAGATCCCGCTGGGCGCGCTGTGCCGCGCGGGCCTGGCCAAGCACTTCGACGCGGACGACATCTTCACCGTCACCAAGCAGGGCCTGGACTTCTTCCACGACCGCTTCGACTACCCGTATCCGTTCGGCAAGTACGACCAGGCGTTTGTGCCCGAGTACAACATCGGGGCGATGGAGAACCCGGGGTGCGTGACCTTCCGCGAGGAGTTCGTCTTCCGCGGCAAGGTCACCCAGGCGTCGTACGAGCACCGGGCCAACGTCATCCTCCACGAGATGGCCCATATGTGGTTCGGCGACCTGGTGACCATGGAGTGGTGGGACGATCTGTGGCTCAAGGAGTCGTTCGCGGACTTCATGGGCGCCTTCGCGCTGGTCGGCGCCACCCGCTTCACCGACGGCTGGATCACCTTCGCCAACCGCCGCAAGTCCTGGGCGTACCGCGCCGACCAGCTGCCCTCCACCCACCCGGTCACCGCCGACATCCGTGACCTGGAGGACGCCAAGCTCAACTTCGACGGGATCACCTACGCCAAGGGCGCCTCGGTGCTCAAGCAGCTGGTGGCCTACGCCGGGCAGGACGCCTTCCTGGAGGGCGCGCGGCGCTACTTCAAGCGCCACGCGTTCGGCAACACCCGGCTGTCCGATCTGCTGGCGGTGCTCACCGAGACCTCGGGCCGGGACATGGCCGCCTGGTCCCGGGCCTGGCTGGAGACCGCGGGCGTCAATGTGCTCACTCCGCAGCTCACCTGTGACGCGGCCGGTCACATCACCGAGCTGGCCGTGGTCCAGGAGGCCCCCGAGATCACCGTGCCCGACGCCGCGGCCGCCTCGCGGGACGCGCTGCGCCCGCACCGGATCGCCGTCGGGCTGTACCGCACGGACGAGGCCGGGGCGCTGGTGCGCTACGCCCGCGCCGAGACCGACGTCGACGGGCCCCGTACGGTCGTCGGCGAGCTGACCGGGGCCGAGCGGCCCGATCTGGTCCTGGTCAACGACGAGGACCTCACCTACTGCAAGATCCGCTTCGACGAGGGGTCGCTGGCCACCCTGCGCGAGCGCCTGGGCGAGCTGAGCGATCCGCTGGCCCGTGCGCTGTGCTGGTCCGCGCTGTGGAACCTGACCCGGGACGGGCTGATGCCCGCCCGCGACTACCTGGGTCTGGTGCTGCGCTTCGCCGGGACCGAGACCGATATCGGTGTGCTCCAGATGGTCCAGGCGTGGGCGCTGTCCGCCCTGCACCACTACACCGCGCCCGTGGCGCGCGAGGCGGCCGGGGCACGGCTGGCCGAGGGGGCGCTCGCCGAGCTGCGGCGCGCCGAGCCGGGCAGCGGACACCAGCTGGCCTGGGCGCGGTTCTTCGCCCAGCTCGCCACGGCCGACTCCGAACTGCGGCTGCTGCACGGGCTGCTGGACGGTACGGCCCGGATCGACGGGCTCGACGTCGACCAGGAGCTGCGCTGGACCTTCCTGGCGTCGCTGGCCGGGGCCGGGGCCGCCGACGAGTCGGTGATCGCGGCCGAGCTGGCCCGTGATGACACCGCCTCCGGCAAGCGCCACCAGGTGCGGTGTCTGGCTGCGCGGCCCTCGGCGGAGGTCAAGGCGGAGGCGTGGGCGGTCGTGGTGGACTCGGACCGGCTCTCCAACGCCCTGGTGGAGGCCACCATCGCGGGCTTCGACCAGCCGGGTCAGCGAGAGCTGCTGACGCCGTACGCACCGCGCTACTTCGAGATGATCGAGCGGATCTGGCAGGAGCGGTCGATCGAGATCGGAATGGCGATCGTGCGCGGTCTGTTCCCGGCCACCCAGGGCGACACCACGACACTGAAGGCCACCGACGCATGGCTGGCCGCCCGGCCGGACGCGGCGCCCGCGCTGCGCC
Source organism: Streptomyces sp. NA02950 (assembly GCF_013364155.1). Taxonomy (NCBI): domain Bacteria; kingdom Bacillati; phylum Actinomycetota; class Actinomycetes; order Kitasatosporales; family Streptomycetaceae; genus Streptomyces; species Streptomyces sp. NA02950. Next base: position 6,195,936 of record NZ_CP054916.1, on the reverse strand, counting down.
GACTGGTCCTGGAGGCGCGGGACGATCTGGCGCGCACGCTGCGCGGACAGGAGTGCGATATGCGGACAGCCGTCTGACGGCCCGTTTTCGGCATTCGAACTCCCGTCCTTTAGGACGGTGTTGTCCGGGTTTGTCGACGAGTTGGTAACAGCGGTGAGTGGGGTGGGGCGAGCGGGAATGGCCGGGGCATGAGCCACAACACGCCGCTGTCCCCCCGTCCGCTCCACCACCTCTCCGACGTCCAGCGCCGGGTGCTGACGACACGTCAGCTACGCGAGCACGGTGTCACCGCGGCCGTCGCCGCCGAGCGCTGCCGGGAGGGGGGACCCTGGCTGCAGATCCTGCCGGGGGTCCATCTGCTCCACCCCGGCCCGGCCACCGGCGAGGAGCGGCTGCACGCGGCGCTGCTGTACACCGCGAGCCGCCGCCAGACGGCGGCGGCCGGGAGCGACGCCGAGGACGACGGTCCGTACGGCGAGGCGATGGTCACCGGGCTCGCGGCGCTGGCCCTGCACCACTTCTCCAGCGCTCCCCCGCTGGCCTCCCTGGAGCAGGTCGACGTCCTGGTGGCGCGCACCCGGCGGCTGCGCGCCACCGGCTATGTGCGGTTCGTGCGGGCGCAGACGGTGCCGAGCCCGCAGTACCTCGCGGGGGTGCCCACCGCCCCGGTCGCCCGGGCGCTCGCCGACGCGGTCGCCCGGCTCAGCGACGCGGTGCTGGTGCGCAGACTGCTCACCGAGTCCGTACGCCACGGCCACTGCGAGGCGGCGGCCGTGGTCAAGGAGCTGAGCCAGGCCCGGCTGCTGTCCCGGCCGCATGTGATCGACGCGGTGGACGCGCTGCTGGCCGAGGGCCGGGCCATCGCCGAGGGGCGGCTGTACGACATGGTGCGCGGCTACGGACTGCCCGAGCCGCTGTGGAACGTGGAGCTGCGGCTGCCCGGCGGCCACCGCCTCGGCGAGGTGGACGCCTACTGGCGCGACCAGGCGGTGGCACTGGAGATCGACGCACGGGCGCCGCACCATGACGAGTACGCGCTGCGCGGGGCGTACGCCCGTAAGCGGGAGCATCTGGAGGGGCTGGGCATCACCGTGGTGCGGGTCACCCCGCGGAGGCTGCGGGAGGGGCTGGAGGAGCAGGCCGCGGTGGTGCGCACCGCCCTGATCGCGGCGGCCGACCGCGACCCGGCCTCATATGTAGTGGTCCTGCCGCGGTGATCAGCCCTTGCGCAGCAGCAGTTCGGTGTTGCGGTCGCCCGGGTCACCGGCGAGTTTCTGGCTGGCGCCGGGCGCGTTGAAGGACAGCTCGCGGTAGAGCGCGGCGAGACCGGTCTGGGAGAGGTCCTCGAAGTCCGTGCGGCGCGGGGCCGCCGCCTCGATCAGCGTGGTGAACAGCGACAGGGTGCCGTCGTGGTTGTCCACGATCTCGATGACCCGGGCCAGCTGGGGGAAGTCCACGTGCGAGGCGGTGGTGATCTCCCAGAAGGTGCCGTGCGGGGTGATCTCGTTCTGGTGGCTGTGGCCGTTGATCCAGGCCCGTACCTGGGGGTGGCGCCGGAAGAGGGCGATGATCTCGTCACCGCCGTGCCGGGCCTCGCCGGGGCGGGCCGGGTCGTGGTTCATATTGGTCAGGCTGCGGCTGTAGTGGTGGCTGAAGACCAGGACGTGGTCGTCCTTGTGGGCCTTCAGGGTCCGCTCCAGCCACCGGAGTTGGGCGGTGCCGACCGAACCGGTGTAGTGGCCGCCGGGGTCGGTGGTGTCCAGGCTGACGCCGATGACGTCGTCCGATATCCGGAACGAGTAGTAGAGGGTGCCCTGCTCCAGATTGGCCTTGGTGTAGCCGTGGCCGACCGGGCCGGGGCCGGTGTGGGCCGGGTCGAGGTGCGCGGCGAGGTACTCGGCCCGGGTGAAGGGCGCGCGGCGCTCGTCGGGGGTGACCCTGCGCATGTCCTTGGCGTGGGCGCGCAGCAGCTCCTTCATGTCCTTGCCGCGGGGGTCGGCGCCCTTGCGCTCACCCTGGTAGATCTTGGCGGCCTCGGCGGCCGGGACGATCTGGAGCTTGCGGCCGCCGGTGGCCAGCTCGGCGAGATAGCCGTCGCCGAAGGAGTACACACCGCCGCCGAGGTCGTCGTGGTTGCCGATGGTCGAGTACCAGGGCAGCCGCAGTCCGGGGCTGTGCACGGTGCGCAGCGCCGCCTCGAGGAAGCCGTCGATCCGCGGGAAGCCGCGCTGCTTGTCGGCGTCGCGCAGGGCCCGGTCGGGGTGCCAGAACTCCTTGATCCCGCTGTTCTGCACGCCCTCGTAGTGCCGGGGGTCGCCGGTGTTGGGGGTGATCCGGCCGCCGTTCATGGCGGCCAGGAACCAGTCCAGCTCGATCCGGGAGTTGTTGTCGGTGTTGTCGCCGGTGGTCATCACGAAGGACAGCGGCGCTCCGGTGACCGGTCCGCCGCGCAGTCCGTTGACCCGCTCGATGAGCGAGGCGGCCCCGACCACGGTCAGCGCCTCGTGCGGCCGCCAGGCCCCGGTGCGGCCCGAGCGCAGGAACTCGTAGCGCATCGGGTGCTGGACATCGGTGATGTGCACATCGGTGAGCTGGACGAAGGAGGCGAGGGCGGTGCGCCGGTCCTCCCGGCCGCCCTTGCCCGCGACGATGTCGGTCCGCACGCCGCGCGCCCAGGCCGGGCCGTCGGCGAGCCTGCGGTAGCCGATGCCGCCGTGCGCCGCCGAGAACGTCTCGAGCGTCGTACCGGCCCCGGAGGGGGCCGCGGGCGCCTCCACCACCCGGCCGGCCGCGGCGCGCACCGTGGGCGGCTGCGAGGCGTCCGCTGAGCCGGTACCGGGCCCGAAGGCGATCCCCAGGCCGGCGGTGGCGCCGGTGGCGGTGGCGGCGGCCAGGAAGGTGCGGCGGTCGAGGGTGGCGACGGCAGAGGCGGCGGACCGTATGCGGGACATGCGCGATCTCCCCGAGTGGATACGCGGAAGCGGGCGGGCAGGGAACTGCCCCTCACCTCGGATCGTTGGCATCGGGGATGGCCTGTGCGTGAACGAGACGGCAACGCCGGCCGCCGATCTCCACACGTGGATCTTGGCGATAGCAAACGGTTACCGCACCCTTGTGAGCAGGCATTCTTCCGCTCACCCGGTGTTCATCCGGGAGGGAACCCGGCAGGGAACCCAGCAGGTCGGCGGCGGGCCCCGGCACTGGGCGGGGCGGCGGCGCGGCCGGGCGGAAAGTCACGAGCGGGCTACATCACAGCCTGAGACACTGGCCGGTGGGTAGGGGGCCCGGAACAGGCACGACTGAGGAAAAGGGTAGATATGAGGATCGGAATCGTCGGTGCGACCGGCCAGGTCGGCGGAGTGGTGCGCAAGATACTCGCCGAGCGCGACTTCCCGGCTCAGGAGCTGCGGCTGTTCGCCTCGGCCCGCTCCGCCGGGCGTACGCTCCCGTGGCGCGACGGCGAGGTCACCGTCGAGGACGCGGCAACCGCCGACTACTCCGGTCTGGACATCGTGATCTTCTCCGCGGGCGGCGCCACCTCCCGGGCGCTGGCCGAGAAGGTCGCCGGCCAGGGCGCCGTCGTGATCGACAACTCCTCCGCCTGGCGGATGGACCCCGAGGTCCCGCTGGTGGTCTCCGAGGTCAACCCGCATGCGGCGGTGGATCGCCCCAAGGGCATCATCGCCAATCCGAACTGCACCACGATGGCCGCGATGCCGGTGCTGCGCCCGCTGCACCGCGAGGCCGGGCTGACCGCCCTGGTGGCCACCACCTACCAGGCCGTCTCCGGTTCCGGGCTGTCCGGTGTCGCCGAGCTCGACGGCCAGATCCGCAAGACCGCCGACCGCGCGGCCGAGCTCACCCACGACGGCGCGGCCGTCGAGTTCCCCGAGCCCGGTGTCTACGCCCGGCCGATCGCGTTCAACGTCCTCCCGCTGGCCGGGAAGATCGTCGATGACGGCCGCCACGAGACCGACGAGGAGCACAAGCTCCGCAACGAGAGCCGCAAGATCCTGGAGATCCCGGATCTGAAGGTTTCCGGCACCTGTGTCCGGGTGCCCGTCTTCAGCGGCCACTCCCTCCAGGTCAACGCCCGCTTCGAGCGTCCGATCAGCGTGGAGCGCGCCTATGAGCTGCTGGCCGGTGCCCCGGGGGTGGCCCTCTCCGAGATCCCGACGCCGCTCCAGGCCGCGGGGCAGGACCCGAGCTATGTCGGCCGGATCCGGGTGGACGAGACCGTCGAGCACGGTCTCGCGCTGTTCCTCTCCAACGACAACCTCCGCAAGGGCGCCGCGCTGAACGCGGTGCAGATCGCGGAGCTGGTGGCGGCCGAGCTCGGCTGAGGCGCAGAGGGCCGGAGCGGGGCGATCGGATCGCCCCGCTCCGGCCCTCTGCCTACCGCCGCGAGGGCGGGTGTCCGTGGAAGGATGGCCGGAAACGCGACACAAGGAGATTGCCAGGTGCCTGGAACGAACCTCACCCGCGACGAGGCACAGCAGCGGGCCCGCCTGCTCACCGTCGACTCGTACGAGATCGATCTCGACCTCTCGGGCGCGCAGGAGGGCGGCACCTACCGCTCGGTGACATCGGTGCGCTTCGACGCCGTCGAGGCGGGCGCCGAGTCGTTCATCGACCTGGTGGCGCCCACCGTGCACGAGGTGGTGCTCAACGGTGAGCCGCTGGATCCGGCCGGGGTGTTCAAGGACTCGCGGATCACGCTGCCGGGTCTGCTGGCCGGGCGCAATGAGCTGCGGGTGGTGGCGGACTGCGCGTACACCAACACCGGTGAGGGGCTGCACCGGTTCATCGACCCGGTCGACCAGCAGGCGTATCTCTACACGCAGTTCGAGGTACCGGACGCGCGCCGGGTGTTCGCCAGTTTTGAGCAGCCGGACCTGAAGGCCACCTTCCGGTTCACCGTGACGGCGCCCGAGGGCTGGACGGTGATCTCCAACTCGCCGACGCCCGAGCCCAAGGACAACGTCTGGCGCTTCGAGCCGACGCCGCGGATCTCCACGTACATCACGGCCCTCATCGTCGGCCCGTACCACAGCGTGCACAGCTCCTACGAGAAGGACGGCCGCTCGGTGCCGCTGGGCATCTACTGCCGTCCCTCGCTGGCCGAGTTCCTCGACTCCGACGCGATCTTCGCGGTGACGCGGCAGGGTTTCGAGTGGTTCGAGGAGAAGTTCGACTACGCGTACCCGTTCGCCAAGTACGACCAGCTCTTCGTGCCGGAGTTCAACGCGGGCGCGATGGAGAACGCGGGCGCGGTCACCATTCGCGACCAGTACGTCTTCCGTTCCAAGGTGACGGACGCGGCGTACGAGACGCGCGCCGAGACGATCCTCCACGAGCTGGCCCACATGTGGTTCGGCGACCTGGTCACCATGGAGTGGTGGAACGACCTCTGGCTCAACGAGTCGTTCGCGACCTACACCTCCATCGCCTGCCAGGCGCACGCCCCGGGAAGTAGGTGGTCGCACGCCTGGACCACCTTCGCCAACTCCATGAAGACCTGGGCCTACCGGCAGGACCAGCTGCCGTCCACCCACCCGATCATGGCCGAGATCCGTGACCTGGACGATGTCCTGGTCAACTTCGACGGCATCACGTACGCCAAGGGCGCGAGCGTGCTGAAGCAGCTCGTCGCGTACGTCGGCATGGACGCGTTCTTCACCGGTGTCCAGGCGTACTTCAAGCGCCACGCCTACGGGAACACCCGGCTGGCCGATCTGCTCGGCGCCCTGGAGGAGACCAGCGGCCGCGATCTGAAGACCTGGTCGACGAAGTGGCTGGAGACCGCGGGCATCAATGTGCTGCGACCGGAGATCGCCACGGACGCCACCGGCACCATCACCTCCTTCGCCATCCGGCAGGAGGCCCCGGCGCTGCCGCCCGGCGCCAAGGGCGAGCCGACGCTGCGGCCGCACCGCATCGCCATCGGCCTGTACGACCTGGACGCCACCGGCAAGCTGATCCGCTCCGAGCGGATCGAGCTGGACGTGGACGGTGAGCTGACCGAGGTGCCCCAGCTGACCGGCACCAAGCGCCCCGCGGTGATCCTGCTGAACGACGACGACCTGTCGTACGCGAAGGTGCGGCTCGACCCGGACTCGCTCGCCGTGGTCACCGAGCACTTGGGCGACTTCGAGGCGTCCCTGCCGCGCGCCCTGTGCTGGGCCTCGGCCTGGGACATGACCCGGGACGGCGAACTGGCCACCCGTGACTATCTGTCTCTGGTGCTGTCGGGCATCGCCAAGGAGTCCGACATCGGCGTGGTCCAGTCGCTCCACCGCCAGGTCAAGCTGGCCCTCGAGCTGTACGCGGCGCCGGACTGGCGGCCGACCGGACTGGCGACGTGGACCGAGAACGCGCTCGACCACCTGCGGGCCGCTGCCCCCGGCAGCGACCACCAGCTCGCCTGGGCGCGGGCGTTCGCCGCCACCGCCCGCACCGACGCCCAGCTGGACCTGGTCGCCGGGCTGCTGGACGGCACCGAGACGATCGAGGGCCTGGCCGTCGACACCGAGCTGCGCTGGACGCTGCTGGAGCGGCTGGCGGCCACCGGCCGGGCCGACGAGGCGGCCATCGCCGCGGAGCTGGACCGCGACAAGACCTCCGCGGGCGAGCGCCACGCCGCGACCGCCCGGGCCGCGCGGCCGACCCCCGAGGCCAAGGCGGAGGCGTGGGCCTCGGTGGTGGAGAGCGACAAGCTGCCGAACGCGGTGCAGGAGGCGGTGATCGGCGGCTTCGTCCAGACCGACCAGCGCGAGCTGCTCGCGCCGTACACGGAGAAGTACTTCGCCGCGGTGAAGGACATCTGGAGCAGCCGCAGCCATGAGATGGCTCAGCAGATCGTGATCGGCCTCTACCCGACCCTCCAGGTCTCCCAGGCCACCCTGGACGCCACCGACGCCTGGCTCGCCTCGGCCGACCCGGCCCCGGCCCTGCGCCGCCTGGTCACCGAGTCCCGCGCGGGTGTGGAGCGCGCCCTGAAGGCCCAGGCCGCGGACGCGGCGGCGGGCTGACCCCGGCCCCGGGCTCATGGGCCCCGCCCGGCACCGGGCGGGGCCGTCTCCCCCGGGATGCCGGAGGCCGACCGTCGTCCGACGGTGGCGGAGCGGTCAGCCGCGCTCGGCCCGGGCCCTGCGCCGGGCCAGCAGCGCCTCGCGCTTCTCGTCGAACTTGGTGGCCTGGTCGTCCAGACCGCCCATGTACAGGCCCAGTTCCTCCTGCGCCTTCAGCCCCTCCGGGCCGAGCCCGCCGATCTCAAGGATCTTGAGGAAGCGCAGCACCGGCTGGAGGACGTCGTCGTGGTGGATGCGCAGGTTGTAGATGCCGCCGATGGCCATCTGGGCGGCGGCGCGCTCGAATCCGGGGATGCCATGGCCCGGCATGCGGAAGTTGACTACCACATCGCGGACGGCGGACATGGTCTGGTCGGGCGCCAGCTCGAACGCCTTCGACAGCAGGTTGCGGTAGAAGACCATGTGCAGGTTCTCGTCGGTGGCGATGCGGGCCAGCATCCGGTCGCAGACCGGGTCACCGGAGTGGTGGCCGGTGTTGCGGTGCGAGATGCGGGTGGCGAGCTCCTGGAAGGCGACGTAGGCGACCGAGTGCAGCATGCTGTGCGCGTTGTCGGACTCGAACCCCTCCGACATGTGCTGCATCCGGAAGCGCTCCAGCTCGACCGGGTCGACGGCGCGGCTGGTCAGCAGGTAGTCGCGCATGACGATGCCGTGGCGGCCCTCTTCGGCGGTCCACCGGTGGACCCAGGTGCCCCAGGCGCCCTCACGGCCGAAGAGGGTGGCTATCTCGTGGTGGTAGCTGGGGAGGTTGTCCTCGGTGAGCAGATTGACCACCAGCGCGGTCCGGCCGATATCGCTGACCTTGGACTGCTCGGGAGCCCAGGGCTCGCCGCCGAGCACCCCGTCGAAGTTGCGGCCGTCGCTCCAGGGCACGTACTCGTGCGGCATCCATTCCTTGGCGACGTTCAGATGCCGGTTGAGCTCGGCCTCGACGACTTCCTCGAGGGCGTAGAGCAGCCGGCTGTCGCTCCACACGACCTGTCCGTGTCGGCGGGAGGGGGCGAGGGTCACAGCGGCTCCTGAGGACGGGTACGGCGGTCTTTACTTACGGCCCCGTAGGTTACGACACCGTAGGTTAAAGCGAAAATAAACGGCCCGGGACGGCCGGGTGACCCGTGGTGAACCCACCGTCCCCCGACAGGAGTCGGCGCGCAACGCGGCACACGCTGTGGCGGATACGACAGTGGTGGCAACCGCGCCCAATCGAGTAGGAGGGACGGGTCGCCCGTCCCTCCTCTCACACCACCGGACATGCGGGCCACGCATCCGGCGGTTCATCCAGCTGATCTCAACCGTTGCCAGGTCGGCTTGAGCGTGCGCAGACCAAGATCGTCCCAGTAGGCATTGGGCAGTGCCCGCGCAAGGACGGGAGACCCCGCGACCCGCCAGTAGCCCTTGCTGGTGCCTCCCCATTCACGGGAGAGCCGCTCGCTGATGCCGAGCTTTCGCAGCATGGCCTGGCGCGTCCTGGGACGCTTCCATTCCTTCCAGCGGATCTGCCGCATCCTGCGGCGGAACCACTCGTCCAGGTCCCGGAACGCCCTGGAGGCATCCGAGATCCGGAAGTAGCCCATCCACCCGGTCATGAACCGGTCGATCTTCGCGATCCGTTCGTCCATCGCGATGCTCCACCGGCGTGAGGTCAGCTCCCGGATCTTCGCCTTCCAGCGCGCCAGCGCCTTCGGGTCAATCCGGATCCTGACCCCGTTCCGGGTGAAGTAGAAGCCGAACCCCAGCAGCATGGCGGCGGACGCTCGGACAACTCTTGACTTCTCCCGGTTGACCTTCAGTTTCAACCGCTGCTCGACCACGGCCGTGACCGAGGCAAGCACCCTGTGGGCGGCCCGTTCGCTCCGCACGAAGACGCGCACATCGTCGGCGTAACGCACGAACCGGTGACCGCGCCTGAACAGCTCCCGGTCCAGGTCGTCGAGCATGACGTTCGACAAGACGGGCGAAAGCGGCGACCCCTGCGGGGTTCCCTCCGCACTCGGCATCTTCACGCCGTCCACCATGATCCCGGCTTCCAGGTACCTGCGGATCAACTTCAAGACCCTGCGGTCACTGACTTTCCGCGCGACCCGCGCCATCAGGACATCGTGCTGAACCCGGTCGAAGAACCGGTCCAGATCAAGGTCCACGACCCACCGGTGGCCGTCCTCGATCGCCCGCCTCGCGACCCTGACCGCCTGATGAGCGGACCGGCCGGGACGGAACCCGAAGGACGACCCCGAAAACTGCGGGTCGAAAACGGGCACGAGCACTTGCGCGATAGCCTGCTGGATCAAGCGGTCCAGCACCCGCGGCACCCCCAGCATCCGCTCACCGCCGCCAGGCTTCGGGATGATCACCTGACGGACCGGCGCCGGCCGGTAAGTGCCCGCATCGAGCTCAGCCCGGACAACGGGCCAGTGCACCAGCAACCACGGACGAAGCTCCGCCGTGGTCATCCCGTCCACCCCGGGAGCCCCCCGGTTCGCTTCGACGCGGTTGAGCGCCGCGAGCAGGTTCTCCTTCGAGAGCATCAACTCCCACAAGGCGGGTTCCTGTTCGCGGTGAACGTCTTCCGTGAGACGCGCCGACCGGACACTACGCTCCGCCAGGACATCGCCGGAATGCACCGGTCCCTCCCCGGACGGCACCACTGACGCGGACTTGCTGCGGTCATCGTGCCCGGCACGAGCAGACATCACATCACCCGTTCCACTCGATGTTCGGCCCTTCCCAGCCCGCCGCACTCACGGCCACCCCGGCTGGTACTACGACCTCTGCTGACTTCTGCCCGGTCAGCCCGCACCTTCCAGTGCGGACCGTCGGCGCGGCGGCACCTCAGCACAACCGACACCCGGACAGACCTCCCCGGATAAGAACGATCACTGTCCCTGGACCGCTGCCGCGTTTACGCACTGGCCTTCTTGGCAGTGACGGGCTTCACCCTCGTCGGCGGGCTCACCCGACCAGCACGCCTCATACACGGTTCGTGTTCCTCAGTGCCCAGGTCTCGCCTCGGGCTTCCTCCCGACCCCACCTCACGATGACGCCGTTGCCTCCGGCTCGGGGTTAGCACCACCTCTTCCCCCAGGGGACTTCCACCCCCAAGCAATCGCCCATGCCGGGCATACCGACAAAGGCGCCCCCGGCCGGATGGCCGGGGGCGCCTGCGCAGCGCCGTCTGGGCGCTTTTCGTCGATCGCCCGGTGTCAGTCGGTCTGCTTGCCGGACTTCTTGTCTCCGACGATCACCAGACCGGCGATCACCAGGAAGAGCACAATCGGAGTGACGACGTAGAGGCCCAGCGTCGCGGCGACGCTCAGGCCCGGACCCGGGTCGTCGCCGTCGTCGGGGGTGAGTCCGAACGCGGGGGACGACATCAGCACCATCGCCGTCGTCGCGGCGACCACGGCCCCGGCGCGCACGGCGTTCTTTCTGACCTTGTTGCTCACGGACTCAACTTATCCGACGCCCGCGCGCCGGTCGTGCGCGGGGTGGTTCCGGCGGCACCCCTCTCCCCCGGCGCCGAGGGCTCCTCCCGTACGGCGCGGGCCAGCTCCTTCATCAGATCGTGCAGCCGGGGCGAGGCCACCAGCTCCTCCAGCGAGACCGCCCGCCCCTTCGCGTCGGCGATCGGCAGCCGCCAGTTGGGGTACTGGTCCCAGGTGCCCGGCAGATTCTGCGGTCTGCGGTCCCCCACCGCGTCCGGCAGCCACACCCCCACCATCCGGGCGGGGGTGCGCAGCAGAAAGCGGTGGACGGCGCGGATCGCGCCCTCCTCGTCGGCGGGCCCCTCGGGCAGCAGCCCCAGCCGTCCCAGCAGCGCCAGCCATTCGGCGACCTCGACCGCGTCCGCGGCGCGCTCCTCGGCGAGCGGGCGGGTGAGCAGCCCCAGCCGGTGGCGCAGCTCGACGTGGTCGCCGGTGAGCCGGGCCGCGGTGCTCGGCAGATCGTGGGTGGTGACGGTGGCCAGACAGTCGGCGCGCCACTCCTCGGGGGCCAGCGGCCGGGGCGGGCCGACGGTCCGGCCGCCGTGGTAGTCCCGCTCGAACCACAGCACCGAGGTGCCCAGTACCCCGCGCCGTGCCAGGGTCTCCCGTACCCCGGGCTCGACCGTGCCCAGGTCCTCCCCTATGACCACCGCGCCCGTGCGCTGGGCCTCCAGGGCGAGCACACCGAGCATGGCCTCCGCGTCGTAGCGGACGTAGGCGCCTTCGGTCGGCTCCCGGCCCTCGGGGACCCACCACAGCCGGAACAGACCCATCACATGGTCGATGCGCAGGGCGCCCGCATGGCGCAGCAGACCGCGCAGCAGCTCGCGGTAGGGCGCGTAGCCGGTGGCGGCGAGGGCGTCCGGCCGCCAGGGCGGCAGACCCCAGTCCTGGCCGCGGGAGTTGAAGGCGTCGGGAGGCGCCCCGATGGACATACCGGACGCGAAGACGTCCTGCTGGGCCCAGGCGTCGGCGCCGGAGGGGTGCACCCCGACCGCCAGGTCGTGCACCAGGCCGATGCTCATGCCCGCCTCACGGGCGGCGCGCTGGGCGGCGGCGAGCTGGCCGTCGGTGAGCCAGGCGAGCCAGCAGTGGAAGTCGGCGCGGTCCAGGTGCTCACCGCGGGCGCGGGCGGTGCGGGCGGAGCGCGGATCGGACAGGCCGTCGGGCCAGCCGCGCCACTCGGGGCCGTGGGTCTCGGCGAGCGCGCACCACAGGGCGTGGTCCTCCAGGGCTTGGCCGCGCTCGGCGAGGAAGTCGCAGTAGGCGGCGCGGCGGCCGGGGCTGAGGGAGACGGTCCGCACCAGTTCCAGGGCCTCGCGCTTGAGCGCCCACACCGCGTCCCGGTCGATCAGCGCGCCCTCGGACAGCACGGATCCGCGTAAGTCCTCGGCCGACTCCAGCAGCCGGTCGGCGCGGAGCCGGGCGGCACCGCGCAGCTGGGCGTACTCGGGCACGTCCTCGACCCGCAGATGGACCGGGTCGGGGAAGCGGCGTGAGGAGGGACGGTACGGCGAGGGGTCGGTGGGGGTGCCGGGCACCGCCGCGTGCAGCGGGTTGAGCTGGATGAAGCCGGTGCCGAGCGCCCGGCCGGACCAGGCGGCGAGATCGGCCAGGTCGCCGAGGTCGCCCATGCCCCAGGAGCGGGCCGACAGCAGCGAGTAGAGCTGGACGAGCAAGCCGTGGCTGCGCGCCGGGGGGACCGGCATCCGGTCCGGGGCGGCGATCAGGGTGGCGCACGCCCGGCGGCCGTCGGGCGCCTGTGCGGTCAGGGTGTGGGCGCCGGGTGGCAGCGGGGGCAGGCGCTCGGCGGCCGGGCCGTCCGCCGGCCCCCACGTGTGCAGCGCGCCGTCCTCGGTGCGCACCCGCAGTGCGGTGCCCTCGGGCACGCTCGGCCGGGGTGTGCCACCGGGGCGCACCACCACGCAGGGCGGCAGCAGCCGGTCGCGCTCACGGCTGGTGTGCCGTTCGAGCGCTTCGGTGACGGATCGGGGGGTCGAGGCGTCCACGCCGAGCGCGGCGAGTACGGCGACGACAGTGTCCTCGGGCACCGGGACGGTGCGGCCCGGGGCGGGCTCGTAGGAGGTGGCGACACCGTGCAGCTCGGCGAGCCGCGCTCTGCCCATCAGAACTCCATCGGCTCCATGCCCGCTCCCGCGCCGATGGCGGCGGCGGTCGGCTCACTGGTCAGGGGAAGTTCGGCGGCGAGCGGGGGCTCGCTGGTCAGGGGCACGTTGTCGGCGAGCGGAGGCTCGCTGGTCAGGGGCGCCTCGGTGGCGCCGCCGGTCCCGAAGCCGTCCAGCCCGCACAGTCCGCAGTCGGGGTCGGAGACCCCGTCGAAGGGGTCCGTGTCATGGGACGCCTCGGGCACGGGTTTGGACAGGGCGGAGAGCAGAAGCTGAGCTGACGCGGCCACACGGACCTCCGTGGGGTGTCGGCAGTAGGTCAACGTCGCGCTTACCCACTCGGGACAGGTGCAGACGTAAACAACCCCCGGACGTGCCGCAGCTCACATCCCGCCAGAGCGGCGATTTGTCGGCGGCAGGGGATCGGGGACACAGAGTTTACGAACAGGACCGCCCCCCGTCCGTCAGACTTGCGGGGGCGCGCCCCATGTTCCGCCCGGCCGGTGCGGACCGTGCCAGACGCGGCAATGGCGACACTTCGGTCGCCCGCGTTGACACCCTCACCGGCGTGGTGGTGGGCTCATCGCCTATTGGCGGTGCGCTGACGAAGACCGTCCATCTGGATCAGGGAGAAGCCGGTGCAGTTCGGGGGGAAGAGGCCCAGGGCGCCGAGGGCTGCCGGTGCGACGGCCATGGCGGCCGCGGTCATCGGCGGTCTGCTCGGCGGCGCGCCGGGCGCGAGCGCCGCGCCCGTGGACCACGGCGGGCCCGGTACCGCCGCGCCGGACCGCGACAGCGCCGGCGGGGTGCCCCCGGTCTGGCCGCGCCCCCAGTCGCTGCGCGCCCGGGGCGGTGCGGTGGCCGTGGGGGACGAGGCCACGCTCATAGCCGACGGCGACGCCGATCCGTACGCGCTGGACGCGCTGCGTTCCCTGCTGTACGACGCCGGGGTGCGCACGGTCTACGAGGCCACGCCCGGCGGCCGGAATCCGGCGCGCGGACTGGTGGTGCACGCCGGAGGCCACGGGGCGCAGTCCGCGCTGCGCGCCCTGCGCGCGCCCGAGCGGGGTGATCTCCCCTCCGGTGGCTATCTGCTGGCCACCGGGTCAGTGGACGGGCGGCCCACCGCGGCGCTGTCCGGGGTCGGCCCGGACGGGCTCTTCCACGCCGTCCAGACCCTGCGCCAGCTGCTCGTGGAACGCCGCGGACAGGACGGGAAGGCATTCGCCGGGGTCGCCGTCCGTGACTGGCCGGGTACGGCCGTACGCGGCACCACCGAGGGCTTCTACGGCTCCCCCTGGTCCCGGGCCGACCGGCTCGCCCAGCTCGACTTCATGGGCCGCACCAAGCAGAACCGCTATCTCTACGCGCCCGGCGACGATCCCTACCGGCAGTCCCGCTGGCGCGACCCCTACCCCGCCGCCCAGCGCGAGGAGTTCCGGGAGCTGGCCACCCGCGCCCGCGCCAACCACGTCACCCTGGGCTGGGCGGTCTCCCCCGGCCAGCAGATGTGCTTCTCCTCCTCCGACGACCTCAAGGCGCTGCTGCGCAAGGTCGACGCGATGTGGGCGCTCGGGGTGCGGGCCTTCCAGCTCCAGTTCCAGGACGTCAGCTACAGCGAGTGGCACTGCGGCAAGGACAGCGACACCTTCGGCTCCGGACCGGAGGCGGCCGCGAAGGCGCAGGCCACGGTGGCCAACGCGGTGGCCCGCCATCTGGCCGGGCGCCATCCCGGCGCCGTTCCGCTCTCCCTGATGCCGACCGAGTACTACCAGGACGGCGACACCGCGTTCCGGCGTGCGCTGGCCTCCGGTCTCGATGACCGTGTCGAGGTGGCCTGGACCGGTGTCGGGGTGGTGCCGAGGACCATCACCGGCGGTGAGCTGGCCGGGGCCCGGTCCGCTTTCGGCCACCGGCTGGTCACCATGGACAACTACCCGGTCAACGACTACGCGCAGGACCGCATCTTCCTCGGCCCGTACACCGGCCGGGACCCGGCGGTGGCCACCCAGTCCGCCGGGCTGCTGGCCAACGCCATGGAGCAGCCCACCGCCTCCCGGATCCCGCTGTTCACCGCCGCCGACTTCGCCTGGAACCCGCGCGGCTACCGCCCAAAGGAGTCCTGGAGCGCGGCCATCGACGACCTGGCCGGACCGGACGCCAAGAACCGCGCGGCGCTGCGCGCCTTCGCCGGGAACGACGCCTCCTCGGTGCTCGGCGGCGATGAGTCGGCCTATCTGCGCCCGCTGATCACGGCGTTCTGGTCGGCGCTCGGCGACACCGACGTGGGGCGGCTGGAGCGGGCGTCGGACCGGCTGCGCGACGCCTTCCGCACCATGCGCGACGCCCCCGACCGGCTGGCGAAGAAGCTGGGCGGCGATGTCCGCCCCTGGCTGGACCAGCTGGGGCGGTACGGCGACGCCGGGGTGCGCGCCGTGGACATGCTGACCGCCCAGGCGCGCGGCGACGGCGCCGCGGCCTGGAAGGCCCGGCTCGCGGTGGAGGGGCTGCGCACGAAGATCGCGGACAGCCGGGTGACCGTGGGCAAGGGCGTCCTGGACCCCTTCCTGCGCAAGGCCGTCGGTCACGCGGACAGCTGGCTGGGGGTGGACCGCGCCGGTAGTGAGGAGGGGCTGCGCACTTCCGGCGGCGACCGCGCGGCGGCCGATGGCAAGGTGACCACCACGGTGGACGCCCCGAGCCGTCCGGTTACCGTGCGCTTCGGCCGCACCCGCCCCCTCACCTCCGTCTCCGCGCTCACCGCCCCGGTGGCGGGCGGCTCACCGGGCACGGTTGAGGCCCACGTCCCGGGCGAGGGCTGGCGGACGCTGGGCGCGCTGTCCCGTAGTGGCTCCACCCAGGCGGCGGGCGAGGACATCCGGGCCGACGCGATCCGGCTCAGCTGGGCGGCGGGCACCACCGCCCCGGACGTCCACGAGCTGACCCCCTGGTTCGCCGACACCCCGGCCGCGAAGCTGCGGCTGTCCCACCAGGCGGCGGACGCGGAGATCGGCGGACGGCCCGCGGTGGTCGAGGCCGAGCTCACCTCGCTGCGCCCCGGCGACGTCAGCGATGACCTCACCCTCCGGCCCCCGCGCGGAATCACCGTCCGGGCGCCCGAGGGGGTGACGGCGCCGCGCGGCGGTACGGCCACGGCCCGGCTGGAGATATCGGTCGCGAAGGGCACCAAGGCAGGCAGCTACACCGTGCCGGTCCGGTTCGGCTCCGAGAAGCGGACGCTGACCGTACGGGCCTTCCCGCGCACCGGCGGCCCGGACCTGGCCCGCGCGGACGGCGCCAAGGCGACCTCATCGGGGGACGAGACGCCCGACTTCCCCGCGTCCGCCGCCGTGGACGGCAAGGCGGAAACCCGCTGGTCCTCCCCGGCGAAGGACGACGCATGGCTCCAGTTGGAGCTGGCCCGCCCGGCCCGGGTCGGGCGGCTCGCACTGCGCTGGCAGGACGCGTACGCCAGGCGCTACCGCGTCCAGGTCTCCGAGGACGGCCGCACCTGGCGCACGGCGGCCACGGTGGACCACGGCGAGGGGGGCCGGGAGTCGGTCGGACTGGACGCCCCGGACACCCGGTTCATCCGGATCCAGGGCGTGGAGCGAGCGACCCGCTTCGGCTACTCGCTCTGGTCGGTGTCGGCATACGCGGTCGACGACGACCGCTAGACACAGCCGACGACCGCTGGACACAGCCGACGACCGCTCCACACGGCCGACGCCCGGTGGAGAGGGAAAGGCCCGCCGCGGGCGGCGCGGCGGGCAGACATGACGATGGCCCGGTCTCAGGCGGATTTGCCGTCGATCCGGGCCATGGCGTCTTCCGCGCCGTATGCCTGGAGGTATGGCATCCAGCGCGGATCCCTATGCCCGGTGCCGATGATGCGCCAGGCCAGCCCGGACGGCGGCGCGGGTTGATGACGCAGCCGCCAGCCGATCTCGGCGACATGGCGGTCGGCTTTGACGTGATTGCAGCGACGGCATGCGGCGACCACGTTCTCCCAGGTGTGCTGGCCGCCGCGACTGCGCGGAATGACGTGATCGACGCTGGTTGCGACGCCACCGCAGTACGCGCATCTGCCGCCGTCACGGGCGAACAGAGCACGGCGGGTGAGCGGGACGGGGCCACGAAAGGGCACCCTCACAAAGCGCTTCAGCCGAACGACGCTGGGAGCGGGTATGACGCGGGTCGCGCTGTGCATCAGGGCGCCTGAGTCCTCGAGGCTGACGGCCTTGTCGTTGAGGACGAGAATGAGCGCGCGGCGGAGCGGTACGACGCCGAGCGGCTCGTACGACGCGTTGAGGACCAGGACATGCGGCACGGATGCCTCCTTGTACGCCGGCGGCGCGTGGCTCGCGCCGGGACGATCTCCCCCAGTTTCCCCTGAACCCTGGCCGGAACGCCACTATCACCGGGTTAACGGTTGAGAGGCATTTCCGCGTCCCCCTCGTTTATCGTCCGCACACCGCCCCGCCACCGGGCCTCGGACGAAAGGGGGACGGGTGCGGAGTGGCAAGAATCACGGCTTCCGGGGCCCGTACCGGAGCGCGGTTCCCGGGGGTTCCCGGGCGGCGGAAACGAGGAGCTGAGGCCGGTCCTCCCGCCCATACGCGCCCCCTGGACGCGCTCGCGCGCTGTCGAACACAGGAACGGCGCATTCCCTCACCCCGCTACTGTGTGAGGGGTTGCGCGCGGGTGATCCGTGCGGGCATGTCGCACACGAAGGGTTTTCTGCTGTGTTCTGGTCCGCTGCTCTGGCCGCTGACTCGACGCCTCGTCCCACGACCATCGACGACGCACAGGAGAGCGCCACCAACGCCGCGGGGTGGGTCGAGGAGAACTGGTCCACCTGGCTCAGCGTCGGGCTGCGCATAGCCCTGATCCTGGTGATCGCGTTTGTGCTGCGGTCCGTCGTCCGGCGCGCCATCACCAAGCTGATAGACCGTATGAACCGCACCGCCCAGGCGGTCGACGGCACGGCGCTCGGCGGGCTGCTGGTCAATGTGGAGCGGCGGCGGCAGCGGTCCGCGGCGATCGGCTCGGTGCTGCGCTCCGTCGCCTCGTTCCTGATCATGGGCACGGCGGGGCTGATGATCCTCTCCGCCCTGGAGATCAATCTCGCACCGCTGCTCGCCAGCGCCGGTGTGGCCGGTGTGGCGATCGGTTTCGGCGCCCGCAATCTGGTCACGGACTTCCTCTCCGGCGTCTTCATGATCCTTGAGGACCAGTACGGCGTGGGCGACTCGATCGACGCCGGGGTCGCCTCCGGTGAGGTCATCGAGGTCGGGCTGCGCGTCACCAAGCTGCGCGGCGACAGCGGCGAGATCTGGTACGTGCGCAACGGCGAGGTGAAGCGGATCGGCAACCTCAGCCAGGGCTGGGCGACCGCGGCCGTCGACGTCCAGGTGCGGGCCGACGAGGACCTGGACCGGGTCCGCGCGGTGATCACCCAGGTCGGGGTGGACATGGCCAAGGACGAGCCCTGGAACGAGCGGCTGTGGGAGCCGATCGAGGTGCTGGGGCTGGACGCGGTCTATCTGGACTCCATGGTGGTGCGGGTCTCGGCGCGCACCATGCCGGGCAAGGCGCTGGGCATCGAGCGCGAGTTGCGCTGGCGGATCAAGAAGGCACTGGAGGAGGCGGGCATCCCCCTGGTCGGCCGTCCCCCGGAGGCGGCCCTGGACACGGGGGCCGCCGATCCGTCGGCGGGCGTGTCCGCGCCCTCGGCCCTGGGCAACCCCGACTCCCCGCAGTCCCAGGCGGCCAGCGCGATTCCGCCGCCCGCCCCGGCGGCCGCCCCGCCGCCCGTACAGAAGTGACCCACCGGCGCAGCCAGAGACGCTCCCGCCCCGCTCCGGGGACGGGAGCGTCCGTCGTTTCGGCGGCTGACGTCAGGGCCATCGCTTCAGGGCCGTCGTCTCCCGGACACGACGGTCTCCGTGTGCCGCACCCATTGACGCCGTGCCGCCCGGGGCCTACCTTGCTTCCCATCGATAGGAAAGTTTCTTAACAGAGCTACCCAGACGGCTCACCAGAGCCACGGAGACGGGGGGCACCGCCATGGCCGCACCACACAGCAGCACACCCGGCACCCCGCGCGTGCTGCGCGCCATGAACGACCGGGCGGCACTGGAGCTGCTGGCCGCGCACGGACCGCTCACCCGGACCCGGCTCGGCGAGCTCACCGGGCTGTCCAAGCCCACCGCCTCCCAGCTGCTGTCCCGTCTGGAGTCCGCCGGTCTGGTCCGCACCACCGGCAATGTGACCGGGCGGCCGGGCCCCAACGCCCAGCTGTACGAGATCGATCCGGCCGCCGCCCATGTCGCCGCGCTCGCCGTGGACCAGGCGGGCATCACCGCCGCCGTCGCCGACCTCACCGGCCGGACGGTCGGCGAGTACCGGGTGACCGCCCCCGCGGGCGACCGCACCCTCAGTGCCCGCACCACCGAACTGGTGGCCAACGCCGTGCACGGGGCGCTGACCGCGGCCGGTCTCGACCTCGGCGCGCTGCACTCCACCGTCATCGGCACCCCCGGCGCGCTCGACCCGCGCACCGGCACCCTGCGCTACGCGCCCCATCTGCCCGGCTGGCAGTCCCGCACCCTGCGGGGCGACCTGGCCCGGGTCCTGGGTACGCCGGTCGTCATCGAGAACGACGTCAATCTCGCGGCCGTCGCCGAACAGCACCACGGCACCGCCCAGGACTTCGACGACTTCGTCCTGGTCTGGGCCGACGAGGGGGTCGGCGCGGCCGTCGTGCTCGGCGGTGCCCTGTTGCGCGGGGCCACCGGCGGGGCCGGGGAGATCGGCTATATGCCGCTGCCGGGGGCACCGCTCGCCCGCGGCGGCCAGGACGACGCCGCCCGGCCGGACGCGGGCGGCGGGTTCCAGAAGCTGGTCGGCTCACCCGCCGTGGTGGAGCTGGCCCATGACCACGGGATCGACGCGCCCAGCGCCGCCAAGGCGCTGACCGCGGCCCTGCGCACCCCCGGCGCGGGCGACGCCGTTCTCACCGAGCTGGCCCGCCGGCTGGCCACCGGACTCGCCTCCGTCGTCGCGGTGGTCGACCCCGAACTGGTCGTGCTGTCGGGCGAGGTCGCGCAGGCCGGAGGGGAGCGGCTGCGGGAGCTGGTGGAGGCCGAGCTGACCGGACTCGCCCTGCCCAGGCCGGAGATACGGATCAGCGCGCTCGAGGGGGATCCGATCCTGCTCGGCGCACTGCGACAGGCCCTGACCGACGCCCGCCACACGGTGTTCGACACCGCCCGTCTCGACGTCTGACTCCCCCGCCCCCGAAGGACGTCCCCATGCCACGACGAACGGCCTCTCTCCTCTCGGTCCTGAGCGCCTGTGCCCTCCTGCTGACGGGCTGCGCCAACCCCGCCGCCGGCAGCGCCGAAGACGATCCGACCAAGCCCGTGACCCTGCGGTTCTGGCACGGCTGGGCGGAGAAGAACGAGCTCAAGGCGATCAATGACAGCATCGCCCGGTTCGAGGAGCTCCATCCCAACATCAGGGTCAAGGCCACCGGAAATGTCACCGACGCCACCGTGAACCAGGCCCTGCGGGCCGGTGGGGACGACGCCCCCGATGTCGTCTCGTCCTTCACCACCAACAATGTGGGGCAGTACTGCTCCTCCGGCATGTGGGTCGATCTGGACCCCTTCATGAAGAAGACCGGTCTGGACAAACACCGGGTCTTCCCCACCACCCTGCTGGACTACACGAGCTACCGGGGCGAGCAGTGCGCCCTGCCGCTGCTCGCCGACGCCTTCGGCCTCTACTACAACAAGGACGCCTTCAAGGAGGCGGGCATCGAGCGCCCGCCGCGCACCATGTCGGAGCTGAAGCGCGACGCGGCCAAACTCACCCGGCGCACCAAGGACGGCGGCTATGAGCGGGTCGGTTTCATGCCCAACTTCCGTCTCTACCAGAACAGCCCGGACCGGCTGTTCGCCCAGTGGGGCCCGTCCTATTTCGACCGGCGCGGAAAGGCGCGGCTGGCGGAGGAACCGGCGGCCAGGGAGTTCTTCGCCACCCAGCGGGAGCTGATCCGGAGCCAGGGCGGCTACGGCCCGCTGGAGAGGTTCCGTACCTCCTTCGGTGACGAAATGTCCGCGCAGAACGCCTTTCTGACCGAAAAGCTGGCCATGCACCTGGACGGGGAATGGCGCGGGCTCTACCTCAAGGACGCCTCCTTCGAGTGGGGCACCGCTCCGCTGCCCGTACCCGACGACCGGCCGGAGACCTACGGCCGGGGTTATCTCACCGGCACGGTCGTGGGCATCGCGCACAGCAGCACCCACCAGAACGCCGCCTGGAAACTGGTGGAATTCCTGACCTCCGACACCGACCAGGTCGTCGCCTTCGCCAACGCCATTCACAATGTGCCGTCCACCAAGGCGGCGCTGGCGTCCCCCGAGCTGGATTCCGACCCGGCGTTCCGCACTTTTCTCCGTATCGCCGGGAACCGCTACAGCAGCGCCCTTCCGGCCTCCCTCAACGGCGGCCAGTACGTCGTCTCGCTCCAGGACTTCGGTTACGCGGTGGAAGCGGGCCGGGTGCCCGACCTCGGCAGAGGGCTGAGGGAACTGGACGAGCAGATCGACGCCGACAATCTCCAGGCCCAGAACTGACGGAGTGCGCCATGGCCCCTCTCACCCCCGCCCCCGCCCTGCGCCGCAAAGCCGTGCGCGAGCGGCTGCGCACCCTCGGATTCCTCTCGCCCTGGCTGATCGGCTTCACGGTGTTCTTCGGCTATCCGCTGATCGCCACCGTCTACTTCTCCTTCATGCACTACAACCAGATCGAGACCCCCACCTTCGTGGGGCTGCGGAACTGGCGGTATGTGTTCGAGCAGATGCCGCTGTTCGGCCCGGCGCTGTGGAACACCCTGTGGCTGGTCGTGGTGATGGTCGCGCTGCGGGTGGTCTTCGGACTGGGCATCGGGCTGCTGGTCACCAAGGTGAAGACCGGGGTGGGGTTCTTCCGCACCGCGTTCTACCTGCCGTATCTGGCCCCGCCAGTGGCGGCCACGGTCGCGTTCGTCTTTCTGCTCAACCCCGGCACCGGACCGGTCAACGCCATCCTCGGGAATCTGGGCATCGACGCCCCCAACTGGTTCAACGATCCGGCCTGGGCCAAGCCCTCGCTGGTGATGCTCTCGCTGTGGGGCATCGGCGATCTCATGGTCATCTTCATGGCCGCGCTGCTGGACGTTCCCCGTGAGCAGTACGAGGCTGCCGAGTTGGACGGCGCCGGGGCGCTGACCACCTTCCGCTATGTGACCTGGCCGTCGATCACCCCGATCGTGATGTTCGCGGTCGTGACGGGTGTGGTCCAGACGATGCAGTACTACACCCAGGCGCTGGTGGCCGGGAAGCTGGCCTCCGGTGTCAGCGTCGGCCCCGGCTCGGTCATCCAGCCCGGCTATCCCGACCACTCCACGCTCACCGTGCCGCAGCTCGTCTACTCGCTCGGCTTCCAGAACTTCAACACCGGCGCCGCGTGTGTGCTCTCGCTGGTGCTCTTCGCCATCGCGATGGCCGTGACCACGCTGCTGATGCGCCGCCGCGCCGGCCTGCTGTCGGCCGAGGACTGAGCCGAGGACTGAGAGGACCGATCCGCATGACCGCGACCACCACCCTCCCGGCGCCCGCCGCCCCCTCGCGCCCCGCCGCCCGCCGCTCCCCCGCCCCCGCTGCCCGCCGCCGCGCGGCGCTGGAGTGGATCGCCGTGCACACCGTCGCCCTCGCCACGGCGCTCTTCTTCCTCCTGCCGTTCGTCTTTGTCTTTCTGACCTCGGTGATGAGCGACGACCAGGCGATGAGCGGCGAGTTGTGGCCGCATGAGTGGCACTGGTCGAACTACGCCGAGGTGTTCTCCACCCCCGGTTTCGCGGACTGGTGGCGCAATTCGCTGCTGTACGCGGGACTCGGCACCCTCTTCACCGTCTGCTCCTCCGTTCCGGTGGCCTACGCACTGGCGAAATTCCGTTTCCGGGGCCGCCGGACCGCCATGCTGCTGGTCATCTCCACCATGATGCTGCCGCCCCAGGTCATCGTGATCCCGATGTATCTGGTCTGGGCGCAGCAGCTCCATCTGTCGGGTTCGCTGTGGCCGCTGATCATTCCGATGGCGTTCGGTGACGCGTACTCCATCTTCCTGCTGCGCCAGTTCCTGCTGACCATTCCCCGGGAGTATCTGGAGTCGGCGAGGATCGACGGCTGCGGGGAACTGCGGACCCTGCTCAGCGTGGTGGTCCCGATGGCGAAGCCGGGCATCGCCGCCGTCGCGCTCTTCCAGTTCTTCTACTGCTGGAACGACTACTTCGGCCCGCAGATCTACGCCGCGCAGAATCCGGGCGCCTGGACGCTCAGTTACGGCCTGGAGACCTTCAAGAGCGCGCACAGCGTCAACTGGAATCTGACGATGGCCGCGACCCTCCTGGTCATGGCCCCCGTCATCGCCGTCTTCTTCTTCGCCCAGAAAGCCTTCGTCGAAGGCGTCACACTGACAGGAGTCAAGGGTTGAAGCTCGCAGTGGTGGGTGGAGGATCCACCTACACCCCCGAACTCGTCGACGGATTCGCCCGGTTGCGGGATGTGCTCCCGCTGGAGGAGCTGGTCCTCGTCGACCCGGCCGCCGACCGGCTGGAGCTGGTCGGCGGTCTGGCCCGCCGGATCTTCGCCCGGCAGGGCCACCCCGGCCGGATCTCCTGGACCGCCGATCCGGACGCGGGTGTGGACGGCGCGGACGCGGTGCTGCTGCAACTGCGCGTCGGCGGGCAGGCCGCGCGCGATCAGGACGAGACCTGGCCGCTGGAGTGCGGCTGCGTCGGCCAGGAGACCACCGGGGCGGGCGGGCTGGCCAAGGCGCTGCGTACGGTCCCGGTGGTGCTGGACATCGCCGAGCGGGTGCGCGCCCGTAACCCCCACGCCTGGATCGTGGACTTCACCAATCCGGTGGGGATCGTCACCCGGGCGCTGCTGTCCTCCGGGCACCGCGCGGTCGGGCTGTGCAACGTGGCCATCGGCTTCCAGCGGAAGTTCGCGAAGCTGCTGGGCGTCGCGCCCGGGGAGGTGTCGCTGGAGCACATCGGGCTCAACCACCTCACCTGGGAGCGCGCTGTGCGGATCGGCGGCCCGGACGGCGAGGACGTACTGCCCAAGCTGCTCGCCGAGCACGGCGACGCCGTGGCCGAGGACCTGCGGATGCCCCGCGCGCTGCTCGACCGGCTCGGCGTTGTCCCCTCCTACTACCTGCGCTACTTCTACCAGCACGACGCGGTGGTGCGGGAGCAGCGGACCCGGCCGTCCCGGGCGGCGGAGGTCGCGGCGATCGAGCGGGAACTGCTGGAGATGTACGGCGATCCGGCGCTCGACGAGAAGCCCGAACTGCTCGGCAGGCGCGGCGGGGCCTTCTACTCGGAGGCCGCGGTCGATCTGACCTCCTCGCTGCTGCGGGACACCGGCGAGGTACGGATCGTCAACACGGTCAACGGCGGCACCCTGCCCTTCCTTCCCGACGACGCGGTGATCGAGGTCCCGGCGACGGTGGACGCGCAGGGCGCGAAGCCACTGCCGGTGCGCCCCCTGGAGCCGCTGTTCGCCGGGCTGGTCGCCCAGGTGACGGCGTACGAGGACCTGGCGCTGGAGGCGGCGCTGAAGGGCGGCCGGGAGCGGATCTTCCGGGCGCTGCTCTGCCATCCCCTCATCGGCCAGATCGAGTACGCCGAGAAGCTGACCGACGACCTGATCGCGCACAACCGGGAGCACCTGGCGTGGATCTGACGCAGTCCGTACCCCCTCCGGCCGCGGCGGGCCGGGCGGTCCTGGCGATCGACGCGGGCAACAGCAAGACCGATGTCGCGCTGGTCGCCCTGGACGGCTCGGTCCTCGGCACGGCTCGCGGCGGCGGTTTCCGGCCACCGTTGGTGGGCGCCGAGGCCGCGGTGGGCGCGCTGACGCCGCTGGTGGAGCGGGCTGCCCTGGCGGCGGGCGGCCCGGGGCCCGCGCGGATCTGCCATGTCTCGGCGTGTCTGGCCAACGCCGATCTGCCCGCCGAGGAGGAGGAGTTGACGGACGCGCTGGCCGCCCGCCGCTGGGGCGCCGGTGTCACCGTGGCCAATGACACCTTCGCCCTGCTGCGGGCCGGGCTGGCGGACGCCGGAGAACCGGCCGGAGTCGCCGTCGTCTGCGGCGCGGGCATCAACTGCGCGGGGCTGGGCCATGGCGGCCGTACCGCCCGCTTCCCGGCCATCGGCCGGATCTCCGGCGACTGGGGCGGCGGGGGCTTTCTGTCCGAGGAGGCGCTGTGGTGGGCGGCGCGCGCCGAGGACGGCCGCGGTGAGCCGACCGAGCTGGTCCGCGCCCTGCCCGCGCACTTCGGCCTGACCACGATGTACGAGCTGATCGAGGCGCTGCATCTGGGTTCGCTGGAGGCCGCCCGGCGGCTGGAGCTGACACCGCTGCTCTTCGCGGTGGCCGCGTCCGGCGATCCGGTCGCGCGCGCGATCGTGGCCCGGCAGGCCGAGGAGGTGGTCGCGCTGGCCACGGTCGCGCTGACCCGGCTCGATCTGCTGGCCGAGCCGACCCCGGTGATCCTGGGCGGCGGGGTGCTGGCGGCCTGTCATCCGCTGCTGGACGGCCGGGTCTGCGAACTCCTCGCCGAGCGCGCCCCCAAGGCCGAGCCCCGTGTGGTCACCGCCCCACCGGTGCTGGGGGCCGCACTGCTGGGTCTGGACCGTATGGGGGCGCCCGCGGGGGCCCACGCCCGGCTGCGCGCGCAGTACCGGAGGGCGTGGGCCGAGGCCTCGTCGGGAGGATAGGCAGGAGGGGCCGGCGGGGCTTGACCCGTCGGCCCCTCCCGGCGACGGTCAGCCGGTGCAGCCCGCGATGGGCACCGGGCTGCCCACGCAGTTGGTGGGGCTGTTGCCCGTTACGGGGGAGCCGCTCAAGGTGACGCTTGCGTTGGTGCTGGAGATGCCGCCGGGCGCGGCACTGGAGGTGTTGTCGCTGACGGTGCTGCCCGTCGCCGTGACGGAACCGCCGTCATTGAAGATGCCGCCGGCGACGCCGTTGGCGACGGTGTTCTCATTGACCGTGGAGCGCTCGAGCACCAGGGTGCCGTCGTTGTAGATGCCACCGGAGTCGTTGCCCGCGGTCCCGTTGACGGCGTTGCCGTTGACCGTGGAGGTGGTCAGGGTCAGGGTGCCGTCGTTGTAGAACCCTCCGCCCTGGGCCCCGCTGCCGGCGGTCGTCAGGGTGTTGCGATTGACCGAGGACCCGGTCACGGTCAGGTTCGCGTTGTTGTAGATGGCCCCGGCGAAGCCGAACGTCGTCGTCCTGGTGGTGGTGTTGCGGCTGAAATCGCTCTTCGAGATCTTGACGGTACCGCCGTCGAAGTCAGCGCCCGCGCCGTCCCCGGTGCTGCCGTTGACGATGTTGCGGCTGAAGGCGCTGCCGGAGATCGTGATGTCCGACGTGCTGGTGTCGTTGTTGACTCCGCCGCCCTCCACGGCCCGGTTGCCGGTCAGAGCGGCGCCGGCGATGGTCGTCGTGCCTTCGGAGTTGACGGCCCCGCCGTGGAGGCCGGAGACGTTGTCGGTGTAGACGTCGCGGCTCGAGGTGCTGGTTCCACTCGCGAGGACGCTGATGGCACCGCCGTCGCTGGTGGCGGCGTTTTCGATGAATCCGGTTCTGGAGGAGTTCAGGGTGCCGCCGCCGTTCACCAGGACGGCGCCGCCCTGACCGGTGACGGAGCCGCCCCGGAGGGTGAGGCCGGTGAGCGACAGGGTGCCGCCACTGCCGATCTCGAAGATCCGGAACGAAGGGGCCGTGGAACTGCGCACGATGGTGGCGCCGTTCCCGGTGATGCTCACCGACCCCGTGATGACCGCCAGACCGTTGTCCGGATTGTCCACCGCGTTCAAGGTGTACGTACAGCCGGGCGACAGGCTCAGCGACCCGCCCGGGGTGGCCACTCCGGCCACCGCCGTCACCAGCGCCGCGTCATTGCACGGCACCGAAGCGGCGTACGCCGGCCCGGCGGCGGGCACGGCCACCAGCCCGGCGGCCCCCAGCGCCACCGCCCCCGCCGAGGACGCCCACCGCCGCCAGGACCGTCGGCGCGGTCCGCACAGGGCCTTTCTCCACATCATGGGGTTCTCCTTGTACGAGTCGGGTCGGTTCAGGTGCTCACGCGCGAACGCCGCGGCGTGAGGAAGAGAGGAAGAGAGGAAGAGACGCGAGGAAGAGAAGAGGGGCGGGCGACCGGTGGCGCCCCGATCCGTGCGGCCCCGGAGGGCCTTGGGCAGAGCCGGTATCGTCGCGGCACCCCTGAGGAAGAGGGGTGTGGATGCCATCCCAGTAAGGCGCGGACCGGGCAGTAGATCCATCCCTATAACGGGTATTCACCCGAAGAGACCATTTGTCACACTGTGAACTCCGCTCCGTATCGCCCGGCCCGGGAACCGGACGGTCGTGCGGGGCGTGGACGCACATAGCACGGGTACGCCCACCAGTCCGGCCGGGCGGTCACAGGCATCGCGAAGCGGAGGAGATCGCGAAGCGAAGATCGCGATCCGGGCAAGATCGGGGCGGTACCGATGACCCTGCCGGTGGCTGCGGTCATACTGCTGCCGGGGGATCCAGAGTTCGCCGCAGCCGGGCGGCGGGCCGCGAGAGCGACCGAGGGGTTCCGGACCGAGGGGGAGGTCTTGTGTCACACCCGCCGACCACCGGCAGAGCCGCACCGCCCGCGCCCGCGGCTCCGCCGCGCACCGCGTGGCGTGAGGGCGTCGACCGGGCGCGGGCCGCGGCCACGACCGAGCCGGGGCGGCTGCGCGTCATCGGGGCCGTGCTGGCCGTGCTGGTGGTGGCGTTCGGGGCGGTGACGGCCTGGCAGGTCGCGGACCGCCAGACGGCGGCGGACGCGGTGGCCGACCGCAGCCAGCCGCTGAGCGCCGACGCCGCCCGGATCTACCGCTCCCTGGCCGATGCCGACACCACGGCGGCCAGCGGCTTCCTGGCGGGCAAGGAGGAGCCCGCCGAGGTCCGGCAGCGCTACGAGACGGACATCGACACCGCGTCCCGGTTACTGGTGCGGGCCGCGGCCACCACCGACGGCGCGGCCTCCGCCCGGCACGAGATACGCACGATCAACCGGCTGCTGCCGGTCTACACCGGCCTGGTGGAGTCCGCGCGCGCCAACAACCGCCAGGGGCTGCCGCTGGGCGGCGCCTATCTGCGCTATGCCAACGACACCATGCGCGGCGGCCTGCTCCCCGCGGCGAGCAGGCTCTACCAGGCGGAGACGGCCCGCCTCGGCGAGGACTACGAGGACGCCAAGGCCTGGCCCTGGGCGGCGCTCGGCGCCGGTGTGATCGCGCTGGGCGCCCTGGGCTGGGCCCAGCGCCGTAACTACCGCCGTACCAACCGGGTGTTCAACCGCGGTCTGCTGGCCGCCACCGCCGCCTCCACGGTGGTGCTGCTGTGGACGGTGGTCGGCCACGCCGTCGCCCGGGCCGGGCTGAGCGACTCCCATGAGCACGGCGCGAACTCCCTCCGCGTGCTCAACGCCGCGCGGATCGACGCCCTCCGGGCCCGTGCCGACGAGAATCTGACGCTGGTCGCGCGCGGCGCCGTGGTCATCGACAAGGACGGCGCCAACAAGGGCAAGGACGCCTACGAGGTCAGCTACGGCTCCCGGATGAAGAGCCTGGCCGGGGATCTGCGCGGGGCGCGGGAGGCCGCGGACGACAGCGCCGGGCGCGATCCGGTGGACAGCGCCGCCTCTGCGGTCCGGGAGTGGCGGCAGCGGCACCAGGACGCCCGCGGCGCCGATGACGCGGGCGACTACGGCAAGGCGCTGAAGAAGGTCATCGGCGCCGACGACAGCACCGGTCAGTCCTTCGACACCGTGGACACCCTGCTGGCCAAGGCCGTCGACCACGAGCAGCGGGAGTTCCAGCGGGCCGCCGACGACGGGCGGGGCGCGTTCACCGCGATGGCCGCCGGGGCCGGGGTGCTGGCCGTGCTCGGGGCCGTGGGCGCGGTGCTGGGCATCGGCCGCAGACTGTCGGAGTACCGATGAGGGTGATGGGGGGCATCAGTATGCGATCGGTGCGATCGGCCGCCGCGGTGGTGGTGTGCACCCTGGGGGTGGCCACGGCGATCGTGGTGCCCGCCACGGTGGACGGAGACGGTGACGGCGGCCGGAGCGGTGCGCCGGACCGGCGTCCGCAGGCGTTGCGGGCCGGACACGAGACCGCGGCGGACAGCTGCAAGAAGCCGGAGGCGAGCCTGCGGCCGTCCAGCGCGAGCGGCAAGGCCATCAAACGGATCAAGAGCCGTGAGATCAACGGCCACAGGGTCGGCAAGCTGATCGCGGGCGTCGACCAGAACAGCTACCGCTGGGGCTACCGCGATCCGGCCACCGGCGATCTCACCGGTTTCGACATCGACATCGTGCGCGCCATCGCCAAGGACATCTTCGGCGATCCGGACGCGGTCATCTACCGCACCATCCCCACCAGTCAGCGCATCAAGGCCCTTCAGCAGGGCAAGGTGGACGTGGTGGTGCGCACCATGACCATCAACTGCGACCGGATCAAGGACGTGGCGTTCTCCACCGCCTACTTCCAGGCCGGTCAGCAGGTGCTGGTCACCGAGGGTTCGTCCATCACCGGCTACAACCGGACGCTGCGCGGCAAGAAGGTGTGCACGGCACAGGGTTCCACCGCCGAGGCCGAGCTGGACAAGCCGGAGACCGGTGCCGAGGCGCTCGGCGCGATCAAGGTCAAGCCGGTGCCCAACCAGCTCGACTGCCTGGTCAGACTGCAACTGGGCCAGGTGGACGCGGTGATCACGGACAATGCGCTGGCGGCGGGCCAGGCCGCCCAGGACCCCTCCGTCAAGCTGGTCGGCTCCCGATTCACCGATGAGCTGTACGGCGTGGCGATGAACAAGGACGACGACGACCTGGTACGCCGGGTCAACGAGGTGCTGGCGGACTACCGCAAGGGCGGTGACAACAGCCCCTGGATGCGCGCCTATCGCAAGTGGCTCGCGGAGGACTTCGGCGGGGCGCAGGACAAGCCGGCCCCGCCGGATCCCGTGTACAAGGACTGATACACACCGGGAGAAGACGCCGAGGACGGAAAGGGGCGGCGGCCAAGGGCGACTCGAGGAGGATGACGGACCGGTAAGGATTAGCGCCCGGCTCGCACGCGTAGGGATGACGCAGTAACGGATCACACGGCGGATACGGACACGGAGAGGTGATCGATGGGGGTCCCGGGACCCTTCCCCAGTTCAGCGGGGACACCCGACGGGCCGGCCATGGGCCGCGAGGAGGTGGACCGCGCGCTGGCGAAACTCGCCGCCGAGCACGAGGCGATCGAGTCCTCGCTGCTCGCCCTCCAGGACCACGCGGGCAGGAGACTCCTGGAGGGCGCCGAGCTGACCGGTGTCACCAAGGAGCGGTGGGCCACCACCGAGCAGGCCGTCTCGCTGCTCTGGAGCTATTTCGACGCCTACACCGGCGCCCTCGACCGCGCCCGTGAGCTGCGTGCCCGCCACCGCTGGCCCACCCCGGGCGAGTTGGCCCAGCTCACCGAGCTGCTGCGCGGCCCCGGGATCACCCTGCCCAGCAGCGCCACCCTCACCGGATCGCCGCTGCTGAGCGAGCAGTTGAGCCTGGACCGGCTGGTGGACCGGATGAACCGCTGGTACGCCGAGGCGCTGGACGTCATCGTCACCGCCGACGCCGTGTGGTCCGCGCTGCCCGCCCGGATCGACATGCTCTCCGCCGAGCTGCACCGCACCCGTTCCCTGGCGCATTCGGTGGGGGTGCGCCCCGGTGAGCACCCCTCGGGTGACGATCTGGAGCGGATCACCACCGAGCTGACCGCGCTCCGCGCCGAAGTGGTCTCCGATCCGCTGGCGTTCTGGAAGCCGAAGAAGAGCGGCAGTTCGGCGCCGGGCGGCGGCTCCCCCGACACCGAGCGCTACGACCGTGCGGCGCGCGCCCTGGAGGATGTGCGGCGCGAGATCGAAGCGGTGCTGGACGTACGGCAGGACGCGGAGCAGCGGCTGATGCGGCTGCGCGATGTGCTCTCCCGCGCGGACCGCACCCTGGCGGAGGCCCGGCAGGCGCGCGGTGAGGTGCTGGCGAAGATCGCGGCGTCCGAGGTGCCCGCGGTCAGCGGCCCGCCGACCGCGCTGCACGAGCAGCTGGTGGCCGCGGCCGACTACCGCAGGCGCGCCCAGTGGCACCGGCTCTCGCCGCTGCTGGAGAGCCTGGAGCAGCGGGCCGACGACGAGCTGCTGCGGGCCCGGGAGTCCCTGACGGCGGTGACCGCGCCGCTCGCGGTCCGAGCCGAGCTGCGCGGCCGGCTCGACGCGTACAAGGCGAAGGTCGCCCGGCACGGTATGGCGGAGGATCCGCTGCTGGTGGAGCGGTACGACGCGGCGCGCCGGATGCTGTGGAGCGCGCCCTGCGACCTGCGGGCGGCCGAGCGGGCGGTGCTGCGCTATCAGCGGGCCGCGGCCGACGCCCTCGTACCACGCCAGGCGGGCCCCACCGATCACGGCACCCAGGGGGCACGGCATGAGTGAAGCGGTCAGCTGCCAGCGGCGTGACTGCGGCGGTTCGTACGAGGACGTGGGCGGCGGTGAGCTGTACTGCGACACCTGCGGGATGGCTCCGGTCGTCTCCCAGGAGGGGATGGTCAGTTCACCGCCCACCGGGGTGGCGGCCGGGGGCCGCGGCGGCTCCTCGCCCTCCGCCCGGTCCTCGCGCGCATCACGCGGGTCCCGGTCGGCGCGCTCCTCCTCGTCCCGGCGTTCGGTCTCCGGGCGGCTGTCCCGTGCGTCGCTGTCGGGGCGGTCCTCGGCGCGTTCGGTCTCGGCGCGCAGCTCCCGTTCCACCTCCTCCGCCTCCGGGCGGAACGCCCTGGGCGCGGGCCTGGTCAGCGTCCCGGAGGTGCCGCGCCCCGATCCGCGGACGGCGGTGCTGGCCGACCCCGAGGTGCCCGAGCGGAAGCGGTTCTGCAGCCGGGGGGACTGCGGAGCGCCGGTGGGCCGGGCCCGCGGTGACCGTCCGGGCCGCACCGAGGGTTTCTGCACCAAATGCGGCCACCCGTACTCCTTCGTACCGAAGCTGAGCCCCGGCGATGTGGTGCACGGGCAGTACGAGGTGGCGGGCTGTCTGGCCCACGGCGGTCTCGGCTGGATCTATCTGGCCATCGACCGCGCGGTCTCCGACCGCTGGGTGGTGCTCAAGGGCCTGCTGGACACCGGTGACGAGGACGCGCTCGCGGTCGCCCTCTCCGAGCGCCGGTTCCTCGCCGAGATCGAGCACTCGAACATCGTCCGCATCTACAACTTCGTCGAACACCTCGACCAGCGCACCGGCAGCCTCGACGGCTACATCGTCATGGAGTACGTCGGCGGCAAGTCGCTGAAGGACATCGCCAACGAGCGGCGCAGCCCGGACGGCCGCAGGGACCCGCTGCCGGTGGAGCAGGCGTGCGCGTACGGCATCGAGGCGCTGGAGGCCCTGGGCCATCTGCACGGCCGCAATCTGCTCTACTGCGACTTCAAGGTCGACAACGCCATTCAGCAGCAGGACCAGCTCAAACTGATCGACATGGGCGCGGTCCGGCGGATGGACGACGACGACAGCGCCATCTACGGCACCGTCGGCTACCAGGCCCCGGAGATCTCGGACGCCGGTCCGTCGGTCTCCTCCGATCTGTACACGGTGGCGCGCACGCTCGCGGTGCTCACCTTCGACTTCCAGGGCTACACCAACGTCTACGCGGACAGCCTGCCCGACCCCGAGAACATCGAGGTCTTCCGGCGCTACGAGTCGTTCTACCGGCTGCTGGTGCGGGCCACCGACCCGGATCCGGGGCGCCGGTTCGCCTCCGCGCAGGAGATGGCCGACCAGCTGACCGGGGTGCTGCGGGAGGTCGTGGCGGTCCAGACCGGGCGGCCGCGGCCCGCGCAGTCCACGCTGTTGGGACCCGAACCGCGGGTGGTGGACACCGATCTGTTCGCCGGACAGGGCCAGGATGCGTCCGTCCTGGGCGTGCGGGACACCGGGCGCCGGGGCGCGGGCGGCCGAGGGGGGACGGGCGCACCCGAGGGGCAGCCCTCGGGGCCGCCGGCCCTGCCGCTGCCCGCGCTCGCCCCGCTGGACACCCGGGCCACCGCCCTGGCGCTGCCGGTGCCGCTGGTGGACCAGGCCGATCCCAACGCCGGATTCCTGGCCGGGCTGCTGGCCGCCGCGCCCGCCGAGCTGAGCGCCGCCCTCGCCAACGCCCCCGTCGATTCGCTGGAGCTGCGGCTGCGCCGGGTGCGCGCCCAGCTGGAGCTGGACCAGGCGCAGGAGGCGGGCACCGCGCTCTCCGGTCTGGAGGCCGCGTACAGCGACGACTGGCGGATCGTCTGGTACCGGGGGCTGCACGCGCTGGCCACCGGCGACCACGAGACGGCAGCGCTCTCCTTCGACGCCGTCTACGACGCGTTCCCCGGTGAGCCCGCGCCCAAGCTGGCGCTCGCGGTCTGCGCCGAGGTGCTCGGCCAGCTGGACAACGCGGCGGAGTACTACCGGCTGGTGTGGACCACCGACCCCAGCTTTGTGAGCGCCGCCTTCGGGCTGGCCAGGGTGCGGCTGTGCTCCGGGGACCGGCCGGGGGCGGTGCACGCCCTGGAGTCGGTGCCGGAGTCCTCGATCCACTACACGGCGGCGCGGGTCGCCGCGGTACGGGCGCGGCTGCGTCAGCGCGCACCGCATGACGCCCTGCTGGCCGATCTGACGGCCGCGGCCCTCCAGGTCGAGCGGCTGGGCGCGTTCGGACTGGACGCGGTACGGCGCGAGCGGCTGCGTACGGAGGTGCTCGGCAGTGCGCTTGATTGGGTACTGTCCGGCAGCAGCGGAGCGCCCCCGGGTCACACCGGGCCGTCTCTGCTCGGCAGCAGCCTGGACGAGCGCGGGCTGCGCTTCGGATTGGAGCGCTCGTACCGGGTACTCGCCAGGCTCGCGCAGCGGGGCGAGGAAAGGATCGAACTGGTGGAGCGGGCCAACCGTCTCCGCCCCAGGACGTGGGTGTGATCGATGTCGCAGATGCCGCAGCTGCCCCAGCTGTCAGCCTGCCCGACCTGTGAAGAGCCGCCGCAGTCGGGGGACCACTACTGCGATAACTGCGGCGCCGATCTGACGGCGGCCGCGCCGCCGGGTGTGGCGCCCGCGGGCGGTGCGTCCGTGGGCGGCGGGGTGCCGGAGCCGGAGGACTATCCGCCGGCCGCCCCGGCCCCGGCTCCCCCGGCGGCCGATCCGCGTGCCGCGGCGGCGCTCGGCGCTCCGGGCGCGTCCGGGGCGGCGGCACGGACCAGCGGCGGCGGAGCGGACCCCCGGGTGAACGGCGGCGCGGGCCGCCCCCGGTGTGTCGCGTGTCAGGAGGGCACCATCGACCAGGACGGCTACTGCGAGCACTGCGGCCATGCCCAGGTGCGCGAGCGCGACCACATGGAGCGCGAGTTGGAGGGGGTGGCGGCGGCCAGCGACCGGGGCCTGCGCCACCACCGCAACGAGGACGCGTTCTCGGTGTCCGCCGCCCCGCTGCCCGACGGCTCCCCGGCCGTGGTGGCGGTCGTCTGCGACGGCGTCTCCTCGGCCACCCGCCCCGACGACGCCTCGGCCGCCGCCGCCCACGCCGCGGAGGCGTCGCTGCGGGCCGCGCTCCCCCGCGGCGCCCACCCACGGCAGGCCATGAGCGAGGCGATCGTGGCCGCCGCCGAGGCGGTCAACTCACTGGCGCTGGAGCCCGGGTCCGCCGCGCACGAGGAGCAGCAGCAGCGCCATCAGAACGCCCCGGCGTGCACCATCGTCAGCGCGGTGGTCACCCCCGGCATCCTCACCGTGGGCTGGATCGGGGACAGCCGCGCCTACTGGGTGCCGGACGACCGTACGGCCCCGGCCGCCCGCCTCACCGAGGACGACTCCTGGGCGGCGCAGATGGTGGCCGCCGGGCTGATGTCGGAGGCCGAGGCCTACGCGGACGAGCGGGCCCACGCCATCACCGGCTGGCTCGGCGCGGACGCCTATGAACTGGAGCCGCACACCGCGTCGTTCAAGCCGGACCGCCCGGGTGTGGTGGTGGTGTGCACCGACGGGCTGTGGAACTACGCCGAGTCCGCGGAGGAGATGGCACTCGCGGTGCCGCCGGACGCCCGGTCCCGGCCGCTGCACAGCGCCCAGGTCCTGGTGGGTCACGCGCTCGACGGCGGGGGCCACGACAACGTAACAGTGGCGGTGGTGCCGTTCCCCGCTCCGCCGGGGAGGGCAGGATCCGCCTGACGGCTCGAGGGGGGTTGCGGGTCCCCGCCGGATGAGACGGACCTCCGCGACGGCTCGCGGAGGTCCCACGGAGTGCCGCGGTCGCTCGGGGAGCGCGAAGGGCGCCGTGGTGGTCTCCTCCGGCGGGGCTGCTGTGTGCTCGCCGCTCCGCTCAGCCCTTTTTGTCGATACGACGATATGTCCATAGACGCTATGGAGCAGATCGCCACGGAGCGCCAAGGAGCGGACCAGATGGCCACTTTCTCCAAGTCCCAAGCGCCGCGTTTCTCGGTCGAGGTCTACCAGAACGAGTACCTCCCCGAGGGCGGCCGTGAGGTGAACGCGATCGTCACGGTCACCTCGACGGGCGGCGGGACCACCGGAGGGATGCCGATCCCCACCCACCTGCCGGGCCCGGACCCGCGGGACAGCAGAGCCAGCGCGCCCGACGCGGCGGTGGTGATCATGCTCGACTGCTCCGGTTCGATGGACTACCCACCGACGAAGATGCGCAACGCACGGGACGCGACGGCCGCGGCGATCGACACGGTGCGCGACGGTGTCGCCTTCGCCGTGGTCGCGGGCACCCACAAGGCGGTCGAGGTCTTCCCGGGCACCGGACAGCTGGCGACCGCCGATCCGGAGACCCGCGCACTGGCCAAGGACGCGCTGCGGACCCTGAGCGCGGGCGGCGGCACCGCGATCGGCACCTGGCTGCTGCTGGCCGACCGGCTGCTCGCCTCCGCCGATGTCGCCATCCGGCACGGCATCCTGCTCACCGACGGCCGCAACGAGCACGAGAAGCCGGAGGATCTGCGGGCGGCGCTGGACGCCTGCGCGGGCCGCTTCACCTGTGACGCCCGCGGGGTCGGCACGGACTGGGAGGTCAAGGAAGTCACCGGGATAGCCTCCGCGCTGCTCGGCACGGCCGATATCGTCGCCGACCCCTCCGAGCTGTCCGCCGACTTCACGCGGATGATGGAGACGGCGATGGGCAAGGAGGTCGCCGACGTCAGTCTGCGGCTGTGGACCCCGATGGGCGCCGAGGTGGCGTTTGTGAAACAGGTCGCACCGACGGTCGAGGATCTGACCGCCCGGCGCACCGAGGCCGGTCCGCGCGCGGGCGACTATCCGACGGGGTCCTGGGGGGACGAGTCCCGCGACTACCACGTATGCGTCCGGGTGCCCGCGGCCGAGGTCGGCCGGGAGATGCTCGCGGCGCGCGTCTCCCTGGTGCTGCCGCGGCCGGACGACGGTCCCGCGGCCCCGCTGGCCCAGGGGCTGGTACGGGCCGTGTGGACGGATGACATGGTCGCCTCCACCGCGATGAACCAGCAGGTCGCCCACTACACGGGTCAGGCCGAACTGGCCCAGGTCATCCAACAGGGAATGGATGCCCGCAAGTCGGGCGATATCGAAGGGGCGACCGCCAAGCTGGGCCGGGCCGTTCAACTGGCCGGCGCGTCGGGGAACGAGGACACCGCGAAACTGCTCGCGAAGGTGGTGGACGTCGTCGACGCGGCGACGGGTACTGTGCGACTGAAGGCGAAGGTCGCGGAAGCGGACGAGATGACACTCGAAACGCGCTCCACCAAGACAGTTCGCGTTAAGAAATAGCAGAAAAACCAGCACACTCACGCAGGAAACGCCAAGAACGGCACACGAGGGGGATCACCGACATGCCGACCTGCCCCAACGGCCACACATCGGCGGCTGACGACTGGTGCGAGGTGTGTGGGCACCGAATGTCGGGGACGCCCATGCCCAACAGCGCCATGCCGCCGCCCCCGCCGCCCCCGATGGCGGGCGGCCCGGGAGCCCCTCCCGGTGCCCCTGGAGCCCCCGGCGGTTACGGCTTCCCGGGCCCGGCGGGTCCGCCCCCGCCCGGCCCCGGCGCACCGCCGCCGCCCGGTGGGCCGGGTGCGCCGCCGCCCTACGGAGGACCCGGCGCACCGCCGCCGTACGGCGGACCCGGGGCACCGCCGCCCCCGCCCGGCGGTACGGGCGGTGGATACGGCTACCCCGGCGCGCCCACGCCACCGCAGCCGGACGCCACCTTCCAGGCGGAGCTGTGCCCCCAGTGCCGTACCCCGCGCGAGGCGCAGGCTCCGTTCTGTGAGGAGTGCCGCTTCAACTTCCTGACGCAGACGCCCACTCCGTACTCGCCGCCCTCGTCCGGCGGGTTCGCCCCGCCGCAGCCACCGCAACCGCAACCGCAGCCGCCCCAGCCGGGGCCGCCGCAGCCGTTCCCGCCGCAGGGCCAGCAGCCCCCGCACGGCGGTGACTACCAGGCGTCGCGCCCGTCCCAGATGAACCGCCCGGCGGAGCCACTGCCCTCCTCGGAGCCGGTCCCGCCGTCCGGCCCGGCGTTCGGCAACGACGACGACTGGACGCTGCCGCCGCCGCAGACCGGTGCCGCCGGTCCGGTCGCGCCCGCACCCCCTCAGCAGCCGCAGCCTCAGCCGCAGTACGGATACGGCTTTCCGCAGCCGCCGCAGGGCGCGGCAGCGCCCGCGCCCCCCGCACCGCCGTACGGCAACGAGGAGTTTCCGGGCGCCGCGCCACCTCCGCCTCCGCCGGCGCAGCAGGGGCACGCGGGGCCGCCCCCGCCGCAGCAGTCGACGCCGCCGTCTCCGTTCGAGCACGGCGGGGCTCCGCCGTCGCCCGCCGGCTGGGTCGCGGTCGTCGCGCCGGACCGCGAGTACTTCATGGCGATGATGCACCGGAGCGGACCGGAGGCGTCCGGGCTGAACCTCCCGGCGTACTCCCCCGAGCAGCAGCTGCCGCTCAACGGCCAGCAGATCACCGTCGGCCGCCGCCGTCACAGCACGGGCGAGGCCCCCGACATCGACCTCGGGCGCCCGCCCGAGGACCCGGGCGTCTCGCACCAGCACGCGGTCCTCGTCCAGCAGCCCGACGGCACCTGGGCGGTCGTCGACCAGGACTCGACGAACGGCACCACGATCAATGGCGGCGAGGAGCCGATCCAGCCGTACGTCCCGATACCCCTCCAGGACGGCGACCGCGTCCATGTGGGCGCCTGGACGACGATCACGGTCCGCCGCGGCTAGTGCCGCGTCAGTCAAGGTTTGCCCGGTAGCGAGGCGTCCTGGCGCGTGCGATCGCAAGGCGGCCGGAAGCACTCGTAGTGGGCCTACTCGGGCTTTCGGCCAACGCAGCGAGAGGGGGCACCTCCCAGCGGTAGCTGGGGGAGCGTGCCAGGGCGGCGAGCGGGGCGAACCTTGGCTGACGCGGCACTGGTCCTGCTCCAGGGCCACCGGCCGGTGGTCCGGCCGGACCGGCCGGACCACCGGCGGGGCTCCACGTCCGGTCAGACGGCCGGGCCCAACGGCCAGCCGTACGGGCCCTCCGGGTCGTCCAGCCAGGCCCATTGGCGCTCGCCCCGCACCGTCACGCC
This sequence comes from Streptomyces sp. NA02950, assembly GCF_013364155.1. Taxonomy (NCBI): domain Bacteria; kingdom Bacillati; phylum Actinomycetota; class Actinomycetes; order Kitasatosporales; family Streptomycetaceae; genus Streptomyces; species Streptomyces sp. NA02950. The sequence continues at coordinate 6,157,463 of NZ_CP054916.1, read as the reverse complement.
GTAGCGTTCGCGCCCCGGCCGGTCCTCGTGCTCCCAGAGCGCGAGGGCCTCGACCGGCTCCATCCGGCCCGCGACCAGGTTCAGCAGGAAGCGGAAGGAGTCGTCCAGCAGCGGCCGGGGCGGGACACCGTGGGTGGACACCGAGGGCGGCGGACCGATACCGCGCAGCGGGACGAAATAGGCGGGAGTGGACAGGAAGCGTCCCTCCGCATGCCGGGCGTCGGCGACCCGCAGAGCGATCAGCCCGGTCGCCAGCGGCGTGAGGATCAGCGCGCCCGGCCGGCCCTGTCCGAGCCACACCCCCGGCACGGACGGCACCGCGCAGGTGACGATGATCCGGTCGTAGGGGGCGCGGCCGGGCCAGCCGCGCGCCCCGTCACCGGTGACGACCGCCGGGCGGAATCCGGCCGCGGCCAGCCGGCCGCGGGCGGCATCCGTGATCTCCGGGTCGAGGTCGAGGGTGGTGACCTGGTCATCGCCGAGCCGGTGGGCGAGCAGTGCGGCGTTGTAGCCGGTGCCCGCGCCGATCTCCAGCGCGCTGTCCCCGTCCCGCACCTCGAGGGCCTCGAGCATCCGCGCCATCAGCGACGGCTGGCTGCTGGAGGAGATCAGCTCCCCACCGCGCACCCGCGTCGCCAGGGGCGCGTCGGCGTACGCCCCGGCCAGCCAGCGCGCTCGTCGCAACGGATCCGGGTCATCACACCACAGCCGGGTGTAGACCGCGCTCCCCGGCGCCGCGCGCGAGCCGCCCCGCCCCTCACCCGCCTCGTAGTAGCAGGGCACGAACACATGGCGCGGTACCGCCTCGAACGCCGCCCGCCAGCGGGGATCGGTGAGCGCGCCGTTCGCCGTGAGCTGCCGCACCAGCCCGGTCCGCGCCTCCGCCGCGGCGGCCGCGTAGGGGTCCGCCGCCGCGCGGGGGTCCGCGTCCGGCGCGCCGCGCGTACGACCGCCCGTGCTGCCCATGACTCCACTGTCCTGCGCCCGCTCCCCGGCCGCGACCCACGCCCCCTTCCGCCGGCCGGGTGGTCTGAGAGCATGGAGGCGTGAAAGACATTCCGCGCGGCACACTTCAGGAGCAGACCTTCTACGAACAGGTCGGCGGCGAGCAGACCTTCCGTCGTCTGGTGCACCGCTTCTACCAGGGGGTCGCGGAGGACCCGCTGCTCCGGCCGATGTACCCCGAGGACGATCTGGGCCCGGCGGAGGAGCGGCTGGCGCTCTTCCTCATGCAGTACTGGGGCGGACCCCGTACCTACAGCGACAACCGCGGCCACCCGCGGCTGCGGATGCGTCACGCCCCGTTCACGGTGAACCGCGCCGCTCACGACGCCTGGCTGCGCCATATGCGGGACGCGGTGGACGAGCTCGAGCTCGCCCCGGACCTCGAGCGGCAGCTGTGGAACTACCTCACCTACGCGGCCGCGTCCATGGTCAACACCGAGGGCTGAGCCGCCTAGGTCCTGTCCTGTCGATCTTCGTGGATCAGGCCGCGGCGTCTGGTGCCGTGGATCGCAAGGCGGAGGGTCGTCCTCGTACCGGGCGTACTCGGATGATCCCGACAACGCGGCGAGGTGCGGTGCCAGGCGTCGCGGCCCCGCGAAGATCGGCAGGACAGGGCCTAGCCGCCGCCGCGAGGCCGGGCACCGAGGGAAGCGCCGGGGCGCGGGCCGCCAGACCGCGGGGCCAGGGCGCTGCCGCGGACCGGACACGAGAGGTGCGGCGACGGCCCGGCCGCCGGTGGCGCCGCCGGGCAGGGCCCGGCGGCGGGGTCGGGCGAGGTGGCCGTCAGGCCGGGCTCACGGTCAGGCCCAGCAGACCCGAGGTGCGGACCGCTACCGAGCCGTACGGGGTCCGCAGCCGCAGCCAGCCGCCCGCGGACAGCAGGGCCAGCGGCTCGGCCACCGGGGCGAGCGCGGCCGTACCCCCGGCGGCGGCACCCGCGCCGCCGACGGCCGCCGCCGTCCGGACCGGGCGGAGGAAGCCCAGCGACTGGGCCGCGTGCACGGCGCGCAGCGGCAGCCCGGTGCCGCCCAGCGTGCGCGACCAGATCTCATGGCCGATACGGTCGCGTTCGGCGCGGGTCCGGCGCTCCTCGGGCAAGGCCTCGTCACGGGCCCGGAACTCGGCGACCGCGGCGGAGACCGCCGACCGCACCTCGTCCGCACCGGGCAGCCCCTCGACCCGGCGCCAGCCGCCGCGCGGCGGCAGCACCCCGGCCCACGGCGGACCGGTGACGGCGGCGGGCACGGGCACCACCAGCGGGCCCGCACCGGCGGGGGACAGGGCCGCGAGCGCCGTGTCGAGCGCGTCCGCGAACTCACCGGCCGAGACCGTGGTGTCCAGGGCCCCCGCGGCACCGCCCGTGGTGCCCGCGGTGACCGTGGCCTCCAGTCGCGCCGTACGGATCGCGAGCACCTCGAAGGACGGCGGGCGGCCGAAGACGGCGAGCACCTCGCCGCCCGCCTGGAGCCGCACCGCGGCGGCGCGGTCGTAGTGGATCAGCCGGGCCAGGAAGGCGGCCAGATCGGCCGCCTCCCCGGCGTCGGCGAAGTGGAGTTCATGGCGGGCACCCGTCATACCGCGAGGGCCCCTTCCGGCCGCTCGTCCCGTCCGGCGCCCCGGCCCGGTTCCAGGTACTCCGCGAGGAACTTCTCCTCCTCGCGGCTGACCCGGCGCGGGCGCCCCTGCTCGAGGTCGAAGGGCACGAGGCGGGTTGCGGCCCGTACGTAGACCGCGTCCTCGTCCTTGATCTCGTACCGCAGGGTCAGATACGCGGCACGGATCTCCGTCACCCAGGTCTCGACGGTCACCGGGGTGTGCCGGTGGACGAGGGGCTTCAGATAGTCGATCTCGTGCCGGGACACCACAACACCGCCGGTGAACGCCTTGCTCCCGTCCCCCGGCGCCAGCCGCCACATGAAGTCGACGCGCGCCTCCTCCAGATAGCGGAGGTAGACCACGTTGTTGACGTGGCCGAACGCGTCCATGTCGGACCAGCGCAGGGGGCAGGAGTAGAGATGCCGTGCCATGCGCTCAGCCCCGGGTGAGCTTCTTGTAGGTGGCGCGGTGCGGACGGGCCGCGTCCGGGCCGAGCCGCTCGACCTTGTTCTTCTCGTACGACTCGAAGTTGCCCTCGAACCAGAACCACTTGGAGTCGCCCTCGTACGCCAGGATGTGCGTCGCGACGCGGTCGAGGAACCAGCGGTCGTGGGAGACGACCACGGCGCAGCCGGGGAACTCCAGCAGCGCGTTCTCCAGCGAGGAGAGGGTTTCGACGTCGAGGTCGTTGGTCGGCTCGTCGAGGAGCAGCAGATTGCCGCCCTGCTTGAGGGTGAGCGCGAGGTTGAGGCGGTTGCGCTCACCGCCGGAGAGCACCCCGGCGGGCTTCTGCTGGTCCGGGCCCTTGAAGCCGAAGGCGGAGACATAGGCCCGGGACGGCATCTCGACCTGGCCGACGTTGATGAAGTCCAGCTCGTCGGAGACGACGGCCCACAGCGTCTTCTTCGGGTCGATGTTGGCCCGCGTCTGGTCGACGTAGGAGATCTTGACGGTCTCGCCGACCTTGATGGTGCCCGCGTCCGGGGTCTCCATCCCCTGGAGCATCTTGAACAGGGTCGTCTTGCCCGCTCCGTTGGGGCCGATGACACCGACGATGCCGTTGCGGGGGAGGGTGAAGGAGAGGTCGTCGATGAGGACCTTCTCGCCGAACGCCTTGGAGAGGTTCTCCACCTCGACCACCACATTGCCCAGACGGGGGCCCGGCGGGATCTGGATCTCCTCGAAGTCCAGCTTCCGGGTCTTCTCCGCCTCGGCGGCCATCTCCTCGTAACGGGCCAGTCGGGACTTGGACTTGGCCTGGCGGCCCTTGGCGTTGGAGCGGACCCACTCCAGCTCCTCCTTGAGGCGCTTGGCGCGCTTGGCGTCCTTCTGCCCCTCGACCTTCAGACGGGTCTGCTTGGTCTCCAGGTAGGTGGAGTAGTTGCCCTGGTAGCCGATGGCGCGGCCGCGGTCGAGCTCGAGGATCCACTCGGCCACGTTGTCCAGGAAGTACCGGTCGTGGGTGATGGCCACGACGGTGCCCGCGTACTTGGCGAGGTGCTGCTCCAGCCACTGGACGGACTCGGCGTCCAGGTGGTTGGTGGGCTCGTCGAGCAGCAGCAGGTCGGGGGCCTCCAGCAGCAGCTTGCAGAGCGCGACGCGGCGCTTCTCACCACCGGAGAGGTTGGTGACCGGCCAGTCGCCGGCGGGGCAGCCGAGGGCGTCCATGGCCTGCTCGAGCTGGGCGTCCAGGTCCCAGGCGCCTGAGTGGTCCAGGTCCTCCTGGAGCTTGCCCATCTCCTCCAGCAGCTCATCGCTGTAGTCGGTCGCCATCTGCTCGGCGATCTCGTTGAAGCGGTCGAGCTTGCGCTTGGTGTCCGCGACACCGTCCTGGACGTTCTCCAGCACGGTCTTGGACTCGTCCAGCGGGGGCTCCTGGAGCAGGATGCCGACGGTGTAACCGGGCGAGAGGAAGGCGTCACCGTTGGACGGCTGCTCCAGACCGGCCATGATCTTCAGCACCGTCGACTTGCCGGCGCCGTTGGGGCCCACGACACCGATTTTCGCGCCGGGCAGAAAGCTCAGCGTGACGTCATCGAGGATCACCTTGTCACCGTGCGCCTTGCGCGTCTTGCGCATGGTGTAGATGTACTCAGCCAAGAGAAACCGTCCGGCAATCTGGTAGGTATCGAGGTGCGGCCCCGCCGCGTGGTCCTTGGGCGGCTCCCACCGCGTGAGGGCAGATACACCCCATCTTGCCGTACGCCAAGCCCGAGGCGGAAACCGGTTGTCCACCGCCCGCCCACGAGCCCGCGTACATCCGTCTACGAAGGGCCGGAGTCCCGGTGGGACTCCGGCCCTTCGCCGTGCCATCACTCCATCATCACGGTGCGTCGCCGACGCTCACGCCCATCGGACCCGAGGGCCGCCGACCCAGGGTGACCGGGAGGTCACTCGCCCGTGGGCGCCTTCTTCTTGCGGACGAGGAAGACCGCGCCGCCGCCGATCACGACGAACGCCACGGCGATGCCCGCGATCATCGGGGTGTTGCTGCTGCTACCGGTCTCGGCGAGGTCGTCACCGCCGGTGCTGCCGCTGCTGCTGCCACCGGCGGACGCCGGGCTCGGCTGCGAGGAGGGGGTGTCGCTGCTGCCGTCGCTGCTGGAGGTCTTGCAGTCCAGGACGCCGGAGAAGGTCTTCTCGAAGCCGTTGGGACCCTTGATGGTGAAGGAGTAGCTCTGGTCCTCCTTCACCGGGGCGGTGACGGTCTTCGACTGGCCCGCCTCGATGGTGTACTTCTGGCCCAGCAGCTCGAAGGTGAACGCCTCGTCGCCCTTGTTGGTCGCGGTGATGTCCACGCCGCCCTTGGCGCAGTTCTTCTCGGCGGAGACCGCCGGGATCGCGCCCTTCTTCGCCCAGTTCGCGGTGGCGGTGGCGGTGACGGTGCTCTCGCTGGAGCCCGCGAGTATCTGCGTCTGGCTCTTGGTGGCACTGGCGAACGCACGGCCGACCGGGACCTTGGTGGCGGCCTGGGCGGTCAGCGTGGCGCTGCCGTCGGGGGTGCCCTTCGGAACGTCGAAGTACACCTCACCGTTGTTGGCCGCGCTGGTGATCGTCTTACCGCTCTTGTCGACGAGCTTGACGCCGGAAGCGGCGGCCTCGGTGCCCGGGGTCAGGGTGACGCTGTCCGCGTTGGTGTGCACCTTGACCGGACCGAGCCGCTCACCGGCCTTGCCGGAGACGGCGGGCGGGTCCAGGGTCAGCGACGCCTTCGGCTCCTGGAGGTTCTGAGCGCTCTTCTGGAGGTAGTCGGCCAGCTTCTCGGCCGCGGGGTCGACCGCCTCGACATCCGCCTTGTCGGAGAAGCGCCAGATGGCGACCTGGGTGCCCGCGGCGGCCGTCTTCTCCGTGAGCGGACCGGACTTCGCCTTCTTCGCCAGCTCCGAGAGGTCGTTCACCTGCGGGTAGGAGTTCTGCAGAACCCAGTTAATCTTGCCCGCGTTGGGATTGCTCGCCAGCGAGGTGGCGCTCCAGGACTTCTCTTCGTACTTCGCCTTGTCCTGCGTCGGGTTGTGCAGGTCGATGCAGTACGTCTGGATGGTGCCGCCGTTGTCGACCGCCATCTCGAAGAGACCCGCCCCGACGCGCTGGTCCTTGCCGCCGTCGTGGATGACGGCCTTGTCGAAGGTCTTGAGACCGCTCAGCGTGGCGGTGGCGCCCCCCTGGTTCGGGACCGTGTCATCCGCGGCGGCGGTACCGGCAGCGGCTATCACACCTACCGCGACCAGGCCGGACGCCAGCATGGCGGCGCCCAGGCGGGCCGAGCCCCGCCTCTTTGCAGCAATCATGGTTTTCCCTTCGGGCGAGCGCCAGTCCGTAGGTGCGCCTCGCCAGCGAACTCAAAACTCAGGAACCCCCGTTGGGCACTCAGGGATCTTAGGGAGAAAGACACCCCTCGACCCCCGCCGGTAGTCGACACCCACCGATCCGAATCGGAATTGTTATCTCCGCCCGAGACCCGGTATGACCTGGGATTATCGACAAATCGCCGAGAATCAGGCGGAAGTTGCCCCGCTCGGTACGTTGAAAAGAGGTTTGGCCTGCGAGACCCGTCGAAAGGCGGAGGTGCCGCGTGAAAGGTCATGCCCGACGGCGACCGCGTCGATCTCCGCGGTGATCCATCGATGGGCGCCACCGGCGCCGCTCCCGCCCGCGCCGCGCATCCCCCCGTACTCCTCTGCTTCCTGACGATACGGAACCACCTGTTCCGCGCCCGCTCTTCCCGTCCGGTCCCCTTGCTGGTCCCGTGACTGCTCCCGCGGCCGGTCCCGTTCTCTCTCCCGCAGCCGCAACGTGCCGTGGACGAGGAGCGGTTCACCCAGCGACACCGAACCCGCCACATTCGCCGCGAGCGACCGCCACGTCCAGACCGTGTAGAAGCTCGTATACGCGTCCGCCCAGATCTCACGTCTCCGGTCCCAGCGACGCACCGTCACCGCCAGCCGGAAGCGGGCCACCGCGACCCCGGCCGCCGTCTCCCGGAAATCCGGCCGTGTCGCGGCATTGCCCACCACCGTCACCCAGGTCTCATTCACCGGACACGCCTCCCCCGTCATCTCGCGGCCCGTCGTCTCGGCGGCGCCGCCGTGCTGCGTGGTTCCCATGCTGCACGTGTTCGCGAGCTCCCGCCGGGCCCTGTGCACGACCCCCAGGCTGTGGACAACTCGGTGCCCCGTCCGGGTGAAGCCCCCGACGGAGTCCGCCCCTTCAGCGCTCCGCCGGCTCCCGCGGCGGCTCCGCCGGCTCCGCGGCGCTCCCTCAGCTCCCGCGGCCTTCCTCAGCTCCCACCCGCCGCGATGACGTACTGCGCCCGCACCTCGCGGTACCGAGCCAGCTCCGCCCCCACCGGCTCCAGCACCCGCGTCCGGCCGCACGCGACCGCCGCCTCGCGCCGCTGTGCCTCGGCCATCCGCCCATACCTCCGTGCGGGCCCCCGTGCCACCACTCCGCACCCGCACGCCAGCCCCGCGCTGACCGCGACCGCACCCGACAGCAGCATCGAGGGCAGCCACCACTCCGGCCCGCCGAAGAGTCCCGACACGATCCCCACCAGCCACACCACCGCCACCACTTGCACCAGCAACAGCGCCACCTGCGCCGACGCCACCACCGACCACCACCCGGGGCGGGCCGGGCGGCGCCCCGCCGTCGCGGCCGCCACCGCCTCGTCGATCGCGTCCGGCAGCCCTCTGCCGCCCCACCCCGCCGCCTCCCGCACCGCCTGGGCCCAGGGTCCGGGCAGTCCCGCCGTCGCCTCGTCCGCCAGCGTCCGTACGGCCTCCTCCACCGCGGGCCGGGCCGTGACCGCCTCGACCGCCGCCGCCTTCGCCCGCGCCCCCGGGATCTCCCTGGCGTCCTCCACCCGCCGCCGCGTCGACCGCGTGCCACCCGTCGTCGCCGAGGACCGTCCCAGGGAGCCCTGCGCTCCCCGGGCACCCCGCACTCCCCACGGCCCCCGCTGGGCGACCCGCCCCCAGGGCGTTCCGCACGCCCACTCCGCGTCCCGCAGCCAGGCGCGCTCGGCCGCCTGCCCGGCAGCCGCCGCGCCCGCCGCCTCCGCGAGGCGGTCCTCGAACTCCGCCCGTGCCCGTTCGCTCAGCCCGACCGAACCGCCGTCCGCGACGTACTGCGGCCGCAGCCGCGCGGTCGCGCCGTCCACATCGGCGGCGAGCCGCCGCTCCGCCGCCCCGCACTCGGCCGCCAGCCGCCCCAGCATGTCCCTCAGCTCGCCGACGCCCTCCCCCGTCAGCGCCGACAGCGCCAGTACGGCGGCCCCTGGCTCCCCGTGCTCGCCGAGCGCGAGCCCGTCCTCGTCCAGCAGCCGCCGCAGATCGTCCAGCACCTGGTCGGCGGCCTCGCCCGGGAGCCGGTCCACCTGATTGAGCACCACGAAGGTCACTTCGGCATACCCGGCCAGCGGCCGCAGATAGCGCTCATGGAGCACCGCGTCCGCGTACTTCTCCGGATCCACCACCCACACCACCGCGTCGACCAGCCCCAGCAGCCGGTCCACCCGCTCCCGGTGCCCCGCGGCGGCCGAGTCGTGATCGGGCAGATCGAGCAGGACGAGTCCGCGCAGCGCGGGGTCGTACGGATAGGCGGGACGGCGCCGGTCGGCCATCGGGATCCCGAGCCGGTCCAGCAGGCCGTCGGCGTGGTCGGTCCAGGCGCAGGCCAGCGGCGCGGCGGTGGTGGGGCGGCGGATCCCGGCCTCCGAGAGCTGTGTCCCGGCCAGGGCATTGAACAGAGTGGACTTGCCGCTTCCGGTGGCTCCCGCGAGCGCGACGACGGTGTGGCCCAGCGGATGCCGCCCCCGGGCGTCGGCCTCGTCCAGCACCCGTCCGGCCCCGGCCAGGGTGCGTCCGTCCAGCCGGGTGCGGGACAGCCCGACAAGCTGGCGCAGGGCCTCCAGGCGCGGCCGCAGGGCGCCGGTGACGAAACCGCGCGCGCCGGGCCCGTACGGACTGTACGAGGGGCTGCCGTACGCCCCTCGCCCGCCCGCCGTCCGCCCGTCCGTGGCCGTTTCCTGGCCGAACCCCGGGCCCGGCCCCGTGCCCCCCGTCGCGCCGACCGCCGCCGCCCCGTCCGGTCCGCGGTCACCGAGGCAGCCGTCGTCCCCCCACGGGCCGCCCGGGGCGGCGTCGGCGCCGTCTCTGCCGTCCGTCGGGTCCGCCGCCTCCGCGCCCGCGCCCCCGCGCACCGCGCGCCCCTCGGCCCGCTGCTGGGCGCGCCGGGCGATGAGGCCGTCGTCCCAGGTCTGGCGCGGCCGGTCGGCCGCGGGGTGGCTCGCTCCGTGGCCCTCAGTGGCGGTCACCTTCGGTCACCTCTCCTTCTGTAGTACGGACAGCGCGGCGATCAGCTGGACCTGGTGGTCCGGCGTCACGTCCAGGGTGTCCAGGGGCGCCAGCCGCCGGTCGCGCTCCGCCTCCAGGGCGCGGGAGGCACAGCCGTCGAGCAGCTGCCCGCCGCGGTCGCCCAGGTTCAGCGCACCGTGGGCGCCCAGGGTCTCGGCCAGCCGCTCGCCCGCCGTACGGGCGCGACGGCCGCCCAGCAGGGACGCCATCAACAGGGCGGCGACCACGTCGGGGGGGCATGTGCCGCCGCCCTCGGCGACCCGCGCCCGCACCTCCTCCTCGGCCAGTTCCTCGACGCACCGCCGCCAGTGGCGTACGGCCACGCCGATCCGCTCCGCCGCGCCGCGCGCGTCGCAGGGCGCGAGCCCGGCCCCCGCCACCGGATCCCGCTTCCCGGTCTCCGCGATCCGCTCGTCGGCGGCGGCCGCCGCGCTGCGCAGCAGGGTCGCCAGGGAGTCGGCGAGGGCGCGGAGCAGTTCCTCGGGGGTGCTGTCGTGCGGCAGACCGTGCCAGTGGGTGAGCGCGCCGCCCGCGAGCGCCGCGCCTCCGGCGATCTCCCGCCGCACCCGCTCGAGCGCCTCCCCGTATGCCCCCTCGACCCGCTGGACCAGCCGTACCGCCGCCGCGTGCTGGGCGGCGGCCGCACCGGCCAGCGCGGGCATGCGGGCACGCAGCGAGGCGAGCACCCCGGCGGCCGTACGGGCGGCCGCGACGCTCCGGGCGTACGGGTCCTGGGCGTGCTCGGTGAGCCAGGACCGCAGCGCGGCGACGGCGGTGGCGGGCAGCAGCCCGCTGCCCCCGCCCGCGGACTCGGGCAGTTCAGGGATGGTGAAACGCGGCACATCGCCGAGCCCGGCCGCCGTGAGGAGGGCCGCGTACTGCTGCGACACCTCGGCGGAGAGCTGGTGCGGCACCCGATCGAGCACGGTGACGAGGGTGACGTCGTACTCCTTCGCGGTACGCAGCAGATGCCAGGGGACGGCGTCGGCGTAGCGGGTGGCGGTGGTGACCAGCACCCAGATGTCGGCCGCGCAGATCAGCTCGGCGGCCAGGTCGCGGTTCCGGGCGACGAGGGAGTCGATGTCGGGCGCGTCGAGCAGCGCGAGTCCGCGTGCGAGCTCCGGGTCCGTCTCGATCCGCAGCGCCCGTGCCGTCTCCTGCCCCCGCTCCTCGTCGTCGTACGCCCCCTCCGCCCGCTCCCCCTGCGCCGGTACCCACACCCGGGTGAGCTGCGGCAGCACCCGCTGTCCGGCGAACCACGGGCGGTCCTCGGGGTGGCACACCAGCACCGGCGTACGGGTGGTGGGCCGCAGCACCCCGGCCTCGGTGACCCGTCGGCCGACCAGCGAGTTGACGAGGGTGGACTTCCCCGCCCCGGTGGAGCCCCCGATCACCGCCAGCAGGGGCGCTTCGGGGGCGCGCAACCGGGGCACGAGATAGTCGTCCAGTTGGGCGAGCAGCTCGGCGCGGCTGCGACGAGCGCGGTCGGCGCCGGGAAGGGGGAGCGGAAACCGTGCGGCGTCCACACGATCACGCAGTGCGGTCAACGCGTCGAGCAGCCGGGGCCGTACGTCCAAGATCGCCACGTTGTGAAGAATGCCCGTTTTTGTTGTCTTTTTGAAGCGTATGCTCACTCGTGCGCGTCAAAGAGACCCACCCGGATCACCCCAGAAGGGGTACGAGGCGGATGGGGCGGCCGGGGCGCAGGCATAACGAGTAGACAACACCCGCCCGCTGAGGCGTGAAAAACGATGCGAGTTTCGGACCTGCCTGCGATTATCAGACCGCTTCACCGAACCTCCACAACGTGCCACGGAGGTGAAGCAACCGGGGCGAGGCGCAGGGAGCCCTATCCTTGTCCCCGGCAAGGTCACGGTCCGCTGAGCCCGGCCATCCGCACCACGGCTGCACCGACGGCTCCGCGGAACCCGGGGGCTCACCGTTCCACGACCACCACCGGCCCCCGTAGCTCAGTGGATAGAGCAGGCGCCTTCTAAGCGCTTGGCCGCAGGTTCGAGTCCTGCCGGGGGCGCACCGTGCACGCGGTGTCCGAACGCCCTCCTTCTCGGGAGGGCGTTTCTACTGGTCAGGTGCACACTAGCGAGTGCTGCGTAGCGTGAGCGTAAGCGTGGGACGTGCTTGCCGGCCGGCGAGGCGGACTCGCGCTCGGCAGGACGTCTTGCGGGCCGTGCTCCAGGCCCGGCGGAAGACCGATCCGGCGAGCAGGCCGCCCTTCTCCCCGGGGAAGAGGAGGCCGCCGGGGGAGCAGGCCGTCCTGCCGGATCAGGCCACGGAGGACGGCGACGAGGGCTGGGTGGGCGGGGACAAGCGGCGCGGCTTGGTCGTACGTCAGCGACCCGATCCGGGAGCCGCTCGCCCCCTCCCACCCCGAACGAGCAGGCCGCTGCCGGACTGAAGACCGCGGCTCACCCCGATCGAGACCCTCACAACCCTCACAACACGCTCGGCCGCCGGCTACCAGCGCAGGCACCGCGGATCGAGTGGGCGAGCCGGGTGCGCAGGCGCGGGCGGAATGATGTTGTCATCCAGACCTGAGCCGGATCCGGATCAGCTCTTGAGGGACCATCACACGACCATCTTCTCGTCGGTCTCGAAGAGCTGCTTCTCGGTGGCGGAGAGTATCAGTTGAACGGCGTGGGAGCCGCCGCCGCGGCCGACCTTCCACAGCGCCCGGCCGCGCTGGCCCGCGCCCCAGGACGCGATCAGCTCACATTCGGCGTCGGTCAGACCGATGGCCTCGCGGGTGAGGTTGAGCGGCTTGGTGTCCTGCGCGAGTTGGACGCGGGTCTCACAGGAGGCGATCAGATCCTTGGCAATGGCGACGGCCTCCGATCCGGCCGCGCCGACCGCTTCAAGGTCGCTGAGGCGGTGCGTGGCGAGCACCTGGATGGTGCCTGTCGCACGGGAGAGCCGCAGGTCCGCGTCGATCTTGCGGACCATGGCGGCGCCTCCGCTGCGCATCTGCCGCCACAGCTCGTCCCGTACCACGATCCAGGGCCGCCCGGGGCGGTCGATGGCGGCCTGGGCCCAGGAGGAGACACAGGTCAGCACCATCGCCACCGTCTCGTCCCCGTACTGCTCCAGGGCGGAGATGTCGACGGACTGGATCGGCGCGTCCCAGTCCAGGGAGATGGAGGTGTGCTCGTCGAACAGGCCGCCCAGATGGCCATGGATCATGCCGCCGAGGGCGGAGCGGATGGAGGCCATCTGCTCCCGCGCGGTCTGTACGTCATCGCCGCGCACCCGCAGTTCACGCGCCATGCGGTCGGTGGGGTCCTTCAGCACCAGGTAGACACGCGGCAGGGTGGGGACTTCCTGACGCTGTTCGTCGACATGTGCCAGCTCGCCCGTCACCTCCCGCACCGCGATGTCGAGGCACTCCTCCTCCTGGGGCAGGAGGTTGCGCCGCAACTGGAGTTCCAGCAGGGCCTTCAGCAGGGTGAGGCGTCGGCGGTGGATCTCCTTCAGCCGGGCTCGGAGCATCTCCCGGTCGGTGATCTTGTCGAGGTCCTGGCCCAGTGGTCCGGCGTCCAGGGGGTTGAGACGGCCGGGCAGCCCGGGCCCCAGCCGGACCGGCTCCACGCCAAGATGGCGGCAGAGCTGCTGGTACTCACCCTTGACATCGCCGGCGATCAGTGTGCGGTGGCCGAAAGCCATCAGCCGGAAGCAGAGGGCCTTGATATGGGCGCTCTTGCCGCTGCCGGGGATGCCCGTGATCATGACATTGGGGTTGGTGCACAGACCGTCGCCCACCCAGGCCGCCGGATGGGCGGAGAACGCCTGCATGGTCAGGGTGTTCCAGCCTATGTAGGCGCCAAGCGGCGGCAGGCTGCCAGCGTGCAGAAAAGGATAGATGCCCGCGGCTCGCGCGGTGTCGGCCCGGAAAACCTCCGACCGTACGAGCGAGGCGGCACGTCCGGCGAACGGCTGTCGCCACCCCTTCTTGGGAGCCACGCGCATGACCGCGTCGGGGTCCTCCAGCAGCCGGGAGCGCCGCAGTTCGCGTGCGCTGAGCTGGCGCTGGGGGGTAGCCGTCTCCGTGTTGGTGTCGATCAGGTTGGTCAGCGGGGCGGCTTCGAGCGTGGTGTCGTCGAGCCGACGGCGGTTGAAGGACAGGCCCATCAGATGCCCACCCGCCGATCCGGCAGCCCCTGGCCCAGCGGCAGCGCGGCGGCTGCGAAGCCCGCGTCCTGGGCACCCCACACCCGCCGTACCTCAAGGCCGGCGGCCGAGGCATCGGCCTGGAGTTCCGCGCAGGCGATCTCCAGTTCCTCCTCGTCCATCACGGTGACGGCCAGCAGACAGCTCAGCCGGACCACGCCCTGGCCGGAGGCCCGCGCCACGTCCTGCGCGCGGGCGGTCATCGACTCGCGGCGTTCATCCTCGGACTCCACCCGGCCGGTCTTGGAGCGAAGCTGGCGCGCGGCGTCCCGTTTGGCCTTTTCTCGTGCCAGCTCCTGGCGCGCCTTGGCGGGGCCGATCGGCTCGTAGACCAGCGACATCGAACGGCGGGCGTTGCGCCGGGGCCGTAGCAACGGCTGGAGGAAGGTGGCGTACACCTCGGACTGAGGCAGACCGCGCACCTGGTACGAGACGGTCCATGCCCCGTCGTGCCGGTACACGCCCCAGCCGGTCTCCGCCGCCGCGGGTCCGGCCACCGCGGGATCGACGCCAGGCGGGGTGCCCTCCCATGTGGGCTCGTGTGCGGCGGTGTTGCGGGCGGCGAGCATCAGCTGCGCCTCCGGGTCGTATGCGGTGCGGATCGCCTGGGCGACCTTGCGAGGCGTCAGCATCTCCTCGATCTGAAGACCCGCGCTGCTCAACCCCCCTTGCATGGCGTGGACCTCGCGGACCAGGACGGCGGCGGCGCCGACTTGGCCACCGCCCGCGCCCCTGACCGCCAGGCGTGCGCGTGCGGACGAAAAGGTGATGGCCAGATAGGTCTCACGAATGGTGGCCACCGGCCCCGCGGCGAACATCAGTTCGTCCAGAGTCCTTACGGCGGCGGGCGGAGCGTCGGGGGTGATGTGACGTTCGGTCCATGACCTCAGCTCGGTCCCGTCGTCGGGGAGGGAGCGCTGGTGTACGGAGATCCTGGTGATCGCCCCGTCTTCCTTGCACTGTGAGCGGAGGAAGGCGGCCCAGGCACCGACGCGGGCGTTCTGCTTGTCCGTGTCGACCAGCGCCAGGCCGGGGAAGCCGACCCGGGCGATGGCGGTGTAGGTGCCGTCGACCGGATCGTGAACGACTCCGAGTTCGCCGCCGAGCCCATCGGACGCGTTGAGGATGCGCAGGCGGGCAAGGACTCCGGGCAGGTCCATCGGCTGATCCCCCGTCTTGGTGCGGGGTGCGAAGGCGCCGGAGAGAAAGAGGTTCTTCTTGGTGGCCACGGCGATCTGATGCCTCACTGCGAGAATGATCCATTGATCTGCTGACAACCCCAGAACGCGCCCATAGGCGAGGAGAAGCAGCAGCACGGCGAGCGGAAGGCAGACAAACGTCGCGGCCCAGCTCCGTTGGTAGAGCGGAATGATCGCTACGATCGTCGCGGCCGCCACAAGGGCGAAGCCGGGGCCTGACAGGTTGCCCATGAATCCGCTGCGCTCGGACTGCCAACCGCCGTAGGTGGCGGGCTCTTGGATGGACATGGGCTACTCCCTCCACTCGTAGGAGTCTGGTGGAGCCGCGATCGTCTGGTTCCCTCCTGGTGGGAGTGGCGGAGCCGAGCTGTCCGTTGGGGCATCCCGCTCCAGGGACACGGAGTAATCTCCCGATGCGGACGGCCCCGATGCGGACGACGGTGGAGGCTCTTCTCCTCCTCCGCCACCCCCCGCGTCGCCGGGGCCCCCGCCGCGGCGGCCGATGACCACATGATGGCCGGGATTGGAGGGCGGACCCAGCCCCGCGTGTGCCGCGGTGTTGCTCCCCGCGTCCTCCAGGATGTCCTTGCCGACGGCCGCGACTTGCAGGCCCAGCCCCACGACACCGCCAGCCTTGTGAGCGAAGCCGCCGGAACCGCTTCCCTTCATGAACTTGGACCAGAGGCCGCCACCACTGGAGTTGGAGCCGCCGGAGGCGGTGGTGGCGTTGTCCTCCTCCAGTCCCTTGGTGAAGCCGGCGCCTCCGCCGATCATGCCCGCACCTCCGGGTCCGGACTGGGGCCGGTAGCCGGCGAACATCGTCGACATATTCGATCCGGCGGCGCCGATGAGTGCGGAGCCGCTGCTGTTGCCATCGCCGTTGCTGGTGAAGGTCATGAACCGGGCGATCACCGGCCAAGCGAAACACGACATGATGAAGATCAGCAGCCCGACCAGGACATTGCGGGCACCGTCACCCTCGCTCATGGCGTTGAAGCCAATGGCGAAGCAGGTCACGATCACCGGCTTCATCAGGATCAACGCGATCACTGCGTTACGGGCCTTGGGCCACCACTCCCGGGTCGAGTCCGCCATCTGCCCCGCCAGGACGATGGGCATCACAGCGACCAGGATCATGATCCCGGCCTGACGCATCATCATCTCGATCCACAGTCCGCCGATGGCCAGAATGCAGAGGACGCCGATGACGATGATGAAGCCGACCGAGGCCGCCACCATGCCACTGCCGGTGATCAGCGCGCCACCAGCTGCCGCCGTCCCGCTGGCCGCGCCGAGGCCGGCGAACAGCTCGCCGAGCTGTTCCTGCATCGCCCTTTGGGCGTCCTTCTCGCCGGAGCCGCCGCCCTTGAAGGTCTCATTGATAATCGTGGTGCTCAGCTGGTCGGACCAGTCGAGCGCGGTCTGGATGGCGACCACGTAGACAGCGAGAATCACCGCCCATTTGGCCAGTCCGGTGAGCGCGGTGACAAGAGGACCGCCCTGCTGGCTGATGGCCAACTTGCCGAACTGCAACAACAGGAGAAAGGCCGCGACCAGCACCGACAGACCCGTCATGATGCTCATCGTGGAACCGATACCGGTCTGCCCCAGCTTGATGGTGGACCAACTGTTGAACGCGTCGGCGAACTGTTTGAGCACCCATACGACCGACTTGCCGATGTATTCCGCCGCCTTGGTGAGCATGTCGGTCGCCAGACTCGCGATCGCGTCGCCGACCCACTCCCACGGCGTCTTCACGTTGATCATGGGATAGTTCGAACCGTGCTCGTTCATGCAGTCCTGGAGCATCCGGCCTTTGTTCACACACTCAGTGAGGAGCTCATTGAGCTTCTTGTAGTTCTTGTGGTTGTGATCGGCCTTCTTCCGCCACTCCTTGAGCTTCTTGAGCTCGTGTTTCTTCAGGTCCTTCTTGGAGCAGTCCATCATGACGTCGCTGCACGGCTCAATGGTGCCGGGTATTTCGCCGATGGCCTTTTCCGTGTCGCACCGTTCGGGGTCGGCCCCCAGTTGGACGTTGCACCAGTGGTCTTTGTCATCGAGGCCGATGCCTACGGGGCCGTTACCGCCCTCGGTCCACTCCTTGGGCGGGTCCTTCGGAGGGCCGTAGTTGACATAGCCCTTGGGATCGTCCGCGGAGGCCGTCGGCGCGCCGGCCGCTCCAAGTCCGAGACAGAACACCAAGGCCAGCAGCAGGATCCGAGCCCGCCGGGAACGCTCACGCCACATGTGCCACCTGCCACCAACCGCTCTGCCAGGAAATGGAGCTGTCGGGGTCGTAGGACGCCGGGAACGTCCGCATCCTGCGGTAGCGCGGCTCATCGGTGATCTTCCAGTCGCCGTCCTCCCACTTGAGGAGCATGTCAACTGTCTCGTCCTTCAGCGGCTTGGTGGCCGGGGTTCCATCGGGTTTGGTCGCGTAGCGGTCGTAGTTCAGCCAGACCTGGATGACACGTCGGCTGTACAGCGGCGTAGCCCTGATCGCGTTGACGGTGGTGGTGAAGGTCAACCCCCCCGGCACTCCACCGGAGGGCGGCAGTTCCACGCGTTCGCGCAGCTTGCGGACCTCGGAGACCTGCTTGTCGATGGAGGTCGGAGAATCCTTGGAGGTGATGGCCTCCAACTGCTGCCGGGTCCTGACGTCGTCAAGGAAGGGAGACTCCTCCAGGTAGTGGACGGCCGCTGAGGTGGCACCGGGCCCAGTGCGGGGGAAACCGATGGAGAAGCCGTTTTTCTGACTCTTCGGTTTCAGGAGGCGTAGGGGCTTGGCCTTCGCAGGAGTCATCTTGCCCCGTGAAGAGCCCGACGGATTCGGCTTGGGTGTGCTGGACCTTCGGTCACCGGGCGGCGCGGCGGATGCCTCCCCGTCGGATATGGCGTTGCCCAGCAGGACAGCGCCGCCGGCGAGGAGGGCGAGCACCAGCACCCCGATGCCGATCAGGCGGACGCGGGCCCTGCGGGCCACGCGGTCTTGGTCTTCCATGTCCGCCTCAGTTCGACATGTTGTAGAAGCCCATGACCAGACCGGAGGTGACGCCGATACCCACTCCGGCGATCAGACTCCAGAGGATCGAGGACTTGCCACGGGCAGCGAGACTCGCCCGCTCCGTGTTGTGCCCGATAGCCACCAAGCCCCAGCCGACGAGTCCGCCCAGAACCGCCAGTGAGAGGCCACCGCCCGCGGTCCAGGCGAGAATCGTGCTGGTGGGCGTCCGGATCTCGCCAGGCAGCTTCGGGTCGTACTTCGGAACGATGGGCTTCTTGTCGCCCCCGTCGGCGAGGAACTGAAGGTGCGGGTCGTTGGCTATGACATGCAGGGAGTGCAGCAACTGACTCATGCAGGAACCTTTTTCGAAGTGTTGCGGGCGGTGTGGTCGACGTTGGGTGAGGCCGCCGTCCGAGCGCGCGGCACAGCAGCCGCGGGGAGTGGGTCGCCCCAGGCGGCCCAGGCCGAATCCACCACCGCGTGGGCGAGTTGTCGTCCCGCCTCCAGCGAGCGAGGTTTCAGACGGGATGCGTCGCGCATCCCATGGGCACGGATGCGCGGGTCATGCGGCACCTGGACGACCGCCCGGACTCGCGGTTCGAGCATCGCGGCGGCGGCCCTGACCGAGGCGGGGGCCCGGCCCTCCCCGGTGGCGGTCAGGGCGACGATCACGCGGTGAAGCGGAAGCCCTTCCGCCGAGGCAGCCTTGACGGCCGTCTGAAGGGCCTGGACGCCGGAACCCGTGTTGGCCGCGCACAGAACCGGTACGGAGAAGGGCAGTTGGCACCAACGAGCAGTCAGGCCGGTGGAGCCGGCGCAGCGCGCGGTGAGCACATCGTGGGCGACCGGATGGACGGTGTCCGCGATGACCGCCTGCCACCCTCCGATCGCGGCCAACTGGTACCAGGCGGCCGGATCTTCGGGGAGGGGAAGGGGCGGGTGATTCCACTCCTGGTGATCGGTGAGCACCTGCCACGCGCCGCCGTTGGGAGCCGGGAAGCGGGACGCTGCCGCATGCACCTGGCCGCGGGTGAGCGGCCGGTCCGGAGGGAGCGAGAGCAGGCCGGTGCCGGGCTCGGCACTCCACGCGGGCCAGGGTGAGGACAGGCGTGGTCCTGTGTCCAGTACAACGGATGAGCCCACCGCCGACAGGGCGCAGGCCAACAGGCCGGCCGTGGTGGACCGCCCGCTGCCGCCGACCGTGCTCAACACGGGTACGACGAGTCGGTTCTGATGTGTGAGTGACATCACAGGATGCGTCTTCACCATGCCCCCGCTTGGAATCGCATTTACCGTAGCGAATGCCCCGCAATGAGTGCATGGCGACGGCGACGGCCGTGACGGAGCACGGCCGCGAAGTGTGTGTCTAGCAGACGGTATCGCGCCATGTCCACGTGTTACTAGAGTGGTGTCTGTGGTAGAACGCTCTTTCAACTGTGCGCGATGCTCCACAACTTGAGGGAGCATCATCCGTGGTGTGATGGGTGCGGTGCACAGCGCCGAGCTGCTGCCCGACTGCGGGATGATCTCTTCTTGATGCTGCCCCTCGTTCCAGGGCGCAAGGCGCGGGAATGGGTGGCAGGCACTGGGCCAACGGGGGGCCTGATTGGATATCAAAAAGCTGCTGCAGCTTGCACTTGCAGCCTTGATCACTTTGCCGTTCGGCTTGATAATGGGCGTCTTCGTGCTGGCCTCCCTGTCCGACGACGGTTCGGAGCCCCAGGACCCTGTCCTGGCCGGCGGTGCACTGAAAGTCGGGCCGGGTGGGGTGCCCCGTCAGTACGAGGGGCTCATCCAGAAGGCGGCCAGCGACTGCAAGGCCGGATTGTCCCCCTCCATACTGGCCGCGCAGTTGAAGCAGGAGTCGGGCTTCGACCCCAAGGCCGGATCGGATGCCGGGGCCCAGGGAATAGCCCAGTTCATGCCGGGCACCTGGAAAACCTGGGGGAACGGCGGCAACGTCTGGGACCCCAAGGATGCGATTCCGGCACAGGGTAGATTCATGTGCTCGCTGCTGAAGAGGGCCAAGAACCCCGCCAAGTACAACGACTGCCCGAAGGAAACCGTCAACAAGCCATCGGAGTACAATGGTTCGCCGACCGAATTGGCGCTGGCCGGCTATAACGCGGGATGGTGCGCCGTTGAGCGTTACGCGGGCGTGCCCCCGGCGTCGTTCGCAGAGGGACAGACGTACAACTACGTCAAGAACATCATGGCGATGTCGCGCCAACTGACCGTCTCCGACGGCTCCAGTGGCTCCGGCGCTTCCTCCGGCTGGACGCGACCGACGAGCGGTGCGCTCGGTACCGTGTATCACGCGACCGGGCCGAACTGGTCCAGCGGGTACCACACCGGCATCGACTTCACCGTGCCGACCGGCACAACCGTCAAGGCCGCCGGCCCCGGCACCGTCGTAACGGCTGGCCGGGGAGGAGCCTACGGAAACCAGGTCGTCGTCCGACACGGCGACGGAATGTACAGCCACTACGCCCATCTGTCCTCGTTGAGTGTCTCGAAGGGCGACGCTGTCAAGGGAGGTCAGAAGATCGGCCTGTCGGGCGCCACGGGCAATGTCACCGGCCCTCACTTGCATTTCGAAATCCGCACCGGTCCGGAATACGGCTCGGACATCAACCCGATCCCTTACTTGCGCCAGCACGGCGTGCACATCTGACCGGTGGAGCGATGGCCCGGACCCGAGACCAGTACCGAACGGACGACGTGGGGTGATCATGGACGAAGAGGAGACGTTCGCCCCATGGGGCACTGTCAGCCCCACCTTCTGGGACGTCACCGCGCTCCAGCCCTCGCCCTCACCGACGACTGGGGAAGCGGAGCCGCCGGCCCCGACCAGCCTCACGCCCCCCGGTCCCCTGTCAGCCTCCCGACCGACCGCCGCCGAGCCGGTGTCCGACCCTGAGCCGGGACCGGAAGCGCGGCAACCCGCGCAAGCCACGCCCGAACAGCCTCCGGCAAAGTACCGCGAGCGCGTGGCGGCCATTACCACCGCGTTTCAGACAGGGGATCAGGCACACCTGGCCTGGGCCACCGTCGAAGCGGACCAACTGGACCAGCAGATCACCGCCGAGTTCGGTCCGGCACACCCTCACACCATCAATATGCGCGAGTTGCGGGGCTGGCTCTCCCACCTGATGGGGCATCATGCCACCGCCGCCCGCTGGTATTTGCACACCACCGGCCTTCACGCGTCGGCCGTAGGGCACCGCCACTCGCTCACCCGTGCCTCGGCGCGGAGGGCCCTCTTCACCTGGACATCGATCACGGACCCACAGGAGAAACTCAGCGTCGGGGCGGATGTCCTGGCCGTGCTCGTCGCGACCGGCGGCGAGGACAGCAAGGCGGTCAGGAGCCTACGGGCCCGGCTGGACAAGCTGCGCGCCCAGCAGTAGCCGGGCCCGTCGCCCCCCTTTCACGGACACTGGGGCGACAATGGACGACATGCCCATACCCAGTACCGTGCCCAGTCGTGGCGAGTTGATCGACCACCTTGTCCGTACCCGCATCGCGGGCGATGTCGCCACTCCCCGGGAGAACAACCTCTCCCACTACCGCAAGCTCGCGGACGGCGACCGCCACTACTGGCTCGGTCTGGAACTGGGCGACCGCTGGGTCGACGAACAGGACGTGCTGGCGGTCATGGCGGAGCGGTGCGGGGTGATCGACGATCCGCAGCACCGCTCGGGCCAGGACACCATCGACCCCGAGCTGACGGTCGGCGCGCTGGACCGGATGGCGTCGGTGCTGCGGAAGGCGGCCGAGACCCAGGAGCGGGTGCTGTTCGCCACCGGCCACCCGGGCGGACTGCTGGACGTCCACAGTGCCACGGCCTCGGCGATGCACGCGGCGGGCTGCGACATCGTGGAGATCCCCGGCGGGCTCCAGGCCGACGAGGGGTACGTCTTCCAGTTCTGCGACGTGGCGATGCTGGAGCTCGGCGCCAGGCTGCGGCACACCCACTCCCCCGCGCCGATGGCGGCGATCCTGGACGGGCTGGCCCGCGAGGGGCGTCCGCTGCCCGATCTGGTGGTCGCCGACCACGGCTGGGCCGGATGCGCCGGACAGCGGGGCATCGACGCCGTCGGGTACGCGGACTGCAATGACCCGGCCCTCTTCCTCGGCGAGTCCGAGGGCACCCTCTCGGTGGTCGTCCCGCTGGACGACCATGTCACCAACCCGCGGTTCTACGACCCGATGACCGCCTATCTGCTGGACGCGGCCGGGCTGACGGCCCAGTTCTGACGCACGTCGCCCAAGACGCGCGTCAGACCGACCGCACGGCGGGTTTGGCGCGCGTCACTCGTCCCGGGCCGCACCCCTCGAGGCGCGGTGGGCGTAGGCCGGTACGGATCTCCGGGTCCGGATGAAGCGGGCCTTGGAACGGGCATAAGCGCTCGTTACGACCGCGACCGCTTGCGCATCCAGCCGGAAGTACGCGTCGACGTACCCGATGCCTCAACTGGCGCCGCGGCGTCAGCCTTCCGCTGCGATTCGCCGAACGCACGGTCATACTTCTCGCACATCTCCGGGCCGATGCGCGCGCGCATCTCCGGGTCCTTGAACCACGGCGTCGCCGTGACCCTGAGAGGTGGAAGATTGCCGGACAGGACGACCGCGACGTCCCTCGGCAGTGTGCGCAGATAGTCGATCGGGGCAAGCCGGATGTCCTCGGAGCCTTCGTTGGCCGTTATCCTCTGGTGCCCTTCCTGATGCGTGTATCCGAACCTCTGCAGTGAAACGGATTGATCTCCGATGAGCCTGGAGAGGCGGTCAAGTGTGGTGTCATCCGAGGAGCCGGGCAGGTACAGCCGGGTCGTGTGGTTCCCGAGAACCGTGGGGGCTCGCGTATCGTAAAGCGTTGCCACCTGAGCCTCATCCTGCCAGATCGACATGATGACGATGCCGAATCCACGATAGGTCGCGGCCATCTTGTCGAGGGTCGGCAGCGGGGCGACGTTGGCGGCTTCCTCGAGCAAGAGCAGCGGGGGATTCACCAGAGGACCGGCGCCCTGGCGCCGCTGACGCTTCCGACAGGCCCGAAGGTAGGACTGTGCCACCGCTTGAAAGACGGGGCGCAGCATTTCCTGTTCTTCCTCGTCACTGATGGCATAGATGGTGCCACCCTCGTCCAGAACATGTTCGATATCCAGAACCTGGAGCCCGAAAGGGCTGTAGGGCTTCCCATCCTCGTCAAACCTGATGTCTGTCGTCGGCGCCATCTGCGCGGACAAGAATGGCTTCAGAAGGAAGTCCGCATTGGCAAAGATCCCGGCGAGCGTCATCTTGTCACGCTTCTGCGTCGCCGACAGCCCACGCCGGGCCATCGCCAAATCTTCCTTCGCCGCCTGATCAACGGCGTCGCGTTCGTATTCGTCGAAAAGCCTCTCTATCTCACTGAAACGCTGGTAGCCGATCCAGTCCGCAACGTCCTGCATTGTCTTGTTCGTCTTCCTGGCAATCCATAGCATAGGCCCCAAAGCTATCTGCGTAAGATTGATCCAGAAGCGAGCTTTCGCATCCGCGCCGCCGCCCTCAACGGCCGCCTCGGAGAGCCATTGAGCGACCTTGTCGGCATCGGCAAAATTGTGAACCGCCATAAGCGGTGACCATGCGGACAGGTATTTACGCTGCTCCTCCGGCCACTCTCCTGTGGGATCGAATATATAGACCGGTCGACCAAGCGTCTGGCCACGGAAGTTCAGGGTCAGATCCGCGATGTCATTTTTCGTGGACGTGACGAAGATGGCGTCGGGCCAGGTCAGTATGGTTGGCACAACGTATTTCACTGTCTTCGACGAACCCGTTGGCGCGATGACCGCGATCGAGGTATAACGCGAAGTCGCCAGCTTGGCCCCCGAATTGCCCACCATCTCACCCAGGTAGACGCGTCCGGACAGAGTGTTCCGGTCAGGGACCAACAGCGATTCGACGTCCGTGGACTCCGCCCAGATAACCGAGTTGTCCCGTTGTGCCTTACGGACCTTGACGTGCCGTTCCCGACGCTGCTGGGCCAGCACACGGAGGGCCCAGCTGAGCACCATCTTCACCATGGTCCCCCCTATGATGACCAAGGTGGCGTAAACCGACCAGAACAACCAGTCGGGTCCCAGCAGTGGCCGATCCGCGGCCGACCACGCGAGCGCGCGCTCGTCCCAGTGGACGGCCAGGTCGATGATCAGGGGAAACGATGTGGAAAAGGGCTGGCCGGGCCAGGCTCCGTTCGTGATCAGCGCGACGACTCCCCCCGCCGCCCAGGCCAATACGCCGAGACCCCAGACCATGGCCAGCAACAAGGCCACACCTGCAGCGATCAGTTCATCCGTCGACCACACATGTCTGGGTATATCTGCGACGGACTTGCTTTTCGTGCTCATGGACACGCCGTCGGTACCTCTCTCTTCCGGGTGGGACGCCCCTGCTCGCCGCCGCAGGCTGGCGATCCGAGGATTTCCCAGCCGACGACGAGAGGGCTCTTCCTGTGACGACGTACCGATACAGGGAGATCGGCCCTCGAGCATGTCTCAGCAACTGGCGAGGGGAGTCAACCGCGAGTCTAGCCGCGTAGCCGCCGCCAATGTGCCCAGTCCCGGGCTGCCTTCGCGGTCCGTACTATGTGCGGGAACGGCCAGTCGGCTGCCGTCTTCTGCCACTTGAGGGACTCGGCGTCCGCGACAACGTCCAGAGCCTTGGCCGTCACATGGCTCCAAGGCCGGAACTGCGCTGCCCACTCCTCCGCCTCACGGGGGCTGTGTCCATGCCCTATCAACCGGGGAACGAGCAGGGCGAGTTCTACCCAGTCGGCGCCCTTGCACGCCAGAGCCCAGTCGACGAAGTACGCCCGGCCCTCGGTCATCAGGACATTGCCGGGGTTCAAATCCATATGGATCAGCGTCTCACCCGCCATCATATGAGCCTGCCCCGTGAGCCCTGCCCACCGCTGTTCCACCCGCCTGGACACATGATCCGGACAGCGCAGCTCCTGGAGCGCCGCCACCGCCCTCCCCAATCTGACCAGGTCCGCGGATCCGGGCGAGTAGTCGGCGTGCCTGCCCGGCACATACTCGAACCCGAGGACGAGCCATTCCCCGGCCTCCACCCGCCACAGAAGCCGGGGGGAGAGTCGCGCCACATGGGGATTGATCCTGGCCTCGGTACACAGCCGCGCGGCCAGGCGGCCATCGATGAGGGTGCCTTTGGCGAAGACCCTGCCGACCGATGTGTCCAGCACAGACGCGAACTCGGACTGCTCTCCGATCTCGATGCGCTCCGCCTCCGTGACCGGGCCGGTACGCGCCTCGACCGCTTCACGTACCGCGCCCGGCAGATCAGCCCACCCCATACGCGGTAGGACCGACGTCATGAGCCATCACCTGCCTTCACGTCAGGACTGCGTGGAGGTCTGCCCAACCCGGGCCCGGGTTACGAGGCGGGATGGGCCGATTCCCCATGACCGCTGCCGTCCCATCGGCGAAATACATCCAGCACGAAATCCTCGTCCTCGTGATGTACGAGCCTCTCCAGTTCCCGGCGCGCGTCGATCGAACAATGCACATTAAACCCATCGTAACCGTGACGACGGTCGGAAGCCCGGCAGTGGATCGTCACAAGGTCGCCGCCGGTGTCCAGTCGGTCAACCAGGCCGTCCAGCATCAGATTGAGGTCTTCGCTGGAGAAGTAATACAGAATCTCACTGACGACGATGAGGTCGTAACGGTCGCTGGGCAGCTGCTCAGGCAGCTTCGACCGCTTGACTTCGACGTGTTCGAACTCGCGCACAGCCGAACGGGCCTGTTCCAAGGCCCCTTCCGCAAAGTCGACAGCCAGCAGACGCGCACAGCGTGGAGCCAGCAGCCGGGTGAGTTCTCCTATCGCGCAGCCGGGCTCGAAGCAGTTTCGGTACCGCGCCCTGGGCAGTGACGCGATGGTCAGCGCGTACTTCCGGCGTTCGTACCACTTGGTGGCCAGCCCCCAGGGGTCGGGGTCTTGGGTATAGCGGCGGTCGAAGTACTCCCTGGAGAACGTCGCCGTCGGGGGCTCGGCGTCATCAGCCGTGCGTGACGCCACTGGGCGTACCTCCACAAACCTTCGCGAGACCAGCTTCCCATCGCAATGACATGCCCAGTCCTTTCGCGCTACAAAAGGATGATGTCGTATATCTCCGGGCCGAACTGCCCCAGTGGGATCCGGGTGGCAACGGCGCCGCGGGTTACGTCAACGATCCACACGGCACAATCTTCAGCCTGGTAATGGCCTTTCCTGTCTCGAGTGCGCCCGGCACTGGTGCCGATACATACGAGATCATCTGAGAGCCAGCAGACGCCACGGACATAACCATCGAGGTTAATGATGGTGCCCTTTTCGGAGCAGAACCTTCCGCTGCCGGACTCGCAGTAGTACAGGAGGCCGTTGCATGCCGTGACGGAATGAGGGTGCGAGATGCCGGTGACCAAGGGCCGGTTGTCCGTCACGTCGACGATGTAGCCGTCGTAAGCGTCGGCCCAGGATCCCGTGGGTGAGGGCCCGAAGCCGGACACCACGATGTTCCCGTCGAGCTGGAGAACGCTGTTGACATGGTGTGTGTCGCGCCCCGCGTCGCTTGCGCGCCATGCTGTCCGCCGCTGCCCGGGATCCGGGCGTCCGTCCGAGAGAGAGAACCGCACCAGTTCGTCCGTCCCCGAGGAGACCACGTAGAGGTCTCGATCGGCGGCGAGCACGCTGTGGCCGTCCAGAACATCGGGTAGCGGACACACGAGTGCCTGTTCCTCACCGGCCCTGTCGACGGCGACCAGCGAGGACCGGTCGTCGATGGTCATTGCGAGGATGTAGATCCACCGGCCGCTGACCGCCAGCCCCATGTATCGCTGGAATCCGGCAGGCAGTGCGAACTCTGACTCACGGGCAGTGGCCGTGTCCGTGTCGATGACCACCAGTCTGGGCTCAATGTCGAGCTTGTTGCCATGGACAGAGACAAGGATTTCGCTCATTTGCCAACTCTCCTGATCATGCGCATACCGGCGAGGACGTGGTGGCTGTCGCGGTTCGAGACCGTCACTCCCATCCCGTACGAGAGCGGACCCACGCGAGAGTGGCATCTCTTTCGAGCCGCTGGAAGGCGCGCAGGGCGGGCAGACCGGGCGGTGCCGGTTCGGCCACGGCTTCGGTCCACATCCCGCTCAATCCGATGAGGAAGGCGGTGATATGGTCCGGCGGCACAGACGCGAGGAACGGGTCGCCGGCGACAAAACACTCGGCATCTCCCCCGTAGGTCGCGACATTCACGAGGAAGCAGACCTTGTCCAGCCATGAGGCTCCGGCCGAGGCCCAAGACCAATCGACGATGTACGCGCCTCCGTCGTGGGCCAGGACGATGTTGTCCGCACGCAGATCGAGATGCACGAGGGAGTCCCCTGCCACGAACTCCAGGGCGGACTCGGCCGCCGGGATCAACCGATCGATGTTCCTGCGTTCCCAGGCGGAGAGGTGATGCGGTGATTCAGCCACTCGGCGATAGGCGCCGAAACTGCGCTCAAGACGGTCTGAAACGGAAGGCAGGCCGGTCAGTTCCCCGGCGAGGGGTGTGGCAGCCAGGATCTGTATCGTTTCCATAAGCCGCTGGGCATCAGCCACCCTCCAGGGAACATCGGGGGTCTTTCCCTTGACGGCGTCGAAGACGAGGGCGATCCAGTCACCGTCATCGTGGACATGGTGGAGACGCGGCACGGGCAATCCCCTCGGCAGTGCGGCCGAGAAGGACGCCTCCTCCCGATACATCTGCGGCGATACCGGGTTGAGGTCGGCGTTTACCGCTTTGACGAAGTACTCGGACTCATCGGCACAGCGCACAATGGCAGCCATACCAGGCGAGAAACCGCCGTGCTGGGTCTCCGAGGAGACGACCGGTGACCCCAACTTGTCCTCGATGGCGAGACGAACCTTTCGAGGCAGTGCCGTCCAATCCACCCGGCACATTGACGTGGGCGTCTGCTGCGGCGGCGGGGTCGGCACATGCATCGGTTCTTCTTTACCTCCGCAGGGGGCCACGCGTCCGACCAGTCGGCATGGCGAGCCAGGATTTCTTGAGGGGGAGAAACAGGCGTGTGCCTTCCGCCTCACGATGCTTCGTCATGATCGTAATGTGGTGGTTGCCAGCAGACAAGGCACCCGAAATTCAGCGAAGGGTGAGACGCCAGAGCGATGTCACTTCCACCGCGCTCACCGCGGGGAACGGATCGCTGTCATCCGAGACATGGGGAGCTCTCGGCCTGACATCCGTCCGCGCCACGACCTTCAATCCCGCCGCGTCGAAGGCCGCGAGCAACTCAGCGCGCGGTCGCAGCCCAACGTGCTCGGCGAAGTCCGAGATCACCAGCCAGCCCTCACCACCCGGCTCCAAGTGCGCTGCCAGACCGCTGAGGAAGCCTCGCAGCATCCGGCTTTCCGGGTCGAACATCGCACGCTCCACGGGAGAGTGCGGCTGCCCCGGAACCCACGGCGGGTTGCACACCACGAGCGCGGCGCGCCCCGGGGGAAAGAGGTCCGTCTGCATGAATTCCACCCGGTCGGCCAGCCCCAGCCGGGTGAGGTTCTCCTGCGCGCAGGCAAGGGCGCGCGGCTCCTGATCCGTCGCCACGATTCGCTTGACGCCCCGGCGGGCCAGGATCGCAGTGAGTACACCGGTGCCCGTGCCGACATCGAACGCCAGCGTCCGCGAGGGCAACGGCGCCTCGGCCACCAGGTCCATGTACTCGCCTCGCAGCACCGGCGTGAACACACCGTAATGCGGATGGATGCGGTCCCCCAGCGCCGGAACCTCAAAGCCCTTCTGGCGTTGCTCATGCGCCCAGATCAGATGCAGCAATTCTCGGAGCGAGGCCACGAACGGTTCGTCTCCCGGGCCGTACGCCTCCCTACAGGCTTGCTGCACATCGGGCGCCCGCCGCAGGGGAATAACACCGTTACGCTCGAACGGCACCAGCAACATCCCGAGTGTGTCCGCGCGTTCGGACCGCGCCTGGCGATACTGGCAGAACGCTTCACTCGGCGACTGGCTCAGCTTCCGGCGCCGCAGCGCTTGGTCAGCGCGTTGCTTCATCTCCCGCAGCAGTGCGCGAGCAC
The DNA here is from genome assembly GCF_013364155.1 of Streptomyces sp. NA02950. Lineage (NCBI taxonomy): Bacteria > Bacillati > Actinomycetota > Actinomycetes > Kitasatosporales > Streptomycetaceae > Streptomyces > Streptomyces sp. NA02950. The sequence goes on along the minus strand of NZ_CP054916.1, from coordinate 6,128,490 downwards.
TCTGGAAGTCGTCGCGCCACAACAGCGCGGTGCCATCGCAAGCCAAGCGGTAGGCAGTGTCGGCCGTCATGCGCTCGTCCGCGATGACCACATGCTCCGGCGGCGGCGTCCCGCCCTCGGAACACCAACGAGCGGACCGATCTTCATCGGCTTCGGTCCAGCGAACGACTTGCCGCCTGCTCACCGGGGCCACTCCCTCTGACGAAAGGACGGGTGGGCTGAACTGCGGCCTTTCAAGATCGCAGCTCTTGAACTCTCCGAACTGAGAAGGGGGTGTGCCACGCCTAGGCGCATGATCGTAATATTGCGTCAGCCGTCATGCAAGCCAGGAGTTTGCCCGCCGACGCTGCGATCGACGACGCCGTACCAACCCCGGAGAGAGGCAAGTGGCGTGCGTGTACTGGTCATAGGAGGAACGGCCTTCCTGTCGCGTGCGGTGGCCGAGATTGCGCTGGCTCGTGGTCATGAGGTCGTCTGCCTGACTCGGGGCACGTCCGGCGACCCCCCGCCCGGAGCGACCCATGTACGGGTCGACTGGAGTGTTCCCGATCCGGACCCACAGCTCCGGGGAACGTTCGACGCGGTGATCGATGTCGCGCGCCGCCCGTATCGGGGGGTCCGGCTGCTCACCGATCGGATGTATGACAGGGCGGGGCACTGGACGTTCGTCTCGACATGCCTCGTCTATCGCGATCGGTCCACACCCGGTGCCACCACGGACGCGGAACTCATCGCACCCGATGGAGGCGGTCCGTACGCCCCGTCCAAGCTGGCATCGGAGCAGGCGGTGAGACTGCGGTTCGGCACTCGGGCCCTCATCGTCCGGCCGGGACTGATCGCGGGCTGGGGGGACCCCTCGGACAGATTCGGATACTGGCCGGAGCGACTCGCCAGGGGCGGCACCGTCCTCGCGCCGGGCAGACCGGAGGATCTCATCCAATGGATCGACGTCAGGGACCTCGCGGAATGGCTCGTTGAGTCCGCCGAGCGGCGGCGGTCCGGCACGTTCGACGCCGTCGGGACGCCGGTAGGCATAGGAAGCGCGCTTGGGAGTATGGCGGCGGCGCTGGATGTCCCCAGCGAACTGGTCTGGGTTCCACAGGAGTTCCTGCACTCGGCCGGAGTGGTGCCATGGTCCGGACAGGATTCCCTGCCTCTGTGGGTGCGCCGCCCGGACGATGCCGGACTCATGGCTCGAGATCCGCTGCCGACGCTCAACAACGGCCTCAGGCTTCGCGCACTGGCCGACACCGCTCGCGCCGCGCTTGCGTGGGAACGAGCACTCGGCTCCCACCGTGAACGCAAGTCAGGTCTCAGCCCAGCCAGAGAACGAGCGGTGCTCGACCTGTGGCGGGCCGGGGCCCGCTGATCGAACGGTCCAACGAACCCGGTCGCATCCAAGCCAGAAGACGAGCAGGTTCTACAAGAACCGGCGCAGAAGACCAGCACGCGCCGTCACGTCCGTGCCCGCCCACACGTAGCCGCCTCGGGCTTCTGCCGGCGGTCAGGCCACCACATCCAGTCGAGGGAAGATCGGCTCGGGCCTCTCAATTGCCCTGCCCGGGAGGCCGTCGAGCCAGGCCGAGGGCTCGGCGAGGCGATGGCTCTCCTCGCCCACCACCTTGAGGATCTCCTCCGCCGACGTCGGCAGGAAGGGCAGCAACAACAGGCCCAGTTGACGGATGGCACCTGTGAGGTACAGGAAAACGGTGTCCATACGGGCGGACGCCGTCTCGTCGCCCGCGGCCGCGGCCTTGGCAAGGTGCCATGGCGCATTGCTGTCGACATAGGAGTTCGAGGCACGGATCAGGTCGCCCACGTGACTCAGCGCCTCACGGTGGTCGTAGCGGCTCATCGCCGTCACCACCCCCTCAACGCTCTCCGCCACCTGTCGGGCAAGCCGCTCGTCCTGCTCCTCGAGCTCGCCCGCGGCCTGCGGAATCGTGCCGTCCCGATAACGTCCGATCATGGAGGCCACACGGCTCACCAGATTTCCGAGACCGTTGGCCAGATCCGTGGTGTAGCGCTGGACGAGCCGCTCCTCATTGAAATCCCCGTCCTCGAACGGCGAGAGATCAGCGAGCAACGCGTACCGCACCGCGTCGATGCCGTACTTGTCGATCACTCCCACGGGATCGACCGCGTTCCCCAGCGACTTGCTGAGTTTCCGGCCGTTGGCCGTGATGTAACCGTGGACGACCGTCTCCGTGGGCAGCGGGAGACCGGCCGACATCAGCATCGCCGGCCAATAGACCGAGTGGAAGCGCGTAACTCCTTTGCCGAGGACGTGGGTGCGGGAGTCCGCCTCCTCCCAATAACGCTTGTAGAGGTCGTCCCCCGCAGCCCATCCCAGAGCGGTGATGTAGTTGGTGAGGGCGTCGATCCAGACGTAGATCACCTGGCTCGGATCGCCCGGCACCGGGATGCCCCAGCCCCGCGCACGCTCGGTGGAACGGGAAATGCTGATATCCATGAGCCCGGACTCGACGAAGCTCACGACCTCGTTGTAACGGCTCTTCGGTACCACCCGCAGCTCGCCGCTCTTGAACGCGTCCAAAAGCTGATTCTGATAACGGGAGAGCCGGAAGAAGTAGTTCTCCTCGCTGACCAGCTCCGGCGGAACAAGGTGCTCCGGGCAGTTACCGTCTACCAGCTCCGCAGGCGAGTAGAACTGCTCGCAGCCGACGCAGTAGAGTCCCTCGTAGGACCTCTTGTAGATGTCCCCATTGGCGGCAATCAACTCCCAGACCCGGGTCGCTCCCTCAATGTGGCGCTGGTCGACACTCGTCCGGATGAAGTCGTCCTTGCTCAGCTTCAGCTGTTCGATCAGGTCCTGAAAGTAAGCGACGTTCCGATCTACGAGCTCCCGCGTCGAAATTCCCTCGGCCTCAGCGGCAATGACGTTTTTCAGGCTGTTTTCATCCGAGCCGGTGAGGAAGAAGACATCGCGCCCCTGCAAGCGCTGGAAGCGGGCGAAGCAGTCCGCCTGAACGTACTCCAGCGCATGCCCCAGATGAGGTCGGGCATTCACGTATGGAATCGTGGCCGAGATGAAACTGCCGTTGCTCACTTCGCCCTCATAACTGTCCGCCGTTCGCCGGTCCCCCGGCGCATCCTTGGGGACAGACTATCCCTCCTGCTCACACACCGGAAACAGGAGACTGACCGACTCGTCCTACCAGCCCAGGCGGCGCAGGTCACGCAAGAGGGGCCGAGCGAGATCACTGAACAGACAGTCGTTGCTGTTGACCCACTCTTCATCCATCGTACGTGTGTACTGTCGACTGTAGTAGCCGTAGTGGTGCAGGACCTGGATGGAGTCCACTGGTCGTCGCTCGGTGAACACGTCCTCCCAATTTTTCCAGTGTACAGGAAAGTAAGCATCGTGATCACCAAACTCCACTGTGGGTGAGCGTTGTCGCACGATGCGTGTCCAGAGATGAATAATGCTCTGGTAGACATCCAGGTCGGCCTCTGGCATGGCCTCCAGGGCGGCCAGCGTGGCGGTCAGCACCGGGTGCCCCGCGGGCAGGGCGAAGCAGCCGAGGTAGACGATCTTGCCGTCCTCCAGTAGCAGGACCTCGGGCGTCCGGCTGAGGTCACCGGCGGTCAGCGTGTCCGTATCGAGATACATCCCGCCGTACTTGGCGAGCAGTGCGAGCCTCACGAGGTCCGAACGGTGCGCCACGAAGCGCATGCGGTGGTAGAGAAGCCGCAATTCCGGCGACACCAGCGAAGCGAGGCTCAGGGGTTCCACCGTCACCCCGGGGAGTCGCTCGACCCTTCGGAAATGAACGTTGTCCACCGGGCGCTCGTCCACCACCACGACGACGTCCGCGCCGGACGTGTGACGTGCGGCGGACGCGACGGCAAGATAATTGCTGAAATCGAATTCCTGACCGGACCAGTAGAAGAAGATGTTCACGTTCCGCCTGTTATTCCCGCTGTGGCACGGCGCGATGGCATCGGCCGCACTCCAACCCGCCAGATGAGTTCGGTTCGCAAGGGCCCGTCGAAGGCGAGAAAATGGCCGGCGTACGTTGCCAGCGGCCCCAGTTGGGACGCGTACGCCAGGACCGCGCGGTGCTTCACCGCCCACATCTCGGCCGTGAGGCGAAGGGTCCGCGCCTCTGGAAGGCCGAAATCCTCGACAACCGGCGCCAGTCGTTCCCGCCACACCTCGTCGACCAGCGTTTTCGCGCCGGGCCCGGCCCAGTGGCCCGACCGGCTCGCGTACGGTTGGTCGGCGTACAGCCATGCCTGGCCCACGCCCAGCGCCGCCAGTGTCCCAAGGGCCGCGTCCCTGGTGCGGTGGTGATCCGCGTGACGGCAGAGACCGGCCGGGACGAGCACCAGAGTGTCCTCGGTGACATACGCCTCGAGCGCGTCCGTCAGCTCATCGACGGACGCGGGCGCGCCGTAGGCGCCGTCCGGGTAGGACAGATGTCTGGCTTCCGCGCCGATGACGCCGCATGCGACGCGGTCCTCCTCCTCTCTGGCCGATGCCGCCGCGGCACCGGAACCGAATCCGCATAGCCGGTCCCAGTCGGACGGGGGTCCATCCGGGGGAGGGCCACCGTGGATGGTGACGACGACGGCGCGACCGGCCAGGGTCCCGAGAAGGCCGCCGACGGACAGCACCGCGTCGTCGAAATGCGGCGAGAGGGCCACCACCCGCTCGCAGGAGGTCCCGGGGATCATGTGATCCGGCCGTAACCGCAGGTGACGCACTGATCCAGCGCGAAATCTCCGCGAACGTTGGCTCGGTGCACCCGCATACGCTCCGGCGAGGACCACGCCTCCTCGACCGTCATCTCCCGCATGTTCCCGAAGACCTTCCGGGCGAGGTAGTCCTCGCAGCACAGGATGAGTTGACCGTGTGCGTTGATGTGCAACTCGTTCATCACCACGCCGCAGGCCTCGCGGCGCTTGACCTGCATGGGGATGAGGCCGGCCCGGTTGGAGGCGTTCAACTTGATCGCCTGCGAGGTCTTGTAGCGAATCTTCGGATGAGATCCCCCGAACTCATCGAATATCTCCTTGACTCCGGGTGGCATCTTCTCGCCGTGCTGGGTGATGACAAAGGCGTCGACGGAGGGACTGATCTGCTCGAAGAGTTGGGGTGTGAGGTAGTCGCCATTGGTGTAGAGAGCGATCCGGGCCCTCGGCATCTCGTGCCGTGCCATCTCGAGGAGACGCGGCATACGCTCGTCGGCCAGTGGTTCACCGTAGTTGTGTGGACTGAACTGATTGCAGAAGTGATTGCGTCCCAGATCCTGCACGATCTTGTGGAACAGATCTTCGGGCATCTGGACCTCGTTCGCCCGTAGTCCACGATCGAACACGCTATTCGGACAGTAGGAGCACCGTCGGTTGCAGTACGTGGTCGTCTCGACTTCCACGAACATGGGTTGATGGTCGGCGAAGAGTCCCATCTGCGAACACCTCATTCGGTGGTACCGAGTTGTCGAGCATAGATCAGCAAGAAGTACCGGAAGTCGGCGGCGAGCCTCAGCGGTGGCACACAGGCACGATTCCGCTCGTTGAAATGACTGATGATGTAGGTGAAGCCGTGTTCGTCGAGGCGGCCGAGAATGCGATGGAGCGTCTGCGGCAGGTCACCGAATCCGTGGTATTCGATGAGAATCTGATCCACAAGGCTGAGGCGGTCGCCCAGTTCGTCGATGATGTCCCATTCAGAGCCCTCGACGTTGAGCTTGAGCAGCGATAGCGGTGATGACACATATCCGCTCAACGTCCGTGTGGGCACCGTCGTGAGGCGGCCTTGGGGAGATCGGACGCGCAGGCTTCCAGCATCGTTGCCGGTGGCGAGGAACTCCAGTTCGCCCTCCCGGTCGGCGAGGGCGGCGTTGTGCACCTCCACGTTCCGTATCCCGTTGCGCTCCAGGTTTCTCGTCAGCACCCCGAACAGCTCCGGATCGGGCTCGAACGCCAGGATCCGCGCATCGGGGAACAGAGACCGGAAGCGCAGTACGCTGAGCCCGAGCCATGAGCCGGCATCGACGATGACCGCGGGCCGCACCAGACCGTCGACGTCGTAGACACCGTCCCGGAAGAGGAGTTCCACGGTCGTGGCAAACGCGCGTGGGTCACGGTATTCCAGGTCCCAACCACCGAGCCGGACAACTCCCTCTGGCGGACAGTCCGGCGCGCGGAGGCGCGAACACAGCTCCGTGATGGCTTCCGGTTCGATCGTGGTACCGATGGCGGGACGAAGGTACAGATCCGACACGAGCGCTCCCATCTTGATCACTGACAAATCCCACCACGCCTAAGATCCCCGTACGAGGGCCAGAGACCTCGTCAGTGCGTCCGCGACCACGTCCACCGTGTCGAGATCATGTGCCCTGCTCACGAAGTTGGGACCGGTACGCGTCAGCACTCCTCGCCGGGCCATCTCGCTGACGATCTTCTGGTCGAGAACGGTGTCTCCGGTGAAGCGGAGGAACGGCATCTGGTCATGGCCGTGGACCACGTTCCCGAGTCCGCTCCTGGTTGCCACACGGTCGACGGCCTCACGCATGCGCTGGCCGGTCGCGGCCAGTCGTTCGTAGTGTTCGGGGCGCCCGTACTCGCGCAGGCTCGCCTTCATCACCTCGAACAGGAGGACATCGCCGGACCGGCTCCCGCCGTCGTCGTCCCGCAGGTGGCCCATGATGTCCGCCCGCCCGGTGACGACCGCCACCGACAGCCCCGAGGCCAGACCGTGCGAGAGGCAGACAAGATCTCCGGTGACTCCGTGCGACCCGCCGAGCCCCCCGGGAAACCGGAAAGCCGTAAGACCCTCGTCGAGGACCAGGAGGGCGCCCCTGCTCCCGCACGCCTGCTGGAGCCTGCGCAGAAAGCCTTCGGAGAGGCGACGGTGGAGCGGCCCAGCGACGAGCACCCCGGCGATCCGGGCCCCGTCTGCCGCGACCAGGTCGATCAAATCTTCCTCGTCGTGCACAGCGTCGAGCGACGCGACGGTGGTCGGGTCGACCACCCGGTCCGGGACATTGGCCGGCCAGGCCACCGGTCCCGCCGCTACCACGTCTTTGCGGCCCGTGAACCGGCGGGCCAGGTCGACCGCCGTCCGGACGGCGTCGGTGGCCGTCGGGACGAAGTGCACGACGTCGGCGCCCGGAACGGCCTTGGCGATGAGCCCCGCCGCGGCGACACGAGCCGGGGACGCCGGCGCGAGAGACAATCCGTTCACCGTCCGCTCGCGGATCGTCCGGGTGACCGCGGGGTGGTCGTGTCCGAGAATCACGGCGCCGTCACCGCACAACAGATCGACGTAGGCGAGGCCGTCCACATCCCAGACAACGGGCCCCTGGGCCCGCTCCAGGAACTGCGGATACGTTTCGTCGGAGGCGGCGAGCCGACCCGGATCCGCCCGCGGGCTTCCAAGCAAGCGCGCCTCATCGGCCCGATACCCGGCTGATCGCGTCAGCAGCGGGACGGCGCCGTCGCGAGGCAGTTCAAGGGAACCCCGCCACGTGGGCGTGTCCCCGGGCACGATGGCCTTGTGCGCCTCACGCGCCCGCAGCCAGTCCCGCCCGATGTCCCGGACGACGACCTCCTTGGTCCACAGCGCGTTGTGGCGGTCCCTGGAGGCGGTCGAGATGACATGCTCCCGGACCCGCTCATCCGGACAGCGGATCGGATCGGACACCGCCAGGGCTTTCGCGACCGTCGGAACCCAGCGGTCGGTGCGGTGGACGTGAGGCGCCAGCGGTAGATAGTTCGCCGCCCAGCTCGCCGCGGTGAGCCGGCGCAGCGGGACCCTGGTTCCGCATACCTCCTCCACCTCTCCGTCGCGGTTGAAGGTTCCTCCCCGGGCGACGTGGTCGCTGGCGAAGGAGATCTGAGTGCTGTCCTGGTCGACGAGGTCCTCGATCAACGCGTTCAGGTCAACGTCGCGGTAGAACTCCCAGTCGTCTTCGAGGTGGATCCCCACCGGCGCGCGTGTGTGGGCGAAGAGAACCGACAGTGCGCCTTGGAGACCGATGTGCCGCGGGAACTCCTCGACAACCACCGAGCAGACGCGATCGTCCACCGTCCGGATGTCCCGGAGGAAATCGCGCACCGAGTCGGCCTCACTGTCGCTCACCGGGTACGCGGGATCGATGGTGACCAGCACACGGAAGCATCCGGAGTAATGACAGTGCCGGAAGAAGGAACGGTATGTCCGGATCAATGTCGGCCGGCGGGTGGAGGTCGTGGTCAGCTCGACGCAGCCAGGCACATGTCCCTTCATGAGCCGGAGAGTATTCGCGACCGTGGCGGCTCGATCTTCTCCAATATCTCCATGTATGCGAGATCGCGCGGTGGAGGGATCAGCGGAACCTCGGCAGGCACCGAGATCCACCGTTGCGATGTCCATCCACCTGTCAACTCCGGCCAGTCGGGGGTGCGCGGCCATCCGTGCGGGTGCAGGAACTCCGGCCGCATCGGGTCCGTCGGCAGTTGGTACCGGAAGTCCGCCGACAGCCGGACCCGGTCACTGCGATTGGTCATCGCCGCGTGCACCGTGAGGCTGTGGAAGACGAGGATGTCGCCGGGACGGTAGTCGGCCGTCGCCCACCGCGGATCGTCCGGTTCCTCGCGCACGTACAGAGGACGGGCCCCGCCCATCGTGGCATCGGGACGCCGGAACCCCTCCCGGTGAGACCCTGGAAGGACGCACAGTCCCTGGTGGTCGCCCGAGCAGGACGTGAATGGGATCCAGATCGTGAGCACGTCCGTGGCGACATGAAGGCCCGCGAAGTCCTGGTGCGGCCTGGTGAAGAAGCCCCCCGCGTCGTCGGCGGGGAACGCGACCCTGGCCACCCGTGCCGGATGGCAGAAGGCCGGACCACCGAGGATCCCCGACATCAGGTCCACGAGCACCCGGTCGTGTGCCAGCGCATGGAACGACTCGACACTCTGTAGCGCACCGTATCCTCCGCTCATCGACTCGCTGGTGAATCTGCGGTCGCGGGAACGCACACGGGTCGAGCCGGAATCGTCCAGCCAGCCGAGCCCGCACAACGCGGCACGGAGGTCGGCGGAAACGGCTTCGACCCTGCCCAGGTCGAGTGTGCCGGGCAGGTAGAGGTAGCCGGCCTCACGAAGACGACCCGTCAGTTCGTCCGGGTCGTCGCGCACATCACTGGAATCGCGTAGCGATCGCATATCGAGCCCCTTCCCGTCCCCGTCGCGGATTCAATAGAAACGTCCGCCCAGAAGGGCTTCGTTCCCGGGCACTCCGCACTTGCCGCAGGGCGCCTCCACCTCTGGAACGACCCAGCCGAAGATCTCCTCTGTGTTCGTTGCCGCACACTCGCGGCAGCGTGCGACCAGACGTCCTGCCTCCCTCAAACCGGCCGAGAACCGGTCGGCGGAGGACCGTCTGAGACGATCGTCGTGCGCGGCCAGTTCACCGTGCAGCGTCCGTGACTCCGGCAGAGCGGGAAGATCTGATCGGAGAAGGGGGTACCTTCGCGCGATGCGTAGACCTTCGGTCCGGACGCCGAGAATGAGCGGAACGCCCTGACGAAGCAGCCGCCGCTCCGCACGCCGGCGGACGGAGCGCCGGGGGTCGGAGTTCACCAGGCGGACACGGACGCCTTCGTGGGCCTGCTCTGTCCGCCACTCCTGGATCCTCCGGTCCTGCTTCCCGACGAGCACTCCGACCTGCGCATCAGCGAGGGCAGATGGGAGGACCAGTCCGGCGGAGTCCCGGTGGTGCAGGGCGACGAGAGCCAGGAGTTTCCCGGTGAATCCGACATCGATCACCTCGGTGTCGGTGAGCAGCCTGTCACGGTAGCGGCCCGACATCACGTAGAGCGTCGCCGTGACCGTGGGCCGCCCATCGGGCAGGCAGCTGACCGTCAGATAGGTCATCCTCCCGTAGGAGGCGAGGTTCCCGGTCCGCACGGTCACCACCGGGAGACACAGCAACTGGTGCAACCGCGTGATCGCCAGCTGATGGCGCTCCAGCTCGTCGAGGGCACTCTGCTCGCCCACGAGATGCGTCACTTGGACGGCCGGCCAGATGTGCCGATCCCGAAAGAGCGGCTGGGCCCCGCCCGGCAGTACGCGCAACAGACCCCCGACGGCCACCAACGGGCCGTCACTCCCCCGCTCCCGCAGCCATCCGACGCTGGCCGGCATGTTGTCGGGCGCGAGCACACAGGAGCCGCCCGCCTCAGGAACCTGCACCTCGTAAACATTGGCATAGTCGCCAAAAACGTCTTTGTACTCGGCGGCGGGCATGAGAAAGGGGTGCTCGACAATGCTGGGTTCCCACCATTGCCGGAGAGCCGACTCGTAACCCGATACCAGACGACGGGCCAACTGGAGCCCGGCGTCTTGCCACACCGGGATTCCCCGGCCGTAGGATCCGGGCAGGACGATCCGGGCGTCCTCGAGAGTCCGAAGGTAGGCGTCACCGATCACGAGGAGCACTCCCGTACGGTCTGCGGATCGGACCTGAGCAACGCCGCGATACGCAACGTCGTACGACCCCATCGACTGCTCTCCGCCACGGCCGACCGCCGCACATAAGGCTCAAGGCAGCCCAGCACTCTCTCTCTGTGCTCGGATGCCGAAGGACCATCCGTCTCAAAGGTCTCAATCATGAGCAGCCGATCGGTCTGCCCTTCCGGCAGAACGGCCCAGCCGAGCGAGAAGGACGCGGAGAGGCCCCGGCGGAGCCAGGCACGGTTCGCGATCTGGAAGTCGGTGCCCCAGGAGCGCACATACCATTCGCTGCCGTCTGACGCCTTGGTCCGGAGCGGATAACGAAAACCCTGCGGGCTGCCGACGGGGAAGGCCGGCACCGCGAGCAATCGCGTGAAGCCGGACTCTTCCAACAGTCGCGCCGCAGATGCGCTGACCTCGTCATCGAACAGCGGCATCGATCACCTCGATCGATCGCCGCTCCGAGTCGAGGGCGACTCGGCAGCCCAGCGGCAAGGTCGGCATGGGGTCGCAGTGACCGGCCAGCACGCCCGCGACCACGGGGAAGCCGTGGTCGGCGTACCGCTCGGCCACATGACCGTGCAGCGCGTCCTCGAACTCTCCTGAGGCCCGGAATCCATGACCCACCATCATTCCCGCCAGATCGTCCATGATGCCCACCATCTCGAGATGGGTCAGAAGCTGGTCGATCCTGTTGATGGAGGTGAGGCAGGTCTCCCACACCAGGATCGCGCCACGGAAATCGGGAAGATACTCGGTGCCACCCAATACGGACAGCGTGTCGAGATTGCCGCCCAGAAGCGGACCGACGCCCTTTCCCTCGACGATCCACGACCTCGGCCGGCTGGGCTTGAGCGATCGCGCCCGAGTGTCCTCCGAATCCCAGAGCAGGTGTTCGTCGGTCCATTCCGGGGGCTGCTGAAGCGGGCCGACGGCGGCGGTCTGGCTCACGGCCGTGAGGAAAGCGTCCCGGGTACCGGGGAGAGGCGCCGGGAACTCACCGAACTCCGCCAGCAGCGTCGGACCGTGGAAGGTCACGACGTCCGACTTGGCGACACAGGCGAGCAGCAGCGCCGTGATGTCGCTGTAGCCGATGAGGATCTTGGGATCTTCCCGTAGCCCGGCATAGTCGATCAGAGGCAGGATCGCGTTGCACGTGTGCCCCCCGATCGTGGCGACGATCGCCCGTACCCCGGGATCACGGATGAACTCGTTGATCTCGTCGGCACGCTCCTGCGGCGTGCCCGCACTGTCGCCGGTGCCCCAGGTCCGCGATCCCTCCCTGACAGTGAACCCCATGTTCCGCAGGGCATCGGTCGCGCGGCGGAACCGCTGCGGTGCCACGGGCGCGCCGGGTGCGGAGGGGCTTACGAGACCGATGACGTCTCGCGGCCGCAGGGTCGGCGGCCGGACAGGACTCCGTACGTTCACTCCTCACGCCTCCACGGCCTTGGTGAGGACCCAGGTCTCCCGCAGCGTCTCCGGGCCTGTCGGCCGCCGGCTGTAGTCGTCATAGATCACCATGCCGTCGAATCCCGCGCTTCTCGCGAGCGAAGCCAGGTGGGATTGTGCGTAGGCACGCTGCCGGTGGCGTTCCTCGTACCGGGCATAGGTTCCGTGCGGCGAGCGTGCGAACAACGTGATCAGAAAGTCGCAACAGGAGGTGGCCGGTTCGAACCTGTTCCGCCAGACGTACGCGAAGTCCTCCAAGTCATCGCCATAGTGCGACGAACCGAACACATCACGCAGCTTGCGGAGCGAGTTGACGTCGAATATGAAGGTGCCGCCCGGCTTCAGCACCCTGCTGACCGACCGCATGGTCTCCCGCACGTGTGCCTCGTCGCACAGGTAGTTCATGCTGTCGAAGACACAGAGGACCGCGTCGAAGGAGCCGTCAACGGGCACCTCGGGAAGCTCGGCTCGGATGAGCGGGCACTCCGGGCCCAACTTCTCTCGCGCACGCTCCAGCATGCTGGGGGAGCGATCCAAACCGGTGACGGAATAGCCGCGCCCGGCCAGGTGCTGCAGGACGGTGCCCGTCCCGCAGCACAGTTCGAGAACCTCACGGACCTCGAAGGGACCGACCCGCCATTCTTCTTCGACGAAGTCACACCACGCCTCGTACTGGTTCTCCGCCGTCCACCGGTCGTAGACCTGGGCCAGATACTTGTATGGCTCCGCCGCCCGGATCGCCACGTCGCCGGTCCCCCGCGTCATGGCTTGTAGACGTGGACCATCAGGTTCACCCCGCGATCGGCCCATCCGGGCATCCCGTTCACGGCGAGTTCCTGCTCAAGAGCGACCTGGAAGTGGGCGGGGTCGTCCAGCGTGGCGGAGATGTCGCTCATCACCTCGTAGGGGTAGGTGAAGTCCTCCGGCCCGGGAGACACGAGAGTCGTGACCCCGAAGACGCCGCGCACCTCGAAGCCCGCCCGCGTCGCCAGCTCGGAGAGGTCGGCGGCGGAGAATACCCGGAGCGGGGGAACATGCGGTGCCCACTGCACGATCGAGGTCTCAGCGAGCTTGCGGATCTCGTCTGCGGACGCCTGATCCCTGTTGAACTTCGACGCCAGGGCGTTGGCGAGCCCCTGACCCATGATCAGGCCGTGCTTACCCCGCTTGAGAGCCCGATACATCGTGTCGAACGCTTTGCCGGGATCGGTGTTGAAGCTCAGCATGTTGTAGACGCTGACAACACCGTCGAAGGAGTCGCTGGGAAGATCCGGAGCGTCCTCGATGTCGCAGTGCAGGAGCTCGACCCTTCCAGCGACGTGCTCAGCCTCCGCACTCGCAAGGCTCTTCGCGGCTTGGTCCAGCATGGCGCGCGACCTGTCGGCGACCGTCACGCGCGTCCCGAGCTCGCGAGCGCACCATTGGGCCCAGCGCCCGGTGCCCCCACCGGCGTCCAGGATGTGGTCGTCCGGACTCACATGCAGATGACGCCGCATCAGCTCGCGTATGACCTCGTCGCTGAGCCGCCAGTACGAGGCCTCATAGAAGCCATCCACGTTCTGCGCGTACGGCTCGAAGAACTCCTCGAACCTCTCGTCATTGATCAAAACCATGAACGGTATTCCCTCTCCGAATCCTTACCGATTACGGCCCATGATGAATGATCAGGGCTTGAGCGCCAGATGCGTTCGCGGGAAATGGCAGACATCCCAGATCGCCGGCATCTCCAGTACGCCTTGGAGGAAACGCTCCCAGCCGAGGCCGAACCCTGAACTACGACGCCAGCCGTCGAGCTCCCGGGTCTCCAGGTACGGCGCATAGTCCTGCGACGGAAGCTGGAAGATCTCTGCCTTGGCCGCGAGTTCATCAGCCCCGCCGATGCGTTCACCACTGCCGACTATCTCCCGATAACCGGGCCAGATGATGTCCGCGTTGTGGGCGGTCTTGGGGTCGGAGTTACGGATCTCCGCGTGGTAGAAGGGAACCTCAAGAAGGGGAAAACGACTGACGGTCACGGGACCCCCGCAGATCCACGTCAGCCGGATCTCCTCCCAGCTCCCGAATGTTCCTTCCGTGGTGAAGTGGCGGAACCGGTCTTCACCAGTGTCCTCATGAAGAAGGTCAAGTGCCTCACGGAGGGTCAGATGAGTGTAGGCCGACGGTGATGTCAGTGACGCCAACTCGGCCATTTTGTCTGCCGACAGGAAATGGGCGAGGGACTCCTCCTCATGTTCGAGAAGCTCCCTCAAAATACACGAGAGCAGCCCGATCGCACAGCGCAGATTATCTTCCTGCGGGACCCTTCCCTCGAATTCGATGTGATGAAACTCCGAAAGATGAGAGAAGTCGCTCTCCTCCAGGCGGAAGGAGTTGTACACACTGTACACCTCATCCACTCCTGGCTGAGCCAGTGCCAACTCAAGGTAGATCTGCGAAGACTCGGATAGGAACGCTCGCTCTGGCAGATCGAACCATGAAAGCGTGACAGGAGAAGTATCCGAGGTGTAACTGATCGCCTCTTTTCCATACACGGCACCCGGTGACGAGATCATGCGCGTGACGAGAGGGAGAAGAGTGAAGAGTGCACCGCGCTCAGCGAAATAAGAATGCGCCGCCGAGAAGACGCGATGATTGATCTTGGCGATACTCGCAAACGCCTTGTCCGTCGCGAGGTCCCGCACTCGACTGCGAAATTTCGAGACCGGCGCCTCAAGCTTCCTCACGTCATCGATCTGCGCATGAACGCGGTTACCTCGGAACCGGATACGGCCGTCATCCAGCGCCTCGTATGGACCCAGCAATTAACGTCCTCCCCCCGTCGATCAGGTGATGGCCACCAATACATTCGAGCGCCACTCGATGCACTGAGGCGACATTACCGTAATACACATGAAGACCGAGCCGACTCAGTCCAGCTCGAGATTCATGCAACTTAAGAGTTTCAGATAAACCCTAACCTCCTGCCTGAGAGCTGTCCAGAGCCACAATGGCTCAGACTGTGCGGCCAACTCGTCGCGGATTTCGGCGATATGACCATCTTGAGCCACCGCGCCCCGGTCGGGATCGCCCTGAATGGTGCGCATCCTGTGTGACCCATACAACAACCGTATCGCGCCCAGTGTCACAGTGAGACAGCATGGTTGACGTACAGTCATGCGTCCTGGTTCCGTGGTGTCAATTGCGCCGTAGTTAACCGCCCTTGCGGACGTCGGGGAGTCGCGCGGATCGGCGGGTCAGACGTAGCGGAATGGGACGCTCTTGTAGTTGGCGCGGCATCGGCGAGCGTGACGCGCTCACTTCGATGGCCAAGCAGCCTCCGGGACTCAGTGGACGGCGGTGCTGCGGACGCGAGTTCGGTCAGCAGGCCGACCTCCGGATCCACCGAGCCCGGGCAGAACATGTCCGCCGACGACGCGTCATAGGCCGACGTGACATCTCCTCCGGAGTGGCCGTCATCATCGGACATCCCCGAACCGTAGCGCCCGGCCTTCGTTGGCGCGCGGGGTTTTTCGGGCCCCATCCCGGCCCTGCGAAGCGAATGAAGCACCGCACAGACGCGGCACAGACCCTCCTAATGGACCCGGTGCGGGGTGAAGCGGGGTCACCAGCTGTTCCTGGGGTAGCGCCGGTACCGCGGCGCGGAGCGGGGCCGTTGCCCGGCCAGGCGATGTCTTCCACGTCATGGCCACCACCCGGCACGACACCGTCGTGACCCGCTGGGCGACCGACCACCCCCGTCAACAACCTGATCGACGGCCTGCCCCGGCAGAAGTGGAAACCCCGCTCATGCGGCCAGGGAGTACACGGCCCGCGGATCTACGACTGGGCACGCGTCGAGGTGCGGCCCTGGCACCGGCCGGATCGCGGCCACATCCTGCACTGGTCAACCTGGCGCCGCCGACACCAGCACCAAGCCCGCATCAGTCACTCATGGTCAGGACCGCGACGCCGTTGACCCGGTCCGCCGCGAGGTCGTCCAGGGCGGCGTCCGCGCGGTCGAAGGGGTACGGGGTGATGGTGGCGCGGATGCGGTGGGCCGACGCCGCGGCCAGGAACTCCCGGCCGTCCTCACGGGTGTTGGCCGTGACGCTGCGCAGGGTGCGTTCACGGAAGAGATGGCGCTCGTAGTTCAGCGGCGGGATGTCGGAGAGGTAGATCCCGGCGACGCTGAGGGTGCCGCCGCTGTCGAGCGCCTCCAGGGCCACCGGCACCAGCTCGCCCACCGGCGCGAACAGAATGGCCGCGTCGAGCGGCTCGGGCGGCCGGTCGGCGGCGGCGCCCGCGGAGGCGGCGCCGAGGTCGAGGGCGAGGGCGCGGGCCTCGGCCGAGCGGGTGAGCACATGGACGACCGCGCCCTGGGCGATGGCCACCTGGGCGGTGAGGTGCGCGGAGCCGCCGAAGCCGTAGATGCCGAGGCGGCCGCCCGGCGGCAGTTCGGCCCGGCGCAGGGCGCGATAGCCGATGATCCCGGCGCACAGCAGCGGGGCCAGCTCCTCGTCGGCGTATCCGGGGGGCAGGTCGTAGGCGTACGCGGCCGGGACGGTGACGTACTCGGCGTAGCCCCCGTCCGCGTCCCAGCCGGTGTACTCGGACGAGGGGCACAGGTTCTCCTGGCCGCGGCGGCAGTACGCGCAGCGGCCGCAGGTGCGGCGCAGCCAGGGAACGCCCACCAGGGTGCCGAGCCGCCGTCCCCCGGCCTCCGGGCCCGCCGCGACCACCTCGCCGACCACCTCGTGGCCGGGGACGACGGGGCTGCGGTGCGGCGGCAGATCGCCGTCCCGCACATGCAGATCGGTACGGCACACCCCGCAGGCCCGCACGCGGACCAGCAGTTCGTCGGCGGCGGGCCGGGGCACCGGCCGCTCCACCTGGTCGATCCGGCCGGGGGTGCGGACCACCCAGGCGCGCATGGTCGGGGGGATGTCAGCGTTCGCGGCAGCCGTCACGCGTCACAACGTAAGCCGCGGTGGTGGGCCCCGTCGTCGGGACGCGCCCGTCCGGCCGTCGTACCGTCACCCTTCACCGGTCCTCGCGGGAGATGATGAAGAGCAGCCGCAGCACCAGCACCGCGGTAATCACCAGCAGGTGGTAGCCGAAGAGCTGGAAGAGACCGGTGCCGGGGACGACCTCCGGTCCGCGCTCGATGCTCAGCAGGATCGCGGACATCACCCCGCTGGTCGCCGCGATGAAGGTGAGCAGCACCTCGTGGACCAGGGAGCGTACGTACTTGCGGTCGCGGGCGTCGGCGAACAGCCGGACCCCCACCCCCAGCCGTCCCTGCTCCAGCGCGCTGGTCACCCGGTCCAGCCGGCGCGGCAGCCGGCGCAGCAGCTCCCACGCGGCCAGCAGCTCGGCCGGTACGGCCGGTTCCGGCGACGGGATCGACGAGGAAGGACCGGAGGGCTGCGCGAAGGGGCCGCCCGCCCGGCCGCCGCGCCGTCCGCCGGTGAAGTGGCGCGCCTCGTCCACCATGGTGAACCCCGGGCAGACGGTGGTGAGGGTGCCCTCCAGGGTGGCCAGCGCCCGGAAGACGGCCGCGGCCTCCGGCGGCACCGTCAGCCCATACCCGGCGACCAGCCGGAACAGATCCGCGAACACCTGCACCTGGGGGGCGCTGCCGGGGACGAAGTGGCGGGCGAGAAAGCGGCCCAGGGCCCGTTCGAGGGCGCGCTCGTCGATCTCGTCGGGGCGCTCGACGATCTGGAGCAGCGCATCGCACAGGGCGGCCGGATCACCGGTGTTGACGGCCAGCAGGAACAGTTTCAGCCCGGCCCGCATCTGGGCGTCGACCCGTCCGACGGAGCCGAAGTCGATCAGCGCGACCCGGCCGTCGTCCAGCAGCAGGATGTTGCCCGGGTGCGGATCGGCGTGGAAGACGCCGTCGATCAGCACCTGGTCGAGCAGCGTGGCCAGCAGGGCACGTGCCCACCCGGCACGGTCGTCCTCACTCGCGGAGGCCAGCCGGGTGGCGCCGCCGACGGGCTCCCCCGCCAGCCAGTCCAGCACCAGAACCGATTCGCCGGACAGCTCCTCGTGGACGGTGGGCAGCCGGATGGCGTCGTCCTGGCGCCGCCGCGCCCACGCGGCCCGCACGGTGGCGATGTTGGCGGCCTCCACCCGGAAGTCCAGCTCCTCGTGGACGGAGGCGGCGAACCCCTCGGCCAGCTCCACCATGCCGATGGCGCGGGCCCAGCGGGTGCGGCGCTCCAGCATGGCGGCCAGTCGGCAGATGATGTCCAGGTCGCGTTCGACCACCGTACGGACGCCGGGGCGCAGCACCTTGACGACGGCCTTGGCGCCGTCGTGCAGCCAGACGGCGTGCACCTGGGCGATGGACGCGGCGGCCATCGGAGTCGCCTCGAACTCCTTGAACAGCGTCTCCAGGGGCACGCCGTACGCCGCGACGAGGGCTTCCTCGACGACGGGCCAGGGTTCGGGTGACACCTGGTACTGAAGTCGGCTCAGCTCGCTCACGAACTCGCGCGGCAGCATGTCGTGCCGGGTGGAGAGCATCTGGCCGAGTTTGACGAAGGTGGGACCGCCCTCCTCCAGGGCCAGCCGCAGCGGCCGGGCCAGCCGGGCGGCGCCACCGCCGGAGGGGCCCTTGGATCCGCCGCCGGAGCGGCCTTGGGCCCAGCCGCCGGAGCGTCCGCGCAGATACGGCCGCAGCCCGTGGCGCACCGCGATGGAGACGATGTGGGAGTAGCGGCGGCCGCGGGCGATACGGGACTTCAGCGCCCTCGGCCATCCGGCCGGGGAGCCCATGGACCCGCTCGGCAGCACCACCTCCCAGGCGGCCAGGAAGCCCATGGTGACCAGCAGCGTGGAGCCGAACTGCACCCCGGTGAGAATGCCCTGCTGCTCGGGCCGCTGCATCACCAGGTTGAAGACCCCGAGCCCGGCCAGGCTCACCAGCCCGGCGAACAGCGCCCGGATGAACCCGATGTGGAGCCCGAGCATCCGCCGCGCGCTCACCACGAAGACGGTCATGAAGCCGCTCATGACGAGGACGACGAGGGCGAGCTGAGCCACCTTCACCGCGGTCCCGCGGCGCCGTGACGACGTAACGCTGTCGCAGCCCCCATGTGCCCGTACCCCGCCTCTGCCCGCCTCGGACGATCCCTCGCTTCGATCCCCATCCTCGGCACCGGCCGCGGCGGGCCACGACGGGACGCGGGAAGCTGCCAGGAAGGTGTCAGGAGGCCGGCGGGGCGGGTGGTGTGCGCCCGCTCCGTCCCCGGCGCGGCGCACCGCACCGCGCCCGCCCGTGGCACCTTCCTGACACACCCCGCGATTCAGGCGCATTCCTCGCTTAGCGTCCGCGGCATGGTCGCGTCGTTCGCCCACACCGTGCGCGGTGGTTCCCTGGCCGGGGAGCTGGCCGCCCGCGAACCCGCCCTCACCGCCCGCCTCCAGCAGGGTCTGGACGCGTCCGAGGAGCGGCTGCGGGGGTTCGCCGCCGAGGCGCCGGACCCGTATGTCGCCCGGATCGTCGGGCATCTCATCGGCACCGGCGGGAAGCGGCTGCGCCCGCTGCTGACCCTGGTCGGCGCGGAGTTCGGGGAGCGGGATCCCCGCACCGCCGTGGACGCCGCCGCGCTCGCCGAGCTGGTGCACGTCGCCTCGCTCTACCACGACGACGTCATGGACCAGGCCCGCACCCGGCGCGGGGCGCCGAGCGCCAACGCGCTGTGGGGCAACTCCGTGGCCGTACTGGCGGGCAACTGGCTGCTGGCGAAGGCCGCCCGGCTCGCGGCGGAGCTCGGCCCGGAGATCCTGCGGCTCCAGGCCAAGGTCACCAACCGGCTGGTGACCGGGCAGATACGGGAGCTGACGGGCGTCTCGGCCGGTGAGGACGCGCTCTCGCACTACTTCGCGGTGGTCGCGGGGAAGTCCGCCGCCCTGATCGCGATGGCGTTGCAGAGCGGTGCGATACGCACGGGCGCGCGCGACGACACGGTGCAGGCGCTCGCGGAATACGGCGAACACCTCGGCACCGCCTTCCAGATCGCCGACGACATCCTCGACATCACCGCCGCGTCCGAGGTCTCCGGAAAGGAGCAGGGCAAGGATCTGGCCGTCGGCGTCGCCAGCCTCCCGGTGCTGCTCGCCCTGGCCGACGAGGGCCCCGGAGCGGAGGAGTTGCGGGAGCTGCTCACGGCCGCCGGGCGCGCGCGGGAGGGCGCCGCGGCGGTCCCGAGGGCCGTGGCGCTGCTGCGCGACGGCGGTGCGCCGGCGGAGGCGGAGGCGATGATGCGGGCGCGGCTGCTGCGGGCGCGGGCCGCGCTGGGCGGGCTTCCCAAGGGGCCGGCGACCCGGGTGCTGTACGCGCTGTGCGACATCGTGGCGGACCGCGACCACTGAACCCGTGAGCCCGCCTGAGCGCCGGGGCCACCGAGGCCCCGCGGGGCCGCCGGGGTCGCGTGAGCCGCCGGAGCCCCGGCGGCCCGGTGCCCGGTGAGCACGTACGCTGAGCCCCATGGGCAGCTCACGGTCTCAAGGGGTGACGGACGAGCCCATCGACCCCGGCATCGCAGCGCCCGCCCCCACCGGGCACGGCGCGTGGCACGGTCAGGGGCCGGTGGTGGCCGCGGTCGCGGTCGGCGGCGGGATCGGAGTCACCGCGCGCTACGGCGCGTCGCTGCTGTGGCCGACCCCGGCGGCCGCGTTCCCCTGGACGACACTGCTGGTGAACACCGTCGGGTGCGCCCTCATCGGCGTACTGCTGGTGCTGGTGGACGAGGTGTGGGCCGCGCACCGGCTGCTCCGGCCGTTCTTCGGCACCGGGGTGCTGGGCGGGTTCACCACCTTCTCGACGTACGCCGTGGACTTCAAGCGCCTGCTCGGCGAGGGCCGCGCCGCGACCGGGCTGCTCTCTCTGGCCGGAACGCTGCTGGCCGCGATGGCTGCCGTCTGGGCGGGGGCCATGGCGACCCGTCGTGCCCTGGCCCTCGGCGGATACGGCCGGAGCGCGCGATGAACACGCCGTCCGGGCCGCCGCCCGGCGCCGCCGGTGCGGGTGCCGGTTCCGGTGCGGGGAACGCCTCCGCGCCGGGGACCAACGGGCTGCGGCTGACCGTCTTCGTCGGCGAGCGCGACACCTGGCACCACCGGCCGCTGTTCGCCGAGATCGTGCACCGTGCCCACCGCGCGGGGCTCGCGGGGGCGAGTGTGTTCCGCGGGGTGGAGGGCTACGGCTCCTCGTCGATGGTGCACACCTCGCGGCTGCTGTCGCTCGGCGAGGATCTGCCCATGGCCGTGGTGATCATCGATACGGAGGAACGGGTGCGGTCCTTCCTGCCCGGTCTGGAGGACATCGTGGGCGACGCCCTGATGGTCGTGGACCCGGTCGAGATCGTCGGCCGCCCGGGGCGGGCCCGGTGAACTGGCTGCTGGTGATCGTCGGCGGGATGGCGGGTGCCCCGCTGCGCTATCTGACCGACCGTGCGGTGCAGTCCCGGCACGACGCGATGTTCCCGTGGGGCACGTTCACGGTGAACGTCATGGGCTGTCTGGTGCTGGGGCTGCTGACCGGCGCGGCGGCGGCCGGGGCCGCCTCGTCGCAGCTCCAACTGCTGCTGGGCACCGGGCTGTGCGGGGCGCTGACGACGTACTCGACCTTCTCGTACGAGACGCTGCGGCTGGCCGAGGACGGCGCCTGGCTGTTCGCCGCCGCCAATGTGGCGGGGAGCGTGGCGGCGGGGGTGGGCGCCGCGTTCGCGGGCGCGGGGCTGGCCGAGGCCGTCTGGGGCTGACCCGCGGACCACCCGTGCGGCGCGGCGTACCCGGCCGACGTGCCGCCGTACGGGACCGCGCCGCGCGCCCCCGCGCCGCACCGCCCGGCTACCCCTGCGGCCCCTCCGGCCCCTCCGGCCCCGGCGACAGCAGCGTCGTGCTCGGGGGCAGGCCTTCGCCCTCCCCCGCCCCCGCCGTGCGCAGGTGCTCCAGCAGTACTCGTCGGAGCTCGCGGGCGGCGCGGGGCGGGGCCACGTCCTTGCGGTGGGCCACCGCGATGGTGCGCCGCATCCGGTGGCCCGCGAACGGGGTGATCCGCAGCCCGGAACGCTCGGCCACCATCCCCGGCAGGACGGCGATCCCGAGCCCGGCGCGGACGAAGCCGAGCACCGCGTCCATCTCGCCGCCCTCGACGGAGAAGGTGGGCTCGAACCCGGCCGCCCGGCAGGCCGCCGTGGTGAATTCCCGCAGGTCGTAGCCGCGCCGGAACATCGCCAGGGGCTGGTCCCGGAGATCCTCCACCCGGATCCGGCGGCGTCGGGTGGGCGGTGGGGAGGCGGGCGAGGAGGCCACCACCAGCTCCTCGCGGAGCAGCTCGGTGGCGGCCAGCGCGGGGGCCTGGCCCGCCAGCGGGGCGATGATCAGGGCGAGGTCCAGCTCCCCGGCGGCGAGGCTGCGCACCAGGTCCTGCGACCCGCCCTCGTCCACGAACAGTTCGATCCCCGGGAACGCGTCGTGGAAGTGGCGCAGCACGTCGGGGACGAGGCTGGCGCACAGGCTGGGCGGGGCGCCGAGCCGTACCCGGCCCCGCCGGAGCTGGGCGACCTCCTGCACCTCGCGGTGTGCGGTCTCGGTGTCGGCGAGGATCTGGCGGGCCAGCGGCAGCAGCGCCTCCCCCGCGTCGGTGAGCGCGATGTTGCCGCGGGCGCGGTGGAACAGTTCGGCCCCCAGCTCCCGTTCCAGCGTTCTGATCTGCTGGGACAGCGAGGGCTGGGCGACATGGAGAAGCTCGGCGGCGCGGGTGAAGTGGCGGGTGTCCGCGACGGTGGCGAAATAGCGGAGCTGCTGGAGTCGCACGCAGCGATGATAGCTGCTGGCTATGGAAACCAGCCATATCATGTCTTGGACGAATCGCCAAGGGCTGCTTAGCGTCAAGGGCATGGCACTGGCGACACGCACGGACGCGGACCACAACCGGCCCGGCCACCAGCGAAGGCCCCCGGGCGAGCCATCTCGGAAGACGTCGCGGAAGACGCCTCGGAAGACGTCCTCCATCGGCTCCCTCTGGCACTCGACCGTCGGCAAGAAGGCGGTGATGGCCGTCACCGGGCTGATCATGCTGGCCTATCTGGTGGCCCATATGTTCGCCAACCTGAAGGTCTTCTTCGGGCCCGACGATCTCAACGGCTACGCCCACTGGCTGCGCACCCTCGGCGAGCCGTTCCTCCCGCACGAGTGGTTCCTGTGGCTCGCCCGGGTGGCGCTGCTGACCGCCGTGGTGCTGCACGCGGTGGCCGCGGCCCAGCTCAGCCGCCGGGATCTGGCGGCCCGGCCGCGCGGCTACGCCCATCAGCGGCGGCGGGCGAGCTATGCCACCCGCACCATGCGCTGGGGCGGGGTGATCCTCGCGCTGTTCATCGTCTGGCACATCCTGGACCTCACGACGCTCACGGTGAACGAGCGGGCCGAGCCCGGCCATCCGTACCAGAACGTGGTGGCGACCTTCTCCACCTGGTACGGCAACACCATCTACATCACGGCGATGCTCGCCCTCGGTCTGCACGTCCGGCACGGCTTCTGGAGCGCCGCCCAGACCCTCGGCGCGGGGCGGCCCCGCCGCGACAAGGCCCTGAAGATGGCCGCGAACACGCTGGCCGCGCTGTTGACCTGCGGTTTCATCGCCGTACCCGTGGGCGTGATGAGTGGAGTGGTGAGCTGAGATGAGCGCGTACACCGACTACCGGACCGGTGATCCGATCGCCGACACCACCGCGCCGGACGGCCCGATCGAGGAGCGCTGGAACCGCCGCCGCTTCGAGGCGAAGCTGGTCAACCCGGCCAACCGCCGTGGCTACCGGATCATCGTCGTGGGCACCGGCCTCGCGGGCGGCGCGGCCGGGGCGACCCTGGCCGAACAGGGCTACCAGGTGGTGCAGTTCTGCTACCAGGACTCACCGCGCCGGGCCCATTCGATCGCCGCCCAGGGCGGGATCAACGCCGCCAAGAACTACCGCAACGACGGCGACTCCATCCGCCGGCTGTTCTACGACACCGTCAAGGGCGGCGACTTCCGCGCCCGCGAGTCCAATGTGCACCGGCTGGCCGAGGTGTCGGTGGAGATCATCGACCAGTGTGTGGCCCAGGGCGTGCCGTTCGCGCGGGAGTACGGCGGGCTGCTGGACACCCGCTCGTTCGGCGGGGTCCAGGTCTCCCGCACCTTCTACGCCCGCGGCCAGACCGGACAGCAGCTCCTGCTCGGCGCGTACCAGGCGCTGTCCCGGCAGATCGCCGCGGGCCGGGTGGAGATGCACGCGCGCACCGAGATGCTCGATCTGATCGTGATCGACGGGCGGGCGCGCGGCATCGTGGCCCGGGATCTTATCACCGGCCGGATCTCCACCCATCTCGCCGACGCCGTGGTGCTCGCCTCCGGCGGCTACGGCAATGTCTTCTACCTGTCGACGAACGCCAAGAACTCCAACGCCACCGCGATCTGGCGGGCGCACCGGCGCGGCGCGTACTTCGCCAACCCCTGCTTCACCCAGATCCATCCCACCTGCATCCCGCGCTCCGGTGACCACCAGTCCAAGCTGACGCTGATGAGCGAGTCGCTGCGCAACGACGGCCGGATATGGGTGCCGAAGGCGAAGGGCGACACCCGGCCGCCGGAGGAGATCCCGGAGCACGAGCGCGACTACTACCTGGAGCGGATCTATCCGGCGTTCGGCAATCTGGTGCCGCGTGACATCGCCTCCCGCGCCGCGAAGAACGTATGCGACGAGGGGCGCGGGGTCGGCCCCGGCGGCCAGGGCGTCTATCTGGACTTCGGCGACGCCATCGCCCGGATGGGGCGCGCGGCGGTGGCGGAGAAGTACGGCAATCTCTTCGAGATGTACCAGCGGATCACCGCGGAGGATCCGTACCGGGTGCCGATGCGGATCTATCCCGCGATCCACTACACGATGGGCGGGCTGTGGGTCGACTACGACCTCCGGACCACCGTGCCCGGCCTGTTCGCGATCGGCGAGGCCAACTTCTCCGACCACGGCGCCAACCGGCTCGGTGCCTCGGCCCTGATGCAGGGGCTGGCCGACGGCTACTTCGTGCTCCCCGCCACCATCAACGACTATCTGGCCCGCCATCCCCACGGCGAGACCGCCGAGATCGACCCGGCCCATCCGGCGGTGACCGGTGCGGTGGCGGAGGTGTCCGACCGGCTGCGCCGGCTGCTGGCGAACGACGGCGACCGCACCCCCGACTCCTTCCACCGGGAGCTGGGCGAACTGCTGTGGGACGAGTGCGGGATGGCCCGCACCGAGAGCGGACTGCGCAAGGCGCTGGACCGCATCCCCGCGCTGCGGGAGGAGTTCTGGCGCCGGATCAAGGTGCCGGGCAGCGGCGAGGAGCTGAACCAGTCGCTGGAGAAGGCCAACCGCGTCGTCGACTATCTGGAGCTGGCCGAGCTGATGTGCCTGGACGCGCTGCACCGCGAGGAGTCCTGCGGCGGCCACTTCCGTGAGGAGAGCCAGACGGCCGACGGCGAGGCGGCGCGGCGGGACGAGACATTCTCGTACGCGGCGGCCTGGGAGTACGCGGGCACCGGCGTCGCGCCCGTGCTGCACCGCGAAGAGCTGGTCTTCAGTTACGTCCACCCCACCCAACGGAGCTACTCATGAGGCTCACCCTGCGGATCTGGCGGCAGCGCGGCCCCGAGGAGCCGGGCGCCCTGACCACCTACGAGGTCAACGGCATCTCGCCGGAGATGTCCTTCCTGGAGATGCTCGACACCCTCAACGAGGAGCTGATCCTCGGCGGGGACGAGCCGGTCGCCTTCGACCACGACTGCCGTGAGGGCATCTGCGGCGCCTGCGGCATGGTGATCAACGGGCAGGCGCACGGGCCCGAGCGGACCACCACCTGTCAGCTCCACATGCGGCACTTCGCGGACGGCGACACCATCGATGTGGAGCCCTGGCGCGCCGCCGCGTTCCCCGTGGTGAAGGATCTGGTGGTGGACCGGTCGGCGTTCGACCGGATCATCGGCTCGGGCGGGTTCATCTCCGCGCCGACCGGCAGCGCCCCGGACGCGCATGCCACCGCGGTACCCAAGCCGGTGGCGGACCTCGCCTTCGAGCACGCCGAGTGCATCGGGTGCGGCGCCTGTGTGGCGGCCTGCCCCAATGGCTCGGCGATGCTCTTCACCTCGGCGAAGGTGGTCCATCTCAACGCGCTGCCGCAGGGGGCGCCGGAGCGCGAGACCCGGGTGCTGGACATGGTGGAGACGATGGACGAGGAGGGCTTCGGCGGCTGCACCAACACCGGTGAATGCGCCGTGGCCTGCCCCAAGGGGATACCGCTCCAGTCCATTTCGCGGATGAACCGGGAGTTCCTGCGGGCGAGCCTCAAGGGCGGCGGCCGGACGGACTGAGCGCTTCCGCCCTCCCGTCCCCGGTCCCGTCCGCCCTCCCGTCCCCGGTCCCGTCCGCCCTCCCGTCCCCGGTCCCGTCCGCGGTCCCGTCCTCGGCCGTCACCAGGAACTCGTCGAGGATGCCGGGGGCGGCCGCGGCCGCGAAGGGCACGGCGTCCCCGGCGGCCAGGTCCGGGGCGCGATAGCCGTCGTGGCCCGCGGCGACGGCGGCCGTCACGGTGGTGAGACCGGCCCGCCGGGACAGCGGGTTGTCGGTGAAGCTCCAGGCGAGCACGGCGTCGCGCTCCAGGGCGACGGTGTCCCGGCTGAAGGTGCCCGAGCGGATCAGCAGATGACGTCCGGTCACCCCGTGGCCGAGGGAGCGGTGGGCGTCCCGGGCGAGCACCAGCACCACGGGCGTGACCAGCAGGGCGTAGCCGAGCGCGCAATACAGCAGCACCGGGGTGAGCAGCGCGCCGAGCACGGCGAGGGCGGTGGCGCCGGGCAGGACCACCCAGATGAACCCGCGGCCGATCCGGCGGCGGTGGGCGGCGGCGGGGTGGGGGCGCAGCGCGGGCCGGTCGAAGAGCGCCCGCGCCTCGCCGCCGGATCCGGCCTCGCCGCCGGGTCCGGGGGCGACCACTCCGGCGGCCACCCGCAGCGCCTCGGCGCGTGGCGCGGGCGGCAGCACCTGGCTGCGCTTGCAGTTCTCCTCGCGGCTGCCGAGGCCGCCCGCGACCGCCCGCACGGTGGCTCCGCCGCCCATGCGCAGCAGCAGCGGCTCGCGGAGCACCGCACCGCGCAGCCGGGAGCGTTCGAACGAGACCGAGCGGGTGGTGAGCAGTCCGCGGCGGATCCGCAGGGTGGCCGCGTCGGTCCACTCCAGGCGGTACTTCCACCAGTTCTCGGCGTACAGCGCCACCGCGCCGAGGCTGCCCACGGCGGCGATGGCGAGCAGGGCGAGCGGCACGGTGAGCCACAGCGCGCTGTTGCCGAACTCCTCGAAGGCGTCGCGGACCACACCGATCCGCCAGGGCTCGATGCCCATGTCGCTGAGCACGCGCCAGACGGTGCCGAGGACCGCGAAGACTCCGCCGAATATCCAGAAGGTGAGCGGGGCGTAGCGCAGCCAGCGCCGGTCGACCGTGGAGAGCACCGGATCCCCGGCGGTGGCCCTACCCCCGGCGCGGGCCAGCAGTTCGGCGCGCAGCCGCTCGGCCGCGGGGCGGGTGAGCGCTTCCAGGGTGAGGGCGCTGCCGCCCGCGGCGCCGTCGGCCGTGGTTCCGGCGCGCAGCACGGTGAGACCGAAGAGCCGCTGGACGGGGTGGGCGGTCAGATCGACATTGCGGATGCGGTGCAGCGGGATGGCGCGCAGCCGCCGGGTGAACAGACCGGTGCGCAGTTCGAAGGCGTCCGCGGTGATCCGGTAGCGGGTGCGCCACCAGCGCAGCAGTCCGCCGGTGGTGACCACGGCGAAGCTCGCGGCGATACAGCCGAGGGTGATCCAGGCGCGGGCGTCGAGCCGTCCGTGGGTGGCCAGGGCGGTGAGCCCGAGGGAGCCGAGCGGGGCGGCCATCCAGCTGAGATGGACGGCGACGGTGCGCGGGTCGAGCGAGCGCCACCCGGGAGCCGTGGCCGGATCCGGGGCGGCGGGGGGAGTCCCGTTCACGCGGCATCACCGGGCACCAGCTGGGCGGCCTCGCCGATACGGCGCGAGAGCTCCTCGGCGTCAACGTCGGACAGACCCGCGATCCGGATGTCGCCCGCGGTGGAGGCGGTGGTGACGGTGACGGTGGCCAGCCCGAACGCCCGCTGGACCGGGCCGCGTACGGTGTCCACGGTCTGCACGCGGGAGAGCGGGGCGATCCGTCGGGTGCGCCAGAACCAGCCGCTCGACGCGTAGACGGCGCGCTCCCCCAGCTCCCAGGCGTGCACCGCGTACCGCCACTTCGGCATGAACCACAGATAGCCGAGGCCGGGCAGTACCAGGACGGCCAGCAGCAGCGGGCCGAGCCAGGGCAGCGCGCCGGGGAAGAAGAGCAGCGAGAGGACGGCCAGGGCCAGTGCGGTGAGCAGCGCCGGGCCGCTGAAGACGAGCAGGGCCTGTACGGTCCACCAGCGGCGGGCTCGTGGGTCGACTCGGTGGCGTGGGGCCTTGAGTTCGGGCATCGCGGTTCCCCGTAAACTTTTTCAAGTCAGCTGTATTGAACGGGTGCCACTATAGCCATACAAGTGACTTGCCAAAACCGTCCGAGCCGGAAGGACCACGGGGTGCCCAGACGGGTGGACCACGAAGAGCGGCGGAAGCTGATCGCCGAGGCGCTGTGGCGGATCGCGGCCGCACGTGGGCTGGAGGGCGCGAGCCTGCGCGATGTCGCCGCCGAGGCGGGGATCTCGCTCGGTCAGCTACAGCACTACTTCACCCGCAAGGACGAGATGCTGGGCTTCGCGCTCGAGCACATCGGACAGCTCGCCGAGCGGCGGATCCGCGCCCGGATCGAGGCGCTGCCCGGTGAGCCGACCCCGCGCACCGTGCTGCGCGAAACACTCGCCGAGATCCTGCCGCTGGACGAGAACAGCCGGATCGGCAATCTGGTGCAGATCGCCTACTTCGTCAGGGCCCTGCACGACGAGGCGCCGCGGGCCCACGCCCGGGAGGGCGCCCGCGCGCTGCGCGCCTTCTTCGCCGGACAGGTGGAACGGGGCGTCGAACGGGGCGAGGTGGCCGCCGGTCTGGACCCCGAGCGCGAAGCGTCCCTGCTGATGGCCCTGGTCGAGGGGGTCACCGGACACACCCTGCTGGAGCTGCACACCCCCGAGGAGGCCATGGGGCTGATCGATCTGCACCTCGAGCGGCTGTTCGGCGCTTCGGCCTAGCCGCCGCCCGGCTTGGCCACCACCAGCGCCTCCGCGAGCTCCTCCAGCGCCTCCACCAGCAGTTCGGCGCCGCGCACCCCCACCCCGGGCCGGTCCCCGGCCCGCCGCTGCCAGCGCTCCAGCACCTCCCGCAGCGGTGCCCAGTCCAGCGGCCGCCGCTCCCGTACCGCGGCGGCGGCCTCCGGCACCACCGTGCGCAGCGCCGCGGCGAACTCCCCGGCCTCCGCGGACGCCGGCGCGGCACGGTCCGGAAGGTGCGCCTCCAGCAGCATGGTGACCCGCCCGGTGGTGGACAGCGCCGTCTGCGCCTCCCGCGCCGCGCGCCGGGACAGCCCGCGATGGCGCACCGGCTCCCGCTGGGCCCGCGCCTCCAACTGCTCCCAGGCGGCCCGCGCCGCCCGCGCGTCCAGCAGCGCCTCGCGCACCTGACGGGGACGGCGGTCGGCGGGGCGGGCATGGGCGTCGAACACGGCGGTGGCGTAACGGCCGTTGGCGGTGAGCCACTCCGCCAGCCGGTCCCGCAGCAGCGGTGTCTCCCAGGCCGGGAAGACCACGTACGCGGCCATCGCCAGCACCCCGCCCAGCAGCGTCAGCGCCACCCGCGCCTGCACCGTCTGCCCCAGGGCCGCGCCCGCGATGCCGAGCAGAAAGACGACGTAGGCGCCGATACACGCGGAGGCCACGATGAAACCGGTGCGCATCAGCAGATACAGCGAGCCGACGGAGCCCACCGCCAGCAGCGCGCTCACCCAGGGGGCGGGGTCGGCCAGCGCCACCACCACCCCGGCGACCAGCACCCCCACCAGCGTTCCGGTGAAGCGGGCGACCCCGCGGGAGAAGGTCTGGCCGAAGTCCGGCCGCAGCACCATCACCGAGGTCAGCGGCGCCCAGTAGCCATGGCCCCAAGGTAGTGCGCTGCTCAGCAGATAGCCGCCCGCGGCGACCACGGAGACCCGTACCGCGTGCCGGGAGACGGGCGAGGACCAGCGGGTCTCCCGGCGCAGGGCGTGCCAGACCACCCGCACCGTGCCGACGGGTGTGGGGCGCGGCAGATAGCGGCGGTCCCGGCCGCCCGCGGCGCTCACCGTCCGGACCGGTTCGTCCGAGGACTCCACCACGTCGTTCACCAGCGCCATGAGCCGCAGTGCGGCGCGGCGGGCGGCGCCGTCCAGCTTCGGACCGGTCGGGGGCACCTCCAGCACCGCCATGGCCTCCGGCGGCAGCCGCACCGCTACGCCCTTGCGGATGGCGTGGGCCACGGCGTCCAGCACGGTGGCGGTGGCGCCGAGCAGTTCACGCGCGCGGTCGCGTTCGGGGCCCTCGGCCGCGGCGCCGACCACCGGATCGGCGAGCGAGGCCAGCACCGGCCGGATCCGCTCGGCCAGCAGCCGGTAGCCGCGCAGCTGGCGCGGCCGCCGCCGGGCCTGGCGGGGCGTCAGCTCCGCGGCGCTGCGGGCGTCCATCAGCGGGGTGGGGTCGAAGGGCGCCACCGGGTCGTGGCGCAGCCGCCGGGCGTAGTCGGCGACGGCGGCGAGCGCGTCGGCCAGCGCGTCCCGCTGGACGCCCCACGGCCGCACCGGGAACAGCACGATCAGCGCGGCCTGGACGACCCCGCCGAGGCCGATCAGCGCGGCGTGCTCCAGGGCGCCCAGCAGCGAGGTGGGCAGGGTGACGGTCACCAGCATCACGGCGACCATCTGGGTCGCGACCAGTCCGGAGACCGGGCCGACCGCCCACGCCATCCCCGTCAGCAGCGTCCAGACGGCGAGCATGACAACGAAGGTGGCGGTGTGAGCGGCGGCCAGATAACCCAGGAAGGTGCTCACCGCGAGACCGCCCGCGGCGGCCAGGGCCAGTGCGGGGCGCGGGCGCCAGCTGCGCTGGAAGGTGGCGATCCCGGCGGAGAACGCGCCGAACGCCGAGGAGACCGCGAGCGTCGGCGACCCCAGCCACAGGGTCAGCCCGACGACGATCGCCACCCCGCACGCACCGCGCAGCGCGACCAGCGGCTCCAGCCGGGCGCGCTCGATGGACAGCCCGTCGCGCGCGGTCTCCTTCAGCGCGCGTGACCAGGTCATACGGTGAGACTACGGCCCGGGTCCGGCGGAACCGAACCCGCCGGGGCCCGCCGGTTCGCCCGGCCGGGCCCGGTCAGCCCCCGGGCGTACCGCAGTCCACGTCGAGCAGCCGCATCGGGCGGCTGCCGTCGAGGTCGACATAGGCGGTGAACGACGACGTGGTGGCGGGGCGGCCCCGCCAGTGGGTGGTGACCGTCGCCCAGCCGACCCGCGCGGACTGCGCCGTCGTCACCTCGCCGACGTCGATGCGCTTCGGGGTGTTCTGCGCGCACAGCAGTACGTCGTAACCGGGGTTCTGGTCGGCCTTCTCCTTCAGCTGGTCGGAGACCAGGTGCTCCCGCTCCCAGGGGCGCGGGCCGTGGTTGCCGTAGAAGCCCTCCAGGAAGTGGTGGATCTCCTCGGCGGTGTAGCGGCCGTTGGGGTCCGTTCTGGGTGTGTGCGCGGAGGCGGGCGCGCCCGCGGCGAGAACGAGTCCGAGACCGAGCGCGGCCGTGCAGCCGGCGGTCACCACCGAGGAACGAAGCAGACGAAGCATGATGAATCCCCCTGAGTAGGTCGTGCGCCCATTATTCGGGCGAACATTCAAGAAGACCTGCCAACCCTTCCGATGGTTGCATCAGCTGTCCCTCGGACAGGAGAACTCCCCGTGCGGCCCCCAGCGGGTGATCCGCCCCGCCGGGTTCTGGGTGAAGGCTCCGCAGTACAGGACGGGCTCCGAGCCCTGGTCGGTGTGATGCAGGATCACCACCGGTTTGTCCCGGGGCACCGAGCGGTGCCGCCCGATGTCCAGATAGCCACCGGCTCCCTGTTTCCGGATGCCGTTGTCGAGGCCGATCTGCACATTGGAGCGCTCCACGTCCCCGGTGCTGCGGTAGGCCCGGTTGGCCGCCTCGGCCATCAACTGCATCGCGTCATGGGCCAGGGCGGCCCGTCCGTCGTCGCGCCACAGGTCATGGGGGCCGAAGCGCCTGGCGTAGTCGGCGTTGAACTTCTTGGCGACATCGCTGAGCCGGGGATGGCCCGCGGGCAGCACATGGACCGTGTGGTAGAGCCGCAGCCAGGGCAGGTCCGCGTACTCACCGGCGAGGGCGGCGGTGGTGAGGTCATTGCCGCCGAGCACCGTCAGCCTTCTGCCCTCGCACGCGGTGTTGTCCCCGAAGTCGTCGAGGAACGCGCTGAACTGGAGGGCGCGGGAGGCCCAGTAGACGACCGTGCGGGGGTTGTCGGTGATGTGCTCGCACACCGCGTCGGCCAGATCGCCGATGCTGTCCTTGCGGACGACACGGTCGTCCCCCGGCTCCTGGGCGAGACCGCCGGCCCGGCCGCCGGGGGTGTACTCCAGGGTGTACGGCCGGGCGCCGAACCGCTCGGCG
The DNA here is from genome assembly GCF_013364155.1 of Streptomyces sp. NA02950. Taxonomy (NCBI): domain Bacteria; kingdom Bacillati; phylum Actinomycetota; class Actinomycetes; order Kitasatosporales; family Streptomycetaceae; genus Streptomyces; species Streptomyces sp. NA02950. Next base: position 6,095,881 of record NZ_CP054916.1, on the reverse strand, counting down.
AACAGCGTCCCCAGCTCATCGCTGTACAGATCCCGGGGGTCCTTGACGACCACGGCGGCACGGGCCGGGGAACACGCCCCGGTGCCGTCGTCGATGATGTTGCCGCGGCGGGCGAAGTCGGCCTCGATCGCGGTCTCGCGGCTGTTGGTGGGCGCCACCCGGCGGTAGTACCCGTCCACCCGCATCAGATCCGCCGTGGCCGTGGTGCCCACGACGGGGATCTGCGCCCCGCCCAGGACGCGCACGGCCTCCTGGGTCTGCTTCAGGCTCTTGGAGAAGCCCACGGCGCCGATGATGCCGGAGCCCTTGTGATGGGCGTCCTCGGCGACCTGACGGGCCACCCGCGGCGCGTCCGCGAATTCGTCGCCCGCGTTACGGCTGTCGACACGCAGCCACACCTTCTGGGAGTCGTTGCCCGCCTCGTTGTTCAGCGCGCGCTGGGCCAGCGCCATACCGCGCAGCTCGGGCACGGCCGCGTTGTAGCGCTGCCCGCCCTGGTCGGCGGCCACGTCCGAACCGATGTGCACCACCGTGCGGGCGGTGCCGCCGTGCGCCCTGACCTCGCGGTCCACCCGCGCGTTCTCCTTGCGGATCAGCCGCAGGGCGTCCTCGTACTGCTTCCGGGGCGGGTCCGTGCTCAGCTCGGGCCGGCCGGCGACGACCTCGCTGGACGCCCCGCCCAGACAGCGCCGGTCCGGCTCGTCCGTGGCCCGGTCGACCAGCCAGGCGCCCGGAACGCTCAACAGGGCCGCCACCAGGGTCCCGAGGAGGGTCAGTTCGGTGACCGGGCCGAACCGGAAGGTGTGCGGCGCGACCGGGTCGAGGTCCAGCCCCTCCGGCTCCGGTACGGGCTCGGGCAGCACGGCCCGCAGCGGCCGCGGCGCACGCGACGGCATCCCGCTCGCGCCGCGCAGCCGGGCGGCGACCCGGCCCAGCCCTCCGCGCTCCTCCTCGGCGGCCCCGCCCGCCCGGCCCACGGCCACCACCACGACCGCGGCGCACCGGGTGTCCCGGGCGGCGGCCCCGTACCGCTCCAGGAAGCGCTGCCCGGCCGCCGCACCGGCGCCGTCCCCCGGCAGCTCCAGCAGCAGGACGCACCGGGTCCGCCGCCTACGGCGCCACGGCGAGATCCGGCCCGGCCGCGCGGCGTGCCGCAGATCCGCCAGCAGCGCGTGCAGCAGCAGCTCCTCGAACCGGCCGGTCACCGCCTCCCGGTCCCGGCCGCGCTCGGCGCGCAGCAGCCGGGCCGCGTTCTCGAAGAACTCCTCGGCGGTCCGGCCGTGTCTGATCCGCCGCCAGTCGGCGTACCAGCCGTGCCGGGGGGAGCGCAGCAGCCGACGGGTCCGGCGCCGCCCCCACCACCAGCGCGGCAGCAGCTGGAACAGGGGACGCGCCAGCAGCCGGCGCAGCTCCGCGAACCAGCCCGGCCCCGCGGTGCCGGGCTCGCCGGTCTCACCGCCGAGCGTCCATAACGCCCGCAGCAGCGGCCCTCGTTCGAGGCGCTGTGCGTAGCAGTGGTCGCGCAGCGCGCTGCCGTCCGGCTCGGGGGCTTCCGGGTCCAGCGCCCGCTCGACGATGTCCCGCATCAGCCAGAAGTCCGTGAGCCGCAGGCCGCCGGTGCGGCGGGGCACATCGACGCACAGCTCCTTGCCGAGGTCCAGGGTCAGCGGGCGCCCCGCGGCCTCGCGGATCCCCTCGGCGTCCAGCGCCGCGTACGGCACGCGCTTGGCGCCGTCGGGAGAGAGGATCCGGCGCAGCCCCCGCATCGTCCGGTGGGCGTGGGCCGCCGCCCGCTCGCCCTCGGTCAGCAGCAGCACGGGTGGCAGCAGATCCCGCGCCTTGGCCTTCCGGTCCCGGGGCACCACGGCGTCCTTGAACGCCTCGATGAACTCCTCGGCCCCTTCCCCCTCCATGAACCCAGCCATGACCCCGGGCATGCCTTCCCCGTTCCCCCGTCTGCCTGTGCTTCCGGGGCCTGGATTCCCGCTCCTCCACGAACGCGAAACCCCCTGCCGGACAGGATCCGGCAGGGGGAAGCCAAACCACTCAGACGTGCGAATCAGGAGTCACATACGCCTCAGTGGTTGCTGGGGAAGCCCAGGTTGATACCGCCGTCGCTGGGGTCGGGCCAGCGGGTGGTGACCACCTTGCCGCGGGTGTAGAAGTGCACCCCGTCGTTGCCGTAGATGTGGTGGTCGCCGAAGAGCGAGTCCTTCCAGCCGCCGAAGGAGTGGTAGCCCACCGGCACCGGGATCGGCACATTGACGCCGACCATGCCCGCCTCCACCTCGAGCTGGAAGCGACGGGCGGCGCCGCCGTCCCGGGTGAAGATCGCGGTGCCGTTGCCCCACCGGGAGCTGTTGATCAGCTCGATGGCCTCGTCGTAGGTCTCGGCGCGGACCACGCACAGCACCGGGCCGAAGATCTCGTCGCGGTAGGCGTCGGCCGTGGTGGGCACCTTGTCCAGCAGCGAGACGCCGATGAAGAAGCCGGCAGCGCATTCAGGGTGTCCCTCCACCGTGTAACCGGTGCCGTCCACGACCACCTCGGCGCCCTGGGCCGCGGCCCCGCGCACATAGGAGGCGACCTTGTCGCGGTGCTCCTTGGTGATGAGCGGGCCCATCTCGGAGGCCGGGTCGTTACCGGGGCCGATGCGCAGCTTGGCGGCACGGTCGGCGATCTTCTTCACCAGTTCGTCGCCGGTGTCCCCGACCGCCACGACCACCGAGACCGCCATACAGCGCTCACCGGCCGAACCGTAGGCGGCGTTGATGGCGTTGTCCGCGGCGAAGTCCAGGTCGGCGTCGGGCAGCACCAGCATGTGGTTCTTGGCACCGCCGAGCGCCTGCACCCGCTTGCCGTGCTCAACGGCCTTGGACTGGATGTACTGGGCGATCGGGGTGGAGCCCACGAAGCTGACCGCGGCGATGTCCGGGTGCTCCAGCAGCCGGTCGACGGCCACCTTGTCGCCGTGGACGACATTGAGCACACCCTCCGGCACCCCGGCCTCGGCGGCCAGCTCGGCCAGCCGTACGGCGGCCGAGGGGTCCTTCTCGCTGGGCTTGAGGACGAAGGTGTTGCCGCAGGCGATGGCCACCGGGAACATCCACATCGGCACCATGGCCGGGAAGTTGAACGGGGTGATGCCCGCGACCACACCGAGCGGCTGGCGGATCGAGGAGACGTCGACCCCGGTGGAGACCTGGGTGGACAGCTCGCCCTTGAGCTTCTCGGCGATCGAACAGGCCAGCTCGACGATCTCCAGACCGCGGGCCACCTCGCCCAGCGCGTCGGAGTGCACCTTGCCGTGCTCAGCGGTGATCAGCTCGGCGATCTCGTCGCGGTGGGCGACGACCAGCTCCCGGAACGTGAACAGGATCGCGGTCCGCTTGGCCAGGGACACCTCGCCCCAGGAGCGGAACGCCTCCTTCGCCGCGGCCACCGCCGCGTCGACCTCGTCCACGGAGGCCAGGGCGACCTGAGTGTCCTGGGCGCCGGTGGCGGGGTTGTAGACCGGACCGAAGCGACCGGTCGCGCCCTCGACGGCCTTGCCGCCGATCCAGTGGTTGACGGTCTTCATGGGTGGGCCTTTCTCTCGAAAAACGTCAGAGGTGGCGGCGGCGGGCGGCGGCCTGCCGGTCGTAGTCCTCACGGGCCTTCACGGCGGCCGGACGGGTCGCGGTCTCGGCGACGGGCACATCCCACCACGCCTGCGCCTCGGGCGGGCCGGACACTGTGTCGGCTGTTTCGGTCTCCACATAGACACATGTGGGACGGTCCGAGGCACGGGCCGCGGCCAGCGCCTCGCGCAGCTCCCCCACGCTCCCGGCGCGCAGCACGTCCATGCCGAGCGAGGCGGCGTTGGCGGCCAGGTCCACCGGCAGCGGATCGCCGGTGTAGGTGCCGTCGGCCGCCCGGAAGCGGTAGGCGGTGCCGAACCGCTCCGCGCCGATCCCCTCCGAGAGGGCGCCGATGGAGGCGTATCCGTGGTTCTGGAGCAGTACGACGTTGATGTTGATGCCCTCCTGGACCGCGGTGACGATCTCGGTCGGCATCATCAGATACGTACCGTCGCCCACCAGCGCCCACACCGGGCGGTCGGGGGCGGCCAGCCGCACCCCGATCGCGCCGGGGATCTCGTAGCCCATGCAGGAGTAGCCGTACTCCAGGTGGTACTGGCGGGGCGAGCGGGCGCGCCACAGCTTGTGGAGGTCGCCGGGGAGCGATCCGGCCGCGTTGACCACCACGTCCTCGTCGCCGACGACCGCGTCCAGCGCGCCCAGCACCTGGGTCTGCGAAGGGCGCGCCGCGTCGTCACCGGCCGCGAACGCGGCGTCCACCCGGCGTTCCCAGGCGGTCTTGCCGGTGCGGTACTCCGCCTCGTAGGTCTCGTCGACCCGGTGGCCGGACAGCGCGCCGGTGAGCGCCTCCAGACCGGCGCGGGCGTCGGCCACCAGCGTGGCGGCGCTCAGCTTGTGGGCGTCGAACGAGGCGATGTTGAGGTTGACGAAGCGCACCGCGGGGTCGGCGAAGAGGGTCGCGGAGGCGGTGGTGAAGTCGCTGTAGCGGGTGCCGACGCCGATGACCAGGTCGGCGGTGCGGGCGAGGTCGTCCGCGACCGCGGTGCCGGTGTGCCCGATACCGCCGATGTCGGCCGGGTGGTCATGGCGCAGCGAGCCCTTGCCCGCCTGGGTGGAGGCGACCGGCACACCGGTGGCGTCCACCAGGGCGCGCAGGGCGTCCTCGGCCTCGCTGTGGTGGACCCCGCCGCCCGCGACGATCAGGGGCCTGCGGGCGGACCGGACCGCCTCGGCGGCGACGGCGAGTTCGGCCGGATCCGCGGCGGGGCGGCGTACGTGCCAGACCCGGTCGGCGAAGAACTCCTCGGGCCAGTCGAACGCTTCGGCCTGCACGTCCTGCGGCAGCGCGAGGGTGACCGCGCCGGTCTCGACCGGGTCGGTGAGCACCCGCATGGCCGCCAGGGCGGCCGGGATCAGCGCCTCGGGGCGTACCACCCGGTCGAAGTAGCGGGAGACCGGGCGCAGACAGTCGTTGACCGACACATCGCCCGCGGAGGGGACTTCGAGCTGCTGGAGCACCGGGTCGGCGGGGCGGCCGGCGAAGGTGTCGCCCGGCAGCAGCAGCACCGGCAGCCGGTTGACGGTGGCCAGCGCCGCGCCGGTGACCAGGTTGGTGGCGCCGGGACCGATGGAGGTGGTGACGGCCTGGGCGGCGAGCCGGTTGGACTGCCGGGCGAAGCCCACCGCCGCGTGCACCATGGCCTGTTCATTGCGGCCCTGGAGGTACGGCATGGCCTCCGGACCGGACTCCAGGAGCGCCTGCCCGATCCCGGCCACATTGCCGTGGCCGAAGATGCCCCAGGTGGCGTTGATCAGGCGGTGCCGCCGGCCGTCCCGCTCGGTGTACTGGTGGGCCAGGAACTCCACCAGGGCCTGGGCGACGGTCAGGCGGCGCACTGCCGAGGCGTTCATCGGGGGCCTCCATCGGGGGCTTCGTAGAGCGGGAGTCGGGGGTCGACGGGCTGGTCCGGCCAGGTGGAGCGGATCCAGGCGTGGTCGGGGTGGTCGCGGATCAGCCAGGCGCGCTCCTCCCCCGGGCCCGCCATGACATTGAGGTAGTACATGGTGTGGCCGGGAGCGGCGATGGACGGGCCGTGCCAGCCGTCCGGGATCAGGACGGCGTCCCCGGAGCGGACCTCGGCGAGCACATCGGTGCCACGGCCGCGGCCGGAGGGCGAGACCCGCTGGTAGCCGATGCCCTCGCTGCCGTGGGCCTCGGCGATCTCGAAGTAGTAGATCTCCTCGAGCTCGCTCTCCTCACCGGGGCGGCACTCGTCGTGCTTGTGCGGCGGGTACGAGGACCAGTTGCCGCCGGGGGTGAGCACCTCGACGGCGATCAGCTTGTCGCATGCGAAACCGCCACCGGATTCTCCGCCTCCGGCGGGGGCCGCCGCGGCGAAGTTGTTGACCTGGCGCGAGCAGTTCCCGGTGCCGCGCAGCTCGACCGGGACACCGGAGGCGGGGCCGTAGCGCGCGGGCAGCCGCCGCTCGCAGCGGGCGCCGGTGAGCGCGAACCGGCCGCCCGCGCCGCTGGCGATCCGGGCGTGCGCGTCGCGCGGCAGATAGACGAAGTCGGTCACCCCGCTGAACACGCTGTCCCGGCCGTGGAGTTCGAAGACCTCGCCCTCGGTGACCACCGTGCAGCCGCCGCTCAGCGGCAGCACGATCCACTCGCTGTCACCGGTGGCCAGGGAGTGCGAACCGCCGGGCGGCAGATCGAGCACCCGCAGCGCGGAGTATCCCCATCCGGCCCGCTCGGGGCCGATGTCCACCAGGTAGGGGCCGTCGGCCGCCTTACCGGCCTGCACATGGAAACCGGTCGAAGGATCGGTGCTGGTCATGACGTCAGTTTCTGCCTTTCCTCCAGGGACGGGGCCCGTGGCGCGCGGCGTTCGGAGCGGTGAGGGGCGTCCGGGGCGTTCGGGGCGGTGCGGGCGTTCAGAGCAGTCCGACGGCGGTGTCCACAGCGGTCTCGACGCTGCCCTCCGCCGGATAGAGCAACGAGCGGCCGACGACCAGCCCCTGGACGGTCGGCAGCCGCAGGGCTTTGCGCCATCGCTCGTACGCCCCTTCCTGGTCCCTTCCCACCTCGCCGCCGAGCAGTACCGCCGGAAGGGTGCTGGTCTCCATGACGGCGGCCATCTCGTCCGGGTCGTCGGTGACCGGCACCTTCAGCCAGGTGTAGGCGGAGGTCCCGGCGAGTCCGGACGCGATGGCGATGGACCTGGTGACGGCCTCGGCGCCCAGGTCGTTGCGGACCCGGCCGTCCGTCCGCCGGGATATGAACGGCTCGACGAAGACCGGCAACCGGTGCTCGGCCATCTCGTCGATGGCGCGGGCGGTGGTGACCATGGTGGTCAGCGAGCCCGCGTCGGAGTAGTCGATGCGCAGCAGCAGCTTCCCCGCGTCGAAGCGGAGCCGGGCGATGTCCTGGGGGCGGTGACCGGTGAACCGGTCGTCCAGCTCGAAGGTGGCCCCGGCCAGCCCGCCGCGGTTCATCGAACCCATCACGACCTTGCCCTCGAGAGCACCGAGCAGCAGCAGGTCCTCCAGGATGTCGGCGGTGGCGAGCACCCCGTCGACACCGGGGCGGGACAGCGCCGTGCACAGCCGCTCCAGCAGATCGGCTCGGTTGGCCATGGCCAGCTTGTGGTCTCCGACGGCGAGTGCGCCGCGCGCCGGATGGTCGGCGGCCACGATCATCAGCCGGCCGCTGTCACCGATCAGGGGGCGGCGGACCCGGCGGGCGGCCGCCTCGGCGATGGCCTCCGGGTGGCGGCTGCGCACCGTGACGAGGTCGGAGATGCTGATGCTCAAGGGGTGTTCCCTTCTTTTTGAGAGGCTCGGTTCGCCTCCGGGGCGCTGGAGCCGTTGTCGACGGTCGACCGTGCCCGGCCCCTCGTTCCTCGGGGTCTCCGCGCGCTCCCTTTCGACAGCGGCGCGCCCCTTCGGCTCTCTCGCCGGTGGACCACAGAACCGGAGCTCCAAGGCGCCCTGCTGGGGCACCGCGAGACTCCAGGGCACCCATCCGTCAGTCCCCGGTGAGCAGGGCCTCGACCTCGGCCGCCGTGGGCATCGCGGACGAGCAGGCGAGCCGGGACGCGACGATGGCGCCCGCCACGTTGGCGTACCGCATGATCCGTTCCAGGTCCCAGCCGGAGAGCAGGCCGTGGCACAGGGCACCGCCGAACGCGTCGCCCGCGCCGAGTCCGTTGACCACCTCCACCGGGACCGGCGGGACCTCGGCGGTGGTGCCGTCGCGGTGCACGGCGAGGACGCCCTTGGGTCCCTGTTTGACGACGGCCAGTTCCACGCCCGCCGCCAGCAGGGCCTCGGCGCAGGCGGAGGGTTCGCGGACCCCGGTGGCGATCTCGCACTCGTCCACGTTGCCGACGGCGACGGTGGCGTGGCGCAGCGCCGCGGCGTAGAAGGGGCGGGCGGTGCCGGGGTCGCGCCAGAACATGGGCCGCCAGTCGAGGTCGAAGACGGTGGTGCCGTTCTTGGCGCGGGTGGCCAGGGCGGCGAGGGTGCTGGTGCGGCTGGGCTCCTCGCTCAGACCGGTGCCGGTCATCCAGAAGATGCGGGCCGCGCGGACGGCGTCGAGGTCCAGTTCCTCGGGGTGGATCTCCAGATCGGGCGCCTTGGGGCGGCGGTAGAAGTACAGCGGGAAGTCGTCCGGCGGGAAGATCTCGCAGAAGGTGATCGGGGTCGGATACTCCTCGACCGGGGTGACGAAGCGGTCGTCCACCCCGAACGCCCGCAGCTCCTGGTGGATGTAGTCACCGAAGGGGTCCGCCCCGGTGCGGCTGATGACCGCGGCTCGGCGGCCGAAGCGGGCGGCGGAGACCGCGACGTTGGTCGCCGAGCCGCCGAGGAACTTTCCGAACGACTCGACCTGCGGCAGAGGGACACCGGTCTGGAGCGGATAGAGATCCACTCCGATCCGGCCCATCGTGATCAGGTCGTACGGCTCACTCATGCGTGCCCCTTCGGGAAAGACGCAGCTCAGGGTGTGGTCCAGGAACACCGGACGACGCCCGGCCCTTTCAGGTCTAGACGTGCTCCAGGCCCCCTGTCAAGAATTTGTCATTACATTCGGACGTGAGCTTGAGGCGACCTCCAGCCACGTTATCGCGTCGTTACGTCCAGATGAAATATTGTCATGACAAACCCTTGACAGCCGATGGCCGGGAGGAGTTGGCTCCCGTTCTGCAACGGCCGTGTGAACAACGGACCTGGCTTGAGAGGTGCTGGATCAGATGGACCTCAGAATCAACCGACGCCGCGGAGCGGGACTGGCCGCACTCGCCACCGCAACCGTCCTCGTCGTGGCGGGATGCAGCAGTGAAGGCGGCAAGAAGGCGCAGGAATCCGGCGACGACATCGTCGCCGGAAAGGCGAACACCCCCCGGCTGAAGATCGCGATGATCACTCACGCGGCACCGGGCGACACCTTCTGGGACACCGTCCGCAAGGGCGCCAAGGCCGCGGCGGCCAAGGACAACATCGAACTCGTCTACTCCAGTAACCCCAGCGGCGCCGACCAGGCCAGCCTGATCCAGAACGCCATCGACCAGAAGGTCGACGGGATCGCGATCACACTGGCCAAGCCGGACGCCATGAAGGGCGCGATAGCCAAGGCGAAGAAGGCCGGGATCCCGGTCGTCGCCTTCAACGCCGGGCTGGAGCAGTGGAAGGACATGGGCCTGCTGGAGTACTTCGGGCAGGACGAGTCCATCGCCGGTGAGGCGTTCGGCAAGCGGCTGAACGAGGAAGGCGCGAAGCACAACATCTGTGTGATCCAGGAACAGGGCCATGTCGCCCTGGAGGCCCGGTGCGCGGGTGTGAAGAAGACCTTCAAGGGCAAGACGGACATCCTCTATGTCAACGGCACCGATATGCCGTCGGTGAAGTCCACCATCGCCGCCAAGCTCAAGCAGGACTCCAGCATCGACCATGTGGTCACCCTGGGGGCCCCGTTCGCGCTGACCGCCGTGCAGTCCGCCAAGGACGCGGGCGGCAAGGCCAAGGTCGCCACCTTCGACCTCAACAAGGACCTCGTCGCCGCCGTGAAGAGCGGGGACGTGCAGTTCGCCGTCGACCAGCAGCCCTATCTCCAGGGCTATCTGGCCATCGACTCCATGTGGCTCTACCGGTACAACGGCAACTTCAGCGGCGGCGGCGAGGAACCGGTGCTGACCGGTCCGGCCTTCGTCAGCAAGGACAACGTGGACACCATCGCGAAGTTCGCACAGAAGGGGACGCGGTGATCGAGCGATGACCCATACCGTCACTCCGGCGGCGGCCACGCCGCCGGCCTCCCCCGCACCGGAGCCGAAGAGCCGCCGCACCGGCGAACGCTCGCTGGCCCGCCGGGTGCTGGCCCGGCCGGAGATCGGCGCGCTGGTCGCGGCCATCGGCGTCTATGTCTTCTTCTTCGCCGTCGCCCCGACCTTCCGGCAGGCCGACTCCTTCGCCACCGTCCTCTACCAGGCGTCCACCATGGGCATCATGGCGCTGGCCGTCTCGCTGCTGATGATCGGCGGCGAGTTCGACCTGTCCGCCGGTGTCGCCGTCACCTCCTCGGCGCTGGCCGCGTCCATGCTCAGTTTCCAGCTGACCGCCAATGTCTGGGTGGGCGTGATCGTCGCCCTGCTGGTCTCGCTCGGCGTCGGCATGATCAACGGACTGCTGCTGATCCGGACCGGACTGCCCAGCTTCCTGGTCACCCTCGCCAGCTTCCTGATGCTCCAGGGCGCCAACCTGGCCGTCACCAAGCTGCTGACCGGCAATGTCGCCACCGACACCATCAACGACATGGACGGCTTCGACCAGGCCAAGTCGCTCTTCGCCTCCGAGCTCTCCGTCTTCGGTGTCGATGTGAAGGTGACCGTGGTGTGGTGGCTCGTCTTCGCGGCCATCGCCACCTGGGTGCTGCTGCGCACCAAGTTCGGCAACTGGATCTTCGCGGCGGGCGGTTCGAAGGAGAGCGCCCGCGCCGTCGGCGTACCGGTGAACCTCACCAAGATCGCCCTGTTTATGACCGTCGGCTTCGCCGCCTGGTTCGTCGGTATGCATCTGCTCTTCGAGTACAACACCGTGCAGGCGGGCGAGGGTGTCGGCAACGAGTTCTACTACATCATCGCGGCGGTGATCGGCGGCTGTCTGCTCACCGGCGGCTACGGCTCGGCGATCGGCGCGGTCCTGGGCGCCTTCATCTTCGGCATGGTCAACCAGGGCATCGTCTACGCCAACTGGAACCCGGACTGGTTCAAGTTCTTCGTGGGCGTGATGCTGCTGCTCGCGACGCTCGTCAATCTGTGGGTGCGCCGTCAGGCCGCCAGGAGGTGATCACCGTGGCATCGAAGGACATCACGAAGACCGGCGGGACCGACGAACCGGTCGTCCGGCTCAAGGGCATCGGCAAGCTCTACGGCACCGTGCGCGCCCTGGAGGGCATCGACCTCGACGTCCGGCCGGGCAAGGTGACCTGCGTCCTGGGCGACAACGGCGCCGGGAAGTCCACCCTGATCAAGATCGTGTCCGGACTGCACCAGCACGACGAGGGCCAGTACCTCGTCGACGGCAAGCCGGTGCGGCTGAACAACCCCCGTGAGGCCCTGGACCTCGGCATCGCCACCGTCTACCAGGACCTGGCCACGGTGCCGCTGATGCCGGTGTGGCGGAACTTCTTCCTCGGCTCGGAGCTGACCAAGGGCCCCTGGCCGTTCCGCCGCCTCGACATCGAGCGGATGAAGCGGACCACCGGCGAGGAGCTGTCCGCCATGGGCATCCACCTCGACAACCTGGAACAGCCCATCGGCACCCTCTCCGGCGGCCAGCGGCAGTCCGTGGCCATCGCACGGGCCGTCCACTTCGGCGCCCGGGTGCTGATCCTGGACGAGCCCACCGCGGCGCTCGGCGTCAAGCAGTCCGGTGTGGTGCTGAAGTACATCGCGGCGGCGCGGGAGCGCGGCCTCGGCGTCATCTTCATCACCCACAACCCGCACCACGCCTATATGGTCGGCGACCACTTCTCGGTGCTCCGACTGGGCGCAATGGAGCTGAACGCCGCCCGCGAGGACGTCAGCCTCGAGGAGCTGACCAACCACATGGCCGGTGGCGCCGAACTGGCCGCCCTCAAGCACGAGCTCGCGCAGGTCCGCGGGGTCGATGTGGAGGAGCTGCCGGAGGTCGTGAAGACGCCCAACCCCTGAGGCGCCCCTCGCTCCCTACGTGACATGACGTCCGAATGTCCTGACGAACCCTTGACGACCGCCCGCCCGGACCGTGAAGCTGCCCAAAACAGTACGACGCGGGCACCCACCCCCTCAGCGAGCCCCGGAATCCGCACCGCCCCCTTCCCCGGTCGCCGATGACCGGCGAGAGGAGACCCCTCCCCATGACTGCCGCCGCCTCTCCCGTACCCGCCCTGGACCGCATCCGGGTCGGCTCGGCCCCCGACTCGTGGGGGGTGTGGTTCCCCGACGACGAGCAGCAGGTCCCCTGGCAGCGCTTCCTCGACGAGGTAGCGGAGGCCGGCTACTCCTGGATCGAGTTGGGTCCGTACGGCTATCTGCCGACCGACCCGGCCCGGCTCACCGAGGAGACCGGCCGCCGCGGGCTCACCGTCTCGGCCGGCACCGTCTTCACCTCGCTGCACCGCGGACCCGACGTCTGGGACGCCACCTGGGCGCATGTCGCCCAGGTCGCCGAGCTGACCCGGGCGATGGACGCGAAGCACCTGGTGGTCATCCCCTCCTTCTGGCGGGACGACAAGACCGCCGAGATCATCGAGCCCCGGGAGCTGACCGCCGAGCAGTGGCGCCATCTGTCCACCGGGATGGAGCGGCTCGGCCGTGAGGTGCGGGAGCGCTACGGCCTGGAGATCGTCGTCCACCCGCACGCCGACACCCACATCGACACCGAGGAGAACGTCGCCCGCTTCCTGGACGCGACCGACTCCGGCCTGGTCAACCTGTGTCTGGACACCGGGCACTACGCCTACTGCGGCGGCGACAGCGTCAAGCTCATCGAGACCTACGGCGAGCGCATCGGCTATCTCCACCTCAAGCAGGTGGACCCGGAGATCCTGGCCGACGTGGTGAAGAACGGGGTGCCGTTCGGCCCGGCCGTCCAGCGCGGGGTGATGTGCGAGCCGCCGAACGGTGTGCCCGAGCTGGCACCGGTCCTCGCCGCCGCCCAGAAGCTGGATGTGGACCTATTCGCCATCGTCGAGCAGGACATGTACCCCTGCCCGCCCGACCAGCCCTTCCCGATCGCCGAGCGCACCCGCCGCTTCCTGCGCTCCTGCGGCGCCTGACACCCCGCACCGGCCCGCCGGGCGAGCCACCACCCGCACCAGCAGAAGCCTCATCAGCACAAGCCGCACCGGCAGAAAGAGAAGAGACCGCTTATGACCCAGCAGGGGACGCTCGGGATCGCCGTCATCGGGACCGGCAAGATGGGCGCCGACCATGTCCGCCGGATCAATGACGTGATCAGCGGCGCGCGGGTGGCGGCCGTGGTCGACATCGACGAGGCGCGCGCCAAGTCGGTCGCCGACACGGCCGAGGGCTGCCGGGCGTTCACCGATCCGGCCGCCGCGATGTCCGCGCCCGGCGTGGACGCCGTGCTGATCGCCTCACCCGGGCCCGCGCACGAGGCCGCGCTGCTCAGCGCGTTCGAGCGGGATCTGCCGGTGCTGTGCGAGAAGCCGCTCACCCCGGACTCGGCGTCCGCGCTGCGGGTTCTGGAGGCCGAGCAGGAGCTGGGCCACCGCCGGGTCCAGGTCGGCTTCATGCGCCGCTACGACTCCGAGTTCATGAAGCTCAAGGCGCTGCTGGCCACCGGCGAGCTGGGCCGTCCGCTGATGCTGCACTGCCGCCACCGCAATGCCTCGGTGCACTCGTACTTCACCACCGAGATGCTGATCAGCGACTCGGTGGTGCATGAGATGGACCAGTCGCGCTGGCTGCTGGAGCAGGAGATCACCACGGTGACGGTGCTCAAGCCGACGCCCAGCGGCAACGCGCCCGAGGGGCTCGGCGACCCCCAATTGGTGATCTTCGAGACCAGCGGCGGTGCGCTCGTCACCGTCGAGATGTTCGCCACCTGCGGCTTCGGCTACCAGGTGCAGACCGAGGCGGTCTGCGAACGCGGCACCGCGCGGGTCGGCGACGCCCACGGCATGCTGGTCAACCGCCCCGGCGGCTGGGGCGGCGAGATCGCCCCGGACTTCGTGGCCCGCTTCGAGGAGGCGTACGACCGGGAGGTGCAGGCGTGGGTCGACGCCACCCGGCGCGGGGTGGTCGAGGGGCCCAGCACCTGGGACGGCTATGCCGCGGCCGCCGTCTGCGAGGCGGGGCTGCGGGCCCAGAGGACCGGTGAGCGCACGGCCGTCGAAATGATCGAGCGCCCGGCCCTCTACCGCTGATCATCCGTCACGGCTGACCACCCGGAGGGCCGGCCGCCGCCGCGGCCGGCGCTCCGCTGTCCCCCGACGCGACTCCTCATTCACCTGGACGGAAACACATCATGCGCATCGGATTTCTCGGCGCCGGGCGGATCGGCTCCTTCCATGCCGCCGCCCTCGCCGCCACGGACGGCGTCGACGAACTGCTGATCGGGGACGCCGACAGCGCGCGGGCCGCCGAACTGGCGGCGCGGATCGGCGCGGACGCCACCGTGCCGGTGACCGCCGCCGTATCGGTGGACGCGGTCTTCAGCGGCGGGATCGACGCGTTGGTGATCGCCACCGCGACCGCCTCGCACGCCGGGCTGATCACCCGGGCGGCGCGGGCCGGGCTGCCCGCGTACTGCGAGAAGCCCATCGCCCTGGACCTGGCGGGCACCGTCCGGGCGCTGAGCGAGGTCGAGTCGGCCGGGACCATGCTCCAGTTGGGCTTCCAGCGGCGGTTCGACGCCGGATACCGGGCCGCACGGGAGGCGCTGCGCGAGGGACGGCTCGGCCGGGTGCACACCATCCGGGCGATCACCTCGGACGCCGCTCCCCCGCCGCCGGAGTTCCTGCCCCACTCCGGCGGGCTGATCCGGGACTGTCTGGTGCATGACTTCGACGCCGTGCGCTGGCTGACCGGGCGTGAGGTGGTGGAGGTATTCGCGTCCGGCTCGGCGGACGGTGCCGCGTTCTTCCGGGAGGCGGGCGATGTGGACACCGCGGCGGCGCTGCTGACGCTGGACGACGGCACGCTGGTGACCGCGACCGCCACCCGCTACAACGGCGCCGGATACGACGTGCGGATGGAACTGTCGGGCGAGCGCGACCAGTTGGTGGTGGGACTGGACGGCCGTACGCCCTTCACCTCTGCCGAACCGGACGGACCCGCCGGTCCCGCCCGGCCCTGGGCGCACTTCCTGGAGCGGTTCGCGGACGCCTACCGGTCGGAGCTGGCCGCCTTCGTCCGGGCGGCCCGGGGCGCGGCCCCCAACCCCTGCTCCGGTCAGCAGGCGCTCTACGCCCTGCTGGTGGCCGAGGCATGTGAGCTGTCCCGGCTGGAGCACCGCCCGGTGCGGCTGGAGGAAATCACCACACGGATGTCCGAGCTCGGAGCCTGAGCGTCACTCCGCTGTCACAGCCGTCACATCTCCACACGCCTTCGTCACAGGTGTTCAACAACCCCTGTCCGGTGATCACTCAGCGTCGTTCACCGGGCACAGGGTGAGAGATCGTCAGCAGGTCTGCCGTGGCTCCCCCGACGGCCCCACCGGGGCCGTGGTCGCGGTGTCTGCGGGAAGGGCGCGAGAGATGACCGACCGGAGGCTGTGGTCGTACAAGGAGATCGCCGCGCATATCGGGGTCCAGACCGACACCGTACGGTCGTACCGCAAGCACGGACTGCTGCCGCCTCCCGACTTGGTGGAGCGCGGCAAACCGTTCTGGTACGCGGACACCGTCCGGTCCTGGGTGGCCCGCAGACCCGGCAACCGACGCGGGCGGCGCGACGCCCCTTAGGTCCTGTCCGGGGGATCTCATTCGGCCCGCGACGCGGGCTGATCGTCAGAGATCCACCGGACAGGACCCAGCGCCGCCTGCCCCCGAAGCCCCGCGCGGCCGGTGCCCCTCCGCACCACGCACGAGATGTCCCCGGCGCCTTACGGAAGGGGCGACAGCCCCGCGGAAGGCGTCAGTGCCCCGCGCGGACCGGGTCCCGCAGCCCCTCCTCGCTGCGGGGCCCGGTGTCATCCCCGCTGCCGCCGCCCCCGGTCGGGACGGACTCCCCCTCACTCAGTCCGATCCTGGCGTGCAGCCGGCGCAGCGGGCCCGGCGCCCACCAGGTGGCCCGGCCGGTCAGCCGCATCACCGCGGGCACCAGCAGACTGCGCACCACCATGGCGTCCATCAGCACCGCCAGGGCGATGCCCAGGCCCAGCATCTTGGTGTTGGTGACCCGCGAGGTGCCGATGGCGACCATGACCACGGCGAGGATCAGCGCGGCCGCCGTGATCAGTCCGCCGGTGCGCCGCAGTCCGAACTCCACGGCCGCCGTGTGGTTCCCGGTGCGGTCGTACTCCTCCTTCATCCGGGAGAGCAGGAAGACGCCGTAGTCCATGGAGAGGCCGAAGGCGACGCAGAACATCAGCACCGGCAGAGTGGTCTCGATGTCGCCGGAGGTGGTGAAGGACAGCGGGCCGGACAGATGCCCGTCCTGGAAGACCCACACCACCGCGCCGAACATCGCGGTGAGACTGAGCGCGTTGAGCAGCACCGCCTGGATCGGTATCAGCACACTGCCGGTGAGCAGGAAGACCAGCAGCAGGGTGACGGCGGCGATGATCGCGGCGGCCCAGGGCAGCCGGTCGGCTATGGAGTCCTTGGTGTCCACCAGGACGGCGGCGGTGCCGGTCACCGAGGCGCTGAACGGGGGGTGCTGGGCGCGGACGTCCCGCACCAGATCCTGGCTCGCGGCGTCCACCGCCTCGCCCTTGGCCAGCACGGTGAGGTACGCGCCCCCCTGGGCCGCGCGCGCCGCCTCGGCCGGGCCGGGCCGGGCGATCTGCCGGCCGCCCGCGAACTGGCCCGCGGGGCTGTCGACCCGCCGCACATCGGGCAGCGTGGAGAGCTTGGCGCTGTAGTCGGCGAGGGCGCGGGTGCCGGGGCGTCCCTCGGCGATGATTTCGACGGCGCCGCCGGGGCCGCCGGGGAAGCCGTCCCGGATGTGCTGCTGGACCGTGTGCGACTCGGCGCTCGTGGGCAGCTGACGGTCGTCCGCGGTGCCGAACTCCACCCTCAGGAAGGGCAGTCCGAGCGCGACCAGCCCGACGACGGTGGCCAGCGCGAACAGCGGGGCGCGCCGCATGACCAGCCGGGCGAGCCGCCCCCAACCCCGGCCGGGCTCCCCGGTACGGGCAGGGCGGCCGCGGCGCAGCAGCTTCATCAGATCGAGGGAGTTGACCCGGTCGCCGAGGAGCACCAGCACCGCGGGCAGCACCACCAGGGCGGCAGCCGCGGCGATCAGCACCACGGCGATGCCCGCATAGGCGAAGGAGCGCAGGAAGTACTGCGGGAAGACCAGCATGGCGGCGAGCGAGACGGCGACGGTCAGCGCCGAGAAGAGCACGGTGCGCCCGGCGGTGCGCAGGGTGGCGGCCACGGCGGGCAGGGTGGCGGCGCCGGTGGCCAGTTCCTCGCGGAAGCGGCGCACGATGAACAGGGCGTAGTCGATGGCCAGTCCGAGGCCGAGCGCGGTGGTGAGGTTCTGCGCGAAGACCGAGACATCGGTGAATTCGGTGAGGCCGCGCAGCACCGCGTTGGTGCCCAGGATGGCGATGATCCCCACACCGAGCGGGAGCAGGGCGGCCACCGCGCTGCCGAAGACCATGACGAGCAGCACCAGGGTGATGGGCAGGGCGATCATCTCGGCCCGCAGCAGATCCTCCTGGATGGTGGTCTGGAGCTCATGGCGGACCGCGACCATGCCGCCGATCGACACCTCGACCGGGCCGTGGTCCCCGCGGTAGTGCGGGGCGAGCCGCTCCAGCGCCTTGTTGGCGGCGGATTCGTCGCCCACGATGCGCGCGGCGATGATCGCCTCGCCGCGGTCCCGGTGGCGGAGGGTGGCCGCGCCGGTGTCCCAGTAGGAGGTGACGCCGGTGACCGACTCCTCCTGGGCCAGCTTCTTGGCGAGCGCGCGGCCCTCGGCGGCGACGGCCGGGTCGTCCACCGTGGCCCTGCCGCTGTCGACCAGCAGGATCAGATTGGGCTGGGAGGTCGGGAAGTGCTTCTCCAACGCCTTGGTGGCGTAGGAGGACTGGGAGGCCGGGTCCTCCCAGCCGCCGCTGCCCATCCGGTCGGCGACACCGCTGCCCGCCACCACGGCGAGTGCGGTGAAGAGCAGGGCGAGCAGCAAGGAGAGCCGGGGGCGCGCCGTGACCAGGCGGGTCCATCCTCCGATCCGGTCCCCCGACGGCCGGTTGACAGCGGTCATGGCACGGTGTCCCCTTCACCTGTGCCCATCCCCCCGCGCGACGTCCGGGCAGGCGGCATGGGTCATTGCTTGCCATAGACTGGCAGACACGAGCGGTCGCTCGCGTTTTACAATAATGCGAGCGGGCACTCGCGTTTGTCAATGAAACAAGATCCGGAGATTGCGCGTGACCGAGAGCAAGGCAGCCCAGCCCGAGGGAGCCGCCAAGCCGCGCCGCAGACAGGCGCGCGGCGAGCGCCGGGTCCAGCAGCTGCTCGACGCGGCCGCCAACGTCTTCTGCCGGAGCGGCTACACCTCCGCGAGCACCAACGCGATCGCCCGCGAGGCCGGGGTCTCCCCGGGCACGCTGTACCAGTTCTTCCCGAACAAGGAGGCCATCGCGGTCGAACTGGGCGAGCGGCTGACCCATCAGATGCGGCAGGCCCACGGCCTGATCTTCACCGTCGAGAACGCCTCGCTGCCGCTGGGCGAGATGCTCGACGCGGTCCTCGATCCAATGATCGAGTTCAACTGCGCGAATCCCGCCTTCCTCGCACTGATCCACTCCTCGGAGGCCCCCGGCCGCGTGGTCGAGGAGCACGACGCGCTGCACCTCACCCTCCAGGCCCGGGTGGAGGAACTGATCGGTCGCTACCAGCCCGCTCTGCCCGCCGACCGCCGCGCCCGCACCGCCACCATGGCGTTCCAGCTGTTCAAGGCCGGTCTCGATCTGATCCTGTGCCATCAGGGAGCGGAGCGGGAGGCGTACATCGCCGAGACCAAGGCCGCCCTGTACGGCTATCTCGCCCCGGTCATCGGCACCGAGGGTGCCCCCGCCCCCTGATCCGGACCCACGCCTGCGGTCTTCAGGCGCGTATCCGCGAAGGGGGAGCGCGCGCGGGCGCGTCGCGCCCCTCGAGATCCGGCGCACTTCCGGCTTCCGGGAATACCCCCTAGGGGTATAGAGTTGACAGAGTCAGGAGACCCTGGGACATCCGGTGCCTCCTGCGTCCCAACCGACACGCCCACCCCACACAGGAGAGAGTCCATGAGCTCCGAGGCGAACACCGGCTCCGGCCTCACCACCGTCTACCAGGTGACCGGAATGACCTGCGGCCACTGCGAGAGCGCCGTCACCGAGGAACTCGGCGCCCTCGACGGCGTCTCCTCCGTCAAGGCGGTGGCCTCCACCGGACAGGTCACCGTCGTCTCGGCCACCCCACTGGACGACGAGGCCGTCCGCGCCGCCGTCGACGAGGCGGGGTACGAACTCGCCGACCGGGCCTGAGCACCCCTGACTCCTCCCGCCTGGCCGTACCGCCCTGCTCATACAGCCGCCGTACGGCACCGGCCCTCCTCCCAGGAGACCCAGACATGACCACCACGGCTCCCACGGCTCCCGAGGCCGGGCACACGGCACAGGTCGAACTCGCCATCGGCGGAATGACGTGTGCCTCGTGTGCGGCGCGCGTCGAGAAGAAGCTCAACCGCATCGACGGAGTGTCCGCCACGGTCAACTTCGCCACCGAGAAGGCCAAGGTGTCCTACGGCACCGGGGTCGAGGTGGCGGACCTGATCGCCACGGTCGTCAGAACCGGCTACACCGCCGAGGAACCGCGCCCGCCCGAGCCCGCTCCCCCGGCCGACACCGCCGAGCCCCCCGGCGGCGCGGCGGACCGCCCCGGGCGCGGTGAGGGCGAGCCGGACACCCTGCGCCACCGCGTGCTCGTCTCCCTCGCGCTGTCCCTGCCCGTCGTCGTGCTGGCGATGGTGCCCTCGCTCCAGTTCGAGAACTGGCAGTGGCTCTCGCTCACCCTCGCCGCGCCCGTCGTCGCCTGGGGCGGCGCACCCTTCCACAGGGCCGCCTGGACCAACGCCCGGCACGGTGCGGCCACCATGGACACCCTCGTCTCCCTCGGCACCCTGGCGGCCCTCGGCTGGTCCCTCTGGGCGCTGTTCTTCGGCGACGCGGGCATGCCGGGGATGCGGCACGGCTTCGACCTCACCGTGTCCCGTACGGGCGGAACGTCCTCGATCTACCTCGAGGCCGCCGCCGGGGTGACCACCTTCATCCTCCTCGGCCGGTTCCTGGAGGCGAAGTCCAAGCGGCGGGCCGGGGCCGCGCTGCACGCCCTGCTGGAGCTCGGCGCCAAGGACGTGGCCGTCCTGCGCGACGGCCGGGAGGTCCGCGTCCCCGTCGGCGAGCTGGCGGTCGGCGACCGCTTCGTCGTCCGCCCCGGCGAGAAGATCGCCACCGACGGCACGGTCGTCGAGGGCGGCTCGGCCGTGGACGCCTCGATGCTGACCGGCGAATCGGTGCCGGTGGACGTCGTGGTGGGCGACGCGGTGGCGGGCGCGACCGTCAACGCGGCGGGCCGGATCGTCGTGGAGGCCACCCGCGTCGGCGCCGACACCCAGCTCGCCCGGATGGCCAAGCTGGTGGAGGACGCGCAGAACGGCAAAGCCGAAGTCCAGCGGCTCGCCGACCGGGTCTCCGGGATCTTCGTACCGATCGTGCTGCTGATCGCCCTCGGCACGCTGCTCGGCTGGCTGGCCGCCACCGGTGACGCGACCGCCGCCTTCACCGCCGCGGTGGCCGTCCTGATCATCGCCTGCCCCTGCGCCCTGGGCCTGGCCACCCCGACCGCGCTCATGGTCGGCACCGGCCGCGGTGCCCAACTGGGCATCCTCATCAAGGGCCCCGAGGTACTGGAGTCGACCCGCCGGGTGGACACCGTCGTCCTGGACAAGACCGGCACGGTCACCACCGGCCGGATGCGGCTGCGCGGCGTCGTCACCGCGTCCGGCACGGACGAGGGCGATCTGCTGCGCCTCGCCGGCGCCGTGGAGCACGCCAGCGAACACCCGGTCGCCCGCGCGGTCGCGGACGGCGCGGCCGAGCGCGTCGGCGCCCTCCCGGTGTCCGAGGGCTTCACCTCCGTCGCCGGGCTCGGCGTACGGGGTGTGGTGGACGGACACGAGGTGCTGGTCGGCCGGGAGAAGCTGCTCGGCCAGTGGGCCGTCGAACTCCCCGAGGAACTGGCGTCCGCCAAGGCCGCCGCCGAGACGGAGGGCCATACGGCCGTCGCCGTGGCCTGGGACGGCGCGGCGCGCGGCATCCTGCTGGTCGCCGACGCGATCAAGGAGACCAGCGCCGAGGCCGTCACCCAGCTGCGCGCCCTCGGCCTCACCCCGGTCCTGCTGACCGGGGACAACCGGCTGGTCGCCGAGTCGGTGGCGCGCGAGACCGGCGTCGAAGAGGTCATCGCCGACGTCCTGCCGCAGGACAAGGTGGACGTGGTCAAGCGGCTCCAGGGCGAGGGCCGTACGGTCGCCATGGTGGGCGACGGCGTCAACGACGCGGCCGCCCTGGCCACCGCCGACCTCGGGCTCGCCATGGGCACCGGTACGGACGCGGCCATCGAGGCCGGGGACCTGACCCTGGTCCGCGGCGACCTCCGGGTGGCGGCGGACGCGATCCGGCTGGCGCGCCGGACGCTCACCACCATCAAGGGCAACCTCTTCTGGGCGTTCGGCTACAACGTGGCCGCGCTGCCGCTCGCGGCGGCCGGAATGCTCAACCCGATGATCGCGGGAGCCGCCATGGCGTTCTCGTCGGTATTCGTCGTCACCAACAGCCTGCGACTGCGGACCTTCACAGCGTCCACATAGCTTCACCAGCTCCCCATAAGCCGCACAGCACCCATACACGGGAGCCTCGATCTTCAAATCGAGGCTCTTGCCCTTGTACGCCCCTTATGGCAAGAGACGCAGATCACAGACAACCGAACGTAACCATTTCGGGGGGTCGCGAGTCTAATGGGACGGTGGGGATTCGTCTTGGGGGACGTATCCCGCTACGCGTGGCCGGGGCGACGTACTCGGGGAGCTTTGAGCGGCCCTCCCGCGGTACTCGTCCCGGCAGATCGCGCCGCAACGCCGCCCGTGCGGCCCGTGGACGCCCGGCCGGATCCCGTGGGGGGAATCCGTACCGGGACATGGGAAGCGCCCCGCTCCGACCCGTGGGGGGATCGGAAGCGGGGCGCTTTCGCGTTTTCGGGGGCTCGGTTCGGCTCCGGGGCGCTCCAGCCGCTGTCGACGGTCGACCGTGCTCGGCCACTCCACGCGGCGGAGCCGCATATCGATTGCAGCCTCGCGGCCTCCGCACGCTCTCCCTTTCGACAGCGGCGCGCCCCTTCGCCTCACCCGCCGCCAGACCAAGGAACCCGAAGCTCCAAGGTGCCCTTTCCCTCGGGTCACTCACCGGGAACCGGGCGAACCCGGGGCTCCAAGGCGCCCATTCCTCCCGGGGTCACCCGGCGGGAACCGGGCCACCCCGGAGACGCAACGGTGCCCCACCCTTCCGGCACGCGCCGGGAGAGCGGGGCACTCAGAGACGGAAGAGGTCGCCCTTAGCGCTGCTCGACCGGGACGAACTCGCGCTCGACGATGCCCGTGTAGATCTGGCGCGGGCGGCCGATGCGGGAACCCGGCTCCTTGATCATCTCGTGCCACTGGGCGATCCAGCCCGGCAGCCGGCCGAGCGCGAACAGCACGGTGAACATCTCGGTCGGGAAGCCCATCGCCCGGTAGATCAGACCGGTGTAGAAGTCCACGTTCGGGTAGAGCTTGCGCTCGACGAAGTAGTCGTCGGCGAGGGCGTGCTCCTCGAGCTTGAGGGCGATCTCAAGAAGCTCGTCCGACTTGCCGAGGGCGGAGAGCACATCGTGCGCCGCCGACTTGATGATCTTCGCCCGGGGGTCGAAGTTCTTGTAGACGCGGTGCCCGAAGCCCATGAGCTTCACACCGTCTTCCTTGTTCTTCACCTTGCGGATGAAGGTGTCGACGTCGCTGCCCGCGTCCTGGATGCCCTCCAGCATCTCCAGCACGGACTGGTTGGCACCACCGTGCAGGGGGCCCCACAGGGCGCTGATGCCCGCGGAGATGGAGGCGAACATGTTCGCCTGCGAGGAGCCGACCAGCCGGACGGTGGAGGTCGAACAGTTCTGCTCGTGGTCGGCGTGCAGGATCAGCAGCTTGTCGAGGGCGCTGACGACGATCGGGTCGAGCTCATACTCCTGGGCCGGGACCGAGAAGGTCATCCGCAGGAAGTTCTCGACGTAGCCAAGGTCGTTACGCGGGTAGACAAACGGATGGCCGACCGACTTCTTGTAGGCGTACGCCGCGATGGTCGGCAGCTTGGCCAGCAGCCGGATCGTCGAGAGGTCGCGCTGCTTCTCGTCGAAGGGATTGTGGCTGTCCTGGTAGAAGGTCGACAGCGCGCTGACCACCGAGGACAGCATGGCCATCGGGTGGGCGTCGCGCGGGAAGCCGTCGTAGAAGCGCTTGACGTCCTCGTGGAGCAGCGTATGGGTGGTGATCTGCTCGCGGAACGCGGCCAGTTCGTCCACCGTGGGCAGCTCGCCGTTGATCAGCAGGAAGGCCGTCTCCAGGAACGAGCTGCGCTCCGCCAGCTGCTCGATGGGGTAACCGCGATAGCGCAGAATGCCCTGCTCACCGTCGAGATAGGTGATCGCGGATTTGTACGCGGCGGTGTTGCCGTAACCGGAGTCCAGGGTCACCAGACCGGTCTGGGCACGCAGCTTGCCGATGTCGAAGCCTTTGTCGCCGACGGTGCTGTCGACCACCGGGTAGGTGTACTCGCCGTCCCCGTACCGCAGTACTACAGAGTTGTCGCTCACGTCATCCCTCACCGACGTCCTGGTTCTCTTCTTCGAGGTGCCCTGACTCCCCCCACCTTCCCCCATCCGGACGATGGACGTGCACTCGGGGTCGGCCAATGGGCCTTTTGGCGGCACTCAGTGCCGCTTTCACGCCCATCCTGCCCCGTTCGTCATCGTTCGGAAACCCTCATGGCACTCTCGACTCGTACATCGCCGCCGAGCCGGTGGTCCAGTGCCGTGCAGCGCCTTCCCGCCGAGACCGTACGCACCGCCTGCCCCAGCGCGCGGCGCGAGCCGACCAGCACCACAAGGCGCTTGGCGCGGGTCACCGCCGTGTAGAGCAGATTGCGCTGCAACATCATCCAGGCTCCGGTGGTCACCGGAATCACGACGGCCGGGTACTCACTGCCCTGGGAGCGGTGGATGGTCACCGCATAGGCGTGAGCCAGCTCGTCCAGCTCGTCGAAGTCGTACGGCACCTCCTCGTCCTCGTCCGTCAGCACGGTCAGCCGCTGCTCGTCGGTGTCGAGGGAGGTGACGACTCCAACCGTGCCGTTGAAGACCCCATTGGCCCCTTTCTCATAATTGTTACGGATCTGGGTCACCTTGTCGCCGACGCGGAAGATCCGGCCGCCGAAACGGCGCTCCGGGAGGTCCGGGCGGGCGGGGGTGATGGCCTGCTGAAGCAGTCCGTTCAGCGCGCCCGCGCCCGCCGGGCCGCGGTGCATCGGGGCGAGAACCTGCACGTCACGCCGGGGGTCCAGACCGAATTTGGCGGGGATGCGGCGGGCCGCGACATCGACCGTGAGCCGCCCGGCCTCCTCGGTGTCGTCCTCGGCGAAGAGAAAGAAGTCGGACAGCCCCTGGGTGAGCGGCGGCACCCCCTCGTTGATCCGGTGGGCGTTGGTGACCACTCCGGACTGCTGAGCCTGGCGGAAGATCCTGGTCAGCCGCACCGCCGGGACCGGGCCGCCGGGGGCCAGCAGATCGCGCAGCACCTCCCCGGCGCCGACGCTGGGCAGCTGGTCCACATCGCCGACGAAGAGCAGATGCGCACCCGGCGGGACCGCCTTGACCAGCTTGTTGGCCAGCAGCAGATCGAGCATGGACGCCTCGTCGACCACCACCAGATCGGCGTCGAGCGGACGATCCCGGTCGTACGCGGCGTCGCCGCCGGGCTTGAGCTCCAGCAGCCGGTGGACGGTGGAGGCATCGGCGCCGGTCAGCTCGGCGAGCCGCTTGGCGGCCCGGCCGGTGGGGGCGGCCAGCACCACCTTCGCCTTCTTGGCGCGGGCCAGCTCCACCACGGACCGGACGGTGAAGGACTTGCCGCACCCCGGGCCGCCGGTGAGCACCGCGACCTTCTCGGTGAGCGCGAGCCGCACCGCCTCCCGCTGCTCGGGGGCCAGCTCGGCGCCGGTGCGACCGGCCAGCCAGGTCAGTGCCTTCTCCCAGTCCACCCCCTGGAAGGCGGGCATCCGGTCCTCCTCGGTGCGCAGCAGCCTCAGCACCTGACCGGCCAGGGAGATCTCCGCGCGGTGGAAGGGGACCAGATAGACCGCCGCGACCGGATCGCCGCCGTCCGGGGCGGGGACCCGCTCGCGCACCACCCCCTCCTCGGCGGCGAGCTCCCCCAGGCAGTCGATCACCAGACCGGTGTCGACCTGGAGCAACTTCACGGCGTCCGCGATCAGTTGCTCCTCGGGGAGATAGCAGTGACCGTTGTCCGTGGACTGGGACAGGGCGTACTGGAGACCGGCCTTGACCCGGTCGGGGCTGTCGTGCGGGATGCCGACCGACTGGGCGATCTTGTCTGCGGTGAGGAAGCCGATGCCCCAGACATCGGCCGCCAGCCGGTACGGCTCGTTCTTCACCACGGAGATCGAGGCGTCCCCGTACTTCTTGTAGATCCGCACCGCGATGGAGGTGGAGACGCCGACGCCCTGGAGGAAGATCATGACCTCCTTGATGGCCTTCTGCTCCTCCCAGGCCGCCCCGATCATCTTGGTGCGCTTGGGGCCGAGGCCGGGGACCTCGATCAGCCGCTCCGGCCGCTGCTCGATGACGTCCAGGGTCTCGATACCGAAGTGCTCGGTGATGCGGTCGGCGATCCGCGGGCCGATCCCCTTGATCAGACCGGAGCCCAGATAGCGGCGGATGCCCTGGACGGTGGCGGGGAGGACGGTTGTGTAGTTCTCCACGGTGAACTGCTTGCCGTACTGCGGGTGGGAGCCCCAGCGGCCCTCCATCCGCAGCGACTCACCCGGCTGGGCGCCCAGCAGCGAGCCCACGACGGTCAGCAGATCGCCCGCGCCACGGCCGGTGTCGACCCGCGCGACCGTATAGCCGTTCTCCTCATTGGCATAGGTGATCCGCTCCAGAACGCCTTCGACCACCGCGAGTTTGAGCATGGACCGACCGTACCGCCGGGGCCCGACAGGCGGTGCGGAGCGGTGCGGGGCTGTGGAAAAACCGGCGGCTGTGGAAACCCCGGCGCCCCTCGGCGGCGGACCGGCGGTGACCGGTGCGGAGCATCACGATCCGGTTTCGGGCCGGACCGAGCCCTTGTCCACATCCCGTGTAATCGATTCCAATCCTCCGTGTAATCGATTCCACGAGGAGGTGGACGATGCCGGCCATCAAGGACGTGGCGCAACGGGCCGGGGTCTCCGTCGCGACGGTTTCGCGGGTGCTCAACCATCACCCCTCCGTCCGCGCGGACACCCGGGAGCGCGTACTGGCCGCCGTCGCCGCCCTCGGCTACCGCCCCAACGCCGTGGCCCGCTCGCTGCGCACCGACCAGACCCGGGCGCTCGGACTGGTCATCAGCGATGTGCTGAATCCTTTCTTCACCGAGTTGGCCCGCTCCGTCGAGGACGCTGCCCGCGACCTCGGCTACAGCGTGGTGATCGGCAACGCCGATGAACGGCCCGATCTCCAGGACCACCACGTCCGCACCCTGATGGACCGCCGTATCGACGGGCTGCTGGTCTCCCCCACCGACGGCGGCTCGCCGATGATGCTGGACGCCGCCCGCACCGGGACACCCATGGTCTTCGTCGACCGCTGGATCGAGGGCGAGGGCCTGGCCGGGGTGCCGGTGGTGCGCACCGACGGCCGGGACGCCATCCGCGATCTGGTGGCCCATCTGCACGCGCTCGGCCACCGCAGGCTCGCCATCATCGCGGGCCCGGCGGCCACGACCACCGGACGCGAGCGGGTGGACGCCTTCCGCGCGGCGCTGCGGGAGTTCGGTCTCGCACTGGACGACGGCCACATCGGCCAGGGCGACTTCCAGGCGGACAGCGGACGCCGGGTCACCGCCCGCTTCCTCGATCTGCCGCACCCCCCGGACGCGGTCTTCGCCGCGGACAACCTGATGGCGCTCGGCGCGATGGACGAGATCCGTGCCCGCGGGCTGCGGGTGCCCGACGACATCGCGCTCGCCGCGTTCGACGACATCCCGTGGTTCGTCCACACCGATCCGCCGATCACCGCCATCGCCCAGCCGACCGGGGATCTCGGCCGCGCGGCCGTCCGCGCGCTGGTCGACCTCGTCGAGGGCCGCCCCGCGGAGTCGGTGACCCTCTCCGCCCGCCTGGTCACCCGCCGCTCGTGCGGCGAGCCCGAAGGGAGCACGCCATGAGCACGACGCCCTGTGTCACCGAGCCGCCGCGCCCGGACTCCGAACTGCTGCGGATGGAGGGCGTCCGCAAGACCTTCCCCGGTGTGGTCGCCCTGGACGGCGTCGACTTCGATCTGCGCCGCGGTGAGGTGCACGTCCTGCTGGGCGAGAACGGCGCGGGCAAGAGCACGCTCATCAAGATGCTCTCCGGTGCCCATCGTCCCGACGGCGGCCGCATCCTCGTCGACGGCGGCGAGGTACGCATCGGCAATGCCCAGGACGCCGAACGGCTCGGTATCGCCACCATCTACCAGGAGTTCAACCTGGTCCCCGACCTCAGCGTCGCCGAGAACATCTTCCTGGGCCGCCAGCCGCGCCGCTTCGGCATGATCGACCGTCATACGATGCACCGGCGCGCCGCCGGACTCCTCGCCCGGGTCGGGGTGGACGTCTCCCCCAAGACCCGGGTGCGGGACCTGGGCATCGCCCGGCTCCAGATGGTCGAGATCGCCAAGGCGCTCAGCCTGGAGGCGCGCGTACTGATCATGGACGAACCGACCGCGGTGCTCACCACCGAGGAGGTCGACAAGCTCTTCCGGATCGTGCGCGCCCTGCGCGAGGACGGGGTGGGCGTCGTCTTCATCACCCACCACCTGGAGGAGATCGCCGCCCTGGGCGACCGGGTCACCGTCCTGCGCGACGGCCGCAGCGTCACCCAGGTCCCGGCCGCCACCGACCAGGACGAGCTGGTGCGGCTGATGGTCGGCCGCTCCATCGAGCAGCAGTACCCGCGCGAGCGGGCCGACGCCGGTGAACCGCTGCTGAAGGTCGAGGGGCTCACCCGCGACGGCAGCTTCCACGACATCGGCTTCGAGGTGCGCGCCGGTGAAGTGGTGGGCCTGGCCGGTCTGGTGGGCGCGGGCCGCACCGAGGTGGTGCGGGCGCTGTTCGGCGCCGACCCCTACGACTCCGGCACCGTCGAGGTCGCGGGCGTTCCCCTGCCCCGCCATGACGTGGTGGCCGCCATGGCCGCCGGTGTCGGCCTGGTGCCGGAGGACCGCAAGGGCCAGGGCCTGGTCCTGGACGCCTCCGTGCAGGAGAACCTCGGCCTGGTGACCCTGCGGTCCGCCACCCGCGCGGGCATCGTCGACCGGGCCGGGCAGCGGCGCGCCGCCGCGCGCGTCGCGGGACAGCTGGCCGTCCGGATGGCCGGTCTCGACCAGCGGGTGCGCACCCTCTCCGGCGGCAATCAGCAGAAGGTCGTCATCGGCAAATGGCTGCTCGCCAAGAGCAGGGTGCTGATCCTCGACGAGCCGACCCGCGGCATCGACGTGGGCGCCAAGGTCGAGATCTACCAGCTCATCAATGAACTCACCGCATCGGGCCACGCCGTCCTGATGATCTCCAGCGACCTCCCCGAGGTGCTGGGGATGAGCGACCGCGTCCTGGTGATGTCCCAGGGCCGGATCGCCGGAGAGCTGACCGCGCGGGAAGCGACCCAGGACGCCGTGATGGCCCTGGCAGTGAAGGACGTCAAAGCCGCCAAAGACGCCAAAGACACCGACGAAGGCGTCGGCGTCACGGAGAAGGAGGGCACTCGTGGCAACTGACATGCTCACGAGCACGAACCCCGGGGGCCCGGCGGTGCTGCGCCGCGTGCTGCTCGACAACGGCGCGCTGAGCGCCCTGGTACTGCTGGTGGCGGCCATGTCGCTGCTCTCCGGCGACTTCCTCACCACCGACAATCTCCTCAACGTGGGCGTCCAGGCGGCGGTCACCGCGATCCTCGCCTTCGGTGTCACCTTCGTCATCGTCTCCGCGGGCATCGACCTGTCCGTCGGCTCGGTGGCCGCGCTCTCGGCCACCGTGCTCGCCTGGTCCGCCACGTCACAGGGGCTGCCGGTGTGGCCGGCGGCGCTGCTCGCCGTCGCCACCGGTATCGCCTGCGGCCTGGTCAGCGGGGCGCTGGTCTCGTACGGCAAACTGCCGCCGTTCATCGCCACGCTCGCGATGCTGTCGATCGGCCGCGGTCTGGCGCTGGTCATCTCCCAGGGCAGCCCGATCGCCGTCCCCGACGCGGTCTCCGGCCTCGGTGACACCCTCGGCGGCTGGCTGCCGGTCCCGGTGATCGTGATGATCGTGATGGGCCTGATCACCGCGGGTGTGCTCGGCCGTACCTACGCGGGCCGGGCGATGTACGCGATCGGCGGCAACGAGGAGGCGGCCCGCCTCTCCGGGATCCGCGTGGCGCGCCAGAAGCTGGTCGTCTACGCGCTCTCCGGCGGTTTCGCGGCCGTGGCGGGCATCGTGCTGGCCTCGCGGCTGTCCTCGGCCCAGCCGCAGGCGGCGGTCGGCTACGAACTGGACGCCATCGCTGCGGTGGTCATCGGCGGCGCGAGCCTGTCCGGCGGGGTCGGCAAGGCGTCCGGCACGCTGATCGGCGCGCTGATCCTCGCGGTACTGCGCAACGGGCTCAACCTGCTGGAGGTGTCCGCCTTCTGGCAGCAGGTCGTCATCGGTGTGGTCATCGCGCTCGCCGTGCTGCTGGACACCCTGCGCCGCCGCGCGGGCTCCCGTCCGGCCGCGCCCGGCGATCCGGCCGGAGGGCCGAAGGAGCCGGGCCGTAAAGCGGCCGCCACGGCGGGGCGGTTCGCGGTGGCCGCGGTGGCCGTCGGCGCCGTGGTGCTGGCCTCCTCCTTCCTGCACTCGGGCGGCTCCGGGGGCGAGGACACCAAGGTGGGCCTGTCGGTCTCCACCCTCAACAACCCCTTCTTCGTGCAGCTGAAGGCGGGCGCGCAGGAGGAGGCCAAGGCCGCCGGGGTCAGCCTCACCGTCACCGACGCCCAGAACGACGCCTCCCAACAGGCCAATCAGATCCAGAACTTCACCAGCCAGAACATGACGTCGATCATCATCAACCCGGTCGACTCCGATGCCGCGGGCCCGTCCGTCAAGGCCGCCAACAAGGCCGGTATCCCGGTGCTCGCCGCCGACCGCGGCGTCAACAAGGCCGATATCGAGACCCTGGTGGCCTCCGACAACATCGCGGGCGGCAGACTGGCCGCGAAGACGCTGGCCGAACGGCTCGGCGGCAAGGGCAGGATCCTGGTGCTCCAGGGCGTCGCCGGAACCTCGGCCTCGCGCGAGCGCGGGCAGGGCTTCGCGGAGGGCCTGAAGGCGTACCCGGGCATCAAGGTCGTCGGCAAGCAGCCCGCCGACTTCGACCGGGCCAAGGCGCTGGACGTGACCACCAACCTGCTCCAGGCCCACCCCGGTGTCGACGGGGTCTTCGCCGAGAACGACGAGATGGCGCTCGGCGCGGTCAGGGCGCTGGGCTCCAAGGCGGGCAAGTCCGTGAAGGTCGTCGGCTTCGACGGCACCCCGGACGGCCTCACGGCGGTGCGGAGCGGAACCCTCGCCGCGACCGTCGCCCAGCAGCCCCGGGAGCTGGGGAAGATGGCCGTGCGCAACGCGATCAGGGCCGCCAAGGGCCAGCGGGTCGACGAGACGGTGAAGGTGCCGGTCAAGGTCGTCGCGGCCAAGTGAGCCCGGGGCGCGTCCGTCGGCACCCGTAACGCGAAGGGACGTACACACATGCACGACTACGACCTGTTGGTCGTGGGATCCGCCAACGCCGATCTGGTGATCGGGGTCGAGCGCCGCCCCGGTCCCGGCGAGACCGTTCTCGGTTCCGACCTGGCCGTCCACCCGGGCGGCAAGGGCGCCAACCAGGCCGTCGCCGCCGCCCGGCTGGGGGCCCGTACGGCCCTGCTGGCCCGGGTCGGCGACGACGAGCACGGCCGTCTGCTGCTGGACTCGCTGCGGACGGCCGGGGCGGACACCTCCGGTGTGCTCACCGGCGGCGCGCCCACCGGCGTCGCGCTGATCGCGGTGGATCCGTCCGGCGACAACAGCATCGTGGTCTCCCCCGGCGCCAACGCCCGGCTCACCCCGGGGGACGTACGGGCCGCGGCGCGGCTGCTGGCCTCGGCGCGCGTCGTCTCGCTCCAGCTGGAGATCCCGCTGGAGACCGTGGCCGAGGTGGTCCGCGCGGCGGACGCGGGCACGGACGGGCGGCCGGGGCCTCGGGTGGTGCTCAACCCGTCACCGGCGGCGCCGCTGCCCGACGAGGTGCTGGCGGTCTGCGATCCGCTGGTGGTCAACGAGCACGAGGCGCGGTTCCTGCTCGGTGACGATCCGGCGGGCGGCTCGGCCGAGCCCGAGGAGTGGGCGGCGGCCCTGCTGGCGCGCGGCCCGCGCTCGGTCGTGGTGACCCTGGGCGCGCAGGGCGCGCTCGTCGCCGACGGCGGCCGTACGGTCCGGGTGCCCAGCCTCCCGGTGAAGGCCGTGGACACCACGGGCGCCGGGGACGCCTTCACCGGGGCGCTCGCCTGGCGGCTGGGCGCCGGCGACGACCTGGAGACGGCGGTGTGGTTCGCGGTGCGCGTGGGCGCCGCCGCGGTGACCCGGGCCGGTGCCCAGGAGTCGTTTCCCACCGCCGAGGACGTGGCGCGGCTGTGAAGCGGGCGGGAATCATCAACCGCCACCTCAGCGCGGGACTCGCCCGGTTGGGCCACACCGACACGGTGATGGTGTGCGACGCGGGTCTGCCGATCCCCTCCGGACCGGACGGACCGGTCGTGGTCGACCTCGCCCTCGTACTGGGGGTGCCGTCCTTCGAGCAGGTGCTGACCGGGCTGCTGGACGAGCTGGTGGTCGAGGGGGCCACGGCCGCGCGCGAGGTGCGGGACCACAACAAGGAGGCGACCGCGCTGCTCGAGGGGCTCTTCTCCGACGCGGCGCTGACGCTGGTGCCGCACGAGGAGCTGAAGGCGCTGACCGGCGGGGCGCGGCTGGTGGTGCGGACCGGGGAGGCGCGGCCGTACGCCAATGTGCTGCTGCGGTGCGGGGTGCCGTTCTGACGCGCGGCACCGTTCTGACGCCGGGTGCGGTGCGCCTTGCGCATGCGCACCGCCGGCTGAGCACACTCGAGGGGCCCGGTCCGCGGACCGGGCCCCTCGTATTCCCCTCCTCAGGGCTTTCCCTCGATCCCCCCGGATCCCTCCCCGGAAAGCCCGATGCCCCGTACGACCCGCCGGGGCCCGGGAGGGTTGCACGATTTCCCGGAGTTATCGATCCGTTATCCGGCCTCGGCGGGGCCCGGCCGTCTGCCACGGGAAGCACGGCGACCGGGACCTGGAAACCGCCCACCGCGGCCACCGCCCAGGGGCACGGCGGGTACGGGGGGCCGACGGCCGTCTCAAGACCGCCGGAAGCGGTCCGGCCTGTTGTCGTCGCGGTGGCGGGGGCACTGGCACGGCGGCCACGCCTGCCCCAACCCGTAGGCGTCCGTGTCCTTGCCGACGAGGACGGCCACCGCCGCCCGCCGCGCGGTCACGATCCCGTCGCGGGCCATGGTGTAGACGGCGCATCGTCATCCGGGGCCGCTCGCCCCGGTACGGCTCGTTGTGGGCCATCACCGAGCCCCCTCTCCGTCGACCGGCGCGAGGAGCTGGAGTACGGCGCGCAGGCTGCGTTTCACCGCACCGAGGTGGTAGGCCAGTTGCTCCGGTGCGGCGTCGGCCAGGTCGAGGGACTCGGCCCCTGCGAGGGACTGTCCGGCCACGATCACGACGGCCTGCTCAAGGCCGTCGCGGGTGGGCTTTCCGGCCTCGACGCACGCCGGGCACAGGCCCGAACGCGGCACGGCGCGGTGGTGGGGTCCGAAGTCGCCGGGGGTGGCGCACAGAGCGCAGCCGGGCGACGGGACGGGCGTGGTCCGGTCGTCGGCGGTCACCGCGTCATCACCATCCCGTGCGGCGCACACACCAACAGCCCCACCCGCGGGCGGCTCCTGCGCCGCCGTTCGTGCGCGACGATGGAGGGCCGGATCATGGCGGCCCCGTCGCCATCCGGTGGACCGGGGGCGAAGGGGTACCCCGTGACGACCGAAACCCCCCGTTGGTTCACGTCCTCGTACAGCAGCAACGGCGGCGCCTGCGTGGAGGTGGCCGCCAACCTCATCGCCTCGCGCGGCGAGGTCCCGGTCCGCGACAGCAAGGACCCCAACGGCCCGGCGCTCGCCTTCGAGCCGTGCGCTTGGTCGTCGTTCGTCGCCGCCCTCAAGCGCGGAGAGTTCCCCGCCACCTGACCCCCGCAGCAACCAGCCATCACAGCGAGCGGCTCCTGACCCGGCTCCGAACTCCCCTGACCATGCTGTTAGTTTCGTGTCCTTTGCGTTCCGACGGAGGGATGGACATGAACGGGGCGGTCGAGAGCACGGCGTGGGTGGTGCGGGCACAGCGGATGCGCGCCTCGGGGCTGGGGCTGCTGTTCCTGGCGGGGTTGAGCTGGGCGTACCTGGCCATGCTGATGTTCACCCCGTTCGAGAGCGCGGAGTATTCCAACCACTGTGACGCGCCCGCCTTCCGCGACCACGTCTACGAGGACTGCGAGGAGGAACGCCCCTGGACGACCATGACCGGGATCCTCGCGGCCTCGGTGCCGCTCGGCATGCTGGGCATGGGGCTGTACACCAGCGGCACCACGACCCTCCGGGTGCGGGAGTACGTGTCCGAGGTGATGGTCGCGGACAAGGCGTCGTCCGCTCAGCCCGCCGGGTCGGGCGGTCCGGACGGGACCGGTGAGGGCGACGGCTCGGGCAGCACCAAGGACACGTAACGGCCGGCGACTTCGGCCAGCACCTCCGCCCCGTCCCGCTCCCACAGCGCCGGGTTGAAGATCTCGACCTCGATCGGCCCGTCGTACCCGGCCGCGTCGACCCGCTCGCGGAACCACCTCAGATCGATCGAGCCGTCCCCGAGCTGACCCCGTCCCAGCAGCACCCCCGCCGGGAGCGGGGTGATCCAGTCCGCGAGCTGGAAGGCGGCGATCCGGCCACCGGCGCCCGCCCGGGCGATCTGTGCGGCCACGGTGTCGTCCCACCACAGGTGGTAGCTGTCCACGACCACGCCCACCCGCTCGGCCGGGAAGCGCTCGGCCAGGTCCAGCGCCTGGGCGAGGGTCGAGACCACACAGCGGTCGGCGGCGTACATGGGGTGCAGCGGCTCGATGGCCAGGCGCACCCCGCGCTCGGCGGCGTACGGACTCACCTCCGCCAGCGCGTCCGCGATCCGCTCACGGGCGCCGGTCAGATCGCGGCTGCCGGTCGGCAGGCCGCCGGAGACCAGGACGAGGGTGCCGGTGCCGAGGGTGGCGGCCTCGTCGATCGCGGCGCGGTTGTCGTCGAGGGCGGCGGCACGCTCGGCCGGGTCCACGGCGGTGAAGAAACCGCCCCGGCACAGCGAGGTGACGGTCAGCCCGGCGGCGCGGACCAGCCGGGCGGCGGCCTCGACCCCGTACGCCCGGACCGGCGCCCGCCACAGGCCGACCCCGGGCACCCCGGCCGCCGCACAGCCCTCGGCCAGCTCGGGCAGCGACCACTGCCGGATGGTCTCCTGGTTGAGGCTCAGACGGTCCAGCCGACGGTCACCGCTCACTGCGCGACCCCTCACTGGGCGACCCCCTGGACGATCAGCAGATGCCGCATCCGCCCGGCGGCCGCCTCCGGGTCCGGGAACAGACCGAGTCCGTCGGCCAGTTCGTACGCGCGCGCCAGATGCGGCAGCGAACGGGCCGACTGGAGGCCGCCCACCATCGTGAAGTGCGACTGGTGCCCGGCCAGCCACGCCAGCAGTACCACACCGGTCTTGTAGAAGCGGGTCGGCTCCCGGAAGAGGTGGCGGGCCAGCTCCACCGTCGGGTCGAGCAGCGCGCGGAAGCCCGGCGCGTCGTCCGCGTCCAGCGCGCGGACCGCTTCGGCCGCCACGGGCGCCAGCGGGTCGAAGACACCGAGCAGGGCGTGGCTCGCGCCGTGGTCGTCGCCCTCGATCAGTTCGGGGTAGTGGAAGTCGTCGCCGGTGTAGCAGCGCACCCCGTCCGGGAGCAGACGGCGCAGCTCGCTCTCGCGGCGGGCGTCGAGCAGGGAGACCTTGATGCCGTCGACCTTGCCGGGGTGGGCGGCGATCAGTTCCAGTACGGTGCGGGTGGCGTGGTCCGGGTCGGCGCTGCCCCAGTAGCCCTCCAGCGCCGGGTCGAACATCGGGCCCAGCCAGTGCAGCACGACCGGCGCGGACACCTGCTCGAGCAGACGGCCGTAGACCTCGAGATAGTCCTTTGGTCCCTTGGCCACGGCGGCCAGCGCCCGCGAGGCCATCAGCACCGCACGGGCGCCCGACTCCTCGCAGACGGCGAGCTGTTCCTCGTAGGCGGCGCGCACCTCGTCCAGACCGTACGGGAAGCCGATCCCGGTGACGGCGAGCTGGTCGGTGCCCGCACCGCAGACGAGCGGTCCGCCCACCGCGTCGGCCTCGGCGGCCGAGCGGCGGATCAGCTCGGCCGCGCCGGCCCAGTCCAGGCCCATCCCGCGCTGTGCGGTGTCCATCGCCTCGGCCACACCCAGCCCGTGGGACCACAGATGGCGGCGGAAGGCGAGGGTCGCGTCCCAGTCCACGGCGGCCGGGCCGCCGGGGCCGGTTTCGGCGTACGGATCGGCGACCACATGAGCGGCCGCGAACACCACGCGGGAGGTGAGCGGGGCGCCGCCCGGGACGTAGCGGGCGGGCTCGGCGCACGGCCGGTAGGGGCGGGTCGCGCCGCCCGGCGCGGGGAGGTGGAGGATCACAGGCTCAGCTCCGGTACGTCCAGCCGGCGCCCCTCGGCCGACGACTTCAGCCCCAGCTCGGCGAGCTGGACCCCGCGGGCCCCCGCCAGCAGGTCCCAGCGCCAGGGCTCGTCCAGCACCACATGGCGCAGGAAGAGCTCCCACTGTGTCTTGAAGCCGTTGTCGAATTCCCCGTTGTCCGGGACCTCCTGCCACTGGCCGCGGAAGGACTCGGTGGCCGGGAGGTCGGGGTTCCAGACGGGTTTGGGGGTGGCCGAACGGTGCTGTACGCGGCAGCCCCGCAGCCCCGCGACGGCCGAACCCTCGGTGCCGTCCACCTGGAACTCCACCAGTTCGTCGCGGTGGACGCGGACCGCCCAGGAGGAGTTGATCTGCGCGATGGCGCCGCCCTCCAGCCGGAAGATGCCGTACGCGGCGTCCTCGGCGGTGGCGTCGTACGGTTTGCCCCGCTCGTCCCAGCGGGTCGGGATATGGGTGGTGGCCTGCGCCTGGACGCTGCGCACGGCGCCGAACAGCTCGTGCAGCACGTACTCCCAGTGCGGGAACATGTCGACGACGATGCCACCGCCGTCCTCCGCACGGTAGTTCCAGGACGGCCGCTGGGCGTCCTGCCAGTCGCCCTCGAAGACCCAGTAGCCGAACTCGCCGCGGACCGAGAGGATCCGGCCGAAGAATCCGCAGTCGACGAGGCGCTTCAGCTTCAGCAGCCCGGGGAGGAAGATCTTGTCCTGGACCACACCGTGCCGGACGCCCGCCGCCCGGGCCAGCCTGGCCAGTTCCAGGGCCGCGTCCAGGCCGGTGGCCGTCGGCTTCTCGGTGTAGAGGTGCTTGCCCGCCGCGATGGCCTTCTTCAGGGCGTCCTCCCGCGCCGCGGTGACCTGTGCGTCGAAGTAGATGTCCACGCTCTCGTCGGCCAGGACGGCGTCCACGTCGGTGGACACGTCGGCGACGGGGTCGAGGCCGTGGCGCTCGGCGATCGCCTTCAGGGCGTGCTCCCGGCGGCCGACGAGCAGCGGACGCGGCCACAGCACCCGGCCGTCGCCGAGGTCGAGGCCGCCCTGTTCGCGCAGGGCGAGGAGGGAGCGGACGAGATGCTGCCGATAGCCCATCCGGCCGGTCACACCGTTCATGGCGATCCGCACGGTCTTGCGTGTCACGTGGCTTCTTCTCCTCACGGGACGGCACGGTAAGCGCTTTCTGGATCTTTCACGCTAGCCGCCCCGTACCACCCTGTACAGATGGGACACCCCGGCCGTCATGGGACAGTTCGCGCCATGCGGCGACGGCCGGTGGCGCGTGGCGTGCGGCGGGCACGGGGGCCGCACCGGACCGCAACGGACGGGCCAACGCCCCGAATCCCCGACCACGGTGACGGTGGGCAGTGAGACCATGGACGCCGCCTCGACCGGCGCGCGCGGCGTACCCCAGGTGACCAACCGACGGAGGAAACATGGCAGTGACCCTGGCCGATGTGGCGGCACGGGCTCGGGTCTCGGCGGCCACCGTGTCGCGTGTCCTGAGCGGCAACTACCCGGTCGCCCAATCGACCAGGGCGCGGGTGCTGCGCGCCGTCGACGAACTGGAGTACGTGGTCAACGGCCCGGCAAGCGCTCTCGCCGCCGCCACATCCGATCTGGTCGGGGTCCTGGTCAACGACATCGCCGACCCTTTCTTCGGCATCATCGCGGGCGCGGTGCAGTCCGAGATGGGCGCTCCCGTCGGCGCGCCGGGACGCGGGGGCGAGAAGCTGGCCGTCATCTGCAGTACGGGCGGTTCGCCCGAGCGCGAGCTGATGTACCTCACCCTCCTCCAGCGGCAGCGCGCGGCGGCGGTGGTGCTGACCGGCGGCGCGGCCGAACAGCCCGACCACGCCGCGGCGGTGGCCACCAAGGTCTCCCGGCTCGCCGCATCCGGCACCCGGGTGGTGCTGTGCGGCCGTCCGCCGCTGGAGGACTCGGTGACCCTCGCGTTCGACAACCGCGGCGGGGCGCGCCGGCTGACCGAGCATCTGGTGACCCTCGGCCACCGCCGGATCGGCTATGTGGCGGGCCCCTCCGAGCGCACCACCACCCGCCACCGGCTGGAGGGCCACCGCGCCGCGCTGGCCGCGGCCGGGCTGGAGGAGGACGCCGAGCGGCTGACCGTGCACGGCCTGTACGACCGCCCCTCCGGCTACGACGCCACCCTCGAGCTGCTGCGCCGCGACGGCGGCCTGACCGCGATCGTCGCGGCCAACGACACCATCGCGCTGGGCGTCTGCGCGGCGCTGCGCGACCGGGGGCTGCGGATACCCGAGGACGTGTCGGTCGCGGGCTTCGACGATCTGCCGTTCAGCGCGGACGCGGTGCCCTCGCTCACCACGGTCCGGCTGCCGCTGCACGAGGCGGGGATACGGGCGGGGCGGCTGGCGCTGGGCCGTGAGCCGCAGCCGCCGGGCGGGGTGGCGATGGTGCGGGGCGAGCTGATGGCGCGGTCGTCGACGGCACCGCCGCCGCGGGGCTGACACCACGCCTCTCCGAGGGGACGTCACCCACGCGTGTGACACGGCTCGTTGACGAGGCCCACCCGTCCGGAAATCCGCTCGCGCGACCGCGCCGGGGCGGCGAGGATCGGGCCACACGAACGGCGCACGAGCAGGCGCATGAGCAAAGGGTGTCCCCCTGACTACGCAGCACGTCATCCACTGGACCGAGGACGGCCGGTCCCACTCCGCCCACTGGCGCTCCGAGAGCGGCGCCCCGCCGCCCGGGCGGGTCGAGATCGCGGACGACCGGACGGCGGCCGACACCGCCTACCGGCTGGTCTGCGAGGGCACCGCGCTGCTGTGGCGCGGCGACTACCAGGGCGCCCGTCAGCTGCTGACGGCGGTGTCCCGCCGGGTCGACCGGGGCCCGCGCCGGGCGCGCGGGCGGCGAGCGCCCGCCGACTCCCCCGCCGAGGCGTTCCACCGGCACCGCCAGGCGCAGTTTCGGCGGGCCCGGCTGCTGGGCATGCTGCTGGTGCCGCTGGACGCCGACTTCCGCGTCCCGCTGCGCCGCGCGCCGGACGTACGGGAGGCGTGCGCGGAGGCGTACGGCCCGGCCGACGCGCCCTCCGTCACCTCGCTGCGCGAGCTACTGGGCCTGATCGGCGCGCACGAGTGGCGCCGCAAGGGCGTGGAGGTACCGGCGCTGGGCGGCGACCGGGTCCATCCGCACTACGGGGTCTTCTCCCCGGTGCGCGGCGAATACGTCGACCTGGTGGCCGACGCGCCACTGCCGCCGGGCGGGACCGCGTTCGACATCGGCACCGGCACCGGTGTCCTCGCGGCCGTACTGGCACGGCGGGGGATCGCCCGGGTGGTGGCCACGGACCAGGACCCGCGGGCGCTGGTGTGCGCCCGGGAGAACGTCGCCCGGCTGGGTCTGTCCGAACGGGTGGACGTGGTCCGGGCCGACCTCTTCCCGCCGGGCCGCGCCCCGCTGATCGTCTGCAACCCGCCCTGGGTACCGGCGCGCCCCTCCTCCCCGGTGGAGTACGCGGTGTACGACCCCGGGAGCCGGATGCTGCGCGGCTTCCTCGACGGCCTCGCCGCCCACCTCACGCCGGGCGGCGAGGGCTGGCTGATCCTCTCCGACCTGGCCGAACACCTCGGACTGCGGTCGCGCGCCGAGCTGTTGGCCGCGATCGGCTCGGCGGGCCTGACGGTGGTGTCCCGCCTGGACACCCGCCCCACCCACCCCCGCGCGACCGCGCCGGACGACCCCCTCCACCCGGCCCGCACCGCGGAAGTGACGTCCCTGTGGCGCCTGACCACGGCCTGACGGCCTGATGGCCGCAGCGGCGGCCGGATGCCCGGGCCACCCCCGCCCCCGTCAAGCTCCGCCGCCCCCGGCGGGCGCGACCGGTCGTCCGACCGGTTCGGGCCTGACCGGCACGGCGGGATTGACCACGCCCGTGCCCCTGCTTAGCGTCCCGTTGAAGATCCCCGACGAGCAACGGAGCCCCCATGAAGCTCGCCTTCTCCACCCTCGGCGTCCCCGGTATGCCCCTGCGCGACGTGGTCCGGCTCGCCGCCGACAGCGGGTATCACGGGGTTGAGCTGCGCGCCCACCCCGAGGAGCCGGTGCATCCCGGGATCGGGGCCCAGGAGCGTGCCCAGGTGGTGGGGGAGTTCGCGGGGGGCGGGATCGAGATCCTGACCGTCGCGGGGTACGCCCGGGCCGCCGCGGCCGGGCCGGACGAGCCGGTGCTGGCCGAGCTGGGCGAGCTGGTGCGGCTCGCGCACGATCTGGGCGCGCCGAACGTCCGGGTCTTCCCCGGGGGCGGTGACCAGAGCACGGCCGAGGCCGACGCGACGGCCGCCCGGCGGCTCGCCGCCGTCGCGCCCCAGGCGGCCGAGCGGGGCGTGCGGCTGCTGCTGGAGACCCATGACTCGCATCCGGCCGGGGCCGACGCGGCGCGGGTCCTCGGGCCGGTCGGCCACGGCAGCGTCGGGGCGCTGTGGGATGTGATGCACACCTGGCTGGCCGGGGAGGATCCGGCGACCAGCTATGCGGCGCTCGCCCCGCAGTTGGGCTATGTGCAGGTCAAGGACATCGCCTCGGCCGACGACACCACCCCGCTGCCG
The DNA here is from genome assembly GCF_013364155.1 of Streptomyces sp. NA02950. Classification (NCBI taxonomy): domain Bacteria; kingdom Bacillati; phylum Actinomycetota; class Actinomycetes; order Kitasatosporales; family Streptomycetaceae; genus Streptomyces; species Streptomyces sp. NA02950. The sequence goes on along the minus strand of NZ_CP054916.1, from coordinate 6,055,273 downwards.
CTGGGCGCCGGAGTGCTGCCGCTGACCGAGTGCGTGGAACTGCTCAGCCGTGAAGGCTGGGACGGCTGGCTGTGCTGGGAGTACGAGAAGCGCTGGTACCCGCAGGCGCCGGAGCTGCCGGGGCTGCTCGCTCCGGCCCGGGAGCATCTGCTGCGGCTGCTCGCCGACGCGGCCTGAGCAGACCGCGCAGCCGGGCGGCCGGGAGCGAGGTCAGCGCCACCCCGCCCACCAGCAGCGCGGCCGCCAGCCGGCGCAGCGGGCTGATCTCCTCCCCCAGCACCAGCGCCGCCGAGGACATTCCGAACACCGGCACCAGCAGCGAGAAGGGGGCGACCGCCGAGGCGTCGTAGGTGCGCAGCAGGAAGCCCCACACCCCGAAGCCGAACACGGTGGTGATCCAGGCGACGTAGCCGACGGTGCCCGCCCCGGCCCAGTCGACCCCGGCCAGCGCCCGGAGGTCGGGCTCGGCGCCCTCGAACATCAGCGAGAGCCCGAGCAGCGGCAGCACCGGCACCAGGCTCACCCACACCATGAAGCTAAGCCGTCGGGCGGTGCGGCCTTGCGCATGAGGACGTTGGAGACGCCCCAGAACGCCGCCGCCGCGATCACCAGCACAAAGCCGAGGAGCGGACCGGAGGTGCCCTCGTCGACGGCGGCCACCGCGATTCCGGTGAGGGCGACACCCATGCCCAGCAGCCGGACCCGGGTGGGGCGTTCGGCCAGCACCACGGAGGCGAACAGCGCGGTGAAGACCGCCTGGATCTGGAGTACCAGCGAGGAGAGACCGGCGGGCATCCCCTCGTGCATCCCGATGAACAGCAGCCCGAACTTGGCCACCCCCAGCGCGAACCCGACCCCCAGGACCCAGCGCCAGGCGACCCGTGGCGGCCCGACCAGGAACACCGCGGGCAGCGCGGCCGCCAGGAACCGCAGGGCGCAGAAGAGCAGCGGCGGGAAGTGGTCGAGCCCCACCTCGATGACCGTGAAGTTGACGCCCCAGGCGGCGGCGACGAGGACCGCGAGGGCGATGTGTGCAGGTCGCATGGGTCGAGGATCATGTCCGGCGACCTTGTAGCACCAGCGCGGATTTCTGCATGGTTGGATGCAGCGAACATAAAAGGTGAGAGGGAGGCGCCCCATGCTGGATCTGGCCCGGCTGCGGGCTCTGCACGCGGTCGCCGTGCACGGGTCGGTGAGTGCCGCGGCGACGGCGCTCGGCTACACCCCGTCCGCGATCTCGCAGCAGATCGCCAAGTTGGAGCGGGAGACCCGCACCACCCTCCTGGAGCGCCAGGGCCGGGGCATCGCGCTGACCGACGCGGCCCAGCACCTGGCCGCCACCGCGCAGCAGCTGCTGGCCATCGTCGAACAGGCGGAGACCTCGCTGGAGGAGCGGCGCGGCCGTCCCACCGGGCGGCTGGTGATCGGCGCGTTCGCCACGGCGGCGCGCGGGCTGATGCCCCCGGTGCTGGCGCGGGTGCGCGAGGAACACCCCTCGCTGGACGCCCGGCTGCTGGAGGTGGATCCGCATCTGTCGCTGGACCTGGTGGCGCAGGGCGTGATCGACATGGCGGTCGCCCACGACTGGGACATCGCGCCGCTGCCCGCCCCGGAGGGTCTGGAGCGGGCCGTCATCGGGGACGACTCGTGCGACATCCTGATCCCGGCCGGACATCCGCTGGCCGAACGCGGCAGGGAACGGGCGCTGAGCCGCGACGACCTCCCGGGCCAGCGCTGGATCTGCCAGCCGCCGGGGTCGGTGTGCCACGACTGGCTGGTCCGTACGCTGCGGGCGTCGGGCCATGAACCGGACCTCGCCTACCAGGCCGCGGAGAACCACACCCAGATCGCGCTGGTCGCGGCCGGGCTCGGGATCGCCCTGATGCCCCGCCTCGGGCGCGGCCCGCTGCCGGAGGGGGTGCGGGCGGTCCCCCTCGAACCGGTCCCGGTACGACGGCTGTACGCCCTGTGGCGCACCGGCGCCTCGCGTCGCCCGGCCATCACCGAGACCGTCCGCCTGCTGCGCGACCTCTGGCCCCACCGCACCACCTGACCCGACGCGTCGGGAGGCCGGGTACCGGCGCCGGGCCACGGGCCGCTGTCACTATGGGCGGATGTGCCCCGTTCCTCATCACCTCAGGAAACCCGCGCCGCCCCGGGAACCGGCCCGGCCCGCCGGGCGTCCAAGCGGTGTGCTGATGGGGAGTCTCCGCAGAGCGGTATCGGCCTCGCTGCTGGCCGCGTCGCTGATCACGCTCTCCGCCGCCTGCGGCCGGGAGCATCCCGCCGCCGGTGCGCACCCCTCCCGGAGCACCGGCGGCACCTCCCCGTCCCGGCCCGGCGGGCGGATCGACAGCGGGCGGATCGACACCGGGCTCGCCTACTTCGCCAGCACCTCCGGCGGCGCACCCGAGATCCACACCGTGCTGCGCGACGGGGCCGGACTCGACGCCTTCGCCGGCCACTTCGGCCGGCGGGCCGACGCCATCACCGCCAAAGCCCGGAACACCGACTTCTCGCGGACCGCGCTGGTCGGCTGGTCCATGACCACGGGGTGCGCGCGATGGCCGTCGGCGACGCTGCGGCGGTCCGGGGACCGGCTGGTGCTCGTCGCGGGGCGGCATCCCTCACCACCGCCGGAATGCTTCGCGCCGTTCCATCTGATCGCCGTCTTCGTGGTGCCTAAGGAACGTCTGCCCTCACAACCGGTCTTCTCCTGACCGAAGTTGAACCGAAAAAGCGATTCCCATTGACCCGGATCTGCTTTCCACTTAAGCGTGTCATAGCAACCGCCAGCCACCCCCTCCACCTCGACGGAAGGAGTGCGGGTGCCCGAGCCCCCGTCACGCCGCGCCCTGCTCGCCGCCACCGCCGCCTCCGTGGCCGCCGCCGCGACCGCCTGCGCCCCAGGGGCGCTCGGCGGTGCCCCGGCGCGCCGCCCGTCCCCCTCCGCCACCACCTCCTCGGCCCGCCCCGGCACCGGGCCCGGTGCGGCCGGGGACCGGGCCGCGACACGCGACGGGGACACCGCCCGGAACCACCACCGCGACCGCGTCGATGCGCTCATCGGGCGGATGACGCTGGACCAGAAGATCGGCCAGCTCTTCGTGATGCGGGTGTACGGGCATTCGGCCACCGCGCCCGACCCCGCCGACGTCGCGTCGAACCAGAAGGAACTGGGTGTCGCCAACGCCGCCGAACTGATCGCGAAGTACCACGTCGGCGGGATCATCTACTTCGGCTGGACGCACAACATCCGCGACCCCCACCAGGTCGCCGCGCTCTCCAACGGCATCCAGAAGGCGGCGCTGGGGGACCGCCGGGCCCCCGTGCCACTGCTGCTCTCCACGGACCAGGAGCACGGCATCGTGGCCCGGATCGGCGCCCCCGCCACCCTTTTGCCCGGTGCGATGGCGCTCGGCGCGGGCGGCAGCGCGAAGGACGCGCGCACCGCGGGCCGGATCGCCGGAGCCGAACTGGCCGCGCTCGGCATCCGCCAGGACTACGCCCCGGTCGCCGACGTCAACGTCAATCCGGCCAACCCGGTGATCGGCGTACGGTCCTTCGGCGCCGACCCCCGGGCCGTCGCCCGGCTGGTCGCCGCCCAGGTGCGGGGGTACCGGAGCGCGGGGGTGGCGGCCACCGCCAAGCACTTCCCCGGGCACGGCGACACCACCGTGGACAGCCATGTGGGCCTGCCGGTGATCACCCACTCCCGCAAGGAGTGGGAGCGGCTGGACGCACCGCCGTTCCGGGCCGCCATCGCGGCGGGCATCGACTCGATCATGACCGCGCATCTGCTGTTCCCGGCCCTGGACCCGGCCGACGACCCCGCGACCCTCTCCCGGCCCATCCTCACCGGTGTGCTGCGCGAGGAGCTCGGCTACGACGGTGTGGTGGTCACCGACTCGCTCGGCATGGAGGGCGTGCGCAAGAAGTACGGCGACGACCGGGTGCCGGTGCTCGCGCTGAAGGCGGGTGCGGACCAGCTGCTCAACCCGCCGGACCTGTCCGCCGCCTGGCGCGGTGTCCACAAGGCCGTACGGGACGGCGAGCTCACCGAGGCGCGCCTCGACGAGTCCCTGCGGCGCGTCCTGGAACTCAAGGCGCGCCGCGGCCTGTTCGACGATCCGTACACCAGCGCCCGGGAGGTGGACCGCACGGTGGGCACCGCCAAGCACCGCGCCACCGCCGACCGGATCGCCGACCGCACCACCACCCTGCTGACCAACCGGGAGCGGCTGCTGCCGCTGTCCCGCAGGCGCCATCACCGGCTGCTGGTGGTGGGGGTGGACCCGGCCGCGCCGTCCGGGACCGGCGGGCCGCCCACGGCCGTGCTCGCCCGTGCGCTGAACGGTCTCGGGTTCTCGGCGGAGGCCCTGTCCACGGGCACGGGCACCGCGCCCGATCCGTCGCCGGGGCGGATCGACGAGGCGGTGGCGGCGGCGCGGGGCCGGGACGCGGTGGTGGTGGCGACGTACAACGTGGGCGCCGGATCCGCGCAGCGGGCCCTGGTCTCGGCGCTGGTGGCCACCGGGAGGCCGGTGGTGCACCTGGCCATCCGCAATCCCTACGACATCGCGCGGCTGCGGGGTGCGGACGCCGAGCCCGGGGCGTCGCTGGCCGCCTACTCATGGACGGATGTGGAACTGCGGGCGGCCGCCCGGGTGATCGCGGGGAAGGCGGATCCGCGCGGCCGGCTGCCGGTCGCGGTGCGGGACGCGGACGAGCCGTCCCGGGTGCTGTACCCGATCGGGCACGGCCTCTCCTACGACTGAGCCGGCCGCGGAAGCGGCACCACAACGGAAGGGGCCGGGGGCCGCAGCCCCCGGCCCCGTACCCCTCCGTCCCGCCGGAACGGGGACGAGGTCTCCGGCCCCGCTTACGGCCTCAGGACCGGCAGGCGCTCGAGGTCGCGCTTGTCCAGCCGCTTGTCCAAGGGCGCCAGCGGCTTGCCGGCCGGGGAGACCCCCGCCCACCGCTGGACCGCCTCGGTGGCCTTGGCCTTCTCACCGGCCGTGAGACCGGCGATGTTGGAGCCGTGGTTGCCGCCCGCGACGGTGTAGACGTAACTGTCCTCGGCGCCCTTGCCGAGCCGGAACCGCTCCCCGCCCCACGGGTCGTTCTGCCCGTACACGAACAGCATCCGCTGGGAGTCATGGCGCACCCAGCTGTCCACGTCGCGCATCGCCTTGGGCTTGAAGCGCATCGGGATGTCCCGCGGGACGTAGTTGCGCGGGGCGTAGATGCCCGGGTAGCGCAGCAGCCCGTCCAGGTGCGGGGTGCGGAACGAGGGCGAACCCAGCTCGGTGCCCGCCTGGTAGTAGTACGGCGTGTAGGTCTCCAGGCCCTGGTCGGTGTAGGCGGAGAAGCCGGAGATCTCGTCGATGAAACGGTAGAGCTCATCGGTCGAGGCGGTGGCCGCGGGGACGTCCGCGCAGTCCTTCAGCAGGTGGTACTGCCAGAAGGCCCACACCAGGTCCAGGACCACGTTCTCGTACGCCTTGTCGGCGCTGCCGACGACGGTGAAGGTCTGTTTCTCGTCGTCGGCCCACTTCTGGTAGCGCGCCACGATCTCGTCACGGCGCACCAGCGCCTCGCGCTGCACCGCGTTGAGCTTGGTGCGGCACTCGGCCGTGCCGACGGTGCGGAAGAAGCGGTCGTAGGCCGAGTCCTCCTTGTTCACCACGTCGTTGGGGGCGACGTAGGCGATCGTTCCGGCCATGTCCCGCGGGTAGAAGCGGCGGTAGTAGGTCGCCGTCATTCCGCCCTTGCTGCCGCCGGTGGCCAGCCACTTCCTGCCGTAGACGGGCTTCAGCGCCTGGTAGAGGCGGTGCTGGTCACTGGCGGCCTGCCAGATGTCCAGCTTCGACCAGTCGGCGGGCTGTGGCCGGGAGGGAGTGAAGAATCGATACTCCATCGACACCTGGTTGCCGTCGACGAGCTGCGTGGGCTCACTGCGGCGCGGAGTGGTGGTGACGTTGTAGCCCGAGGTGTAGAAGACCGTCGGGCGGTCCGTGGCCTTGTGCAGCAGGGTGAACCGCTGCTGGAAGGTCCCCTTCGACGGATGGCGGTGGTCCACCGGCTGGGTGTAGCTGAAGACGAGGAAGCGGTATCCCACGTAGGGCTTCTCCTCGACGAAACTCATCCCCGGAATGTCGAGGACACGTTCCTTGATGTCCGGCTCCTGGGGGGCGGCCGGCCGCGCGGATGCGTTCCCCGCACCCCATCCGGCCGCCCCCACGAGTATCACCAGCGACAACAGCCATCTGAGCGCCTTGCCCATGCGGCCTCCTCTTCTTCCCCTGGTTTCACACGAATTCGCACAGGTCGCCGAGAACCTACTCGGGGCACAGCCGCAGTCGCTAGGGGTCTCTTTCCGGCCCAACCGACGGCCGAATACGGAGAGTTGTTACCCCCGCCCCCTTTCGTAGCGGGCTGTGATGGCCCATGCTGCGTACATGGACCGAGACGAACGGCACGACCGGAGTGAACGGGCCGAGCGGCTGACGCGATATCTGACGGAGTTGCAGGAACGGATCGATCCGCGCTCGCTCGAGCTGCTGATGCGGCTGCTGCGCGAGCTGAGCACCTCACCGGCCGTCCGCGGGGGAACCTATGAACTCGGTATGGGTCCGGAGGAGAAGGAGCTGTTCACCCCCGCCTTGCAGGCCGAGCTGCTGGTGCTGTTCGGTCTGCTCACCTCCCAGGACGAGCGGGTGGTGGTCGACCTCGGCGACAGTCCGCACGCCAAGGGGATGAAAGTGCTGGTCCCGCAGGAACGGGCGGGGGACCCCGATTTCCTCCACCGGCACAAGCAGCGGGTGGCCGCCGAGGCGGAGCAGCGGGAGCGGGACCGGCTCGAGGTGGAGGGCATCGCGCGGGCCAGCGGGATGGAACCCTGATCTCACCCTGTGTCACCCCGGACGAACGCCGAGAGTGACGGACGGCGGGGGCGATCGGCCCGCCCGAGCGGGCCGCGACCCCCCGCGCCGCGCCCCCCGGCTACGCGCCGACCGGGGTCGCCTCGCCGGTGAAGGTGCGCCACAGCGTGGCGTAGCGGCCGTCCCGCGCCACCAGCTCCTCATGGGTGCCGTCCTCGACGACCCGGCCGTGGTCCAGGACCACCACCCGGTCCGCACGGGCCGCGGTGGTCAGCCGGTGGGCGACCACCAGGGTGGTGCGGCGCCCCGCCAGCCGGTCGGTGGCCTGGTTGACCAGCGCCTCGGTGGCCAGGTCCAGCGCCGCGGTCGCCTCGTCCAGCAGCAGGACGTCCGGGTCCACCAGCTCCGCCCGCGCCAGCGCGATCAACTGCCGCTGTCCGGCGGAGAGATTGCGTCCGCGCTCGGAGACCGGATGCAGATAGCCCCCGTCCAGCGAGGCCACCATGGCGTGGGCGCCGACCGCCCGCGCGGCCGCCTCCACCTCGGCGTCGCTCGCGTCGGGCCGTCCGTAGGCGATGGCGTCCCGCACCGTCCCGGGGAAGAGGTACGGCTCCTGCGGAACCACGCCCAGGCGGTTGCGGTACGCGGTGAGGTCGAGCTCGCGCAGATCCGTGCCGTCGACACGCACGGCGCCCCCGGTCGGGTCGTAGAACCGGGCCACCAGCTTGACCAGCGTGGACTTGCCCGCGCCGGTCTCCCCGACGAATGCCACGGTCTGGCCCGCTGGGATGGTCAGCGAGATGCCCGACAGCGCCTCCTCGCCCTCGCCGTTGTAGCGGAAGCGCACGTCCTCGAAGGTGACATCGCCGCGGACGGCGGACACCGCGCGCGGCGCCGCGGCCAGGGGTGTGGTGGTCGGCTCGCGCAGCAGCTCCTGGATCCGGCCGAGCGAGACGCTGGCCTGCTGATAGCCGTCGAAGACCTGGGAAAGCTGCTGCACGGGGGCGAAGAACAGATCGATGTAGAGGAGGTAGGCGACCAGCGCGCCCGCGGTCAGCGTGCCGTCCCCGACCCGTCCGGCACCCACGATCAGCACCAGCGCGGCGGCGGTGGACGACAGCAGCTGGACGAAGGGGAAGTACACCGAGATCAGCCACTGGCCGCGCACCCGCGCCCGGCGGTAGTCGTCGCTGCGCCCGGCGAACCGCTCCCGGCCGGAGCCCTCACGGCGGAACGCCTGCACGATCCGCAGCCCCGCCACGCTCTCCTGGAGATCGGCGTTGACCACGCTGACCCGCTCGCGCGCCAGCTCGTACGCCTTGACGCTCCGCCGCCGGAAGAAGACCGTGCCGATGATCAGCGGCGGCAGGGTCGCGAAGACCACCAGCGCCAGCTGGACGTCGATGACCAGCAGCGCGACCAGGATGCCGAAGAAGGTGAGCAGGCTGACCACGGCGGTGACCAGACCTGTCTGGAGGAACGTCGACAGCGCGTCCACATCCGTGGTCATCCGCGTCATGATCTTGCCGGTCAACTCGCGCTCGTAGTAGTCGAGTCCGAGCCGCTGCAACTGCGCGAAGATCTTGACGCGGAGGGCGTACAGCACCCGCTCACCGGTGCGTCCGGTCATCCGGGTCTCGCCGATCTGCGCGGCCCACTGGGCGAGCACGACGAGGAGCGCGAGCCCGGACGCGGCCCACACCGCCCCCAGCGCCAGCCGCTGGACACCCTCGTCGATGCCGTGCCGGATGAGGACCGGCAGCAGCAGCCCGGCGAGGGCGTCGACGGCGACCAGCAGCAGCGAGACCAGCAGCGGCGCGCCGAAACCGCGCAGCAACTGCCGCAGCCCGTACGCCTTCTCGGGGCGCACGGCGCGCTCCTCGTCGACGTCGGGGGTGTCGGTGGCGGGCGGCAGGGCCTCCACCTTGGCGAGCAGCTCGGGGGTGGCGGGCATCCCGGCGAGCGCCCCGGCGATCCCGGGGGCGGGGGCGGAGGCGGTGGTGCCGCCGTTCCCGACGGCGGGTCCGGAGTCCTCGCCCGCGCGCCGTACCCACAGTTCGGGGGTCACGGCGGGGGCGGCGGCCGGTTCGGCGCCGTCGGCCGCGGCGGCGTGCTCGGGGTCGTCGCCGCCGTGCGGCCGCCGCCGGGCCGCGGCGGTCAGCCCGGCGAGATCGGGGGTGTCCCCGGCCGCGCGGTCGCCGTCCGCCGACGGCGCGGCGCCGAGGGCGGGTCCGGCGGTACCGGTGGCGGCGGTCTCGTACCCGGACCGGTCCGGACGCCCGCCGGCGGCCACCGCACCGGCCGGCCGGTGGCCGTCGAGGTCCGGTTCGGCCAGCCCCGTGGCCGACGCCTCACCGCCGAAGGCCCCGGCCGTGGCGGACACCTCCCACGGCCGGTGGCCGGTCCGGTCCTCCGCCACCGGTGCGGTGCGGCCGGAGCCGTCACCGTCGCGGGCGGCGAGGCGCCCGGCCGGGTCGCGGGTGATGCCGCTGAGCTCGTCCGGGTCGGTGAGCAGCCGCCGGTACAGCGCACACCGCTTTCGCAGCTCCTCGTCGGTGCCGATGTCCACCAGGCGGCCACGGTCGAGGACCGCGACCCGGTCGGCGAGCGCCAGGGTGGACAGACGGTGGGCGATCAGCAGGGTGGTGCGTCCGGCCATCACCCCGCGCAGCGCCTCGTGGATCTCGTGCTCGACCCGGGCGTCGACCGCCGAGGTGGCGTCGTCGAGGACCAGCAGCCGGGGGTCGGTGAGGATCGCCCGGGCCAGGGCCAGGCGCTGGCGCTGACCGCCGGAGAGGGTGAGCCCCTGCTCGCCGACCTGGGTGTCGTAGCCGTCGGGGAGCGCGGAGACGAAGCCGTCGGCCTGGGCGGCGCGGGCGGCGGCGCGGATCCGCTCCTCGGTGGCGTCCGGCAGCCCGTAGGCGAGGTTGGCACGCACCGTGTCGGAGAAGAGGAAGCTGTCCTCAGGCACCAGTCCGATCGCCGCGCGCAGCGAGGCGTACGTCAGCTCGCGTACGTCGTGGCCGCCGACCCGGACCGCGCCGGAGGTCACGTCGTAGAAGCGCGGCAGCAGCATCGACAGGGTGGACTTGCCGCTTCCGGAGGCGCCGACGACGGCCAGGGTCTCTCCCGGCTCGATCCGCAGCGAGACCTCGGAGAGCACCGGGCGGGCGGGGTCGTAGCCGAAGGTGACCCGGTCGAACTCGACGGTGGCGGGCGCGTCCGCGGGCAGTTCCCGCGCGTCGGGGCGCTCCTCGATGGCGGGCTCGGTGTCGATGAGCTCGAAGACGCGCTCCACTCCGGCCCGTGCCTGCTGGCCGACGGTCAGCATCATGGTGAGCATCCGGACCGGTCCCACCAGCTGGGCGAGATAGGTGGAGAAGGCGACGAAGGTGCCGAGGGTGATCTGACCGCGGGTGGCCATCCAGCCGCCGAGCGCCAGCATGGCGACCTGGCCGAGCGCGGGCACGGCCTGGAGGGCGGGGGTGTAGCGGGAGTTCAGCTTGACGGTGCGCAGCCGGGCGGCGAACAGGCCGCGGCTGACCTCGCGCAGCTTGCCGGTCTCCTGGCCCTCCTGTCCGAAGCCCTTGACGACACGGACACCGGTGACGGCCCCGTCGACGACCCCGGCCACGGCGGCCGCCTGCCCCTGGGCGTGCCAGGTGGCAGGGAACAGCCGGACGCGGCTGCGCGAGGCGACGATCCACAGGGCGGGGGCGACGGCGAGCGCGACCACGGTGAGCATCGGTGAGAGCACCGCCATCACCACGAGGGAGACCAGGAAGAGCAGCACGTTGCCGATCATCATCGGCACCATGAACAGCAGGCCCTGGATCAGCTGGAGGTCGCTGGTCGCGCGGCCGACGATCTGGCCGGTGGACAGCTCGTCCTGGCGGCTGCCGTCGAGCCGGGAGATCGAGGCGTACATCTCGGTGCGCAGATCGTGCTGGACGTCGAGCGCGAGCCGTCCGCCGTAGTAGCGGCGGACGTAGGTGAAGGCGTAGACCGCGAGGGCGGCGACGACCAGCAGGGTGGCCCAGGGGGCCATCGACCGGTCATGGCCCACGATCACGTCGTCGATGATCAGCTTGGTGACGAGCGGGACGAGCGCCATGACGGCCATCCCGCCGAGCGAGGAGCCGAGGGCCAGCAGCACATTGCGCCGGTACCGCCAGCACCAGCGGGTCAGCCGCCGTACCCAGCCCTGTTGTGTCCCCGGCTCGTCCGCCACTACGTCCGTCACCCCGTGTCCTTCCGGTCTCCACGTCCTGCCGGAAGGCACCAACACACAGATGTGCGGATTTCATCCTGCCGCAACAAAAGCCGCCCTGGGACGGGCACCCGGAGCGGGCCGGGTCATGCCGCTGCGCTGTCGGCGCTGTCCTCCTCTGGTGGCTCGGAGACCGCGGCGCAGCGCGCGGCGATCTCGTCCAGGCCGAGGCCGAGGGTGGTGGCCAGGGCGGCGATGGTGAAGAACGCGGGGGTCGGGGCCCGGCCGGTCTCGATCTTGCGGAGGGTTTCGGCGGAGATCCCGGCCGCGGCGGCGATCTCGGCCATGCTGCGTTCGCCGCGGGCCTGCCGCAGCAGGACGCCGAGGAAGCGGCCGCGTTCACGTTCCAGCGGGGTCAGAGGGGTGCGCACCATGACCGTGATACTAATACCGGTATAAGAATTGGGACGCCGGAGGTGCGCCCCGACGGAGACGAAAGGCGGCGACCGATGGTGGAGATCAAGACCGACGCGTCCCTGGACGCGATGCGCGAGGCGGGCCGGGTCGTGGCCACCGCGCTCGCCGCGGTCCGGGAAACGGCCGCGGTGGGCGTCTCACTGCACCAACTGGACGAGACGGCACGGACCGTACTGCACGAGGCCGGGGCAAGCTCCCCGTTCCTCGGCTACCGGCCGCAGTTCGCGCCGACCCCCTTCCCCGCGGTCATCTGCGCCTCGGTCAACGACGCGATCGTCCACGGCATCCCGGACGGCTACCGGCTGCGCGACGGCGACCTGGTGAGCATCGACTGCGGTGCGACGGTCGACGGCTGGACCGGCGACGCCGCCGTCAGCTTCACCGTCGGCACCCCGCGCCCGGACGATCTGCGGCTGATCGAGGCCACCCGGCGGGCCCTGGCGGCGGGCATCGAGGCGGCCGTCGTCGGGGCGCGCCTCGGTGACATCTCGCACGCCGTCGGCTCGGTCGGCCGCGCCGCGGGCTACGGCATGCCCGCGGACTTCGGCGGCCACGGCATCGGCCGCCGGATGCACGAGGACCCACCGGTGCCCAACGAGGGCCGCCCCGGCCGGGGGCTGCCGCTGCGGCACGGGCTGGTGCTCGCCATCGAGCCGATGTTCCTGGCGGGCGGCCTGGACGCCTACACCACCGACCCCGACGGCTGGACCCTCCGCACCGCCGACCGCACCCGCGCCGCCCACAGCGAGCACACGGTGGCCGTCACCGAGGACGGCCCCCGCATCCTGACGGCGCCGTGAGGGCCTGTCGGCCTGACGATCGGGTGTGCCGGCCAGGGGCGCGGCGGACCCCGAGGGCGGGGAGAACGCGCTGGTGATCCAGGCGGGCGGCCGGCGGCCGGACCGCGTGACCGTGTGGCGCCAGGCGGTGGGGCCCCACGACGGGCCCGGACCATCTGCCACGCGTGGCGGGGCGCACCACCTCGGTCTTCCTCGGCGGTCCCGGAGTGGAGCCGGAGTGGGCCCAGGAGGAGGAGCCTCCGGGTGCGCGCTGGGAGTTGGCAGCGCGAGACGCATCGACCGCCCGTACCGGCAAGGGCGCACAGGGGATCGGACGGGTGCACGCGGAATCGGGCGGATGCGGACTGTTCACTACCGAACCGTTCATCAAACATTGATGGCCGCTGGGGATGATCGCACTGAGCGACGGCCTGATACGGGAGGGTGATGACGGGGATGGCGCTCCATTACGACAACATCCCGCCCACGGAGCGGTTCGCGGCGTGGCGTGCCCTGGCCGACGAGGTGTCGATCCCGGTGGAGCTGCGCTCCGACCACGAGCACGATTTCGACGCCACCATGAGAGGCGTCGGCCTGGGCGATGTCCAGCTCTCCTACACCTCCATGCCGTCCCTGCGGAACCACCGGTCGGCGGCGCACATCCGGCGCTCGGACCCGGGGCTGTACCACCTGCTGCTGGTGGTGCGCGGGGAGACGGATCTGTCGCACGCGGGGTGGAACACCACCCTGGGGGTACGGCAGTTCATGCTCACCTCCACCTCCCACCCGTACCACGGGGCCAGTGTGCGGGGCCGGGTGGAGGAGATGTCGGTGGCGATCCGGCCGTCGCTGCTGCCGTTCCCGGCGGCCGAGCTCGACCGGCTGCTCGGGCGCCGTCTGTCGGGGCGGGAGGGGATAGGGGCGATGCTCGCCGACTTCCTCACCCGGCTGGCGACCGAGGTTGACGGTCTGCGGCCGTCCGACGCCCCGCGGCTGGGCACCGTACTGCTCGATCTGCTCACCGCGCTGCTCGCCCATGAGCTGGACGCCGGGGACGGCGTGAACGCACCGGCCATCACCCCCGAGAGCCGCCGCCGCACCCTGTTCCTGCGGATCGAGGATTTTGTCCAGCGGAATCTGCACCGGCCCGAGCTGAGCCCCGCCTCGGTCGCCGCAGCCCATCACATCTCGCTGAGATACCTCTACCGCCTCTTCGAGCAGGAGGGGCACACCGTCTCCGCGTGGATCCGCGGCCAGCGGCTGGAGCGCTGCTGTCGTGACCTCGCCGACCCCGCGCAGAGCGACACCCCCATCCACGCCATCGCCGCCCGCTGGGGGTTCAGTCACGCGGCGGACTTCAGCCGTGCGTTCCGCGGCGCCTATGGCGTCGCGCCCCGGGACTTCCGCCAGGAGGCGCTGGTCACAGGCAGGCAGGGCTCCCCCCGTCAAAGCCCTGCCTACCTGACCTGATCAGCATGGCCCGACGGGGACGGGGATGTCGTTGGCATCCTCTGCACAGTTCTTGACTCCCTGTGCACGCCGCCGTACGACACCCCCGCCGACCGCTCAGTCGCCGCGCGTCACCCTCAACTCCTCGATGCCCGCGCGCTTCTTGTCGTCCGCCGACCGCACCGTGACCCGGACATAGCGGGCCGGGCCCGCCCCCGCCGCATCCCAGTGGCGGCCGTCGAGCGAGGTCCGCACCCGGTACGAGGCGGGCCGGACGGAGGTCCACGCCGGGGCGACCTCCGCGGCGCGCACCACCCGGCCGAGATCGGCGGTGAGCGTTCCCTCGGCCGCGTCGGGCACCCAGGCGGTGGCCGCGCTGCCGTCCAGGGCGGCACCCGCGTACATGCCCGGCTCCTCCGAACTCGCCGTCCCCTTCACACAGCGGGCCAGGTTGGCCGTCGGCTCCAGGTCGGGACGGCGGGTCTTGAGCACCGCGGGGGCGTCCCGGCTCACGATCTGCTTCCCGCCCCGCGGTGTCTCGATCGTGAACGGCGCACCGCCGGTCAGCCGCACCGTCGTCTCCCGCGGGCCGATCGCCACGTCGTAGCTACGCCCCTGCCAGCGCAAGCCCCGCAGAGTGACACCGTCGTGGAGCTGCGGCGGCAGCACGGGGTTCAGCCGCACCCGGTCCTCCTCCATCCGCAGCCCGGTCAGCCCGTGGGTGAAGACCTGGAGGAAACCGCCCTTCCCGGTGAGGAAGTCCTGCGCCGGGGAACCGGCCAACGGATCCTGCGCACCGGCCTTCTGCCCCCGCGCCTCGGAGAACTGGCGGAACGGGCCGCGGACGAACGGCTTGATGGAGCGCATGAGATAGGTGTACGAGGAACAGCCGGGCTCGCCGATCGCGGCGGCGTCGATGGCGTGCACCGAGTCCGTCATGGCCGGGCCGTCCGGATCGGTGCGCGCCGCGTAGTGGTCGAGCGTCCGGGCGGCCGTCTTGCCGGACATCGGCCACTGGAGCGGGTACATCAGCAGCACGGTGTCCGCCTGCTTGATCATCGAGCCCTTGTAGCCGCGGTACTGCTGGAAGACTCCCTTCTTCTTGTCGAAGGGGATCCGCAGCCGGTCGGCGACCCGGGTCCAGGAGGCGGGGGCGTCCTTCCCGAGCAGACGGGCGGCGCGGACCGCGTGGCGCAGCGCGGTGACGGCGCCCGCGTTGGTGAAGACCGCGTCGTCGACGCCGTTGCTGTACTCGTCCGGTCCGGCGACGTTCTTGACCGAGTAGCTGCCGTCGTCGTTGCGGGTGGCACGCCCGGCCCAGAACTCGGCGATCCCCTTGAGCACCGGCCAGCCGCGGTCGCGCAGCCAGTGGGTGTCCCCGGTCGCCTGGTAGTACTGCCAGGCGGCGAGGGCGATATCGCTCTGGAGGTGGTTCTGGGTACGGCAGTGCGGCGGGTCCCAGCTGTGGCACTCGGTCCACAGCCCGCCCTTGCTCGCACTGGTCCAGGGGTAGAACAGGCCCGGGTAGCCGAGCTTGCGCGCGTTGGCGCGGGCGCCCGCGCGGGTCTTGTAGCGGTATTCCACCACGGACTTGGCGAGCTCGGGGTGCGAGGCGAGCAGTCCCGGGTACATCCAGGTCTCGGCGTCCCAGAAGACCAGACCGCCGTAGTTGTCACTGGTCAGCCCGGTGGGCGCGATGCTGTTGCGGGATCCGGCGCGGGTGGCGGACAGCAGCCCGTACCGGGCCGAGCGCACCCAGGACTGCATGTCGGCCTGATCCCGCCCGGCCACCTCGACGTCCGAGCGCCACAGCTTCCGCCAGGCGGCCGAGTGCGACGCGAACAGCGTGTCCCAGCCGCGGCCCGCGGCGCGCCGGGAGGCGGTGAGGGCGTCGGCGCGCGGGGAGTGGGAGGTCAGGGCGGTGTCGACGCCGACGTACTTGGTGAATCCGTAGGAGCGGCCGCGCTGGACCGGGAAGCGCAGGGCCTGACGTGCGCTCAGCTCGCCGGTTGTGCCGGGGGTTCCCTGGGGCCGCGCCCGGACCCCGTGGCCGGGGCGCAGGGTGGAGGCCACGGCCCCGTCGGTGCGGGTGCCGTCGGCGCGGAAGGCGACGTCCACCGAACCGCCCCGGTGGGCACCGCCACCGGTCCGTGTCAGCCGCCGGGCGCCGCGTCCGTCCAGCCGGTCGGTGACGGTGGCGTTCCCGCTCCAGTGCGGGGTCATCCGCAGCCGTACGGCGCCGACATGCGCGTCGCGGCGGTCCGCGAGCACGTCGTAGGTGAGGTCGGTGGCGCGGCCGTCGGAGGCGGTCCAGGTGAGCGAGGTGCGCACCAGACCGCAGCGCATGAAGACGGTCTGCCGGTAGTGGGAGATCCGGCCGGCGGGCGTCCCCGAGCCGAAGGTCTCGCCCGCGGTGCCCCCGGTGGCCACCTCCAGGGTGGACCAGGTCGGGATGGCCGCGGCGACCTGCCGGTTGTCGGTGGTCTTCGGGTTGTGCGCGTAGAGCCCGGAGACGAAGGAGCCGTCGTAGCGCGGGGTGAACAGCGGCCAGCCGGTCTTGTCACCGCCTCCGGTGTAGCCGGTGCCCTGGGGCGGGACCCGCTGTCCGAGGTATCCGTTGCCGACGTAGGCGTGGTAGCTGTCCTTCGGATCGCTCCGGGTGGACGACAGCGACCAGCCGTCGGACGCCCGGCCGCCGGAGTGGCTGGGGCCGCTGGGGCCGCGCAGACAGGACCCCGCGCCCTCACCCCCCTTGGCCGCCGGGGACGGTTCGGGCAGGGGTCCGGCCGAGGCCGTGGGCACCGCGGCGATCAGCCCGCAGACGACAAGCGGTGCGATCAGCCGGGCGGCGCGGGGCAGCCGGGGCGTGGAGTACGTCATTGTTCTCCGTCGTGGTTCGCCGATGACGGTCGCAGTGACCATAAAGAGGTGAACGCAACGGGTCAATGGATGAGCGAATGCCTTCAATATATGAACACAAGTTCACAACTGGATATCGCCTATATGCGCTTTGTTTCGCTTTGCCCCTTATCTGAGCTCGGCAGATACACGTCAAACTGACAACTCCCGTACATCGGCGGGGTGATGTCGGCGGCTCCGCCTATTCTTCCGGCCATGATCGAAAGCCACCTCGAAACGCTGCTGACCGCCGGATTCACCGACCGCCTGGGCGAACGCGACAAGAAGCTGCTGGCCCGCCGGGCCACGCTGAAGTCCTGCTGGGAGCCACCGAGGCTGTACCTCCCCACCAACTGGTGGTACGCGGTGCCCGGCGAGACCTACGAGGGCCTGTTCACCGCCCTGGATCTGCATGACCGCGTTCCGGTCACCTTCGACGAGGGGGTGGGTGTGGAGGATCTGCCGACCCGTTCCGACGCCGTCCCCGTGTTCATCACGCCCGAACTCGATGGCTGGCGGCTGGTCTTCGGCCATCTGGACACCGTGGTGACCATGGACTGGGACGCCATGATGGGCGCGGCGGAGCGGCTGAGCGCCGCCTGCGGCGAGGCGCAGATGTTCCTCGAGGACATAGCGGGCGGCACGGATATCTGGGTGGTCGCCGAACAGGGCCGGATCCGGCGGCGCTACGCGGCCTCGAGCGACCCGGAGTGGGTGGGCGAACCGCTGCCGTGGGAGGAACGGCTGCTGGACACCGAGGACTTCGACGCCGGGTACGACGAGCCCGATTCCTTCGCCGGGACCGCGGGCGCCACCACCGCGTGCGGCCATCTGTCGGTGGACCCGACCCTGCTCGACGCGGACACCGAGGTGCGCGGCCACGGCTGGCTGGCCCTGAACGCCCCGGGGGTGGGCCACAAGGACCTGGATGTCCTCGTCCACTAGGGTCCGTCGTCGAAGGGGCCGGACGCCCCCTTCGCAGACGGACCTGGGTGAAGAGCCGGTCACCGGCGCCCGGACGGTGACCGGCCCGGGTCAGGCGCGGCCGGCCCCGCTCAGGCGCCCCGCGAGGCCGCGATCTGGCGGGCCATGATCGTGGTCAGCTCGTACGCCGTGTGAGAGGCGGCGACCGAGGTGATCTCGGCGTGGTCGTAGGCCGGGGCGACCTCGACCAGGTCGGCCGAGACCAGGTGGCAGCCGGACAGCCCGCGCAGGATCTCCAGCAGCTCGCGGGAGGTCAGACCGCCTGCCTCGGGGGTACCGGTGCCGGGCGCGTGGGCCGGGTCGAGGACGTCGATGTCGATGGAGATGTACAGCGGGCGGTCACCGATGCGCTGGCGGAGCTGGTCGGTGATCTCGTCCACGCCGCGCCGCATGACATCGGCGGAGGTGACGATGCCGAAGCCCATCTTCTCGTCGTCGTCCAGGTCCTTCTTCCCGTAGAGCGGACCTCGGGTACCGACATGCGAGAGGGCGGAGGTGTCGAGGATGCCCTCCTCGACCGCGCGCCGGAAGGGCGTGCCATGGGTGTACTCGGCACCGAAGTAGGTGTCCCAGGTGTCCAGGTGGGCGTCGAAGTGCAGCAGGGCCACCGGGCCGTGCTTGCGGGCCATGGCGCGCAGCAGCGGGAGGGCGATGGTGTGGTCGCCGCCCAGGGTCATCAGCCGGGCGCCGGTGTCCAGCAGGTCGTCGGCCGCTGCCTGGACGGTCTCGACAGCCTCGTTGATGTTGAACGGGTTGGCGGCGATGTCACCGGCGTCGGCGACCTGCGCGAGGGCGAAGGGCGAGGCGTTTTGCGCCGGGTTGTAGGGCCGCAGCAGCCGGGACGCCTCACGGATGGCGTTGCCGCCGAAGCGGGCGCCGGGCCGGTAGGAGACACCGCTGTCGAAGGGCACGCCGACCACGGCGACGTCCGTGGTGCCGCCGACCTCGTCGACGCGCGGCAGCCGGGCGAAGGTCGCGGGACCGGCGAAGCGCGGGGCCCGGGAGGAGTCGACGGGGCCGACGGGGGCGGCGGAGGACTGTCGGGGAGCTGTGGTCATACGGACGAGCCTAGGCAGATCCGCCGCCGCGCCACATGTACGGATCCGAGGACCCGGTGCCGCTCATTTGGACACCGCGTCCATTTTCTCAGCCGTCCTTCGCCGGTCCCCCCAGGAGCCCGGAAGCCTGCTCGACGGGGTTGGCCGAGGTGGGCTCCGGTGCCGGGTAGCAGGTGAATCCGAGACGCTTCATGGCCCGGCTGACCTCACCCGCGCTGAAGTCGCGGCGGTCCTGGCGGGTGATCACAGCGCCGACCTGCTTGACGGGGTAGGTGCGGCGCCCGATGCGCACCGAAGGGCCGGTGACCGGTTCGGGGCTGATGCCGATCATCGCCTCCGTCACCTCCCGCGCGGTCAGGTCGAAGGCGAAATTGGCGATAATGCAGCGCATAGTGCCTCAACGGGGAGAGGGGGGGATCCGGAAATCCAGAGTCCCACACCGGGCAGCCCAGGGGAAGCGGAGGAATTTCCGGAGGTTGTCGCCGCTCAGCCGAGGAGCATGGTAGAGTGCTTTCAGTTGCAGTTTTGGTACCCATGAACTTGTGTGCGCCTGACGGGATGTAGCCTTCAGGCGCATTTTGTTTTTACCGGTCATTTTCCGGATGGGGTCATTGCGGCGACACGGAATCCGTCACATACGGGTTCCGACTCGGCCCCCATCTAAGGAGATTGACATGGCAACCGGCACCGTGAAGTGGTTCAACGCGGAAAAGGGCTTCGGCTTCATCGAGCAGGACGGCGGCGGCGCCGACGTCTTCGCCCACTACTCGAACATCGCCACCCAGGGCTTCCGCGAGCTCCAGGAAGGCCAGAAGGTGACGTTCGACGTCACGCAGGGCCAGAAGGGCCCGCAGGCCGAGAACATCGTTCCCGCCTGACGCGAGGCACCTCTTCAGCCGGGGCCCGCACCTGCGAAGGTGCGGGCCCCGGCTCATGCCCGCGCACCGCGATCCGTCGGCGGCACCGCCGTCCCGCCGCGGACGCACCGGCTCCGGCGGGGCCACTGCGGTGACTCTCGTCACACCACGCCCGACCGTGTCCGCGCTGCGGCGGAGGCCCCCATTCCGCCTCGGCAGGGGCGACAATGGGCCACATGCCCATACCCAGTACCGTGCCCAGTCGTGGCGAGTTGATCGACCACCTTGTCCGTACCCGCATCGCGGGCGATGTCGCCACTCCCCGGGAGAACAACCTCTCCCACTACCGCAAACTGGCGAACGGCGACCGCCACTACTGGCTCGGTCTGGAACTGGGCGACCGCTGGGTCGACGAACAGGACGTGCTGGCGGTCATGGCGGAGCGGTGCGGGGTGATCGACGATCCGCAGCACCGCTCGGGCCAGGACACCATCGACCCCGAGCTGACGGTCGGCGCGCTGGACCGGATGGCGTCGGTGCTGCGGAAGGCGGCCGAGACCCAGGAGCGGGTGCTGTTCGCCACCGGCCACCCGGGCGGACTGCTGGAGGTCCACCGGGCCACGGCGGCGGCGCTGCGGGCCGCGGGCTGCGACATCGTGGAGATCCCCGGCGGGCTCCAGGCCGACGAGGGGTACGTCTTCCAGTTCTGCGACGTGGCGATGCTGGAGCGAGGGGCGACCCTCTGGCACACCCACTCCCCCGCGCCGATGGCGGCGATCCTGGACGGGCTGGCCCGCGAGGGGCGTCCGCTGCCCGATCTGGTGGTCGCCGACCACGGCTGGGCCGGATGCGCCGGACAGCGGGGCATCGACGCCGTCGGGTACGCGGACTGCAATGACCCGGCCCTCTTCCTCGGCGAGTCCGAGGGCACCCTCTCGGTGGTCGTCCCGCTGGACGACCATGTCACCAACCCGCGGTTCTACGACCCGATGACCGCCTATCTGCTGGACGCGGCCGGCCTCGAGGCCCGCTTCTGACGCGTCGGCTCCCGACCGCACCGGCGCGCGCCCCCGCCGCGCGCCGCGGGCCCGGGGCGGGCGTCCGCCGCAGGCCCGCATGCCGCGCTCACCCCGTGCGCGGCACCCGCATGAGCCCTTCCTGAATCACGGAGACGGCCAGCCGCCCGTCGGCGGTGAAGATCCGGCCCCTGGCGAGGCCGCGGCCGCCGGACGCCGAGGGACTCTCCTGGTCGTACAGCAGCCAGTCGTCCACCCGGAACGGACGGTGGAACCACATGGCGTGGTCGAGGCTGGCGCCGACGATGTCCCCCACCGCCCAGCCGCCCCGGCCGTGCGCCAGCAGCACCGAGTCCAGCAGGGTCATATCGGAGACATAGGTGGCCAGGCAGACGTGGAGCAGCGGGTCATCGGCCACACCGTCCAGTTTGCCGTTGGTCCGGAACCACACCTGCGACTTCGCCTCACGCGGCCGTCCGACGCTGCCGTAGGGCGGCTCGTCCACGTAGCGCAGGTCCACCGCGGCCCGGGACATCAGCATCCGCTCGCTGACCTCCGGCCCGATGAGGTCCTTGTAACGGGGCAGCAGTTCCCGGGCGGTCGGCAGGGACAGCGGGTCGGGGACGTCCGGCATCCGCTCCTGGTGCTCGAGCCCCTCCTCGAACGTCTGGAAGGACGCCGACAAGTGGAAGATCGGCTGTCCGTGCTGGACGGCCACCACCCGGCGGGTGGTGAAGGACCGCCCGTCGCGGATCCGGTCGACCGTGTAGACGATGGGCGCCCCGGGGTCGCCGGGCCGCAGGAAGTAGGCGTGCAGCGAGTGCGCCGAGCGGTCGTCCGGGACGGTGCGGCCCGCGGCGACCAGGGCCTGCGCGGCCACCTGGCCGCCGAAGACCCGCGGCACCATGGGCGCGGCGTCGCTGGTGCCGCGGAAGATGTCCCGCTCGATCCGCTCGAGGTCGAGCAGTTCGAGCAGGCCCTGGAGTGCGTCATTCATGGTTCAAACAGTCTTGCAGAACGGTGTTGCGGCGCTGTTGCCGCCCGGCGGGGCCTGCGGCCATCACAGTCCCATCGACTTGGCGACGATGGACCGCATGACCTCGCTGGTGCCGCCGTAGATGCGGTTGACGCGGGTGTCCGCGTACAGCCGGGCGATGGGGTACTCCATCATGTACCCGTAACCGCCGTGCAGCTGGAGGCACTTGTCGATGACGACGTTGGCGCGCTCGGTGGCGAACAGCTTGGCGGAGGCGGCGTCGGCGGCGGTCAGCTCACCGGCGTCGTGCGCGTCCAGGGCCCGGTCCACGACCGCCTGCATCGCGTCCACCTCGGACTTGCAGTCGGCGAGCGTGAACTTGGTGTTCTGGAAGGACGCCACCGACTTGCCGAAGACCGTGCGCTCCTGGACGTAGCTCTTGGCGAACTCCACGGCGGCGGCGGCCTGCGCGTAGGCTCCGACGGCGATGCCCAGCCGCTCCTGGGGCAGGTTGTGGGCGAGGTAGCCGAACGCCTTGCCCTCCTCGCCGAGCAGGTCCTCGACCGGCACCTTGACGTCGGTGAAGGACAGTTCGGCGGTGTCGGAGGTCTTCAGGCCCAACTTCTCCAGCCTGCGGCCGACCGCGTAGCCCTCGCTCTTGGTGTCGACCACGAGGATGGATATGCCCGCGCGGCGGTCCTCGGGGGTGGCGGCCGCGGTGCGGGCGCAGACCAGCACCCGGTCGGCGAGCACCCCGCCGGTGATGAAGGTCTTGGCGCCGTTGAGGACGTAGTGGGTGCCGTCCGCGGAGAGCTTGGCGGTGGTCTTCATGCCCGCCAGGTCCGAACCGGTGCCCGGCTCGGTCATGGCGATGGCGGTCATCATGTCGCCGGAGACGAAGGGGGGCAGCCACCGCCGCTTCTGCTCCTCGGTGGCGTACGCGAGCAGGTAGGGCAGACAGAGCCCGGTGTGCACCCCGCTGCCGCCGAAGCTGACCCCGGCCCGGGCGCACTCCTCGGTGATCACCGCGTTGAACTTGAAGCTGGTCTCGCCCGCGCCGCCGTACTCCTCGGGGACCTCGATCCCGAAGACACCCAGCTCACCGAGTTTCTTGTAGAACTCGCGCGGGGCCTGGCCCGCCTCGCGCCACTCGTCGTAGTACGGCACGACCTCGGCCGCGATGAAGTCGCGGATGGTCTGCCGGAACGCCTCGTGGTCCTCGTTGAACACCGTGCGGCGCATCAGCCACTCCCCTACTCGTTCTCGCGGCTCGACCCCCGCCGCTCGCGCGCCTGTGACCGCTCGCCGCCGTGGTCGCACCATGCCGGGTTGACAGCAAGCTTCTAAGCGCTTGCTCAGCGAAAGCTACCGGCCGGTTAGCGACCCTGTCCACCCTGTCCGGAGGCGCCGTCCGTGGCACGGGCGGCGGCGAAGGCTCCCAGTGCCAGCCGGTGCAGCAGGGCGGCGGTGGCCGCGCGCCCCGGGAGGGCGCCGGGGCGGCCGAGGTGCGGGGTGGAGTTGAGCAGCCCGAAGACGGCGTGCACACAGGCGCGGGCATCGGCCTCGGCGAGCCCGGGGTAGACCGTGCGCACCACCTCGACCCACAGCTCCACGTACTGCCGCTGGAGCGAGCGCACCAGCTTGCGGTCGGTGTCCCGGAGCCGGTCGAGCTCGCGGTCGTGGAGGATGATCAGCGGCCGGTCGTCGAGCGCGAAGTCGATATGTCCCTCGATGAGCGAGTCCAGCACCTGGGCCGGGCTCAGACCGCCGCCCTCGGCCTCGGCGGCGCGCTTCTTCCCGCCGGTCAGCAGCCGGCCGCTGATGCCCACCAGCAGCTCGGCGAGCATCGCCTCCTTGCCTGCGAAGTGGCGGTAGAGGCCGGGGCCGCTGATGCCGACGGCCGCGCCTATCTCGTCGACACCGACGCCGTGGAAGCCGCGCTCGGCGAAGAGCCGCGCGGCCTCCTTGAGGATCTGTTCACGGCGGGTCGGGGCGGGGGCGTGCGTGCTCATGGAATCAATTCTAGACAGCGGGGTTAGTGGTCGTTAACCTGATGGGTAGGTTAACGCTTATTAACCGATCCTGTCCGCCACCAACCGGACCGAGCAAGGGGGCTCTCAGCGATGGAGCAGGCACCGGTGCTGCGGAGCGGCGCCGACCCGGCGTCCGACGCCTGGAAGGCCAATGAGGCCGCACACCGCGAGCTGGCCGCGCGCCTGCGCGAGAAGCTGGCCGCGGCGCGGCTGGGGGGCGGCGACAAGGCGCGCACGCGCCACACCGCGCGCGGCAAGCTGCTGCCGCGGGACCGGGTGGACACCCTGCTGGACCCGGGCTCACCGTTCCTGGAGCTGGCCCCGCTGGCGGCCGACGGGATGTACGGCGGCCAGGCCCCGGCGGCGGGTGTGATCGCCGGGATCGGCCGGGTCGCGGGCCGCGAGGTGGTGGTGGTCGCCAATGACGCCACCGTCAAGGGCGGCACCTATTACCCGATGACGGTGAAGAAGCATCTGCGCGCCCAGGAGGTCGCGCTGGAGAACCGGCTGCCCTGTGTCTATCTGGTCGACTCCGGCGGCGCCTTCCTTCCCATGCAGGACGAGGTCTTCCCCGACCGCGACCACTTCGGGCGGATCTTCTACAACCAGGCGCGGATGTCCGGCGCCGGGATCCCCCAGGTCGCGGCGGTGCTGGGGTCGTGCACCGCGGGCGGCGCCTATGTCCCGGCGATGAGCGACGAGGCGGTCATCGTGCGCGGCCAGGGCACCATCTTCCTGGGCGGGCCGCCGCTGGTGAAGGCGGCCACCGGCGAGGTGGTCACCGCCGAGGAGCTGGGCGGCGGCGAGGTCCACTCCCGGGTCTCCGGGGTCACCGACCACCTGGCCGAGGACGACGCCCACGCGCTGCGGATCGTGCGCGACATCGTCGCCACCCTGCCGCCCTCCCCCGCCCAGCTGGGCGCGCTGCCCTGGCGGGTGGAGCCCTCCGAGGAGCCCGCGGTGGACCCCGCGGGGCTGTACGGGGCGGTTCCGGTCGACTCCCGCACGCCGTACGACGTGCGCGAGGTGATCGCGCGGGTGGTGGACGGCTCGCGGTTCGCCGAGTTCAAGGCCGAGTTCGGCACCACGCTGATCACCGGCTTCGCCCGGATCATGGGCCACCCGGTGGGCATCGTCGCCAACAACGGCATCCTGTTCTCCGAATCGGCCCAGAAGGGCGCCCACTTCATCGAGCTGTGCGATCAGCGCGGCATCCCCCTGGTCTTCCTCCAGAACATCTCGGGCTTCATGGTGGGCCGCAGCTACGAGGCGGGCGGTATCGCCAAGCACGGCGCCAAGATGGTCACCGCCGTGGCCTGCACCCGGGTTCCCAAGCTCACCGTGGTGGTCGGCGGTTCGTACGGCGCGGGGAACTACTCGATGTGCGGCCGGGCCTATTCGCCGCGCTTCCTGTGGATGTGGCCCAACGCCAAGATCTCGGTGATGGGCGGCGAGCAGGCCGCCTCCGTGCTCGCCACCGTCAAGCGCGACCAGCTCGAGGCGCGCGGCGAGGAGTGGAGCGCCGAGGACGAGGAGGCGTTCCGCGCCCCGGTCCGCGAGCAGTACGAGACCCAGGGCAGCGCCTACTACGCCACCGCCCGGCTGTGGGACGACGGAGTGATCGACCCCCTGGAGACCCGTACGGTGCTCGGTCTCGCGCTCACCGCGTGCGCGAGCGCCCCGCTGCCCGAAAAGGACCCCGCGGCGCCCGGCTACGGCGTCTTCCGGATGTGAGGGGAATGCACCCGATGTTCGAGACAGTCCTGGTGGCCAACCGCGGTGAGATCGCCGTGCGTGTCATCCGCACCCTGCGCCGGCTCGGGGTGCGCTCGGTCGCCGTCTACAGCGACGCCGACGCGGACGCCCGCCATGTGCGGGAGGCGGACACCGCCGTGCGGATCGGCCCCGCCCAGGCCGCGGAGAGCTATCTGTCGATCGAGCGGCTGCTGGACGCCGCGGCGCGCACCGGTGCCCAGGCCGTCCACCCCGGCTACGGCTTCCTCGCGGAGAACGCGGCGTTCGCCCGCGCCTGCGCCGACGCCGGGCTCGCCTTCATCGGCCCCCCGGCCGACGCCATCGAGCTGATGGGCGACAAGATCCGCGCCAAGGAGACGGTGCGCGCGGCCGGGGTACCGGTGGTGCCCGGCTCCTCCGGCAGCGGGCTGACGGACGCCCAGCTCACCGAGGCGGCCAGGGAGATCGGGATGCCCGTGCTGCTCAAGCCCTCGGCGGGCGGCGGCGGCAAGGGCATGCGACTGGTGCGGGACGAGTCCCTGCTCGCCGAGGAGATCGCGGCCGCCCGGCGCGAGGCGCGCGGCGCCTTCGGCGATGACACCCTGCTGGTCGAGCGCTGGATCGACCGGCCCCGCCATATCGAGATCCAGGTGCTGGCCGACGGCCACGGCGGGGTGATCCACCTCGGGGAGCGCGAGTGCTCGCTCCAGCGCCGCCATCAGAAGATCATCGAGGAGGCGCCCAGCCCGCTGCTGGACGAGGCCACCCGGGCGCTGATGGGTGCGGCGGCGGCCTCGGCGGCCCGCTCGTGCGGCTATGTCGGCGCGGGCACGGTGGAGTTCATCGTGCCGGGCGACGACCCGTCCGCGTACTGCTTCATGGAGATGAACACCCGCCTCCAGGTCGAGCATCCGGTGACCGAGCTGATCACCGGGCTCGATCTGGTGGAGTGGCAGCTGCGGGTGGCCGCGGGCGAGCCGCTGCCCCACGCCCAGGAGGACATCACCTTCTCCGGCCATGCCGTGGAAGCCCGGATCTGCGCCGAGACCGCCCGCGCCACGGGCGAGCGGGTCGACTTCCTGCCCTCGGCGGGCACGGTACTCGCGCTGGACGAGCCCGAGGGCGAAGGCGTCCGTGTCGACTCCGGGCTGAGCACCGGCACCGAGGTGGGCACCACCTACGACCCGATGCTCGCCAAGGTCATCGCCCATGGCCCGGACCGCCCCACCGCGCTGC
Source organism: Streptomyces sp. NA02950 (assembly GCF_013364155.1). Lineage (NCBI taxonomy): Bacteria > Bacillati > Actinomycetota > Actinomycetes > Kitasatosporales > Streptomycetaceae > Streptomyces > Streptomyces sp. NA02950. The sequence goes on along the minus strand of NZ_CP054916.1, from coordinate 6,028,682 downwards.
GCCGGCTGCGGGCCGCCCTCGCCGAGCTGAGCGTTTTGGGTGTGGACACCAACGCGGGCTTTCTGCGCCGTCTTGCCGCCCATCCGCAGGTGGCCTCCGGCGAGTTGGACACCGGCCTCGTCGACCGCGCGGCGGCCTCCCTGGTCCCGGAGCTGGTCCCGGACGAGGTCTATGCCGCGGCGGCGCTGCTGCGCCAGTCCGCCCTCGAGCCGGGCGGCGCCGGTGCGCCGGGCGCGGCCCGCCCGGGGTCCGGCGGCTGGGTCGACCCGTTCTCGGTCCCGACCGGCTGGCGGCTCGGCGGTACACCCGCCTGGACCGTCCACCGGCTGCGGATCTCCGGCCACCCCCCGGTCACGGTCCGGGTGCGCGGCCGGGCGTATGACGCCGAGGTGGTGATCGAGCGGCAGGACATCAGCCCGGCCGCCCAGGACGTGCCCCCGGCCGGGGCCCTGCGGGCACGGCTGACGGGGCTCGGCGAAGACGGCGGACGGGTCGTGCTCGATCTGGCCGGGGTCACCTTCCCCTTCCGCCATGTCGCGGACGGCGCGAGCCAGTGGCTGGGGCGCGAGGGGGACACCTGGCGCGTGGTGGGCCACGACCCGGTGGAGGAGGCGCTGCGCGGCGGGGCGTCCGCCGCCCACGCCGGGGAGCTCACCGCCCCGATGCCCGGCACCGTCACCGTGGTCAAGGCGGCCGTCGGTGACGAGGTCACCGCGGGCCAGGGCCTGCTGGTGGTCGAGGCGATGAAGATGGAGCACCTCATCTCCGCGCCGCACGACGGCACCGTCACCGAGCTCGATGTCACCCCCGGCAGCACGGTCGCCATGGATCAGCTGCTGGCGGTCGTCACCCCGTCCGAGACGCCCAGCGAGACCGAGGAGCGTGTGTGATGTCCGCACCGGACACCCCCGCCGGGCCCGCCGGGCTCCCCATGAGCGTTCCGGCCCCCGGGCTGCCCGCCCGGGTCCGGATCCACGAGGTGGGCCCGCGGGACGGCTTGCAGAACGAGAGGACGCTGGTGCCGGTGGCCGTGAAGGCCGAGTTCATCCGGCGGCTCGCCGAGGCCGGTCTCACCACCATCGAGGCCACCAGCTTCGTCCACCCCACGTGGGTGCCCCAACTGGCCGACGCCGAGCAGCTGATGCCGCTGATCGACGATGTCTCCGCGCGACTGCCGGTGCTGGTGCCCAATGAGCGCGGTCTCGAGCGGGCGCTCGCCCTCGGCGCCCGGGAGATCGCCGTCTTCGCCAGCGCCACCGAGTCCTTCGCCAAGGCCAATCTCAATCGCACGGTGGACCAGGCGCTGGAGATGTTCGCACCGGTGGTCACCCGGGCCCGGGAGGCCGGGGTGGCGGTGCGCGGCTATCTGTCGATGTGCTTCGGCGACCCCTGGGAGGGGCCGGTCCCGGTCTCCCAGACCGTCTCGGTCAGCCGCCGCCTGATCGACATGGGGTGTGCCGAGGTGAGCCTCGGCGACACCATCGGCGTGGCCACCCCCGGCCATGTCGAGGAGCTGCTGGCCACCCTCAATGAGGCGGGCGTGGCCAACGACCGGCTGGCCGTCCACTTCCACGACACCTACGGCCAGGCGCTCGCCAACACCCTGGCCGCGCTCCAGCACGGCGTCACCACCGTCGACGCCTCCGCCGGGGGCCTCGGCGGCTGTCCCTACGCCAAGAGCGCCACCGGCAATCTCGCGACCGAAGACCTGGTGTGGATGCTCGACGGCCTCGGCATCGAGACCGGGGTCGATCTCGGCCGTCTCACCGCGACCAGCGTGTGGATGGCCCGGCACCTGGGCCGCCCCAGCCCGTCCCGTACCGTCCGCGCCCTCTCCCAGAAGGAGACCTGAGTCATGACGATCGACCATCGTCTCTCCGCCGAGCACGAAGAACTGCGCCGCACCGTCGAGGAGTTCGCGCATGACGTGGTCGCCCCGAAGATCGGGGAGTACTGGGAGCACCATGAGTTCCCGTACGAGATCATCCGGGAGATGGGCCGGATGGGCCTGTTCGGGCTGCCGTTCCCCGAGGAGTACGGCGGTATGGGCGGCGACTACCTCGCGCTCGGTCTGGCCCTCGAGGAGCTGGCCCGGGTCGACTCCTCGGTGGCGATCACCCTGGAGGCCGGGGTCTCCCTCGGCGCGATGCCGATCTTCCTCTACGGCACCGAGGAGCAGAAGCGGCAGTGGCTGCCGGGGCTGTGCTCCGGGGAGTCGCTGGGCGCGTTCGGGCTGACCGAGCCCGCCGGCGGTTCGGACGCGGGCGCCACCCGCACCACCGCGCGGCTGGACGAGGCCACCGGCGAGTGGGTGATCAACGGCTCCAAGTGCTTCATCACCAACTCCGGTACGGACATCACCGCGCTGGTCACGGTCACCGCCGTCACCGACCGCGCGGCCGACGGCCGCCCCAGGATCTCCTCGATCATCGTGCCCTCCGGCACTCCGGGCTTCAGCGTGGCCGCCCCCTACTCCAAGGTGGGGTGGAACGCCTCGGACACCCGTGAGCTGTCCTTCACCGACTGCCGGGTCCCGGCGGCCAATCTGCTGGGCGAACCGGGCCGTGGCTACGCCCAGTTCCTGCGGATACTGGACGAGGGCCGGATCGCGATCTCCGCGCTGGCCACCGGGCTCGCCCAGGGCTGTGTGGACGAGTCGGTGTCATACGCCAAGACCCGCGAGTCGTTCGGCCGCCCCATCGGCGCCAACCAGGCGATCCAGTTCAAGATCGCGGACATGGAGATGCGCGCCCATATGGCCCGGGTGGCCTGGCGTGACGCGGCGTCCCGGCTGGTGCGCGGTGAGCCGTTCAAGAAGGAGGCGTCGATCGCGAAGCTCTACTCCTCCGGTGTCGCGGTGGACAACGCCCGCGAGGCCACCCAGATCCACGGTGGCTACGGCTTTATGAACGAGTATCCGGTGGCCCGGATGTGGCGCGACTCCAAGATCCTGGAGATCGGCGAGGGCACCAGTGAGGTCCAGCGGATGCTGATCGCCCGGGAGTTGGGCTTCGCGAGCTGACCGCGGTGGGCCCCAGCGGGGCCCACCGCCCCTCCCCGGCCCCGTCAGGACGTGGGCCAGGGCACCTGCGGTGAGCGGTAGTAACTGATGCCCAGGGCGTCCCAGCGGGGCCCCTGGGCGGCCAGCCGCACCTTGTAGGAGTCCCAGTCATGGGTGGCCCGCGGCGACCAGCCGAGTTCGGCGATACCGGGCAGCCGGGGGAAGGCCATGTACTCGATATGCGCGCTCGTCGAGAGGGTCTCCGTCCACAGCGGCGCCTCCACCCCGAGGACCGATGAGGCCGGGGCGTCCTTGATGGAGGCGCCGGGGTCCCAGTCGTAGGACTGCCGGGCCTCGACATATCCGGCCCAGGAGAGCCCCAGCGGGGTGTCCTTGGTGTATTTCATGTCCAGATAGGCGCGGTTGGCGGGCGAGAGGATCAGCCGGGTGCCCGCCTTGGCGGCGTCCGCGACCTCCTTCTCACTGCCGTCCAGCCCCCAGTACTGGGCGATGGCTCCCTCGGCGGGGCGGGCGCCGGTCAGCTGGTGCCAGCCCACCACCGTCTTGCCGTAGCGGGCCACGATGGGCTGCACCCGGTCCATGAAGGCCGTGTAGTCGGCGTGGCTGGTGGAGTGCGCCTCGTCACCGCCGATGTGGATCAGCCGGCCGGGAGTGAGTGCGGCGAGTTCGCGGATCACATCGTCCACGAAGTCGTAGGTCACCTCCTTGGGCACGCACAGGGAGCTGAAGCCGACCTCGGTACCGGTGTAGAGCGGCCGGGCGACCCCGTCGCAGTTGAGCTCCGCGTAGGAGGCCAGCGCCGCGTTGGTGTGCCCCGGCAGGTCGATCTCGGGCACGACCGTCAGCTCGCGGGCGGCCGCGTAAGCCACGATCTCCCGGTAGTCGGCCTTGGTGTAGAAGCCGCCGGGCCCGCCGCCGACCTGGGTGGAACCGCCGTAGCCGGCCAGCCGCGGCCAGGAGTCGATGGCGATCCGCCACCCCTGGTCGTCCGAGAGATGCAGGTGCAGCTTGTTGATCTTGTACAGGGCGAGCTGGTCGATATAGCGCTTGACCTGGTCGACGGTGAAGAAGTGCCGGGAGACGTCGAGCATCGCGCCCCGGTAGCCGAAGCGCGGCTCATCGGTGATGGTGCCGCCGGAGATCCGCCAGGGGCCGGGCTGCCGGGTCGTCCGCTCCACCGACGCGGGCAGCAGCTGACGCAGTGTCTGGACACCGTGGAACAGCCCCGACGAGGCGCGGGCGCTGATGGTGACGGCATGTCCGGTCACGTCCAGCCGGTAGCCCTCCGCGCCGAGGCCGCGTACGGCGCGCGCCCCGGGCGTGAGCCGCAGCCGGATGCCGTCACCGCCGCCCCGCGCGGTCACCGGCAGCCGGTAGCCGGTGGCGGGGCGCAGTACGCCCGCGAGGTAGTCGCCCACCCGCCGCGCCGCGGACGCGTCCCCGGAGATCCGGATACGGGTGTCGGGGCCGAGGGTGTACGGGGTGGCGGCGGGGCGTACGGAGGCGGGTGCGGGCACCACCCGGTCCAGCGGGGTGGGCGCGGCGGCGGAGGGGGACGGGGCGGCGGCGGACGGTTCCGCCGTGGCGGCGGTCCCCGCCCCCGCCGCCACGGTCAGCAGGAGGGAACACAGAAGTCGGGCACGGCGTCGTCTCACAGGGAATCCCTTCAACGAAGCGTCGCGTCCTGGGTACCGTGCACCCCTGTCGCGGTCAAGGGTGTAGACCAATATGCCGCTGTGTGCCTGTCAGAATTCACGCCATGGCGGAAATCACCCAGAGCGATGGTGCCTGGTCCTTCGACGGCGGCTCGATACGGATCGTCCCGGGGCGGGACAAGAGCGTCCATCCCGCCCGGCAGGCGCTCGGCGAACTGAACGTCCCCCTGTGGGCGTTGGCGGGCATCGCCCATGAACCGGGGCGCAGGTCAGGGCGGTTGCGGCTGAAGCTGCGCGAGGGCGCGGATCCGCTGCTCCAGGTGACGGGCGGCAAGCTGCCGGACGCGGCCGATCCGTATCAGCTGGCGGTCGAGGCGGACCGCACGGGCGTCGCCGAGTACATGGTCGAGGAGGTCCGGCGGGCGCTGCTGCTGGACCAGGTGCCGTCCGGCCCGTGCGACCGCTATCTGATGCCCGGCCCGTACGTTCCGCTGTCGGCGACCGCCGGGGACGCCACCGTCACCTTCGACGGGGAGCGGCTCCGGCTGGAGTGGAACTGGAAGACCGAGGAGTCGAAGAAGTCGGGCGGGACGCGGACCATCCGGCTGGCCGACCTGGAGGCGGTGGAGTGGCTGCCCGCCGCCGGACTGGAGAACGGCTATCTGCGGTTCCGCACGGCGAAGGCGGCGGCCCCGGCCGCGCCGAAGTACGACCCGCACGCCGTGGTGCTCTACGGCTTCAAGAAGGATCCGCTGATGGCGCTGGTCGCGGCGGCCGTCACGGCTCGGCTGCCGCATCCGGGCGCCGCCACGGCAGCGGCCCCGGCACCGTCGGCCGAGCCGGCCGACACGGCCCCCGCCCCGGGCGACCAGAACCCTCAGAGCGCACATAACAGGCAGAACGGTCAAGACGGTCAGGGCGCGGCGAGTGGATCCGACGGCGGTGACGCGGATCACGACGCCCTGCTGCGACGACTGCGGGAACTCGGCGATCTCCACCGGAGCGGGGTGCTCACCGAGGAGGAGTTCACGGCCGCCAAGCACGCCGTACTCCGCCGTTTCTAGCCACTCCCCACACCCCCTGCCCGATATCGGGCAGGATTCTTGCGAAACAGCCCTCTTCCCCGCAGTATCTACGGGTGCTCGATCGCCGTATGTCCCACGATGACCTTGTCGACCACCTGGTCCGCTCCACGCCGCTCAGCCGCGGCGAGGCGGCCCGGGTGGTGCTGGACGTCCTGGCGTACTTCGACGAGACGACCGAGGAGTTCGTCCGCCGCCGCCACCGCGAACTTCAGTCCGGGGGACTGACCAACGCGGACATCTTCGAGCGGATCACGGCCGAGCTGCCGTACCGCGCGGTGGCGCCGCCCGAACTCTCGCTGCGGCAGCTGCGCCGCATCGTCTACGGCTGACACCACGACCGGCACGGCGGCCGCCACCGCCGGTACCGGACCACGAGCACCTGTGAACGATCCACTAGGGAGGGCCTGAACACCATGTGCGGAATCGTCGGATACATCGGCAAACGCGATGTGGCACCGCTGCTGCTGGAGGGACTCCAGCGGCTGGAGTACCGCGGCTACGACTCCGCGGGCATCGCGATCCAGGCCAAGCCCGCCAAGGGTGCCCAGGCCGCCGGGCTGAAGACCGCCAAGGCCAAGGGCCGGGTCCGTGACCTGGAGTCCAGGCTGCCCAAGCGCTTCGCGGGCACCGTCGGCATCGCCCACACCCGCTGGGCCACCCACGGCGCGCCCAACGACATCAACGCGCACCCCCACACGGACGCCGACGGCAAGGTCGCCATCGTCCACAACGGGATCATCGACAACGCCGCCGATCTGCGCGCCAAGCTGGCCGCCGACGGGGTGGAGCTGGTCTCCGAGACCGACTCCGAGGTGCTGGCCCACCTGATCGGCCGCTCCCAGGCGAGCACCCTGGAGGAGAAGGTCCGCCACGCCCTCGCCCTGATCGAGGGCACCTACGGCATCGCCGTACTGCACGCGGACTTTCCCGATCGCATCGTCGTCGCCCGCAACGGCTCGCCCGTGGTGCTCGGTATCGGCGAGAAGGAGATGTTCGTCGCCTCCGACGTCGCCGCGCTGGTCAGCCACACCCGCCAGGTGGTCACCCTGGACGACGGCGAGATGGCCACCCTCAAGGCCGACGACTACCGCACCTACACCACCGAGGGCAGCCGCACCTCCTCCTCCCCCACCACCGTGGAGTGGGAGGCCGAGTCCTATGACATGGGCGGCCACGACACCTATATGCACAAGGAGATCCACGAGCAGGTCGACGCCGTGGACCGGGTGCTGCGCGGCCGGATAGACGACCGCTTCTCCACCGTCCGGCTGGGCGGGCTCAACCTGGACGCCCGCGAGGCGCGCGGAGTGCGCCGGGTGAAGATCCTCGGCTGCGGTTCGGCGTACCACACGGGTCTGATCGGTGCCCAGCTGATCGAGGAGCTGGCCCGGATCCCGGCCGACGCCGAGCCCGCGAGCGAGTTCCGCTACCGCAACCCGGTGGTGGACCCCGACACCCTCTACATCGCGGTCAGCCAGTCCGGTGAGACCTACGACACCCTGGCCGCCGTCCAGGAGCTCAAGCGCAAGGGCGCGCGGGTGCTGGGCGTCGTCAACGTCGTCGGCAGCGCCATCGCGCGCGAGACGGACGGCGGAGTGTACGTGCACGCGGGCCCGGAGGTGTGTGTCGTCTCCACCAAGTGCTTCACCAACACCGCCGTCGCCTTCGCCCTGCTCGCCCTGCATCTGGGCCGGATCCGCGATCTGTCGGTCGCCGACGGCAAGCGGATCATCGCCGGACTGCGCAAGCTGCCGGAGCAGATCGCCGAGGTGCTGCGCGGCGAGGAGGAGGTCAAGAAGCTCGCCGCGGAGTACGCGAACGCAAAGAGCATGATGTTCATCGGCCGGGTCCGCGGCTACCCGGTTGCGCGCGAGGCGTCCCTGAAGCTCAAGGAGGTCAGCTACGTGCACGCGGAGGCGTACCCGGCCTCCGAGCTCAAGCACGGACCGCTGGCGCTCATCGAGCCGGAGGTGCCGACCGTGGCGGTGCTGCCCGATGACGACCTGCTGGAGAAGAACCGCGCGACCCTGGAGGAGATCAAGGCCCGCAGCGGCCGGATCCTCGCCGTCGCGCACCAGGAGCAGGAGAAGGCGGACCACACGATCGTGGTACCCCGCAACGAGGTGGAGCTCGACCCGATCCTCATGGGCATCCCGCTCCAACTGCTCGCCTACCACACGGCGCTGGCGCTGGGCCGGGACATCGACAAGCCCCGCAACCTCGCCAAGTCGGTGACGGTGGAGTAGTCCTGGGGTGTCGGCGGTCCCCCGCGTGTGCCACCACACACGCGGGGGCCGCCTCCCTTGGCCGGCGTCGCCCTTCCGCCGGCGGCGGCCGCCGCGCGGGAACCGTCACTTCCCGCGCGGCAGCGCGAATGATGCGTACGTACCCCTCACAAACGCACAATCCACCTCTACGCGCCGGTAGATTTATCGACTGTCAAGATGAACTTGACGCCATCTCACCTGCGGCCGGGGGAAGTTGGGGGTGTCCGATTCCTGGTGCATGGCCAGTCGGCCGTCCACGGCGGCGGTTTGGGGCGACGAGAGGGACGGCCGAACAGGGCCGAACGAGGCCAGACGAGGCCAGACGAACTCCGACAAGGATGCACGCCGACTCGAGAGGGGCTCAAGGGTCGTTCGAGCGGGATCCACTGGGACTCAGACGATCGTCAAGCGATGTTCAGGCACTCGTCAGGGGATGACCACGACGGGCCGCTGCGCCCGCCGCGCGAGCCGTCCGGCCACCGAGCCGAAGAGCCGCCCCACCAGACCGTGGGTGGAGCCGACCACGATCGCGTCGGCCGAGTACTCCCGGCCGACCTCCTCCAGCTCATGGCAGATGTCCCCGCCCCGCTCGACGAGGATCCACGGCACCTCGGAGAGATGATCGGCGCAGGCCAGCTCGAGCCCCAGCACCTCGGTGCGGTGATCGGGTACGTCGACGAAGACGGGCGGCTCACAGCCCGCCCACACCGTCGTCGGCAGCCGGTTGGCCACGTGGACGATGATCAGCCCGGAGCCCGAGCGCCGGGCCATCCCGATCGCGTAGGCGAGGGCGCGCTCGCTCGATGTGGAACCGTCGAATCCCACCACGACGCCGTGCTGGAACGCTGGATCGCAGGAATGACGTGTTTCTTCCGCCGCTTCGGGGTGCGCCATATGATCGGCGACCCGCTTGCGGTCCGCGGGTTCGGGGATTTCGTGACCGGCCATCGGTGTCTCGGCGAAGGATGTCCTCGTGCGGAGGGAATCGGCGGGGGCTCGGGTTGGAGTTGTCGGGGGACGGGAGCTCCGCTGGAGCTCGGGGACGGGATCGAACGAACCAAATCCGTCCGGGACTCATCTTTCCAAGCCCTTACCCCTAAGGGTACGGCGCCATTCCTCGCCTGCCCAGAGGCCGCTTCGGCAGCGGAGCGCCCGAAGCGTTCCCCGGAGCATGCCGGAGGGCGGCCCGATACGCAATGCCCCAAGTGGTCCCCCCTGGGGACCCTGAGGTCCCCTCGCGCGAGCCCCGCGGTCGCCTCGCGTGACCTGGGGGCGGGCCCGGCGTTGTAGTAGCCGCGACCGGACGCCACCGGGCCCCAGCGGTCCGGCCGGACGCCCGGGTCCGGCCCCCGCCGGTGCCCCGTCAGCGGCCTGAGAGGAGCCCCCCGCCCGTGTCCGTGCCCCGCGCCCACGACGCCTTGCGCAGTACCCCGGGCGCGGCCCCCGGCACCATCCCGCGCGGCCGGTCCCGGGGCCGCGCCAGGACCGCCGCGCGGTCCTCGGCCGCGGTAGCCGCCGCGAGGCACGCGGCGGCCCCGTCGGCCGTCCCGTCCAGCCTCCCGTCGCCCGTCCCGGCGGCCGTCCCCGCGCCGGTCCTGGCGGGCGGGACGGTGAACGAGGTGATCCGCTGGGCGTCCTTCAGCTGTGCGGTGGTTCCCCTCGTCCTCCTGATGTGCGGACTGCCGTTCGGCGCGGCGCTGGCCGCCGCGGCGGGCCTGGCCGCGGTGACCGCCGCCAGCCGCGCCCTGCTGCGTCATTACGAGCGGGTGGCGGCCCGGCTGGACGCGGACGCGGTGAGCCCCCACCGGGGCCGTCACGGGCGCACCGGGATCGGCGCCCACCGGGGTGGCCGGCACGGCTGAGGGCGCACCGCGCAGTGCGCTGCGTAGCGCTCCGTACACCCTGTGGTGATGAAATACGAGGGGGTCGTACGCCGGGCGCATGATGCTTTTCCACATCTGCGCCCGGCTGTTTTCGGCCAACTTCGCGTCACAGTTCTTCCCTTGGCAAACGCGGTGCTCAACCGCGTTCAGGCCAGCGTAGAAAGGGGCGTGCGGGGTTCTGACCCCCTACGCGAAGTGGATGTCCGCACTAGGCGCACTTCACAGCGAGGGCTACGAGTGCAACGCTTCGTGATCGAATGCTTCGCGCCAAGTTGTCATGTCGACATAGTGGCGGGTGGTGAACTGGTCACGGCGACCACACGCGACACAGTAGATTCGATCTTGGCCATGACCGGCGGGGGAACCGTTCAGGACCGAGGGGAAACGTGCAGGACCGAGAGGACGCGACCATCGAGGGGGGCTTAGAGCCATGAGCCAGGACTCCACGACCGTACCGGAGACCTCGCGCAAGCTCTCCGGACGCCGGCGACGAGAAATCGTCGCGGTGCTGCTGTTCAGCGGCGGCCCCATTTTCGAAAGTTCCATCCCGCTCTCCGTCTTCGGTATCGACCGGCAGGACGCCGGGGTCCCTCGCTACCGACTGCTGGTGTGCGCGGGCGAAGATGTGCCACTGCGAACGACTGGCGGACTGGAACTGACCGCACCGTACGGCCTGGAGGCGCTGTCCCGGGCCGGAACCGTCGTCGTACCGGCCTGGCGGTCGATCACCCAGCCGCCACCGGCCGCCGCGCTCGACGCACTGCGCCGCGCGCACGAGGAGGGCGCGCGGATCGTGGGCCTGTGCACCGGGGCCTTCGTACTGGCGGCGGCCGGGCTGCTCGACGGCCGCCCGGCGACCACGCACTGGATGTACGCGCCGACGCTCGCCAAACGCTATCCGTCCGTCCATGTGGATCCGCGCGAACTGTTCGTGGACGACGGCGACGTACTGACCTCGGCGGGCACCGCCGCGGGGATCGACCTGTGCCTGCACATCGTGCGCACCGACCACGGCGCCGACGCCGCGGGGGCCCTGGCCCGCCGCCTCGTCGTGCCGCCGCGCCGCGGTGGAGGACAGGAGCGCTATCTGGACAGGTCCTTACCAGAGGAGATCGGCGCGGATCCGCTCGCCGAGGTGGTGGCGTGGGCCCTCGAGCATCTGCACGAGCAGTTCGATGTCGAGGCCCTGGCCGCGCGCGCCTATATGAGCCGCCGCACCTTCGACCGGCGTTTCCGGTCCCTCACTGGGAGCGCTCCACTCCAGTGGCTGATCACCCAGCGGGTGCTCCAGGCGCAGCGGCTCCTGGAGACCTCCGACTACTCGGTCGACGAGGTCGCCGGGCGCTGCGGCTTCCGTTCCCCGGTGGCCCTGCGCGGCCACTTCCGGCGTCAGCTGGGGTCCTCCCCGGCTGCCTACCGGGCCGCGTACCGCGCCCGCAGGCCGCAGGGCGGCTCCGCGGAGCGGCCGGACCGGCTGGAGCGGCTGGAGCGGGGCGAGCGGGTGGACCGGCCGGAGCGGGCCGAGATGATCGAGCAGCGCGCGGGCGAGCACGCCCTGCCGCTGCGGCGCCCCGGCGCGCCGCTCGGTCACTCCGCGGCCCACCACCATCACCCTCCGCATCCGCACGGTGGCACGGACCCGGGCAAGCCGGAATCGGACGCGTACGCCCCACGCCTGCCCGAGCAGGCGGCGGGACGCGCTTCGGGCCGTCCGACCCTCCCCGGCCAGCGGGAACGCCCCGTAGGGTGAGACGTATGAACGATCGCATGGTGTGGATCGACTGCGAGATGACCGGGCTCTCGCTGTCGGACGACGCGCTCATCGAGGTGGCCGCGCTGGTCACGGACTCCGAGCTGAACATCCTGGGCGACGGGGTGGACATCGTTGTCCGGCCGCCCGCCGAGTCGCTGGTCACCATGCCCGAGGTGGTGCGTGAGATGCACACGGCCTCCGGCCTGCTCGCCGAGCTCGACGGGGGCACCACGCTGGAGGACGCCCAGGAGCAGGTCCTGGCGTACATCCGCGAGCACGTCCCGGAGGCGGGCAAGGCCCCGCTGTGCGGAAACTCGGTCAGCACCGACCGCGGCTTCCTGCTCCGTGACATGCCCACCCTCGAGAGCTATCTGCACTACCGGATCGTCGACGTCTCCTCGATCAAGGAGCTGGCCCGCCGCTGGTATCCGCGGGCCTACTTCAACAGCCCCAAGAAGAACGGCAACCACCGCGCGCTCGCCGACATCCACGAGTCGATCGCCGAGCTGCGCTACTACCGGGAGGCGGTCTTCGTGCCCCAGCCCGGCCCGGACTCGGACACGGCGAAGTCGATCGCGGCCAAGCACGTCCTGCCCGCCCGGCACGCATGATCCACCGCTCGTGCCCGGCTCCCCGAAAGCCGGGCGCGAGCACCCCCGCCGACCCTGTACACTTTTTCTCGGCCGGTGCGGAAAGCACCGGTCATGGTGGGTATAGCTCAGCTGGTAGAGCACCTGGTTGTGGTCCAGGATGTCGCGGGTTCGAGTCCCGTTACTCACCCTCTTCGAAGAGGCCGCTGACCTGCGAGAAGCAGGACGGCGGCCTTTTCCTTACCCCCTCATGACCCCATCGGCGGCCACCCGGGATCTCGATGACGCCGGCGGCCGGGCGTCACTCCTGGCCGCGGGCGGCGGCGATCTCGGCGATGGCACGGGCGATGTGCTCCGAGGCGGCGGCCTTGTCGACACCGAGGGTGGTGAGCGGGCCCGAGCCGTCCTCGAACTCGAGGAGGGCGAGCAGGATGTGTTCGGTGCCGATGTAGTTGTGCCCCAGCCGCAGCGCCTCCCGGTACGTCAGCTCGAGCACCTTGCGCGCGCCCTGGTCGTAGAGGAGGAGGTCGGGGATCCGCTCGAGGGCCGGGGGCAGGACCGCGGTGGCCGCCTCGCGGACGGCGTCCGGTGACAGATCCTGGGCGGTGAGCGCCGTCACGGCGAGGGAGTCCGGCTCGACCAGCAGGCCCAGGACCAAGTGGGCGGGGCGGATCTCGTCGTTGGACGCGGCGCGGGCCTCGTTCTGGGCCGCCACCACCACGTTCCGGGCGCGCTCGGTGAACCGGCTGAAGCCCTGGCTCGGGTCGAGGGCCGACAGATCGTTGGGGTTCTTCGGGACGAAGCGTTTCTGGGCCGCCTGGCGGCTGACCCCCATGCTCTTGCCGATGTCCGTCCAGGAGGCGCCCGAGCGCCGCGCCTGGTCCACGAAGTGGCCGATCAGATGGTCGGCCACCTCACCGAGGTGTTCGGCGGCTATCACCGCGTCGGAGAGCTGGTCGAGGGCGTCGGTGTGGACCTTCTTGATGGCCCCGATGAGGTCGTCGAGGCGTACGGGATGTGTCAGGCCTACTGGTTCCGTCATGCGTCAACCATAGGTTGACGCTCCCCCAAGTGTCAACGATGGGTTGACAGTTGGGGGCCATCGCTCGAGGACCGTCAGCCGTGCGTCTCGTCGGGTCCACGCCCCTCGCGCGCCTCCGGCCCCTCACGCCCCTCGGGGCTCTCCGGACGCTCCTGCCGTCCGCGCCTGCCGCGCCGCCGCTTCTCGTGCCCCTCGCCGGCCTCCTCGTGCGGCGGTGGGTGATACGGCCACCACGAGGTCCAGGTGAACTTGTCGCCGCCCACCCAGCGGACGACATCGGGATCGTCGAGATCGACGTCGTCGAGGCCGACCGACCGGGCGATCTCGATCACGTCCAGGACCGAGTGCGCCTTGCCGGCCAGCTCACCGGCCACCTCCACCAGCCGGTAGGGGGGGTCCCCCGGCTGAACACCGAGCACCACGACCGGCGGCCGGGTGATACGCGGGATCTCACTCTCGGTCATGCGTCCAACGTGCGGCTGACGGCCCGCCGCCGCACCCCGGACACCCCAGACGGGCGACCCCGGGCACGATCGGGCCCCTTCCGTTCGCCCGCGGCCACGGGAGGGCCCACGATGAACCCGACGGCGGCGCCCGCCCCCACGTCCGCCTTGGACCGAGTGGGTGACGCCGTGGCCGCTGCCCCACCGCATCCCGACATACTGTGCGGATGGCCCACCAAACCCATATTCCTTCCCTTATCCACCAGACATGGAAGGACACGGATGTACCGCCCCGATGGCGGGCCTGGGCCGCGTCCTGGCGGCGCCACCATCCCGACTGGGAGTACCGGCTGTGGACGGACGCGGACAACCGCGCCTTCCTGGAGAAGCACTACCCCTGGTTCCTGCCGGTCTACGACGGCTATCCCGAGCCGATCATGCGCGCCGACGCGATCCGGTACTTCCTGCTCGACCACTACGGCGGGGTCTACGCCGACCTGGACTTCGAGTGCCTGCGCCCGACGACGGACCTTCTCACCGACTGTGAGCTGGTGCTCGGCCTCGAACCCGAGGAGCACACCCGGCTGTCGTTGGCGCGCCGACGCGGGCTGCGACGCGTGGTCGGCAACGCGTTCCTCGCCTCGCGGCCCGGCCACCCCTTCTGGGCGCATGTGCACCGGGAGTTGGTAGGCGCCCACACCGCACCGGGCCCCCTGGACGCGACGGGCCCGTACTTCCTCACCCGCGCGGTCGACAGCGCCCCGTCCGCCCGCTCGATCACCGTCCTCGGACCGCAGACCCTCTATCCCGTGCTGAGCCCGTACGCGACGGAGGCGTTCGGCGCGCGCGAGGTGGACCTGAGCCAGGCGTACGCCGTGCACCACTGGTCGGGCAGCTGGGCGAACGACGTCTCCTTCCGGCCGCGGACCTCGGCGGGCCGGAAGGTCCGATTCTGGACCAGTGAGGGGCTGCGGCCTTGCGCCACGGGCGAGTTCGACCTGGACGCGCAGCGCGCCCGGTGGGCCTCCGGCGGGCCCACGCCGATGGTGTCGTGCCTGATGGTGACCAAGGACCGGCCGGCGTCGGCCGCGCGTGCGATCCGGTGCTTCCTCGCCCAGACCTACGCCCGGTCCGAACTCGTCGTCGTGGACGACAGCGCCGACGACACCCTGGAACGGCATATCCGCGCGCTCGACGAACCCCGGATCCGGCTGCACCGGCTGCCGCCGGAGGGCCGGATGCTGGGTGAACTGCGCAATGTGGCGGTGGACCTGGCCGCCGGGCCGTATGTGTGCCAGTGGGACGACGACGATCTGTACGACCCGGAGCGGCTGGAGGTGCAGATGGCGGCGATCGCCGGGCTCGGCGCGAACTCCTGCTTCCTCGCCCGGGAACGGCTCTGGTGGCCCGCCCGCCGCACCCTGGGGATCTCCGGGGCGCGGGTGTGGGAGGGCTCCATGGTCTGCGCGAAGGAGGGGCTGCCGCGCTATCCGGCGCTGCGGCGCGGCGAGGACTCCCCGGTCGCGGCGCAGGTGGTCGGCGCGGGCCGGGTGGTGTCCGTGGACGCGCCCGAGCTCTACACCTACGTCCGCCACGGCTCCAACACCTTTGACGAGCCCCACTTCGCGAGCCTCTTCGAGGCGGCGACCCAGGTGTGGACGGGGGGAGGCTACGGCGATCTGGTGCGGGAGATGGCGGCGCGGCTGCCGTTGGACCCGGCGGACGTCCTCCACGCGCAGCCGGAGACGCCGTCACCTTCGCCCCCGCCGTCCGTCGGCGTTCCCTCACCACGGCCTCCCGCCCCGGTCCCCGCCGCGTCCACCGAGCGGCCGCCGGTCCTGGTGCTCACCCCGGTCAAGGACGCGGCCGCCTTCCTCCCCCGCCATCTGGAGAATCTGCGCGCCCTGGACTACCCCCGGGAGGCGCTCTCGATGGGACTGCTGGAAAGCGACAGCCAGGACGGCACCTGGGAGCTGCTTCAGGACTCCCTGCCCGCGCTCAGGGCGGAGTTCCGCAGGGTCACCCTCGTACGGCGCCACTTCGGCTACCGGCTGTCCGGGCCCCGCTGGGAGCGCTCCGTCCAGCGGCGGCGACGGTCGGTGCTGGCCAGGGCCCGCAACCACCTGCTCTCCCGGGCGCTCGCCGACGAACCGTGGGTGCTGTGGCTCGACGTGGATGTGACCGACTGCCCGTCCGACCTCGTCCAGCGACTGCTCGGCGCGGGCGAGGACATCGTGGTCCCGCACTGCGTCACCGAGCCCGGCGGCCCGACGTTCGACCTCAACACCTTCGTGCTGCGGCCCGGCGCCGACGCGCTGGACTGGGACGGGTGGCTGCGCGACGGGATCCTGCAACCGCCCAGGGGCTACGGCCGCATGTACCTCGACGAGCTGCGCGGAGAAGAGCGGGTCCGCGTCGACTCGGTGGGCGCTGCGGGGCTCCTGGTACGCGCCGATCTGCACCGCGACGGCCTGGTGTTCCCGGCCGTCCCGTACCGGCATCTGATCGAGACCGAGGGACTCGCCGCGATGGCCCGCGACCTGGGCACGGACTGCTGGGGGCTGCCCGCGCTGGAGGTGGTCCATCCGCCCCACCGCGGACCGGAGCTTGAACCGGAATCCACGACGGAATCCGAGTGTGCTGCGCCGGACAGGTGAAGTCGGCCGGCCCGTCGTTCCCTGGCCCCATTGGTTCCCGTTGGACACACGTCCGCGGGGACCCACGCGGAGCGCTCGTAAGGAGGATTACATGAACATCGGCAAAACGGCCGCGCTGGTGACGGCGACGGCGGGTGCGGTGATGTTCGGTGGCGGCCACGCCCTCGCCGATCCCGTCAAGCAGGGCAACCAGTGCGAGACCGGCACCAGTGGCGTGCTCACCGACGAGGTGGAAGCCGGGGCCGACTGCCTGAACTTCGCGCATATCTTCGGCGACCTGAAGAGTGTGACGCAGAAGAACCACTGTGACTCCACCGGCCCTTCCCACAACGCCAACGTTGTCATCGTGCCGCTCGAGCAGCATTGCTCCAACATCGCCATCGGCGGCCCGTCCTCGAAGGCCGCCGCATCCCGGTTCGGCACCCCGTCCTCGATGACGGCCACCGGAGCCCGGTGAAGACGATGACGGACCGCGGCCCCTTGGAGGCCCGCCTCCCGGGGGCCGGCCCCGCCCCGCGTCCGGCCGTGTCCGTGGTGATCCCCTGCTACGACTACGGCCGCTATCTGCCGCAGGCCGTGGCGAGTGTGCTGGCCCAGACCTACGAGGACTGGGAACTGGTCGTCGTCGACGACGGCAGTACCGACAACACCGCGGCGGTGGCCGAGTCCCTGATCGCCCGCAACCCCGGCCGCCGGATCCGGCTGCTGCGCCAGGCCAACGCGGGGGTGTCCGCGGCCCGCAACGCCGGAATCACCGCCTCCGAGGGCCGCTACATCCTGCCGCTGGACGCCGACGACGTGATCGAACCGACCATGCTGGAGAAGACCGTCGCGGTGCTGGAGGGCGATCCGGACCTCGCCATCGCCTCCACCGACGTCTCCGCCTTCACCGACGACGAGGACATCCCCGCCCAGGTGCTGGCGCTCCCCGCGTACAACCCCCAGCTGCTGCTGCGCCGTCTGATCATGTTCTACTGCTCGCTCTACCGCCGTGAGGTGTGGGAGGCGGTGGGCGGCTACGACGAGGAGATGCGCGCCGGGGAGGACTGGGACTTCTGGATCGCCTGTGCCGAACGCGGCTTCACCGCCCACCATCTCCACGAGCCGCTCTTCGGAGCGCGCAACAAGGACGACGGGCTGCATGTGGAGGCCGCCGAGAACGATCTCGCGGTGCGGGCCCGGATCGTGGCGAACCACCCGCGAATGTTCAAGCCGGTCACCCGGGCGTGGGCGCATGCGGTGCTCGGCCAGGACCCGCCGGACTGTCTGGACGACGCACGGGTGCCGGACGACATCCTCACCCGGGCCGCCGACATGGACCAGTTTCTGCGGTCGGTCCTGTCGCTCCAGCGCACCGCCCGGCTTCAGCACCGCCACATCCAGCGGCTGGAGGCGGCCTTGGCGCAAGCGGGCGGCGGGGCGTTGGCACAGGCCGACGGCGAGGCGCTGGAGGCGTCGGCGAGCCGCTGACCGCCGGGCCGAACCGGTCTCAGGACGACGCGCGCGTCACCAGCCGCGTCGGCAGCACCAGCTGCGGCCGGGCGGCCGACCGCTCCGCCGCTCCCTCGATCTCCTCCAGCAGCACCCGCACCATGGCCCGCCCCATCTCCACGGTGGCCTGCCGGACGCTGGTGAGCGGGGGATCCATGTGGCGGGCGACGGCGGAGTCCTCGAAACCGACGAGCGCGACGTCCTCCGGCACCCGGCGGCCCGCCTCGCGCAGCACCTGCCGCGCGCCCGCGGCCATCACGTCCGAGGCCGCGAAGACCGCGTCCAGGCCGGGTCTGCGGTCCAGCAGATCGCGCATCGCGCGGCGGCCGCCCTCCTCGGTGAAGTCGGCCGTCGCCGCCAGCGCCGGATCCACCTCCCGGCCCGCCGCCCGGAGCGCGGCGCGATAGCCGTCCAGACGGCACTGGGCGACGTACATGTCCAGCGGGCCGGTGATGGTGGCGACCGTGGACCGGCCGCGCTCGACGAGGTGTTCCACCGCGGCCCGCGCACCGCCGGTGTTGTCCGAGTCGACGTACGCGACCGACTCGTGCGCCGAGCGGCGGCCGCTGAGCACCGCGGGGATCTCTATCCGCTCCAGCAGCTCCGGAAGCGGATCGTCCGCGTGCACGGAGACCAGCAGCACACCATCGACCCGGTGGGCGGCGAGATAGTCCGCGAAGCGCTGGCGCTCCTTGGGGGTGCGGATGAGGGTCAGCAGCAACTGGAGGTCGGTGTCGGCCAGTTCGGCGCCGACACCGCGGATGATGTCGGAGAAGTAGGGCTCGGCGAAGAGCCGGGTCTCGGGCTCGGGTATCACCAGGGCCACCGCGTCGGCCCGGTTGGCGGCCAGGGCGCGGGCCACCCGGTTGGGGACGTAGCCCAGCTCGGCGACGGCCTGCTGCACGGCGACCCGGGTGCGGTCGCTGACCCGCGGCGAGCCGTTGATCACCCGCGAGACGGTGCCCCGGCCGACTCCGGCGCGGACCGCGACCTCCTCCAGCGTGGGCCGTCCGCGCCCCGCCCCGCGCCGCCGCGTTCCTGCCATCTCGCGCCTCCCGCCGTACGTACCCGACAGCCCCACCTCCCTGAGCGGCTGCGAAGGGACATTCAACAGCAGTGGCGATTCGGGGCGTTGTTTCGCGCGCTCTCTTGACACCCCCGCTGGGAGCCGCGACTCTTCAACACATCAATTCTGGGAGCGCTCCCATCCTACCCGAGTCATACACAAGCTGTACGTTCCCCGCCCCGAGCCGATGCAACCCAAAGCCCCACGTATGCCCACCCCTTGGCCGGGAGCGGTACGTGAGGGCGCGAGGAGGACGGAATGCGCACGAGTTCAGGAAGATCAGGAAAACACGGACGAAGGATGGTGGCGCTGGTGGCCGCCGCCGCCCTCGGCGCCGGGCTGCTGACCGGCTGTGCCGACGACGGAGACGACCCGGCCGGAGCCTCCTCCAAGCGCGGTGCCGGAGGTGGCAGAACCACCGTGACCATAGGAGTCTTCGGGGTCTTCGGCTACAAGCAGGCCGGGCTCTACGACGCGTACATGAAGCAGCACCCGGACATCCGGATCAAGGAAACCTCGATCGAGCGGAACGAGAACTACTACCCGCAGCTGCTCACCCACCTCGGCTCGGGCAGCGGGCTCGCCGATATCCAGGCCGTCGAAGTGGCCAACATCAACGAGGTCACCACCACCCAGGCGGACAAGTTCATTGATCTTTCGAAGGCGAAGGGGGTGAAGAAGGGCTCCTTCATTCCTTGGAAATGGGCGCAATCCACCACCAAGGACGGCCGGACGATCGGCCTCGGAACCGACATCGGCCCGATGGCGATGTGCTATCGCAAGGACCTCTTCCGCCGCGCCGGGCTGCCCACCGACCGGGAGAAGGTCGCCCGGCTGTGGGCGGGCGACTGGCAGAAGTACCTCGACACCGGGAAGCGGTACCAGAAGAACGCGCCGGACGGCACCTCGTTCGTCGACTCGGCGGCCGGGGTCTACAACGCGGCGGTCGCCGGCAGCGCCCAGCGCTACTACACCCCCGGCGGCAAGCCCGTCTACGAGGACAGCCCGGCGGTCAAGGAGGCGTGGCGCATCGCCACGGCCGCGGCGAAGGGCAAGCTGACCGCAAGGCTCCAGCAGTTCCAGAAGACCTGGGACCAGGCGTACGCCAATGGCCGGTTCGCCACCGTCTCCTGCCCGCCGTGGATGCTCGGTTACATCAAGGAGAAGGCCGGGGCCAAGGCCGAGGACCAGTGGGACGTGGCCGCCGCGCCCCGCCCCGGCAACTGGGGCGGCTCCTTCCTCACCGTGCCCAGGGCGGGGCGGCATACGGACGAGGCGGTGAAGCTGGCCGCCTGGCTGACCGCGCCCGAGCAGCAGGCCACGCTCTTCGAGAAGCAGGGCAGCTTCCCCAGCTCCCGTGCCGCGTACGATCTGCCGCAGGTGGCGGACGCCAAGCATCCGTACTTCGGTGACGCGCCGATCGGCACCCTCTTCAGCGCGGCGGCCGAGGGCATCCCCACCCAGGTGCTCGGGCCGAAGGACTCCCTCATCCAGCAGAACATCACCGATGTCGGACTGCTCCAGGTCGACCAGCAGGGCACATCCGCGGACGAGGGCTGGAAGGCCGCGGTCCGGTCCATCGACAACGCGCTGGACCGGTGACCGCGCTCACCGCGGCGCGCGCTCCCGCCGAGGAGCGCCGCCGTGTCCGGCGCAGCCGCCGCTACCGCCGGGACCTGCGCTGGAGCCCGTACGCCTTCGTCGCCCCCTTCTTCCTCTTCTTCACCGCCTTCGGACTGTTCCCGCTGCTGTACACGGGCTGGGCCTCACTGCACCGGGTGGAGCTGACCGACCCCACCCATATGGAGTGGGCGGGGCTGCACAATTACTCCCGGCTGTGGGAGGACGACTTCTTCTGGAACGCGCTGCGGAACACCTTCACCATCGGAGTGATCTCCACCGTCCCGCAGCTGCTGATGGCCCTCGGCCTCGCCCATCTGCTCAACTACCGGCTGCGCGGCTCGATGTTCTTCCGGGTCGCGATCCTCACCCCGTACGCCACCTCGGTCGCGGCGGCCACCCTGGTCTTCGTGCTGCTCTTCGGGCGGGACTACGGCATGGTCAACTGGGCGCTGGGGCTGGCCGGGTTCGATGGGATCGACTGGCAGAACGGCACCTGGGCCTCGCAGTTCGCGGTCTCCACGATCGTGATCTGGCGCTGGACGGGCTACAACGCGCTGATCTACCTGGCCGCGATGCAGGCCGTGCCCAGCGATCTGTACGAGTCGGCGGCGCTGGACGGGGCCTCGCGCTGGCAGCAGTTCCGCCATGTCACGGTCCCCTCGCTGCGGCCCACGATCCTGTTCACGGTGGTCGTCTCGACCATCGGGGCCACCCAGCTCTTCGGCGAGCCGCTGCTGTTCAACGGGGCGGCGGGGGCCACGGGTGGCGCCGACCACCAGTACCAGACGCTCGGGCTGTATCTGTACGAGCAGGGCTGGGTGAATCTGCACCTCGGCCGGGCCTCCGCCATCGCCTGGACGATGTTCCTGCTCCTGCTGCTGATCGCGGCGGTTCACTGGCTGATCGCGCGACGGCTGAGGAAGAGCCGGTGAGGCCCGTGACGAAGAACGAGGTGAGGGAGGACCATGACCGCCACCGCGCCGTCCCGTCCGGCGTCTGACCCCGCGGCGGAGTCCGCACCGCGTCCCGCGCCCCCGGCCGGACGAGGCCGCGGCCGGGCCGGACGACAGCTGCACGGCGGGCGGTTGACCTACGCCGTGCTCATCCTCTTCACCGCGGGCTCGCTGTTCCCGCTGGTGTGGACCGCCGTCGCCGCGTCCCGAACCAACACCCGGCTCGCCGAGACCCCACCACCGTTCTGGTTCGGCGGAAACCTCGCCAGAAACCTCGAGATCGCCTGGAGCGACGCCAATATGGGCACGGCGCTGCTCAACACCACGGTGGTGGCGGGGACGATCGCGGCCGGGACCGTGCTGTTCTCGACGATCGCCGGATTCGCCTTCGCCAAGCTGCGGTTCCGGTTCAAGAACGCGCTGCTGCTGCTCACCATCGGCACGATGATGGTGCCGCCGCAGCTGAGCGTGGTGCCGCTGTACATGACCATCGCCGAGCTGAGGTGGACCGATCAGCTCCAGGCGGTCATCCTGCCCACCCTGGTCAGCGCCTTCGGGGTCTTCTTCATGCGGCAGTACCTGCTCCAGGCGCTGCCGTCGGAACTGGTCGAGGCGGCGCGGATGGACGGGGCGAGCAGTCTGCGGATCATCTGGCACGTGGTGTTCCCGGCGGCGCGTCCGGCCATGGCCGTGCTGGGCATGCTCACCTTCGTCCAGGCGTGGAACGACTTCTTCTGGCCGGTGATCGCGCTCACCCAGAACGGCAATCCGACCGTGCAGGTGGCACTGACCGGTCTGGGGCGCGGGTATATCCCCGATCAATCGGTGATCATGGCGGGGGCACTGCTCGGCACCCTTCCGCTGCTGATCGCCTTCGTCCTCTTCGGCAAGCAGATCGTGGGCGGCATCATGCAGGGCGCCGTCAAAGGCTGAGTGCCCACCACCGCACCTGACCCGCTCGATCCGTCCGGACCACCACCTCGTACGCATGGGAGCGCTTCCATGACACTCGCCTTTCCGCCCGGATTCCTGTGGGGCGCGGCCACGGCCGCCTACCAGGTCGAGGGCTCCGCGCAGAAGGACGGCCGCACCCCGTCGATCTGGGACACCTTCAGTCACACCCCCGGCAAGGTACTCGGCGGCGACAACGGCGACATCGCCGCCGACCACTACCACCGCTACCGCGAGGACGTCCGGCTGATGAGCGAGCTGCGGCTGGGCGCGTACCGCTTCTCGGTCTCCTGGCCACGGGTCCAGCCCACCGGCCGCGGCCCGGCCGTCCAGCGCGGTCTCGACTTCTACCGCTCGCTGGTGGACGCGCTGCTGACAGCGGGCATCCAGCCGGTGGTGACGCTCTACCACTGGGATCTGCCGCAGGAGCTGGAGACCCGGTTCCACAGCGGCGCGGCCGCGGGCGGCGGCTGGCCCGAGCGGGAGACGGCCGAGCGGTTCGCGGAGTACGCGGGAATCGTGGCCGGTGCGCTCGGCGACCGCGTGGACTTCTGGACCACCCTCAACGAGCCCTGGTGCAGCGCCTTCCTGGGGTATGGCTCGGGGGTGCACGCCCCGGGGCGCACCGAGCAGCTGGCCCCGCTGCGCGCCGCCCACCACCTCAATCTCGCCCATGGCCTGGGCACCCAGGCGCTGCGTGCCGCGCTGCCCGCCCACGCCCGGATCGCCATCAGCCTCAACCCGGCGGTGGTCAGGCCGCTGACCGGGCGTCCGGAGGACCTGGACGCGCAGCGGCGGATCGACGCGCTGGCCAACCGCGTCTTCACCGGGCCGCTGCTGCGCGGCGCGTATCCGAAGGACTTGATCGAGGACACCCGGTTCATCACCGACTGGGACTTCGTCCGCGACGGCGACCTGGCCGCCATCCATCAGCCCCTGGACGCGCTGGGCATCAACTACTACACCCCGTCCCTGGTGTCCGCCCCGCCCGCCGACGAACCGGCCGTACGCCACGACGGCCACGGCACGGGCGCCCACTCCCCCTTTCCCGGCTCGGAGCATGTGGCGTTCCACCAGCCGCCGGGCCGGCGCACCGAGATGGGCTGGTCGGTGGACCCGACCGGGCTGTACCAGCTGCTGATGCGCTACACCGGGGAGGCGCCGGGGGTGCCGCTGTACATCACGGAGAACGGCGCCGCGTACGACGACAAGCCGGACGCGGACGGCCGGGTTCATGACCCGGAGCGGATCGAGTACCTCCGGGGACATCTGGCGTCGGCGCACCAGGCGCTGGAGGACGGCGCCGATCTGCGCGGCTATTTCCTGTGGTCCCTCATGGACAATTTCGAATGGGCGTACGGCTACAGCAAGCGCTTCGGTGCGGTCTATGTGGACTATCCGTCCCAGGCCCGTATCCCGAAGTCCAGCGCCCGCTGGTACGCACGAGTGGCGGAGACGGGTGAGCTGCCGGAGACATAGCCCGAGCGGATGTTCGACCGACGCCCGGTTTTCCCGGCCATGCGTATGCCGCGTTTCTTCCCACGTTTCCTCCAACATTTCCGCCAAAGGGGCTAGCCGGGCCCGGCCGACGCGGGCGGGGTGATGGAGGGACTGGTAAATCCGAACCATGAGAGCATTCCCGGGGCGCCGGCAGCGGGTCCACGATGACGACTCCGCCCGGACCGGACACGTCGGCAGGGGCGAGGCCCTCGCCGACTGGGCGGACGGGCGGGTGGGCCTCTTCAAGATGGCCAAGGCCAATCTGCGGAAGGTCTTCCCGGACCACTGGTCCTTCCTGATCGGTGAGATCGCCCTCTACACCTTCATCATCATCATTCTGACCGGGGTCTATCTGACCCTGTTCTTCGAGCCCTCGATGGGCGAGGTCGTCTACCACGGCCGGTATGTCCCGCTCCAGGGCATCCGGATGTCCGAGGCCTACGAGTCCACCCTGAACATCA
Organism: Streptomyces sp. NA02950; assembly: GCF_013364155.1. Lineage (NCBI taxonomy): Bacteria > Bacillati > Actinomycetota > Actinomycetes > Kitasatosporales > Streptomycetaceae > Streptomyces > Streptomyces sp. NA02950. Next base: position 6,004,240 of record NZ_CP054916.1, on the reverse strand, counting down.
GCTTCGACGTACGCGGCGGGCTGCTGATGCGGCAGATCCACCACTGGGCGGCGATCCTCTTCATCGCGAGCATGCTGGTCCATATGATGCGCACGTTCTTCAACGGCGTGTTCCGCAAACCGCGTGAGATCAACTGGCTTTCCGGCGCCGGACTGCTGATCCTCGGGATGTTCGACGGGTTCCTGGGCTATTCACTGCCCGACGATCTGCTCTCCGGCACCGGTCTGCGCTTCATGGAGGGCGCGATCCTGTCGGTACCGATCGTGGGCACCTACATCTCGTTCTTCCTCTTCGGCGGGCAATTCCCCGGCGACATCATCATCCCGCGGCTGTTTACCGTGCACGTACTGCTGATCCCGGGCATCATGCTGGGGCTGCTGGCGCTCCATATGATGCTGCTCGTCTACCACAAGCACACCCACCACCCGGGGCCCGGCCGGAAGAACATGAACATCGTCGGGCCGCCCCTGTGGCCGGTCTACGTGGCCAAGTCCGGCGGCTTCTTCTTCCTGGTGTTCGCCATCACGACCCTGATGTCGGCCATCGCCACCGTCAATCCGATCTGGGCCTACGGCCCGTACGTGCCGTACCAGGTGTCCACCGACGCCCAGCCCGACTGGTACATGGGCTTCTCCGAGGGACTGATCCGGCTGATGCCGGGCTGGGAGATCAACCTCTGGGGCCATACGCTCGTCCTCGGCGTCTTCATCCCGCTGATGATCTTCCCGATGGTGCTGCTCGTCATCTGGCTCTATCCGTTCCTGGAGGCGTGGGTCACCGGGGACAAACGCGAGCACCACCTCAATGAGCGTCCGCGCAACGCCCCGACGCGCACCGCCTTCGGCGCCGCCTGGGTCGCCCTGTACGTGGTGCTGCTGATCGGCGGTGGCAACGACCTCGTCGCCACCCACTTCCATCTGTCGATCAACACCATCACCTGGGCCTGCCGGATCGCCTTCTTCCTGGCGCCGGTCGTGGTGTTCCTCGTCACCAAGCGGATCTGCCTGGGACTCCAGCGGCACGACCGGGAGAAGGTGCTGCACGGCCGGGAGACCGGAGTCATCCAGCGGCTGCCGCACGGTGAGTACGTCGAGGTGCACAAGCCGCTGACGCAGGCCGAGCGGTACACCCTGGTCTCCTTCGACCAGTACCAGCCGCTGGAGCTGCCGCCCGCTGTCGACGAGTCCGGGGTCGAACGCAAGCTGACGCTCAAGGAGCGGCTGCGGGTCCGGCTCTCCCGCGCCTATTTCGGCGAGTACGGCCAGATCGCCAAGCCCACGCGCGAGGAGTTCGAACGGGAGCGGCAGCACCATCCGTAGCGCCCGCCGGCCCCCGGGGAGCGCCCCGGGGGCCGGTCGGTTCTTCCGGTGTCCGTCCGGTGTCCTCCGGCGTCAGCGCTTGTAGGCGCCGAGCGCCTTGGAGAACGCGAACTCCTGCTGCTCGACCGAACTGCACGTGGGGGACGCGGAGTTCTGCGTGCCGCCCGGGCACTGCTTGTCACGGGTCGCGGACCACATGGACAGCCAGCCGAGCTTCTTGGACTTGGCGAAGTCCACCAGCTGCTTGGCGTCGTCCACCGTGAAGATCTCGGTGGCGACGTCATTGACGCCGATCATCGGGGTCACCGCGACGGTCTGCCACGCGGCCTGGTCGCTCAGCCCGAGGGCGCCCTTGATCTGGCCCTGGGTCGCGGTGGCCGCGTCGATCGCGTACTGGCCCATGTCGCCGTTGAAGGAGGCGCCGTAGTCCATCGCCATGATGTTGACGGCGGAGACCTTCACCCCGTTCTTCTTGGCGTCGGCGACCAGCTTGACGCCGTCCTGGGTGAGGCCGGTCGGCATCACGGGCAGGGTGAAGGAGACGTCCAGGCCGGGGTGGCTCTTCTGGAGCGCGGCGATGGCCTTGGCGCGCCGGGTGTTGGCGGCCGTGTCCGGCAGTGCGGCGCCCTCGATGTCGAAGTCGACCTTGGAGAGCTTGAAGGTGTCCACGGCCTTGCCGTACGCCGCGGCGAGCTGGTCGGCCGAGGTGCAGGCCAGGCCCAGTTCGGAGCCGGAGGCGCCCCCGAAGGAGACCCGGACGTCGCCACCGGCCGCGCGCAGCTTGCCTATCTGCCCGGCCACGACGTCGCTGCCGAGGTCGGTGACACCGCCCCACTTGGGCGTACAGCCGCCGCCGGAGGTGATGAAGGCGAGGTTGTACTCCTTGACGCCGGTCTTCTTGGCCGCGCCCACCAGGTCGAAGGCGGGCGAGAGCGAGGTGTCGACGTACGGGGCGAAGCCCGCGGCCGCCTTCTTGGTCTTGGCCTTCTTGGTCTTCACGGCCGATTGCCCGGTGGCGGTGTGCTTCTCGTCGGCGACGGTTCCGGCGTTCGCCGCGCCGCTGAGCGCGAACGCCGCGCCGCCGGCCACCGCGGCGGCGGCCACCGCGCCGATCACCTTGCCGGTCCGGCTCACCGTGCGACGGTGCGTAGTGCTCATCAGCTGCCTGCCTTTGCGTGCGGGGGTGGGGGGTGGTGGTGCGGGCAGCACGCTAGCGGGGCCGAAAGGCGCAAAAGCCCCTTCCCGGGCGCGGGGTGCGCTTCTTATGACGCCCTTAAGGAGCCCATCGGAGCCGATTAAGCCGGGCCCCCAGCCGCGCCCCTGAGGCGCGCCCCGCCCACCGTCCGGACGTCAGCCCCCGGGCAGCCGCGAGGTCAGCCGCCCGGTGAGGGAGCGCGCCTTCAGCCGGGCCCGGCGGCGGCTGCCGCGCCGTTCGCGCTCCGCCGTCCCGTCACCGCGGAGCGAGAGCCAGACCCGTACCTCGGTGCCGCCCAGCACCGAACGCCCGATGCGCAGATCGCCGCCGGTGGACTCGGCGACCCGGCGCACGATGTCCAGACCGAGCCCGGTCGAGCCGGGGCCGCCGTCGCCGTGGCCGCGGCGCAGCGCCTCCTCCGGGTCCTCGATCCCGGGACCCGCGTCGGAGACCAGCACGATCACGCTGTCCTCGCCGTTGTGGACGTCGACGGCGAACGCGGTGCCCTCGGGGGTGTGCCGGAAGACATTGCCCAACAAGGCGTCGACGGCGGCGGCGAGTTCGGGACGGGCGACCGGGACGCGGACGGTGCGGTCGACCCCGGCCAGCCGTACGGTGCGGTCCTGGTCCTCGGCGAGCGCGGACCAGAAGTCCATCCGCTCCCGGATCACCTCGGAGACATCGCAGCCCGAGGGGGCGTGGGTCTTCTGCTGCCGTGCGGTACGGATGATCTGGTCGACCTCGCGCTCCAACTGCGCGACGGCGGCCCGGGTCTGGTCGGCCGCGGGTCCGTCGCCGAGGGAGGCGGCGTTGAGGCGCAGGACGGTGAGCGGGGTGCGCAGCCGGTGGGAGAGGTCGGCGGCCAGCTCTCGCTCCCCCGCCAGAAGCTGGACCACCCGGTCGGCCATGGAGTTGAACGCGACGGCGGCGGACCGGAGTTCGGCCGGACCCTCCTCGGGGACCCGCACCCCCAGCTCGCCCTTGCCCAGATCGTGCGCGGCCCCGGCGAGCCGCTTCGCCGGGCGCACCAGCCGGGTGCCGAGCCGGTCGGCGGTGGCCACGGCGCCGACGATGAGGGCGAGGCCGACCCCGGCCAGCACCAGCCAGGAGGCGGCCACCCCGCTGGTGACCGTGGCACGCGGCATATACACCTCCACCACCGCGACCTGAGCGGTGCTCAGCGCGGTGGGCTGGAGGAGGGTGTAGCCGCCGGGGGCCTCGGAGACGGAGGACCGGCCCAGCCTGCGGGCGGTGGCCACCGCGCTCCGGTCCGCGCGGCTCTGGCCGAGGTCGTAGCCGCTGCCGCGACTGCCCGGCACATCGGGCACATGGACCGCCATCCGGCCGTCCCCGCCCGCCTGGGTACTGGCCACGGCGCGCTGGAGCCGGGCGCGTTCGGTGGTGATGGCGAGCGCCGGGCCGATCTGGGCGGCCTGCCGCTCGGCGTCGGCGAACGCCCGGTCGCGGGCCAGCTCCTTGACGACGAGGCCGAGCGGCACGGCGAAGGCGACCACGACCATGGCGGTGACGGCCAGGCAGACCTTGACCAGGGCCCATCTCACCGGCGCTCCCGATGCTCCCGGACGTCACCGGTCTCGCCGTTCTCGCCGCGTGCCCCGTTCGCCCCGTCCTGTACGGGTGGCTCCAGTTTGACCCCGACACCGCGCAGGGTGTGCAGATAGCGGGGGCAGGCGGCGGTTTCCCCCAGTTTGCGGCGCAGCCAGGACAGATGGACATCGATGGTCTGGTCGTCGCCGTAGGACTGCTGCCAGACCTCGGCGAGCAGTTCCTTGCGGGGCACCACGACGCCGGGGCGTCCGGCGAGGAAGGCCAGCAGGTCGAACTCGCGCCGGGTGAGGTCGAGTCCGATGCCGTCCAGGGCGGCCTGACGGCGCAGCGGATCGACGGTGAGCCCGCCGACCCGCAGCACCCCCGAGGGCGGGGGCTCACCGGCGGCGGGGGTGCGGGAGCGGCGCAGCACCGCGGCCATCCGGGCCGAAAGGTGCGCCACGGAGAAGGGTTTGACGAGGTAGTCGTCGGCGCCGTCGTTGAGCAGCCGGACGATCTCGGCCTCGTCGTCCCGCGCGGTGGCCACGATGACCGGGACGTCGGTGATCCCGCGCAGCATCTTGAGCGCCTCGGCCCCGTCCAGGTCGGGCAGGCCGAGATCCAGGATGACGACGTCGAATCCGATCTGCGCCACCTCGCGCAGCGCCTCCAGGGCGGTACCCACACTGCGGACGGTGTGGGACGCCTCGGACAGCTGCCGTATGAGGGCCGAGCGCACGAACTGGTCGTCCTCGACGACGAGCACACTTGCCATGGGCGGCACCGTACGCCATTCGGGTGAGGCAGGATGGGGGGAATGCAACGAGGTCTGGTCCAAGCCCTGGCGTGGGTGCTGGCCACGGGAGCCGCGGTCACGCTGTCCTGGTACGGCGTGCGTACGGTGCTGACCGGCACGGCGTACGACCCGCCGCGCGCGCTGACGATCGCGGGCGAGGACCGGTCGACGACGGAGGTGCGGGCCTCCTCGACCTACCGGCCCGATCCGCCCTCGCCGCCGTCGGATTCGCGGTCCACTCCCCCGTCGCCCGGCCGCTCCTCGGCGCCGCCCGCGCGCGATACGAAGCCGGACCCCGAACCGCGGCCGACGAAGGAGCCGAAGCCGGAGGAGGGCGGGAACGTGCGCAGCTATCCGGTGCGCGGCGGCCGGGTGGTCTTCGACATCCGTGACTCCTGGGCGGATCTGGTTTCGGCCACCCCGGACAGCGGCTGGCGGATGCAGGTGTGGAAGCAAGCCCAGTGGATCCGGGTGGACTTCGTCTCGGGAGCGGACACCACCTCGGTCTTCTGTACCTGGCACGACGGTCCGCCCCGGGTGCGGGTGGACGAGCCCTGACCCTGTCCCTGTCCCTGCTGACCCCGTCTCCGTTCCCTGCCTCCGGCCGGGGCCTTCAGTCGAAGACCTCGGGCGGCGGGGCCGGGGAGGGCCCGGCGGTGGCGTCGGTGACGGGGGCCGCGCCGCCCGTGAAGTCCGCCAGCGCCCGGCCGTGTTCGACCCGGGCGGGATGCGGGTCGCTCGCGGCGCGGCGGGTGAGCTCGGCCAGCGGCAGCTCCCGGTCGGCGGCCAGCAGCACCGCGTTTCCGAAGCGGCGGCCGCGCAGCACGGCGGGGTCGGCGGTCAGACACACCTCGGTGAACACCGCGCGGGCGGTGGCGATCTGGGACCGCAGATGGGCCAGCGGCGGGCCGTCGGCGAGATTGGCGGCGTAGGCCCCGCCGGGGCGCAGGGCGCGCCGTACCTCGCCGAGGAACTCCACGCTGGTCAGATGGGCGGGGGTGCGGCCGCCGCCGAAGACATCCGCGATGACCAGGTCGGCCCAGCCGTCGGGAACCTTGGCGAGCCCGGCGCGCGCGTCGGTGGAGCGCACCCGTATCCGGCCGCCGGGATCGAGCGGCAGCCCGCGCCGGACGAACTGGACGAGCGCGGCGTCGATCTCGATGACCTGCTGGGTGGAGCGGGGACGGGCGGCCGCGATGTAGCGGGCGAGGGTGAAGGCGCCGCCGCCGAGGTGGACGACGTGCAGCGGACGGCCGGGCGGGGCCGCGAGATCGGCGATATGGCCCAACCGGCGCTGGTACTCGAAGCCGAGGCGGGCCGGGTCGTCGAGATCCACATACGACTGCGGTCTGCCGTCCAGCAGCAGGGTGAAGGCGCGCGGGTGGTCGCGGTCCGGCACCAGCTCGGCGAGCCCCCCGTCCACGGGTGCCGCGGCCGGCTCGGGGGTACGCCCCCGGCCCGCTCCGCGCCCGTGCGCCGCTCGCTTGTGTGTGCCTCTCGCCATGGGGCCCAGTATGCGTCCGGCCACCGACAGCGGCCGTCGCGGAGCTCATCGGGGAGCCGCCGGATCACGGGATCCACGGGATCCACGGGATCCACGGGAACCACGGGAACCACGGGAACCACGGGAACCACGGGAACCACGGGAACCACGGGAACCACGGGAACCACGGGAACCACGGGAACCACGGGAACCACGGGAACCACGGGAACCACGGGAACCACGGGAACCACGGGAACCACGGGAACCACGGGAACCACGGGAACCACGGGAACCACGGGAACCACGGGAACCACGGGAACCACGGGAACCACGGGAACCACGGGAACCACGGGAACCACGGGAACCACGGGAACCACGGGAACCACGGGAACCACGGGAACCACGGGAACCACGGGAACCACGGGAACCACGGGAACCACGGGAACCACGGGAACCACGGGAACCACGGGAACCACGGGAACCACGGGAACCACGGGAACCACACCACGGGAACCACGGGAACCACGGGAACCACGGGAACCACGGGAACCACGGGAACCACGGGAACCACGGGAACCACGGGAACCACGGGAACCACGGGAACCACGGGAACCACGGGAACCACGGGATTCACGGGAACCACGGGATCACTGGCAGCGGTCGACGGCCTCGATGGTGCGGGCCGCCTCGCCGAGCGCCGCCCGCAGTTCCGCGGGGTCGGTGGCGACGGTGTACGCGGCGTCCGGCGGCACCAGCCAGCCGGTGCCGAGGCCGGGGGGCTCGTCCGGGACGCGGGGCGGGATCCCGGAAGCGGGTTCGGTGACGGCGTTTATCCGGATCCCGCGTCCGGCGGTCTGGGTACAGGCACTGCCCGGCAGGTCCCAGCCGTCCGCGGTGCCGGGCGGCACCAGGAAGCCGAGGGTGTCGCAGACGGTGTCGTGCAGTACGGGGCCGAGGCCGTCGCGCGCACGGCGCAGGATGTCCACCGCCTCCAGCCCCTGACGGGCGGGCACGGTGACAAGGTCGCAGTCCTGGCGCGGGGAATGGTGAACGGTGCGCAGCGGATGCTGGGCAGTCGTCCGCGAGCGGCTGATGTCCACTCCGGCCTCCCTCTTCATCGGGTTGCAAGGGTTCAACGCGCGGGCGGCGTCAACGGCTACGGCCGAATGCCGCCGTAAAGGATGGCAGTTCATGGCAGATCGAGGGCGACATGTCCCAATTGCTGGAATTCTCCGGGTGTCGTGTATCTCGCAGCCGGTACGGTTCTCCCCCGCCCACCTGGCAGTACCCAAGGGAGAGGCTGCACATGACGCCGCTTCCGGATCCTCCGTCCCCCCGCCCGAACACCGCGTTCCGGCGGCTGCGAGGACCGCTCTCCGCCGCCGAGTTCGCGGCCTCCGTACGCCGCGCCGCCCGTGAGATCGGCGAACAGGTCTCCTGCGACGCCCGCTACGTCGGCCGGGTCGAGTCCGGGGCGATCCGCTGCCCCAACTACGCGTACGAGCGCGTCTTCCGCCATATGTTCCCCGGCCGCTCCCTGACCGATCTGGGCTTCGCCTCCCGGGAGTCGGTCCGCGGCCACGGCGCGGGCCCCGTCCCCGCGCCCGCACCCGGGGCGGGGGCATCCGTCGACGTCTCCGAGGAGAGCGAACTGCTACGCCGTGCCTTCATGACCAGTGGGGCGGCGGCCGCCGCCGCGGCCGCGACCCCGCTCGTCCCCCCGCCCCGGCGGTCCGGGCACCGGGTGGGCGAGGCGGAGGCCGCCGCCGTGGAGGAGGCCGTGCGCCGGATCCGGGTGCTGGACGACCGGCACGGCGCGGACACCCTCTACACCCACACCGCGAAACCGCTGAGCGCCGCGTACGCCCTGCTGGACGCGGGCGGCTACAGCCGCTCCGTCGCCGCCCGGCTCTACGCGGGCGCCGGTGAACTGGCCATCTCGGCGGGCTGGCTGGCCCATGACTCCGGCCGGCTCTCCGACGCCCGCTCGCACTACGCCGAGGCACTGGCCACCGCACGGGTCAGCGGCGACCCCGGCCTGGAGGCCCACGCCTTCTGCAACACCGCCTTCCTGGCGCGCGACGCGGGCCGCCCCCGCGAGGCGGTCCGGGCCGCCCAGGCGGCCCAGCGGGTCGCCGAACGGCTCTCCTCCCCGCGGCTGCTGTCCCTGCTGGCGCTGCGCGAGGCGGGCGGCTGGGCCTGGCTCGGCGACCGCGGCGGCTGCGAGGGCGCCCTGCTGCGCGCCCAGACCCTGTTCGGCCGCGGCCCGTCGGACGCCGACCCGGAGTGGATGAGCTTCTACGGCGAAGCGGAGCTGGAGGGCCTGGAGGCCCAGTGCTGGTCGGCGCTGGGCGACTGGGGGCGCGCCGCCGACCACGCGCGCCGCGCGGTCGCCCTCCAGGACCCGCACTTCACCCGCAATATCGCGCTGTTCACCACCGAGCTGGCGGCCGACCTCGCACAACACGGCACACCTGACGAGGCCGCCGCCGCGGCGGGCCGCGCCCTGCGGCTGATGGACCAGGTCACCTCGTCCCGGATCCGGCGCATGCTCGACAACACCGCGCGGCGGCTGCGCCCGCACGGGAGCGAGCCATCGGTCGCGGACTTCCTGGACCGCTACGAGGCCGCCGACCGCCGCGCCCCGGCAATGTCCCCCGCACCCGCGGCACGCCCGCGCCGAGCCTGATCCGCCGAGGCCGCCGGGACCCTGGGACGCGGAGCCGCCGCGCCCTCCGGGGCGCTCGGAACGCCGGTGGGTCTCAGGCAGCGCGGCGGACCGCCGGGCCACCCGAGCGGATGCGGAACCGCCGGACCTCGGACGACCGGAAGCCACAGAGCCGCCGCCCCGGCCCCCCGGGCACTCACGCCGCCGCCAGGCCTCCGCGGCACGACCGGCGCGCAGGGCGCGGAGGGCGCCCGGCCGTACGAACCCGCCGAGTTACCGACCGCCGGAGGGTCGCCGAGTTGCCCCGGTTCGTCCGGGAAACCCGGATCTCAGGCAGCGCGGCGGACCGCCGGGCCACCCGAGCGGATGCGGAACCGCCGGACCTCGGACGACCGGAAGCCACAGAGCCGCCCCGGCCCCCCGGGCACTCACGCCGCCGCCGGGCCTCCGCGGCACGACGGCCGCGGCACGACCGGCGCGGAGGGCGCGGAGGGCGCGGAGGGCGCCGGGCCGCACGAGCCATATGGGACCGCCTGACGACGGACGGCCGGAGGCCACGGGGCCGCCCCCGCTCTCCGGACGCTCGCGCCCCCGCCGGGCCGCGGCGCGGCGTACGCAACCGCCGTGCGGCGGGCCCGCGGAGGCCGCGGGGCGCGGTCTCCGACCGCAGTCGCGGCGCCGTTCGGCGTCAGCCCAGGTGGCCGGTGTCGTTCCAGCGCTCGATGGCCGGTTCGCCGTAGGCCCAGCCCAGGATCGACAGCGATGTCGGGTCCAGCCGGATCCGGGACGCGAAGGAGACGTCGTAGCCGAGCCAGCGCGCGCCCAGGGTGCGCAGGATGTGGCCGTGCGCGAAGACCAGCACATCGCGGTCGGCCGAGCGCGCCCACTCCACCACCGCGTCCGCGCGCGCCGCGACCGCCTCCCGCGCCTCGCCCTCCGGAACGCCGTCACGCCAGATCAGCCAGCCCGGCCGGGCCGTCTTGATCTCGTCCGGGGTCAGCCCCTCGTAGGCGCCGTAGTCCCACTCCAGCAGCGCGTCCCACTCCCGGGCCCGGTCGCCGAAGCCCGCCAGCTCGCAGGTCTCCCTGGCGCGCGACAGCGGGCTGGTACGCACCTCGGCCTCCGGCAGCCCGGCCCACGGCGCGCGGTGCAGCCGCTCACCGAGCAGCTTGGCGCCCCGCCGTCCCTCGTCGAGCAGCGGAATGTCGGTGCGGCCGGTGTGCTTCCCGCACAGCGACCACTCCGTCTGTCCGTGCCGGGCCAGGAGGATGCGTGGTGCCATGGGTGTGCCTTTCAGCGGATGTACCACCGCGGCGCGCCGCCGTGCCCCGTCGCACACCGCCGCCCGCGGCCTGATGCGAACGCGGGTACGGACCGCAGCCGGTCCGCCGCCCCCATCATCGCTCACCCGTTCCAGAGGCAACCCGCGGGGCGATCCCGGCGTCTTTCCGTTCGCGCACACGTCGGCCGGGAGGAAGGCGACGGGCGTCCCCGCCGCGACCGGGGCATTTCCGGGGGCGGTGCATGGGTTGTCCTGCCTACACCGTACGGTTGTCCGCGCGTCTTGTTGTGGTTGCCTGACATTTTGGAGAACGTCCGGATGCCCCATACCGCTTCCGCGCCCCGTGCCGGGGCATCGCCGGGCGGTCGCCCCCGTTGGTGGACCGAACTGCCCCTGATAGCCGTGGTGTACGCCGCGTACTCGGCCGGACGGCTGCTGGCCCGCGGTGATGTCTCCTCGGCTGTGGATCACGGTCTGGCCATCCTGCACTTCGAGCAGCGTCTGAACATCGACTTCGAATCGCCGCTGAACGACATCTTCACGGCGCACGCCTCGATAGGCATACCGGCCGACTTCGCCTATGCCTCGCTGCACTATGTGGCCACCCCGGCGATCCTGGTGTGGATGTGGAAGCGCCGCAAAGCGTCCGACTACCGCTTTCTGCGCACCTGGCTGCTGGTCTCCACGCTCATCGGGCTGATCGGCTTCACCCTGCTGCCCACCTGCCCGCCGCGGCTGCTGGGTGGGGGCCACGGCTTCGTCGACACCATGGCCCAGTACGGCTCGTACGGCTGGTGGGGCGGCGAGGCGAGCGCACCGCGCGGGCTCGGTGGGCTGACCAACCAGTACGCGGCGATGCCCAGCCTCCATGTGGGCTGGGCGCTGTGGTGCGGGGTGGCGCTGTGGCGGCACGGCCGCTCCGGGTACGCCAAGGCGGTGGCGGTCCTCTATCCCCTGACCATCACGATCGTGGTGATGGGCACCGCCAACCACTACTTCCTGGACGCGGCCGCCGGTGCCGCCGTCATGGGGGCCGGGGCGCTGCTCGCGGGGCCCGTACTGCGGCTCACCGACCGGTTGCGCGCCCGCTTCCGCCCGGCCCGCGAGGCCGTCCCGCAGACCGCTCCGCGGACCGCCGTGGCCACCGGAAACACCGGTGGCACCACGAATGTCAGTGACAAGTGCGAGACTGCGGCACGTGAACGGGAACGGATCCCCCGACAGCAGAGCAGGGGCGCGGACAGGGAACGCAACCACCACGGTGCCGCCGGTGACAGGCCCGGCGCGGCAGGAGCCGGTGCCGCGGCCGAGACCGGTGACAGCGCTGCGGCAGCGGCTCGCTGAGCTGCGCGGACCCAAGACCGTTCCACATCCGATGGACGCCCGCGCCCTGGCGGCGCTGGCCGCCAACCCCGGCTGCCGCCGCCGTGCGCTGCTGGACGGCGCGGGGGTGGACAAGGGCGCGCTCGCCCGGGCGTTGGGCGCTTCGGCCAACTTCGGGCAGTCCCAGTTCGCGCATCAGCGCGGCAATTCCTTCGAGGCCCGGGTCAAGTCCGACCGCGGTGAGGCGCTGACCCGGCTGCTGCACGAGCGGCTGCGGGACGGCTCGCCCGCGCCCGAGCCCGGCGGGGTCGACACCCCCGATCTGACCGCCGCGGGCCCGCAGGGCCGTACCGCCCGTACGGCGCTGGCGCTGCGCGAGGCCACCGCGGCGGGGCGGTGGGCGCTGCTGGACCATCCGATGGTGAGCCTGGACGTGGCGGGCTCCCCCGCCTTCCTCGAACCGGACGCGGTCGTGGTGCACCCCGACGGCTCCTGGTCGGTCATCGAGATCAAGTCCTTTCCGATGGTGGACGGCTCGGCGGATCCGGCCAAGGTGGGCGCGGCCGCCCGGCAGTCCGCGGTGTACGCGCTGGCGCTGGAGCGGGTGGCGGCACGGGTCGGCGAGGCCGAGCCGGACGGCGGAGGGGCGGCGAGGGCGCCACGGGTGCGCCACCAGGTGCTGCTGGTGTGCCCCAGGGACTTCTCCAACCTGCCGACGGCCGAACTGGTCGATGTGCGCAAGCAGCTGTCCGTCACCCGGCGGCAGCTCGCCCGGCTCACCCGGATCGAGGACATCGCCGCCACCCTTCCCGAGGGCACCACCTTCGACCTGCGGCTGGCGGACGACGGCCGCACCGCGACCCGCCCGGTCGAGGAGCTGACGGCCGCCGTGGACGCGGTGGACGCCGCCTACGCCCCGGAGTGCCTGGCCGCCTGCGAGCTGGCGGTCCACTGCCGGGCGCGGTCCCGGGCGGCGGGCGCCGTGGAGTCGCTGGGCCGCGGGGTGCGGGGCGAGCTGGGCGGGCTGACCACGGTCGAAGCCGTGCTGGCGGCCGCCCTCGAGAGGACCGGCGGCGGGCCCACCGGCGATCCGGCGGTGGACGCCCTGCGCCGTGCGGCGGCCCTGCGCGCCGAAGCGCTCGCCGCGCCCGGGGCGGTGGCATGTCGCTGATCACCACCCTGGCCCGGATGGAAGCCGTCCGGGACGGGCGGGCGCGGCCGGTCGCGACCGTGCTCCACCGCCATCTGTCCGACCGGCCGCTGGCGTTCGTACCGCTGACCACCGCCGGTGAGGCGGGGGCGCCGCTGGGGGCGCTGGTGGGCACCGACCGGGACGCGCCGCGGCTGCTGGCCGTCCCCCAGCCGCGCAACCGCGATCTGCGGTTCGCCTTCCTCGCCGAGCTGGCCGAGGAGATGCTGCCGCATCTGGACTCCTACGCGGACGATGTGGAGCTGGAGGAGCGCAAGGAGACCGATCCGGAGACCGGGAAGAAGGTGCCGGTCCAGGTCGAGCTGTGCGCGGACGCCCCGCAGCTGCTGGTGCCCAGCGCGGCGGGGGTGGCGTTCGTCCGGCTGCTGGGCCGTTCGATGCGGTTCCGGCGGACGGCCGACCAGGACCCGGACACGCCGTTCCCGGCGCCCGCGCGGGTGCCGCTGCTCGGCCGCTGGCTGACGCACTACGGCGAGCGGTCCCGGGTGCCGGGCTCGAGTCTGCTGCTGTCGCTGACCGAGCTGCTGGGCCGTCACTGGGCGACCGGCCAGAGCAATCTGGAGGACCAGCACCTGGGTTCGCTGCTGGCCTGGATCGACCCCCCGGAGGGGATCCCCGGCGCGGAGGCCGCGCTGCGGGCGGAGTCCGCGCGGGACGCCGACGGCCAGTTGCTGTGCCCGCCCGCGGGCCCGGCCACCGACCCGGCGTTCGACAACAAGCTGCTGGCCCCGGCCATCGCCCGCTACGACGCGGCGCGCGCCGAGGTCACCGGCGGGGTGGCCGGGGGCGAGGCGCGGCTGCGGCTCGCCGAGAACGAGCTGCGCGAGCTGATCGCCTCCCAGCTGCGGCCCACCTGGGACGCGCTGTGGCACGGCGTGGACCTGCTGCGCGGGCTGCCGCCGGGAGAGCGGGTGGCGGAGCGCTGGAAGCGGGACCGCTGGTCGTTCACCGGCCACCGGGACCGGGTCCGGGCGGGCGAGCCGCCGCAGCCCAAGCGGGACGACGCGGTGACGGCGGCGCAGAAGCTCTCCGCGCGGGAGACGGCGCAGGCGCAGCTGGAGGCCCAGGAGGCGCTGGACGACCCGTTGGTGATGGCGGGGCGGCGGCTGGCCGGGGAGGCGTTCGCTGGCGAGGTCACCGAGGTGGAGATGGCCTGGTCGGATGCGAAGGTGCCGAGGCCGCGACCGCTGGTCACGGTGCGCACCGAGGACCGTCCGCAGCTGCCCGAGCAGGTCAAGCTGTACCGGGTGATGGCCGACGGCAGGACGCAGACCGGGGAGTTCGCGGCCGCGGCCGGACCGGATGCGCTGGTGGTGCGGCTGACCGGCGGCATGGGGCGCGGGAAGACCCCGGAGCCGGGCTCGGTGCCCGAGCCGGGCGACCGGATGTGCTGGACGCTGTTCGAGCACGCGCCGCGCGGCGGCCCGGAGCTGCCCGACGCGGAGAGCACCCCGTGGACCCACGGCGGCCCACCGGGAGCCATGATGTTGGGCCCCGATCCCGACCCGGTGACCGAGGAGGACTATCTGTGATCGGCACAAACTGTGTCGACGGTGGGGCCGGGGGCGCCGGTGCGGCGCACGGGGACGGGCCGTTCGACCCGTCGGCCGCGGCGGCGCGCGCCACCGGCGCGATCCTCCGGGACACCCTGCACGGCGCCGACCGCGGTGTGGTGGTCGACTCCCCGCCCGGCGCGGGCAAGTCGACGCTGGTGGTGCGGGCGGCGCGGGAGCTGGCCGCCGCCGGGCGGCCGTTGATGGTGGTCGCGCAGACCAACGCCCAGGTGGACGATCTGGTGGACCGGCTGGCCACCGCGGATCCGGACCTTCCGGTGGGGCGGCTGCACAGCAGCGATCCGCGCCCCTACGACCCGGTGCTCGACGAGCATCCATCGGTGCGTACCTCGGCGAAGGTGGCGGATCTCGCCGGGCTGGACATCGTGGTGTCCACCGCCGCGAAGTGGGCGCACATCAAGAACGTGGAGCCGTGGCAGCACGCGATCGTCGACGAGGCGTACCAGATGCGCTCGGACGCGCTGCTGGCCGTCGCCGGGCTGTTCGAGCGGGCGCTGTTCGTCGGCGACCCGGGGCAGCTGGACCCGTTCAGCGTGGTCGGCGCTGACCAGTGGGCGGGGCTGTCGTACGACCCGTCGGCGAGCGCGGTGACCACGCTGCTCGCGCACAATCCGCGGCTTCCGCAGCACCGGCTGCCGGTGTCCTGGCGGCTGCCCGCCTCGGCCGCGCCGCTGGTCTCGGACGCCTTCTATCCGTACACCCCGTTCCGCAGCGGCACCGGCCACGGTGAGCGGCGGCTGAGCTTCGGGGTCGGCTCCGACGGCTCGGGGCCGGACCGGGTGCTGGACGAGGCGGCCGTCTCGGGGTGGGGCCTGCTGGAGCTGCCCGCCCGCCGCACCCCGCGCACCGACCCGGAGGCGGTGGCGGCCGTCGCCCAGGTGGTGCGGCGGCTGCTGGACCGGGGCGGGGCCGCGGTCAGCGAGCGCGCCGAGGAGCCGGTGCCGCTCACGGCGGACCGGATCGCGGTGGGCACCGCGCACCGGGACCAGGCGGCGGCGGTGCGGGCGGCGCTCACCGGGCTCGGGGTGTCCGGCGTCACCGTCGATACCGCCAACCGCCTCCAAGGGCGTGAGTTCGATGTGACGGTGGTGCTGCACCCGCTGTCGGGGCGGCCGGACGCCACGGCCTTCCATCTGGAGACCGGGCGGCTGTGTGTGCTCACCTCCCGGCACCGGCACGCCTGCGTGGTCGTCTGCCGCGCGGGGGTGGCCGAGCTGCTGGACGAGCATCCGTCCACCGAGCCGGTGCAGCTGGGGGTCACGGTCAAGTTCCCGGACGGCTGGGAGGCCAACCACGCGGTGCTGGCGCATCTGTCCGAGCACCGGGTGGCCTGGCGGCCGTAGGGTGCTGTCCGGATCCTGACCCCGGGCCGCACGGCCCCTTGACCCGCCGTCCACGGGCGGCGCGGGCCCGCCGGGCGGCGGCCCGGGGACGAGCCGATCCGCGGGTTCTGCCCGCCGTATGGTTCGCGGGGCGGCGGGGTGGGGAGAGAAACCCTGGTCGGCGACGTGCGGTGGGGGCGCTCTTGCCTCACGCGCGACAATGGGGGCAGGAAGCACCGCGAACCGCCCCTGTCTCACAACCCAGGAGGAGCGATCACATGCCCGAGCCGGATCCGGCTCAAGGCCCGCACGGCACCGCGTCCCGGCGGCTGAAACCCGCACCGCTGCTCTTCGAGCCGGCCGCCGCCGTCAAGGACGAGGCGCACTTCTTCGACCTGGAGTCGATCGAGGACCCGCGGGAGCTGCTCGCCCGCTCCACCGAGCTGGTGCTGGCGTTCCGCGCGGCGACCGACCGCGCCATGGAGTTCCAGGCGATGGCCGCCGCCCAGCTCGCCGACCCGCGGAGGTTCGACCGGCTGACCCCGGCCGTGATCGCTGAGCGTGCGGAGTGGACGGAGGACTACGCCAAGAAGATGGTCGAGTTCGGCCGGGAGCTGATGCGGGGCGGCGACCCGTCGGACTGACGGTCGAGGCGTCCGCGGTGAAGGAGGGGTGGCTGATGTGCGGGTTGTGCCCCACGGTGCGGAGGGGACAGCGCTCCCGGGGCCGCGATCATGAGCCGGGGGCATATGCGGGCGGAAGGTACTCCATCTTGTGCCGCCCTGTCCCGGTTTTGTCTCATCCCCCTACGCCGTCCGTACCGACGGTAAAGGTAGAAACATGAGCAGATGGCCTCGGGAAATACAGCACACCGCCGCGTTCGTCACCCCGGCGGGCGCGGACTGGCTCGCTTCGGCCAGCCACTCCCCCCGCGATGTGCACGCGCTGTGGGCCCAGCATCCGTCCGCGTCCGTGGCCCTGCCCTGCGGTACGGCGTTCGACGTGGTCAGCATGGACGCGCTCTTCGGCCGCCGGGTGGTGAGCCGGTTATGGACGGACGGCCCGGGCACCGGGCCGGTGGCCGCCCAGGGCGGCCGGGTCATGCTCTTCGCCACCCCGGGGGCGGCCCAGCGGCTGCCCGCCCTGCTCGGCTGGGAGGAGTGGGGCGCCGCCGCTCCCCCGCTGCTCTGCTACGGCTGGGGCGACGCGGTGACCGTTCCCCCGCTGTTCCCCCCGGATCCGCCCGCCGCGGAGCCCGCCGGGGACACCGCCACTCCACCGGCCCCGCGCTGGCTGGTGGCCCCCGATGTACGCAACCCGTGGCTGCCCGGTCCCGAGGTGCTGCTGTGGGCGTGTGTCCGAGCCGCCCGCACGGTCGGTTCCGAGCGTGGTGCCACCCCTGTGACCAGCGCTCCCGCCGTTTCTCCGGGCTGAGGGATATCGATTTTCACGCAGCCCGATCCGGGTGCTAAGGTCTTCTACGTCAGCAGGCGCCGCTAGCTCAGTTGGTTAGAGCAGCTGACTCTTAATCAGCGGGTCCGGGGTTCGAGTCCCTGGCGGCGCACAGACATGTGTGAGGCCCCTCACCTCGGTGAGGGGCCTTTCGCATGCCCATGGTCATGGCGCGGCCGCGGCTACTCGGTACGGCGAGGGCCGTCCCGGTCCGTGGCGGAGCCCTCCCCTCGAGGCCCACCTGACTGAGACCCGCCCGCCCGGGACCCGCCCCCCTGGGGACGGCCCGTAGCGTGGCGCGGGGGCGCCGGGGGCGTTGTCAGCCGGGTCACCACCCCGACCGCGTCGTCCGGGCCGGGCATCGCCAGCGCCTCCCGGCGCAGCGTGCGCGCCGCCGCGGCGTACGAGGGCTGTTCCAGCAGCGCGAACAGATTCCGGGCCAGCCGGGCCCCGGCCGCCGTCGCCGTGCGCGGCGAACCGTCGAAAGCGTCGGCCGGCACCAGCACCCCGGCGCCCACCCGGGCCAACCGCGCCCCGTTGAGCTGCTGTTCGAGCCGGGGCGCGACCACGAGCTGCGGCACCCCGGCGAGCGCCGCGGCCACCAGCGTCGTACCGCCGCCGGCGTGGAGCACCGCACCGCAGCCGGACAGCGCCCGGTGCAGCGGCCCGGCGGGCGGCCGCCCCTCGGCGGCGCTGCCCACCCGCACCACCTCCACGCCTCGCGACTCGGCCACCCGCAGCGCGGCCCGCACCGCCTCCGGCGGGCCCGCCGCGTCGTCCCAGGCGGCGCAGACCCGCACCGGGCCGGACCGGACCGGGCGGTACGGACGGCGTCCGTACGGCGCGGGGGCCGCCGCCCGGGGCGGCGGCGGGGTGGGCCGCGGCACGGACGGTGCGCCGTACACCGGCTCGGCCGGGAGGTCCAGGGGGACGAAGCGCACCGGCAGCCGTCGGGACCGCGAGGGCAGCGCCAGGCTCGGTGGGCACGGGTCCAGCCACAGATCGGGTTCCCGCTCCGGGTCGGCCCCGTAACGCCGCATCAGACGGGCGTAGCCAGGCAGCGGCGGACCCTCCAGCCGGTGCCGCTCCAGCCGCACCACGGCGGCGCCGCCCCAGAGTTGGCCGACCGCGGGCACTCCCAGCGCCGCGGCGGCCACCGTCCCCGCGTACGCGCTCGCGTCGTGCACCACCAGATCGGGCTGCCAGCAGCGGGCGAAGGCCACCAGGCCCTGGGCCATCCCCTCGGCGATCCGCACCTGCCGGTCGCCGAACGCGCGCAGCACGCCGTGCTGTTCCGGAGTGAGCACGGCGGGCCGCACCGGCCAGTCGGCGGGCCAGTGGCCGGAGGGGCGGCGAGCGGCCGCCGCCACCCTGGTCGCGGCCGGGGGCAGCGAGCCGACCGGGACCGGGACCAGACCGGTGCGGGCGACGGCCGCCGCACAGCCGGACGGCACCGCGAACCGCACCTGGTGCCCGGCCGCCAGCAGCGAGCGGGCGAGCGGCACCAAGGGGACGAGATGGGCGCCGGAGGCCCAGGTCGTGAAGAGGACGCGCACAGTCTCCTCCGGAATGTCGAGCGAGGCCGGACCGGTCGGTCCGGCGCCGGGCGGCCGCCCGCCGGGTGGGTTCCCGCCCGGTCCGTCAGCGGGCGCCCGCGACCGTGAGCGTTTGGCCGGTGACGGCGGCATTGGCCGCCGAACAGAGGAACAGCAGCACCCGGGCGATGTCCCCGGGCGCGCTCGTCTCCCCGGCCGCCGCCGAGGGGCCCGCGCAGACGGCGTTGACCAGCACTCCGTCGCCGCCCGCACCCTCCGTCAGCCCGCGCGCCAGACCGTGCAGCCCGGCCTGGGCCACCCCGTGGAACTCCCGGCCGTGACCGGCGACCAGCGCGGGGTGCGGGGCCACCAGCGCGATCCGGCCCCTGCCCCGCTTCCGCATCCCGGCGACCGCGCACTGGACGGTACGGATCGCGGGGGTCAGGTTGTCCGCGACGACCGGCAGCCAGTCCTCCTCGCTCACTTCCTCGAAGCGGGCGCCCGGGGCCTGCCGCACCCCCCACCGCCAGGCGTTCGCCACCAGGATGTCCAGTCCGCCCCAGCGCTCCTCGACGGCGGCCACCACCCAGCGCGGTGAGGCGGAATCCTCCAGCGCGTACGGCACGGCGAAGGCGCGGCCGCCGTTCGGCCCGGCCAGTTCGGCGGCCAGTTCTTCGGCGGCGTCACGCCGGTGGCGGTAGGCGAGCGCCACCCGGGCGCCCTGCTCCGCGAAGGCACGGGCGGCGGCACGGCCGACGGCGCCGGTGGCACCGGTGACCAGGACGGTGCGCCCCGCCAGACCCAGGTCCATCACGGGCGCTCCACCGCCACCCGTCCCGGGCCCCCGGCCCGTCCGGCGGAATCGGCCGCCCACCGGGGAGTGCCCGTGGCCGCCCGCGGCGGGGCGATGCCGGGGGTGGCTTCGGGGGTGCGGCTTCGGTCGGTGGCGCCGCGTCGTTCGCGGGTGCCTTTGCGTTCGAGGGCGGCCCTGCGTTCGGGAGCGGCTCTGCGTTCGAGGGCGGCGGCCCACGAGGGGCTCACCACCCGGGCGAACGCCCCGGCCCGCTCGGGCACACCCGCCGCGGTGAGCTGGTCGCGCAGCGAGCGGGCGGTGCGCTGCCTGGGCCGCCAGCCCAGCAGCAGCCGGGCCCGGGAGATGTCCACCCGCTGCCAGTCGGGACCCGGTCCGAAGCCGGTGACCGTACCGGGGTCCTCCACCAGCGGCACCGGATACCCGCTGAGCACGATCATCCGCTCGACCAGCCGTCGTACGCCCAGCGCCTGTCCACCGCCGATGTTGACGACCTGTCCGACCGCGCGCGGTGCCGTGGCCGCCGCCAGGGCCGCGGCGGCCACATCGCGGACGTCCACGAAGTCCCACCGCCCGTCCAGCGCGCCCAGCCGCAGCGCGGCCGGGCGGCGGACCGCCAGATGGTGGGCGACCGTGCCCAGCAGACTGCCGCGGGGCGCACCGGGGCCGAAGACATGGGCGATCCGCAGCACCGTGCCGTCCACCGCCCCGGCCCGGGTGGCGCGCAGCACCGTCTGCGCGCCGAGCAGCTTGCTCCGGCCGTAGGGGCTGACCGGCGAGGGCGGCAGATCCTCGGTGATGCCCACGCCCCGGCAGACCGGCCCGTACTCGTCGACGGTGCCCAGCTGGACCAGACGGAGGCGGCGCTCCAGCGAGGCCGCGGCCTCCACCAGGGCGTCCACCAGCCGGGAGTTGGCCGCGGTGAGCTGCTCCTCGGTGCCGTCCCCGGCCAGCCCCGCGGCGTTGACCACCACATCGGCCGCGGCCCCGGCGAGCACTTCGGCCAGGGCTTCGCCCGGGACAGCGCGGGCCGGATCCAGCCGGACCTGAGCCACCCCGCCGCCACCGGTGTCCGGCGGCCCGGCGGAGTCGGCCGGTCCGCCGCGGGAGACCGACAGCACCCGGGCGCCCGCGCCCTGGAAGGCCCGGCACACCTGGCGGCCCAGGGAGCCGGTGCCGCCGAGCACCACGACCGACAGTCCGGCTGCGTGTGACACCATCGGCGCTCCTCACGGTTGTTCTCGCCGGGAACGTCCATGGTCGCCGCCGTGACTCGAGGCCGCCTCGACCCGTACCCGGCGGCGACCTGCCACGGCCCCGGCCGGACCCCGTCGAGCCCCGGCCGGACCCGGGCGGAACCAGGCGGAACCGCGCTGTCAGCCGGAGGCGCGCCGGAAGGCTGCGCGGTAGCTGTGCGGGCTGGTGCCCACCACCCGCTTGAAGCGGTCGCGGAACGCGGTCGGCGAACCGAAGCCGACCTGCCCGGCGATCCGCTCCACCGGGTGGCTGGTGGACTCCAGCAGATACTGCGCCTGCCGGATGCGGGCCCGGTGCAGCCACTGGAGGGGGGTGGTGCCGGTGTGCTGGCGGAAGCGGCGGTTGAGGGTGCGGGTGCTCATCCCCACGTGCGCGGCCATGTCGCCGAGGGTGAGGTCCCGTCCGGCGTTCTCCTCCATCCACCGCAGCAACGGCTCCAGTTGGGAGCCCCGCGGCACCGGCGGATGGTCGTGGACGATGAACTGCGCCTGTCCGCCCTCGCGTTCCAGCGGCATCACGGCCTGCCGCGCGGCGTCGGCGGCCACGGCCGAGCCGTGGTCCCGCCGGATGAGGTGCAGACAGAGGTCGAGCCCGGCCGCGGCGCCCGCGGAGGTGAGGAACTGGCCGTTGTCCACGTAGAGCACATCGGGGTCCACCTCCACCTCGGGATGGAGCTCGGCCAGCAGCGCGCCGCCCTGCCAGTGCGTGGTGGCGCGGTGGCCGTCGAGCAGCCCGGTGGCGGCGAAGACGAACGCCCCGGCGCAGATCGAGGCGATCCTGGTGCCGTCGGCGGCCGCGCGCCGCAGCGCGTCGATCACCTCGTCCGGGACGGCGGCGCGGGGGTCGGCCACCCCCGGCAGCACGATGGTGTCCGCTTCGGCCAGGGCCTCCAGCCCGTACGGCGCCCGGAGGGCGAACAGCCCGGCGTCGACCGAGGGGGTGGGCGCGCAGACCCGGACCCGGTAGGGGGCGCGGCCGTCGGGCAGCCGGGTGCGGGAGAACGCCTCGATCGGGGTGGCCAGATCGAAGGGGATCACCTGGTCCAGCGCCAGGACAACAACGGTGTGCATGCCTCAACCCTAGGCTTGTCGAGTCCACATCCTGGCTGAAATCAAAAGCATCACCTGATTCCAGCCGCCGCGGTGCCGCTACGCCCAGCCGCGGGCCCCGTCGTCGGGGAGCTGGATCGACGGATCGCCATAGGCGATGCGCTGGAGCGCCCGGCGGTAGAGCGGCGTATGGCGCAGTGCCCACACAAGCCGGGGGCGTACGCGGGTGGCGTACGCGCCCTCGGCGTGCATCACCCGGCTGTGGAGGCTCTGGCGGCGCATGACCGCCGCGACATCGGGTCCCCGGCGCCGTTCGAAGGCGGTGAGCCGGGCGGCTCCGGTGTCATCGGAGGCCAGGGCTCCGGCCAGCACCGAATGCAGTACCACCGCGTCCTGCACGGCCAGACTCACGCCCTGGGCGCCGATGAGGCTGTGGGTGTGGGCGGCGTCCCCGATGAGCACCAGGCCGTCGCCGACCCAGCGCTCGGCGCGTGCGGAGAAGACGTCCACCACCGCGAGGTCGGCCGCTGTGCGGAGCTGGTCGCGGATCAGCCCGCCGTACTCCGGTACGGCCCGCACCAGCCGCTCGGTGACGCGCTCCAGACCGGACGCGGTCAGCTCGCGGCCGCGGCGGTGCGGCAGCATACAGCCGAGCTGGATCCGGTCGGGCCAGGCGCCATGGACGAGCACCGGGCCGCCCGGGGTGCGCACCACCCGGACCTCGCGGGGCGGTGGCATCCCGGCCGCCGCCGTCCGGAGCGAGCACCACAGCACGTCCTGGCCGCTCGGCCCGGTCCGGCCCGCCCCGATACCCGCGAGCCGCCGGATCCGCGAGTGGCGGCCGTCCGCGCCGACGACAACCCGGGCGCGCACCGCACAGCGGCCGGACGGCCCGTCGGCGACAACCCCGGCGATCCGCCCCTCACGGCGCAGCAGTCCTCCGGCCCGTCGGCCGGGCAGATAGCGGAAGTGCGGTGACCGGCGGCAGTGGGCGAGGAGTTCATCGAGCAGATGCGGGCGGGGAAGGGTCAACAGGTGGTCATACGGGGGCGGAAGCAGTCGGTAGTCGGCCTCCAGCAGTACCCGGTCGCCGTCCAGGAAGCGAAACCGGTCCAACGCGCTTGCGCCGCGCGCCCGTGCGCCGGAGAGCACTCCGAGCGCGTCCAGCAGCGCCAGTGCGCCGGGCTGGAGGATCTCGTCCCGGAACTCCCGCTGATGGGCGCGGGCCCGCTCCAGGACGACCACGCCCAGGCCCGAGCGCAGCATCAGCAGGGCCAGCACCAGTCCGGCCGGACCGCCGCCGACCACACACACATCGGTGTCGATCTCACGCACCTCAACACCTCCTCCTCGTCGGCAGGACTCAGGACGGTCGGCAGGACGGGCCCAGGGTCCGTCCTCAAAGGGGGCGTCCGGTGCGGTACATCGCAGGGCGGAGGATCGCCCTCGTGCCGAAAGCCCGGGGAGGCCCGCTACGAGGGCTTCCGGCCGCCGTGCGATCGCACGCACCAGGACGCCTCGCTACCGGGGCGAACCTTGGCTGACGCGGCGCTAGTCGTCGAGCAGCGCCACCGCGCGGGCCCGCTGCGCCCCCGGCCCGGCGGACCGTGCGGGGAGGCAGGCGACCCGGAATCCGGTGGGCGGCAGGATGTCCAGCCGGGCCAGCCGCTCGATCCGGCGGCAGGCGTGCCGGCGGCCCGCGAAGAGCGCGGGCCACAGCACCGAGCGGTCGCCGGTGGCGTGATAGCGGTGGATCATGGCGCGGAAGGGAGCATCGAGGCTGAACGCGTCGGTGCCGATGACCCGTACCCCGAGGCCGAGCAGATAGTCGGTGGCCGGTCCGTCCAGCCCGGTGAAGTCGGTGAAGTAGCGCGGTGTGCCGGCCAGTCCGGAGGCGCCGGTGCGCAACAGGACCACGTCCCGGGGGCGCGGGCGGCAGCCGAGGCGGGCCAGGGCCCGGGCGATGTCCGCGACCCCGGCGGTGCGGGTCACCGGGGCCACGGTGCTGAGGTCCAGGACATGGGCCGGGCGGGGAGCCCACCGCGGGGCCGCCCCGGAATCCGGCTCCGGTCTGCGGCCGTCCTCGGGAGTGGTCAGGTCGATGATGCGCAAGGCGCCCCCTCGGCTGGTGCGTTGGACGGCGGGAAAAGCACTACGGCTCCGCTTGCCCGCGCGGGGGGATCGGGCAGCGGAGCCGTAGCGGGCCCGGCTGAAGGGCGGCGCCGGGCGTTTCGGGGGAGGCTCTCCGGACGGGGTCGGTTTGGTGCGCGGGAGACGGCTGACGGTGTGCGCGGCGAACCACGCGTCGCGACAGCGGGCTACGCGGGCGGGTTACCTGCCGGGTTACGCGGTGAGCAACGCGCCGGGCTACGCGGCGAACAGATCGAGCACCGGACGCCGCCACTGGGCGTCCGCATCCAGGTCGAGGGCGGGGTCGGAGGCGAGCACGGCCTGCTGGAGCTTCTGGAGCCGGGGCGACGGCTCCAGGCCGAGGTCCTCCACCAGCCTGGCCCGCAGCCCCTGGTAGACCTCCAGCGCCTGCCAGGGGCGGCCGGCCCGGTAGAGGGCGGCCATGCACTGGGCGTGCAGCCCCTCGTGCAGCGGATGGCGGGCGGTCAACTCGGTGAGCTCGGTGAGCAGTTCGGCATGGCGGCCGAGCCGCAGATCGGCCTCGATCCGGCGCTCCAGGACACCGAGGCGGCTCTCCTCCAGCCGGGCCAGCTCGATCTCCAGGACCGGCCCGACCCGCACATCCACCAGCGCCGGACCGCGCCAGACGGCGAGGGCCTCACGCAGCAGCAGGGACGCCTCCACATCGTCCCCCGCGTCGAGCGCGTCACGCCCCGCGGCCACCAGCCGGTCGTACTCGTGGATGTCCACCGCGCCCGGCTGGGCCTCCAGCACATAGCCGCCGTAGCGGGTGGCCAGGACGTTCTTCGAGGCATTGGGGGCTTGCGGGCCGTAGGCGGCGGCCAGTCTCCGGCGGAGCTGAAGGATATACGTCTGCAAGGTGGTCAGTGCGCTGCGCGGCATCTGAGTGCCCCAGATCTCCTCCATAAGAGTGGGCACCGGCAGCATCTGGTTGGCGTAGACGGAAAGCAGTGCGAGGATCTGCCGCGGTTTGCCCGCGCTGGGCACGATCGACTGACCGCACGCTTCGACGCTCAGTGGTCCCAACACCTTGATGTCCATGGTCCTGTACCTCCGTCAACGGTCCGTCAAGTGCCTCTTGCCGCGCGGCCCTGCCACCGAGGCACCTAAGAGACTCGCCTGCGGAGGATGTCTCCGGCCAGTGTCGGAATACCGAACCTCATATGAGTTCTGGGATGCAAAACCATGATAAATTCATACCTTGGCGACAAGATAGGTAGTGACCTGCACTGGGCCGCTCCGCGGCCTTCCCCAGGGAACTGCCCCTCTCATCCGAGGAGAGCGCGATGATCGACGCGCCCGCTTTCACATCCCCCTCCAGCACCGCCGAGTTGGCGTCCGCCGTATCGGGCACCGCGGTGGCCGGACCGCTCCCGGCCCTCCGGGACGACCTGGTCATCGAGGAACTCACCGATCACTACCGGGGAGTCGTCGCACCGCGCCCCCGCATCTGCATCTGCACCGCCGACGACTGACGCCGGATGTCAGGGGAATTGGGCTTCACCCCGCACCTCCGGGTCGAGCCGGTCCCGGGCGAGGCCGTCTACCTCGTCTCCGAGCACGGAGTCACGGCGCTCCACGGGCGGACCATCGCCACCCTCGCCCCGCTGCTCGACGGTTCCCGGGATCTCGCGCGCATCCTCGCCGAGGCGGCCGCCGCGGCGGACCGGGCGAGCGCCGTCCCCGCGGCACAGGCCGAGCTGGTCATCGCCCGGCTCCGGGAGGCGGGGCTGGTGTCCGAGCGCGGTCGGGCGGGCCTCCCGGGCCCGGAGGAGGCGTACTGGGAGCTGGCCGGGCTGAGCGCGGAGGGCGGCGGCAGGGAGGCGTGCCGGGAGGCCCCCGCGACGGCCGCGGTGGCGACGCTGGCCCTCGGCTCGACCGATCCGGAGGAGGTCCTGCGGGCGCTGCGGGCCGCCGGACTGCGGGCTGCCGGTCCGCGAACCCCGGACAGGGCGTCGGCGGGACGACGGGCCGGCGATGATTCCGAACTCCCGGGTGACATATGCCCCGTGGGACCGCGTCAACATTGCGATACCGATCTCACCCTTGTGGTGTGCGACGACTATCTCGACCCCCGCCTCGCCGCCGTCGACCGTGAGCACCGTGCCTCCGGCCGCCGCTGGCTGCCCGTCAAACCGGTGGGCACCCAGGCGTGGCTGGGCCCGTTCCTCGGCGCCCCCGACGACCCCTGCTGGTCGTGTCTGGCGGACCGGCTGTGGCGCGGACGCCAGGCCGAGGCGTACCTCCAGCGCAGGCTGGGCCGCTCCGGACCGGTGCCGAGGCCACCCGCCTCGCTGCCCGCGAGCCGTGCCGCCGCCCTCCAGTTCGCCGCCCTGGAGGCGGCCAAGTGGCTGGCCGGGCAGCGGCATCCGGGCCAGCGGACGCTGTCCGTGCTGGACAGCCTCAGCGCCACCGTGGACCGGCATCCGCTCGTCCGCCGCCCGCAGTGCCCCGGCTGCGGTGATCCGGGGCTGGTCGCGGCGCGGGTGCGGGCCCCGCTGGACCTGCCGGCCCGGCACGGTCCCGCCGCCGCGGACACCTCGCCCCGCCGCGTCCTGGAGACCTACGGACATCTGGTGGACCCGGTCACCGGGCTGATCACCGGGATCCGTCGCGATCCACGCGGCCCCGACGGGCTCAACTGCTTCCATGCGCACCACCCTTCGTTCACCGGGGCGGATCTCCTGGGCGGGCTGGACGCGCTGCGCGCCGGTCTGGGCGCCGCCGCCCACGGCAAGGGCCGTACCGCCGAACAGGCCCGGGCGGGGGCTCTGTGCGAGGCCCTGGAGCACTACAGCGGCCATTTCCAGGGGGACGAGCCCCGGCAGCGCGCCCGCTACCGCGATCTGGACCCCGGGGACGCCGTCCACCCCGACGCCGTCCAGCTCTTCGCCGCCCACCAGTTCCGGGACCGGACGGCCCCCGCGCGCCACCGCGTCCACGACCCGTTCGACGAGGGCGCGGAGCTGGACTGGACCCCGGTGTGGTCGCTGACGCACCGGCGCCACCGGCTGTTGCCCACCGCACTGCTGTACTACGGCGCCCCGCAAGCCCCGGGCCGCCGCTTCTGCCGGGCCGACTCCAACGGGGCGGCGGCCGGGGGCACTCTGGAGGACGCGGTGGTCCGCGGCTTCCTGGAGCTGGTGGAGCGGGACGCGGTCGCCCTGTGGTGGTACAACCGCACCCGTCAGCCCGGGATCGCCCTGGACGCTCTCGACGACCCCTGGCCGGCCGAAGTGCGGCGGCTCCACGCCGGGCTGGGGCGTGAGGTGTGGGCCCTGGACCTCACCACGGACTTCGGGATTCCGGTGGTCGCGGCGCTCTCCCGCCGGACCGACAAGCCCGCCGAGGACATCACCCTCGGCTTCGGCGCCCACCCCGACCGGCACACCGCGCTGTGCCGCGCCTTCGCCGAGCTCAACCAGATGCTTCCGGCGGTGGTCGAGGCCCGTGCCGACGGCGGGGGCTACGGCGCGGCCGACCCCGAGGCGCTGCGCTGGTTCCGTACGGCGACCACCGTCAACCAGCCCTATCTGGTGCCGGATCCGGCCGCCGTGCCGCCGGAGATATCCGGCCCGCCGGACGGCTTCTCCCCAGCCTCCATAGGTGAGACGGTCCGCCGTCGCGGGATGGAACTGCTGGTCCTGGACCAGACCCGGCCCGACGTCGGACTGCCCGTGGCCAAGGTCCTCGTCCCCGGACTGCGCCCGCACTGGCCCCGGTTCGCGCCCGGCCGCCTCTTCGACGTTCCGGTGGCCCTCGGCCGGCTGCCCGGACCCACGCCCTACCAGAGCCTCAATCCCATTCCTCTCTTTTTGTGAACCCCGGTGCTCATCCGTCACACTCGGCGTCATATCAACGCGCTACGCGACCTCTCCACCTGCGGCTTAGATCGGATACTCTCGGGCAAGCCACCCAATCCGGCCCGACCATCCGGAGGACGAGTGCAGCGGAGCCTCTTTCCCGGCGCTGCCGGGGACAACCGGCCGCGCCCTCATGAGAACCTGGCGCCGCGCCTGGCCGTCGTCATCACCGTCGTAGTCCTCCTGGGCTACTTCTGCGTCGCGGTGACGTATGTGCTTGACGCGCGCCCCTCGGGCCGGGCGATGGGCTCGGCGAAGCTGGTGCTGGCCCTGCTTCCGATGGCGATGCTGCTGGGCCTCCAGCTGACCCATTCCTTCCCCGGGCTGATGCCACGGCTCGCCGAGGCCCGGCACTGGACGCTGACGTCGCAGGCGCTGCTGACCTTCCTGCCGTTCGCGATCTTCAAACAGGCGTGGCTGGGCATGCCGGGGTTCCTGGCGGGCTCCGCGCTGCTGATGCTCTCCCCGGCGCTGGGCTGGGCGGCGTTCGCCACCGTCCTGCTCTGTACCGATGTGCTGCTGTTCCAAGTCGGCTTCGGCTGGGGCAAGGTCGGGTACACCACGGTCTCCACGGCGCTGACCGGACTGGTGGTCTTCGGGCTCTCCCGGCTGTCCGGTCTGGTGGCCGAGGTCTCCCGGTCGCGGGCCGAACTGGCCCGGCTGGCGGTCGCCCAGGAGCGGCTGCGGTTCTCCCGGGATGTGCACGACCTGCTCGGTTACAGCCTCTCCACCATCACCCTCAAGTGTGAACTGGTGCATCGGCTGGTACCGCGGGAGAACTCCCGTGCCCAGCGGGAGCTGTCGGAGATCCTCCAGACCTCCCGCCAGGCGCTGGCCGACGTCCGTGCGGTGGCCAGCGGCTATCGCACCATGTCGCTGTCGGCTGAGGCGGAGTCCGCGCGGTCGATGCTGGCCGCGGCCGGGATCAGCGCCACCTCGGACATCGGCTGCGGCAAGCTGCCCGAGCTGGTGGACACGGTGCTGGCGAGCGTGCTGCGCGAGGGGCTGACCAATGTGCTGCGCCACAGCAAGGCCGAGCACTGCGCGATCAAGGCGTGGCGGAGCGGGCGCCGGGTGCGGCTGACCCTCGTCAACGACGGGGTGGGCAAGCCCTCCACCATCCTGCGCGCCGACCGTACGGACGGCGGCAGCGGGATCGGCAATCTCAAGGTGCGGCTGGAGAGCCTGGGCGGACGGCTGCGCGCGGGCACCCGGCCGGACGGCCGGTTCGAACTGCGGGCGGAGCTCGAGGTGTCCACGGAGCCGGAGCCGGAGCCGCGGCGGCGGGCGCGGCGCGGCGCGGAGGAGGAGTACGGCCCGGGGCCGGCCGTGACGGCGTGAAACCGGCCCGCGGAAGCGGTGCGAACCAGCCCTCGGGGAGCGGCGGTACGGCTCAGATCCACCCGGCGTCGCGTGCGATTCTGATGGCGTCGACCCGGTTGCGGGCGTTCAGCTTGGTCACCGCGGACGTCAGATAGTTGCGGACGGTCCCCACCGACAGGAACAGCGTGGTCGCGATCTGGGCCGACTCCTCGCCCTCGGACGCCAGTCGCAGCACTTCCAGCTCACGCGGGGTCAGCGGCTGCGGGCCGTCGTCCAGGGCGGCCAGGGCCAGTTGGGGGTCGATCACCCGCTCGCCCTTGGCGACCGCGCGGATCGCGTCGGACAGTTTGTCCGGACTGCTGTCCTTCAGCAGGAACCCCGAGACATGGGCCGCGAGGGCCCGGCGCAGATTCCCGGGGCGGCCGAGGCTGGTGAGCATCATGGTCCGGCATTCGGGGACGGCCGTGTGCAGCTCCGCCGCGGCGGTCAGACCGTCCATTCCGGGGAGATCGATATCCAGGACGGCGACGTCCGGACGGAGTTCCCGGGCGCGCGGCAGGATATCGGTGCCGCTGGAGAATTCCGCCACGACGTCGATATCGGGTTCGAATTCCAGCAAGGCGACCAGGGCCTTGCGCAGCATATGCATGTCTTCGGCTATGAGCACCCGAACCATATGGCCCCCGGTCGTATTCCGCCTTTATCGTCCCTGTGACAAGTATTCCCGCATCCTTGCCGCCGTTTCACCCGTCCCGGCCGAATCCGCCCGTCGAACACCCGTCCCTTATGGTGCGCGCGCCGTGCGCGCGGGGTCAGGCCGCGCCACCGCGCGCCGGTTCGGCGAGACCGGGCGGGAAATCGGCGTGGAAGGTGAGCAGTTCTCCGCGGAGGCAGCGTTCGCGGAGCGGGGAACGGCGTACCTTGAGCGCACCCACCCCGCGCACGGTGCCGGGGCGGACGAGCGGCAGCGCGCCCGTGGTGAACTCCTCCGCCACCCCGGCCCGGATCCGCGCGGCCGGCAGCGGCGGCGGGGTGCGGGCGCCGCCCGCCGCGCGGACATCCTGGACGACCACCAGCCGACCGGTGCCGGGGCCGTCCGGAAGACCCGGGGCGGACCCCAGAGGGCGTCCGTGGCAGAGCAGTTCGCGCTCGACGTCCTGGGGTACAGGGTGCGCCCGTCCAACCCGCAGGGTGTCGCGCAGCCGTCCGGTCATCCGGAGCCCGCCGTCCACGGCGAGGCCCGGATCGCCGGTGCGCGGGAAGCCGCCCGCTCCTTCGGCGGTGCGGGCGGCGGTGCGGGCGGCGGTGCGCTCGGCGTCGGTCCGGGAGCCGGACGGCGCGGGCACCGGCACCGCGACGGCCCCCGCGTACAGACAGCCGAGCAGGGCCACCGCCGCACTGGAGCCCGGATCCATGGCCATCAGCACCCGTATCCCGGGGGCGTCGCGGGCGCGCAGCCAGGCGGACACGGCGGTGGCGGGGGCGTCGAGTCCGGCGGAGGAGAGACGGTGGACCGGTGCGGCGGCCCCGCTCCCGGCCGGGTGCACCGGCGCGTCATGGCGGGGGCGCTCGAGGGCACGTTCCTTCACGGCCTCCACCAGAAGCGCGTATCGCGTCATGCTCGGCTCCCTGGCGCCTGGGCCCGGAACGGGCCCGCAGTCTCGGAGCGCCACCTCGAAGGTGGCTTGATCACCGCTGGGCGCAAGCCCCCGGCGCAACGCCGGACACCACCCCGCGCCCCCGCCTCGCGGGCGAGCCCGGTACGGCGGTACGGCCCGGTGCGGTCAGGGGCGCTCAGTTGCCCAGTTCGTGACGAGTGACCTTGACGCTCCAGGCGCCGCCCGCGCCCCGGCCGGTCACCGTGACCCGGACGCCGTCGGACTTGACGGAGAGGGTGTCCCCGACGCCCAGCGGGGCGTCGGCGAGGGCGGGGTAGACCGATTCGTTCCAGCAGGCGGAGCTGGCCGGATGGCCGTCGAGCACCTGGATGGGACCGTCGCCCGAGGCCGTGTCGTTGTGCACGCGGTAGACCAGCACACCTTCGGTGCACACATGGGCGTCGTTGCCGTAGCGGCCGCGGGCCTCGATCGCCAGGGCGGTGGTGGGTCCGGTGCGGACCACGACCAGCCGGGTGCGGGTGTCGATGGCCGGACGGCCCCCGGCCATCGGGGCGGCGAGCGGTTGAAGGGTGTAGATCCGCGAACCGAGGGCCCGGTCGCAGGCGACCTGGCGGCCGCCCAGCCAGCCCAGCTTCCACTTGTGCCAGCCGAAGGGATCGGGCGCCAGCCCGAACTGACTTCCCATCAGGTCCCAGTCGCCGACATAGGTGTCCCACTCACCGCTGTTGTCGGTGTCCTTGGGGCGGTGGTAGAGGTCGGGCAGGTCGAAGACATGCCCGGTCTCATGGGCGAGGACATTGCGGTCCGGCGGATGGTGTTCGAAGACGGTGACCAGTCGGCGTAGATCGGTACCGTCCGCGCGCAGCGGGCGTTCGAAGTTGACCACCTTGGTCGCGTCGGCGTCCACGCCCGGGGCGTCGGGGTCGGCGACCAGATAGACGAGGTCGTAGCGGCCGAAGTCCACCCGCGGATCGGCGGCGGCGATGGCGTCCCGCAGATAGGCCGCCCGCCGCCCGGAGTTCCAGTCGCGCTGTATGGCGTAGGCGGTGGACGCCCGGGGCATGGTGATCCAGCTCTTGAGCGGATGCACCCGCAGCCCGAACTTCCCGTAGGAGGACCGCTTGAAGAAGTCGGCGGTGGCGGGGGTGTGGTCGGCGGCCAGCCGGTCCGGGGTCACCTTGGGCTTCGCGTCCGGGAAGCGGAGGAAGACCATCGCCGCGTCCAGCGCATGGGCCGGGCGCGGATAGCGCGCGTTCCAGCTGTCCAGCCCCTCGGAGTGGTGCGCCCCGGTCCGCTCCAGGTCGCAGGGGCCGCCCGCGCCCGCCGCGGCCGCGGGGCCCGCCGGCACGGAGGTGGCGATCAGTGCGCTCAGCGAGGTCACGACGGCCCCGGCACGCCGCAGCCGGGGCGTTCGGTGCGCCCCCTCGGGTACCTGAGGACGCACCATGTCGACCTCCCGGGCGTAGTCGGAACACCCACTCCACCCTGGGGCCGAAAAGGGAGGTACGCCCTGTTCGGCTGGACCGGTCGAGTGAACCGGCCGCGATGCGGGTACGTAACAGACGGTCACAATCGGTCAGGCGGGCCGTTGGCCCGCGCAGAGTCGAACAGTTACGGCCAAACACACGGTCAAGGCGGCGGTGAGCGCGATGACGTCGATGGAATGTCCGAGGTACGAGCCTCTATGATCGGCACATTTCCCACGGGGACTACCTCTGCGGACGGGCGATCTCGGCCCGCCCGGCACCCGGTGTGAGACATGCACAAGACGTGTACGACAGACCTGGCCACGACGAACGCCACGCGGGAGCGAGCGGTGAGCGGAATCCCCGACGGGCAGGGCCGCGCGCCCGGCGCGACGCTGCCGACAGTCACAGAGCGTGATGCGGCACCCAGCGCTCCACCCCTGGGGGAGTGCGCGGGCGCACCCTGCCCCGGCGCCGGCGCTCCCCCGGGCGCCCTTCCCGCCGACTACCGTGCCGCCTTCAACGCGGCACGGCTGGCCATGGCCGTGGTCGACCGCGAGGGCAGGGTGCTGGACGCCAACCCGGCGCTCGGTGCGTTGTTGGGCACCGATCCGGGCCTGCTGGCCACCCGCAGCGCGGCCGATCTGGCCGATCTGCGGGAGGACCCGCGGACCTGGAGCGAGTACCGCGAGGTGCTGTGCGGCCGCCGGGCCCGGCTGTGCTGCACCCGGCGGCTCCAGCACACCGACGGCCATGCGCTGTGGGCCGAGATCACCGTCGAGCCCACCGCGGACCGTCGCGGCATGCTGCTGTCGATGGCGGACATCAGCGATCGGCGGGACCTCCAGGGACGGCTGCGGCATCTCCAGATGCACGACCCGGTGACCCGGCTGCCCAACCGCCACCTCTTCTTCGAGCGGCTGGCCTCGGCGCTGGAGTCGGCCGCCTACGACCAGGAGGGCACCGGCCGGATCGGGCTGTGCTACCTCGATCTGGACGGCTTCAAGGCGGTCAACGACACCCTCGGCCACCGGGTCGGCGACCGGCTGCTGGGCGCGGTGGCCCAGCGGCTGACCGAATGCGCGGCGTCCGGCGGCCATCTGGTGGCGCGGCTCGGCGGCGATGAGTTCGCCCTGCTGGTGCGGAACTCCAGCGGCACCGAAGAGCTCTGTGAGCTGGCCCGGACGGTGCTGGCCGCGTTACAGCGGCCGTTCGACGTGGTGGGCCAGCAGCTGTCGGTGTCGGCGAGCATCGGCGTGGTGGAGCGGCCGGCCGCGGGCACCCACACCACCTGGCTGATGCAGGCCGCGGACACCACGCTGTACTGGGCCAAGGAGGACGGCAAGGCGCGCTGGACCCTCTTCGACCCCGAGCGCAACGCCCACCGGATGACCCGTCAGGCGCTCTCCAGCACCCTGCGCCCGGCGGTCGAGCGGGAGGAGTTCGTGCTCGACTACCAGCCGCTGGTGGGGCTGGTCGACGGCGTCGTACGCGGGGTGGAGGCGCTGGTGCGCTGGGACCACCCGCAGTTCGGGCGGCTGTCGCCGAACCGGTTCATCCCGCTGGCCGAGGAGAACGGCGCGATCGTGCCGCTCGGCCAGTGGGTACTGCGGACCGCCTGCCACCAGGCCCGCGCCTGGCAGCGGGCCCATCCGCGGCGTCCGCTGGTGGTCAGCGTCAATGTGGCGGTCCGCCAAGTCTGGGACTCGGACCTGGTCGCCGATGTGGGCACGATCCTCCGGGAGACCGGGCTCCCGCCGCATCTGCTGCAACTGGAGCTGACCGAGTCCGCGGTGATGGGCTCGGCCGGACGTCCGCTCCAGGCGCTCCAGCGGCTGAGCGACATGGGAGTGGCGATCGCCATCGACGACTTCGGGACCGGCTACTCCAACCTGGCCTATCTCAGCCGGCTGCCGGTCTCCACGCTCAAACTGGACGGGTCGTTCGTGCAGGGCTTCCGGACGGCGGAGCATCCGAACCCGGCGGACGAGACGATCGTGGAGGCGCTGGTGCAGCTCGCCCACCGGCTGGGGCTGACGGTCACGGCGGAGTGTGTGGAGAGCGCGGAGCAGGCGGAGCGGCTGGGCCGGATCGGCTGCGACACCGGGCAAGGCTGGTTCTACTCCCGCCCGGTGCCGCCGGACCGTATCCAGGCGATGATCGCCGCGTCCCCGGCATCCTCGGCGGCGTCGTAGCGCCGCGGCGTCCTGGCGCGGCGGCTTCGACGCCTCACGGACGCGGTCGGCCGGTCAGGGACCGGCCGGGCGGTCAGACGTCCGCGTCCGGCAGGCCGTAGGCGTCGGCGATCAGCTCGTAGGAGCGCAGCCGCGCCGCACGGCCGTGCGCCGTGGACGTGATCATGAGCTCATCCGCCCCGGTCCGCTTGACGAGCCCGTCGAGACCCTCTCGGACCTCGTCCGCCGTTCCGTACACCACGTTCGCCAGCCAGCTGTCCACGAAGTCGCGCTCCAGCTCGCTGAACGGATACGCCTCGGCCTCCTCCGGGGTGGGGACCAGGCCGGGACGGCCGGTGCGCAGCCGGATCATGGACAGCGCGCCGGTGAGCACCTGGCGGTGGGCCTCCTTGCCGTCCTCGGCCGCGAGCGCGGAGACACCGATCGAGGCGTACGGCCGGTCCAGCACGGCGGAGGGGCGGAAGGTCTCGCGGTACAGGTCGAGCGCGGGGAGGGTGTTGGCCGCGGAGAAGTGGTGGGCGAAGGAGAACGGCAGACCGAGGGTGCCCGCGAGCTGGGCGCTGAACCCGCTGGACCCCAGCAGCCACACCGAGGGCCGGTCCGCGGACTGCACCCCGCCGGGGACGGATCCCTGCACGGGCCCGGGCACCGCATGGATCCGGGCGTAGCGGTGGCCGTCCGGGAAGTCGTCGTCGAGGAACCGGATCAGCTCGGCGAGCTGCTGCGGAAACTCGTCGGCGCCCTCGCGCAGCCGGTCGGTGCGGCGCAGCGCGGCGGCGGTGGCGCCGTCGGTGCCGGGCGCCCGGCCGAGCCCGAGGTCCACCCGGCCGGGGGCGAGCGCCTCCAGCGTGCCGAACTGCTCGGCGATGACGAGCGGGGCGTGGTTGGGCAGCATCACCCCGCCCGAGCCGAGCCGGACGCGCTCGGTGTGGGCGGCGAGATGAGCGAGGATCACGGCCGGGGAGGAGCTGGCGACACCGGGCATGGAGTGGTGCTCGGCCACCCAGAAGCGGTGGAAGCCGCGGCGCTCGGCGAGCCGGGCGAGGGAGACGGAGGTCTTCAGCGCCTGGGCGGCGGTCACTCCGCTGCCCACGGTCGCCAGATCCAGCACCGACAGGGGTACGGGCGCACTGCCGAGGGCTTCGCCCCGCACGGTGTCGCGCTGTTCGTCTTGCCGGTCCCGCTCATCGGCCACGGTGGCCCGCCTCCCTGGTCGCTCTCTTCCGCGGGGCTTCCGCCCCTGCCGCCGGGACCAACCGGAGAACGTCTCCGGTTTATTCCCGGTGATTCCCGGGTCCGCCGCCGCCACGGCGGACCCGGGAAACCGCGCCGGACCCGGGACGTCACGCCGGGCCCGGGAAGCCGCGGCGGGCCCGGGGGCGGGGCGACCGGGCTAGACGGTACGGGACGCGCGGCGCCGGTGCAGTGCCACCGCCGTGCCCATGCCCCCGGCCACCACCACCCCGGCCGCGATCCCGACCGGCAGGACGGAGGAGGTGGCCTTCCGCGCGAGCCGCCGCTCCCCGCCCAGGTCGGCGCCCGCGATCGGGACGTCGTCGGGGGCGGCGAGGGCCGTGGTGGTGTAGTGCGGGGCCCTGTGCACCGAGTCGACCGAGCCGTCCGGCTTCAGCAGCAGCTGGGTGTTGTTGGGGTGCCGGAAGTCGAACAGTCCGGAGAGCGGCTTCGCCCGCTCGTCGAAGGAGTGGTCACCGATCCGGCCGGTGTGCCAGTTGTCCTCGATGAAGCGGGTGATGGATGCCTGCTCGGTCTGGGTGTGGTCCACCTTGTTGGCCTTGCTGTACGGCGAGATCACCAGCAGCGGCTGACGGGTGCCCGGACCGCAGCGGTCCTGGTAGCCGCCCGCGGCCTCGGGGCCCGACTGGCAGGCGGGGCTGTCGGTGGCCTTGCCGTCGGAGCCCGGGGTCTTGTCGGCGGAGCCGTTGCTCACCTTCGCGTAGGCGTGGTCGTACCAGCCGTCGCTGTCGTCGTAGGCGACGACGATCGCGGTGTCCTTCCACTGCGGCGACTTCTGGATCGCGTTGATCTGCTTGATCAGGAAGTGCTGCTCGTCCACCGGGTCGGAGTAGCCCGCGTGGCCGTCCTGGTACTCGGCGGCCTTCAGGAAGCTGACGGAGGGCAGGCGGCCCGCCGAGAGCGCGGCATGGAAGTCGGTGAGGTCGTAGTTGTGGTTGGCCCGGCCGCGGTGCCCGATCTCCCGGACGCTCCTCGGCGGCAGATGGTGCGGATTGGCCGTGGACTTGTAGTACTGGAAGGGCGCGTGGTGCGGGCTGTAGTCCACCGAGGCCGCCCCGCCGACATTCTCATGGGTGGTGCCGCCGCACTTGGCATAGTGGCCGTCCTCGCCGTCCCAGGCGGTGCTGGGCCGGAAGCCGCCCTGGAACCAGCCCCAGCTGACGCCCCTGGTGTTGAGCAGATCGCCGATGTTCCTGCCCTTGAGCCGGGCCAGGGCGTTGTCGCTGGTGTGGTCCTTGTTGGAGCAGTCGTCGAAGGCCGGGTCCGGGTCGTTGATCATCGTGCCGACACCCTTGGCGTCGGGCGAGGCAACGGCGTACTTGTCCGGGGTGTCGGTCTGTTTCGGGTCCTCGGTGCTGGACTTCGGATCGGTGGAGATCACGCCATGGGTCTGACCGGAGACCAGCTCGATGGCGCCGGGGCTGGAGGGGCCGTACGCCGAGCTGAAGGACCGGTCGCTCATGGCGTAGTGCTGGGCGTAGTTCCACAGCCCGGTGACCGTGTTGCCGTCGTAGTAGTCCATCACCAGACCGGGCTCGCCGAACAGCCCGGTGCACTTGCTGACTTCGGTGTTCTCGACGTACTTGTCGGCCTTGCCGCCGTGGGCCGCGTACTGCTCCGGGCCGTAGTTGTGGTTCTGGTCGCAGGTCATCGCCTGGGAGGGAGCAAGCCGCTTGGGCTTGTAGAGATTGGGGTTCTTGTCCAGCAGGCCGGCGTGGGCCAGGGTGTCGATGTTCTTCGGGGTCTCCTTGGCCGGGGTGAACCTCGTGCCGTCGGTGTTGGCGGCCTTGGGGTAGGTGCCGAAGTAGTGGTCGAACGAGACGTTCTCGTCGAAGATCACCACCAGATGCTTCACCGGGGTGCCGGTGTGCCCCGGGCCCTTGGCGGGTGCGGCCCAGGCGGGGGCCGCACCGCCCATCGCCACCAGGGCCGCGGCGCCGGCCAGGGCGCCCCAGCGCCGGGTGCGACCGGCCCGTCGGCCGCCTGCTGATCCTGCTCTCCCGCCCATGCCATCCCTCCACACCGTCCACACCGTTCGCATGTCACGCATGTCAACGCCCGCGCCGATCCTGGGCCGCCGAGCGAACCCTCCGATGGAATCCGCGGAGGCCACCGGATGAAAGGGGGCCGGAAAAACACAAGAGAATCTTGAGGTGTTCTTGACCGGCCGGTGAGCCGACACTCCGCCGCCGATCAGGACAGAAGGGTGCGTCCCCACCAGTCGGCCCGGTCCCTGACTCCGGGCAGCACGAAGAAGTAGCCGCCGCCGAACGGGGTGATGTAGTCCACCAGCGGCTCCCCCGCCAACCGCCGCTGCACCGCCTCGAACTGACGGACCGGATCCTGCTGGTAGCAGCAGAACAACAGCCCCATGTCGAGATTGCCGTTGCTGTCCATGCCCCGGTCGTAGTTGTAGGCGCGGCGCAGGACGCGCTGGTCCTCGGTGGCCGCGGTACGCGGATTGGCGAGCCGGATATGGCTGTCCAGCGGGATGACATCGCCCTTGGGGTCCTGGGCGTACCGCGGGACGTCGGACTCGTGCTGTCCGTCCAGCGGGGCGCCGGAGTCCCGGCTGCGGCCGAACATCCGCTCCTGCTCGGGGAGCGAGACCCGGTCCCAGAACTCCACCAGCATCCGGATCAGCCGGATGACCTGGTAGCTGCCGCCCACCGTCCAGCCCGGCTCCCCGGTGCGGGCGCCGGTCCACACCAGACGGTCCATCGACCGGGCGTCCCCGGGGTCGGGGTTGGCGGTGCCGTCCTTGAACCCCATGTGGTTGCGCGGGGTGCCGGACGGGCGCGGCGGGCTGACGAAGCCGTCCATCCGCCAGCGCACCTGGAGGGCGCCCCTGGTGTGCCGGGCGATGTCCCGCAGCGCGTGCAGCACGGTGTCCTGGCTGTCGGCGCACAACTGGAGGCTCAGATCGCCGTGGCACCAGCCGGGGTCGAGGTCGTCGTCGGGGAAGGTGGGCATGGTGCGCAGCCGCCGGGGCCTGTGGCCCTCCAGTCCGTAGCGCCCGTCGAAGAGCGAGGCGCCCACACCGACCGTGGTGGTCAGCCGGTCCGCGCCCACCTGGGGGCCCAGGGTGCCGGAGTCGGCCGGCGGCGCGGTGATGCCGACCGGGTCCGGGGTGCCGCCGGTGGTGAGAAAACGGCAGCGGTCGGTGAGGGTGCGGAAGAGGTCGGTCAGCTCCGCCCGGTCCTCGGCGGTGGCGTCGAAGGAGATGACCGCGGTGGCCCGCTGGGGCGGGGTGAGGATCCCCGCCTGATGCGCCCCGTGGAAGGGGACACGGGCCGGGGTGTCCTCGCGCGCGCCCGGTTTCGCGGCGGCCGGGACCGCCGCCGAACCCGCGACCGCGCCGACCGTGCCCGCCGCCGCGCCCCGCAGGAATCCGCGCCGCACCACCTCGCTCACCGGTTCCTCCGCGGATCCATCAGGGCCGCCACCTCGGCCAGCCGTTCCACCAGTGCGCCGGTGTCCGCGTTGAGCTTCTGCCGCCGGGCGCGGCTCAGCTCGTCCACCGGGGTCCAGCCGTCCCCGTGGTGAGCGGCGTCCAGGGTGTGCCCGGTGCGGTCCAGCCAGGTGTCCAGCTCGGGCAGCCCGGGGTCACGGGGCTTCAGCACCGGGCGCAGATGGCGCAGCACGGCCCGGGTGCCGTCGAGGTTGGCGCGGGCGGTGGCAGGTTGCTGCCGCTGCCGTAGTCGGTGCGTCCGGTCAGCTCGAACTCCACGGTGTTCTCCATGATTTCGTGTGCCCGCAGCCCCAGGTCGGCCGGGTCCATCCGCTGATCGGGCCACTCCTTGCGCAGGGCGCGGACATCCCGGTCCAGCCGGTCCGCGTAGCGGCGCAGCGCACCCGCGGACTCGCCGTGCCACAGGCCGTACTCGATCCGGTGGAAGCCGGTGAAGTCCGGGTCGCGCCGCCCTCGGGGCAGCCCGGCGGTGGTGCCGTTGATGGCGCCGTCGGCCTCGCCGAAGGTGCCGTAGGCGGCGCCCATCCGCTCGTACACCAGGTGGGCGGGCAGCCAGGCCGCGCGGGCGGCGGCCAGATCCTCGCCGCGGACGGCCGAGCGCAGCGCGTCCGTACGCCGCACCAGATCGTCCATCCGGTGCTGGATCCACTTCTGGTAGCCGATGGCCGGGGGGATCAGATCCTGCTGGGTGACCGGAAGGGCGGCCGGGCCGCCGCCGCTCGCCGGTCCGGCCACGGTGACGGTGGGCCCGGTCACCCCGCCCGCGTCCTCCGGCAGACAGCGGAAGGCGTACGACCCGCCGCCGAGGGTGACCCGCAGCGGACGGCTGGTGCCGGGGCCCAGTCCCTCCACCTCTCCGTACACCGCGCCGTCGGCCGCGTCGGTGAGATGGACCTCGGTCGCCCTGCTGGAGGTGTTCCGCAGATCGAAGACCTGCTTGCCCCGGTGCGGATGGCTCCACCCCCGGCCGCAGCGGCCTTCGGACACCTCCACGGAGGTGTGCCGCAGACCGTCGGATCCGATGGCGGACGTGGCCCGGTGGCCGTCCGGGTCACCCCCGCCGAGAGCGAGCGATCCGGCCGCCACCGCCGCGGCGGCCGCCACCGCACCGGCAATCAGCCAAAGGCGGCGGGGTGAGGAACGGAGAGCAGGAGGACGCACGGCTGCATGCTAGACACACCCAACGCGGCGGAAGCCACCATCAGCAGGGAAAATCGGGAACCCGAACTCCGCGGACACCCATGCCCGTTCCCCGTTTCCTCCGGCCCCGTCAGCGCCCGGCTTTGGCGAACAGGGTGCCCAGCCGGTCATGGACCGGCTCACGGTCCAGCAGCCGCAGCCCCTCCCAGACCGTGACCTGGTTCGCCGTGAGCACCGGCTTGCCCAACTCCTCCTCCAGATCGGGCAGCCAGGCGGCGGTGTGCAGAGCGGTGTCCGGCAGCAGCACCGCCTGCGCCTCGGGGTGGTCTCCGGCGCGCGCCAGATGCAGCACCTCGTCACGGCCCCAGGTGCCGACCTCCGCGGCCGTGATGATGCCGCTGCCCCGGGTGGAGACCACTTCCGCGCCCGCCGCCTTGAGGAAGGCCCGGAAGTGCTCGGCGACGTCCTCCGGATAGGTGGCGGCGATGGCGACCCGCTCGGCGCCGAGCGCCTGCACCGCATGGGCGAAGGCGAAGGAGGTGCTGGAGGCGGGCAGCCCGGCCGTCTCCCCCAGCTCGCGCACCTGCTCATGCGCACCCTCCCAGCCGAAGACGAAGCTGGCGCTGGTGCAGGCCCAGACCACGGCCTGGGCGCCGCGCTCCTTCAGCTCGCTGACCCCGGCCGCGAGCCGCCGCGCCGACCCCATCTCCAGCAGCGCGTCCACCCGGTGGGCGTCCTCACCGATATCGGTATGGACCAGAGGGAGCCGGACGTCGTCGCCCAGGATGCCCTCCAGGCGCGGATAGTCGTCCTCGGCGGAATAGCCCGGGTAGAGAAAGCCCACCGTGTCCAGGACCGGGCGCGTCGTGTCCGCTACCACTAGCACTGCCTCCTAACCGGCGGCGCCGTGAGCGCCGCCCCCTGCTCTGACACTTCTTGTACACCGCGGACACCCGCCGGGTTCCCTCTCACCCGGCGGACCCGTCCCGCACCCTCGGAACGGTCCGGGCACCGACCGAGGGGCCATACGAGTGACCGCCCGGCCCCTCACCACCGGTTCACCCGGTTCACCCGGTTCACCCGTTCTCCCGGCACCTCACACCGAGGCACCTCACACCGAGGCACCTCACACCGACGGCGGGCCGCCGGTGTCGTCGAGGTACGGGCCCTCCCCGATCCCGGAGCCGAACCCGGGATCCAGCCCGTCCCCGGGGTCCAGGTCCGGCCCCGGTGAGGCCGCACCGGCCAGCGCCGCCTCCGGCTCCGGCTCGGCGTCGGCCACCTGCTCCGCGACCGGAGCGGCCAGCGACGACGCGGACATCCCCGCCGGACCGGACCGGGCGGCCGGGTCGAGCAGGGCCTGGTACGGCCCGACGGCCTGGGCGCCGATCCTCCGCAGCGCCGCCCACATCGTCACCTGGTTGGCGGACAGGACCGGCATCCGCAGCTCCGCCTCGAGCTGCGGAATCACGTCGTACGTCGGCAGGTTGGTGCAGCTGATGAACAGCGCGTCGGTGGCTCCGACCACCGCCTCCCGCGCCATGTCGACCACATCGCGGTAGGGCACCTTCCAGATGTGCCGGGTCAGTCCGAGGTAGGCCCGCCCGGTGACGGTGATGCCGCCCTCGCCGAGGTAGTCCTCCAGCGAGTCGGTCACCGACCGGGTGTACGGCGTGACCAC
Organism: Streptomyces sp. NA02950; assembly: GCF_013364155.1. Lineage (NCBI taxonomy): Bacteria > Bacillati > Actinomycetota > Actinomycetes > Kitasatosporales > Streptomycetaceae > Streptomyces > Streptomyces sp. NA02950. Next base: position 5,962,252 of record NZ_CP054916.1, on the reverse strand, counting down.
CGCTATCCGCCGCGCGCCGATCTCGTGCAGCGCCTCCAGCAAGGCGCCCGAAGTGGTCAGCGAGGGAAGTTCCCCCGCATGGGTCATGGCCGCGCACATCGCGCGCTCGCCGGCCACACCGCCGACGAAGCTGCCGGAGGTGCAGGCGTAGGCCGCCACCTCCGGTGCGACCGCGCTCAGCGCCCGCACCGCGTCCTGCAGGGTCTCGTGCTCACTGACGAGGCGTGCCAGGTCGAGGCTGACCTCCACCGGCACGAAAGGAGTCCGGGTGAGGTGCAGGGAGACCTCGTCCGGCACCCAGCGCCACAGCTCTCGGTCGAGAGCGAAGTCGAACGGTGCTACGACGCCCACGCCGAGCTGCGGCTGTGGGCCACCGAGGAAGGAGACGTCCATATCGAGCCCCAAATCAGAACGGAGGGCTGGACCATTGGCCAGAGATACAGAAGAAGCCGGCCTGAGGCCGGGACGCCGGAACAGATGCCGTTGTTGACGACGGTAGTTTCCGCTGCCTAGCGTGGTCAATCCTGCAAATTGAGGCGCCTGCCCAGGCATGGTTCAGCCAAACCCATCCACGTTTCGAAACGGTTTCCCGCCTATGTCCGAAAGCACTGTGGTCGTCTTCGGCGACCAGCCTCCGGTCCGGCTGGACCGGCTGGCCGGCCGGGCCCGGGTCGTGGTCTGCGACGAGGACTCCCTGCCCGGAGCACTTCCCACCGCGGATGTGCTCCTGGTGTGGGACTTCACCTCCGACGCGGTCCGCGACGCCTGGCCCGGCGAGGGGCCCCGGCCGCGCTGGGTGCACACCGCGAGTGCGGGCGTCGACCGCCTGCTGTCCCCCGAACTGACCGCCTCCGACACCGTGCTCACCAACGCCCGCGGTGTCTTCGAGCAGCCGATCGCCGAGTACGTCGCGGGCCTGGTGATCGCCATGGCCAAGGATTTCTACGGGAGTTGGGAGCTGCAGCGGCAGCGCCGCTGGCAGCACCGCGAGACCATGCGGCTGGCCGGGAGCCGTGCGGTCGTGGTCGGCGCGGGCCCCATCGGCCGGGCCATCGGCTCCACCCTGGCCGCGCTCGGCGTGGTTGTCGACCTGGTCGGGCGTACCGCGCGGGAGGGGGTGCGCGGCGGCGACGAGCTGCCCGAGCTGCTCTCCCGGGCCGACTGGGTGGTGTGCGCGGCACCGCTCACCGAGTCCACCCAGGGAATGTTCGACCGGACCGCGTTCACCCGGATGAAGTCCACCGCCCGGTTCATCAACGTCGGCCGCGGCCCCCTGGTGATCGAGAAGGACCTCACGGACGCCCTGGTCGCCCGGCAGATCGCCGCCGCGGCGCTGGATGTCTTCGAGCACGAGCCGCTGGCCGCCGACGACCCGCTGTGGGATGTGCCGGGGCTGTTCGTCTCGCCCCATATGAGTGGTGACACGGTCGGCTGGCGTGATCACCTGGCCGAGCAGTTCCAGGACAACTACGACCGCTGGGCCGCGGGCGAGCCGCTGCTCAACGTCGTCGACAAGCGACTCGGATACGTACCGGTGGACTGAACGCACGACCCCGAACGGAGAGTTGGATGACCGATATCCACGCCCTGACAGCGGTTCAACTCCTGGAACGGTACGCCTCCGGTGAGCTGTCCCCCGTCGAGGCCACCCGGGCCGCCCTCCAGCGGATCGAGCAGATCCAGCCCGAGGTCAACGCGTTCTGCCGGCTGAACGCCGAGGAGGCGCTCCGGCAGGCGGAGGACTCCGCCGAGCGGTGGCGGCGCGGTGTCCCCGTGGGACTGCTGGACGGGGTGCCGGTGTCGGTGAAGGACATCCTGTTGCAGCGTGGCGCGCCCACGCTGCGCGGTTCGCGGACCGTGCGCCCGGAGGGCCGGACGTGGGACGAGGACGCGCCCTCGGTGGCCCGGCTGCGGGAGCACGGCGCGGTGTTCGTGGGCAAGACGACCACCCCGGAGTTCGGCTGGAAGGGTGTCACGGACAGCCCGGTCCACGGGGTGACCGGCAATCCGTACGACCCGGGGCGGACCGCGGGCGGCTCCAGCGGCGGCAGCGCGGCGGCGGTGGCGCTGGGCGCGGGTCCGCTGAGCCTGGGGACGGACGGCGGCGGCTCGGTCCGTATCCCGGCGTCCTTCTGCGGCATTTTCGCGTTGAAACCCACCTACGGGAGGGTTCCGCTCTATCCGGCGAGCGCCTTCGGAACCCTGGCCCATGTCGGGCCGATGACCCGGGACGCGGCCGACGCCGCGCTCCTGATGGACGTCATCTCCGGTGCGGACTGGCGTGACTGGTCCCAGCTGGCGCCTCCGCCGGAGGGCGGTGCGGGCTTCCGTGACGCGCTCACGGCGGGCGGCGGCGGGGTGGACGGGCTGCGAGTGGCCTACAGCCCCGCGCTCGGCGGTACGGCGGCGGTGGACCCGGAGGTGGCCACGGCGGTCCGGCGGGCGGTGGATCTGCTGGAGCGGCTGGGCGCGGTGGTCGAGGAGATCGACCCGGGGTTCGAGGATCCGGTGGAGGCGTTCCACACGCTGTGGTTCAGCGGTGCGGCCCGGGTGGTGCAGCCGCTGAAGCAGGAGCAGTGGGAGCTGCTGGACCCGGGGCTGCGCGAGGTCTGCGCCCAGGGGGCGGCGTACAGCGCGCTGGACTATCTGGCGGCGGTGGATGTGCGGATGGCCCTCGGGCACGCCATGGGCCGCTTCCACTCCGCGTACGACCTGCTGGTCACCCCGACCATGCCGATCACCGCCTTCGAGGCGGGGGTCGAGGTGCCGCCGGGTTCGGAGCACACCCGGTGGACCGGCTGGACCCCGTTCACGTACCCGTTCAACCTCACTCAGCAGCCCGCGGCGTCGATGCCGTGCGGACTGTCCTCGGAGGGGCTGCCGATCGGGGTGCAGCTGGTGGGCGCGCGCCATGCGGACGCGCTGGTGCTGCGCGCCGCGCACGCGCTGTACGAGGCGGGCCTGGCGGACGGCGTACGGCCGCCCGCCGCCTGAGCCCCGCCGGTCACGGAACCGCCGGGGCGGCGCCCCGGTACGAACTCGCCGGGGCGTCTTGGTGCGCCGGACGGACCGACCGGGTCCGTCCGGCGGTACGTCATGCCCGGCGGAAGTTCAGGGTCTCCCCCAGCGCCCCGGCCCGCCACAGGTCCTGGCAGGCGTCGGCCATCCGGTCCAGGCCGTCCACGACGGTGCCCCACACGATGCCGGGCACCCATCCCGCGTCACCGTTGATCAGCAGGTTGTTCCGCTCGTAGAAGAGCGCGAGGTCGATGACCTGGTTACGGCCCTGGTGCTTGGCGTCCGTCTCGTAACCGTAGGACTTGGTTCCGAGCTGGGTGTCCGTGAAGGTGAAGTAGCACAGATCGCCCGGGATCGGGGTGATCGTCGGATTCTCGAGCGGGGGCTCTTCCGGCGCGAACGGCGGCAGCAACGTGTAGATCTCGTTCCGCGCGTACTTGGCGTGGTACACATCACCTCCCAGGGGCAGCGCGTTCCAGACCGCCTCACAGGTGAGCGGCGCACGATCGTCAAGGAGTTTCGCCGTGCAGGTCACCCCGCGCTTGTCGAGCGAGACCTCGATGAACCGGTCAGCTCGGTCAACCATGGACATTCCTCCAGGTCAGTTCGGAGTCAATGCTGTCGTAGGGACATACCCAGCATCAGCTACATCAAGGGCTGGAAACAGCCTGCATACATTTCTCCGAGTCGGGTAGTCGCGCGCCCATGGCTCCACCACGTGGGAAAGACATCGAAAGCAGAGGAAAAGGGCTCGCGCGCCGGTCGCTACTGGCCGGCGGCGCGGCCCTGGGTCTGCTGGGCGCGGCCGGCTGTAGCCGGGTGTCCAGCTCTGGTGCCAAGGACGGGGGCAATCTGCTGGAGCGGCTGCGGTCGCAGGGCACGGTACGGCTGGGAATCGCGGGGGAGATCCCATTCGGCTATATCGACAAAAACGGCGATTTCACCGGCGAGGCACCGGAGATCGCGAAGGTCATCTTCAAACGGCTGGGCGTGGACAGGGTCCAGCCGGTACCGACCGAGTTCGGGTCATTGATCCCGGGTCTGCGATCGCAGCAGTTCGACGTGGTGTCGGCGGGGATGTACATCAATTCGGAGCGCTGCGCTCAGGTGATCTTCTCCGACCCCGACTACCGCATGCGTGACGCGTTCATCGTGCGCAAGGGGAATCCGAAGAATCTGCACAATTACCACGACATCGCGAAATCAAAGGCCAAGATGGCCACGGGCACCGCTTATGCCCAGATCGGCTACGCGGAGGCCGCCGGAGTGAAGCAGAGCGACATGCTGATCCTTCCCGATCAGCTGGCCGGTCTGCTGGCCGTGGAGCAGGGCCGGGCCGATGTCTTCGCGGGCACGACGGTGACCGTCCACAACGTGGTGAAGCAGCGGAACAGCCGTCGGGCGGAGGCGACCGAGCCGTTCCAGGCGTACGTGGACGGCAAGCCGGACATCGGGGCGGGCGGCTTCGCCTTCCGACCGGAGGAGACCGCGCTGCGCGACGCCTTCAACAAAGAGCTGCACAAGTTGAAGAAGAGCGGCGAGCTGCTGAGGATCGTGCGGCCTTTCGGCTTCACCAAGGAAGAGATGACCGATCTGACCGCCGAGGAGCTGTGCAAATGACAGCCGGGCTGTGGGAAAACTGGCTTCTCCCGGGCGTCTGGATCACCATCCAGCTGACCCTGTACAGCGCCGCCTTCGCCACCGTCGTGGCCTTCGGCATAGGGCTGGCGCGCAGGTCGCCACTGTGGATCGTCCGCTTCCTGTCGGGCTTCTACGTGGAGGTCTTCCGCGGCACCTCGGCCCTGGTGCTGATGTTCTGGCTGGCGTTCGTGATGCCGCTGGCCTTCCACTGGCAGCTGTTCCCGATGTGGGCGGCGGTCCTGGCACTGGGTCTCACCTACGGGGCCTACGGCTCGGAGATCGTGCGCGGTGCCGTCGCGTCCGTGGCTCCGGCCCAGCGCGAGGCGGCCATCGCGCTCAGCTTCACCCCCGCGCAGCGGATGCGCCGGGTGATCCTGCCGCAGGCGATACCCGAGATGATCCCGCCCTTCAACAACCTGCTCATCGAGCTGTTGAAGGGGACGGCGCTGGTCTCCGCGGTGAACGTCGCCGACATCACCTTCGCCGGTCAGCTCTCCCGGCTGGCCACGGGTGAGAGCGCCCAGATCTACTCGCTCATCCTGGTCATGTACTTCGTACTGGCCTTCGTCCTGACCCGGCTGATGCGGCTGCTGGAGCGGCGCGCCAAGGCGGGCATCGGGCAGATCCCGGAGAAGCGCGGCGGTGCGCTGGTGACCCGGAAGCTCTCCGCCCGCCAGGAGACCGAGCAGTCGTCCAACCTGATCACGGGAGGTGGGGCCCAGTGAACTGGAACTGGGACGTAGCCAAGGACTTTCTCCCGGAGCTGGGCGAAGGACTGCGGATCACGCTGGAGGCCACCGCCCTCGGCTCGGTGCTGGCGTTCGCGCTGGGCCTGGTGTGGGCGCTGGCCTTCCGCTCCCCCACCCGCTTCGTACGCTGGCCGGTGTCGGCGGTCGTGGAGTTCGTCCGCAACACTCCGCTGCTGGTGCAGCTGTTCTTCTTCTTCTATGTGCTGCCCACCTGGGACATCAAGTTCTCGGCGCTGACCACCGGTGTGATCGCGCTGGGGCTGCACTACTCCACCTACACCGCCGAGGTCTACCGGGCCGGTATCGACGGTGTGCCGGTGGGCCAGTGGGAGGCGGCCACCGCGCTCAGCCTCTCCCGCAGCCGCACCTGGATGGCGGTGATCCTGCCGCAGGCGATCCGCCGGGTGGTGCCCGCCCTGGGCAACTACGTCATCGCGATGCTGAAGGACTCCCCGATGCTCGCGCTGATCGGTGTCGTCGACATGCTGCAGAAGGCTCGGGCCGAGGGCTCCTCGTCCTTCAACTACATCGAGCCGTTCACCATGGTCGGCATCGCCTTCATCCTCATCGCCTATCCGGCATCCCTTCTTATGCGAGCCCTGGAGCGTCGTCTTGGCCACTGAAACCGACCACACGAATCCTGCCGTGGACGGCAGTGAACTGATCCGCTTCGACCAGGTGACCAAGCGCTTCGGCGACAACGTCGTCCTGGACAACCTGGACTTCTCGGTCTCCTCGGGCAAGCACGTCACCCTGATCGGCCCGTCCGGCTCCGGCAAGACCACGATCCTGCGGCTGCTGATGACCCTGCTCAAGCCCGATGAGGGCACGATCAAGGTCGACGGGGACTACCTCACCCACGAGGACAAGGGCGGCAAGCTGGTCCCCGCGGGCGAGAAGCACACCCGCGAGGTGCGCAAGAAGATCGGCATGGTCTTCCAGCAGTTCAACCTCTTCCCCAATATGCGGGTGCTGCGCAACATCACCGAGGCCCCGGTGCACGTGCTGGGGCTGAGCAAGGACGAGGCCGAGACGCGGGCGCGTGAGCTGCTCGACCTGGTCGGCCTCGGCGACAAGTGCGACTCCTATCCGACGCAGCTGTCCGGCGGACAGCAGCAGCGGGTGGCGATCGCCCGGGCGCTGGCCATGCGCCCGCAGGTGATGCTCCTGGACGAGGTGACATCGGCGCTGGACCCGGAGCTGGTGGCCGGGGTGCTGGACGTCCTGCGCGACATCGCCCACACCACCGACATCACCATGCTCTGTGTCACCCATGAGATGAACTTCGCCCGGGACATCTCGGACGACGTGCTGATGTTCGACTCCGGCCGGGTCATAGAGTCCGGTCCGCCGGAGAAGATCTTCACCGAGCCGGAGCACGAGCGGACCCGCGAGTTCCTGAGCGCGGTGCTCTGACCGCTCCGCGGGAAGAGCCACGAGGTGCCGTCAGTCGTCTGCGGCTGCGTCGTGGCTGGTCGTGCGGTTCCCCGCACCCCTGCGGGGCGCGGGGAACCGCACCGGAGACAGCATGCCCCCGCCGTGATCGGCGAGGGCATGCTCATGGCATATGCCAACGAGATACCCCGCTGCTGACGAGGTGCGCCCACCCGGTCAGAATGCTCAACACCGGCTCCATGAGCCGCCCTTGGCGGCTATCGTGGAAAGCCGCGCCGTGCGGGCGCGGCCAGCGGTCACAACCTGCGAGGGGGGACACCGTGGCGCTCAAGCCCGAGCCGACCGCGCCCATCCACTCGGTGCAGCATGCCCTCCGCATCCTGGAGGTCGTCGCCCGGCACTCCGGCGGCGTGGACGACACCGCCATCGCACGTGAGACCCGCCTGCCCGCCCACCAGCTCACCGATCTGCTGCGGATGCTGCGCCGCGAGGGCTATGTGGAGCAGATCGGCGACGGGGCGTACATCGGCGGCGAATCCCTGACGCTGCTCGGCTCCGCCGCCGCCGAACGCGTCCACGCCGTGGAGAACAAGCTCCAGCGGTCGCTGGCCGCACTGCGCGACTCGGTGGGGGCGGCCGTCTACCTCAGCCGCTACGTCGACGGCGAAGTCAAGATCACGCAGTACGCGGACGGCCCGCGGATGCCCAAGGTGAACGAGTGGGTGGACTTCCGGTCCGCGGCCCACGCCATGGCGGTCGGCAAATGCCTGCTCACCCAGCTCGACCACGACGGCCGCCGGGACCACCTCTCCCGCCACAAGACGGTACGGCTCACCTCGCGCACGACAACCAACGAGAAGGTGCTGTTCCGCAAGCTGGACAGCCAGCCCGCCACCGTGCCCGTGCTCGACCTCCAGGAGTACGCGATCGGCACCGTCTGCGCCGCCGTGCCGATCACCGCGGGCCGCTCGGTCGGCTGCCTCGCCCTCTCGCTCCCGCTGGAGCACGCCCACCGGCTGCGCCAGGCGGCCTACACGCTGAACCGGGAGGCGGCCCCGATGCTGCTCTCCCTGACCATCTGAGCGCGGCCGATCGCATGCCACGGCCGGTGGTCGGGAGCACCCTCCTGGACCAGGTAGTATTTACGTCGTCAGCAGGCGCCGCTAGCTCAGTTGGTTAGAGCAGCTGACTCTTAATCAGCGGGTCCGGGGTTCGAGTCCCTGGCGGCGCACCGATGATCAAGTAGCTGACCTGGGCGTTCTCGGTTTTCCGAGAACGCCCGGCTGCGTTTCAGCGTGCCCCGCCGCGGACCTCCAGCGAGCCCAGCAGCTCCCCGGTGGCCGCGGTGACCGCCTCGACCGCGCGGTCGAACGCCTCCGCGTTGTGCGCGGCGGGCTGCCGGAAGCCGGAGATCTTGCGCACGTACTGGAGCGCCGCGGCGCGCATGTCCTCCTCGGTCACGGTCTCGGCGAAGGGCGGGCGGAGTGTCTTGATGGATCTGCACATACGTCCGACGGTACGCCGCGCCACCGACAGCGCCCCCGGCCGGCGACCAGGCCCCGGCCCCCCGCCCCACACCTCCGTAGCCCTCAGCCCAGCAGCAGCCCGCCCACGGTGACGGCCGGGACCTGGTCACCGCGCACCGCGACCGCCGCGTGGTAGCCGGGGGGCGCGTCGACGTCGGCGAGCGCCCAGCCGTCCGGGCCGGGCGGCGCGTCCGCGGGCGCCAGCCCCTCCGCCAGGCCGACGTGATGGGTGCGCAAGCCCCCGGGCAGTCCGGTGCCGATGCCCTTGAGATACGCCTCCTTGCGCACCCAGCAGCTGAGGAACGCCTCCTCCCGCAGGTCCTCGGGCAGCGCGTCGATCGCCGCCCGCTCCCCGGAGTGCAGCTGGCCGATCAGCCCGGTGAGCCGGGTACCCTCCCGCCGGGGTTCCCGCTGCTCGATATCGGCGCCGACGGTCACCCCGGCGACCGCGTAGAGCGCGGCGTCCCCCGCGTGGGAGAGGGAGAAGCACAGGGTGGGGTCCCCGGCCAGGGCGGGGCGGCCGTGGGGCTCGTCGCAGTCCGGCATCCCGCAGGTGTCCCGGGTGAACTCCACCTCCGCCGGACCGGTCCCCAGATAGCCGCCGAGCAGCGTCCGCAGCCCCACGTGCGAGGCGACGTAGCGCTCCCGCAGCGTGGGGTGGCGGAAGCGCGCGGCGCGCTCGCGCTCCCGCTCGTCCAGCATTCCGGCGGCCTCCTCGGCGGCCGCGACGGCGGGCGGTATCCGCAGCAGCCAGACCGCCACCTCCCCCGGGGCGGGCCGGTCCTCCGGGCGGGGCAGGGCACGGGCCGGACCCCAGGACCCGGGATTCCGGGTAGGGTCGGCCGGGCTGGTGAACGGCACTGTTCGGCTCCTCCGCACAACTCGTCGCCATCCGGCGTCCCGTCGGGACGACGGTACAGGGGCGAACCCGGCTCACCCGTCCGGCGGCACGGCAGGAAGCTGCCGTGGCGGCCCGCCCGTCCGGGTCCAACGCCCTTGGGGCGACGCGGTGTTGCCTTGGCGGAACACTCGGTGAGTTAGGACACGTTCACCTCGCGGAGGACCCGGTCACCGGCGCCGCGGCACTACGATCGCGCACGTCCGTGCACAACCGGTGATGGGGGTTTTCGACATGGCGACGGGATTCCTGACGAAGGCGGCCTCCGCGGCCACCCTCCCGGTGGCACCGCTGTACGGCGCGTTCCTCTCGTACTTCATCTATCACCCGCCCCGCAAACGCCACCACAAGACCCCCGCCGACCTGGGCATCGACAGCACCGAGGTCACGGTGGAACTGGACGGGTTCAAGGGCCGCGGACTGCATGTCTGGCTCTGCCCCGGCGACCCCCAGCGGGTGGTGGTGCTCGGCCACGGGCTGGGGCTGAGCAAGTCAGCGAGCCTGGCCCAGGCCAAACTGCTGCACCAGGCGGGCTACACGGTCGCCCTCTTCGACCACCGCAACCACGGCAGGAGCGTGGCCGACCGGGCCTGCTGGGGCATGAGCGAGCGTCATACGGACGACGTGGTGGCCGTGGTCCGGTACATGCGCTCACAGGAGGAGTACGCCGCGGCGCGCATCGCCATCTACGGCTTCTCCATCTCCACCTTCCCCTCGTTCTACATGCTCCGCAGGGGGCAGGACTGCCCGGTGGACGCGGTGGTCTGCGACAGCGGCCCGGCACTCGAACTGGCACCGCTGTTCCGCAACTTCGTCGCCTCCGACGGAGTGCCGGTCCCGGGCCCGCTGCGGGCCGGCCCCTCGCGCACGGTGCTGGAGAAGGTCGCCTCGTCGGCGGCGGTGGCGATGCTGCGGGTGCAGTGGCCCCCGGCGGCCGAGGACGCGTACGAGCGGACGCCCATGCTCTTCCTGGCCGGTGAGCTCGACACCATGATCCCCGCTGCCGGGGTGCGGGCGCTGGGCGAGCGCTATCCGCTGGCCGAGGTGCACACCCTGCCGGACACCGAGCACCTCCAGGGCATCAAGACCCAGCCGGACGTCTACGCCGACACGGTCCTGGGCTTCCTGGACCGCACCCTCAAGGACTAGTGCCGCGTCCGATCGGGCTCAGTTGGTCTTCAAGGGGCGAACGGATCGTACGGTGTCTCCCCCGCCCCCGTTTGCGGGGGAGAACCGGTCCAACAGGCTCTCCATGGTCCGTCACCACCGACTCCGCGCCCAGCCCCTGGCACGAAGATGCCAGAGAAAACGGCAGGCTCCGGCCCTCCCCGGGCGGGAGCCTGCCAACGCCGGGGCTTCCGGGCCGCTCAGTCCTTGATCTCGCAGATGACCGCGCCGGAGCTGATCGAGGCACCGACATCCGCGTTCAGGTTTTTGACGATCCCGGCGCGATGGGCGTTGAGGGGCTGTTCCATCTTCATGGCCTCCAGGACCACCACCAGATCGCCCTCGGCCACCGTGTCGCCCTCGGCGACGGCGACCTTGACGATCGTGCCCTGCATCGGGGAGGCCAGCGCGTCGCCCGAGGCCGCCGAGCCCGACTTCTTGACCGCCTTGCGCTTCGGCTTCTTGGCCGCCGCGTCCCCCGGCGCCACGGCCAGACCGAGGACGGCCGGGAGGGAGATCTCCAGCCGCTTGCCGCCGACCTCGACGACGACGGTCTCGCGGGCGCCGGTCTCCTCGGCCTCGTCGGCGCCAGTGGGGGTGTACGGGGCGATGGTGTTGTGGAACTCGGTCTCGATCCAGCGGGTGTGGACCGTGAACGGGTCACTGGTGAACGCCGGATCGACCACCACGGCCCGGTGGAAGGGGATGGCGGTGGCCATGCCCTCGACCTGGAACTCGGCCAGCGCACGGGCGGCCCGCTGGAGGGCCTGGGTGCGGGTGGCGCCGGTGACGATCAGCTTGGCCAGCAGCGAGTCCCACGCCGGACCGATCACACTCCCCGACTCCACGCCCGCGTCCAGCCGCACCCCCGGACCCATCGGCGGCACGAAGGTGGCCACCGCCCCCGGCGCGGGCAGGAAGTTCCGCCCCGGGTCCTCACCGTTGATGCGGAACTCGAACGCATGGCCCCGGTGCGGGGGGTCGTCGTAGCCGATGGCTTCGCCGTCGGCGATCCGGAACATCTCGCGGACCAGGTCGATCCCGGTGACCTCCTCGGTGACCGGGTGTTCGACCTGGAGCCGGGTGTTGACCTCCAGGAAGGAGATCGTGCCGTCGTTGCCGACCAGGAACTCCACCGTTCCCGCGCCCACGTACCCGGCTTCCTTCAGGATGGCCTTCGACGCGGCGTACAGCTCGGCGTTCTGCTCCTGGCTCAGGAACGGCGCCGGGGCCTCCTCGACCAGCTTCTGGTGGCGGCGCTGGAGGGAGCAGTCACGGGTGGAGACCACCACCACGTTGCCGTGGGTGTCGGCCAGGCACTGGGTCTCCACATGGCGGGGCTTGTCGAGGTAGCGCTCGACGAAGCACTCGCCCCGGCCGAAGGCGGCCACGGCCTCGCGGACGGCGGAGTCGTAGAGTTCGGGGACCTCTTCCAGGGTGCGGGCGACCTTCAGACCGCGTCCGCCGCCGCCGAAGGCCGCCTTGATCGCGATGGGCAGGCCGTGTTCGCGGGCGAAGTCCAGGACCTCTTCGGCGCCGCTCACGGGGTCGGGGGTGCCCGCGACGAGGGGGGCGCCGGCGCGCTGGGCGATGTGGCGGGCGGCGACCTTGTCGCCCAGGTCGCGGATGGCCTGCGGGGGCGGGCCGATCCAGGTCAGCCCGGCGTCCAGGACGGCCTGGGCGAAGTCGGCGTTCTCGGAGAGGAATCCGTAGCCGGGATGGATGGCGTCCGCGCCGGACTCGGCCGCGGCGGCCAGGACTTTGGCCTGGTCCAGATAGCTGGCCGCCGGGGTGTCACCGCCCAGCGCGTAGGCTTCGTCGGCCGCGCGCACATGCACAGCGTCCCGGTCCGGATCGGCGTAGACGGCCACGCTCGCGATCCCGGCATCCCGACAGGCACGGGCAACACGGACAGCGATCTCGCCACGATTGGCGATGAGCACCTTCTGCATGCTCTCTCTTCCCTCTTCCAGAAATACCGTCCCGGCGAGGACGGTCAGGTTGCTACCCCAGGGCCCGCTCGAGGAAATCCAGTACCACACTCGCGTATGCCTCGGGATCGGTCTCCAGCCCGAGCAGATGCTCGGCACCCGGCAGAACGTGGGTCTCGGCCTGGTCGTAACGCTCGGCCAGGGCGTCCACCGAGGACGGCGGCACGATCGCATCGTGCTCACCGGACATGAACAGCAGCGGGATCTTGGCGAATGTGCCGGTGACCGGAGGCGGCCACTGTGCCCGCAGCATCGCCGGACCCACGGTGCACAGGGTCCGGGTCACCACCGAACGGGACGGCTCCGCGCTCAGCGGCGCGGGCATCGGCAGCGCCTCCGCCTCCAGGAACTTCCGCAGCAGCGGCGCCACGTCGTGCCCCGGTCCGCTGTCGCACACCAGCGCGTCGACTTCGAACCCGTCGTGCGTCAGCGCCCACATGGACGAGAAGCACGAGAAGGAGAAGCCGTAGACGGCTATCCGCGCGGTGGCGTAGCCGTGCCGTTCGCGCAGCCGCTCCACCACGGCCGTGACATCGCTGGCGAACCGGTCACCCAGGCCCAGCAGCGAGCGGTCGTCGCCGCTGGCGCCGTGGTTGCGGTGGTCGAAGAGGCAGACCGTGTATCCGGCGTCGTACAGGAACCGTGCGTGCCCGAGGCTGTGGTCCTTGCTCGTCCCCAGACTGTGCCCGAGGACCACCACCCGGTCGGCGGCCCCGGGGCAGAGCCAGGCGTGGACATACTTCCGAGGGGTGAAGGGGATCTTCAGCTCGGTGTACGGCAGTCCGTGGTCTCCCGGGTCCGCCCGCTGTAACCGGTTGCGCGGATGGAAGGCCAGATATGCCAGGGAGGCCCCGTACAGCGGCGCGAGCGGCAGCGCCGCGGCCGAGAGGGCGCGGGCCACCAGCGAGGGAGGGCGCACCGGCTTCTGGTGTGGCTCGGGCATCTGCGTCCTCCAAGAGGGGATGGAGTGTCCGTCGGCGATCAAGGAGGTCTCGTCTCAAGTCGGGACGGGTGGGGGGTATGCGGCCCGTGGCGGCGCGGCAATGAGCGGTCTCAGGAGGCGACGGGGGACGAGACTCAGCCGCACCCTCCGGCGTGGCCCTGGTCGCCGGAGCGGGCCTCGGCGAAGTCCGCGGTCCTCGGCGGCGCGCCCGCGGGCGGCCCGGATCCCGTACCGGCGGCGCCCCGGGAGCGGACCGCGTCGGCGAAGACGGGCAGCCGGTCCACCCCCCAGTACTTGTCGTAGCCCAGGGTGAAGAACGGCACCCCGAACGCCCCGTCCTCGCACAGCGCGAGCAGTGCCGCGAGCCCCCGTCCGCCGCGCAGCTCCGCGTCGTCGGCCGCGTCCGCCAGCGGACCGGCCGGGAGCCCCAGCTCCTCGGCGATCTCCGCGACGGTCGCCCGGTCGCAGATGTTCCGGCCCTCTTCCCAGCGCGCCCGGTAGACACGCTCGATGTACGCCGGGCCGAGTCCCGCGTCGACGGCGAGGAAGTACGGCAGATGCGGCACCTCCCAGACCGGGTCCATGTCCACCGGCCAGGTGACCGGGAGGCCGCGGTCGGCGGTGAGCCTGCGCACGTCCTGGAGCACGTACAGATGCTTGTCCCGCGACATCGCCGTGTACGGGAAGCGCCGACGCCGCTCGGCCATCCGGCGCTCGCCGTCCGCGTCCGGCTCCCACCAGGGGTGCCACTCCACCACCGCCGCGATGTCCGGATAGCGGTCCATCAGGTCACGGTAGGCGATCCAGCTGTACGGGCTGCGGAAATTGAAATAGAAGCGCGGCACTTTGCTGCGCTTGGCTGCCACGTCCGTCCCCCTCGTCGGTCCGTTCGGTCCTGTCGGGCTCCGCTCAGATCACAACACCGCCGTCGACCTGGAACACCGCGCCGGTCACGTACTCCGCGGCGGTCAGGTAGGCGACCATGTCGGCGACCTCCTCGGGGCGGCCGAAGCGGCGGAGCGGAATGCTCTGCTCCGCCTCCTTCCGCACACTGTCCGACAGCGAGGCCGTCATGTCCGTCTCGACAAAGCCGGGCGCGACCACATTGGCCCGGATGCCGTACCGTCCGACCTCCTTGGCGAGTGACTTGGTGAAGCCGATGATCCCGGCCTTGGAGGCGGCGTAGTTGCTCTGGGTGGCATGGCCGTGCACCCCTGCCACCGAGGATATGGTCACCACACACCCGGACTTGCGCTTCATCATTCCGAACACCACGGAGCGGCAGACGTGATAAGTGCCGTCCAGATTGACGTCCATGACGCCCCGCCACTCCTCGTCCTCCATCAGCAGCAGCGGATTGTCGCGGGTGACACCCGCCGAGGTCACCGCCGCGTCGATGGGACCGAGCTCGTCCTCGGTGAACGTGACCAGGTCCCGGACCGCCGCCATGTCCCGGACGTCGGCCTGACGGCCGATCACCCGCCCGCCGTCCAGCTTCGCCGCCTCCTCCTCCAGGGCGCGGGCCGCCTCCGGGCTGGAGCCGTGGCAGAACGCCACGTCGAACCCGTCCCGGGCCAGGCGCAGCACGGTGGCGCGGCCGATCCCGCGGGAGCCGCCGGAGACCAGTGCGACCCGTCGCTCGTTGTCGGACATGCGGTGTGGTTCCTCCCTAGGCGCCGGCGGGGGCGTCGGTGAGCTCGGACGCCGGACGCATCGTCATGGTCAGCCGCCCGACGGTCAGGGCGGTCGTCTCCCCGATCAGGCTTTCGCCCTCGAAGACATAGGTGTCGCCGACCCGGCGGGCCAGCCGTACGTGGTGCTCCACCACATCGCCGGGGACGGCGGGGCGGTGGAACCCGGCGTCGGTGACCCCGCCGAGCAGCATGGCCATCCCGGTGCGGACGTCCGGGTTGGGCCGCTCCCGTGCCACCAGCACCCCGGCCACATGGCACCAGGACTCCAGCAGGACGGACCACGGGTAGTGGTAGTCCTCCTCGGGCGCGTCGTCCGGCACATCGGCGTACCAGGGCTCGTTGCAGGTGATCGCCTTCAGTCCGCTGGCCCGTTCGCCGGGGACCACCTCGGTGACCCGGTCGACCAGCAGCATGGGATACCGGTGCGGCAGGATCCGCTTGATCTCGCCGACCCCGATCATCCGGCGGCTCCCCGCTCGGAGGGCTCGGTCCGCTCGGAGGGCTCGGTCCGCTCGGTGAAACGCAGCCGGATCTGGGCGGCGGGGCCGCGGCCGGTGGCGGCCCGGGCCCGGCAGCGCCAGTCCTCGCCCTCCCGCGCCCAGGTCAGTTCCCAGCTGAGGGTGTCACCGGGGTAGACCGGGCCGAGGAAGCGGGAGGACTCCAGGGCCGCGAGCCGCCAGC
This sequence comes from Streptomyces sp. NA02950, assembly GCF_013364155.1. Classification (NCBI taxonomy): domain Bacteria; kingdom Bacillati; phylum Actinomycetota; class Actinomycetes; order Kitasatosporales; family Streptomycetaceae; genus Streptomyces; species Streptomyces sp. NA02950. Next base: position 5,946,549 of record NZ_CP054916.1, on the reverse strand, counting down.
GCCGGTCCGGCCCGGGCAGGGTGGCGAGGGCGCCGCGCTGGACGTACTCCACGACACACACCCCGGGGAGGATGGGGAACCCGGGGAAGTGCCCGGCGAGCACCCGCTCCGTCGCCGGGATCCGGACCTCGCACCGGGCGGGGCGCTCACCGGGGGCGCCGCGTTCGACGACGTCCACGGTGCCGTCGACCGGTCCGCACGCGGACGCCGTCGTCATCACTTCTCCAGCTTCGAGACGAGCAGGTCGTGGACCTTCCGCAGACAGGTGATGTCCTTCATCTCCCGCTCGTCCAGCTTCACCGCGTACTTCTTCTCCAAAACGACCATGACCTCCAGGGCCATGAGCGAATCCACGCCGAGGGTCTTCACGAAGTCGGCGTCGTCGGTGACGTCCTCCTCCTCCACATCGAGCACATCCGCGACGAACGCGCGCAGCTCTTCCTTGTCGAGGGTGGTGGTGTCTGCCATGGGGTGTCTCCTTTGTGCGTCAGCATGGTGCGTCAGCGCGGATCGGTGGTGAGTTTGACGAGCGCCGCGGGTGAGTCGACCGGTACGGTCACGGCCCCCTCCGCGGTCCGCCGGATCATCCCGGTGAGCTGGCGGCCCGGGCCGAGCTCCACGAACCGGGTACAGCCGAGTTCCCCGGCGAGGGTGCGGACGCCCGCCTCCCAGCGCACCGGGCTGGTGAGCTGGTCGAGTTCGAGCTCCCGCCAGCGCTCGCCGGTGCGGTACGCGCGGGCGTCCACGTTGGCGACGACGGGCAGATGCTCGGGGGCGAAGTGCACGGCGGCCAGGGCCTCGCGCAGTTCGTCGGCGGCGGCGGCCATCAGCGGGCTGTGGAAGGCGCCGCCGACGGCGAGCCGGATCACCTTGCCCTCGGCCCCGACGGCCAGTTCGGCGAGCCGGTCCACGCCCTCGGCCGTGCCCGAGACCACGATCGCGCCGGGCGCGTTCACATTGGCGACCCAGATCTCCGGGCCCTCCTGCTGGACCCGCGCCACCAGGGCCTCCACGCTCTCCGGGCCGAGCCGGACCACGGCGGCCATGGTGCCCGGGGAGCGCTCGGCGCAGGCGCGCATCGCCCGGCCGCGGGCGGCGACCAGCCGGGCGGCGTCGGCGAGCGGTACGGCCCCGGCCGCGTAGAGCGCGGTGTACTCGCCCAGGCTGTGCCCGGCGCAGGCCACCACCTCGCCCAGCACCCCGGCCTCGCTCGCCTCGCGATGCACCAGCACCTCGGTGGTGAACACCGCGATCTGGGCGAGGTCGGTCCGGCGCAGCGTCTCGTCGTCGGCCTTGAGCAGCAGCTCCTCGACGTCGATCCCGGTGTACTCGGAGACCCCGGCCACCAGCGGCCAGGACGGGGCGTCCCGCCAGGGCGCGCCCATGCCCGCCTTCTGCGCGCCCTGGCCGGGGAAGACCAGCGCGGTGCGCGATGGGGTGTCCACCGGTTCTCCGGGCGTGACCTCACTGCCCGTCACCTCTGTGCCCGTCATGTCAACCAACTCCTTGTGCAGCTCGGGGCGGCCGGCCCTCACCGGATCCGCAGCAGGGCCGCCCCGACCACGCCGTCCCGGTCGACCGAGGTGACCAGGGCGTGTCCGCCGGGGGCGAGGTCCTTGCGCTCGGCGAGCGCGAGGACGGCGGCGATCTGGAAGGCCGCCGAGGCGGCGCAGGTGTCGCCGATGAGGTCGGCGGCCGAGATCATGGGCGGCTGACGGCCGTCGAAGGCATCGGCGAGGGCGGACCGTTCGGCCGCGCCCTCGGCGCCGGGGGCCGCGGAGTCGGCGAGCATCCGCACCTCGCCGGGGGCCACTCCGGTACGGTCCAGCAGCCGCCGGATCGCGTCCGCGAGCACGGTGCGGACGGCGTCCGGATCGGGGGCGCAGCCGAACTCCAGCCCCGCGACCTCGGCGAGGGCGCGGCGGCCGTGCTCGGCCGCGGCGGCCTCCGGCTCCAGCAGCCAGACGGCCGCGCCCTCGCCGAGCACGGCGGTGGCGTCCTCGTCGGCGCGGGCGTGCCACTCCAGCCAGGCGCGGGCGGAGGAGAACTCCTCCACGGCACCGCACAGCACCGGGCCCGCGCGTCCGGCGCGCTGGAGCCGCAGTGCGTACTGGAGGGCGAGCAGTCCGGTGGCGCGGCCCCCGGCAATGGTGGTGTTGGGGCCCTTGAGCCCGTGCCAGATGGCGGACTGTCCGGCCGCGCAGTTCATCACCGTGTTGGGGAAGCGGGCCGGGTCGACGAAGAAGGGCCGCTCACTGACGAGCGAGTCACGGGTGAAGTCCATGATGCTCTGGGCGCTGCCGGTGCTGGTGCCCAGGGCGAGACCGGTGTGTTCGCCCACGCCCGGCAGCCGTTCGCCCGCGCCGCCGTTGTCGCCCTCGTCGCCGTGCCGACCGTGCTCGCCGTGCTCGCCGTGCAGCAGCGCGCGGAGCGCGGTCACGGCCAGACCGGTCGCGCGGTCCATCGAGCGGGTGCCCTTGCGGCCCAGGATCTGCCGGATGTGGAAGCCGGGCACGAGGCACGCCTCCTGGAACGGCACGGACCACTCCTCGGGGTCCAGCGGGGTACCGGCCTTCCGGCCGGACCGCAGCCCCGTGGTGAAGTCCGCCCCGCTCAGTCCCAGGGGCGAGACGGCGGTCCAGGCCGAGATGACCGGGACGGCCGCGGCGGCAGCGTTCATGGGTCCGTGGACTCCTTCGGTGGTGGCGGGGGTGGCGGGCGCGGTCACAGGAACCACACCTGTTCATAGGTGGGCCAGCGGGACGCCAGGGCGCCGCCGTCGATGACCCGGACGCCCGGCAGCAGCCGGTCGCGGGCGGTGCGCCCCAGCGCGGTCAGCCCGTCCTCCTCGACCATGACGGTCACCCCGGCCGCCGTCAGCCGGGTCACCGAGGCGCCCGGATCGGGCAGCGAGTCAAGGGTCCGGCCGCCGATGCGCACGGCCGGTGTGAAATCGCTGACGAGGGCGTATCCGGCGGCGGGGCCGCGCAGCACCAGATCGCATCCCCCGCTCTGCCGGTGGAGTTCGGGGACGCAGTAGAGGGCGTCGGCGAACTGGGTCTCGACCGAGCCCCGGTACGCTTTCTCCACGATCAGCAGCCAGCGCGCCTGGTCCGCCATGGCTCAGCACACCCCCATGATCAGGCTCTTGTCGGCGGCGCGGACATGCTGGGCGAAGACGAACGGCGCCCTCACGCGCACCTCGGGGATCTGCTCGGCCGCCCCGCGCTGGTCGGCGCAGAAGCGGCAGACGTACCAGTGGAGCCGGTCGGGGTGATCGGCGATCAGATCCCGGACCACCCGGGCGACCGAGGGGTGTTCGCGCCCCGGGTCGGCCAGGTCCCGCGGCGCGGTGTCGCCGAGCGCCGCGCCGGTCAGCCGGGTGGCGTCACCGCAGCTCCAGATCTGCACCCGGGCGCCGCGGTCGAGCAGCGCGGTCGCCAGCCGCAGCGCGGAGGTGACCAGGTCGCTCTGATGGGGCGCGCCGAACAGGTTGATCAGCACATCGCTCCGGGGCACGGGCCGGGGCATCAGTGCCACACCGTCCGCACCTCGGGCTCCAGCAGCCTGGCGGCCACGTCGTCCATCTCCACCATCCGGCAGTCGGGCAGCAGATCGGCGGCGGGCAGGGCGCGCTGGGCGGCCGAGAAGGTGTCCACCCACAGCTCGCCGCCGTCCCGCAGCAGGGTCGCGACGGCCGGTGAGGCACCGGGCAGGGCGGCGGTCACCCCGTTCTCGACGAGGAACAGCACCACCCGGTGGCCGTCCCCGGCCAGCCGCACCGCGTCGCCGACGAACCGCTCGCAGGCGGGCCCGGTCTGCGGTCCGCCGCTCTCGATGAGCAGGTGGTCAGTCATCTGCGCGTCCTCGTCAGGTCAGGATCTCGCCGCCGTCGACCCCGATCACATTGCCGGTGATCCAGGAGGAGTCGGAGCGGGACAGCAGGGAGACGGCCTCGGCCACGTCCTCGGGCCGGGTCAGCCGCCGGTGCGGATTGAGCCCGGTGGCGTAGGCGGCGATCCGCTCGCTGTCGGGGATCCGCTCCATGGAAGGGGTCAGGGTCACCCCGGCGCGCAGGGCGTTGACGGAGATCCCGGAGGGCGCCAGCTCCAGGGCGAGCTGGCGCACATGGGACTCCAGGGCGGCCTTGGCGGCGGAGACGGCACCGTAGCTGGGCATCACCCGGACCCCTCCGGCGCTGGTCATGGCGTACACCTTGGCGCCCTGGCGGAGCAGTCCCGCGGTGAACAGGTCCTGGGTCCAGTAGACGAGGGAGTGGGCCATCACATCGAGTGTCATGGTCATCTGACGTGTGGTCAGCCCGTCCTCGCCGTCCTGGGCGATGTACGGCAGCAGGGTGCCGAAGGCCAGCGAGTGGACGACGATACGGATCCCGGTGCCCCCGGTCAGCTCCGCGAACCGCGGCAGCAGTTCCTCGCGGGTCCGGGCGGAGGCGGCGTTGGCGTTGAAGAAGTGCGCCTGGACGCCGTGGCCGCGCATCTCCTCGCGGGCGACGGCCGCCTTCTCCTGCCCCTCGGCGGTGTCGAAGTGCAGGCCCAGGATGTTGACGCCCGCGCGGGCCAGCTCATGGCCGATGGCCAGGCCCATGCCGCTGGAGGCGCCGAGGACCAGACACCAGGATCCTTCGAGTGAGGTGATCATCGGTCGTCCGCCCTCCGTGGTGTGCTCGTCGGCTGTCCGTCCGCACCGGCTCCGGTGTCACCGGGGGTGACCAGGCAGACGGCGAGATGTCCCTCGGCCGCCGCGGTGAGCACCGCGTGGGTCCGGCCGGGGTCGCCGTCCAGGGCGGCGGCGGCCCGCGCCACCGGCTCCAGGGCGCCCGCGCCCGCGGGGACCAGCTCGGGCTTCCCGTCCCCCGTCACGTTCTCCAGTGCCGCCGCGACCGCCTCCCCCACCGGGGAGCCGTCGAGCACGGCGGTGGTGGTCAGCGGGGCGTCCGGCCGGTGGCCGAGCGCGTCGAGCGCGTCCCGCACCAGGGCCGCCGCCCGGTCGGTGCCCTCGCCGGAGGCGGCCAGCCGGGGCGGCAGGAAGAGGGTGCGGATGTCCAGCCGCCCCAGCGCCCGCCCGCCCCGGGCCGCGAGCGAGTCCGCGGGCTCCAGCAGCAGCGCGACGGCCCCGGCCTCCGAGGTGTCCGCACCCGGCTCGTCCTCGGGCAGCGCCTCCTCGGTGGCCCCGGCGATCAGCAGCCCGGCCCGGCCCGCGGCCAGTGCGCGCCGGCCGGTGCGCAGCGCCTCGAACCCGGCCACCCTGGGGGTGGTGAGGGTGAGGTTGAAGCCCTTGAGGTCGTGTTCGGTGGCCAGGCGGCTGCCGAAGAGGTTGATGGAGAAGTAGGGCGCGGTGAGCGGGCTCAGCCCCTCGGCACCGGTCCCGGTGACCGTCCCGTCCATGGCGTGGTGCAGCGCGACGGCCGCGCTGTTGGTGCCCACCGCGGCGCCCCGGCGCTCGGGCCCGGCCGCCTCCAGGGCCTCCGGACCGGCGTCGGCCAGCGCGCGTCTGGCCGCGGCCAGGAGGTACTGGGTGGCGGAGGGCAGGTACTTGTAGCCGCGGCGGCCGAGCGCGGTACGGAAGTCGAAGCCGTCGGCGCTCACCCTGCCCACGCCCGTCACCACCACATCGGTGCCGCTCATGACCCGGCCTCCCCGAAGACGAGCGAGATGTTGTTGCCGCCGAACGCGTAGGCGTTGACCAGACCGTAGGGCGCGGTCATCGGGGATGGCTCGGACGGCAGCCGCACCGGGCACTCGGGGTCGAGGGCCCCGACCGGCACATTGGGCGGCAGCGTCCGGTGGTGCAGCATCAGGACGGCGGCCAGCGCCGCGAACGCGCCCGCCGCGCCGCCAGTGTGCCCGATCAGTGCCTTCAGGCTGTACAGCGGCGCCGCGGGGCCGTCCGTCAGCGCGTCCAGGATGCGGCTCTCCACCACGTCGTTCAGCTCGGTGCCGGTGCCGTGCGGCAGGACGAACCCCAGGCCCCCGTCCCCCGGTGCGGCGCTCGCCCCCGCCTCCCGCAGCGCGTCCCGTATCGCCCGTTCGATCTGGGCGCCGCTGGGCTCGGGCGCGGTCGGGTGGTACGCGTCGCAGCTCCACCCGGTGCCCGCCAGCCGGCCGTAGACGGTACGGACGCCCCGGGCGCGGGCGTGGGCCGCGGACTCCAGGACCAGGACGGCCGAGCCCTCGCCGAACAGGGTGCCGTCGCGCTCGGCGGCGAACGGACGGCACCGTTCGGGGTCGATCGCGCCCAGCCGGTTGAAACAGGCCAGCGCCACCCGGGAGTAGGCCTCGGCGCCGCCCGCGATGACCACGTCCGCCTCACCGGAGCGGATCAGATCGGCTCCCTCGGACAGGGCGTAGCCGCTGGCCGAACAGGCGTTGCTGACACAGGTGGTGGGCCCTTGCGCACCGAACCACGCGGCCACCGCCGAGGCCACCGGATAGACCGGGGCCCAGCGGCCGGGGTCCGGTCCGGCACCGGTCCACCAGCGCTCGTGGAGGTCGGTGTCGCCCATACCGCTGCCGAGGGCCACGGCCACCCGGCGCGGATCGGGCGCACCGCCCCCCGGGTCGAGCCCGGCGTCCTCGACGGCCTGGCGCGCCGCCTCCAGGGCGAACTGCGAACCGCGCCCCAGCGGCAGCCCGTCCTGCTCGGCGGGCCCGTCCGGCAGAGCGTCCTCGGGCACCAGGTACATCAGCGGGTGGTCCATGCGGGCGAGCGGATCGGGCACCGTGACCGGGGTCGTTTCCACCGTGTGCATACCGCGCCAGAAGGCGTCGACGCCCGAGCCCAGCGGGGACAGCGCCCCCAGCCCGGTGATCAGCACATCGTCCATCAGGGGGTGCTCGCCTTCCCGCCGATGGCGTCCAGCACCCGCTGGTCGAAGGGGACCAGCCGCCAGTCGCGGCGGTTCTCGATCAGCGCGTAGCCGTGCACGATCCGGCCGGTGGCGGTGAGGGCGAGGGCGCCGTCGCGGAGGACGAAGCAGTCCATCCGGGCGGTGTAGGTGAGGTCCTTGAAGATCTCCTCCACGGTGTAGACCGTGTAGAGGTCCTCCTCCATCATCGCCTCGCCGGTGATCCGGACGCCGGACCGGGGGACGACGGGTATCCATTTGCGGTCGTCCAGCAGGGTCTTGATGGAGATGCCGCGGGCCCCCACGAAGCGGTCCTTGGCCTCCTCCATCAGCCGCAGATAGCCGGACAGCTGGAGCCGCTCGGTGAAGTGGCAGTAGGGGTAGGGGATGGTCCACTTCCAGGCGTGGGCATTGCGGCCGCCGGTCAGCGCCGCGAGCACGGCCCGCTCGTCGGCGTCCGCGGGCAGTTCGGGCACCGGCACCACCCCGGCGGCCGGTGCGCCGGCGCCCAGCCGCTCGGTGGCGAAGCGGGCCAGCTCCCCCGGCGGCTGTCCGGGCGTCTCGAGGTAGGTGTCGGTGCGCAGTGCCACGCGCACGGTGGCGGTGACGGCCTTGAGGGAGGAGCCGCCGCGCGCGACGTACAGGGTCACCTTGAACCCGAGGGTGGTGTCACCGTCGGAGGTGTCCGGGACCACCTCGGCCTGAGCCTCGTCGTCCATGTGGAAGGCGTGCAGGATGCGGGTGTCCAGGGAGACGATGTCCAGCCCGAGGCCGTGCTCCTCGTAGAGCAGCCGGGCGGACGCCCCGCATCCGGCGAAGTGGATCAGCACGGCTTCCTCGACGAGATAGTTGACGTGCTTGAACCCGATCCAGGTGCAGATGTTGGAGCCCTCGTAGCGCGGACGCAGCGTCACGGTGGTGGTGTCGGCCAGCAGGGCTTTGGTCCGCATCGGCGCGGCGGCTGTCATCAGGGGCTCTCCATCGCTGAAAGGGGGGCGCCCGGGCCGGGGCGCGGGGCGGTCGTGGGGCGCAGCAGCAGTCCGGCCACGGCGTCGGCGGTGTCGTCGCCGCTGGTGAGCAGGGCGTCCCCGGAGCCGTCGGCGGCCAGCCAGCCGACCGCCGCGGCGCACTGGAGGACGCCGAGGGCGCCGGAGGCGCGGCCGAGGGCGACGGTGACGTCGTGCCGGGGCACTCCGCCGGGCACGGGTGCGGCGGCGTCCGCGGGTTCCTCGTAGCCCTCGGGGGTGAACCAGACGCCGGGGGGCGGGCCTTCAAGCAGCAGCGCCGTCACGCACGGGCCGAGCCCCGGCCGCCGCTCGTACGGTCCGAGGACGGCGGCTGCGGGCGCCCCCCGCTCGCGCGCCCACCGGGCGCCTTCGACGACGAGGGCGGCGGCGCCGTCGAGCAGTTCCCCGGCCGGGCGTCCGGCCAGGTCCTCGACGACGGGGTTGTGGGTCTCGACACCGACCACCAGGGCCCGGCGGACCCGTCCCGCGGTGACCAGCGCGGCACCCCAGTGGACGGCGTCCAGGCCGGAGGTGGGCCCGTTGCACAGCATCAGGTTGGGGCCGCGCAGCCCGTGCCGGATCGCCACCCAGGAGGCGATCACATTGCTGGAGGCGTTGGGCAGGCTCATGGGGCTCAGACCGCAGGCGGATTCCTCGGCGATGGCGGCGGCGGTCATGCACGCGGTGTCGAGGTTGCCCAGGTTGGAGCTGCCGACCACGCCCACGGTGGCGCCCGGCACGGTCAGTTCGGCGTCGTCGCCGCGGACCAGGGCGGCGTCCCGCAGCGCGTCGAGGGCGGCGCACAGCGCAAGCCGGGTGGCCCGGTCCTTGTAGCGGTGGCCGCGGCGGCCGATCCGGGTGGTGGTGTCGAACGGGCCCTGCGGACCCGTGGCCGGGCGGGGTTCCCGCAGCAGCGCGTCCGGGGTGCCCGCGCCGGACAGGGCCAGACCGACTCCGGAGACGACGACCGCGTCGGGGCCAGGAGTCATCGGCCGGTCCTCTCCACGACGGCCACCGCGTTGACCCCGCCGAAGCCGAACGCGTCGACCTGGGCGAGGGAGAGACCCGCGCCGGTGACCGGCTCCCGGACGAAGCGGAACTCCGCGGCCTCCGGCAGCGGATCGGTGAGGTGCAGGGTGGGCGGCACCTGGCCGGTGGCCAGCGAGCGGAGCGCGACGATCAGGCTCAGCAGCCCGGAGCCGCCGGAGGTGTGCCCGGTCATCGACTTGATGGCGGTCATCAGCGGCCCGCCGACGTCGGGGCCGTAGACCTCGGCGAGGGCGGCGGCCTCGGCGGTGTCGTTGAGCTGGGTGCCGGTGCCGTGCAGCAGCACCAGGTCGATGTCGCGTGGTTTGACGCCCGCGCGCCACTGGGCCTCGTGCACCGCCTCGGCGATCCCCTGGGCGTCGGGGGCGGTGACATGGCGTGCGTCGCAGTTCATGCTGACGGCCAGCAGCCGGCCGAGCGCGGCGGACGCGGCGCCGGGTTCCTCGCGGCGCAGCACCACCGCGGCGGCCCCGTCGCCCATCAGGACTCCGCGGCGGGATCGGTCGAAGGGCCGTACCCGGTCCGGGGGTTCGGTGTTCACCCGGTCCAGCAGCCCGTACATGCTCTCGGTCAGGCTGTCGACGCCCGCGACGACAACGGCGTCCGCGGCGCCGCTCGCCAGCAGGTCGCTGCCGAGTGCGAGCGCGTAGAGCGAGGCCGAGCAGGCCCCGGCGAAGGTGTGGGTGCGCACCGCGCCGAATCGCTTCCGCAGGGCGGGGCCGAAGTACAGCCGTCCGAGGTCGAATCCGGTGCGGTCGCGCCAGGCCAGTTCGGCGGAGCGCAGTTCCCGCAGCCCGGTGCCGACCAGGACGGGGATCTCGCTCAGGTCCTCGCCCAGACCGGCCTGCGCGGTCGCCTCCTCTATCGCGCGCAGCAGCCAGGCGGTGGCGCGGCCGGGGACGTCGAAGCCGGGGGCGGGGCGGTCGTCGATCTCGTAGGCGTGGCAGCCGCGGTAGCGGTCCTTGTCGAAGCCGCGCAGTTCATGGAGTCCGCTGGTGCCGGCGCACAGGGCCCGGAAGATCTCGTCGACGTCCTCGCCCACGCTCGCCACGGCGCCCGCGCCGGTCACCAGCTGGCTCATGATCCGACCGAACCGTGCTTGCCGAAGATCGCCACGGCGTTGTTGCCGCCGAAGGCCAGGCCGTTGTTCTGAACGACCCGCAGCTCGGCGTCCACGGCCTGGTTGGGCACACAGTCCAGTCCGCAGTCGGGGTCGGTCTCGACGTGGTTGATGGTCGGCGGGATGAACCCCTCGGTGATCGCGAGCGCACAGGCGATGGAGGCCAGTGCCCCGGCGGCGCCCATGGAGTGGCCGATCATCGACTTGACGGAGACGGTGCGGGGTGCGGTGCGCTCGCCGAAGACCTGGTGGATGGCGCGGGCCTCGGTGATGTCGTTGGCCCGGGTGCCGGTGCCGTGCGCGGAGATGAAGTCGACCTCGTCCGGTTTGACGCGGGCGTTGTCCAGGGCCAGTTGCATACAGCGGGCCACGCTGTCCTGGTTGGGGGCCACCGGGTGGTCGGCGTCGCAGTTGAGGCCGTAGCCGAGGACCTCGGCGTAGATCCGGGCGCCCCGGGCGAGCGCCGACTCCAGGCTCTCCAGGACCAGGATGCCCGCGCCCTCGCCGGTGAGGATGCCCTTGCGGTCCTTGTCGAAGGGCTGGCAGCGCTCGGGGGCGATGGTGCCCAGGCGGTAGAAGCCGGTGAAGGTCTTGCGGCACAGGGCGTCGGCGCCGCCGCACAGGGCGAGGTCCACGTCCCCGCCGCGGATGGCGTCGAAGCCGTAGCCGATCGCGTAGTTGCCCGCGGCGCAGGCGGTGGGCAGGGTGACGGCCTCGGCACGGGTGAGGCCGAACTCATGGGCGATGGTGGCCGAGAGCCGCCCCGCCGGGACCCGGCGGGCGGTGACCGGGTCCATCCGCTCCGGGCCGAGGTCCACTTCCACCTCGACCAGGTGGTCCAGGTCCCTGGACTCGCCGTCGGTGGTGCCAACGGATATCAGACAGGGCAGTGCGCGCAGCTCGCTCTCCGGGAGACCGGCGTCCGCCACCGCCATCCGCGCGGCGGCGACGGCGAACTGGCTCGCCCGGCCCAGCGTGCGGGGCGGCAGATTGCGGATCCACTGCCCGGGTTCGAAATCCGTGACCTCGCACGCCATGGCGTGCTCGAAGCCCTCGGTGTCGAAGGCGGTGATGGGCTTGGCCGCGCTCTTCCCCGCGCGCAGCCCGGCGAGGAATTCGGCGGCGCCGACGCCTATGCCCGACACCGCTCCGAGGCCCGTGACGACCACCCTGCGACCCGGCTCACCACGCATATCGCTCTGCCTTCCGAGGAATCCGCCGAGAGTCCGTCACCAGCCCGCTGCGTCGGAAACCACCTCGTAGACGCCGCGCAGATTGACCATCCGGCTGAGTTCGGACTGATTGATGACAACGTTGAACTTTTTCTCCAGCGCCGCCAGAATTTCAATGGCCCGCAGCGAATCCGCGTCGTGCTCTTCCTTGAAGAGACTGGCCTCTGTGACCTCGTCCGGGTCGATCTCAAGGATATCGGTAACGATTTCCTTGATGGTTTCCCGGCGCTCTTCGACGATGGCGGACATTACCGCGCACCTCCATTTTTGGGCATGGGCAAAGCGACGAAGCTGCCAGTGACGCTATGCGCCGGTTCCGGAGCGGACAACCCCCGAGTCCACTACCTGTCATGTGCCCGTTAAACCCTGCCGGTCGCCCTCGGCGGCTGTCATAAAGCTGCCGAGGGCGGCCGGTTACCGCAGCGTATGATCGCGAGATCCGCAAGAAAATGTCAGGAAGCTGACGCGCAGACCGTGCAATTCGCCCGGAATCCGACCGCCCTCGGCAGTGGACGTCAGCTGCCGTCGGGCTCCATGAGCCCGGCGCGCGCGGCGCGCACTCCGGCCTGGAACCGTGATTCGACCTTCAAGTCACGCATGATGTCGGCCACATAGCGCCGGTAGGTCCGCACCGACAGGCCCAGCTTGCGGGCCGCCGCGTCGTCCTTGTAGCCCTCGGCCATCAGCGTCAGCACCTCGCGCAGCACCCGGCCGCGCGCACCGCCCTCGAAGGACAGCGGCCGCATCGGGCGCTGGGCCGTGTCCCACATCCCGCACAGCAGCTGGTGCAGCATGTCGGCCACGGTCGAGTTCTGGATCATCGAGGCCCGGGATCCGCCAGGTTCGCCCGGGGAGGCGTCGGGCGCGATGACCGCGCCCCCGTCCACCACCACCAGCTCCTGCCGCACCCCGTCGAAGACCCGGACGTCCAGCCGCTCCACCGCCCCTACCGAGCACTGCCAGGCGGCCCCGCGGATCACCCGCGGCGGGCACAGCATCCGCGTTCTGACGCCCTTGCCCGCCAGTTGGGCGAGTGTCTGCGCGATCAGCCGGGCGTGTTCCTCGCCCGTCACCTCCGGCAGACTCCAGATCACATCGTGCTCGGCGCGCAGCACCAGCCGCGCCACCCATCCGGCCACCGCTTCCCCGGCCACCGGGAGTTCGGCGGTCGCGGACGCCATGACACTGCGCCGATGATGATGAACAGCCGCCTCCAGCAGGCGTAACGCCTCTCCCAGCGCCTGCTCCAGGTTGTCCGACCTCGCTTCCGGTTCCATACGAACCGTCCCCCTGGCGCCGGCCCCCTTGTCAATATCGTCGATAGGCGCATGATCATTTAGTTGAATTCCGAAATGGCTCAAAGGACACCCCCGCTCCCTTTGTCGCACAGTAACGAGCCGCCCCCCGTACGGCAAGGAAGATCGTTACGTATAGGACAGTTCTCGCCGGGAAATACCCTCGTGTTCCGGCCGCTGAACAGGCCGGCGCCACCAAGGGGCTGCGCCTCAGCTCGGCCGATTGGTAACTTCCTCAATGAGCCAGCGCATGAGCCAGCAAGCCGTCCCTTGACGTACGACGCGGACCCCTGCACCTCCGTGGTCCCGAAAGGCGCCGCCCCCATGGCTGCACAGAACACCGCGACGACCGACGCCGCTCCGGCCGAGCCACCGCCCTCACCGACCGGCCGTCAATGGCTCGCACTCTCCGTGCTCGTCCTGTCCCAGCTGGCCGTCTGGCTCGACAACACCGTGCTGAACGTCGCGCTCAAGACCCTGGCCGACCCCGACGAGGGGCTCGGCGCCAGCCCCAACCAGCTCCAGTGGAGCATCAGTTCGTACACCCTGGTCTTCGCGGTGCTGCTGTTCACCGGCGGGGTGCTGGCCGACCGCTACGGACACCGCAGACTGCTGCTCACCGGCATGGTCGTCTTCGGCGCCGCCTCCGCCTGGGCCGGATACGCGGGCTCGGCCACCGAGCTGATCGTCGCCCGGGGCGCGATGGGCATCGGCAGCGCCCTGATCATGCCCGCCACCCTCGCCCTGATCGCCCAGGTCTTCGACGAGCGGCACCGCGCCACCGCCATCGCCATCTGGTCCGGCTCCAGCGGTATCGCCATCGCCACCGGGCCGATGCTCAGCGGGGCGCTGCTGGACCACTTCTGGTGGGGTTCGGTCTTACTGGTCAATGTGCCGATCGTGGTGCTGTGCGTGGCCGGGTCGCTGGTCTTCCTGCCCGGTGTGGGGCAGCGCGTCCGGCAGAAGTTCGACCCGCTGGGCGTGGTGCTCTCCACCGCCGGGCTGTTCGCCATCGTCTGGGGCGTCATCGAGGGCGGCCACCGCAACGACTGGACCGACCCTGCCATCGTCGGCGCGCTCGCGGGGGGCGCGTTGCTGGTCGTGGTGTTCGTCCTGGTCGAACTACGGGTGGCCAACCCCAGCTTCGACGTACGGCTCTTCCGGGACATCCGGTTCACCGGCGCCGGCGTGGCGGTGATGCTCACCTTCTTCGGCCTGAACGGCTCGATGTACTACACCAGCTTCTATCTGCAAGGGGTGCACGGCCAGACCCCGCTGGAGTGCGGGCTGTCCATCGCCCCCGTCGCCCTGGGCGTCTTACTCGGTGCCCCGCTCTCCGCCAAGCTGGTCCGGGCGTACGGGGTCCGGGCCGTGGTCACCACCGCCATGCTGATCGCCACGACCGGCTTCTTCGCCTACGTCTTCCTCGACGAGCACAGCGGACTTCCGCTGTTCTGGGTCTTCCTCGTCCTCCAGGGGCTGGGCATGGGCGCCGCCGTGGCCCCCACCACCGAGGCCATCATGGCCGTGCTGCCCGCCGACCGCACCGGCGCCGGATCGGCCGTCAACAACGCCATGCGGCAGATCGGGGGCGTGCTCGGGGTCGCCGTCCTCGGCTCCGTCCTGGTCAGCGTCTACCGCGACCGGATCACCCCGCGGCTGGACCGGCTGCCCCCGGGCGCCGCCGACTCCGCGCAGGAATCCCCCGAGGCCACCCGGCTGGTCAGTGCCCGGCTGGGGATGCCCCGGCTGTCCGACCTCGCCGACCAGGGGTTCGTCCACGCCATGCATGTCGCGTCCGTCGTCGGCGCCGTCGCCGCCGCGGCGGGGGCCGCGATCATCTGGTGGACCTTCCGGCGCGGGTCCTCCTCGGCCGGTTCCGGCCACTGATCCTTTCTTGCCACGGATGACGGCGCGGCATAGCCTCCGGGCACAACGTCCGTATTCCGGAAGGCAGTTCCCATGCGCTCCGCTGTCATCACCGCGCCAGGCCAGGTGGAGATCAGAGAGATACCTGTGCCCGAGGTGGGCGACTCCGAGGTGCTCGTCCGCATCGCGGCGTGCGGCATCTGCACCATGGAGGCCAATCTGTACGCCGGGCGCATGAACGTTTACCCGGCCGCCGCCGGCCATGAGATATCCGGCTGGGTGGAGAAGGTCGGCGCCAGGGCCGCCGACCTGGCGGACATGCCCGCCGTCGGCTCCCTGGTCACCCTCGACGGACTCCCCCGCTGCGGTGCCTGCCGGGCCTGCCGCCGCGGCCAGTCCGCCATCTGCGTCGCCCTCCAGGGCCAGGTCCGGGACGATGGCGCCATCGCCATGGGCGCGGGCCTGGGCGAGTACATCGTCCTCCCCGCCGCACGGGTGTGGTCGGTGGGTGACACCGACCCCGCCGTGGCCGCCATGGGCGAGCCGCTGGCCTGTGTGATCCACTCGCTGCGCCGCGGCGGATTCCGCGCCGGTGACCGGGTCACCGTGATCGGCGCGGGCTACATGGGCCAGTTGCATCTCGCCGTCACCCGGCACCTCCAGGCCCGCGGCGTCTGTGTGGTCGAACGCGACGAGCGGCGGCTCGCCGCCATCGCCGACGCCGGGGCCGACGCGGCCGTCACCCCCGGGGACGTCGACCGGCTGCCGCCCGCCGACGTGGTGTTCGTGACCATCGCGTCCAAGGAGTCCATCGCCTCCGCCCTGACCGCCGTCGCCGACGGCGGCACCATCGTGCTCTTCGGCGGCGGCCCCGGCGGCCCGCCCGCCGAACTGCCCGGCTACGAGGTGCACCGCCGCCAGCTCACCGTCACCGGCTCCTTCAGCCATGAGCCCGACGACTGGCGGGCCGCCGCCGAACTGCTGCGCGGCGGCGGTCTCGGCGAGCGGCTCCAGACCCTGGTCACCGCCCGCTACGCGCTCGACGAGGTGGAGAAGGCGCTCCAGCAGACCGCCGGGACCCCCGTCTACCGGGTCGTCGTCACCCCCTGACGCCGCGGGTCCCGAGCCGCCCCCGAGCCACCCGAGCACCCCTGAGAAAGGACCGCCGTGCCCCTGCGCGTAGGCGTACAACTCCACCCCCAGCACACCGGAATCGCGGAACTGCGCACCGCCTGGCGCGAGGCCGACGCCCTCGGCGTCGACTCCCTGTGGACCTGGGACCACTTCCTCCCGCACACCGGTGATCCGGCCGGCCGCCACTACGAGTGCTGGTCGCTGCTGTCCGCGATGGCGGTGGAGACCCAGCGGGCCGCCATCGGCCCGCTGGTGAGCTGCACCGCCTTCCGCAATCCCAATGTGCTCGCCGACATGGCCCGCACCGTGGACCAGCTCAGCGGCGGACGGCTGGTGCTGGGCCTGGGCGCGGGCTGGTTCGAGGCCGAGCACACCGAGTACGGCATCCCCTTCCCCGGCCCGGCCGAGCGCATGGACGCCTTCGCCGCCGCCGTCACGGCCGTCAAACAACGGCTGGCCCGGCTCAACCCCGGGCCCGCCGGACGGCTTCCGGTGCTGATCGGCGGGGGCGGGCGGCGGCGCACCCTGGAGCTGGTGGCCCGCGAGGCCGACTGGTGGAACTGGTACGGCTGGGCCTCCGAGGACCCGGTCGCCGAGTTCCGCGAGCTGAGCGGAGTGCTGGACCACTGGTGCGAGCGGGTCGGCCGGGACCCCGGCGAGGTCGCCCGTACGGTCATGGTCAACCCGGACCAGCTGCCGCTGGTCGAGGGGTTCGCCGAGGCCGGGGCGGTCCATGTGGTGGTGTCCCTGCCCGCCCCCTACGATCTGCGCACGGTCGAGGAACTGCTCAAGGTGCGCGCCGCGCTCACCACGTGACCGAGACCCGGCCCGCCGCCGCCCGTACGCCTCTGGGGCGGCGGTTCGGCCTGCTCATGGGCGTGCTGCTGCTGTCCAGTCTGGGCAACGGGCTGTGCTTCCCGTTCACCTCGATCTACATCAGCCGGCTGCTGGGGCTCGGCTCCCGGGCCGCGGGCGGATACTTCATCGCGATGGCCGCGGCCAGCTTCGCCGCGGCCCTGCTCGGCGGTCCGCTGGCCGACCGCCGGGGCCCGCACCGGGTGGGGGCGATCGGCGGTGCGGCGCTGGCGGTGGGGTACGGACTGCTGGCCCCGGCCGACGGGGTGGCGCTGGTGCTGGTCTCCGGCGCGTGTGTCGGGGTCGGCTTCGGGCTCTTCTACGCCTCGATCGTGGGCGTGGTGGACCTCGCCGTGCCGGAGAGCGGCCGCCGGACGGCGTTCACCGTCCGGCACATCGTCAACAACGCCGGGATCGGATGCGGTTCGGTGGTGGCGGGTCTCGCCCTGCACGGTGCCGGGACCCCGGCCGGGACACTGCGCTGGCTCTATCTGGCCAACGCGCTCGCGGCGGTTCCGCTGGTCGTGGTGATCCGGGCGCTGCGGCCCGGGGCGGCGGACCCCCGGACCCCGGAGGAAACGGCGGAGGAGGCCGCGGAGACGGCGCCGGAGACGGGCGGCGGAACGTCCGGGCCGACCTACCGCACCCTGCTGCGGGTCCGGCCCATGGCGCTGCTGGTGGTCGCCCAGGCGCTGTTCGCGATCGTCGGCTTCACCCAGATCGAGGCGACCGTCCCGCTGCTGATGCACGACCACATGGGCATCACCCTGGGCTGGGTGAGCGCCGTGGTGGCGGCCAACTCCTTCGCCCTGGTCGCCCTTCAGCCGCTGCTGAGCCGTCGGCTGGAGCGGCTGCCGGAGACCGTGAGCCTGGCGGCCGGACCGGTGCTGTGGGCCGGGGCGTTCGGCTGCGGTCTGGGCGCGGCGCTGGCCGGGCCGTCGGCCCCGGACGCGGTGCGCCACGGACTGCTGCTGGCCTTCGCCGTGGTGTTCGCGGCGGGTGAGCTGACGTACTCCTCGGCGTTCTATCCGCTGCTGCTGCGCTGGTCGGGCGACGAGGCGGTGGGCCGGGCGAGCGCGCTGGCCTCCCTGGCCTGGAACCTGGGCACCGCCTCGGGCCCGGCCATCGGGCTGTTCGTGATCTCCCAGTCCTCGGTGACGGGCAGCTGGGTGGCGCTGGCGGCCGGAGCCGGGGCCGCCTTCGCGGTGTCGGCGGCCCTGCACAGGCCGGCGGCGGACAGGAAGCGGGCGGCGGATGCGTGAGCGCCCGCCGCCCGCGGGCCGGTCTTACCGGCGATCGCTCATGCCTTCGGCAGATACGAGTTGTCGTAGGCGTCCTCGGGGGTCACGGTCTTCCCCAGCAGCCCCTGGTCGTACATGAAGTCCGCCATCCGGGTCCAGGTCTGCGGGTCGTTGACGCCCACCTCGCCCTGGTCGTTCTTCAGCAGCGGGACGGTGGCCTTGAGCACCGCGCGCGCGTTCTTCTTCTGCTTGTCGCCGCGCAGGCTCGGTACGTACTTCTGGCTCAGCTCGATGGTCTCGTCCGGGTGGTCCATCACGTACTGCATACCGCGCAGCGAGGCGTCGACGAACTTCTTCATCTCGTCACCGCGCTCGTCCAGTGTGCTCTTCTTGGCGCCCAGACCCACGCCGACCAGCGGTTCTCCCTTATCGCCCGAGTCGAGCGTAATCGCCCGTACCGCGGTCCCGGCCTCCTTGAAGGCGATGGCGTCGTTGTTCAGGTAACCCATCACGCCCTCGACCTTCTTTCCGGTCAGGGCGGCCTGCTGGGTGAAGCCGATGTTCTGGACCTTGGCGTCCTTGGTGGAAAGGCCGGCCTCCTTCAGGAGCGCCAGCAAACCGAAATATGTCTCGCCAAAGGGGCCGGGGGTGCCGATCTTGCGGCCCTTGAGGTCCGCTGGTTTCTTGATACCGGAGTCCTTGGGGACAATCAGACCCACCGGGTATTTCTGGTAAAAGGTGGCGATGTCCACGACCGGCACATTTTTGGAGCGGGCCTGGAGCATCTCGTCGCCGCCCGCGTAGACCACGTCTTCCTTGCCCGACTTCAGGGCCCCGAAGAGGTCTTCGGCCGCACCGTGGTGACGTAGGGTCACATTCAGTCCGGCGTCCTTGTAGTAGCCCTTTTCGGCAGCCGCATAAAACGGTGCGAACTGGATGTTGGGCGTATACGTCAGCCCGACGGTGATGCCCTTGCCGCCCTTGCCCCCCGCGTCCTTCGGCTCCTCGGCGCATGAGGTCAGCATGGCCAGAGCCACAGCCGACGCAAGAGCCGCCCCCATGACCCGGTGTCTGCGGGTTCGGCTCATGGACGTCCTCACAAAACGCACTACGTCTCCTCTTGAGTGAACGATGTCAGTCGCGCTGAACGAGCTTCTCGGCCAGCCGGACCACCCCGTACTGGACGGCCGCGAGCAGGCAGAGCATGACCAGCGTGGCGAACAGGCCCTCGGTGTCGGCCTCCTGGCGCTGGATGGTCAGCAGCTGCCCGAGCCCCTCACCGCCCATCACGAACTCACCGACGACGGCGCCGGTGATGGAGAGCGTGAGGCCGTTGCGCACCCCGGCGAGAATGCTGGGCAGGGCGAGCGGCAGCTCGATGTACCAGAGCATCCCCCACCACCCCACGCCGTCCACCCGCGCGGCCCCCATCACATCGGGGTCCAGCGAGCGCAGCCCGAGCACGGTGTTGACCAGGATGGGGAAGAACACCAGCAGGGCGCAGAGCACCGCGATGGGCAGCAGTCCGTAGCCCAGCCACAGGGCGAACAGCGGGGCCAGCGCCACCGCGGGCACGGCCTGCGAGGCGGCCACGTACGGCTGGAGCGCCGCGGCCGCCAGCTCGCTGCGGGCGATGAGGTAGCCCAGCGGCAGCGCCACCGCGATCCCCAGACCGCCGCCCGCCAGCGCCTCCCACACCGTCTCCTCGGTGTAGTCCAGGAGCTGGCCGTTCCGCACCTCGTCGAGGAAACGGCTCGCCAGCGCGCCCGGCCCGGGCAGATAAAAGTCCGCAACCATTCCGGTACGGGTGACGATGTCCCATACGAGAAGCAGCACCAGCCCGAATACCAGCGGCGGAAGCACTCCGTGGAACACGGTCCGGCGGCCCTTCACGGGAACACGACGGCCATGCGAACCCCTGTTGTTCTGCTGCCCTCTGCCCCCGTGATGTGCCTTTCCGGTGGTGTCGCCGGACTTTCGCGCACGTCCCGGTCGGGGTGAATGCGACGCCGTGGTCCTCGGCGCGCCGCTCGCGGCCGCCGTGGCGGTCGCACCCCTTCCATCCCCTTCGGTCATCCCCAAATCCCCTTGCAATACCGGCTGTTGCCTTCTCGGCACGCCCGCGTGCAACCTATCGCCCGTACGCCGCGGATTACAATGTCGATGGGGAAAACGAAATAGTCACGTCGGCGGATTTCCATGTTTTCGCGCAGGCAGCGGGGCATGTTTGGCGCGCAGCATCTCCAGCGCCGCGATGAGGGTCTGCCGGGTCAGCGCCGGATCGATGACATCGTCGACGAGCCCGCGCTCGGCCGCGTAGTAGGGGTGCATCAGCTCCGCCGTGTACTCCTTGACCAGCTGGCCGCGTACGGTGCCGGGGTCCTCGGCGGCGGCGATCTGACGGCGGAAGACCACATTGGCCGCGGCCTCGGCGCCCATCACCGCGATCTCGTTGGTCGGCCAGGCGAAGGACAGGTCGCAGCCGATGGAGTGGGAGTCCATCACGATGTACGCCCCGCCGTACGCCTTGCGCAGGATCAGCTGGATGCGCGGCACGGTCGCGTTGCAGTACGCGTAGAGCAGCTTGGCGCCGTGCCGGATGATCCCGCCGTGCTCTTGGTCCACCCCGGGCAGGAAGCCGGGTACGTCCACCAGCGTGACCAGCGGGATGTTGAACGCGTCGCAGAACTGGACGAACCGCGCCGCCTTCTCGGAGGACTCGATGTCCAGCACTCCGGCCAGCGACAGCGGCTGGTTGGCGACGACACCCACCAGATGGCCGTCCAGCCGGGCGAGGGTGCACAGCACGCTGGTGGCCCACCGCTCGTGGATCTCCATGTGCTCGCCGTCGTCGACGATCTCCTCGATGACCGCGCGCATGTCGTACGGGCGGTTGCCGTCCAGCGGCACCAGGTCCAGCAGCGCGTCGCAGCGGCGGTCGGGGGGATCGTCGCAGGGAACGACGGGCGGGGTCTCCCGGTTGCCGGCGGGCAGCAGGGAGAGCAGATAGCGCACCTCCTCCAGGCAGCTCTCCTCGTCGTCGTAGGCGAAGTGGGCCACCCCGGAGGTCTCGGCGTGCACATCGGCGCCACCGAGCCCGTTCTGCGACACCTTCTCGCCGGTCACCGCCTGCACGACATCGGGTCCGGTGATGAACATCTGCGAGGTGTCCCGCACCATGAACACGAAGTCGGTGAGCGCCGGGGAGTACGCGGCGCCGCCCGCGCACGGGCCGAGCATCACGCTGATCTGCGGGATCACTCCCGACGCCCGGGTGTTGCGCTCGAAGATCCCGCCGTAGCCCGCGAGCGCGGAGACGCCCTCCTGGATCCGGGCGCCCGCACCGTCGTTGAGGGACACCAGCGGTGCCCCGGTGGCCAGCGCCCGGTCCATCAGCTTGTGGATCTTCTGGGCGTGGGCCTCGCCGAGCGCCCCGCCGAAGATCCGGAAGTCATGGGCGAAGGCGAACACCGTACGGCCGTGCACGGTGCCCCAGCCGGTGATCACGCCATCGGTGTACGGGCGCCTGTCCTCCAGCCCGAAGCCGGTGGCCCGGTGCCGGCGCAGCGGCTCCAGCTCGGTGAACGACCCCTCGTCGAACAGCAGCTCCAGCCGCTCGCGGACGGTCAGCTTGCCCTTGCCGTGCTGGGCCGCGGTGGCCCGGGGATCGCCCGCGCGCACCTCGTCCCGGAGTCGGCGTAGGACGGCCACCCGTTCGCGGGTGCTGGCGGTGTCGCTCTCCGGCATAGGACGTCCCCCCGTCACTCCGGGCACCGCGCCTGGTGTGCGGCCCGCGGTCAGGGTAGGAACGGGCTGTAAGCCGCTGGTAGAGAATCGCTCAAGGATGGCCGCAAGAGGTCATCGGAGGGCCTTGCGTACGGATCGGTGATGGCCACCGGCTGTCAGCGGGCCGCGGAGTCGGGCGGCTGCTTCAACGGGTCGCCGAGGATGCCGAGTTCGCTGGCGCGGACGCCCGCCTGGAAGCGGGAGCCGGCCTCGAGCAGCTCCAGGATCCCGGTGACATAGCGGCGGTAGGTGCGCACCGAGATCGCCAGATCGCGGGCCGCGGCCTCGTCGGTGACCCCGTCCCGCAGCCGGGCCAGCACCCGTCGCACCATCTCGGTACGGGCGCGGTTGCCGAAGTCGAGGGGGCGGGCGGCGGGTACCGCGCTCGCCCAGATGGTGCCGAACATACCGTGCAGGGTGTCGACCACCAGCGGGTCCTGGACCACCGAGGTCCGGCGCCCCTCGTCGGTCTCGGTGCACACCAGCGCGGTCCGGCCGTCGGCGATCACCGCCGTGGGCAGGGCGACCGTCGCGGTCCGCACATGCGGCGGGCATGGATGGGGGCGGCCCCGCCCACCGGCGCCCCGGCCCCCGCCTGCTCTCCCTGAGCGAGACTCACCGGAGCCGGTGGCTTCGGAGGCGGTGCCTCCCGGACCGGGCCCCTCCACCGGACCGTTCCCCGTCGCCGGACCGTTCCCCGTCGCCGGACCGTTCCCCGCCCTCTGCTCCGCCCCCGGCAGCGGTACGGACACCGGTGCGAGCCCCGGCGGCGGGCCGCCGCCGGGGCCGGATCTGCCGCGCAGCACCCGGACCCGCACCCCCTCGTCGAGATCGGTCAGCAGGACGCCCAGCGCCGCATGCGCCGGCGCCATCCGCGCCGTGGCCTCCGGGAACACCGCGTCCACGCTCCGCCGCGCCTGCGTGATCACCTGCTCGGCGGCGGCCAGGAAGGCGGCATCCTCGATCCCCACCTCGGTGAACTGCGCGTTCCGGGAACGCCGGGCGCGGTGTTCGACAACGGTCGACTCGATGAGCGTCCGCACCTCCCGCAGTGTCCGGTCGAGCACGTCCCCCGCATGCGTGGCCTCCGGCCCCGGATCGCGTCCGCGGTCGTTCATCTTCCCATTTCCTGCCCGGGTTTCCTGCTCGATGACGTGGTCAAGGTCGCGAGCGCCGTCAGTGACGGCTGGGCAGCAGCCCCATTTCCACCGCCCGTACCCCCGCCTGGAAGCGGGAGTTGGCCCCCAGCTCCCGCATGATCTCCGCGACGTAGCGGCGATAGGTGCGCAGGGAGACCTGCATCTCGCGCGCCGCCACCTCGTCGGTGTGGCCGGTGCGCAGACATTCCAGAATGCGCCGGGCCGAATCCCGGCACAACCGCCCGCCGAGCCGCGGATATTCAGCGAGCGCCACGGCGTTCCCCCAGGCCCCCGTGAACATCAGCTCCAGCGCCCGTACCGTGGCGGGGTCCTCGACCAGTGTCGCCTGCCGTCCGCCGCCTGGCGCCGGATCCGTCCGGCCGCCACCACCGCCCCGTACGTAGACCAACTGGCCGTCGACGAGCAGGGCCTCGGACAATCCGCCGTCGCCGACCCGGACCTCGCACCGCGGATCGGTGCGGTCCAGCGCCCGTATCGCGTTCGCGGCGGCGGCCCGCTCCATACAGAGCAACCGGACGGCCAGGCTCCGGCGGGTCCCCCTGGCGGGCCGGGCGAGCGCCGCGCAGACCGCGTCCGTCTGCTCCTCGCTTCCGGACATGACCACCTGCACGGTCCGTTCGGCGCCGTCGACGAGCGTGTCGACGACCTCCGCGAGCGGCACCTTCTCCAGAGCCGTCCCCGCCCAGGAATCCTGGGCCAGCTCCCGGCGGTGCCGTACGACCGTCGACTCGATCAGGTCGCGCGCCGCGAGCAGGGCGCGCTCCACGTAGTCGGGGGCCATGGCCGAAGCAACTGCCGCACTCTCAGGAGAAGGCTCGGATACTCGGACAAGACCAACCATGACTTTCCCCTGAGGGCTTCAGTGACTTACTTTTCCAAATACCGGCCTGGTTCTCGTATTTCCTTTGCCTCAATAGCGAGGCAGCATTGTGCGAAATCAACCTCGACACTAATTCGCACATAGCAACGACGTCAACGCGGCGCGTGAGGTAAAGAGTTGGTCAAATGGCGTGTGGCGGACTGGTGCGCACCGCTCCGCCCCCGCTCCGGAGAGTCCAACTGTCAACAAGTTACGGGAACCCGACACGCGAAGACGAGGTGTTCGTACACAGCGCAGCGGGCCCGCGACACCCCGCGACCGGGCGTACCGGCCACTGTCCGGTTGCTGCCAGCGGCAGGACGGGTGCGGCTCACCCCCGTCCGGGGGTGGTGTCAGATGTCAGGGGCCGCCGAAGCCGATCGGCCGGTGGACGTCCGGCCCCGGATGACCAGCCCCGCCCCCTCGGTGGCGGCCCCACGCTACCGGCGCCGTGGGTCAGGGATCCACCGCTTCGGCATGGAGGGTGAACCAGACCGTCTTGCCGGTGGCGGTGAGTTCGGTGCCCCACTCGTGGGCCGTCTTGCTCAGCAGGAACATCCCGCGCCCGCTCTCGGAGAGGAAGTCGGGCTCCCTGACCACCGGCAGCGCGAACTCGGTGTCGCTGACCGCCGCGTGGATGCCGTGCCGGCGGTTCTCCAGGGCCAGTGCGCACTCCGGCGAGGCGGCATGTTTGTGGACGTTGGACAGCAGCTCGGTGACGCACATCGCCGCGGCGGTGATCAGCTCCTCGCGGCCCCACAGCCGCAGCCGGGCGCCCACCGCGCGGCGTACGTCGGCGAGGGTCTGCGGATGGACGCGGAGGCGCAGTTCGAATCGCTGCGGAATGTTCTCAGCCATATGGTCCGGGGCCCCTCCAAAGCGCGGCGCGTGCCGCCTCACCTGAGCGATCCTGTCCCATGCGCGTGTTACTCGCAATGTTTCGACCCAGCGGGGCAGGACTGGCATATGCCGTCAGCTCTCCGCCAGTTGGCGATACGTCAGACTGGCGACATGTCCTACCAGCCAGTGCCCACGGTCCGGCGCAGACGCCTGGGGTCCGCACTGCGCAGGCTGCGCACGGAAGCGGGAATGACGCTGGGCGCGGCCGCCGACGCCCTGAACGCGGCGGAGCACGGCTCCGCGCACGCCCGCCACTGGACCGCGCCGAAGCTCTCCCGGATCGAGAACGCCAACGCCACGCTCCGCACCGCTGAGGTCACCACCCTGCTGCGGGCGTACGCGGTCGACGACGCCGACGTCCGCGCCGCGCTCGAGGTCCTCGCCCGGGACGCGGCCAAGCGCGGCTGGTGGCAGACCTACCGCGGGGTCGTCGCGCCCGCCTACGCCGACTACATCGCCCTGGAGTCCGACGCGGAGTCCGTCCGCGACTACGCCCCGCTGGTCCTCCCCGGTCTGCTGCAGACCCCCGACTACGCGCGCGAGACCATCGCGGCCCACACGGTGACCCGCGACAAGGCCGAGATCGACGCCCTCGCCGAGGTGCGCCTCGCCCGCCAGGCCGTACTGACCCGCCCCGCCGCCCCGCTGAAACTGTGGGCGGTCATCCACGAAGCCACCCTGCGCCGCCGGTTCACCGGCCGCCCGGCCATCATGACCGCCCAGCTGCGGCGGCTGCTGGAGGTGGCCGCATGGCCGACGGTGACCCTCCAGGTGATGCCGATCGACGCCGCGCCCAACCCCGGTGACGCGGGCGCCTTCACGCTGGTGGGCTTCCGCGGCCCGATGCCGGATGTGGTCACCCAGGAGAACGTCTGCGGTCCGACGTATGTCGAGGGCGCCGATGACGTCCATGTCTTCGCGGACGCCTTCGGCCGGATCGTGGACAGCGCGCTGTCGGCGGAGGCGACCGTGGCCCTGATCGCGGGTCTGGCCGGAGACGGTGCGGTGCCGTCCGGACGGCACCGCACACGAGGTTCGCGCCCCGATCAGAACGATACGTCCGAACAGGCGTAGAAGGCGTTGCCGGTGTCCGCGATCGTCCACACGGCGAGAATCAGATGCCTGCCGCTCTTCCCACCCGGCAGTGTGCCCGAGTGCGAGAGCGAGGACGGCGGCCGCTGACCGTTGTACGGCACGGTCAGGAACGGCTGCGGTTCCAGGCTCGCGCGGGTCAGCTTCTGGCTGGGATTCCACCCGTTCCTGGTGATGTAGTACCGGAAGTCGGTCGTCGCGTGCGAGGCGGTGAAGCGCCAGTTGAACGTGTAGCTCTGCCCCGCGCTGACCTTGGTCGCGGGCCAGTTGCCGCCCCGCGGATCGTCGAGCTCCGCGAACCGGCTGTTGCCGCCCGCACAGATCGACCCGTCAGCCGGCCCGCCCGCCGGGAACCCCTTGGGGCCCTCGACGCTCTGCGGCTCCCACTGGATGGCGCCGCACCCGGTGACGGTGCCGTTGGCACAGAGTTTCTGGCGGCTGATCGGAGAGTCGGTGTACCCGTGGCTGGAAGCGCTGCCGCCGGTCGCGAGGACGGAGACCGCCGCGAGACCGATGCCGATGACAGCAGCGCGGATCTTCTTGCGCATGCTTCGCTCCTGAAGACGTGGGGAGTCCATGAGCCGTGCACTGCGGTCTAGACCAAGTCTGAGCGTAGCGAGCAGTTTTGGACATGTCCATACCAATGCCCTGGGTCCGGAAGCCGCTGGTCCGGAGCACCCTCCGGGGTCCGGTAGGATTCCCCCGTCAGCAGGCGCCGCTAGCTCAGTTGGTTAGAGCAGCTGACTCTTAATCAGCGGGTCCGGGGTTCGAGTCCCTGGCGGCGCACCGTGGCTTACGCCACTGACCTGGGGCCTCTCGGTTCACCGAGAAGCCCCGGTCTCTTTTTGCGGCCCCTGGACCGCTCACACCCCCGCGGGCGCGACTGACGGCCGTGACCGGCCCCGTTCCACGGCGGAGCCCCGGCGCCGTCGCGCCGGGGCTCCTTCAATGTGATGCTGGTCAGCAGTTCGGGCACGGGTCGCATTCGCGCACCCGGACGTCGTCAAGGACCGGTCCGGCGGCCGTGTTGGTGGTGCTGGCGAACGCCAGGGTCGTGGACGTGCCGGTCGCCACGAAGGACACTTCCCGGGTCACGTAGCCCATGTTCGTCGTGGACTTGCCCGTGGTGTCGAAGGTGAAGTCCTGGAAGTTCTGTCCGTCGACCAGGACCTTCCCCGTCTTCACGGCCGGACCGGCCCCGGGGTTGCCCGCGAGGGAGTACGTCACCGTGTACCTCTTCCCCGGGACCGTCGTGAACGTCTGGGCCACGGTTCCCCCACTCTGGCCGCTGAGGTCGACGGACTGATCGCCCTCGGCCGCCTGCCAGTACCCCGCACCGATCAGGTCGACGCTTCCGGCGGTGACCTTCCACGGGCCGATGGAGCCGCCCGCCGTCACCATCTGGAACGTGTTGGCCGACACTGTGGGCGTCTCGAAGCTGCCGTCGTCGAAGTGGCTGGTGGCGGCGGCCATGGCGCCGGTACCGGTACCGGCGAGAACACCGGCGGCGACGACAGCGACGAGTAAGGCACGAATGGACGACATATCCCCTCCTGGAGGAAAGATGCGTGTGGGTCCGGATTGGCCCGCCGCGCAAATCTCCCGCACGGCCGGGCGGGCCGCCAAGGCCGGGCCCCCGGCGCACCGGAGTGTGCGCCCCTGTCGGCCGCGCTGGTCACGCGGGGCGTGTACCCCTACGGCCCTCGCACTTCGAGCATGTCTCAAGTGGTCGCCGCGACATGCGCCCACACCGTCTTGCCGGGTCCGCGACGGTCGCGGACGCCCCAGCGGTCGGCCAGGGCCTCGACGAGAAGCAGGCCGCGACCCTGTTCGTCGTCGGACGCGGGGACCTTGGGGATGGGCTCCGCGTCGTGGGTGTCCGAGACCTCGATCCACAGACGGCCCGCCTGGTCGTCGTACCGCAGCAGCAGCGTGAAGTCCCGTCCCGGGACGCGGCCGTGGAGCGCGGCGTTGGCGGACAGTTCGGCGACCACGAGCACGGCGGCTTCGTAGCCGCCGACCCCGGGGGTGAACCCCCAGTCGGCGAGCTGGTGCACGGCCAGCAGCCGGGCCAGCCGGGCACCGCGCCGGGTGGCGGAGAAGCGCTGCGCGAACGTACGTACGGTGACGGGGACTTGGCCCTGTGGAGCGGTCATGGCGGAAGCGTTCCGGGGACGACCGGCCGTCAGCCAGGTCCGACACCCACCCAGTTTCGTCTGTACCAGTGCACGCACTGGACCGCCTTGGTCACTGCCCGTGACCATACGGGTATGACAACAGACAGGGAACCGGAAACGTCGGAGAGCCTCAAGACCTTTGGCGCGGTGTTAAAGGCGCTACGCGACGAGGCGGGCCTGACCCAGGAGCAGTTCGCCCCGCGCGTACGGTACTCGGCGACGTACATCGCGAAGGTGGAGCAGGGTAGGCGCTTCCCGCCGAAGGAGCTGATCCCGCGCACGGAGGAAGTCCTGGGCGCCCCGGCCGCCCGCATCCTTGGCGCGGCGTACCGGACGCTGACCCGGAAGGTGGGACTGGCGTCGTGGTTCCTGCGGTGGGCGGGGATCGAGGAGGAGTCGGTGTCGCTCCTCACGTACGAGTGCGCGGTCGTTCCGGGTCTGCTTCAGCCCGAGCCGTACATCCGCGCCATCTTCGACCGCTACATCCCGCACACCTCGGCGGAGCAGTGCGAGCAGCAGGTGATCGCCCGTCTGGCCAGGCAACGGCTGCTCACGGACCGGCCGAACACCTCGTTCTGCTTCGTGGTCGAACAGGCGCTGCTGGACCGGGGCTTCGGAGGGCCCGGCGTCACCAGGGCGCTGCTCGACCACATCCTTGAGCAGCAGCGCCATCGGAACGTCGAGGTCCAGGTCATGCCGCTGCGGCAGGAGGATCACTCCGGGTTCGAGGGTCCGATGTGCCTTGCCGAAACGGCCGACCACCGATGGATCGGGTATCTCGAAGCGCACGACAGCAGCGTCCTGATCACCGACCCAAAAGCCGTCAGTGCGATGCTTCAGCGCTATGGCAAACTGCGCTCACAGGCTCTGAGCCCTCAGGCCACTACGAGTCTGCTGGAGCAGATGCGAGGAGCGCTATGAGCAGCAGCACCACCGAACGCGACTGGTTCAAGAGCAGCTACAGCGGCGGCGGCGGGGGCAACTGCGTCGAGGTCGCGATACGCCCCGACACCGTCCACGTCCGCGACTCCAAGGACATCACCACCGGCTCACTCACCGTCTCCCACGACGCCTGGGCCTCCTTCCTCGCACGCCTCTGATCACCGCGCGCCACTCCCGGTAAGCTGTTCGGATCGGAGGTGGCGGTGGCCGTGGCGGCGCATACGCGGGGGATGGCGAGTGACATCCAGGAACGCATCAAGCGGCTGATCGTCGACCGGCGGCTGTCGTCGGGGGCTCCGCTGCCCACCGAGACCGAGCTGATGGAGTTGCTCGGGGTCAGCCGCAACTCCGTGCGCGAGGCGCTCAAGGCGCTTCAGGCCATGGGGATCGTGGAGATCCGGCACGGCTTCGGGACCTACGTCGGACCGATGTCGATGGCGCCGATGATCGAGGGGCTGATCTTCCGGACCGTCGCCGGGCACTACCGCGGTGAGGAGAGTCTGCTCCAGCTGCTGGAGCTGCGCGAGGCCGTGGAGACCGGGCTGATCGCGCGGCTGGC
Organism: Streptomyces sp. NA02950; assembly: GCF_013364155.1. Classification (NCBI taxonomy): domain Bacteria; kingdom Bacillati; phylum Actinomycetota; class Actinomycetes; order Kitasatosporales; family Streptomycetaceae; genus Streptomyces; species Streptomyces sp. NA02950. The sequence goes on along the minus strand of NZ_CP054916.1, from coordinate 5,917,406 downwards.
GGGGCGGATACCGGAGGCGGACCTCGCCGAGCTGGACGCGATCGTCCGGCGCATGGAGGCGGAGGCCGAGGCCGGAGCCGTACGGGCGGAGACGGACCGGGCGTTCCACGCCGCGCTGTACGGGAGCCTGGACAACACGCTGCTGAGCGAGGTGCTGGAGGCGTTCTGGGACGCCTTCCACCGGGTCCGCACCGATCTGGTCGACATTCCGACCGACCCCAAGGTGACCTGCAAACAGCACCGGCAGATCCTGGAGTCGGTGCGCTCGGGCGACGCGCTGCGGGCCGAGGAAGCCATCCGCGAGCACTTCGGCAACATCCGCACCCGGCTGCGTTCCCCACACCCCGAGTAGTCGGCATCCCGGTCAGCCGGCACCCCGAGTAGTCGATTTCCGGCCACCACATGCCCCGCTCCCCCGCGCGGTTTTGTCCCGCCCATCCCGGTTCGCCCCTGCGACCGGGCGAACGCGACCACCCCCAGAAGGCGCCGTTCCACCGCCCAACCACACCTCGCATCAGCAAAGTTGGTGGTCGGGCCGCTTGCTGGACATAGCGGGATCGGTTTACTGAGCATTTACTCAGCAAATAACCAGAAGATATTCATTCCGCATCCGTACACCTGTGTGCCTCCACTACTGTGCGGCCTACGGCCGAGGGGGGGCGTTCCGGCCGACAGCACCGACGACACGCGCCAGACCACGCGTGCGGGGGGAATGACTCATGACGTCGACGCCTACCGGCGCCCGGCAGCCTTCGTACGAGCCCTACGACTCGTCCACGACAACCCGCCTGCGCATTCCGCGCCAGCTCCGGAACGGTCCGGTACGCCACCGGCGCCGCCGGCCCCTGCCGAAGTACGACTACGAGCACTACAGCAGGCTCGCCGGACCGCTCACCCGGCCGGATGCCGACCAGCCCTACCGCGTGCGCTACCGCAGTCTGCTCGCGGACGAGCCCCATCGCATACGGGCCGCGCTGCTGCTCGGGGCGGCACCGCTGGTGTCGTTGGGGCTGCTGATCTGGCTGATGCAGCCCTCGCACTGGACCAGCCGGGAGGGCACCAGCTCGACGAGGGCCGTGATGGACACGGTCATGCTGGTCTCCATCGGGCTGATCGAGCTGTTCCGCACGATGAACGTGGTGTCCAACGCCCACGCCACGCTCGTGGCCCGCGACCCCGTGCCCGTGGTGCCCGAGAACGGGACCAAGGTCGCCTTCATCACCACCTTCGTGCCCGGCAAGGAGCCGCTGGAGATGGTGACGAAGACGCTGGAGGCGGCGATCCGGCTGCGCCACCGCGGGGTGCTGCACATCTGGCTGCTGGACGAGGGCGACGACCCGGAGGTCAAGGAGGTCTGCCGGAGGCTGGGCGTCCACCACTTCTCCCGCAAGGGCGTGGAGAAGTGGAACCAGCCCAAGGGCCCGCACCGGGCCAAGACCAAGCACGGCAACTACAACGCCTGGCTGGAGGCCCACGGCGACGCCTACGACTACTTCGCCTCGGTCGACACCGACCATGTCCCGCTGCCCAACTACCTGGAGCGGATGCTCGGCTACTTCCGCGATCCGGACGTGGCCTTCGTGATCGGCCCGCAGGTCTACGGCAACTACGACACGGCCGTCACCAAGGCGGCCGAGAGCCAGCAGTTCCTGTTCCACGCACTGATCCAGCGGGCGGGCAACGCCTACCGCGGCCCGATGTTCGTGGGCACCAACAACGCGGTGCGGATCAGCGCCATCAAGGGCATCGGCGGGCTGTACGACTCGATCACCGAGGACATGGCCACCGGCTTTGAACTGCACCGGCACCGCAACCCGGCCACCGGCCGCACCTGGACCTCGGTCTACACCCCGGATGTGCTCGCCGTCGGTGAGGGGCCGACCGCCTGGACCGACTTCTTCACCCAGCAGCTGCGCTGGTCGCGGGGGACCTACGAGACGATCCTCAAGCAGTTCTGGAAGGCGCCGTTCAGCCTGCCGCCGGGGAAGCTGTTCAACTACACCCTGATGGTGATCTTCTATCCGATGTCGGCGCTGAACTGGATCCTGGCCGCCCTGAGCTGCGCGCTGTTCCTGGGGTTCGGGGCCTCCGGTATCGAGATCGACCCCGCCATCTGGATGATGCTCTACGGCAATGCCTCCGCCCTCCAGATCGGTCTCTACGTCTGGAACCGGAGACACAACGTTTCGCCACACGAGCCGGAAGGCTCCGGCGGGGTCGCCGGAATGGTGATGTCCGCGCTGGCCGCGCCCGTCTACGCCCGTTCGCTGTTTGATGCCGTACTGCGTCGCAAGAGCCGCTTCGTGGTGACCCCCAAGGGCGACTCCTCGAGCCCCGACACCCTCTTCGGCACCTTCCGGATCCATCTTTTCTTCCTGGTGGCCTTCGGCGGGTCGCTCGCCTCTTCCTTCTACTTCGGCCACAGTCATCCAGCGATGACCGTTTGGGCATCACTTGCCCTGGCTATCTCAGCCGCGCCGATCATCGCCTGGTGGTGGACCGTCCGCCAGGAGAAACGGAAAACGCAGCCCGCCCTTGGGGGACGATAAGAAGTGAAGTACCGACCGAGTCGCCGCACCCGCCGCTTCGGGATCGGTGCGGCGGCTGTCATCGTGGTGGCCGGGATGAACGGCCCGGCCCTCTACCGTTTCAGCTCCGAGAAGTACCATGATTACAAGATCAACCAGCCGGAGTACAAGGCCGACAACGGCCACTGGGACGTGGTGGACGTCCCCGACGAATACCGCATCAACACCATCCACGCCGCACTGCTCCACACGGGAAAGGTGCTGCTGGTCGCGGGCTCCGGCAACAACGCCAAGAATTTCGCGGCCAAGTCCTTCCGCAGTGTGCTGTGGGACCCGGAGAAGAACACCTACAAGAACATCCCGACCCCCAAGGACCTCTTCTGCTCCGGGCACACCCAACTCCCGGACGGAAAGCTGCTGGTGGCCGGAGGCACCCAGCGGTACGAGAAGCTCCGCGGCGATGTGGAGAAGGCGGGCGGACTGATGTTCGTCCACAACGAGAACCCGGACAAGCCCAAGACCTTCCCGGCCGGGACCCGCTTCACCGGCAAGGAGAGCGGCAAGACCTTCGAGTCAAAGGACCCGGTCCTGGTCCCGCGCGCCAAGAAGACCAAGAGCGCCAGGACCGGAAAGGTCCGCGTCACCCCCAGCACCGCACGGGTCTATGTCGAGGCGCTGCGCAAGGGCAAGAAGTACCAGACCGGCACCGAGGACAACTACCGGATCACCGGGCTCAAGGGCAAGGACAGGCGGAACTTCTACGGCATCGCGCAGAAGCTCTCGTTCGACAAGAAGGACTTCCAGGGAATCAAGGACTCCTATGAATTCGACCCGGTGGCCGAGCGCTACATCACGGTCGACCCCATGAACGAGGCCCGCTGGTACCCGACGCTGACCACCCTTCAGAACGGCAAGGTCCTCTCGGTCTCCGGTCTGGATGAAATCGGCCAGGTGGTCCCGGGCAAGAACGAGATCTACAACCCGAAGACCAAGAAGTGGAAGTACCTGCCGAAGAAGAGGTTCTTCCCGACGTACCCCGCGCTCTTCCTCACCGACAAGGGCAGGATCTTCTACACCGGTTCCAACGCCGGATACGGCCCCGACGACAAGGGCCGTGTGCCCGGTGTCTGGGATCTGAAGAGCAACACGTTCGACGTGGTGCCGGGGATCAGCGACCCCGGGCTGCTGGAGACGTCGATGTCGGTACTGCTGCCCCCGGCACAGGACCAGCGGTACATGGTGCTCGGCGGCGGCGGGGTCGGCGAGGACTCCCGGGCCACCGCCAAGACCCGGATCGTCGACCTGCACGCCGGCGATCCGCGCTTCAAGGACGGCCCGGACCTGTACGCCAAGGCCCGCTACCCCAGCAGCGTGATCCTCCCCGATGACACGGTGCTCACCACCAACGGCTCGGGCGACTACCGCGGCCGCAGTGACAGCAACGTACTCAAGGCCGAGATCTACGACCCGAGGACCAACTCCTCCCGTGCGGTGGCCGATCCGCTGGTGGGCCGCAACTACCACTCCGGCGCGCTGCTGCTGCCCGACGGCCGGGTGATGACCTTCGGCTCGGACTCGCTCTACGGCGACAAGGCCAACACCAAGCCCGGCGAGTTCCAGCAGCAGATCGACATCTACACCCCGCCGTACCTCTACCGGGACTCGCGCCCGAAGCTCACCGACACCGGTCCCCGTACGGTCAGGCGCGGCGGCAGTACGAGCTACACCACCTCCCGCCCCTCGGCGATCAAGAAGGTGCGGCTGATCCGGCCCGGCTCCTTCACCCATGTCACCAATGTGGAGCAACGGTCGATCGCGGTGGACTTCGAGCGGAAGAAGGACGGCATCACGGTCAAGCTGCCCAAGGAATCCTCGCTGGTGCCGCCCGGCTGGTACATGCTCAACGCGGTCGACAAGGAGGGCACCCCGTCGAAGGCGGTGTGGGTGAAGGTGCCCGGCGGAAAGGCCGCGAAGGCCAAGGCGTCCCGGACCGACCGGGACTGAGCGGGCCCCGTCGGCGCCGTCCCGGCGCCGACGGCTCGCGCTGTACGACGTTACGGACGAGCGTTACGGGCAAGATCGAGCGCGTACCGCGGCCACCACTGACCCGCCTTGGGGCCGCCCTTGCAGGTACCGTCCGACTCGCCCGGACGCTTGATCCACAGGTAGGCGTCGACCAGCTCGTCCCCGGTGTCGGTGGTCGGCGACTCGCCCAGCGCACGGCCCTTCGGATTGCACCACGCCTGCGGATCGTTCTTCCCCGGGACCGGTCCGTTCCCGTTCCGGCTGGTGTCGATCACGAAGGGCTTGCCGCCCACCAGCGCCGACAGCTTCCTGCCGTAGGCGGTGTTCTCCTTCGTCGTCTGGTAGTTGGAGGTGTTGAGCGCGAAGCCGTCGGCCTTGGCGATGCCCGCCCGCTTCAGCGGCTGCGCCATCCGGCGCGGGTCCGTGATCCAGTGCGGATTCCCGGCGTCCAGATAGACCTTGGTGTGCGGCAGCCCCTTGAGCTTGTCGACGGCCCCGGTCAGCAGGTCGTACCGCTCCTCGTGGAACTTCTCGGGCGTACAGCCGTCCACCACGTGCGGCAGCGCGTCGGGCTCCAGGATGACGGTCGCGGGGCGGTTGCCGATCCCGCGGACCGCCTTGTCCAGCCAGGCGCGGTAGGCATCGCCGTCCGCGGCGCCGCCCTTGGAGTACTGCCCGCAGTCGCGGTGCGGGATCTCGTAGAAAACCAACAGCGCGCTGCGGTTCGCCTTGGCGGCGGCCTGGGTGAAACCGCTCGCCTGCCCCTCGGGGTTGTCCAGCCCGAGCCACTCCGCGACCGGCTGATCGGCGATCTTCTCTATCAGCCTCGCCTGGTCCCGCGCCCCCTTCTCGCGGTACGCCGCGAGCTGCTTGGCGGCGCTCCCGTCCGGGTTCACCCAGTACGGCACGGTGGCCTTGGGCCGCTGCCGGGGCCGCTCGGCCGCGGCAGCGTGGTCGCCGTCGCCACCGCTGGAGGAGCCGAAACAGCCGGAGAGCGTCACGAGCGACAGCAGGGCTCCGGCGGTCGAGACCGCGCGGGTACGGCCACGGGCACGACGGCTGCGAAGACGGGCAACGTGATGCCGACGGCACGTGTAACTGCCGTACATCCACTCCCCCTTGGGTGCACGCTGCGAGGAACACGCCGTGGTCCCCCGGCGGGACAAGACCGGTCGAATCAATCCTTGCACAACGCTCCGGCGGCTCGGGCGCGCATCGGCGACCCGGGGTCGCGTTTTCGCCCCGCCGCACTAAGCGCTCCGCGGGAAGAGCCGCGAGGTGCCGTCCTTCGCCCACGGCTGCGTCGTGGCAGGTCGCGCCCACGCGGCGGAGCCGCACATCGACACAGCCCCGCGCCCCTTCGGGGTGCGACCGTCAGTCCCTTGTCAGCGGGCCTGGGCGTGGCGGGTCTCACACGCGGCGGTAGGGAAGAACCCCGTCAGCCGGAGTCGCCGCCCGCGGCGCCCACCGGATGGTGCGGCCGCCCCGTCGTACCCGTCAGATACGCCGAGACGACCACATTGGCGGTGTACGACCGCGTCGCCTTGTCGAACCGGCCCCCGCAGGTGATCAGCCGCAGTTCGGCGCGGCCCCGGGTGCTCGCCCCGTACACCCGCCGGGCGTTGAACCGCTCGGTGGCCACCACTTCGACGTTCTCCACGGTGAACTCCGCCGTGGTGCCGTCGGTCCGCGCGATCCGCACCGTCTCCCCGCGCTTGAGGTTGCCCAGCCCGTGGAACACCGCGGGCTTGGACCTGGTGTCGAAATGACCCACCAGCAGCGCCGCGCCCGCGGAGCCGGGTTCGGGGCCCGCGCGGTACCAGCCGACCGTACCGGCCCGGTTGTACGGCGGCGGCTTGAGCGCACCCGAGCTGTCCAGGCCGCTGGCGACGACCGGGGCCCGTACGCGCGCCGCCGCGATCTCCACGCTCTTCGGCCGCGCGGACGGCAGCGGGGCGTGCGCCGGGGGCAGCGGATGCGCGGGCGGGCGGCCGACCGCGGCCACATCGCCGGTCATCGGCACCGATCCGCCCGTCCCCTCCGTGGTGTCCCGCCCCCACATCCACAGACCGAGCAGCAGCACCGCCCAGGCGACGCCCATGGCCAGCCGTCCGGCGCCGCGGAACCTCCGGCCGCCGCCCCCGCCACCGTCCTCGTCCCCGGGCCCGCCGTCCCGGCCGCTTCCCAGTCCGTATCCATATCCGTATCCGTCCATCGCGCTCAGCCCGACCCCGGACCGGTGGGACGGCGACGGCGCCGCTGCACCGCGAGCCCGCCGACGACCAGCGCCGTACCGCCCGAGAGGACCAGGCCGTACGCCTCCGCGCCGCCGAAGTCCTCGCGCATCCGCTCCTCGGCGGGCGCGCTGCCCCCGCCGCCCGCGTGGACCGGGGCGATGGGTGAGGGCGGGCGCTCGACGGCGACGGACACCTTCTCCCCCGCGTCCGCGGCGCTCACCCGGTCACCGCAGTCCACGGTGACCCGGTGGGCGCCGCTCGCCGCGGTGGACCGGATCGTCGCCTCGCTGAACAGCCCGTCCCCGTCCGGCGTCAGCTCGGCGTCGTCGACGAACACGGGTGACGAGGCGGTGGCCAGCTTGCCGGGGCAGCCGAAGGCACGCACCTCCACCTCGGCGCCGGGAGGAATGGCGAGCCGACTGACCCGAATCGTGGCGGAGCCGTCGTGCCGCTGGTCGGCGAGGGCCGGAGCGGCGACGACGGGACAGAGAGTGACAGTGCCCAGGGCGACAGTACTGAGAGTGAGGGCGACTGAGCGCATGGTGAACCTCCTCCATCAACGAGGCTCACGCGCCCGGCCGGGGCCCGCATCCGCTGCGGACCCCGAGTGGGCCGAACGGGTCGCTCAGCGGACGTCCGGGAGAACTCAGCGAACGCGGTCGACCAGATCGGCGATGGAGTCGACCACGGTGGAGGGCCGGTAGGGGAACCGGTCGACCTCCTCGCTCTTGGTGACACCGGTGAGGACGAGGAAGGTCTCCATACCCGCTTCGAGACCGGCCCGCACGTCCGTGTCCATCCGGTCGCCGATCATCGCGCTGGACTCGGAGTGCGCCCCGATCACATTCAGCCCGGCCCGCATCATCAGCGGATTGGGCTTGCCGACGAAGTACGGCTCCTGCCCGGTCGCCCGGGTGATCAGCGCGGCCACCGAACCGGTGGCGGGCAGCGCGCCCTCGGCGGAGGGGCCGATCTCGTCGGGGTTGGTGGCGATGAACCGCGCACCGTCGTTGATCAGGCGGATGGCCTTGGTCAGCGACTCGAAGCTGTAGGTGCGGGTCTCCCCGAGCACGACGTAGTCCGGCTCCACATCCGTGAGGACGTAGCCGATGTCGTGCAGGGCGGTGGTCAGCCCCGCCTCGCCGATGCAGTACGAGGTGCCGCCGGGGCGCTGCTCGTCCAGGAACTGGGCGGTGGCCAGCGCCGACGTCCAGATGTTGGCCACCGGGACCTCGAGCCCGATGCGGGACAGCCGGGCGTGCAGATCGCGCGGGGTGTAGATGGAGTTGTTGGTGAGCACGAGGAAGGGCGTCTCGGTCTCCCGCAGCCGCTTGATGAAGGCGTCCGCACCCGGAACCGGTATCCCCTCGTGCATCAGCACGCCGTCCATGTCGGTGAGCCATGACTCGATCGGCTTGCGCTCTGCCACTGGTTGCTCTCCGCTCGGTTTGACCACTGAGGGTCGACACGATCGTGGGATCGGGCCGACCCGTCTGGCGACGCCCTCAGCCTAACCGGGCAGCACAGCGGGGGAACCAGACGTGTCACAGCGGGGTGCGGCCGTCCAGCGCGACAGACCAGCACAGGTGTCTGATCCTGAGGGGAGGGGTGGCTTCCGCCCCGAGGGGTGGCTTTCGCCCCTGGAACGAGCCGGACCGTAAGGAGACCGTCATGGGCATGATGGACAAGCTGAAGGGCGCGCTCGGCAAGCACCCGGACAAGAGCCGGCAGGCCACGCGCAAGGGGGCCGACACCGCGGACAAGAAGACCGGCGGCAAGTACTCGGAGCAGATCCAGACCGGCTCGGACAAGCTCGACGACGAGCTGCGCCGCCGGGGCGAAGGGCCCCGGGGCCAGTAACCGCCGTATCGCCGCCGCCCGCTCTCACTGCCCCGGGCGACGGGACGTCACGAGGAGGACGGTGCCGCCGGCCAGCAGCGCGACGCTGAGCACGCCGAGCCCCGCGAGCAGGGCGTTGCGGCCGCCCGTCTCGGCGAGTTCGGGCGGCCGGTGCTGGGACTGCTGGTCACCGTCCTCCTCTTCTTGCTGTCCCCCGTCATCGGACCCGGTGTCACCGGGGTCGGTGGTGCCGGGGTCTTCCTGACCGGGGTCCGCTACGCCCGGGTCCTCGGTACCGGTGCCGGGATCCTCCAGGCCCGGGTCCTCGGTGCCGGGGTCTTCCGTACCGGGATCCGCTACGCCCGGGTCCTCCGCACCGGTGCCGGGATCCTCCAGACCCGGGTCCCCGGTGCCGGGGTCCTCCGTACCGGGATCCGCTACGCCCGGGTCCTCCGCACCGGTGCCGGGATCCTCCAGACCCGGGTCCCCGACTCCGGGGTCCTCGACTCCGGGGTCCTCGACTCCGGGGTCCTCGACTCCGGGGTCCGTGCTGGGGTCGACACTCACGCCGGTGTCCTCGTCGGTACCGGTGTCCGGCCCGAGGTCCGTGCCCGTGTCGGTGTCGGTGTCGGCGCTGGGCGGCACCGGAACGGGGGTCTTGAGGCCCGTGTCGGACGACCGGGACGGACTCGGACTCGGACTCGGGGACGAGGGCTTGGCCCGGGGCGGGGTCAGACTCCGGGACGTCGGCACGTTCGGGGTCGCCGTGCCGGCGGTGCCGGTGCCGGTGCCGGTGGTGTCCTTGGGTTGCGCCGTGGCGGCGGAGCCGGAATCGTCCGTACCCCCGGCGCCCACACCGCCCGTCGCGTCCGCACCGCCGGGGACGTTCGCGCTGCCCGGGACGTCCGCGTCGCCCTTCCCCGCCGTACCGTCCGTGCCGTCCGTCGCGTCCGTACCGTCGGTGCCGTCCGTCTCCGTCCCCGCGTTGTCGATGCTGAACTCGTAGTCGTTGGACTGACCGACCCAGTCGCCGTCGTCCTCGCGGCGCTGGACGGCGATGACGTTTGTGGTCACCTTCCCGCGCGGCGCGTTGTCGGCGAAGCTCGTCCGCACCTGTACGTCCACGGCCTTGCCCGCGGGCACGGTGAAGCCGTCGAAGTGGTCGTCGAAGACCCCGAGGTTCTCGTCCTGGTCGGTCGTCTCGAACGAGACCGGTCGCCAGGTGCCGCCGTCGGCCGCCGGGTCCAGGAACTCGAAGCGGATGTGCTCGGGCCGCAGCGCGTGGGCGCGGTCGACGAGGACCGCGATGGGGTGGATGGCACGGCAGCCGGTGTCCGTGGTGTTGCGCAGTTCCAGGTGCCAGGTGCGCCAGGCGCCGCCGCGCGCGTAGTGGTCCGGCCCGTCGTGGAGACGGGCGGCGATCGGGAACTCCGTGCTGTCCCGGCTGCCGCAGACCGGTGCGGCCACCGCCGCGGTGTCGCCCGCGGCCTCGGTTCTGGTGTCCGTTCTGGTGTCGGATCTGGGCTCGGCCTCCGTGTCGGCCGCGTCGGCGTGGGGCGCGATCCCGTACAGAGCCGGGACGAGCGCGATCGCGGCCGCCGGGAGGACGGCGCGCAGGGACAGTGCGGTGGACAGGCGCATGAGTGAACCTCTGGAGTGCTACGGCGTTTCCCCGAGCACTCCGGTCCCTTCCACTTCCGCACGGCGACACACCGCGAAAGCCACCGATTGCCCTCGTCTGGCGGTCAACAACCCACACGATCGGCCCAGTCGGACCCCTCTGGGCTGGCCTCCGTCAGCCGCGGGCGAAGAGCGGCGCGAGCACGAGCTGCGCCGCGCCCTCCACCACCGCCCGGTTGCCGCGCTCCACGACCTCCACCGGAACGACGGGGCGGCTGGCCCGTGCGGAGTCCTCGGCCAGCATCCTGGACACCCCCTGGATGTACGGCCCGGGGTCGGCCAGCACCACCCGGCCGCCGAGCAGCACCCGGTCGATGTCGAGCAGCCGCACCAGATTGGCCGCGCCGACGCCGAGCAGCCGGGCCGCCACGGCCGTCTCACCGCGCGCGACGGCCGCGAGGCACAGCGCCTCCAGACAGCCGCGGTTGCCGCAGCCGCACCGCGGTCCGTCCAGCTGGATCACCTGGTGGCCGAACTCCCCCGCGTCCGTCCGCGCGCCCCGGTACACGCCCCCGCCGAGCACGAGCCCGGCGCCCAGGCCGGTGCCCAGGTGCAGATACGCGGAGGACTCGGCGGTCACCAGGCCGAGCGCGGCGGCGTTGGTGTCCTTGTCGAGGACGACGGGAAGGCCGAGCCGCCGCGCGAGCGCCTCGCGCAGCCGGAAGCCGTCCCACTGGGGGAAGCCGGTGACCCGGTGCAGCACCCCCGAACTGTGGTCGAGCGGACCGGGCGCGGCGACGCCGACCCCGAGCAGTCCGCCCCCGGCCGTCTCGTCGGCTGTCTCACCACCCGTCTCACCACCCGTCTCACCGCCGGCCTCGTCACCCGTCTCGTCAGCCGTCTCGTCAGCCGTCTCGTCGCCCGTTTCACCGACCGTCGGGCCGAGCAGTTCGCCCGCGTCCTCGATCAGGGCCCTGACCTGCGTGGTGGCGGCGGTCAGCGCCCGCTCGGCGGCCGCGCCGAAGTCGAAGTCCGCCGTCCGTACGGCCACCGGGGTGCCCGCGAGGTCGACGAGGACGGCCGTCAGCTCATCGCGGTCGAGGTGGAGCCCGATGGCGTGGCGCGCGCCGGGCACCAGCCGGAGCACGGTGCGCGGTTTCCCGCCGGTGGAGGGGCGGTGTCCGGCCTCGGTGGCCAGGCCCTCCGCCCGCAGCCGGGCGGTGATCTTGCTGACGGCCTGCGGGGTGAGTCCGGTGTGGGCGGCCAGCTCCAGTCGGCTGACGCCCGCCTCGCCCGCGTCCCGCAGCAGGCCGAGGACCAGCGCGGCGTTATGGCTGCGCAGGGCGGACAGATTGGCGCCGGGCCCGGCCGCCCCGGAGATCGAGCTGTTCACCCCTCCATTGTGGCGCTCGCTTGCACTTTCGCAACAGCGTTGTCAAAGTGGCTCCCATGGATGACCACCACAACAGCGCCCTCCGCGTAGCACTCGTCGGCTACGGCCTGGCGGGCTCCGTCTTCCACGCACCCCTGATCGCGGCCGCCGACGGTCTCGTCCTCGACACCGTCGTCACCTCCAGCAGCGAGCGGCGGCGGCAGGCCCGCGCCGAGTACCCCGATGTGATCCTGGCGGACTCCGCCGACGAGCTGTGGGGACGCGCGGACGAGCTGGACCTGATCGTCATCGCCTCGCCGAACCGCACCCATGTGGCGCTCGCCCGCGCCGCGCTCGAGGCGGGGCTGCCGGTCGTGGTGGACAAGCCGCTCGCCGCGACCGCCGCCGAGGCCGAGGAGCTGGCCGCGCTCGCCGACGCGCGCGGGCTGCTGCTGAGCGTCTTCCAGAACCGCCGCTGGGACAACGACTTCCTCACCCTCCGGAAGCTGATCGCCGACGGCGCGCTCGGCCACGTCCAGCGCTTCGAGTCCCGCTTCGAGCGGTGGCGGCCCCAGCTGAAGGGCGGCTGGCGGGAGTCCGGTGACCCGGCCGAGGTCGGCGGTCTCCTCTACGACCTGGGCAGCCATCTGGTCGACCAGGCGCTCACCCTCTTCGGCCCGGTCGTCTCCGTCTACGCCGAGGTCGATGTGCGCCGCCCCGGGGCGCAGACCGACGACGACACCTTCATCGCCCTCACCCACGCGGGCGGCATCCGCTCCCATCTGTGGATGAGCGCCATCACGGCCCAACTGGGCCCGCGCTTCCGGGTGCTGGGCAGCGAGGCGGGCTATGCGAAGTACGGCCTGGACCCGCAGGAGGCCGCCCTCCGTGAGGGTCTGCGCCCCGGCACCCCGGACACCGGCCCGTGGGGCGTCGAGCCGGAGAGCGGCTGGGGCCGGCTGGGGGCGGGCGAGTCGCCGCTGACCGGCGGCGGCATCCCCGTCCCGACCCTGCCCGGCGACTACCCGGCCTACTACGCCGGCGTGGCCGCCGCCCTGCGCGACGGCACCCGCCCGCCGGTCACCGCCGCCGAGGCCGCGGCGGCCCTGCACGTCCTGGAGGCGGCCCGGCTGTCGGCCGCCGAGCAGCGTACGGTCCACCTGGAGGCCACGGCATGAGCACGCACACCCCGGCCCGGCACACCGAGGAGCCGGGCGATCTGATCGCCCGGCTGGAGGAGCAGGAGCGCCGGCTGCGACTGCCCCGGCTGGACAACGACGACGCCTGGCGGCTCGGCTGTCTGATCGCCGACCTCGCCCAGGAGCGCGGCGCGGCCGTCACCGTCTCGGTGCGCCGCGCCGGACAGCGCCTCTTCCACCGTGCGCTGCCCGGCACCAGCGTGGACAACGACGCCTGGCTGGACCGCAAGTGCCGGGTGGTGGAGCGCTACGGGGCCGCCTCGTACCTGGTCGGCGCCCGCTTCCGGGCCAAGGGCAGCACCTTCGAGGAGTCCTCGCGCCTCGACCCGGATCTCTACGCGGCCCACGGCGGCGCCTTCCCGCTCCATGTGACGGGCACCGGGGTCATCGGCACGGTCGCGGTCTCGGGTCTTCCGCAGGCGGAGGACCACGCCCTGGTGGTGGAGGCGCTGGAGCGCTATCTGTCGGATACGGCCACGGCCTGACCGTCGTACGCGGGGCTGCGCACCTGGCGGCCCCGCTCACCCTCGTCTCCCGCGGAGCGCTACGCGTCCTTCAGCTCCTGGCGCTGGCGGCCCAGTCCGTCGATCTCCAGCTCGACCACATCGCCCGCGCGCAGATACGGCTTGGGCTCGGGATGGCCCAGGGCCACCCCCGCCGGGGTGCCGGTGTTGATGACATCGCCCGGGTAGAGGGTCATGAACTGGCTGAGATAGCGGACCACATGGGCGACCCCGAAGATCTGGTCCGCCGTGGTGCCGTTCTGCTTGAGCTCGCCGTTGACCCACAGCCGCAGGCCCAAGGACTGCGGGTCGGGCACGTCGTCGGCGGTCACCAGCCAGGGGCCGAGCGGGTTGAACGTCTCGCAGTTCTTGCCCTTGTCCCACTGGCCGCCGCGCTCGATCTGGAAGGCGCGCTCGGAGACATCATGGGCGATGGTGTAGCCCGCGACCGAGGCGAGGGCCGCCTCGTCGGAGTCGAGGTAGCGCGCGGTACGGCCGATCACCACGGCGAGTTCGACCTCCCAGTCGGTCTTCACACTGCCGCGCGGAACGAGCACGGTGTCCCGCGGGCCGACGACCGTGTCCGGCGCCTTCATGAAGAGGATCGGCTCCTGGGGGATGGCACCGCCGGTCTCGGTGGCGTGGTCGTGGTAGTTCAGCCCGATGCACACGATCTTGCCGATCCGGGCGAGCGGCGGGCCGATCCGCACCCCGCCGTCCTCGATCGCGGGCAGCGCCCCGGCGCCTTCCGCCGTCGCCGCCTGCCGTATCCGGGCGAGGGAGGCGTCATCGGCGAGCAGGGCGCCGTCGATCTCCGGCACCAGGCCGGACAGGTCCCGCAGGGTGCCCGAGGCGTCCAGCAGTGCCGGGCGTTCCGCGCCCGCCGGTCCCACACGCAGCAACTTCATCTCACGACTCCCGCGGTCGAACGTGGTCGAAGGGGCAAGTCCGGGGGACGGCCTGGTCGGACGATCCTCCAAGAGCCCTGTCCACTCCGCAAGAGCCTGTTCACGGATCGGACCGGCGGGCCGTGATCGGGGACCCGGCCCGCGGGCGGCGTTCATCCACCGGACCCGCGGGCCGTGTTCACCCACCGGCCAGGCTCGTCAGCTTGCGCCGCGGTGCAGCAGCGCCCGCTCCACCGCCGTCCACGTCGTACTGGTCGCGAGGTACAGCCCCGCCGCCAGCGGGACCACGGCGGCGGTGACGAGGGTGCCGAAGGACAGCAGCGGCAGAACCCGGGCCAGACCGGGCGACGCCCCGGGCACGGCCGTCCTGCGGGCGCGCCACCAGGTCCAGGTCGCCACCGCCGCGATCAGCACGAAGAGGGCGAGGTGGACCAGCCCCTGCGAGCCGCCCAGCGCCCCGTCCCACCGGCCGCCCAGCGGAGCACCCGCCAGGGTGTGGTCCAGCAGGTCCCCGGCGCCGCTTCCGGTGGAGAAGACGTGGTACATGACGAAGAAGACGGGGAGCTGGACGACGGCCGGAAGACAGCCCGTCATCGGCGAGGAACCCTCCTCGGCCCGCAACTCGCCCAGGGCGCGCCGCATCCGCTCGGGGTCGCTCCGGTGGCGGCGGCTCAGCTCGGCGAACTTCGGGGCCAGCCGGGCCCGCGCCTTCTCACCACGCACCGCCGCCCGGGTCAGCGGGTGCAGCGCGGCGCGGACGCCGAGCGTGAAGACCACGATCGCGGCGGCCGTCGCCGACGCCCCGAACAGCGGGTCGAGTTGATCGGCGATGGTGGACAACAGGCTGCCGAGGCAGGAGAAGAGAGACATGGGAGAACTCCGCGGATCTCGTCGTGCCGGATGAGGTGGATCGGCGTGACAAGCCGCGCGGCATGGCGGCGGTACGGGTGGTGTGCGCCGGTGCGTGAGGCAGTGGTGGGTGGTGCGGTGGGGTGCCTACGCGTTACGCCTGCGCGGCCGTCGGCAGGCGACGGCCCGGCGCCCGCGGCCGCGGGCGCCCCGAGGCGTCCGGATCCCGCTGGGGCAGAAAGGCGGTACGGCGCTCCCGGTCCCGGATCGCCGTGCGAACCCGGCCCGGCGGAGTGGGCACCCTGCCGTGGGAGGCCAGCAGCGCGCGGGTCAGCAGCGCCGCGGCAACGGCGGCGGTGGCGGCCGTGGTGGCGGCGAGCGCAACGGCGCTCATCAGACCGGTCTGTGTCAGCAGGGCCCCGGTCAGCAGGAACAGACACACCCCCAGGTGCATCCGCAGCCGCTCGAACCGGTGGGTCACCCCGCTGTTCCCCTCTTCCCGGCGCTCCCCCGCGCCCCCGCTCGCTTGAGTCCGGTCAGTCTAGCCGCCCGCGCCCTGGCCGCCCGCGTCGGCGGTGCGCGGTACGGCGGACGTCAGCCGCCCCCACACCACCAGCCGGTAGCGGGAGGTGAATTCGGGGGTGCAGGTGGTCAGCGTGAGATAGTAGCCGGGTTCGGTGTAGCGCTGCCGCGGACGGGCCGAGCTGTACGGCACCTTCGCGATCACCGTGCCGTCGGACGGCGAGGTCCGCGGCAGGGTGCGGTCGGCCACATACGTGTAGCGGGCGTCCGCGGTGTCGATGCGCAGTGTGTCCCCGGGACGCACCTCGTCGAGCCGGCGGAACGGCTCGCCGTGGGTGTTGCGGTGCCCGGCGAGCGCGACGTTCCCCGCCCGGCCGGGCTGGGCGGTCCCCGGATAGTGACCCACGTACCCCTTGTTGAGCACGGCGGACCGGCTGACGCCCTCGGCGACCGGGACCGTGAGCCCGATCCGCGGGATGCGCAGCACGGCGTACGACTGGTCCCGCCGCGGGGCACTGCCGCCACTGGTCCCCGGGCCGGTGCGGGCGGTGGCGGCGCGGTCGCGCTCCGGGCCTCCCCCGGCCGGGGAGGCGTCCCGCGGGTCCGCCTCCGGTGCGGTGCGGTCGCCGGGGCCCCGGGTACGCCACTCCCGCTCCAGGGCCGCCACCTCGCGTGCGGCGCCCTGCCGCGCCTGGCGGTTGGTCAACCACAGCTCATGGACGACGAAGAGCAGGGCGACAAGCCCGAGGGTGACCGCCAGCTCACCCGAGGTCCACAGCACCCGGGCGGCCACCGCGCGCCGCCCCCGCCGGGCTCCGCTCCGCCGTAACCGCCGCTCCCGCGGCCCCTGGCATCGTTGACGTCGCACACCGGCCTCCCTCCGGGGAGGGGCACCATAGGACCTGCCGCCCGCACCTTCCAGAGCCGCGCGCCCGACAGCGGACATGCGCCCGCCGGGCGCGCGCCCCGCAACGGACATGCGCCCATCGACGGACGTGCGCCCTCAACCGCCCAGCGCGCGCGAGGCCGTGTAGATGACAAGCCCGGCGAGCGCGCCCACCACCGTGCCGTTGATCCGGATGAACTGGAGATCCCGCCCGATATGGGCCTCGATCTTCCGTGAGGTGTGCTCGGCGTCCCACCCCGCCACCGTCTCGGTGATCAGCGAGGTGATTTCGTCCCGATAGGTCGTCACCACATAGACGGCGGCGTCTTCCAGCCATCCGTCGACCTTGCCGCGCAGCCGTGTGTCCGTCACCATCCGCGTACCCAGCGACAGAATGGCCGTCCGCGCCCTGCGCCGCAGCTCACTGCGCTCGTCCTCGGCCGCCGCGACGATCATCGAACGCACCGAGGCCCAGGTCGAGGCGATCAGGTCCTGCACCTCGGCGCGCCCCAGTACCTCCCCTTTCAGCCGCTCGACCCGCGCCCGGGTCTCGGTGTGCGACTGGAGGTCCTCGGCGAAGTCGGTGAGGAAGCGGTCCACGGCGCCGCGCGCCGGATGGGCGGGCATGTCACGCATCTCACTCACGAAGCGCAGCAGTTCCCGGTAGACCCGCTCGCCCACCTTGCGGTCCACGAAGCGCGGCGTCCAGCCGGGCGCGCCGCCGGTCACCGCGTCCATCACCGATTCGTTGTGCTCGACCAGCCAGTCGTGGGCGCGCAGACACACCAGGTCGACGGCGCGGTGGTGGCCGCCGTCGGCGACGATGTGCGCCAGCAGCTTGCCGAGGCCCGGCGCGATCTCCTGGGCGTCGGCCCGCCGGGTGATGGCCTCGCCCACCACCGCCTGCACATCGGAGTCGCGCAGCACCGTGAGCGCCCCGCGCAGCGCGGTGGCCAGCTCGTCCGTCACCCGGTCGGCGTGCGCGGGTTCGGCCAGCCAGGTGCCGAGCCGCTCGGCGATACCGACGGTGCGCAGCCGCATCCGTACCACGTCACCGGAGAGGAAGTTCTCCCCGACGAACTCGCCCAGGCTCGTCCCGAGCTGGTCCTTCTTGGTGGGAATGATGGCGGTGTGCGGGATGGGCAGCCCCATCGGCCGCCGGAAGAGCGCGGTGACCGCGAACCAGTCGGCCAGCGCGCCGACCATGCCCGCCTCGGCGGCCGCGGCGACATATCCGGCCCAGCCGCCGGCCCCGGAGGAGGCTGCCCACTCGGCGAGGGTGTACACCAGCGCGACGGCGAGCAGCAGACCGGTGGCGAAAGCCTTCATCCGCCGCACACCGCGCCGCCGCTCCTGGTCGAGCGGGGTGTCCGCGGTGAGGCCGGCCGGACCGCCGCCGGGCGGTCTGTGCGCCGTATCACCCGCTGTTGTCCGGTCCATTCGCTCCACCCGGTCGCGCCGTCCCCTCATGCATTGTCTCTTTCCTGTTTCGGTCGCCCACTTGTTGGAACGAACGGCGGGTTCCCGTCGTCTGTCCGGGGGAGCGACCCCGCACACTGGGGGCAGGCCGACGGGCGGATCCGCAGCCCGCCATGGGATCATGGGGGACCGACCGGACCTTTCGGCGCTGCTGACACACTCGCAGTTCCCGTCCACGTATCGGAGCCTCGAGCTCCGCCGCCCGAGGAGACCCCCGCCCATGAGCGTGCCCCCTATGCCCAGACGCACGGGCTACACCGTGCTCGCTGCGCTGGCGGCCGTGGTGATCCTCGTCTCGACCGCGATATTCATCGGGCTCGGCGGCGACAAGGACGACATGGACACCGGAGCCCGGACCCGGGGCTCCGCCGACCCGGCCTCGTCCGGTTCCTGGGTCGGCACCTGGTCCACCTCGGCCGCCGCCGCCGAGCCGAAGACCACCTTGCGCGGACTGTCCGGCATGTCGATACGGAACGTGGTCCGCACCAGCGTCGGCGGCTCCAGCGCCCGGATCCAGCTCTCCAACTTCTACAGCGCCCGCCCGCTGACGATCACGCATGCCTCGCTGGCGCTGGCGGCCGCCCCCAGCAACCCCACCGCCGCGGCCGGTACGATGCGCCGCCTGACCTTCGGCAACCGCGCCTGGGTGACCATCCCGCCCGGCAAGGCGGCCACCAGCGACCCGGTCCGGCTGACCATCCCGGACGCCGCGGACCTGCTGGTCACCACCTACGCCCCGCAGACGGCCGGCTCGGTCACCTACCACCCGCACGCCCGCCAGACCTCCTACATGGCGCGCGGCGACCGCACGGAGGACACCGCGGGCGCGGCGTACACCGAGCAGAGCCCGTACTGGCGCTATCTGACCGCCGTGGACGTGTGGTCCAAGGAGGCGCAGGGCTCGGTCGCCGTGATCGGTGACTCGATCACCGACGGCATCACCTCCACCGCCGGGGCCAACCGCCGGTGGACCGACTTCCTCGCCGAGCGGCTGCGCACCGAGCCCGGAGCGCCCCGGCTGGGCGTGCTCAACCAGGGGATCAGCGGCAACCGCGTGCTGAGCGACGGCACCCAGTACCCGCCCAACAACCCCAGCGGGCTTTCCCGGTTCAACCGCGATGTGCTCTCGCGCACCGGCGTCAAGGCCGTGGTCATCGAACTGGGTATCAACGACATACTCCGCATTCCTCACCAGACCGACCCGAACAAGATCGTGAGCGGGCTGAAGCGGATGACCGAGCAGGCGCACGCCCGGGGCCTGCGGGTCGTCGGCGCCACCCTGACGCCCTTCTACGGCCACCGCGGCTACACCCCGCAGCTGGACGCCGTACGGGAGCAGATCAACACCCAGATCCGCTCCGGCAAGGTCTTCGACGCGGTCGTCGACTTCGACAAGGCGCTGCGCGACCCGATCAGCCCGCTGCGGCTGCGGCCCATCTACGACTCGGGCGACCATCTGCACCCGAGCGACGCGGGCTACCGGGCGATGGCGCGGGCGCTGAACCTGGACCACCTGAAGAGCACCGCGGCGGCCACGCTGTAAGGCCGCGGGGCCGCCCGGGACCCGGTCGCTCAGTCCCCTCAGTCCTCGGGGCGGTCCTTCTCGAAGGACACCCGCCGGTGCGTGCCCCAGTGGCCCTCCAGCCGCTCCTCGTGCCCGCCCCGGCGGTCCTCCCGGCGCTCCTCCCGCCGCTCACGGCGCTCGGCCCGCAGCAGCTCCCTGCGCTCGGCCCTGAGCTGGCGGCGCTCGGCCTTCAGCCGCCGCTGCTCCGCCTTGCGCAGCCTGCGCTCGACACTGACCCCGCCGAAGATCGCCAGCCCGGTCACGGTCACCCGGGGCGCACCGGGTTCGCCGCCGGCCTCCCCGCTCTGGTCGAAGCCGCCCATGATGCCGATGCCGCCGACGTGGATCTCGACCTCCGGCCCCACGATGACCTGCACCCCGCCCATGAGCGCGAAGCAGCGGATCACCGTCTCGCGGCCCTCGAAGCGGGCCTCACGCAGATCGATCTCGCCGCCGCCCATGAGGGTGATGGCGGTGAAGCCGCGCGGCGCGGTCCAGGTGCCCTTACGCTGGAAACCGCCCATGACCGCGACGGCCATACGGGAGGTGGGCGTGCCCCCGATCCGCTCGCTCCACTCCTCGCGGCGGTCGGGCGCGGGCAGCGTGCCGGACCCGGTGCCGGGCACCGGGAGGTCCCTGACCAGCGGCTCCAGCTGGGCGTGGGTGCGCGCCTTGTACGCCGCGTCCAGCCGCTCCTCGAACTCCTCCATATCGAGGCGGCCTTCGGCGACGGCTTCCCTGAGCACCTCGGCGATCCGTTCGCGCTCGGCATCGGAGGCCCGCATCTGGGATTCGCCCGGAACGTCGGGGCTCGCCCCCTGGGAAGAACCAGCGCTTGTCATACGGACAGCGTAATGGCGGGTGCCCGGCTCGGCGGCGTTACGTTTCCGTAGCGTCGGCCGTGCCTTCCGCGCCGTCACGGACCGCGTCGATGTCCGCATCCCGGGCTGCGTCCGGGGCCGTGTCACGGTCATGGGCCCCGTCCCGCCCGGGGAGGAGCAGGCGCGCGATGACGTCCTCGATGTCGGGTTCCCGCAGCGACAGGTCCACCAGCGGATAGCCGTCGGCCACCGCCGCGACCACGGGCGCCGCGCTGCTGGTCGCCGGGAACGCCAGCCACTGCCGGGGCCCTTCGACCCGTACCGTCCGGGCACCCGGGATCTCGATGGGCGCCATCTCCCGCTCCAGGTCCACCACCAGCGTGCGTTCGCTCTCCCCCACCGCGTGCAGCGCGTCCAGCCCGCCGTCGTGGACCAGCCGACCGTGGTCGATCACCATCACCCGTCGG
Source organism: Streptomyces sp. NA02950 (assembly GCF_013364155.1). Classification (NCBI taxonomy): domain Bacteria; kingdom Bacillati; phylum Actinomycetota; class Actinomycetes; order Kitasatosporales; family Streptomycetaceae; genus Streptomyces; species Streptomyces sp. NA02950. The sequence goes on along the minus strand of NZ_CP054916.1, from coordinate 5,896,587 downwards.
CACAGCTGTTCGATGTCGGTGAGGTCATGGGTGGTCAGCAGCACGGTGGTGCCGCGCTCGGCGTTCAGATCCCGCAGGAACTCCCGCACCTTCGCCTTGCTGACCACATCGAGCCCGATCGTCGGCTCGTCGAGGTACAGCACCTCCGGGTCGTGCAGCAGGGCCGCCGCGATGTCACCGCGCATCCGCTGGCCGAGCGAGAGCTGACGCACCGGCACCTCCAGCAGCGCGCCGAGGTTCAGCAGTTCCACACAGCGGTCCAGGTTCTCCCGGTACCGGGCGTCCGGGATCCGGTACATCCGCCGCACCAGCGCGTAGGAGTCACGCAGCGGCAGATCCCACCACAGGGTGGTGCGCTGGCCGAAGACCACCCCGATCCGGCGGGCGAGCCGGGTCCGCTCCCGCGAGGGGTCGATCCCCGCGACCCTCACCCGGCCTCCGCTGGGCAGCAGAATCCCCGTCAGCATCTTGATGGTGGTGGACTTCCCCGCTCCGTTGGGCCCGATGTAACCGACCATCTCACCGCGCCGCACCCGGAAACTGATGCCGTCCACCGCGCGCACCTGACGCCGCTCACGGCGCAGCAGCCCGGCGCGGCGCCGTACCTCGAAGACCTTCTCCACCCCGTCCAGCTCGATCAGGGCGTCGCCGGAGCCGCCCGTACCGCCCGTCCCGTCCATCCCTCAGCTCCCCGTACTCCGGTACGCCCGCAGCCCCGCCCGCCAGGCCAGCCCCGCCGGCGCACAGCACCCGGCCGCGACCAGCGGCGCGCCGAACCCGATCCAGCCGGGCAGGCCCAGCGGATCGGGGCGGCCCAGGATGTGCAGCGCGGGCAGCCAGTTGACGAAGGCCAGCGGAATGACGAAGGTGACGCCGCGCAGCAGTTCCTTGGCGAAGATCGTCGGCGGATACTGCAACAGCGTGTTCCCGCCGTACGTCACCGAGTTCTGCACCTCGCTCGCGTCCGCGGCCCAGAACTGGAAGGCGCCGCCGAGCACGAACACCGACCCGAAGATGACACCGCCGCTCAGCAGCATCACCGGCATCAGCAACACCCGGTCGAGCGTCCAGTCGATGTCCAGCCGGACCAGCGCCCAGCCCAGCAGCAGCGCCCCCTGACTGATCCGGCCGAGCCTGCGCAGCGCGAACCGGTCGGCGGCGACCTGGGCCAGGATCGGCACCGGCCGCACCAGCAGGGTGTCCATCGTGCCGTCCCGCACCCGGCGGCCGATCCGCTCCATAGTGCCGAGCAGCAGGTCGGCGAGGCCGAACGCGGTACTGGTGGTGCCGTAGAGCAGGGCCACCTCCGGCAGGGTGAACCCGCCGAGGCTGCCGATGTGCGAGAACATCAGCGCGATGGCCACGAAGTCCAGTCCGGTCGCGGCGAAGTTCCCCAGCGTCATGAGGAGGAACGAAGTGCGGTACGCCATCGTCGAGCGCACCCACATCCCCACGATCAGCACATAGGCGCGCAACCCCTGGAGCAGCACCGAGCCGTCCCCCCGGCCGGCCGTACGCTCACCCACCCTGGACCACCACCTTCCGGGTCGCGACCGACTGGAGCAGCCGCCCGGCCGCGAGCAGCACCACCGCCCACGCCGCCTGGAAGCCGAAGGCCCACAGCAGTCCGGCCCCCCGGTGCTCCTCCAGGAAGACATCGGCGGGCACCTGAAGGATCGCCGACCAGGGCAGGGCGCGGGCCACTTCGCCGAGCCGCCCCGGGAAGACGTGCAGCGGCAGGATCATCCCGGAGAAGAACAGGCACAGCAGTCCGCTCAGCATGCTCAGCCCCGCGACGTCGAACAGCCAGAAGGCGGCGAGCGCCACCAGATAGCGCACCGCGAACCCCACGCACACCCCGAGCGTCACCGACAGCAGGAACCACAGCCAGGTCAACGGCGAGGCGGGCAGGGTGAGTCGGAAGGCCAGCGCACCAAGGGTCAGCGGCACCACACCGCGCCCGAGCAGCTGGAACAGCGCACGCCCCAGATCGCCCGCCAGCCACCACAGCTGGAGGTCGACGGGGCGGTAGAGGTCGACGGCGATGTCACCCGAGCGGATCCGCTCCTGGAGCTCCTCCTGGACGCCGCCGCCCATCACGGCGGTGGCCGCGAGCAGTGCCTGCCCCAGCCAGACGAAGGTGAGCGCCTGGGAGAGGTCGTAGCCGCCCAGGTGCGGGCGTTCGTCCCACAGCGCGGTGTAGGTGTACGCGAGGATGAAGCCGAAGACGGTGTTGGTGAACACTCCGGCGACGGTGGCGATCCGGTAGGTCGCGTAGCGCTTGAAGGCGCTCACCGCGACGGCCGCGTACAGCCGCATCCGCCCCGTTCCCCCCCTCTTTGACGCTCCCCGGCTTCCCGGCACCGAAGTTCAGGAGCCTAGCCCCGTTGGCGGAGTCGCAGCCATCGGTTTTTCACCGGAAGGTGTGAGGGAAATCATCCGTTCAGCCGGTCACAGACCCATCGCGGGTGCGTGCCACGGAAGCGGGCCGGAACGGATGATGCGACAGTGTTTTATGGGGCGTACGACGCGAATCGCCCAACCATGTACGATTCCGCCGCGGCGCAACCCTCGACGGCGGCCGAGGAGTCCCAGGAGACATGAGCGACGAGCCCCAGCTGATCGTCGGCAGCGCAGCCGGCACGGGCGCCCCGAGTGGCAGAGGCAAGAGCAGCGGCAGGTCCGGAAAGTCCGGCAAGGGCAGGAAAGGCCGTCCCCAGCGCACCGGCTGGCGTCGTCTGATCCCCACCTGGCGGATGGTGCTCGGCGGCTTCCTGCTGATCGTCCTGCTGGTCGCGGGCGGACTCGTCAGCGGCTACCTGCTCGTCGACATCCCCCCGGCCAACAAGGCCGCCATCGCCCAGAGCAATGTCTTCCTCTACTCCGACGGCACCCCACTGGCCCGCGAGGGCAAGGTCAACCGGGAGAACGTCCCGCTCAGTGAGGTGTCCAAGACCACCCAGCACGCGGTGCTGGCCGCCGAGGACCGGGACTTCTACTCCGAGTCGGCGATCAACCCCGTGGCGATGGTCCGGGCCGGGTGGAACACCGCCACCGGCAAGGGCAAGCAGTCCGGCTCCACCATCACCCAGCAGTACGTGAAGAACTACTACCTGGACCAGGAACAGACCGTCACCCGCAAGGTGAAGGAGTTCTTCATCGCGATCAAGCTGGACCGCGAGGTGAGCAAGGACAAGATCCTCGAGGGCTATCTCAACACCAGCTACTTCGGGCGCAACGCCTACGGGATCCAGGCCGCCGCCCAGGCGTACTACCGCAAGGACATCGGACAGCTGAACACCGCCGAGAGCGCGTATCTGGCCACCCTGCTCAACGCCCCCAGCGCCTATGACGTCGTCTCCCACCCGCAGAACAAGCGGCAGGCCGTGGCCCGGTGGCACTACGTCCTGGACGGCATGGTCAAGAAGGGCTGGCTCAGCCGGGCCGCCCGGCACAAGATGACCTTCCCCGCGCCCTCGGCGGCCCGCGCCCCCTCCGGTCTGTCCGGACAGCGCGGCTATCTGATCGAGGCGGTCCAGGACTACCTGACCAGCAACGGGATCGTCGACGAACAGACCCTGGCGCGCGGCGGCTACCGCATCACCACCACGATCGACCCCGAGCGGCAGGACGCCTTCGCCGCGGCCGTGCGCGAGCGGCTGATGAGCAAGCTCAGCAACGACCGGAAGGTCGACTCCTACGTCCGCGCGGGCGGTGCCTCGATCGATCCCAAGACCGGCAGAGTGGTCGCGCTCTACGGCGGCATCGACTACACCAAGCAGTTCGTCAACAACGCGACCCGACGTGACTACCAGGTGGGCTCCACTTTCAAGCCGTTCGTGTTCACCTCGGCGGTGCGCTATGGGGCCACCACCCAGGACGGCCAGACGATCACGCCGGACACGCTCTACAACGGGGACAACCGGCGCGAGGTGATCGGCCGGGACGGCCCGACCGGCTACTCCCCCGCCAACGAGGACGACCTCGACTACGGCGACATCGACGTCACCACGGCCACCGACAACTCGGTGAACTCGGTCTACGCGCAGATGGCCGAGGACGTCGGCCCGCGCAAGGTCAAGCGGACCGCCCTCGACCTCGGCATCCCCGAGGAGACCCCCGATCTGCACGCCTCCCCGTCCATCGCGCTGGGCCCGGCCACCGCCAGCGTGCTGGACATGACCGAGGCGTACGCGACCCTGGCCAACCACGGCAGGCACGGGCACTACTCCCTGGTCTCGGAGATCACCAAGGACGGGGAGCAGATCAAGCTCCCGTCCCGGGAGCACCGGCAGGCCATTCCGCGCGTCGCCGCCGACACCACCACCCAGGTGCTCCAGAGCGTGGTCGACGGCGGCACCGGCACCGCGGCCCAGGGCGCCGAGCGCCCGGCGGCGGGCAAGACCGGCACCGCGGAGGAGGACAAGGCCGCCTGGTTCGCGGGCTACACCCCGGATCTGGCGACCGTCGTGTCCGTGATGGGCCAGGACTCCAATACGGGCGTACAGAAGCCGCTGTACGGGGCGACCGGACTGGAGCGGATCAACGGCGGCGGCTACCCCGCGGAGATCTGGGCCGAGTACACCGCGAGCGCGCTGGAGGGGAAGCCGCCGACCGAGTTCGACCTGCGGCTGGAGGACGGCAGCGGCGTCCCGGACGACGTCCCGACCACCCCCGAGGCCCCGACCGGTCTGCCGCCGGTGGTGACCACGCCTCCGGCGACCACCCCGCCGGACACCTCGGTCCCGACCCTGCCCAGCGATCTGCCGTCCGCGCCCACGGACCTCCCGACGTTCGACCCGCCGACGGGGCTCCCGACCGGAGAGCCATCGGCGGAGGATACCGGCGGAGAGGGTGGTGACCAGGGCGAGGGCGCCGACGAGGGCGAAGGTGATCCCGGCGGCCTGGAGGGCGGCTGAGGACCGCCGCTGAGGGCCGCGGCCGGGACCGCTCAGGACCGGCAGACGTGACGGAGGGTGGTGACGCGGGTCACCACCCTCCGGCCGTTTCCAGGAGCGCCTGGGCGACCGCCGCGTATCCGCTACGGACTCCGCTACAGATACAGCCCGGTGGAGTCCTCGGCGCCCTCCAGCCGCTCGGCGGCCACCGCGTGCAGATCGCGCTCCCGCATCAGCACATAGGCGACGCCGCGCACCTCGACCTCGGCGCGGTCCTCCGGGTCGTAGAGCACCCGGTCGCCCGGCTCCACGGTCCGTACGCTCTGCCCGACCGCGACCACCTCGGCCCAGGCCAGCCGCCTGCCGACCGCCGCGGTGGCGGGGATGACGATGCCGCCGGTGGACCGGCGCTCGCCCTCCGGAATGTCGGTGCGGACCAGCACCCGGTCGTGCAGCATCCGGATGGGCAGCTTGTCATGGGACGTGTTCGTACTCACGTCATGACCGTACCTGGCCGCGGGGCGTCCCGAGGCCGCAGGGCGGCCGACGCCCGGACCGAGGCCGGGACGGGACCGGGGCGCGCCGACCGGGGCGCCCTAGCCGCGACGGCGCCGCGAGGAAAACGTGAGCAGCCCGACCAGCCCCACCACGACCAGCGCGACCGGCACGATCCGCTCCATCCGGGGCGCCCCGTCCTCGCCCACCAGCTGGCCGCGCACGTTCGTGACCATCCGGTTCGCGGAGACGTACGCCCGCCCGGCGGTCCGGTCCACGGCCGACGCCGCCTTCGCCTTCGCGTCCCCGACGATCGTCTTCGGGTGCAGCCGCACCCCGATCTCGTCGAGCGTCACGGCGAGCTCCTGCCGCCTGCGGACGATGTCCGCCTCGATCTGCGCAGGGGTCCTGGCATCCGACACCGCGCTGCCTCCGTCAGTCTCGATGATTCGTGATGGACAGTCTGTCAGCTTGTTCTCTTCCCCGCCCCATGGCACCCCCGGTCGCAAAGCTGGCTAATGTCGGTATGTACCCGATGCCACGAGGAGCACCCGAACCATGAGCGAGCGACTTCAGCCCGGCGACACCGCCCCCGCCTTCACCCTCCCCGACGCGGACGGCGCGGAGGTCTCGCTCGCCGACCACGCGGGCCGCAAGGTCATCGTCTACTTCTACCCCGCCGCCCTCACCCCGGGCTGCACCAAGCAGGCGTGCGACTTCACCGACAACCTCGCCTTCCTCTCCGGCCACGGCTACGACGTCATCGGCATCTCCCCCGACGAGCCGGAGAAGCTGGCCACGTTCCGCGAGAAGGAGAACCTCAAGATCACCCTCCTCGGCGACCCCTCCAAGAAGACCCTCGAGGCCTACGGCGCCTACGGCGAGAAGAAGCTCTACGGCAAGGTCGTCACCGGCGTGATCCGCTCCACCGTGATCGTCGACGAACACGGCAAGGTCGAGCGCGCCCTCTACAACGTGAAGGCCACCGGCCACGTCGCCAAGATCATCAAGGACCTGGGCCTCTGAGCCCACCCCTCCTGGGCAGGTCCCGGCCCACCCGGGGGCGCCGAAGCCGTTGCCCGTTCATCGGCCTGGGCAGACCTCATACGCGTACTCGAGGGCGAAGCCAGCGGCGGGCGGCGCCGTGGGCTTCAGCCGCTGGTCGCGCAGCGCGGGATCGACACCAGCCCCTTCACACGGCGAAGCCCCTGGCGTAGGCACGTGCACGGCCACTCTCACTACTGTCGGCCCGGTAGCATGGCCTGCGATTGCGGCCGTGGCGTAACTGGCAGCCGCGCGGCGTTTAGGTCGCCGTGGGAGAAATCCCGTGTGGGTTCGAGTCCCACCGGCCGCACATGTCCAGGGGCGCCTCACAAACCCGGTGAGGCGCCCCTCAGCGGTTCACCCCAGCAGTTCGCGCACCACCGGCGCGATGGCACGGAAGGCCCTGCCGCGGTGGCTGATGGCGTTCTTCTCCTCGGGGGTCAGCTCGGCGCAGGTGCGGGTTTCGCCGTGGGGCTGGAGGATGGGGTCGTAGCCGAAACCACCGCCGCCGGTGGGCGCGTGACGGAGTGTTCCGGTGAGGCGGCCGGAGACGACCCGTTCGGTGCCGTCCGGGAGGGCGAGGGCGGCGGCGCATTCGAAGTGGGCGCCGCGGTGTTCGTCGGGGACGTCGGAGATCTGGGCGAGCAGGAGTTCGAGGTTGGCGCGATCGTCGCCGTGGCGGCCGGACCAGCGGGCGGAGAAGATGCCGGGGGCGCCGCCGAGGACGTCCACGCAGAGGCCGGAGTCGTCGGCGATGGCGGGGTGTCCGGTGGCGTCGGCCAGGGCGTGGGCCTTGAGGAGGGCGTTCTCCGCGAAGGTCACGCCGGTCTCCTTGACGTCGGGGATCTCCGGATAGGCGTCGGCGCCCACGAGTTCGACGTCGAGCCCGGATTCGCCGAGGATCGAGCGCAGTTCGGTGATCTTGTAGGCGTTGCGGGTGGCGAGGATCAGACGGCGGGGGTGTGGGAGATGTCCCTCTGAACGTTGCTGCATAGCTCTCGATTATCGAGGGACGGTCAGGGGGTGCAGACCTTGGTCAGCTCGCCCGCCGCGTCCCGGACGGGGGTCAGATCGGGGTTCTTGCCCTGGTCGACGGATTTCTGCACATTGTCCACGGCCGTCTGGAGGTGGCCGATGGCCTTGCTGACGTCGGCGTTGTCGGTGCGGTCGTCCAGCTTGTCGATGTCCTTGTCCAGGGCGGTGAGCACCCGGCCGGTCTCGGTGGGGTCGTTCGCGGCACCGATCACGGCGTTCTGGAGGTCGTCCACGTCGTTGGATATCTCGACCGCGAGCTGGGCGCAGTCGAAGGCCTTCTCCACCGCGCCGCATCCGACGGCGAGGGGGACCGTGAGGGCCACGGCGGCGAGTGCGGTGACGGCGGTGGTGCGTCGGTGACGGTGGCGCGGAGCCATGGAACGGTCCCTCCCCGGGGGGCGGCCCGCCGGGGCGCGGACGCGCCCCGGGGCCGGGTGTCGGTGGATGTGCTGGTACCTGACTACACGCCAACGGCCGGGCGGTGGTTGCCCGGCCGCCGTCTCACGCCTCGTCGGCCGGCGCCGCGCGCTGGATACCGGCCAGCGAGCCGCAGCCCGCGACGGCGAGGTCCAGCAGGGCGTTGAGCTCGTCGCGGGCGAAGGGCTCGCCCTCGGCGGTGCCCTGGACCTCGACGAAGCGGCCGTCGCCGGTGCAGACGACGTTCATGTCGGTCTCGGCGCGCACGTCCTCCTCGTAGCAGAGGTCGAGCATGGGGACGCCGTCGACGATGCCGACGCTCACGGCGGCGACGGTGCCGGTGATCGGCTGCCGGGTCGCCTTGATCAGCTTCTTGCCGCGGGCCCACTCGACGGCGTCGGCGAGGGCCACATAGGCGCCGGTGATGGCCGCGGTGCGGGTGCCGCCGTCGGCCTGGAGGACATCGCAGTCCAGCACGATGGTGTTCTCGCCGAGCGCCTTGTAGTCGATGACGGCGCGCAGCGAGCGGCCGATGAGGCGGGAGATCTCATGGGTGCGGCCGCCGATCTTGCCGCGGACGGACTCCCGGTCGCCGCGGGTGTTGGTGGCGCGCGGCAGCATCGCGTACTCGGCGGTGACCCAGCCCTCGCCGCTGCCCTTGCGCCAGCGCGGCACGCCCTCGGTGACGCTCGCGGTGCACAGCACTCGGGTGTCGCCGAAGGAGACGAGGACGGAGCCCTCGGCGTGCTTGCTCCATCCGCGTTCGATGGTGACGGGGCGGAGCTGATCGGGGGTGCGGCCGTCGATACGAGACATGGGATGAGCCTATCGGCAACCCGGAGGGCCCCGGTCCGGGCTTGGGTTCTAGGAGTCGTTGCAACACCCCAGCTCAAGGGGTGGCATGGACTTCGAGATCCGTGAGGACCGGCAGCCGCAGGGACCCAGGAAGCTCACTCGTGAGCGGGAGGCATACTTCCGGCTCATGCAGCAGGGCGTGAGCAACACGGAAGCGTGCCGGATTGTCGGGATCAACCGGCGGACCGGGAAACGCTGGCGCTACGGACGCGGCGTGTCCGGCAGCAACAAGGCGGCCCCACCGATCAACTCGGTGGGGCCGCCTTCTGCGCCGTCGCGGTACCTGTGCGAGGCCGACCGGATCCACATCGCCGACCGGCTGCGTGAGAAGGCGACGGTCCGGGCGATCGCGGCCGAGCTGGGCCGCAGTCCGTCCACGATCAGCCGGGAGATCCGCCGCAACCGGCACCCGGGCAGCGGTCAGTACCGGCCCTACGCGGCCCAGGCCCGCGCGGATGCCCGCCGGCCCCGCCCCAAGCGCCGGAAGATCAGCGAGAACCCCGAGCTGCGGGCCGCCGTCCAGGCGATGCTGGACGAGAAGTGGAGCCCGGAGCAGGTATGCCACGCTCTGCGGGCACAGTTCCCCGACCGGCCGGAGATGCACGTGGTCCACGAGACCGTCTACCAGGCCCTTTACGTCCAGGGCAGAGGCCGGCTACGGCGCGAGCTCGCCGGCACCCTGCGCTCGGGGCGGGCCCGCCGCAAGCCGCAGAAGCAGGCCAACTGCCGCCAGCCGCGGTTCACCACCCCGATGGTGATGATCAGCGAACGGCCCGCCGAGGCCGAGGACCGGGCCCTGCCCGGCCACTGGGAAGGCGACCTGATCATCGGCAAGGACGGGAAGTCCGCGATCGGCACCCTGGTGGAACGCGCGACCCGCTACGCCATGCTCCTGCATCTGCCCGGCGACCACGGCGCCGAGGCCGTCCTGGGAGCGCTGACAACCACAGTCCAGACCCTGCCCGCCCAGCTGAAACGGTCCCTGACCTGGGACCAGGGCAGCGAGATGGCCCGCCACGGCGAGTTCACCCTCGCCACCGACATCCCGGTCTACTTCTGCGACCCCGCCAGCCCCTGGCAGCGCGGCTCGAACGAGAACACCAACGGACTGCTCCGTCAGTACTTCCCCAAGGGCACCGACCTGTCCGCCCACGGCCCCGAGCACCTGGCCGCCGTCGCCGACCAGCTCAACCGCCGCCCACGCAAAACGCTCGGCTGGGAAACCCCAGCCGAGCGCCTGCATAAACTGCTCGCGGCCTGATCAACACGACCACGTGTTGCAACGACCCCTAGAAACCGCCGGGGCGGAGCGGGGCCCTGTCGCGCGGGAGGCGTGACTCACCGGGTGGTCACATCATGTCCTCGATGTCGGCGGCGACGGGGTCGGCGTCGGTGCCGATGACCACCTGGATCGCGCTGCCCATCTTCACCACGCCATGGGCGCCCGCCGCCTTCAGGACGGCCTCGTCGACGAGGGAGGGGTCCTTGACCTCGGTGCGCAGGCGCGTGATGCAGCCCTCGACCTCGATGATGTTGTCGAGTCCGCCGAGCCCCGTGACGATCTTCTCAGCCTTGCTGGCCATGTCCACTCCTGTTGTCTCGGCCCTTCGGGATTCCGGGATACCGGCGAGCGGTTCATCTACGTTAACCACGCCGGCCCACCTTCGCAGGGCCATGTCGGTTCGCCCTCCCAAGTGGTCTACACCATTATGCGGGTTGATGCCCTCGATGGCACCCTGGCACCCCTGGACATCGGTGGTTCAGACCACATGAAACGATGGATTCCTTTATCGGATCCTCACGTGCTACAACAGGTCTACACCACTTGTGGTGTAGACCATACTGCGGGCCGCCCCTTCCCCGAGAGCCCGCCTCACCAGGAGGAATCCGATGAGTACGGCCACCGCCTCGGCGGCGCCCGCCCAGAAGCGGGGCGCCGGTCTGATCAAGGGTATGCAGAAGATCGGGCGCAGCCTCCAGCTGCCCGTCGCCGCACTGCCCGCCGCGGGCATCCTGAGCCGTCTCGGCCAGGACGACGTCTTCGGCAAGGACGGCCTCGGCTGGAACAAGCTGGCGGAGATCTTCGCCCACGCGGGCGGCGCGCTCTTCGACAACCTCGCCCTGCTCTTCTGTATCGGTGTGGCCATCGGCTTCGCCAAGAAGTCGGACGGCACCACCGCCTTCGCCGCCCTCGTCGGCTTCCTCGTCTACAAGAACGTGCTGACCGGCTTCGTCAGCGATGTCACCGGCAAGCCGCAGGACCCGGGCGTGCTCGGCGGCATCGTGGTCGGCATCACCGCCGCGGTGCTGTGGGAGAAGTACCACCGCACCCGGCTCCCGGACTGGCTGGGCTTCTTCAGCGGCCGCCGCTTCATCCCCATCCTGATGTCCTTCGCGGGCCTGCTCTACGGTGTGGCCTTCGGCTATCTCTGGGCCCCGATCGGCGACGGCCTCAACCACTTCTCCGAGTGGCTCTCGGACAACGGCGCCGCGGGCTCCGGGATCTTCGGTGTGGTCAACCGGCTGCTGATCCCCGTCGGCATGCACATGCTGCTCAACTCGTTCGCCTGGTTCCAGTTCGGTGACTTCTCCGCCGGCGGCCAGACCTACCACGGCGATATCGCGCGCTACTTCCACGACGACCCGTCGGCCGGAATGTTCATGACCGGCTTCTTCCCGATCATGATGTTCGCCCTGCCCGCCGCCGGTCTGGCCATCGCGCACTGCGCCCGCCCCGAGCGCCGCAAGGCCGTGATGGGCATGATGCTCTCGGTCTCGCTGACCGCCTTTGTGACCGGTGTCACCGAGCCGATCGAATTCTCGTTCATGTTCATCGCGCCGGTGCTGTACGGCATCCACGCGGTGCTGACCGGTGTCTCCATGGCGCTGACCTGGGCGCTGGGCATACGCAGCGGCTTCACCTTCTCCGGCGGGCTCTTCGACTATCTGCTGGGGTGGTCGCACAGCGAGCAGGCCTGGATGATCATTCCGATCGGACTGGCCTTCGGCGTCCTCTACTACGTGGTGTTCCGCTTCGTGATCACCAAGTTCAACATCCCGACCCCGGGACGGGAACCGGACGACTCGGTGGACGACGCTGCCGCGGCGGCCGCCTCGAGCGGCAAGAAGGGCTAGCGCTTCCCCGCGCCCTCGGACACGGACGGCGATGCGCCGGACCGGTTCCCTCCGGTCCGGCGCATCGCCGTCCGTCGGATCTGTATTCCGGCGGCCTAGACCTCGTAGACCGCGCCCGCCTTCGCCAGTTCCACCGGGCCCCCGAAGACCTGCTGTGCGTCCCGCTGGTTGATCTGCGGATCCGTCCACGGCGGGATATGGGTCAGCACCAGGGAGTCCACCCCGGCCCGACGGGCGTGCTCGCCCGCCTGGCGCCCGTTGAGGTGCAGCTCCGGGATGTCCTCCTTGCCGTGCGTGAAGGCCGCCTCGCACAAAAAGAGGTCCGCGCCCCGAGCCAGCTCCACCAGGGCCTCACACGGGCCGGTGTCGCCCGAGTAGACCAGCGTGCGGCCGCCGTGCTCGATCCGGAAGCCGAACGCCTCCACCGGGTGGCAGACCCGCTCGGCGCGCACCGTGAACGGGCCGACCTCGAAGGTGCCGGGCGTCAGGGTGCGGAAGTCGAAGACCTCCCGCATGGCCTTCTCGTCGGGGACGTCGTCGTAGGCCTGCACCAGCCGCCGCTCGGTGTCCTCCGGTCCGTGGACGGGGATCGCCTCGGCCCGGCCGCCGTCGTGGCGGTAGTAGCGCGCCACGAAGTATCCGCACATGTCGATGCAGTGATCGGGGTGCAGATGGGAGAGGAGCACGGCGTCGAGGTCGTAGAGACCGCAGTGGCGCTGCAACTCGCCCAGGGCGCCATTGCCCATGTCGAGGAGCAGCCGGAAGCCGTCGGCCTCTACGAGGTAGCTCGAACAGGCCGATTCCGCGGACGGGAACGACCCTGAGCATCCGACGACGGTGAGCTTCATGGAGCAGGAACCTCCTTGGGGGGTCCCCATGCCGAGGGCCATGGGCGGGTGCGGGGGGTCATGCGGTGCCCACGAGCGTAAGGCGCTAAAGCCCAGGTAGCTCCTCCACGGGCCCGCGTTGTGGGCGGAATCACCAGGACGGAGCCGAAGGGACCCGGGCCCTGCCGCCCCCCGCGGCCGCTACGCCCAGAGCTGGCCGTGCAGCGTCTCGATCGCCTCCTCGGTGGTGGCCGCCGTGTAGACGCCGGTGGACAGGTACTTCCAGCCGCCGTCGGCGACCACGAAGACCACATCGGCGCTCTCGCCCGCCCGCTCCGCCTTGCGGGCGACACCAAGCGCGGCGTGCAGCGCGGCGCCGGTGGACACACCCGCGAAGATGCCCTCCTCGGCGAGGAGTTCACGGGTACGGATGACCGCGTCCTCGGAGCCGACGGAGAAGCGGGTGGTGAGGACGGACTCGTCGTACAGCTCGGGGACGAAGCCCTCGTCCAGGTTGCGCAGTCCGTAGACCACGTCGTCGTAGCGCGGCTCGGCGGCCACGATCTGGACGTCCGGCTTGTTCTCGCGCAGGAAGCGGCCGACGCCCATCAGGGTGCCGGTGGTGCCGAGCCCGGCCACGAAGTGGGTGATCGAGGGCAGGTCGGCCAGGATCTCGGGGCCGGTGGTGGCGTAGTGGGCGCCCGCGTTGTCCGGGTTTCCGTACTGGTAGAGCATCACCCAGTCGGGGTGCTCGGCCGCCAGCTCCTTGGCCACCCGGACGGCCGTGTTGGAGCCCCCGGCGGCGGGCGAGGAGATGATCTCCGCACCCCACATGGCGAGCAGCTGACGCCGCTCGTCGCTGGTGTTCTCCGGCATCACGCACACGATGCGGTAGCCCTTGAGCTTGGCCGCCATGGCGAGCGAGATACCGGTGTTGCCGGAGGTGGGCTCCAGGATGGTGCAGCCCGCGGTCAACCGGCCGTCCTTCTCGGCCTGTTCGATCATATGGAGCGCGGGGCGGTCCTTGATCGAGCCGGTCGGATTGCGGTCCTCCAGCTTCGCCCAGATCCGTACCTCGGAAGAGGGCGAGAGCCGCGGCAGGCGGACAAGCGGCGTATTGCCGACCGCGGCCAGCGGACTGTCGTACCGCATCAGCGCATCCCGCCGGCGACCGCCGGGAGGATCGTCACGTTGTCGCCGTCGGACAGCTTGGTGGTGATGCCGTCCAGGAAGCGGACGTCCTCGTCGTTCAGGTAGACGTTGACGAAGCGGCGCAGCTCGCCGCCGTCGACCAGGCGCTCCTGGATCCCGGTGTGCCGGGACTCGAGGTCGGCGAAGAGCTCGGCGAGGGTGGTCCCGCTGCCCTCGACCGCCTTCTGGCCGTCGGTGTAGGTGCGGAGGATGGTCGGGATGCGGACCTCGATGGCCATGTCAGGAGCTCCTGTCGGAGGGCGGGGTGGAAGGCCGGGTCCCGGAGGGGCTCCGGGCGGGCGTGGCGGGTGCGCACGGCGGCGCGGGGCAGGTCTGGTACGGGTACCGCGGGATCAGGCGGCCACGGCGCGCTGCGGACAGATCGCGCTGGCGAGCCTGCACAGGTCGACGTGGAGCCGCGCCACGAGCAGCATGCCCGGCGTCTTGTCGCTCACGTCATCGAAAACCATGGACTCATCGTATCGATTCCCGCTCGGACCCCAGGAAATATGTCCCGCGATACGGACGAGTAGGTACCGGTATACGAGATCGCGCGCGCTCAGTACGCCTCGACGACCTCGACCTCCTCCTCGGTGACCTCGCCGTCCACGATCCGGAACGAGCGGAACTGGAACTCGCCCGCGCCGTCCGCGTCGGCGGTGGAGACCAGGACGTAGTGGGCGCCCGGCTCGTTGGCGTAGGAGATGTCGGTGCGGGAGGGGTACGCCTCGGTGGCGGTGTGCGAGTGGTAGATGACGACGGGCTCCTCGTCGCGGTCGTCCATCTCGCGGTAGAGCTTGAGCAGATCGCCCGAGTCGAACTCGTAGAACGTGGGTGAGCGGGCCGCGTTCAGCATGGGGATGAACCGCTCGGGTCGGCCGCTTCCGGCCGGTCCCGCGATCACGCCGCACGCCTCGTCGGGGTGGTCGGCGCGGGCGTGCGCCACGATCTGGTCGCGGAGGGCCTGGGTGATGGTCAGCATGGCCACAGAATAGGAAAGCCGTTTGGCGGGCCGCGCGGGGCCTCCGGGCCCGGCGGCCGCGGACGGTCGAGAGAGGGACGAGAGACGGACGGGCCACGAACGGGCCACGAACGGGAACGGGCCCCGGACAGCGGTCCGGGGCCCGTCCGCGACAGCCGCCCGAGGGCGCCGCCGCCATGCCGTTACTTGCGGGCGAGTTCCTTCTCGCCCTCGGCGTCCGGCGCGACCCGGGGAAGGTCCGGGACGCGGCCGAGGCGCTTGAGGACGATCCAGCCGATCACCAGGCAGACCGCCCAGCCCGCACCGACGTACAGCGAGACACGGGCGTCCTTGTCGTACGCGATCATCCCGGTGACCAGGAAGAGGAAGATCAGCGCGACCCAGCTGAAGGCGGAGCCGCCCGGGGCCGGGAAGGACGAGGCCGGGAGGCGGCCCTGGGTCACCGCGCGGCGGTACTTGATGTGGCTGACGAGGATCATCATCCACGCCCAGATACCGGCGGCGGTGGCGACCGAGGTGACGTAGGTGAACGCCTTCTCCGGGACGACGTAGTTGAGGACCACGCCGATGCCCATCAGGGCGACGGAGACGGTGATGCCCACGGCCGGGGTCTTGCGGGAGTTGAGCTTGCCGAAGGCCCCGGGGGCCTCGCTGTTGGAGGCGAGGTCGCGCAGCATCCGGCCGGTGGAGTACATACCGGAGTTGCACGAGGACAGGGCCGCGGTGAGGACGACGAAGTTGACGATGCCCGCCGCGAAGGGGATGCCGATCTTCGAGAACGCGTGCACGAAGGGGCTCTCGCCCGCGGAGAACTCGGTCCACTTGACGACGGCCAGCAGGACCACCAGCGCACCGACGTAGAAGATCAGGATGCGCCAGGGCAGCGTGTTGATCGCCTTGGGCAGGGTCTTCTGCGGGTCCTCGGACTCACCGGCGGTGACGCCGACCAGTTCGACGGCCAGGTAGGCGAACATGACGCCCTGGAGGGTCATCAGGCTGTCGCCGATGCCGTTCGGGAAGACGCCGTGGTGGGCCCAGAGGTTGGAGGCCGCGGCGGTGTCACCGGCGTCGGAGAAGCCCAGGGTGAGCACACCGAGACCGATGACGATCATGCCGATGATCGCGGTGACCTTGATCATCGAGAACCAGAACTCGACCTCACCGAAGATCTTGACCGAAATCAGATTGACCCCGAAGAGCACCACCAGGAAGACCAGGGCGCTGACCCACTGGGGGATCGAGGGGAACCAGAAGTGGATGTAGATGGCCGCGGCGGTGAGCTCGGCCATGCCGGTCACCACCCACATCAGCCAGTACGTCCATCCGGTGACATAACCGAAGAACGGGCCGAGGAACTCACGGGCGTACTCCGCGAAGGAGCCCGAGACCGGCCGGTAGAGGAGCAGCTCGCCGAGCGCTCGCATGATGAAGAAGATGATCACGCCGGCGAGGGCGTACATCAGGATGATGCTGGGTCCCGCCTTGGCGATGTTCGCACCGGCGCCCATGAACAGGCCGACACCGATGGCACCACCAATGGCGATCATCTGGACCTGGCGGCTGCCGAGGCCGCGCTCATAGCCCTCTTCAGGAGCCACTGAGGTCATAGTGCTGCGCCTTTCCTTCTGTGGCGGCTGGCGATCGTGAAGATTTACCACGCCCGCGGCACTGATCCACTCAGGCGTTTGTGCGGCAGACCACAGGAAGAAGCGGACAAACGTTAACCGGCGCAACAAACCGAACGACCGCAGTGACGCGATCGTTATCCGGACTTGAGCATCCTCTAAACGAACACTCCGTGACTACGGCAGGAGGGTTTCCACGAGCGTTTCCTGGAGACCCCCGAGCCAGAAGTAGGCCATCACCATGGGCTTGCGGGGGTCGGAGTCCGGCAGCTGGAGCAGTTCGCCGCCGTCGTCGTCGTCCGTCACCTCCAGCCGGGTGCCGATGGCCAGCCGCAGATCGTTGAGGGCGCCGAGCCACTGCCGGGACCCCTCCGGCGCCAGCTCCAGGACGACCGGGTCCCGGACGACCTCACCGGAGGTCAGCGCGTCCAGGTCGCGCACCATCGCCAGGGCGTCCTCGCGCTTGCGCGCCCGCAGGTCGTTCTCGGTGTAGCGGCGGAACTCGGCGGAGGCGGCGTGCGCCTCCTTCTCCTCGTCGGCACCCAGCTCCGCGTCCGGCGCCACATAGGCGTCCGGGAACAGCCGGGCCAGCGCCGGGTCGGCGGGCGGTTTGCTGGGCCCCTCGGCGAACAGCGCGTCCAGCGGATCGGCCGCGCCGTCCGGCTGGTCACCGGGGCCGATCAGCTCCGCGAGCTGTACGGCCAGGCTGCGCAGGATGGAGATCTCGACCTCGTCCAGAGCGAGCGCCGCGCCGCCGTCGGGCAGCGGTTCGAATCGTCCCGACATCAGCGCTCCTGCTGGAGGGTTGCCCACAGGCCGTAGCCGTGCATTGCCTGCACGTCGCGTTCCATCTCCTCGCGGCTGCCGCTCGAGACGATCGCGCGGCCCTTGTGGTGGACATCGAGCATCAGTCGGTGCGCCTTGTCCTTGGAGTAGCCGAAGTAGCTCTGAAAGACGTATGTCACATAGCTCATGAGGTTGACGGGGTCGTTGTGCACCACCGTCACCCAGGGAACGTCGGGCTCCGGCACCATCGACGGCGCTTCACGGGACTCTGGGCGCTCGATCTCCACGGGGACACTCACACCCCCAATGCTGCCACCCGGTACGGGCCGTCGCGCAAACCGGCACCCATATCTCGTCACTTTGACGAGAAATGGGGTAGCATAGGGGCCATGGACACTGCGGACTTGGGACTGCCGGTGGACGTGCCGTCGACCGCCCTCTTCACCGACCGGTACGAACTCACCATGCTCCAGGCCGCGCTGCGGTCCGGCACCGCCGACCGCCGTGCGGTTTTCGAGGTCTTCACCCGCCGGCTGCCCGAGGGGCGCCGCTACGGAGTCGTCGGAGGCACCGGCCGCGTCCTGGACGCCGTCGAGAACTTCCGCTTCGACTCCGCGGTGCTCGACTTCCTCGCGCACCACCGGATCGTGGACCCCCCGACGCTCTCCTGGCTCGCCGACTACCGCTTCACCGGCGACATCTGGGGCTACCCCGAGGGCGAGGTCTACTTCCCCGGTTCGCCGGTGATGCGGGTGGAGGGCAGCTTCGCCGAGGCGGTGCTGCTGGAGACCGTCATCCTCTCCATCCTCAACCACGACTCCGCGGTGGCCGCCGCCGCGTCCCGGATGTCGGTGGCCGCAGGCGACCGCCCGCTGATCGAGATGGGCGCGCGCCGCACCCATGAACTGGCCGCCGTAGCCGCCTCGCGCGCCGCGTACGTCGGCGGCTTCGCCAGCACCTCCGACCTCGCGGCCGGATTCCGCTACAACATCCCCACCGTGGGCACCAGCGCCCACGCCTTCACCCTGCTGCACGACACCGAGCGCGACGCCTTCACCGCACAGGTCGACTCGCTCGGCAGCGCCACCACCCTGCTGGTGGACACCTTCGACGTCGCCGAGGCGGTGCGCAGCGCCGTGGAGGTCGCGGGGACGGAGCTGGGCGCGGTGCGCATCGACTCCGGCGATCTGCTGCTGCTCGCCCACCGGGTCCGCCAGCAGCTGGACGACCTGGGCGCGAAGGGGACGAGGATCGTGGTCACCAGCGATCTCGACGAGTACGCCATCGCCTCGCTGGCCGCGGCCCCGGTGGACGCGTACGGGGTCGGCACCCAGCTGGTCACCGGCAGCGGCCACCCCACCTGCTCGATGGTCTACAAGCTGGTCGCGCGGGCGGACTCGGACGAGCCAGGGGCCCCGCTGCTGCCGGTGGCCAAGAAGTCCATGGGCGCCAAGAGCTCGGTGGGCGGTCGCAAGTG
Source organism: Streptomyces sp. NA02950 (assembly GCF_013364155.1). NCBI lineage: Bacteria > Bacillati > Actinomycetota > Actinomycetes > Kitasatosporales > Streptomycetaceae > Streptomyces > Streptomyces sp. NA02950. The sequence goes on along the minus strand of NZ_CP054916.1, from coordinate 5,877,820 downwards.
GGCGGCGCGGCGGCTGGACGCGGACGGGGTGGCCGAGGCCGAGGTGGTCGGCGGCGGCGAGGTTCCGGCGGAGCTGGCCGGACGGGAGCTGGTGGTGCCGCTGGTGCGCGGCGGCGAGATCGTCGGACGCGAACCGCTGGACGCGGCGCGCGACCGGCACCGGGCGGCACGGGCGGGGCTGCCGCTGTCGGCGACCCAGCTCTCGCGCGGTGAGCCGGTGATCCCCACCGAATACCCGCGGAACTGAGGGAGGCGAGCGAGGACCATGCCCACTGTCGTATCCGGCGCCGAGTCTCTACCCTCGGTGACAGCCACTACCACATCATCCGCTTCGGGCCGAGGGGTTTCCCGGTCCTGTCCGTTTCTCGTCGGAAGGCGTGTGTCATGCACCGGGCACTGATTGTGGCCGACGTCCAGAACGACTTCTGCGAGGGAGGCAGCCTCGCCGTGAAGGGCGGCGCCGAGGTCGCCGCCGCCATCACGGATCTGATCGGGGAGGCGACGCCCGGTTACCGCCATGTGGTGGCCACCCGTGATCACCACATCGAGCCCGGTGATCACTTCTCCGCCAACCCGGACTACGTGGACAGCTGGCCGCCGCACTGTGTCGCGGGCACCGAGGGCATCGGGTTCCACCCGAATTTCGCGCCCGCCGTCGCCTCCGGGGCGATCGACGCGGTCTTCGACAAGGGTCAGTACACCGCGGCGTACAGCGGTTTCGAGGGCAGCGACGAGCACGGCACCCCGCTGGCGCGCTGGCTGCGCGAGCGCGGGGTGACCGAGGTGGACATCGTCGGCATCGCCACCGACCACTGTGTGCGGGCCACGGCGCTGGACGCGCGCCGTGAGGGGTTCGCCACGCGCGTCCTGCTGGATCTGACGGCCGGGGTCGCCGAGCGGACGACCCGGAGCGCCCTGGAGGAGATGCGCGCCGCGGGGGTGGAGCTGACCGGCACCCCGGTCGTCTGACCACCGCGGCACGCCTCCTGCGCCCCCCTGGCCGCTACCCGGCCAGACCCTGGGGAGTGTGCGCCGCGGGGGGCCTGAGCAGAGCGGCGATGGGGTGCCAGAGCTCCCCTCCGCCGTCCGGCGCGGTGCGCCAGACCAGCCCGTCCGGATGGTGCAGCACCGCCGTCACCTCGTCGGGTGTCGGCGGTGCGGCGTTGCCGCGCAGATAGACGGCGCGGAGCCCGAGATTGCGCAGCCTGGTCAGGGCGCGCTGACGGTTCGCGGCGTGCACCAGGACGCGGACGCCGCCCTCGCCCAGCGGGCGCGGCAGCGTGATCGCGACCACCACACTGCCGCCGGGCAGCTTGGTGAATCCTCCATCGGCCATTGCGGTTCATGTCCCCCGTGAGACGTCGTGTCAATAAGAAGGTCGTAGGGGCATCTAAACGCGTACGGCCGCCGCCCGCTAGGGGGCGACGGCCGCTACCGCTCTGACCTGCGATGACGCAGTTTTGTTGATTTATGAAGCTGACGGTCCGACGCGTACGGTCATCGTCGAGCCGCTCTTGGACTCCTTGAGGATCTTGATCCGGGTGTTGGTGTCAGCAATCTTCACACCACCGGTGGGGTTGCTTTCGTCCCAGTACGCACTCTTACCGTCGTCGAAGACTGGAATGCCCGCCTTGCGCTTCACCTTCGCGGCCTTCCCGTCCTTGTGCACGGTGTAGCCGTCGCTCGGGTACCGGCTGAAGGGCGAGTCGTACGCCTGGAACCGGTTGCGCATCAGCGTGCCGTCCGCCCACTTCTCGGCGGTCGGGTGCGCGTCGACCGGCAGGATCAGTCCGCTGCCCGGGTGGGCGCTGACGTTGTTGTCCGGCTGCGAGGTGTCCCACTTCCAGATCAGCAGACCGTTCTGGTACGGGAAGTGCTCCACCCAGTTGGGCCGGGTCGAGGACCAGCCGAAGTTGTACGGACCGGACTTGAGGGTCTTGTCGTACGACACGTACTGACGGTTCTCCGCCAGGTAGTACTGCGGGTAGTCCTTGGTGAAGGAGCTGCCGATGCGCGAGAAGCCCTTGGCCGTCCAGCCGTTGTCATCACCCTCGGCGTTGTCCGAGAAGACCGGGGAGCCGTCCGCGGTCAGGGTGATCGCGTCGGCCGCGAAGCCCTTCTGCGCCACACCGCTGTCGGTCTGGTAGCGGAAGCGCAGGTCGACCTTCTTGCCCGCATAGGCGTCCAGCGGGAAGCAGAGCTTCTTGTACCCGCCCGAGGTGCCGGTCAGGGCCGGCTTGTCACCGGCGTCCCGCGGGATGGCCTTGCCGTCCGCGGTGCCGTCCACCGGCGTCCAGTTGGCGCCGCCGTCCGTGGAGACCTCGGCGTAGAGGTAGTCGTAGTTCTCCTCGATGTCCCACCAGCCCTGGAGGTCCAGGGTGGCCTTGGACTTACCGGTGAGGTCCACCGAACGGGTCAGGGTGTTCTTCAGGTCGTCACCCATCCCGCTCCACCACTGCTTGGCGCCCTCGGCGGGCTTGACCACATCGGTGGTGACGGGCTTGGCGGGCAGTTCGACCACCAGCGCCTGCTTGTTCTTGGTGTTGTACTCGGCGACACCGAGGGTGTGCGTCGACTTCTTCCCGGCCTTGGCGGTGGCGTAGTTCAGCCAGCCCAGCTGGAACTTGTCCCACGCGTTCATGTCACCGGGCAGATCACCGATGGAGTCCTTGCCGGTGCCCAGCCAGGAACCGGAGGACATCAGCGACCAGAAGGCCACCGAGGACTCGCCCTTGCCGGTGGTGTCGTACTCGTCCGGCAGACCGAGGTCATGGCCGTACTCATGGGCGAACACACCGAGACCGCCGTTCTCCGGCTGCATCGTGTAGTCGCCGACCCAGATGCCGGTGTCGCCGATCTGGGTGCCGCCCGCCTTGTTCTCCCCGGGACCGGTGCGGCCCGCGTCGGTGCCGTACGCGTACCAGCGGTGCGCCCAGATCGCGTTCTCGCCCTGAGCGCCGCCGCCCGCGGACTCGTCCTCACCGGCGTGCACGATCTGGAAGTGGTCGATGTAGCCGTCGGGCTCGTTGAAGTTGCCGTCGTTGTCGAAGTCGTAGCGGTCCCACTGGTCGTACTCGGCCAGGTCCGCCTTGATCTGCGCGTCGGTGCGGCCGGCCGCCTTCTGGTCCTCGGCCCACTGGTTGACCCCGTCGCGGACCAGGTCCCAGGCGTTGGAGCAGTTGGTGCTGCCGCAGTAGTTGGAGCCGTAACGGGCCTCGTTCCAGTCGACCTTGACCCAGTCCGAGACCTCACCGTCGACCGAGTACCGGCCGGAGGACTGCCGCTCGTAGTACTTCTTCAGGGACTGCTTCTTCTTGTCCTTGGAGAAGTACAGGTCCTGGAAGTGCTTGCGGTCGTAGTCCTTCTGCCAGGCCGTGCTGTTGTCGTCCTTGCGGTCCGGCTCGGCGATGGTGTTGTGGGCCGGGCCCGGATCACCGCCGTACTTCTTCACCGGGGGCTTCGGACCGTCGCCGTCCGGGTCGACCATCGTGGTGTTGTCGACCTTGTCGCCGAAGTCGGCCAGGATGGTGAAGATCTTGTCGGTCTTCTCCCGGGCCAGCTCGACGTACTTCCCCTTGCCGAGCTTCACCACCTGCGACGCACCGCGCTTGGCGGTCTTCGCGTCCCCGGAGATGACCTGACGCAGGGCCTCCTCGCGCTGCGCTTCCCGCGTCTTGCTGAACGGGCCGGCCAGATCGTGCTTCACATCCGTCTTCGCGGGCGCCGGGTCATGGCGCTCAACCCGCGTAGACGGAGCGTCGGCCCGTGCCATGCCGGTGGACAGGGCCGCAGCGCCGAGCGCGGCCACCACCGTGGCTATGGCAGCCGATCTGGCCGCCCTCCGTTGACTGTTCACTTGTTGATTCCTCCCCTTTACGCCGGTGCGGACATTTGACCGGAGTGGCAGGAGAAAAGACAGACCTTGACTTGGACCGGTGCGACAAGTACGTTAACCGGTCCGCCAGATACCGGTTACCGGACACCAACGGGCGCGTTCATCTCGTCAGTTGGACGGCGCGGTGATTCCGTGCGCCCCTCATGCAACGGCACCGTGGGTGAGGTCACGCTTACTGACGTTCCCCCTCGGGCATTCAGCACCGTAGAGTCATTTTGACGGTGCACATCAGCCTGACTCCTGCCCGACGCATAACCCCCCGCGTATACCGATGCCTTGAGGACGGATCCCGCCATGCCGCGTCCGACTCCTGCACAGCTCGCCTACGGTTCGGCCAGCGTCGTTCTTTCGACTTTCGCCCTGTTGCTGCTGTCCCAGGCCAGGTCAGCGCCGTGGGTCGGGGTCATCGCCGTGGCCGGTCTCCTGCTCGGGCTCCTGGTGGCCGTCACCGGGCCGTTCGCCCGTGCGGCCCGTGCGCCCCATGCGCCCCGGGGCTCCCGTACGATCCGGACGAACCGGCCGCGGACGGGCACTCCGGCGCACGCCTCAGCCGAGCGGGCGGGCGTCGGCGAGCACTCGTTCCACGGCTGACACCGCTCGGCTCACGCCGTCACCACCACGGTCCGCGCCGCCTTGTCGTGCAGAGCGCGCCGGAACGGCTTGTCCCACAGCAGCGAGACCGAGTCGACCAGCCAGAACACCGTGCCGACCAGCACCGGCACCAGCATCCCCGGCAGTGCGTACACCGCGGCCCGCACCCAGCCCTGCCGCGCCGGGACGTCCCCGTCGGAGAGCATCGCGACCCGGATCCGCAACGTCCGCTTGCCGAGCGTCTGGCCGGTGCGGGCCAGCATCAGCCCCTCGTAGCCGAAATAGACCGCCATGGTGATCACCAGCGCCAGCGTCACCCGGGCCATGTCCTGCTTGCCCGGGTGGTCCAGTGTGTACTGGAGCGCCCCGGTCGCGACCAGTGCCACCGTCCAGATGACGCCGAGCACCAGGGTGTCGATGAGCCGGGCGGCGAACCGCTGACCGGGTGTGGCCAGCGGCGGCATCCCGGCGAGCTGGGGGTTCTGCGGTGGCGTCAGCGGATCGGGGCTCATGTCCCGATTACATCAGCAGCCCTTGGCGGCCCGGTAGCTCAGGGTCAGCCGGACCTGCTCCGGGCCGGTGCGGAACCCCTGGCTCAGGGCACGGCGGAGACCACGACCGTCTTGGCCGCCTTGTCGTGCAGACACTGCCGGTACGGCCGGTCCCAGGTGCACCACAAGACGTTGAGCAGCCAGAAGATGAAACCGCAACAGGGCACGATCTCCGGAAGGGCGTAGACCCCGGCACGCACCCAGCCGGGCTGACCGACCGGCGGCTGACCGTTCTCCAGCATCGCCACCCGGATCTTCATCGCCTTCTTTCCCACTGTCTGGCCGTAGTGGGTGAGCATCAATCCTTCGTAGACGAAGTACACCAGCGCGTACACGATGGTGACGGTGGACGACCGGGCGCTTCCGTCCACCGGGTCGTAACCGCCCAGGATCGCGGCCATGACCAGACCGACCGGAATGCCGACGAGCAGCGCGTCGATGATCCGGGCGATCAGACGGCGGCCCAGATGTGCCAGCGGGGGCATGCCCGCGAGCGGATCGCCTTCGTCACGGTGCTCGCCGTACGGGGTGCCGTTGGTGCCACCCGCGCCACCGGCACCGCCGGTGTCCTCGGCGCCACCGGTCGGCGGGTGTTTGGCGAACGGATCGCTGCCCCGGTCCCGGGGCTCATCGGCCCCGGGGGGCGGCTGGTCGGTGCTCATGGCCCGAGTCGAACCCGGAGCCGGAGCCGTCGCATCCGGCATGCCCCGTTCGGGCGACCCGGATGGTCCATCCGCCTCAGCCGGACGCCGCCACGAAGGTGCGCGCCGCCTTGTCGTGCCAGCACTGCCGCCACGGGCGGTCGAACAGGCACCAGAGCACGTTCAGCACGCCGATCACCAGCAGTCCCAGCACCGAGTAGACCAGCCAACGGCGCAGCGCGGCGCCGAAGGACGGTTTGCTGTGCCCCTCGATGTCCAGGACCCGCACCCCGGCCAGCTTCTTGCCCAGGGTGCGGCCCCAGGCGGCGGTGGGCAGCGCCTCCAGGACGATCCCGAGGACCAGCAGCAGACCGAGCGCCATGCCGAGATAGCCGCCGGTGGTGCCGTCCAGGAGGTAGACGGTGACGGTCTCTCCGGTCCGCTTCGCCGTCTCCACCTTCTCCTCGATGTGGTCGCTCGCCTTGCTCCACAGGGGCAGTGCGGCGGCACCGACGATTCCGAGCAGGACGACGGTGTCGATCAGCCGGGCGAGGAGACGGCGGCCGAGCGGGGCGGGCCGCCCCTGGGCCTGCGCGGCCTGGAGGAAGGGGTTGTCGACGGGCGGCTTCCAGGGGATGACGCCCTCGGGCGCGCCCTGTTGACCCGGCTGCTGCCCGCCCTGCTGCTGCCCGCCCTGCTGCGGCGCGCCCGGCTGCGGCGCGCCCGGCTGCTGCCCGTGCTGCTGGGCGAGTTGGTGCACCTGCTGCTGCCAGGCCGGACCGCTCGGTGCGCCGCCCTGCGGGGGCACACCACCGTAGGGCTGCTGGGGCTGTTGCGGCTGCTGGGGCTGGGCCGGAGGTGTGGTGCCGGCGGCACCGGCGCCCTGGCCCGGTACGCCGCGGCCGACCGCACGGAACGCCATGGTGCCCTGGTCCTGGCCTTGGCCCCGGCCCTGGCCGGTCGTGGGGGTGTCCGTACCGCCCTGCGGACGGGGCGCGCGGCCCGACAGCGTGCCGGCGCCCGGCGCGGCCGCCGGCTCGCCGCCGTCGGCCGGGGGCAGTTCGGGGTTCCGGCGCACCGGCGGCAGCGCCTGGGTGGAGCGGTCCTTGGGCGGCCGGGCCCCGCTCCCGCGCATGGTCAGCGTGGAGTTGTCCGGGCCACCCGGCTGATTGCCCGGCTGGTCGCCGCCGCCCGCCGGGTCCTCCGCGGCGCGCCGCGGATCGGGCACCCCGGGCAGCGGCCCGGCCGGGGCACCGCCGGGGCCGTCGTGCTCCGAGCCCCAGGAGACCCGGCGGTCCTGCTCACCGCCGAACCCGGCCTGCCGCGAGGCATCGGCCTGCCAGGCCGTGGCGGGTTCGGGCCGGGAGCCGTGCAACCGCCGTGGATCGTCCCAGTCCACCGGGGCCGCGGTTCCACCGGGCGGCACCGGCTGGGCGCCCGCACCGCCGGCACCTCCCGCGCCGCTGTCCCGGACGTCCATCTCCCCGCGTTGGCGCACCTCGGGCAGTGCCCCGCCGGTCCCCTCCGCGGGGCCCGGTGCCGGGTCCTCGTCCAGGAACATCGGCCCGGTCTCGTCCCCCGCCGGGGCGATCACCTGGGTGTGGGTCACCCCGGGCGGTGGCGCGGGCATGGACTCGCCCTCGGCCGGGGCGGGCCTGCTGGTGCCCGGCACCCAGGCCGCGCCGTTCCAGTAACGGATGTAGCCGGGGATGGACGGATCTGGGTAGTACCCCACCCCGGGCATTTCCGCACCACCACCAGGAGGCGTCCCCATGTCCCCTACTCCCTTCACGGCCAACACACTTGACCTGTCCGCCGTATCCGGCATCGACGACCCGGTGATCACCCAGCTCCGCGAGCGGGGCAGGACAACCACCTTGGACCTCACTGCTGGCTACGCCCAGTACGTACCACAGCGACCGGGCGGATACCTACGTCTGTCCATGCATGACATTAACGAAGACCGACGCGCCCGGAAGGAGGCGACCAAGCGAAAGACAGCCATCGAACGACAGACCGAAGACGTTGAGGCCAAGCGTCAGGCCCTCGAGTGGGGCCCGTTCGTCAAGCTGTACATAGACGACGACACCAGCGCATACAAGAAGAAGCGGATCACCCGCCCTGATGGCACCGTTGATTGGGTCGTTCTCCGCAAAGACTTCCAGCAAATGCTGAAGGATCTACTCAATGGGGTAATTGACGGAATCGTCTTCTATGACTTGGACCGCCTAGTTAGGCAACCCCGGGACCTGGAAGATCTTGCGAACGTGGTTGACGAGGTGAAGCGGCCCGCAATCGGAGCAACCAGTGAACTCAATCTCGTCAGGGAATCTGACTGCAATATGGCGCGCGTAATGTGCGTGATGCTGCTGAAGCAGTCTCAGGACACAGCTCGGCGCGTGGCTCGAGACACACTGGGAGCCGCGGAGATGGGTATTCCCATAGGCCGCCTCGGTTATGGATGGGTGCGCAAGGGTGAGAACGTAGGAACGAAGATTGAGAAAGAGGCAGCAGTCGTTAGGCGAATCTTCCGAGAGCTGGTGGAGAAGAACGGGAATCCATCATCCATCACACGTGGACTGACACTCTCGGGAATCCCTTCCCCGGGTGGCGGCGAGTGGACCACGGCCACGGTGAAACTCATTCTCTCGAATCCACGATACGCGGGCATGGTGTTGTACAGCGGACGTCATCGGCTCGAACCCTCAAAACAACATGTCGGAATGTCTAAGCTACTTACCGACGAGAAGGGAAATCCAGTAATGGGGACCTGGGATGAGATTGTGTCTCCACAAACTTGGTTCAAGGCCCAGAGCATCTTAAAAGCACGCCAAGAGCAGAATGGAGTGGATTCCACGCCAGTCGGAGGACATGAATACGGAAAGTACCTACTGACAGGGGTTGTGCGTTGCTATAAATGCGAGAAGCCCATGGAAGGGCGCTGGAATGGACAGGCGAAATACCATGTCTATCGCTGCCCGTCACGCGGCCGGAACGGAGCATGTGGCTCTACTTCACGCAAGATGAAACCGATTGACGACCTCATAGATATCCTCATGGAGGAATTCCTCATAGAGAAGTTGGGGGCTTCACTTAGCGAGACAGTGCAGGAAGACGAGGAGATCACCGAACAACGCATGGAGCTAGAGGAGCAAAGGAATGAAGCCATCACAGAAAAGGAGCAGCTCAAAGGTAAGTGGGAGCGCGGAGAACTCTCTGACGTTGGTTGGTCAAATGAAGACTACTACGAACACGTCGGGGCGATCTCAAAGAAGATCCGCGATCTTATAGAGAAGCTCGAAGCACTCGGTTCGGCCCCCGACCCCCAAGCCGTGGAAAGTGACCTAGCGCTATGGAGGTCAGGGGACAACGTGGAAAAGCGGGTAATAATTAAGCGCTACATGAAGTACATCCAGCTACTCAAAGGCCCAAAGGGCCGGGGCAAGTTTGACCCGGAAACCGTAGTGCCTATCTGGCGGGAGACGAAGGGTCACCGCGCTGGCCAAACCTCCGAAGAAGCGACCGAAGAAGCATCCGTTCCTCAGTAGTTAGATCCGGAGCTCGCGCCAAATGGCGAGCCACCCAAGCACGCACGGCAGGGTCATTACGCGACACCCCGCCGTGCGTGCTCTTCACTTCCGCCTCCGCGTATCGATTCGAATCTCATTAGCGAGATCGCGACTGCGCACAATATCTTCCGCAATCCCCGTCGCTATCTCTGCCTCAGCTAGCGAATGGCCGGACCGGACGTAACGCCATGATGACTCGACACCCGCCCCGGGCCTCTCTTCCTCTCCACGGTCCGAGCGAAATTCGGAACGTGCCGAACGCAGAGCCGCGTACGTGGTGGAGTACTTGCGCGACTTCGTAAGCACGTGTCCCCGGTATCCCAGAGTGTGCGCCCACAGCCGTAGCCGCAGCGGAGCCAGCACAGGAATCCCCCCGAGACGCCAGCACATACCCATGAGTGCGCGCATGTGAGGACTTACGCGTGCAAGCTCGATTTCCTCTGCCGTTTTGATCTTCCAGTCAGTTCCCCCGACTTCGCCGACGCTCTTGGACACGTATTTCGCGATGTACGCTGCCACCGCACTATCTGTGACTGTGGCTTGTGCAGTCTCGGGAGAGATCGGATGCACATCGATTTGCTCTCCCCATTTGATGATGTGCTCTCCCAATTCCACGGTGTAGGGGGTGCAGGTCTCCGCATCGTCTACTGCGCGAAGGACCACATCAGCCAGCAATAGGGGCGTGGCCCATGCTGGAGGTGGCGACTGAGGCCCGTCCGGACCGTCTACCCGGATCACTGCGTGCACGTGCACCGCACCGCGCTTCTGAAATTCGGCGACTTTCGCGAAGGAAACCCGCAGGTGTTCATTCAGCTTGCGCTGGCTAATCGACTGTGTGGCGGCAAGGAGCCGCCGGATCAGGATGCAAGTCCTGTTCCAGAGTTCACCGGCCGTAGCGTGCCAGAGTACGTGTGCCGCGTAGTCGTAGCAGGCCGAGCACAGTGGGCGCCCAATCGCGTTGTCGGAGTCGGCATGGAAGGCGCCGCAGCCTACGGGGCGACCATGGGCGCAGTGCCCACCGGATCGGCGAGGGCGACACGGCTTGTCGGTGGTCGCGCGATGGACCGGCCCGAAGCTGGGCGCCGTCAGCGTCACAAACAGCCGGGGGTGATGGACCACCGCGGCTGGCACGGTCTTGCCGCCCAGCAGTCCGGCCCGGACAAGGTGGAAGGTGTCCCCGGAGTGGAGGCGTGAGCACGGCTCACACCTGCTTTCGCGGCGGTTGCCGCACCGGACGGCCAGCGTCCCGCGTGGCTCATCTGCGGTGCTGTAGAACCGCAGCGTCTCACCCGTGATCAGATCGCGAGTCACGGTCTGGCCAGAGAGGTAGATGGGGTGTGAGCAGCCCCCGATGTTGCGCATTTGGTCGAGCCAGCGCCCGAAGCCGGGGTCTTGTACGAGTCGGATCATGTCGCGTTCAGTGGTCGTGAGCCCGCGCAGGCGCTCCGCGTGGTCGAGTGCGGAGCGCCGCGCACGGGGGTCGGACATGGTCACGGCGGTGCCCTTTCCTTACGGACCGTCGCCAAGACGGCCGGATAGTGGATGCGGGAAGACACTGGATTTGCTCCAAAGATTTGTTTGACCTGGGGTTTTCTTCCGGGTGCCCGCCGGCGGTAAGTCACCGGTTGTGACAACTACCGTCGGCGGGGCCCCTTTCGACAGCAGCGGCACCGACGCAGACGCCCGCCACGAGTGCGGTAGCGGATCCGGCCGCAGCCGCGACACCTCACATAGAGGTGAGGCATTTCCGCCCCCTTTCTCAGCCCGCGTTCTCCGCACTCCGCAGTACGTACGTGCTGACCCACATAAGGAAATCGTTGATGGTGAGGCCCGGTGTCGTGCTCGCCATCACGAACCCGAAGGCGAAGAACAGGGATCCAACCCACCAGACGACTTCCCGCGAGCGCACAACGAGCACGCAGAAGGAGCCGAAAATGATAGCCAGGGGCAGTGCCTGATTTTCCGTCATGTCGTCCCCTTGTACGTTGCGGAAATGACAGCCCGCAAAAGGTCTGGCATATCGGGAGTCAGATCGGCGTGCAGTTCAGCTATCCGCCGAGCCGACGCCGCGGAAGTCAGCCGCGACCGTGCCCGAACCCATGCGCCGCCCATCGCAGTGACAGCGACACCCTGCTCATCCTCTGTGATCGTCCGCGCGACCTCGATTGCATCCTTCGCCAAGTCGCCGAGCGCCATTTCCGCTGTTGCTTCGTCATGGACGCGGTGGCAAACCCGGCCCCCAAGCTGCGCACGGAGCGCTGTCACTCCGGCGCCCAGCTCACTGCCGACACGCTGCCCGGCCACGATGAGATGCAGCCCCAGCGCCGCACCGAGCTGCGCGATCCGCAGAAGGTAGGTCGAGCATTCCGCCGCTTCCTGGCGACTGATCTTGGACCCGTCAACGAGATACAGCTCCGCGATCTCGTCCACCAGGACCACGACCGGCACCGGGCGAACCTCCTCCGGCAGATCCCAGATAGCGCGCACGCCAGCCGCCCGGCACATCGCCATACGCGACGCTGCCTCATCGCACAGCACCGCCAGGAGCGCCACCGCCTCGGAGCGGCTGCATGCCAGCGCGGACAGCCGACGCTCGAAGAGCGACAGTTCCATGCCGCCCTTGCAGTCGATCCCGACCAGCGCCACCGGCCGTGTCGCCAGCTCCCGGACCAGTGAGGCAAGAAGGGTGCTCTTGCCTGACTGTGTAGCGCCGACGATCAGCCAGTGCGGAACCCGATGCAGATCCATCGCCCACACACCCCCGGTTTCGGTTCGGCCTACATGAGCCGTCAGCACCCGAGCAGGCATGTCCGGAGCATCCGGATCCGGTACTTCGCCGTGCATTGCCTCTTGGAGGGGATCCCTCCACACCGCAGTGATGAGGACTTCCCCACGACGATCGGAGACCACGCGAACGGAGTGCATCCTCCAGGCGTGCGCCATGGCAGGCGCCGCATCGATGTACGGACCCGGAGTCTGCCCAGGGTGCAGGAAGGCCCGCACGACCAGGCCGTCACGGGTGGGACGCGGCAGACCGAGCCGAGGTGCTTGCGGCCGAAGTGGCCGCCCCGTGACGATCATGTCCCGCCCGACGAGCGCACGAGGGACGTGATGGCGCGCAACCGCCAGGTCCGCATTGCGGGCCAGCTTCCTCCACGTGAACCGCATACGCAGCGCCACGACCGGGAATCCGGCCAGGTACCACACCCAGGGCAGTGCCGCGACACGACGCACCGAGCGCGGCAGCCGCGAGCCCCCAAGGCGCGCCCGCGCAGCAATGAGGACCAGCACGATCGCCAACCAAACTCCCCAGTCCCACGTCATGTGTGATCACCTCCGGACTTGCGCGGGTCTTGACGGAGCGTCAGAAGCATGGTGCGCGCGTCATCGGCGACCGTCTCAGCGGACCGCGCCGTCAACGCCATGACCTCGGCGACCAGCGCCCCGCCTTCCATGGCTGTGAGGAGTGCATCGCACCCGGTGAGCAGCCGCAGATTCCTCATGAGTCGCGTTACGACTACATCTGTGTCGGTATTGGGCTGTTCCACCATTCCTGTCCTCCTTGCCCTTCTCGGATGATCATGGTTTGGGCCAGGTGCGCCACAGCCTGAGAGACCCGGACCAGCCGGGCTCGCTGTGGCGCATCCATGGCTTCAAAGGGGCAGGCAGCAAGCTGTCGATGCAGCTCAGCGACGTGCCGACACAGGTCCGGCCAGCCGACGTACGCCCGCCGCAGCTCGGTCGGATCAGGCAGCATCGCCACCCGCCGCCTTGGCCTTACCGGTCACCGCCCCCGCGGAACTCGGACCGCCCGGGGTGCTCTTGCCGCCGTTAGCGGGAGTGATCGCAGTTGCCCGGAAGGAGATTCCGTGACGGTCACCCATGGACCAGGAGACGGCCACCAGGCCGTCAATGCTGATCCGCATCCCCTCCGCAACGGCCGGAGCTTCACCGGGAACAGCGACTTCGATGACGTCGGCGCGACGCCCTTCGGACTGGCGGACCGAGACGCCCACCACGTTGAGCCGTCGTCCTTCGCGGTCCGTGCGTACCTGGCCCGTGGTCGGATCGACCCGCGGTTCCGGGGGGACGACGCACATCAGTGTGCCGAGCCGTGCCACATCTACGGGAAACGTCTGCATCAGTTCACCTCTTCTTGTCGGATGTCATGGGGACACTGGCCACGGGCCGACAGCGGGGCCGGAACCTCGAATCCGGCCCCCGCGGCACGTCAGCGGTGACGCTTCGCACGCACCACGTCCAGGCAGCCGCCCGGCAGATCGACCACCGCGTCGAAGTCCGCGAGCGTCACTCCGTGGTGTTCAGCAGCTCGCAGCAGGGCCTCAAGCAGTGCCGTTGCCGCCGCATGCTGACCGCCAGTTATCGGGTCGCCGTAGCGATGTACGGCCGCAACCCGATCGGCGGGTGAGCGGTTGTCAGCCATGTCCGTCCCCTTGTCTGGTTATTACTCGTACCAATGAGTGCGCGACCAGCATGCGCCGCATTGACCGATGAGCACAAGCACTTATTCTGATGAGTGCAGGACCTATGACGCCGAGACGAGCCCACCGGGGCCGCAGATGGGAGCACAGACCAGTGCCGGACGACGCCAGCTCAGCCCAGCAGCTCACCAGCGAGCCCCGATACCTCCAGCTCGCACGAATCTTGGCCGCTGAGATCAGCAAGGGGGAAGGAGGCGGCTATCCACCGGGCAGCCAACTGCCGTCCGAGACAGAGCTACTGGAGCGCTACGGGGTCAGCCGCAACACAGTGCGCCAGGCCATAGCTGAACTCCGTCGCATGGGTCTCGCCGCTTCCCACCAGGGCAAAGGGACTTTCGTCCGCCGCGAGGACGCCCCCGCCCTAGTGATCAAGCGGACTCTGATCCGCCGAGGTAAGACTCTGGTGATGGGCCATCAGTTCGAGGTAGCCGAGGAGCCCACGGTGACCCGTGACCACGCATCGGGCACAGTCGCCTCTCTCCTCGGTCGGGGCCCGGTCCACACCATCACAGCAGAACGCTTGCTGCGCGACCCGGAGACCGGAGTCCGTGCCGCACACAAGACCGTGATCCCGTTCGACGTGGCCGACCAGGTGCCCGCACTGGCCGAACGGCCCGACGCCCACCCGCCGGAGCTGTACGCCATGCTTGCCGACAAGGGACTCACGCTCACGTGGTGGGAGACCGTGACAGCCCGAGCCGCCCGCCCGGACGAACGGGCCGCACTCAGCACCGACGCCGACACCATCCTGATCACCTACCGCGTAACGCAGGACCAGGACGGCCGCGCACTACTTGTCGAAGAACTGCGCATGAGCGCCGCCGCGATCAACCCGACCTACCGCATCACGCCGACCACCCCCGCACGCGGCTAACTGCGTCTAGATCTTCTTCACTTGCTCAAGGGCGCGCCTTCGGCGCGCCGGGCGGTCTGGCCGCCCCGGGCGGCTGCGGCCTAGCGGCCGGTCCGCCCGGACGGCCACCGCCCGGCACCCCGAGCAGCCCCAAGCAGCACGAAGCCCCCGCCAATAGTGCGGGGGTTCTCCCATGTGCGGACCAGGCACGCGGCACTACAGCAGCCATCACAAGGCCCGACGCCGTCAGTCCCCAACCGGTGGTGCCCAAGTACCGGCCGCAGTGCACCCGCCTGGCAGTCGGTGGGCCCTTTCTCCCTCGGGTGGCTGGAGTCGTCACCGGGTGGACCAGTCGGCACCCTGACGCCAGAGGCAATCACATGCCCCGCGGGCTGTCCAAGACGCCTTACGGCGCCGCAAGCGGTCAAGATCTTGGACAGCCCGCGGGGCATGTGATCGGGCTAAAGCCCGTCAGGCCACCGACCGGCCCACCCTTTAAGGAGACGCCATGTGCCCCACCTGTCAGGACGAGGTCTACCTGTCCGATGACCGTCTCTGCCCCGACTGCGTGTGCGCGCAGTGCCTCGCCCGCCAGGCGCGCACCGCTGGCTACTCGCTCCCCGAGGAGTTCGCCGACGACCCGCAGGAGTGCACCACCCCCCAGTGCGGATGGGCGCGCGCGATGGGCGCCGCCGCCTAGTCAGCGCTCAGCGGGGCGGCCAACCGGTCGCCCCGCACCCACATCAGCCCGTGCACGTATCCGCATGCTTCCGCGCCGCGAACTGGCCTGGTGTAACGCCCGGGTTGAACTTCCGCATCCCGCACGCCGAGCACTCCAACCACTGACGCCCGCGGCCATCAGTCGTCACCCGCACGGACCCGCGCCGCCCACGCGTAGGAATGGGCCGCCCCTCAGTCGTCTTCTTGCCCCACCGCATACGCCCTCCCTGTCTCGCCGTACCGGCATGGTCCAAGCGCCGTACCCCACACAGCAAGAGGACAAGTGCACCACTGGTAGGGCCGATGCCCGATGGCTGGGGCGTCGTGGCTGGTGGCCGACGGCCTACGCGGCTTTTAGGCAGCCACCACGGGGCGAGCCTCTAAGAACAGGGGGCCAATCGGTCGCAAACGCGGGCAGGATCACAGACCCGCCCGATTCGCCGGGCCAGCGTAAGGCCCCCTGTTCTCTCGCCCCGTGGCAGCTCCCGCCCAAAAGCCGCTACGGCCGGCGGCGGTGCCCACCTGCACCTTTACCGCACCGCGCGTCACTCCCCACGCTGAGGCGATGACCCCGCACCGCCCTTTTTTAAAGCGTCGGCAACAGCGCGAGATTGGGCAGGTGTCACCCGTCCAGCGATGCGGATGACCGGGCACCCGTCAGCGTCCGTACTCGGTGTTATCTCGAGGGCATCCCCCGGCACCCCGGCATCGCACAGAGACGAACACAGGGCATCAGCAGCATCCCGAGCCGCACGCCAGGCAGCCAGATACGCAGCCCCAGGCACCCACACCAGCACTTCGTCAGGTTCCCCTGTCACACCAGCCCCCAAGCCGAACCGAGCGATCACACCTGAAACGAACCTCCGTACAAAGATTCGACCAAGACCAACCCTCACACGCGCCACACCTGTACCGCTACAGATCGAACGCAAGTCCTTACCGCGTGTCGCGGTTACCTTGCGTAACAGCGCCCCCGGGGTGGGCCCCCATGCCATTAGGCCCCATCTCCCCGCGATCACATTCGCTCATCGCGACAGCCAGAAGGATCGCCAGCAAGCCCAGCCGCAGCCGCAGCGTCCAGTACCACATGCATCCACCTCCGATCAGCGAGCACGCCGACCCACTTAGCCGGTCATTACTCGTACCAATGAGCTGCCAGCATGCAGACTGCCACCCAAGCGGGTCAATCACTTATGGGAATAAGTGACGAGTGTTCACGAGCGGGAACGCGTGAAAGCCCCGTCCATGCGCAGTGGAAACGCATGGACGGGGCGAACTTGGGTCACTCAGTGGCGGCGCCGTTTAACCGGAGCACGGGTGGAAGCATCACGCCTCGACCAGAGCCCCGGACACCGAGGCAGCGACAATGCGAAGTGTTCCCCGCAATGAGCACACCAGGGAAGACCGCTCTCAGGGTCCGTGATGAGCCCAGCCTCACAACGAGGACACTTCGACATCATGACTCCCCTCAGGCAGCGCCCAAATCGAACTTCCCCGCCTTGACAGCTAAGGTGAGATCCCGCCAGCCGTCGAGCGTCATGGTAACCACCTCGGCAGGCCGTTCACTGTCCCGGATGGCCACCACCCCAGGCACGTTGACAGCCACCTGCGGACAGTTCCCGACCTTTGCGTCTCGACACAAGGCCACGTTCACGAAATCGAATTTATCCATTTTCGCTTCCTCGAATAGCTCAGCGGGGAAACGCTCCCCGCAGCGTGATGCAGGTTTTCTTGCACCCCATCCCCAGCCACCTACCGAGTAGGAATAAGCGCCAGTTGACACCTTTTATGGCAGCCAGAACGGGAGATCGCGGGCCCTTGACCTCGGCTGGTAGCGTCAACCAGCCCCGGGTACGGACTCTTAAGCAGGAGCCGCCCAGGCATAAAGTGGCACCAAAACGAGGGCGCATGCAACATAGATCACCAGGACCATCAACCCCTGAAGGCCGCTGTAAGTGTAAATGAGCCTTAGCAGCAGTACCCCGAGCACGCATAGCGCTACAATTTCAATTGCGCCTAAGGGAAGCATGGCATTTCCTTCAATCGACGAAGTGCGCAGAAATTACAGCGGCTTTTCCGGCGGAGTTTCACCGCGCTGGCAACGCTGACAATTGCACGGCGGGTATCGCATGGCTTTGAATGCGATACCTTCGCCCGGCTTCACAGGCAAGAGAATGTCTACGTATCCGCTATTCCTGCCCGGGGGCTTCGCTCGAACAAAAGGAGCCGCCGGAAGCCTCATGTGTTCTTGTTCCGTTAGAGCCCTGATAAGAGACGGGTCCGCATCCCATTCACGGCCGCCAGAAAGCGGCCGGAGTTGCACTGAGCCCCCGACGCTACCCATGACCTGACCTATGCGGTTTCGGGCCGTATCTACGACCACCTTGCCGACCGCCGGGGTATCGCTCACGGAGCCGCCTCCCTCATGTCCTAGCCGCCGCCCGAGATCTGACGGGGCGACAGTCACAGCATGAGCCCTGCTCCCTGATTCTGCAAGACTTCATTCTGATTGCTTCGATTCGCTGTACTCGAACTGACTGATTACATTGCGAGTCGCGCGACTTGATGCTTTCATTTCACCCAACGAGAGTCCTTCATAATGAGGGACAGGGAGGGAGAGACCTCATGACGGAGGGGCCGACAGGTTCGACCGTGCCGCGCAGGCAACTCGGCCGCTACCTGCGCGATCTGAGGAATCAAGCACGGCTCACGGTCCGCGCCGCAGCGAAGGCGCTTGAGTGGTCAGAAGCCAAGATGTGGCGCATCGAGAGCGGGCAGACCTCCTTGCGCAGCCACGACGCCGAAACGATGTGCAGGGTCTACGGAGCGTCCGACGAGTTGACGGCCGCGCTCATGGGTCTGGCCAAGGAGACGAAGGCACGGGGCTGGTGGCACAGCTATGGCGACGTGATCCCGGAGGGATTCGACGTCTACATTGGGCTAGAGGAAGCGGCCGACCAACTCTCCTGGTACGAGAGCGAACTGATGCCAGGCTTGCTCCAGACCGAGGACTACGCCCGGACGATCATCCAGGCTCACAACCCGGACGAGGACCCGGAGGAGATCGAACGTCGCGTTCACCTTCGGATTGCCCGCCAGGGATCGATCACTCGCGTTACGGCACCGCCCAAGCTGGAGGTTGTACTCAACGAGGGACTACTACACCGCCCGATCGGCGGGAGAAAGGTGATGGCAGCCCAGCTTGGACACCTGCTAGAGATGTCCAAGCTAGAGACCGTCACGATCAAGGTTGTCCCGTTCGAGGCAGGTATGCATCGGGGCGTGCTCACCGGCCCCTTCATCGTCCTTCGCTTCCCGCGCGCTGGCGGGATCACCAGTGAGCCACCAACCGTCTACTCGGACGGCTACACCGGTGATCTCTATCTGGACAAGCCCAGCGAAGTTGAACGCTACGACGAAGCGTTCAATGACATCTGGGACAAGGCACTCACAGAGCAGGCGTCCAGGCGCCTACTTGCTGACATGGCAGGGAGTTATGAAGACGGTTGATCTTTCGGGCGCGGCGTGGTTCAAGTCCAGCCGCAGTAACGGACAGTCCGCATGCGTGGAGGTCGCATTCGTACCCGGCGACAGGGTTGCGACGCGAGACAGCAAGGATCAGACCAGCCCGGTACTGATCTTCCCCGCCCAGGTTTGGGCAGCGTTCATCGGCGGAGTGGCCACCGGTGCGCTTGACCAGCTCTAGGCCAGTCCGCCCGGAGCAGCCAGCCCGCCCCCAGCAACAGTGAGGCTCCCATTCGACGGAGTGGGAGCCTCAGCCATATGCCCAGGTCAGAGCCCTACAGGAAATGTACCGGTTTCCCGTATGACCCCTCCGGATAAAAGCCAGGAATGGAGCTGCCGTCCGCGGATCCTGAGGTAGAGGCGCTCATGATCTCCGATATCCCGTATCTGCTCTGCCGTGCTGTCCTGCGCTGCGCCTGTGCGGTGCCTCGCGGTGGGGGGGCCTAAGCAGTCTGCCGTAGAAGAGCCGCAGTGCAACCCGGAGCGCGCGGGTCAAGGTCTATCAGACCTGCCCGCGTCATGTGCCCGTCACTCCTCGGCGCCACCCTCCCGTGCGAGCCGTACGTGGCCGTACGAGCCCGCCGTCCGCCCGCCGGCCGGGCCTTGGCCGGTGTGAGTCGGGCCACGATGAGGGCCTGACAGGGGCCGGAGTTGAACACGACGGGGCGGGCCGGCGTACCTCGTTTCGATCAGCCGTTACCGTGGCGTGACATCGCCCCGGACGGCGGACCGCACCATCCGGCACGCGAACCCGCGCCTGCCCCGGGCCGACCACCACGGGAGAGGCGGCGCGGGCCGTGCCGACGACGAAAGGCAACAGATGGACTACTGCGCCTCGTGCCGCAGGACGCTCAACGGGGTTGTGACCTGTCCGGAGTGCGGTGCGTACGACCCGCTGGCCGGGCCCGCCGACCCCCGGGCGCTGAGCACGCAGACCATCGCCCAGCAGGTCTTCGGGCCCGGCCGGGAAGCGGACCCGGCCCCGGCCGAGGCCGCCACCGCGCCGATCGCCCCGCTGACCGCCCAGCTCGGGCCGGATGCCGTGACGCTCACGGAGCCGAGTCCCGCGCGGCGGCGCGGCGCCCCGAGAGGCTCCAGGCGGCGGCGCAGGGCGGCGGCCGTGGCGGCCCTGGCGGTGGTCGGCGGTCTGGCCGCCGGTTCGCTGATGTTGACCCAGCGGTCGCAGGGCCCGTCGCACGCGGTCGCGGAGCGGGACAGCGAACCGCCCCTGAAGCCCGAGGCCGACCCCTCCGAGTCCAGCCCCGGTAGCACGGCGCCCGCGACCCGTGCGCCGGACCGGGCCAGCCGCGAGTCGCGGCCCACGTTCACCGCTCCCCCGCGTACGACGGCCCCGCCGCGGCCGTCGCCCAGCACCACGAAGCCGGAGCCGGACAAGAGCAGCGCTTCGCCGTCGGCCACCCGCACCCCGCCCAAGGAGACCCCGAGCCGACGGCCGAGTCACACCCCCAGGCCCCCCAAGCCCTCGTCGACCGGCCGCCCCGGCCCCAAGCCGACGCCGTCGGGCACCGCGACACCCACACCGTCGGGGTCCGGTACCGCGTCGGCTCCGGCCTCCCCACGGTGATCGGAGTCCGCGTGATCAGAAGAGCTTGCCCGGGTTGAGCAGGCCCAGCGGATCGAAGACATCCTTGATGCCGCGCTGCAACTCCACGCCCACCGGACCGAGTTCCCGGGCCAGCCACTCCCGCTTGAGCACCCCGACCCCGTGCTCCCCGGTGATGGTGCCGCCCAGCTCCAGGCCGAGCGCCATGATCTCGTCGAACGACTCCCGGGCCCGCCGGGACTCGTCGGGGTCGGAGGCGTCGAAGCAGACGGTGGGGTGGGTGTTGCCGTCACCGGCGTGGGCGACCACACCGATGGTCAGCCGGTGCTTCTCGGCGATCGCGGCCGTGCCGTCGATCATCTCGGCCAGCCGGGAGCGCGGTACGCAGACGTCGTCGATCATGGTGACGCCCTTGACCGCCTCCAGGGCGGTCAGGGTCATCCGGCGGGCCTGGAGCAGCAGATCCGACTCGGCGGCGTCGTCGGCCGGGACCACCTCGGTGGCGCCCGCCGCCGCGCACAGCTCGCCGACGGCGGCGAGGTCGGCGGCCGGGTCGGGGGTGTCGAAGGCGGCCAGCAGCAGTGCCTCGGTGGTCTCCGGCAGCCCCATGGCGCCCATCGCGTTGACCGCGCGGACGCTCGTACGGTCCATCAGCTCCAGCAGCGAGGGGGTGTGTCCGCGCTCCATGATCCGGCAGATGGCGTCGCACGCGGTGGCCGTGGAGGGGAACTCGGCGGCCAGCACCAGCTGTTCGGGCGGGCTGGGCTTGAGCGCGAGCACCGCCCGTACGACGATGCCGAGGCTGCCCTCGGAGCCGACGAACAGCCGGGTGAGGTCATAGCCCGCGACGCCCTTGGCGGTACGGCGGCCGGTGGTGAGCAGCCGCCCGTCCGCCAGCACCACGTCCAGGCCCAGGACGTATTCGGCGGTGACCCCGTACTTCACACAGCACAGTCCGCCGGACGCGGTGCCGATGTTGCCGCCGATGGTGCACTCTTCCCAACTGGAGGGGTCCGGCGGGTAGTACAGCCCCCGCTCCATCACCGCGCGGGACAGCGCCGCGTTGACCACGCCCGGTTCCACGACCGCGATCCGGTCGACCGGGTTGATCTCCAGGATGCGGTCCATCTTGACCAGGGACAGCACGATGCAGCCGTCGGAGGCGTTGGCCGCGCCGGACAGCCCGGTGCGCGCGCCCTGGGGGACGACCGGGACGCGCAGCGCGGTGGCGGTGCGGCAGACGTGCTGCACCTGCTCGACGGTGCGGGGGAGGACGACCACGGCGGGCGCGCCCGCCTCGCAGAAGCCGGCCATGTCGTGCGCGTACGCCCCGGTGACATCGGGGTCGGTCAGCACCGCCTCCCCGGGGAGGCCCTCCCGCAGCAGCTCGATGAGGTCGGTCATGCGTCCAGCGTCGCACCCGGCCGCGCGCCAGGGAAGATCGCGGCGGCCCGCGGACCGCGCCGCCGCGTCCGCGCGGCTACTGCGACTTGTAGTAGACGCTCGCCTTGCGGTCGCCGGACGCGCCCGAGGCGAAGCCCATGCACAGCCGCCGGGGGCTGGTCAGCTGGATCGCCATCCCCTCCGGCTCGCGGTAGTCGAGCGAGTACCCGGCCTCGGTGCGGGCCCGCTGGACCAGTTCGCCGCTGCGCAGATCGATGCAGGAGACATAGGTGTTGCCGTGGCCGGAGGGCGGATTGGTGCCGCCCTCGTCGGTGTAGGCGGTGCCCGTCAGCTGGTAGACGTAGTCGCCGAGGACCGCGAAGCCCTGGAAGGTCTCGTTCGCGGCGACCCCGACCTGGGGTATGTCGTACACCGCCGGGTACTTCCCGGCCGTGACGTCGGCCAGCCTCATCAGCCGGTAGCGGGGCACGCCGTTCAGCCGGTAGCGCAACATCAGCCGCTTGTTGAGCATGTCGACGGCGGGCTGGTTGCCGGTCGAACCGGGCACCGGCCGGTGCTCCACGAGCGAGGACGAGCCGCTGGCGAGCACGGTTCCGGCGGCGAACCGGAAGCGGCTGATGGCACGCCCGTAGCCGGAGGCGGGGTCGGCGTCGGACTCGGTCCACAGATAGGCGGTGCCGCCCACCGGCTCACAGCCGATGGCCACGCCGTGCCCGAACCCCTTGACGTACATGGAGCCCAGCTCGGCGCCGGCGAGCGACATCTTGGTGACGCACATGTCGCCGCGGGCGGCCCGGTCGGCGCCGGAGACGGGGCCGGGCTCGCCGTCCAGCTGGATGCCGCCCTCCATCAGCTGGATGACGTAGAGGTGCTTGTTGGTGTCGTCGAACGCGAAGGACTGGAGCACGGTGCCGTTGTGCGGGGTCTTCTCCCGCAGCAGTTGGGTGGAGGGCACCGCCAGATCGAACCGGCCCCCCTCGATCGCGGCCGATGCCTCCGTACGGGCCGAGAAGGTGGCGAGTGCGCCCGCGGCGGCCGCACCGCCCGCGAGTGCGAACCTGCGCCTGGTCAACCGCCCCGCGTCGTATGTGTCCTCGGACATTCGAACTCCACAACTCTCATGCGGTCACGCCCTGTTGGAGTGAACAGGTCGCCGAGAGTGTAGACGCTGGGCATCGCCTCCCCACCCGTGGTTCAGGTTTTTCTCGCGGGACCGGCGCATGGCCGTGCGGCCACCCGCGCCACCTGCAAGGGCATACGACGGCCCCGGGCGGTGGGGGTCGCCCGGGGCCGTCAGCGGGGTGGTTCAGGGGGTGGTTCAGAGGTTTCCGCGCTTCTCCTGCTCACGCTCGATCGCCTCGAACAGGGCCTTGAAGTTGCCCTTGCCGAAGCCCATCGAGCCATGGCGCTCGATCATTTCGAAGAAGACGGTCGGCCGGTCCTGGACCGGCTTGGTGAAGATCTGGAGCAGATAGCCGTCCTCGTCGCGGTCGGCGAGGATCTTCAGCTCGCGCAGGGTCTCGAGCGGCACCCGGGTGTCGCCGACCCACTCGCCGAGGGTGTCGTAGTACGAGTCGGGGGTGTCCAGGAACTGGACACCGGCGGCCCGCATGGTCCGGACGGTGGCGACGATGTCGTTGGTGGCGAGCGCGATGTGCTGGACACCGGGGCCGCCGTAGAACTCCAGGTACTCGTCGATCTGCGACTTCTTCTTCGCCACGGCGGGCTCGTTCAGCGGGAACTTCACCTTGCGGGTGCCGTCCGCGACGACCTTCGACATCAGGGCGGAGTACTCGGTGGCGATGTCGTCGCCCACGAACTCCTTCATGTTGGTGAAGCCCATGACGTTGTTGTAGAAGGCCACCCAGTCGTCCATGCGGCCGAGTTCGACATTGCCCACGCAGTGGTCGATGGCCTGGAAGGTGCGCTTCTCCGGCGGGGCCACGATGGGGGCGGCGGCCACGTAGCCGGGCAGGTAGGGGCCGTCGTAGCCGGTGCGCTCGACAAGGGTGTGGCGGGTGTCGCCGTAGGTGCGGATGGAGGCGAGCACCACCGTGCCGTACTCGTCCTTGACGTCGTGCGGCTCCTCGATGCCGGTGGCGCCGTGCTCGACGGCATAGGCGTACGCGGCGCGTACGTCCGGCACCTCCACGGCCAGGTCGATGACCCCGTCACCGTGCTCGGCGACGTGCTCGCCGAGGAAGCGGCCCCAGTCGGTGGTGGGCTTGATGACGGAGGTGAACACAAAGCGGGCGCTGCCCGAGGCGAGGACGTAGGAGGCGGTCTCCCGGTTGCCGTTCTCCGGTCCGGAGTAGGCCACGAGCTTCATACCGAAGGCGGTGGCGTAGTAGTGGGCCGCCTGCTTGGCGTTGCCGACCGCGAAGACCACCGCGTCCATCCCCTTCACCGGGAAGGGGTCGGCCTGCCGCGCGGTGGATGGGGTGGGGTTCAGGATCTCAGTCATACCGGCAGCGTCTCCCCATGATTCAGGGTGCGCAACAGTTCGCGAAAATGCTGGGCATCCTGTATAGCAAGACGCGCGTTCCAGGCGGCATTCTGCACACAGTGACCACCATCACAGGTGGTCATCAAGTGCAGGGAGGTGCCCATGGGAATCGACGGGCTCGACGCCCGGCTGATCGAGCTGCTCGCGAACGAGCCGCGGATCGGCGTACTGGAGGTGTCCCGCCGCCTCGGGGTGGCGCGCGGTACGGCGCAGGCGCGGCTGGACCGGCTGCGGGCGCAGGGGGTGATCCGGGGGTTCGGCCCGGAGGTGGATCCGGCGGCACTGGGCTACCCGGTGACCGCGTTCGCCACGCTGGAGATCAAGCAGGGCCAGGGGGCGAGCGTACGGACGCATCTGGCGGGCGTTCCGGAAGTGCTGGAACTGCACACCACCACCGGCCACGGCGACATGCTGTGCCGTCTGGTCGCCCGCTCGAACGCCGATCTCCAGCGGGTGATCGACCTGGTCGTGGGGTTCGAGGGGATCGTGCGGGCCTCGACGGCGATCGTGATGGAGAACCCGGTGCCGCTGCGGATCATCCCGCTGGTGCGGCAGGTGGCGCGGGACTGATCCGAGGGGCCATAGATCCAAAGGTTCCGTTGCAAAGAAATCCTTGCAACGGAACCTTTGCATGCTTACGCTTCAGCGCATGGCCGAGAACGACAAGCCGACTCCCGACGACGAGGTGCGGGTGCTCGACCCGCGCTCGCTGCGAGGGCTCGCGCACCCACTGCGGATGCGCCTGCTCGGCGCGCTCCGCGAGTACGGACCGGCGACCGCGTCCCAACTGGCCGAGCGGCTGGGCGAGTCCAGTGGTGCCACCAGCTACCACTTGCGGCAGCTCGCCGCGCACGGCTTCGTCAAGGACGACCCGGAGCGCGGCAAGGGCCGGGAGCGGTGGTGGAAGGCGGCGCACCGGGGCACCCGGGTGGGCACCGACGAGTTCCTCAGCCATCCCGACCCGTCCGTGCGCGGGGCGATGGACACCCTGCTCCACGAGGTGGCCACCACCCACACCCAGGATCTGTCCACCTGGCTCGGCACCCTGCACACCTGGTCCGAGGAGTGGCAACTGTCCTGGGACATCAGCGACTTCACGATGCGCCTCACGCCCGAACTGGCCAAGGAAATGCGCGACAAGGTGCACGAGGTGATCGAGAGCTACCGCGAGAAGGAGGTGGACCAGGACACCGAGAACTCGGCCCGGTTCCGGGTCCATCTGCACGCCTTCCCGCGCGACGAGGACTGACCGACCCCAGGGGGACAGCTGTGTACGGCGACGACATCCATCTGCGGCTGCACCGCATCCGCGCCGAACGCCTCCGGCAGGAGGCCCGGGAAGCGGCCGCGCGCCGCCCGGGCGCCCGCCCACTGCGCACCCGGCTGGGCTGGACACTCGTGGAGGTCGGGCTGCGACTGGCGACCCCGAGGGGACCGCACGCGGGGCTGACGGCACGGCTCGACTACTGACCGAGACGTACAGGGGGGACCATGAGCGACAACGGACGGCGTCTGCTTTCTGCTCTGCGGACTGCCGCGGTTCGCCGTCGCCGCGTTGGTGCCCGGCGTTCCGCCGCTCGCCGTGACGATGGCGGTGAGCGGGATCGCGGCGGGCATGCTCAATCCGATCCTCACCACGGTGACGTACGGGGCCGTACCGGACGAGCTGCGCAGCCGGGTGCTGGGGGCGCTCACCGCGGGGGTGTGGGTGGTGATCCCGCTGGGCGGGCTCGCGGCCGGCTATCTGGTGGACGGGGCGGGGCTGACGGCCGCGTTCCTGGTGACCGGCGGGGCGTACTTCCTGGTGACGCTGAGCCCGCTGGTCTTCCCGGTCTGGCGCGGAATGGACCGCGAGCCCGTGCCCCCGGCGGCCCCGGCCGCGACGGCGCTCAGCAGTGCGGGATCTTCCCGCCCGAGCGCAGCGCCCGCAGAGCCGACACCGCGCCCTTGAGGGTGGTGACGGGAATCAGCCGGAGCCCCTTGGGCAGTTCGGCCTTCGCGTCCGCGCACTCGGCCTTGGGTACCAGGAAGACCGTGGCACCGTCCCGCTTGGCCGCCTGCGTCTTCAGCGGGACGCCGCCCACCGCGCCCACCGTGCCCTTGGCGTCGATGGTGCCGGTGCCCGCGATCGTCCGCCCGCCGGTGAGGTCGCCGCCGCTGCCGTCGCCGTCCAGCTTGTTGACGATGCCGAGCGAGAACAGCAGCCCGGCGCTCGGCCCGCCCACGTCCGCCAGGCGCAGGGTGACCTTGACGTCCCGCGGCGACCGGTGGAGATAGCCGAGCGCCGCGCTGGTGGCGGTGGACTGCGACTTCTCCATCTCCTCGGTGTTGTGCCGCTCGATCTCCTCGGTGGTGCCGCCGACGTAGACCGAGTCGCGCGGCATCACGGCGCGGTCGGTGTCCAGCCAGCCGCCGATCACGTCCTTCAGCCGCACGGTGGCGTCCGGCCCGGTCGCCTGGATCGTGGTCATCCGCAGCTGCCCGGTGGTCTTGCGGGTGCCGGTCCCCGAGACGGTGATCACCTGCTTGCCGTGGTCGGTGCCCAGCACGTTCACGGTGGTGCCCGGCTGGGCGACGGTGAACGGCAGCGGCGCGAACGCGGCGACCGCGAGCAGCGCGAGCACGATCGCGGAGCAGATCATGAGAACGCGGGCGCGGGGGGAGACGGCAGGCATGGGGTGAATCTAGTTGACGCCCGGGACGATCGTGCCGCCGCCCTGACCGATCCCGACGGGCCGGGGCGGCCACCGTACGGAGCCCGACCCGGCCCGGGTGACGGCCCGGCCGTCACCTGAGCGCGTCGGCCACCTCCCGGGCGGCGTCCATCACCCGCGGGCCGACCCGTTCCGGTACGGCGTCGCAGAGCATCACCACACCCACACTGCCCTCTATCCCCGTCACCCCCACCAGCGGGGCGGCCGCACCGCTCGCGCCCGCTTCCAGTTCGCCGTGGGTGAGGGCGTACCCCGGGTCGTCGGCGCGGGCCGCGCGGGCGGCGAGGATCGCACGGCCCGCGGCGCCCCGGTCCAGCGGGTGGCGGAACCCCGCCCGGTAGGCCACGTGGTAGTCGGTCCAGGTCGGCTCGACGACCGCGACCGCGAGGGCCTCGGTGCCGTCGACCAGGGTGAGGTGGGCGGTCGCGCCGATGTCCTCGGCGAGGGAGCGCAGTGCGGGCAGTGCCGCCTCCCGGACCAGCGGATGCACCTGGCGGCCGAGCTGGAGCACCCCCAGTCCGACGCGTGCCCGTCCGCCGATGTCACGGCGGACCAGGGAGTGCTGCTCGAGGGTGGCCAGGAGTCGGTAGACGACGGTGCGGTTGACGCCGAGCTTGGTGGACAGCTCGGTGACGGTCAGCCCGTGGTCGGTGTCGGCGAGCAGTTTGAGGACACGCAGTCCCCGGTCGAGCGTCTGGGAGGTCTCCGCGGTCACGACGCCCCCTCCTCGGTGATGGGTGGGCGGCTCTTCGCGGAGGTGCACCGCCGGTCCCGACGACGGCGCGCGCAGAGGCCGCCGGTCGCGGTGGCTGGTCATGCAAATACGCATCCGGCTGCGCTCCGCGGCGGCGCTGCCACGGGGCGTGTGCGTGCCCGAACGCTAGCGAGCCGGTCCGCTGAGCGGAAGAGCCCGTCCAGAATCCGAGCAGAGCTTTTGGGGGTGACGACTCAGTCGCTCAATGAATTGGGGTGTTTAGCGCCATATGCCCGGATATTCAGTGGTGAGTTGACGGCGAGTTGGCGGTGTTCCGTGAAAGGGGTTGTGAAGGGGCGCGGGGTGGTGCGAACACGCCCCACATCACCCCGACCGACACCCCGACCGACGTTCCGGCCAGTCACCGCATCCGCGTGGCCCACTCCCGCACCTTCTTGATCCGCTCACGGATCTGCCCGGCCGTGGCCTCCGCGCTCGGCGGTCCCCCGCACACCCGGCGCAGCTCGGTGTGGATCACGCCATGCGGTTTGCCGCTCTGGTGGACATACGCCCCCACCAGCGTGTTGAGCTGCTTGCGCAGCTCCAGCAGCTCCTTGTGGGTGACCACCGGCCGCCGCTCGGCCGGCACCTCCAGCAGATCGGCCTCCGCGTCGGGCCGTTTGCGGCTGTGCGCGATCTGTTTGGCCTGCCGCCGCTGGAGCAGCATCTGCACCTGGTCGGGTTCGAGCAGCCCGGGGATGCCGAGGTAGTCCTGCTCCTCGTCGCTGCCGGGGTGCGCCTGCATCCCGAACTCGGCGCCGTCGTAGAGCACCCGGTCGAAGACCGCGTCCGACTCCAGCGCCTCGAAGGGCAGCTGGTCCTGCTCGCCGGTGTCCTCGTCCTGCTGCTTCTCGGCCTCCTCGAGGAGCTTCTCCTCCTCCGCGTACGGGTTCTCCTCCTCGCCGTCCTTCTTCGGCTTGTCCAGGACGTGGTCGCGCTCGACCTCCATCTCGCCTGCGAAGCCGAGCAGCGTCGGAATGGTGGGGAGGAACACCGACGCGGTCTCACCGCGCCGCCGCGACCGTACGAAGCGGCCGACGGCCTGCGCGAAGAACAGCGGCGTCGAGATGGTGGTGGCGTACACCCCGACCGCCAGCCGGGGCACGTCCACGCCCTCCGACACCATGCGGACCGCAACCATCCAGCGGTCGTCGGAGTGGCTGAAGTCCTCGATCCGCTGCGAGGCGGCGGCCTCGTCGGAGAGCACCAGGGTGGCCTTGGTACCGGTGATCTCGCGGATCAGCTTGGCGTAGGCGCGGGCCGACTCCTGGTCGGAGGCGATCACCAGCGCGCCCGCGTCCGGGATGCCCTTGCGGACCTCGGTCAGCCGCTGGTCGGCGGCGCGCAGCACGTTCGGCATCCAGTCGCCGCGCGGATCGAGCGCGGTGCGCCACGCCTGCGAGACGGCGTCCTTGGTCATGGGCTCGCCCAGCCGCGCCGCGATCTCGTCGCCCGCCTTGGTGCGCCAGCGCATGTTGCCGCTGTAGGAGAGGAAGATGACCGGCCGGACGACACCGTCGCCGAGCGCGTTGCCGTAGCCGTAGGTGTAGTCGGCGGAGGAGCGGCGGATGCCGTCGTTGCCCTCTTCGTAGGTGACGAAGGGGATGGGGTTGGTGTCCGACCGGAAGGGCGTACCGGTGAGCGCCAGCCGCCGGGTCGCGGGCTCGAACGCCTCGAGGCACGCCTCGCCCCAGGAGCGGGAGTCACCGGCGTGGTGGATCTCGTCGAGGATGACGAGGGTCTTGCGCTGCTCGCTCCGGTTGCGGTGCAGCATCGGGCGGACGCCGACGCCCGCGTAGGTCACCGCGACGCCGTGGTACTCCTTGCCGAGGGGACCCGCGCTGTACTCCGGGTCCAGCTTGATCCCTATCCGCGCCGCGGCCTCCGCCCACTGCTTCTTCAGATGCTCGGTGGGCGCGACGACCGTCACCTGCTGCACCACATGGTGGTGCAGCAGCCAGGACGCGAGGGTCAGCGCGAAGGTCGTCTTGCCCGCGCCGGGCGTCGCGACCGCGAGGAAGTCCCTCGGCTGCTCCTGGATGTACTTGTCCATGGCGCCCTGCTGCCAGGCGCGCAGCTTGCTCGCGGTACCCCAGGGCGCCCGCCCGGGGAAGGCGGGCGAGAGGTGATGGCTGGTGCTGGAGGCGGTAGTACTCACGGTCTCCGTCGGGCTGGCTCGGCGGCGTCGTTCGGGAACCGCGTCAGCCTACCTGTGCCGCCATTCACGCTTCGGGGTTACACCACGAGACCACCCGAGGGTGGGACCAGGCTCACACCGCGCCCGCGGAGTCTGCGTCGAAGCGGCGTCGAGCGGATGCCCGTTGATGTGGCGGAAGACCCTGGTCGCGCAGCCAGGTGAGCGCCACCGACTCGCCATGTTCATGCGCCTGGACTCTCGCCTACTCGTCCTGACGCCCCGCCGGGGCGGACCGCTCCTCCGGACGACCTGCTCCTCCGGAGGGGGCGGCGAGATCCGGACGGGGCCCGGCGCGCATGCCTGCCGGGCCCCGTCCCCCCGTGGGCCCCGCTACGCCGTCAGCAGCACGCCCGCGTACGAGACCCCCGCGATCACCACCCACGCGCACAGCCCCAGGCCCGCCACCCGTGCCCCCGTCCGGGACAGCGAGGGGAGGTGGACCGCGCTGCCCAGGCCGAACAGGGCGGCGGCGAGGAGGAGTTCACGGACGTCTCCGGCGGTGTCGAGCGCGGCCGTGGGCAGCACGCCCGTACTGCGCACGGCGGCCATGGCCAGGAAGCCGAGGACGAAGAGCGGCACCAGCGGCGGCCGCCGTGTCCCCGCGCCGCCCGCAGCCCCGGCCCCCCCGGTCCCCCTGCCTCCCTCGGCCGCGGTCCGGCGCGCCCGCGCCGACAGCGCCAGTGCCGCGACCAGCGGTGCGAGCAGCGCCACCCGCACCAGCTTGACCAGCACCGCTTCGTTCAGCGCTCCGTGCCCGGCGGTCTGCGCGGTCGCCACCACCTGGCCCACGTCGTGCACACTCGCGCCCGCCCACCGGCCGAACTCCGCGTCGCTCAGCCCCAACGGATGCTGGAGCAGCGGCAGTACGGCGATGGCGAGCGTGCCGCACAGCGTCACCAGCGCCACGGAGGTGGCCACATCTCGCTCGTCGCTCTCCGAGACCTCGCTGACCGCGCCGATCGCGGACGCGCCACAGATGGAATAACCGGTGGCGATCAGCAGCGGCTGGTCCCCGCGCAGTCCCATCCGGCGGCCGAGCCACCAGGTGCCGAAGAACGTTGCCGCGACCACGCCGAGCACCATCGCCACCGTGGCCCAGCCGAGGCCGAGCACGTCTCCGAGGCCGAGCCCGAGACCCAGCAGCACGATGCCCAGCCGCATCAGCCGCTTCCCGGCGAACGAGAGCCCCGCGCGGCACCCTCCGCGCACCAGGCCCCGCACACCGGGCAGATGGGCGGCCGTGATGCCCAGCACCACGGCCGCGGTGAGCAGGGGAACGGCGGGTACGAGCCAGTGGACGCACCAGGCGACCGCGACCCCGGCCGCCGCGAGCCCGAGGCCGGACGCGGGAGCGGGCAGCCGACGGCCCGGCGCGGCGGACGCGGCGGATCCGGCGGACGCGGCGGATCCGGCGGACGCAACGGCAGCGGGCGCGGTGTTCACGCGCCCGGCGGCCCGCGCCCCCGTCAGCGCCATGCCGTCACCACACCATGGGGCAGGCGGGAGGAGCCGCGCGCGTTCACAGCTCGTCCTCCGTCGGCAGCTCGTACACCCGCCGTACGCTGCTGCCCAGCCGCGCGATGTCCGCGCCGTAGACATGGATCGAGATCGCGGTGGCCCCGCAGGCGTTCCACACCCTGTGGATATCTCCGGGTGGCGCAAAACCGCAGACCGACCCCCGCGGGTTGACCACGTCCTTCTCCGCGACCAGCCGTGAGCTCAGCCCGTCCGGCACCAGCCGGTAACGCCGCTCGTGCTCCTCGCCCTCGTGGACACCGGTCACACACCAGGACACATGGTCATGGATGGAGGTGCGCTGGCCGGGCAGCCAGACCAGGGCGACGATCGAGAAGCTGCCGTCGGGTTCGGCGTGCAGGATGTGCTGGCGGTAGCGGTCGGGGTGGCCCTCCCGCTGCTCGGGGGTGAGCAGATCGGCCGCGCCGAGGAAGGGCGCGAGCCGTTCGCCCACGAGATAGGCGGTCACATCGGGCGGCAGGCCGCGTCCGACGGCCTCGCGTACGCCGTCGACGAACGCGCCGAGGCGCGCCGTGACGCGGAAGACGGTGGGTTCGGTCGGCGTGGTGGTCATAGCCGCAGCGTCCAGCCGCGCGCTCCATCACGTCCAACGACGATCTCTTCACCGCCCCCCAAATTCCGCTTATGGACGGCGGGTTACGCCGAGGAAGCACCAGCGGGAAGAGGATCAGCAGCCGACCCGGTTCCCCGCCACCGTCTTCAGCTCCTCCAGCACCCGCGCCGTCGCCGGGATCTCCAGATGCTCACGCAGGACGTACGCCGAGACGTGGCGGCGCGAGGCGGGGTCCAGCGCGCGCCCGGTGACCTTCCGATGGCACAGGAAGGACAGCACCAGCCCCGGCATCATCGCGACCCCCAGGCCCGCCGCGACCATGCTCTGCACCACCAGATTGTCGTCGGTGGTGAAGGCGATGTCGGGGGCGAAGCCCTGCTCGGCGCACTCGTGCAGGAAGTTGGCGCGGCAGCGCAGACATCCGGCGATCCAGCGCTCCTCGCTCAGCTCGGCCAGCTTGACCGCGCGCCGCCGGGCCAGCGGATGCCCGGTCGGCAGCAGCACCGTCAGCTGGTCCTCCAGCAGCGGGATCTCGACCAGCTCGGCGGGCACCTCCTCGTGCAGCCCGGGGTAGGTGAAGGCGAGCGTGATGTCGCACTCACCGCGCACCACCCGCCCCAGCGACTCCGGCGGCTCCTCCTCCAGCAGCTCCACCCGTACCCCCGGGTGGGTGGCGGCGAGCCGGGCCAGGGCCTCGGGGATGAGGGTGGCGTTGGCGCTGGGGAAGGCGCACACCCGCACCCGGCCCGAGCGCAGCCGGGTGATGGCGTTCATCTGCTGCTGGGCGGTGGAGATGCTGGACAGGATGGTGTCCGCGTGCCGGGCCAGGGTCTCCCCGGCCTCGGTCAGCCGCATCCCCCGGCCGACCCGGATGAACAGCGGGCTGCCGACGGCCCGTTCGAGCGCCTTCATCTGCTGGGTGATGGCGGGCTGGGTATAGCCGAGGGCACGGGCGGCCGCCGAGTAGGAACCGGCGCTGACCACCTCGTGGAACGTCTTGATGTGCCGGGAATCGAACACCCTCGCATCATAGGCGGAAACCATAAGCGCGATTTGGGTTGCCGGAAGATCACCCCCACGGTCGCTTTTGAGTCACCGATCACCCCCGATGGCCGGTGTCCTCACCCCGGGCGGCCGATGACGGGTGTCACCGGGATTCCCGGAGGATGCCCCGGCCTTCAGGCCGGGGAGGAACCCGGTTTCCCGCGGAGCGGGGGAGGAGGAGCCGGATCGCCGCCGGGCGATCGGGCGTCCGCCCGGGGAGCGGCGAGGGCGGTCTCCAAGAGGTGGAGGATCTGGGAGTCCAGGACCGCCGGTCCGCAGCAGCGCGGGCGGTCACCCGTTCGAGTAGGTCTGCCGGAACACGGACCGAGACAGAAACCATGACGCTACGTTGACGGCATGACGACGCCAGGTGAAGTCGACGGGGCTGGGTACGCCCGGTACACGTACCGGCTTCGCGTGTCGTCGACCTCTGGTGCGGCGCTGCTGGCGGAGTGGGGCCGGTGCCGGTGGATCTGGGCATAAGACCTCCGGGAGCGCCGCTCCCGGAGGCAGCCTGAGCCAGGAATCCCCTCCCGTCAGGGAGAGGAGCAGTCAAACGCCCCGGTGTCTTCGGGCTGATCCGGGGCTCTTCGGGCAAGCTGACCTCATGCCGCACTACACGTCGTACGACAACACCGAGCTGGCCTATCGCGTCCTGGAGGCCCGGGACGGCTCCGCGCGGCCGCCGCTCATCTGTCTGGCCGGAGGGCCGGGGCGGGACGCCGCCTACCTGGGCGACCTCGGCGGGCTCGACGCCCATCACACGCTGATCGTCCCCGACAGCCGCGGCACCGGGGACTCCCCTCCGGCCACCGACCCCAGCGGCTATTCCTTCCCGGGGCTGGCCGAGGACCTGGAGGCGCTCCGCCGCCATCTGGGGCTGAGCCGCTTCCCGCTGCTGGCACACGACGCGGCGGCCGCGACGGCGCAGGCGTACGCGGCCGCACACCCCGAGCACCTCACCCATCTGGTGCTGGTCTGTCCGGGCGCCCGGCTCCAGGGCGAACTGCCCGAGGACGCCCGCGAGATCTTCGAGGCGCGCGCGGACGAGCCGTGGTGGCAGGAGGCGTACGTCGCGGTGCAGCTGCTGCCCGACACCACCGACTTCGGCGAGGTGCGCAGACTGCTCCTCCAGGCCGCCCCGATGGCCTACGGCCGCTGGGACGAGCCCCAGCGTGCCCATGCGGCGGCCGAGGGCGAGCAACTCGGCCCGGTGCCGCGCGCCGGCTTCTGGCAGGGCGTCGACGAGGCGGGGCGCCGCGCGGTGCTGGCCCGGCTGCGCGAGGTGGCCTGCCCGGTGCTGGCGGTGACGGGGGACAAGGACGCGGTGACCGGTGTACGGGCGGGGGAACTGGTCGCGGAGTCCTTCCCCAACGGCCGGTCGCAGCCGCTGCACGGCGTGGGCCACTACCCGTGGGTGGACGAGCCGGATCTGTTCCGCCCGCTGGTCGAGGACTTCCTCGCGAACCGTCCGGCCCGGCCGTAGGGGGGCCGGGGCGCCCACTGTGAACGCGGTATGTCAGTCGCATGGCAGCCCCGGCCGAACCATTGCTGCCCTCCGACCCCCGCCCTACCGTCGAAGAACAGGCACGACATTGGCCGTGTGCCCGAGTGGTTGAGGGACTCGCCTGCAAAGCGAGTTACGCCGGTTCGATTCCGGTCACGGCCTCTACTGCCTTGAGCAGGCAAGGTGAAGGGGCGGTCCCGAAGGGGGCCGCCCCTCCGTCTTCCGTGCCCGGCCGGGGCGACCGGCGAGCTGTACGCGGCCGGGGCGCAGCTCGCTCTGGGCTATCTCAACCGCCCCTCGCCGACCGCCGAGCGGTTCGTCCCCGACCCCTTCGGCCCGCTCTTCGACGACCCCGGTGCCCGGATGTACCGCACCGGCGATCTGGCCCGCCGCCTTCCCGACGGCACCCTTCGACGGCGATCTGCCGCTGTTCACGGCCGACGAGGAGATCCCGGGCTACCGGCGCGACCCGCTGCACCTCCCCGGCGCCTGGCGGCCGCATGTCGGCGGCCGCCTGTGGGTGCACGGTGTCCCGGACCACCACTACCGGATGATGCGGGAGGAGTCACTCGCCCGGATCGGCCCGGTGCCGGCCGCCGCGCTCGACCGCGCCCGGAGCTGAGCGGCCCGGCCGGGGCCGTCCTTGGGGCCGCTCCCCCGGGGGCGGCCCCGGTCCGGGAAACAGTTTGCTGGTCACCGAACGGATCGTGATCTACCGTCGTGGCCCATGAGCATCCGTTGCACGATGAAAGAGTCGGCGTGACACCGTGGGAAATGGCCGCCGTCTTCGCGGCGGGTACCGGCGCGGGCGCCATCAACACCGTCGTCGGCTCCGGGACGCTGATCACCTTCCCCGTTCTGCTGGCCACCGGTCTGCCGCCCGTCACCGCCACCGTCTCCAACGCGCTGGGCCTGGTCCCCGGCTCCGTCAGCGGCGCCATCGGCTACCGCAAGGAGCTCACCGGCCAGGCCCGGCGCATCCTCAGGCTCTGCTCGGCCGCCCTCATCGGCGGGCTCGCCGGCGCCACCCTGCTGCTGGCCCTGCCCAGTACGGCCTTCGAGATGATCGTGCCCGTGCTGGTGGGCCTGGCGCTGGTCCTGGTCGTCCTCCAGCCGCGGATCAGCCGGGCCGTACGCGAGCGCCGGGAGGCGGCGGGCGGCCCGCGCCATCGGGACGGCGGCCCGCTGCTGTTCGCGGGTCTGACACTCGCCAGCGTCTACGGCGGCTACTTCGCCGCCGCCCAGGGGATCATCTACATGTCCCTGATGGGCATGCTGCTCGACGAACCCCTGCAACGCCTCAACGCCGCCAAGAACGTCTACGTGGCCGTGGTCAACACCGTCGCCGCGATCTTCTTCCTCTTCGCCGCCCACTTCGACTGGACGGCCGTCGCCCTGATCGCGGTCGGCTCCGCCCTGGGCGGGCAGATAGGGGCCGCGGTGGGCCGCCGCTTCAGCCCGGCCGTACTGCGCGCGCTCATCGTGACGGTGGGCACGGTGGCGATCGTGCAGCTGGTGGTGCGGTGAACGCGCCCCGCCCGGGAAGACGATCCCGAAGCGTCACCGAACGCACCGATGCCGTCACGCTTTGCTGAACGACGCACATCACATCCACACACAGGCATCCGTCCCGCGAACGGATTTCGCCGATGGGCCATCGCCGGTCACAATTCAGCCAGGCGACCCATCTCGTTCTCCTGCTCTCGATACGCAGATACGCAGGTGCACAGGGTGGGCGCCTTCGAATGTGGAGAAGGAGATGAGCTCCCAGCGAGGAGGCACGTAGTTGGAAGGAAGGCTGGCCATGATGTTGGACGCACGTGACGAAGTGGAGCGGTTCATTCTGGGTGACCGGTTCGCTTGCCTGGCGGGACGCTCCGCCTGGCGCAAGGGTGGCATCACCCATCGTCACTACGACCTGATGGGATCCGAGGATTCGGCCCGGCTGATGGCACTCGATCTCGCGGATTTCGTGGACTCGGCGGACTGGAGCGCCAAGTCGTTCACGAGTTTCATCGCGACCTTCGAGCAGCCTCGCGGGGTGGACGAGCTCCGGTTCGAGGAGCTGCTGTGGGAACAGCTCCAGCTGCTCCACGAACAGGACGCCCGGTCCTATCGCTGGGCCGAGGGGTATTCGTCCGATCCGCAGGCTCAGGAGTTCGCCTATAGCGTCGCCGGTCATCCCTTCTTCGTCATCGGCCTCCACGAGACCCATCGCCGCTGGGGCCGCCGTCCTCCGTTCCCGATGCTGGCCTTCAACTCGCATGAGCAGTTCGACCGCATCAAGGGCGCCAACATGTGGGACCGGCTCGCGGAGAAGATCCGCAAGCAGGACATCCAGCTCCAGGGCGACATAAACCCCAACCTGCTCGAGTACGAGCAGCTCTCCGAGGCCCGCCGCTACTCCGGCCGCCCGAAGCCGGCGGACTGGCAGTGCCCGTTCGCTGCCCGCGAGGGCGAGCGCGAGCCCGCGCTGATGGGTCCGGCCCCGGCCTGAGCGAGTGTCTCTGTCACCGGCGGGCGGATGGCGCCCGCCGGTGACAGACAAGGCACGGGCTCAGCGGTGCGAGGCGTAGCCGAGGAACGCGGTCCAGGCGGCCGGGGTGACGGCGAGCCGAGGTCCGTCGGGGATCTTGGAGTCGCGGATGTGGATACTGCCGCAAGGGTCGGCGGCGACCTCAACGCAGTTGGGACCGTCATTGCTGCTGTAGCTGCTCTTGATCCAGGCAACTTCGACGCATTCAGGGCCGTCGTTGCTGCTGTAGCTGCTCTTGATCCACTCGCCTGACTTGAGGGTCATGTCTCTCCCCGCAGTTTCTCGATGAAGGCCAGAGACTCACGCGGCGTGAGGGCCTGCGACCGGATGATCCCATAACGCATCTCGAGGATCTGGACCTCTTTGGGTTCGGAGATCAGGCGGTTGGACAACTGGGCTTCCCAGTGGCCCACCGTTGCGCCGTCCTTGATCTTCAGCAGTTGGAGCTGCCCGCCCATTCCGGCATGGTCCTCTCGGTCTGTCGGCATCACCTGGATCTCAACGTGCCTCAACTGGCCGAGTTCCAATAGGTGTTCGAGCTGACGACGCAATAGCATTCTGCCCCCGAGCGGGCGAGTCAGCGTCACCTCTTCCTGGACAAAGGTCAGCAGGGGCGCGGGACGCCATCCAAAGATCTCCTGCCTGGCCAGTCGTGCCGCTACGTAGCGCTCAATCTCCTCTTCCGCCAAGGACGGTCGTCGCATCTCGTAGAGGGCACGGGCGTACTCGGGTGTCTGTAACAGCCCATGCACGTTGTGGTTGGCGTACGCACCCAGCTCGACCGCCTCGGCCTCCAACTTCGCCAGATCGCGCACCTTCTTCGGATACCGCGCCTCCGCGACATCCTTCTTCATCGCCGAGATCTTGCCGCCTGCCCCCAGCACCTCATCCGCCTTGTCCAGGAACCCGACGCTGGGGATCCGCCGGGCCCGTTCGACGGCCGAAACCTGTTCCTCTCCGTAACCGATCGCAGCGCCCAACTCCGCCTGCTTCAGCCCGGCCGCCTCGCGCCAGAGCTTGATCTGACGGCCGACCGCCCGCAGTACAGCCGCGCTCTCCTCGTCCTCCATACCGGCCCACCTCCCGATCGAGACCCACCCACCCGACGCCGTCCGGACATGGCCGGACAACCAGCGGACAGTCACCGTCCGTATCGACGTCGCTACTTTTCAGCCTAGGCACAGACGGCCACTCTGAGTGACGTGAGCCAACGAATCACTCGAACCGACACCTCCGTTTCGCACTTCACCGTGCTGCTCTCCGCCACCCGCAAGGGCGCCCGGCTCGGTCGGTCAATGGCCTCCGAACGGCTCGTCACCTGGGGGCTGCCGGTCGAGAACGCCGCGCTGGTCATCGCCGAGCTGACCGCGAACGCCGCGCTCCACGGCCGGGTCCCGGGACGGAACGTCCGACTGACGCTCAAAGTCGTGGGTGACACCCTCCGCATCGAGGTACGCGACCCCTGCACCGACCGGCTGCCCGCCGTGCGCCGCAAGCCGGAGGAGGAGGCCCCGGGCGAGTCCGGCCACGGGCTGCTGCTCGTCGAGGAGCTCGCCGACCGCTGGGGCGTCGTCCCGGGCCTGGTCGGCAAGACGGTCTGGGCCGAGCTGACCGTGCATCGCCCGGGCACCGACCGGATGTATGCGACATCGGCTACCCTTGTATGAAGCCCATGTCATGGAGGTGCACGATGTCAGCCACCCAGATCGACATCGACGACGACGCCCTCGCGGAAGCCATGCGGCTCTCCGGCGCCAAGACCAAGAAGGAGATGGTCAACCTCGCCCTGCGTGAATACGCGGAGCGGCGCTCTCGCACCGAGGCGCGGATGCGTCATTTCGAAGAAGCCCAGCACTGGGATGACGAGGAGTTCTGGCAGCGCCACGCAGCCGAGAAGGGCACAGCGGTGGACGGGCCGAGCACGGAGAAGGGTGCCGCCTGACCGTGATCCGCTACCTCGCCGACTCCAGCGCTGTGTGGCGCCTCCAACGGGATCGGAAGCTCAACGATGTCTGGGGGCACGAGCTCGAGGAAGGAGCGATCGGTTCCTGCGCTCCGCAGCGCACGGAGTTCCGGCAGTCCGCGCGGGGTCTCGACGAGTTCGACCGGATGACGGACATGTTCACCGATCTGTTCCCGGACGTCTCCGTCCCCAAGGCAGCGTGGCGGTGGATCGAGGTGGGCCAATACCGCCTCGCCCAGCGGGGCCAGCACCGGAGCCTGTCCGCGATCGACTGGTTGATCTGCGCGACGGCGGCCCACCATGGTCTGGTCGTCCTGCATGACGATGCGGACTTCCGCGCCGCCGCGCATGTGCTCCCCGATCTCGCGGAACGCAGCGTCTTCACCACCCCTGGCTGAGGCCCTGGCCCCAGCGGCCCCAGAAGACATCGCTCTCGACTCCAGAGGGCAGCTATCACCACGGCTCACGGACCTCCTCCACCGCCTCGCGGACGTCCGGGTGCGGGTCGTCGGCGAGGCCGTCCAGCAGCTCGCTGACGCCGGGGGTGGTCCAGCGGCCGACCGCCCACACCAGTTCCTCCCGCACCGTGGGGTCGGGATGGGCGGCGAGGCGGGCGAGTTGGGCGAGCGGGCCCCGGCGGCGCATACCGAACCAGTGCAGTACCTCCCGCAGCGCGACGGGGTCTCCGGGGGTGCCGGCCGCGGTGATCCGGGCGAGCAGCACCCTGGGCGGTGGCGGTGGGCCGTCCAGGGGATGCGGCAGCCGCTCGCGCAGCCGCCGCGATCCGTAGCCGCCGCGCACCCGGCATCCGAAGCAGGTGCAGGGGCGGACGCCGTGCGCGTCCGGCTGGTACCGCCAGCCGACGACCTGAGGCGCGGTCCGAATCCGGTGCACTTCGCGCGGCCGGATCGCCCGGGGCACGAACACCTCCCATCCGCGCGGATCGTCCAGTGCCGCGATTCGCCGGACCGCCTCGGCCGCCGGGGCGGTTTCCTGGGCGTCACGCGCCCGGTCCCGGTAGTGGCCGACCAGAACGGGCTGGGCGTCGTCCAGTCGCACATGGACGGCCACCAGCCCGCCCCGGCTGCCGAACCGGGCAAGCTCGCGCAGCCATTGGTGGGTGACGGTGTACGACGGCAGCACCGGGAAGCAGTACACCCCGCGCGCACCGCCCTGCCCGTGGGCGACCGCACGGATCCCGGACCGCCGGACGCGCGGCGCGTTCGCCGCCGACGTCAGATGCACGAACATCGCCATGGCCGGAATGCTAGGCGCCCGGTGGAATCGACCCTCTGGTGGGGACGAGCCCGTTCACCAGGTCACGGCTTCCGGGGCGTCGCTCTCGTCCATAGCGGCGGCGAACTGAGCGCTGGTCGGCGCCGGATGGCGCAGTGGGCGCGGCGGCATCATATGCGGCGCGGGGCAACAGGAACACGGCACTTCGCAACCCCCCAGGGCGGGGATGACGACAGGTTCTGGCGGGGCGACGCGGCCGGGAAGGATCGGCGCTGACGCTACTGCCCTGATCCACAACCCCCCGGCCCGGGAGAGGTCGCTCTGGCACGATGACATCATGGACTGGGGCTGGGACCAGGAACCGCATCCGCTGGCCAGGCGCCGAGCGGACAACGCCGACGTCGAGGCCGACAGGCTCCCCGAAGTGATCGCTCTGCACGAGCAGGGGTGGTACTCGGACCTGGGCGGAGCCTGGGATTTCCTGCCCTGCCTGTGGCCCTCCGAGCACCGTGCCTGGGTGCCCAACCGCTCCACGCACTACGCGTGGGAACAGTGCATTGATCACTCCGCCGACCCTCGCGGCGCAGAGCAGCCTCGACGGCGGATCCGGTGGACCCCGGCCCTGCTCGCCGAGCAGGAAGAGGAGGCCAACGCGGAGCTGGAGGACGTCGGTGTGCCCACGCCCCGGCCGGTCGGAAGGATCTGGTTCCTGCGTCCGTTCGCCGGGTTCACCTCGGTCGAGGACATGCTCGGTCACCTGAAACACACGGCGCAGTCCCGGGGGGTGCAGCCGATGCTCAGCGAGCGCTTCGTCGCGCTGGTGACGGAAGAACTCCGCAGGCTGGCCGCCTAGATGACGAACCTCCAGGAGCCAGTAACGGCTGCTACGCGCCGCCTCCGCCGCCTGCCGGACCTCCGGGTGCGGATCGTCGGCGAGGCCGCCCGGCAACTCGGTACATCGCCAAGGCCGGATGCTGGGCGACCGGTCGACTCGATCATCCCGCTGGGGCCAGCCTGGTCACCAGGTCACGGTTTCCACGGCACCTGGTAGTACCGGCACCTTTCGCTGACGTTGCACGTGTTCCAGCGGCCGGTGTGCAGAACCCCGATCTTCCACAGGCCCTCGTGTGCGTGGACGAAGAACTCGCCCTGCTCGTCGTCGTGGTGCCTGCGCCCGTCCCGCAGCAGGTCCTCGTTGGAGGAGTAGCGCCGGGGTGACGGCCACCAGGTGCGCGTCGACCCGAGGTTGATGGAGGCGAAGTACGCGTAGTTCTTACCGCAGTAGTCGTCCGGACCGCCGCTGATGTTGGTACGGCAGTTGATGGACCACTCAC
Organism: Streptomyces sp. NA02950; assembly: GCF_013364155.1. Classification (NCBI taxonomy): domain Bacteria; kingdom Bacillati; phylum Actinomycetota; class Actinomycetes; order Kitasatosporales; family Streptomycetaceae; genus Streptomyces; species Streptomyces sp. NA02950. The sequence goes on along the minus strand of NZ_CP054916.1, from coordinate 5,836,125 downwards.
CGGGCTGGATCTCGGGGCCGCTGTCCCAGTCCAGCGCGGTGCGCCAGCGGGGGAACTGTCCGTCGAACGCCTGGCGGAGGATGAGGTCGAAGGTGCCGATGACGCCGTTCTGGTCCCCGTAGGCCACATTGCCCTTGGCCTCGGCGATGAAGTCGTTGATCTTCCGGCCGCAGGTGGTGCCGTTCTCGCACCAGGTGTCGTAGTCGTCCCGTACGTCCTCGCCCGCCTTCGAGGTGGCCGGTGCAGCCGTGGTGCGGAAGTCCTCGGCCACCACGTACGTCTTGTCGGTGGGCTTGCCCTCCCGGTCGGCGGTGACGGTCAGGGTGCCGCCGGTGCAGGTCCATGTCTGCGGGGTCATCTCCTGCGCCCGATCCACACAGGCTTGGATCCCCTCACCGCCACCGCCACCGCGCAGCGGACGCCAGGGCTCCTCGGCCGAGCTGGACGGGGCGAACAGCACCGCGGAGGACAACAGGGCCGCGCAAGGAACCAGGGTTCGCGGTAATCGCATGCTCGTCTCCAGACGATGATCCGGTGGTGCTCCGGACTCGGTCGGACCGAGCATGGCGCCGTGCGATGAGCGTTCGATCAATCTGCACACTTCAACGAACCCACTGACCGCCTCCAGGAGTGATGCCTCAGCGCGCCGCCGCGTCGAGGAGGATCCGGGACAGCTCGTGGGCCTGGGAGAACATCGGCCAGTGGCCGGTGTCCATCTCGACCAGCCGCCAGCGGTCGCTGGTGAGCAGACGGGCGGCGTCGGGGGACGGTTCGGTGCCGTCCAGGAGGCACTTGACGTAGGTGGCGGGCAGCGCCCCGAGGGGGCGGGCGAGGGCGGCGGGCTCGGTGAGGGTGGCGCCGGGGTGCGGTGTGGCGCCGCTGACGAAACGGGTGATCTGCTCGTCGGTGAGGCCCTGGCCCGCGCAGTCGGCGGCGGTGGGCGGGGCCCAGAAGCCGTCGTGGGCGGCGCAGGACGCCTCGACGATCGACCGGCCCTCGGGCCAGCTCGCCACGAACGGCTCGCCGTCCACGGGAACGCTGGCGTCGACGAAGACCAGGCGGGCCAGCCGGTCGCCGATCCGCTCGGCGGCCTGGCCGACCGGGATGCCGGAGTAGCTGTGGCCGACGAGGACGACGTCCCGCAGCCCGCGGTGCTCGATCTCGTCGACGATGTCCCGGACATGGGTCTGCTGTCCGGCCGGAACGCCCCGCTTGTCGGCTAGGCCGGACAGCGTCAGCGGATGCGCACCGTGCCCGGCGGCGCGCAGCTCCGGCACCACGTCGTCCCAGGCCCACGCGCCGAGCCAGGCCCCTGCCACGAGTACGTATTCAGCCATGGCGGCACCGTAGCGCGGGGGTCCGACAACGGCGGTCACCCCGGGCCCGACCTGTCGGCGGCGGATGCTGGAATGCCGCCATGGACCCACGGACCACGCTCACCGCCCTGCGTGACTTCTGCGCCGAACGGCTCGGCCCGGAGCTCGCCGCCCGTTTCGCCGAGCTCGCGCGGCCCGGTTTCGCGCTCACCGAGGTCGGGGCAGGACGAGTGGCACATCGGCGGCGACGGCGGCTGGATGCACTGGTCGATCCCCACCGACGCCCTGCGCGCGGGCGACTTCAGCCGGGCGATCCCCACGCCGGACATCTGGTGACCGGACATCTGGTGACGCCGGAGCGTCCCGTCAGCGCACCGGGAAGCCAAAGCTGTAGCCCTGCTGCTTCAGCCAGGGCAGGACCTGGCGCAGCGCCTCGACCGTCTGGCCGCGGTCGCCGCCCGCGTCGTGGAAGAGCACGGTCGGGCCGCTGGATATCTCGTTCTTGACGGTGTTGACCATGGCGGCGGCGCCGGGCTGCTTGAAGTCCTTGGAGTCCACGTTCCAGCCCAGCGGCCGCATGCCCTGGGAGGCGGCGATCTGACGGCTGTACGGGGTGAACGCACCGCCCGGGGCGCGGTAGTAGAGCGGCTTGACGCCCCCTGACGCCTTGATGATCATTCGCCGGGCGTCGAGGATCTCCTTGGACTGGTAGGCGCGTGACTTGGTGGCCATCGTCGTGTCGTGCGAGACGGAGTGGTCGCACAGCCGGTGCCCGGCCGCGACCACCGCCTTGACCAGGTCCGGGTGGGCCTGGGCCTGCGGGCCGACCATGCAGAAGGTGGCCTTGACGCCGTTGGCCTTGAGCACCTGGAGGACCTGCGGGGTCCAGGTCGGGTCCGGGCCGTCGTCGATGGTGATGTTGACGCCCTTGGAGCCCTTGTCGGAGGCGTGGGCGATGTCCATGTTGACCACGGGGTCGGGCAGTTCGGGGTCCGGCTTGGAGGTCTGGCCCACGATCGGCTTCGGCTTCGGTGCCGCGTTCGGCTCCGTCTCGACGGAGCCGGCCTGGGCGGTCCACACCGCGGCCAGGGCGGCCACCCCCGCCACGCCGACGGCCGCTATCAGCACTCGGCCGTTCGCCCCCATGATCCGGTGCCGTCCCATGTCCGCCTCGCTCCACTTGTCTCCTGTGCCGCTATCGCACCCAGGAGGACGGAGTTGGGGCGGGAAGGGATCCCTCTGTTACGTATCTCGGACAATCGACCGGGCCTCAGCCCCGGTTGACCACCGCGGCCTGTGGCCGGATCGGGAGGCGGTTGACCGGGCGGCCGGTGGCCGCGCGGACGGCGGCGGCCACGGCGGCCGGGGAGGTGACGACCGGGACCGCGCTGGCGGCCTTGGCGCCGAAGGGGGCGACCACGTCGCGTTCCTCGACCAGTTTGACGATCCGGATCTCGGGGACGTCCAGGGCGGTCGGCAGGGCGTAGCCGGTGAGGTCCGGGTGGCGGACCACACCGCGGGAGGTACGGAGGTTCTCGGTGAGCGCCGCGCCGATGCCGAGGGTGACGCCGGATTCGATCCGGGACCGCAGCTGGCGGGGGTTGAGCACGCGGCCGACGTCCTGGGCGACGGTCATGTCGACGACGCGGACGGCGCCGATCTCGATGTCGACGTCGACGACGGCGCGCACCGCGCAGTAGGCGAGGCCGACGAAGGCGTCGCCCTGGCCGGTCTCGTCCAGCGGTTCGGTGGGGTGGGGGCGGCACTGGGCGGTGGCCCAGAGCTCCTTGCCCTCCAGGGCCTCTTCGACGGTGGTGCTGAGCACGCCGTCATAGGAGGTGATCTTGCCGTCGGCGATGGTCAGCAGCTCGGTGGACATACCGAACTTGTGGGCCAGCGGCTGGAGGAGCTGGGTGCGGACCATCTTGGCGGCGCGCTCGACGGCGCCGCCCGAGACCCAGGTGTGGCGGCCGCGCGAGGCGGGTCCGGCGGGGGGCTGGTCGGTGTCGACGGGGGCGACGTGGACCTCCTCGATACCGAGGACCTCCTGCACGATCTGGCGGGCCAGGGTGGTGAAGCCCTGGCCGGTCTCGACGGCCGCGCAGATGACGGTGGCGACCGGTCCGGTGACCTTGACGGTGGCGGTGGAGACCTCGTCGGTGCCCTCGGCACCGAGCATATGGACCATGCCGAGCGCGTAGCCGACGCCGCGGCGCACCGCGCCCGGGTCGCCCGCGCCCTCGGGGCCGCCGGGCAGCAGCCACTCCTCCTCGGGGTCGTCCTCGGGAAGGGGCGGCAGCGGGGCGTCCCGTACGGCCTGGAGCAGTTCGGCGACCGGGGCCGGGCAGGTGACGGTCTGTCCGGTGGGCAGCAGATCGCCGGTGGCCATGGCGTTGCGCAGCCGGATCTCGACGGGGTCGATGCCCAGCTTGGCGGCCAGCTTGTCCATCTGGCCCTCGTACGCGGCGCACACCTGCATGGCGCCCTCGCCGCGGACGTGGCCGGAGGGCGGGTTGTTGGTGCGCACGGCCCAGCCCTCGATGAAGGCGTGCGGGACGACGTAGGGGCCGCAGGCGAAGGAGACGGCGGCGGCGAGCGAGTCGGCGGAGGAGTCCGCGTACGCGCCCGCGTCCAGCAGGATCTGGGCCTCGATCTTCACCAGCTTGCCCTGGGCGTCCGCGTGGTGGCGGTAGCGCAGCAGGGTGGGGTGGCGGTGGGGGTGGCCGAGGAAGGACTCCTCGCGGGTGGCGGCCAGTTTGACGGGGTGGCCGGTGCGCAGCGCGAGCAGGCCGAGCGGGAGCTGCATCCCGGGGTCCTCGCGCTCGCCCATCGCGCCGGGCACACCGGTGACGACGACCTTGACGCGCTCGGGCTCCAGACCGAAGCAGGCGGCGGCAAGGTCGCGGTCGGCGTGCGGGTCGGTGGAGGCGGTGTAGATCTCCACGCCGCCGTCGGGGCGCGGTACGGCGAGGCCCGCCTCGGCGCCGATGGGGGCGGGGTCCTGGCGGCCGATGCGGTACAGGCCCTCGACGACGACCTCGCCGACGGCGTCGGGGTCGCCGAAGCTCAGCGGGATGTGACGGACGAGATTGCCGTCGGGGTGCAGCGGCTCGGCGGCGAACGCCTGCTCGGGGTCGGTGACCGGGTCCAGCACCTCGTATTCGACGGCGATGGCGGCCGCGGCGAGCCGGGCGGTGTCGGGGTGGTCGGCGGCGACGGCGGCGATCGGCTCGCCGTGGTGGCGGACCACGTCCTTGGCGAAGACGGGGCGGTCGGCGACGCGGCGGCCGTGGGCGGCGTCGCCGGGTACGTCGGCGTGGGTGACCACGGCGTGCACGCCGGGCATCCGGGCGGCCTGGGCGGTGTCGACGGAGACGATGCGGGCGTGCGGATGCGGGGAGCGCAGCACGGCGGCCCACAGCAGCCCCTCGGCCCACAGGTCGGCCGCGTACGGGAAGGTGCCCGAGGTCTTGGCCACCGCGTCGGCGGCGGGCAGGGACACGCCCAGGCCCATCGAGGACGGCGGGGGCGAGACGGGGGTACCGGCGGCGGGGGTGGCGGTGACGGCTCCCGCGCCGTCCGCGATTCCGGTCATGATGCCCTTCCGCTGCCGCTGCCGGTTCCGTTCACGCTCCCGTTGCCGCTGATCCCGTGCGGGCCGGGCGGGCCCGCCTGGTGCGGAATGCGGGCCCCGTCCTGGTGGGCGGCGGCCCCGTCCTCGGCGTCCTCGGCCGCCGCCTCGTCGGCCGCCTCGCGGGCGGCGACGACCTCGCGGACGGCGTCGACGACCGGCCGGTAGCCGGAGCAGCGGCAGAGGTTGCCGCAGATGGCCTGACGGGTCTCCTGCTCGCTGGGGGCGTGGTTGCCCTCGAGCAGGTCGTGCACGGTCATCGCGAGGCCCGGTACGCAGAAGCCGCACTGCACCGCGCCGCATTCGGCCAGGGCGCGCTGGACGTCGGAGGGCTGCCCGTCGACCGACAGGCCCTCGACGGTACGGACCTCGGAGCCCGCTGCGGTGGCGGCGGGCACCAGGCAGGAGGCGACCAGCCGCCCGTCGACCTGGACCGAGCAGGCGCCGCACTCGCCCTGGGAGCAGCCGTCCTTGGCCCCTGCGAGGCCGAGCCGCTCGCGCAGCACGTAGAGCAGCGACTCGCCGATCCAGGAGTCGGTCACCGGCCGGTCCGCGCCATTGACGTGCAGGACGTACGAGGCTTGCGGATGTTCGCTGTGGACCGGGTCCGCGTCGGCGGCGTCGCTCTCGCCGGTCGCGTCCGCCGCGTCCGCCGCCGGGGCGTCCGGCTCGGCGGTCCCGGCCGCGGGGTCGGACGGGGCGTCGGCCGGAAGGGGCTCGGCGGGGCCGTCAGCGGCCTCGGAGGCGTCCGCCGGGCTGTCGGCCGGGTCCTCGGTGGGCGCGGCCGTCCCAGGGGCCTCTGGGGCCTCTGGGGCCTCTGGGGCCTCGGTGAACTCGTCCTCGGCCGTGGTCTGTTCATGGCCGTCGGCTTCGGGCTCCGGGTGCCGCGGGGTCTGGTGCCGGGCGCCGTCGGCGGCGTCACCGGCGGGCGCGCCGGTCCCGTCCTCCGGGGCGGCGTGCGGGGTGTGGCCGAGGGCGTCCCGGCCGTGGCTGTCCCCGGCGTGGGTCTCCCCCGCGAACTCGCCCTGCCGGCCCGGCCGCTGCGGCATGCCGGGCGCCGGGCTGCCGTGCGGAGGCGTCATCCGGCCCCCGTGCTGGGGGTCCATCGGGTACTCGCCGGAGTCACCGGGCGCGGGGGCGGGCCAGCCCACCTCGTCGGCGGACGGCCGCCCGCCGGGGGCTCCGGGGGCTCCGGGTACGGGGCTGCCGTGGGGCGGCGTACGCAGCCCCGTGTGCGCGTCCTCGACCGGGAACTCGCCCGAGTCCCCGGGGGAGCCGCGCCAGGTCCGGTCGGCGCCCGGGTCCGCCCCCGGGTCCGCGCCGGGCCGCGCTCCCTGGTTCGCGCCGGGAGGGTTCGCGCCGGGGGCCTGCGACGGTGCGCGGTCCTCGGTGCCGGGCATCCGCAGCGGACGGCGGGCGGGGGCCGGGCGCGGCGCGGGCGCGGAACGGCCCTCGACCACGTACCCTCCGGACTCCTCCGAGCCCTCGGCGGCGGCCGGGATCGACCACTGGCCGGTCTGCCCCGGCTGCTGATGACCCTGCTGGGGCTGACCCTGCTGCGGCTGATCCGGCTGGGGCCGGCCCTGCCGCTGTTCCGGCGCGGCGCCGGTGAACGGCATCCGCCACTCGGCGGTGGTCTGCGGGTCCCGGGGGCCGCCCTGGGCCCCGCCGCCGTACGGCGGGGCGGCCGGGCCGGGGTGGTCGTCGACGCGGTACTCGCCGGTCTCGTCCACCTCGTCGCCCGCGACCGGGATCGTCCACTGGCTGGTGTGCACCGGTGTGCCGGTGCCGTCGTCGGAGGAGGCGGGCACCGGCCAGTCGTCCACCGGCTCCGCGCCCCGCACCGGCCAGTGACCGGTCTGCGGGGCCTGGGGGTTCTCGGCGGGCGTCGGCCACTGGTTCGCGTGGTGGGTGCCGAACGAGTCGGAGTGGCCCCCGTAGCCGTAGCCGGAACCGTCGGTCTCCGCGGGCATGGTCCACTGCCCGGTCGCGCCCGGGTCATGGGCCCCCGGGTCGTGGGCGGGCTGGCCGTGCTCGGGCTGCCACTGGCCGCCCTGCGAGGGCGCGCCGTGGCCGTCCGGTCCGTTGGGGCCGTCATGTCCGCCGTGTTCGCCGGTCACCGGCGGCGGGGTGTAGCCCGTGCCGGGCGCGGCGAGCGGGTCCCAGCTGCCGGTGGGGTCGGACGGGTCCGGGAAGGCGAAGTCGGGCGGCAGCTGGACGAAGGCCGTCGACTCGGCGTCCCAGTCGGAGCCGTGCGGCATCGGCTGCCAACCGCTCCCCGGTTCCGGTTGGTGCGGCTGCTGTTCGTCACTCACGCGAGTGCCCTCCCCAGTGCTCGGCGGGCCAGGGCTGCCACCGTACGCCTCAGGTGAAGCGCGGCGGGCGGCAGGGTGACCTGCTCACCGCCGTCCTCCGCCGGTGCCGGGTCGGGGATGCACGCGGCGGCGACGTACTCGCCGAAGGCCGTGGTGACCTGCGGGTCGAGATGGCCGCGTTCACCGTCCCAGTCGATCAGCGAGGCGACCCAGCGCTCGGCCTCCAGCGGGCGCAGCGGCATCGGCGCGACCGCCCCGACCGCGCAGCGCACTCCGCGCCGGGCCGGGTCGAGCACCAGGGCGACCGAGGCGGTGGCCCGGCCGGGGCCGGTGCGGCCGGTGGCCTTGAGGAAGGTCTGCGGGGCGTGCAGCAGCGGAACCCGGACGAATCCGACGAGTTCACCGGGGCGCAGCATTTCGACCCCGGCCAGCAGATGGCTGACCGGGATCTCGCGACGGGAGCCCTCGGGCCCGGCGATGATGACGGTGGCCTCCAGGGCGGCGAGCACGGGCAGCGCGTCGCCGGTGGGGGCGGCGCTGACGATGTTGCCGCCGAGGGTGCCCGCGTTGCGGATCTGTGGTGGCCCGGCGGCCCGCGCGGCCGCGGCCAGCGCCGGGATCAGCGCGGCGAAGTCGGGGCGGCCCATCCGCGCGTGGGTGAGCCCGGCGCCGAGCAGGGCGTGCCCGTCCAGATAGCGCCAGCCGCGGATCTCACTGATCCGGCCGAGGCCGACGAGCGCGGCGGGCCGCAGCAGGCCGGAGTTGACCGCGGCCATCAGATCGGTGCCGCCCGCGACGGGCACGGCGGCAGGCATGGCGGTCAGTGCCGCCACGGCCTCATCGAGCGAGCCCGGCAACGTCACCGTGTGCGCCGCCTGCGGTGCGTGCGTGGTCAACCCAGCTGCCCCTTCCCCGGTGTCCCGGCTGTTGCGCCGTACGGTACGTGCTCACAGCCCGGACGTGGCAACTCTGGCACATCTTCCGAGCCTGCCGTCACGAGGGTCCGTGATCCGTGGATCCGTCCCTGACCTGGGGGATGGTACGGGTTTACGGCGTTGTCTCCGCCGAGTGTGGATTGCCACGTTTCAGGGACCCTTGTACGACTTGGGCTTGCGTGGGGTCCCACGGTGACAGGGGCGGGGCGCCGGGGTGCACCGCTTGCGGGCGGCTCACACGAACGGGGGCGATCCGTCGAGCGGACGTCCGAGGATGCCGGGGCGCCGCTGCCAGGGGCGCGGACCGGTGGGCGGCCGGTAGCTCACGCCCAGCGCGTCCAGACGCGCGTAGTGCGCCGCCATGCGCCCCTCGAACTCCGTGAAGTCCCTCTCGGGCGACGGCGGCAGGGCGGACCAGACGACCTCGGCGAAGGCGGCGAGCCGGGGAAAGGTCTGGTAATCGACGCGGCGGCGGTCCTCCATCACCTCGGTCCAGACGTTGGCCTGGGCGCCCAGCACATGGCCGGCCTCGGCCTCGCCGAGCTGCGGGGGAACCGGTTCGAAACGGTAGACGTCCTCCAGGGTGCGGACATAGCCGATGGGCACCGGCTCGTCGTCGCCCGCGGCCTGCCGGTGGTCGAAGTAGACCTGCTGTTCGGGGCACATGACCACGTCGTGACCGGAGCGGGCCGCGGCGATACCGCCCGCGTAGCCCCGCCAGGAGGCCACCGCGGTGCCGGGCGCGAGCCCGCCGGCGCGCTCCGTGCCGCCCTCCAGGATCTCGTCCCAGCCGATCAGCCGGCGGCCGCGCTCCCGGAGCCAGAGCCCGAAGTGCCGGATGAACCAGCTCTGGAGCTCGTCCTCGTTCGCCAGACCGAGGTCGCGAATGCGCGCCTGGGCGGCCGGGGACGCCTTCCACTGGTCCTTGGGGCACTCGTCGCCGCCGAGGTGGACGAAGGTGCCGGGGAACAGTTCGAGGACCTCCTCCAGCACGTTCTCGTAGAAACGGAGCGTGTTGTCGGTGGGGGAGAGTACGTTCGGATTGGTGCGCCAGGTGGTGAGGACGCCGAGGGAGGCGGTGTCCACGACATCGGAGTTGCCCAGCTCCGGATAGGCGGCGATGGCGGCGCCCGAGTGCCCGGGGATGTCGATCTCGGGTACGACGGTGATGTGCCGCTCGGCGGCGTAGGCCACGATCTCGCGGATGTCGTCCTGGGTGTAGTGACCGCCGTGCGGGCGCGGGTCCCACAGGGGTGAGGCGCGGTGGCCCAGTTTGGTGCGCGGGCGCCAGCCGCCGACCTCGGTGAGCTTCGGATAGCGCCGGATCTCCAGCCGCCAGCCCTGGTCATCGGTGAGATGCAGATGCAGCACATTGAGCTTGTGCGCGGCGAGCAGGTCGACATAGGCGAAGACGCCGTCCTTGGGCATGAAGTGCCGCGCCACGTCGAGCATCAGACCGCGCCAGCGGAAGCGGGGGGCGTCCTCGACGCCGAGGGCGGGCAGCCGCCACTGGTGCCGGGCGGGGTCGATGGGGGCCCGGCGGAAGGCGTCCGGGCCGAGGAGCTGACGGAAGGTCTGGGCGCCCCAGAAGACACCGGTCTCGCTGCCGCCCTCCACGACGGTTCCCCGGTCGTCCACCACGACGCGATGGCCCTCGGGGCCGAGTCGGCGCTCCAGGTCGGGGTCGAGGCGCAGCAGGACCCGGCCCCCGCCGCCGTCCGCGTCTCCGTCCCCGTCTCCGGGGCCGTGCGGGGCCAGGGGCAGTCCGGTGGCCGCCCCGACGGTGGCGCGCAGCCAGCGGGCCACGCGTTCGGTGCCGGGGCGGGCCTCGATCCGGGTGTGCTCGTCGAGGAGCGGGCCCTCGCCGCCGGACAGGGTGGCCCAGGTCCGCCGCGGGGCCGGGACCAGGCCGTGGGCCGGGGCTTTCGCGGGGTCGGGAATGGGGCCGGGGGTGGAGGTGGAGCCGGCGGGTCCGGGCATGGGTGTCCGTCCTTAGTCCTTCACCGCGCCGCCCAGCCCGGAGACCAGTCGGCGCTGTACGAGTACGAAGAAGACCAGCACGGGGATGGTCATGACGGTGGACCCGGCCATGATCCCTCCCCAGTCGTTGCCCTCGTCCTTGAAGAAGACCAGCAGCGCCATCGGGAGTGTGGAGTTCTCGGTCGCGCTGATGATGAAGGACTTGGCGAAGAGGAAGTCGTTCCAGGCGGAGATGAAGGAGAAGACGCTCGTCGCGACAAGTCCGGGGAAGACCAGGGGGAAGAGGATCTGCCACAGGAAGCGGGAGCGGCTGGCGCCGTCGAGGTGGGCCGCCTCCTCCAGCGACTCGGGCACGGCCTTGACGAAGCCGCGCAGCATCCAGATGGCGAACGGCAGCGAGAAGGCGATGTGCGGCACGATCAGCGAGCCCAGGGTGTTGAGCCCGATGCCCGGCACCGTCTCCCCCAGGTCCCGCATCAGGAAGAACATCGGGATGGTCAGCGCCTCGATCGGCACCATCTGGGCGACCAGGAACATGATCAGCAGCGTGGTGCGGAGCCGGAAGCGGAAGCGGGTGACCGCGGTCGCGGCGAGAAAGGCGATCAGTGCGGAGACCACCACCACCACGGCGGCCACGAACAGGCTGTTGAGGAAGTAGCGCCCGAAGTCCTGCTGTTCGAAGACGCGCCGGAAGGAGTCCAGCGAGGGCGAGGTGGTCCAGGGGCGGGGCTCGGTGGACTGGATCTCGCCCTCGGGTTTGAAGGCGGACAGCACCATCCAGTAGAGCGGGAAGGCGACCACGGCGGCCACCAGCAGCGCCGTGGCCTCGGCCAGCAGCCGCCAGGGGCGGCGCACCCGCAGCCGGGCGCGGGAACGGCTCACAGTTCTTCTCCCTGACGTCGCAGCAGTCGCAGATAGACCAGGGTGATCACCAGCAGGATCAGCAGCATCACCACGCCGATCGCCGAGCCCAGGCTGTACTGCGAGGACGCGAACGCCTTCTGGTACGCGTACACGTTGAGCGTGAGGTTCTGGCCGGCGATCCCGCCGCCGTCGGTCATCACATAGATCTGGGTGAAGATCTTGAAGTCCCAGATGATCGACTGGATGGTGACCACGATCAGGATCGGCCGGAGCATGGGCGCCATGACCGAGCGCCAGGTCCGCCAGTGGGAGGCGCCGTCGAGCGAGGCGGCCTCCAGGACCTCCCCCGGGATGGCCTTGATGCCCGCGTAGACGGTGACCATGACGAACGGGAACGAGCACCAGACCACTTCGAACAGCACCAGCGCGAAGGCGCTGTAGCGGTCGTAGGTCCAGGAGAAGTCCTCGAAGCCGGAGAGCCCGAGCCACACCAGGACCTTGTTGACCGGTCCGTAGTCGGGGTCGAAGAGGAAGACCCAGACGGTGGAGCCGGTGATGCCCGGGGTGGCCCAGGCGCCGAGCGCGGCGAGCATCAGCGCCAGCCGCGGCAGCGCCCGGACCCGGGTGAGCAGCACCGCCAGCGCGCAGCCCACCGTGAGGGTGGAGACCACGCAGACGGCGGCGAAGACCAGGGTGGCGGTCGTGACCTCCCAGAACTGGCTGTCGCCGAAGAGCTGGGAGTAGTTGGCGAAGCCCTGGAAGGTGGTCGGCTCACCGCCGCTCACCTGTGCCTGGGTGTACTCCAGGAAGGAGATCAGCCCGAGCTGGTAGATGGGGTAGACGAGCAGCCCGCCCAGGACCACGAGGGCCGGGGCGAGGTAGAGCCAGGGAGTCCAGGCCCCCCGCGGCCTGGCTCCCCCCACGGCTCCGTTCCTGGCCGCGCGACGCGGCCTGGCGTGCTTGGTGGTGGTGCCGGGACTCACTGTTCGAAGGCCTCGTCCATCTTCTTCGCCGCGTCGGAGGCCGCGTCATCGACGCTCTTACGGCCGCTGATGACCTCCTGGAACATGGTGGGCAGCACCAGCTGGGCATCGATCGAGGCCCAGCCGGGATGTGCGGGGACGAACTTGGCGCTGTCCGAGAGCGTCTTGACGAACGGCTTGACGAACGGCTCCTTGTGCGCGGCCGCGCCCCGGACGTCGGTGAAGGTGGGCAGGAAGCCCATCGCGTCGAACAGCTTCGCCTGCGTCTTCTTGCCCGCGAGGGTCTTCAGCAGCTCCACCGAGAGGGTGCGGTGGCTGGTGCTCTTGAGGATGCCCAGATTGTTCCCACCTGCGAACGCGGGGGCCACCTGCCCCTTCTTGACGCCGGGCAGCGGGATCACCGCGTACTTGCCCTTGCTCTTGCCCGCCTCGATGGCCTGGTGGTTGAAGTCACCGGCGATCGCCATGGCCGCCTTGCCCGAGGCGAACGCCTGGACGGTGTCGTTGCCGCCCCACTGGGCGCACTTGGCGGCCGGGCAGTTGTCGTTGCCGAAGAGCGAGCTGTACGCCTTGATGCCCTTTTTGGCGTCGGCGCTGTCAATGGCCGCGTCGTACTGATTGGAGCCGAACTTGCCCTTTTCCGTCGCGATGTCGCCGCCATTGGCCCAGATAAACGGCATCGCGGCGTAGGTGGAGGCACCACCCACCGCGAGACCGTACATATTCGGACGCTTGGCGCGGATCTTCTTCGCGGTGGAAATCAACTCGTCCTGGGTGGCCGGCGGCTTGAGGCCGAGGTCCTTGAAGACGTCCTTGCGGTAATAGAGCGCCCGTACCCCGACGAAGAGCGGCGCGCCGTACACCTTGCCGCCGATGGTGACCGAGTACTCCGTGGTCGGGTCGGTGTTCATGGCCTCGTCCCAGGCGCCGAACTCCTTGCTGATGTCGAGCAGTCCGCCGTCCTTCACATAGCCGGCGGTGTCGGTGTTGCCGTACTCGATCAGATCGGGTGCGCTCTTGGGATCGTTGAAGGCCGCCTTGACCTTCTGTGCCCGGGTGTTGACGGGAATGTAGCTGACATCGACCTTTACGCCGTCATGTTCCTTTTCGAACTTGGCAACGGCGTCGTCGACCACATCCTCTTTCGGCTTGTTGGTGACCTCGCGGAAGAGCCATACCCGCATGGTGCCGGTCTTGTCGTCGTTCTTGGAGCTGTTGTCGGACGTGGACGGTGCGCACGCGGTGGCGGTCAACCCCGCCAGGACCAGCGCCGCCGCGGGGGCGGTGACACGTCGGGAGAACATGGGGGGCTTGGACAGCTTCATGGGGACCCTTAGCAACAGGGCGTTGCATGTAATGCAACGCGCGTTTCGCTCAGCACAATATGCGTGAGGCTAAGGAACGTTGCCCGTCCGCGACAAGAGGTCTCAACCACTCCGTGACACAGGAAGTTTGCCGTTACCGCTTCGGCAACTCTTCGCCGGGGTATGCGGGCTCGGGATACGGCACCGCCTCCACCCGTGCTCCGGAGATCTTCAGACGGCCCGTCACCTCGCTCCAGTCCGGCCAGGAGCTCTCGATCCGCGCCAGCACACGGGCGCTCGCGACGAGGACGATCTCGCATCCCGGATCGTCCGCCCACTCCAGGAAGCGCGCCAGGGCCGGCTGCGACGCCGACACCACACAGCTGCCCGCGGGCGCGTAGCCGCGCTCCTCGGCCAGCCGTGCGCACCGCTCCAGCTGGGCGTCCCAGTCCTTCTCGAACTGGCAGTAGGTGCCCGCGGCTTCCGTGTCCGGCTCGTCGACCTCCCGCGCCCCGAACACCAGACTGACCGCCCGCGACGCCGACCCGTTCTCCGCACGCCCGCTCATGGGGGCGACACTACTGGGCGCGCACGGCCGCACGGCCGGGAACGCGTCAACCCCCACGCACCGGCCGGAACGCGCGCACCATGCGCACCAAACACGGCGCGGCACGTCCGGCCCGCGTCCCCGGGATGGGGGACGCGGGCCGGACGTGCCGCGCGCGAGGCCGTGGAGCGGGGGTGGTGGCGCCGCTCAGGGCGCCGGGGGGCTACTGCTTGCCGCCGCCCTTGCCGTCCTTGCCCTTGTCGTCGCCGCCGGAGCCCATGCCTTCGAAGATCTCCTTGCACATCGGGCACACCGGGTACTTCTTCGGGTCCCGTCCCGGGACCCACACCTTGCCGCAGAGTGCGACCACCGGAGATCCGGAGAGGGCACTCTCCATGATCTTGTCTTTCTGTACATAGTGGGCATAGCGCTCGTGGTCGCCGTCACCGTGCGACACCTGCGGTGTCGGCTCAACGAGGGTCCCCGTGCCTGCCCCGCGCTCGGGCTCAAGAGTGCTCATACAGCCCTAGGGTACTCATGCCCGCCCCGTGCGGCGGATGTGCGACCGGCCACGTTCCCGCCGGTGATCCGCTCAGGATCGCCCCGGGCCGCGCCCAGTTCACCGGGCTAGGGTCCGTCTTCGAAGGGGGCGTCCGGCCGCGAGCGGCGCCTGGTGCGGTACATCGCAAGGCGGAGGATCGCCCTCGTACTGGGCGTACTCGGGCGACTCCGACAACGCGGCGAGGTGCCGTGCCAGGCGTCGTGAGCAGGGCGGCCCCTTTGAAGACGGGCCCTAGTTCAGCGAGGGGTCGTCCGGATAGGTCGCGACCATCGCCAGTTCGCTGCGCTGGCGCCGCAGCACCGCCCGCCACAGCCGCTCCGGAGCCGGTGAGGAGACGTCCCCCGGCTCGGACTCCACCACGTACCAGGCGCCCTCGGACAGCTCGTCCTCCAGCTGGCCCGGCCCCCAGCCCGCGTACCCCGCGAAGATCCGCAGGCTGCCCACGGCCGCCGCCAGCAGCTCCGGCGGCGCCTCCAGATCGACCAGCCCGATCGCACCGTGCACTCTGCGCCACCCGAGTGGTCCGTCCTCGCTGCGCGTCGATTCCCGGCCGGAATCACCCGGGACCACGGCCACGCCCAGCGCGGAGTCCAGCGACACCGGACCGCCCTGGAAGACCACGCCCGGCTCCCCGGCCAGCGCGGCCCAGGACTCGAGGATGTCGCCGACCCCCACCGGGGTGGGGCGGTTCAGCACCACGCCGAGGGAGCCCTCCTCGTCGTGGTCGAGGAGCAGCACCACCGCGCGGTCGAAGTTCGGGTCAGCAAGCGCCGGCGTCGCGACAAGCAGCCGTCCTGTGAGCGAGGACACCTCGGTCATGGCCACATGATCCCGCATATCCGCGCCGGACGGGGAGTGGAATCCGACTCCCGTATGAGAGCAGGTCGGGGCGTACGACAGCAGGAGCGGCGCACGTGACTGTCGGCTCCCGGAAGGAAACGGAACGTGTTCTGTCCGATTCATGACGTCACGAGCGATGCAAGAGGCTTACGGAGGGGGTCTGCGCGGCTATTACTCTTGCCCTTTGGCCCCTTGCCCGTCTCAGGAACGCGAGACCAGATGACCCGCTCGAACGATGTCCTGCTCGTCCATGGCGGCACTCCGCTCGAGGGCGAGATCCGTGTCCGCGGCGCGAAGAACCTCGTGCCGAAGGCCATGGTCGCCGCCCTCCTCGGCAGTGCGCCGAGCCGGCTGCGCAACGTCCCCGACATCCGTGATGTCCGGGTGGTCCGCGGTCTGCTCCAGCTGCACGGGGTCACCGTGCGCCCCGGCGAGGAGTCCGGAGAGCTGGTGCTCGACCCCACCCACGTGGAGAGCGCCAACGTCGCCGACATCGACGCGCACGCGGGTTCCTCCCGCATCCCGATCCTCTTCTGCGGCCCGCTGCTGCACCGCCTCGGCCACGCCTTCATCCCCGGCCTCGGCGGCTGCGACATCGGCGGCCGCCCGATCGACTTCCACTTCGATGTGCTCCGCCAGTTCGGCGCGACCATCGAGAAGCGCGCGGACGGCCAGTACCTGGAGGCGCCGCACCGGCTGCGCGGCACCAAGATCCGCCTGCCGTACCCGTCGGTGGGCTCCACCGAGCAGGTGCTGCTGACCGCGGTGCTCGCCGAGGGTGTGACGGAACTCTCCAACGCCGCCGTCGAGCCGGAGATCGAGGACCTCATCTGCGTACTGCAGAAGATGGGCGCCATCATCTCCATGGACACCGACCGGACCATCCGGATCACCGGTGTCGACAAACTGGGCGGCTACAACCACCGCGCCCTGCCGGACCGTCTGGAGGCCGCCTCCTGGGCGAGCGCGGCGCTGGCGACCGAAGGCAGCATCTACGTCCGCGGCGCCCGCCAGCGAGAGATGATGACCTTCCTCAACACCTTCCGCAAGGTCGGCGGCGCGTTCGACATCGGTGACGAGGGCATACGGTTCTGGCACCCGGGCGGCAAGCTCAACGCCATCGCGCTGGAAACCGACGTCCACCCCGGTTTCCAGACCGACTGGCAGCAGCCGCTGGTGGTGGCCCTGACCCAGGCGTCCGGCCTGTCCATCGTGCACGAGACCGTGTACGAGTCCCGGCTGGGCTTCACCTCCGCGCTGAACCAGATGGGCGCGCACATCCAGCTCTACCGCGAGTGCCTGGGCGGCTCCGCCTGCCGCTTCGGCCAGCGGAACTTCCTCCATTCGGCGGTTGTCTCCGGCCCCACCAGGCTCCAGGGCTCCGATCTGGTCATCCCCGACCTGCGCGGCGGCTTCTCCTACCTGATCGCGGCGCTGGCCGCGCAGGGCACCTCGCGGGTCCACGGCATCGACCTGATCAACCGCGGCTACGAGAACTTCATGGCGAAGCTGATGGAGCTGGGCGCCAAGGTCGAGCTGCCGGGCGGCGGCGACGGGGCCTGACCCCGGCTCCCCCGGGCCGCTCCGGCCCCCGCTGAGCCCTCGATGAGCCCCTGACCCGCGCCGGGCCGCACCAGCGGCCCGGCGCGCGGCGTCAACGGGGCCGGAACGGCGCCAGAAGGCGGCTCAGGCGGCCGCGGGCCTCGGGACCACGCAAAAGGGCGGCCATCCCAACGGGTGGCCGCCCCTTCGCTACAGACGCTTACTTGCCCTTGGCGGCTTCCTTGAGCTTGGAGCCCGCGGAGACCTTCACGCTGAAGCCGGCCGGAATCTCGATCGGCTCGCCGGTCTGCGGGTTGCGCGCGGTGCGAGCGGCACGGTGGGTGCGCTCAAAGGTCAGGAAGCCGGGGATGGTGACCTTCTCGTCGCCCTTGGCGACAACCTCGCCGGTCACCTCGGCGAGGGCGGCCAGCACAGCGTCGGCGTCCTTGCGGGTCACCTCGGCGCGCTCGGACAGAGCGGCCACCAGCTCACTGCGGTTCATGTTGTACTCCCGTGTTCATCTTGCCAATGAGGCGTGAGATCGAAGCCGATGCTGCCAGGGCCCTCGGACAGTCCCCGGACCCGGGTCTGCTGTTCAGACCCTCGCGCCCGGAACGCATCCTGCCCCCACCTGTGGCGGGAAAGCCAATCCGGAACCCCGGAGAGTCACACGAAAAGCGCCGTGGCGGTCGTTTTCCTGCCCGCCACCCTATGGGTGCGCCGTGGACCCCACGGCGCGCGACGCGCCGTGCCCGGCCTAGACCGCCGTGGTGCCGGTCACAGCCTTGGCCGCCTCCCGGACGGCCCCGGCGACCGCGCCCGCCACCTTGTCGTTGAACACGCTGGGGATGATGTAGTTCGCGTTGACCTCGTCATCGTGGACCACATCAGCCAGCGCGCGGGCCGCCGCCAGCATCATCTCGGTGTTCACCGTACGGGACTGCGCGTCCAGAAGCCCACGGAAAACACCGGGGAAGACCAGCACATTGTTGATCTGGTTGGGGAAGTCGGACCGGCCGGTGGCGACCACGGCGGCGGTCTGGCGGGCGATCGCCGGGTCCACCTCGGGGTCGGGGTTGGCCAGCGCGAACACGATCGCGCCCTCGGCCATGGCGGCCACGTCCTCGCCGGACAGCACGTTCGGGGCGGACACGCCGATGAAGACATCGGCCTCCCGCACCGCCTCGCGCAGGGTGCCGGTCTCGCCCTCCGGGTTGGTGTTGTCGGCGATCCACCGCAGCGGGGACTCCGGGTCGGCGGAGACCAGGTCCTGGCGCCCGGCGTGCACCACCCCGTGGATGTCGGCGACGACCGCGTGCTTGACGCCCGCGGCCAGCAGCAGCCGCAGAATGGCGGTGCCCGCCGCGCCCGCGCCGGACATCACCACCCGCACGTCGCCGATCTTCTTGTCGACCACCCGCAGCGCGTTGGTCAGGGCCGCGAGCACCACGATCGCGGTGCCGTGCTGGTCGTCGTGGAAGACCGGGATGTCCAGGGCCTCGCGCAGCCGGGCCTCGATCTCGAAGCAGCGGGGGGCGGAGATGTCCTCCAGGTTGATCCCGGCGAAGCCCGGCGCGATGGCCTTCACGATCGCGACGATC
The DNA here is from genome assembly GCF_013364155.1 of Streptomyces sp. NA02950. Classification (NCBI taxonomy): domain Bacteria; kingdom Bacillati; phylum Actinomycetota; class Actinomycetes; order Kitasatosporales; family Streptomycetaceae; genus Streptomyces; species Streptomyces sp. NA02950. The sequence continues at coordinate 5,817,705 of NZ_CP054916.1, read as the reverse complement.
TCGTCACTGTCCTGGGTGTCCAGGCAGATCGGCCAGGCGTCGATGCCCGCGAACCGCTTGAACAGGGCCGCCTTGCCCTCCATGACCGGCAGCGCGGCCTTGGGGCCGATGTTGCCCAGGCCGAGCACCGCGGAACCGTCGGTGACGACCGCGACGCTGTTGCGCTTGATGGTCAGCCGCCGGGCGTCCTCGGGGTTGTCCGCGATCGCCTGGCAGACCCGGGCGACACCGGGCGTGTAGACCATGGAGAGGTCGTCACGGTTGCGGATCGGGTGTTTCGACGACATCTCGATCTTGCCGCCGAGGTGCATCAGGAACGTACGGTCGGAGACCTTGCCGAGGGTGACTCCGTCGATGCCCCGCAGCTTCTCGACGATCTCGTCTGCGTGGGCGGTGGAGGTCGCGGCGATGGTGACATCGATACGGAGCTTCTCGTGACCGGAGGCGGTCACGTCGAGGCCGGTGACGGAGCCGCCGGAGGACTCCACGGCCGTGGTCAGCTGGCTGACCGCGGTACCGCTCGCGGGCACCTCCAGCCGGACCGTCATCGAGTACGAGACGCTGGGCGCCGTTGCCATGGCCGTCTTCCTCTGCTTTCCCTTGATTCAGCTCTCCGGCCACGGGGTAGCGGCCGCATCCTCAGATGGTTACACCTACCTTCCGGTACCAGGTAACCCAGCCCGACTTTCGGACATATTGTTCTGACATACGAGAGTGGGGTCAGCGGAGTGGAAAGCCCCACTCCTTCGCGCGAACCCCCCGCGAGGCGGACCGTCCGCCGACCGTGCCGCCCTAGGCTCTGCCGCGCACAGCGTCGAGGGACAACGAGGAGCGCCGGCATGGCTCAGGGCACCGTCAAGTGGTTCAACGCCGAGAAGGGCTACGGATTCATCGCCCAGGAAGGCGGCGGGCCGGACGTCTTCGTCCACTACAGCTCGATCGACGGCAGCGGCTACCGCAGCCTCGCGGACGACCAGCGGGTGGAGTTCCAGATCGTCCAGGGCCGCAAGGGGCCGCAGGCCGAAGAGGTCCGCGTCCTCTAGGACGCGGACCTCTTCGGATGCGTAGGGTGGCACCGGCCCGCCATGCTCGCCTCGCGGCAAGTGGTCGCTCGAAGCGACGAAGGTTGGGCCCGGGGGCTTGGATCGAGCCGGTGCCACAGCAAGGCTAACAAACCATCCCCGGAAGCGATTCCCTCCTCAGGGGTTGATTTCCGGGGCCGTTCCCACGGCCGCCGGCCGGGCCGGACACATCAGTCCCGCAGCAGGTCCGGGACGCCCCGGACATCCGGTTCGTCGCGCGCCCCGGACACCACCGTCAGCCGCTGGGTGGCGCGGGTCAGCGCCACGTACAGCACCCGCAGCCCCGCCGGGGACTCATCGGCGATCTCCGCCGGGGAGACCACGACCGTCGCGTCGTACTCGAGCCCCTTGGCCTCCAGACTGCCCAGCACCACCACCCGGCCGCCGAGTCCGTCCAGCCATCCGCGCGCCTGCTCACGCCGGTTCATGGCGACGACGACACCGACCGTGCCGTCCACCTCCGCCAGCAGCCGGACCGCCTCCGCGCGCGCCGCCGCGCCGAGGTCGCCGTTCTCCCCGGGCGCGAACCGCGGTTCGACACCGGTGGAGCGGACCGCCTCGGGTGACGGGGTGCCCGGCATCGCGAGCGCCAGGACCCTGGCGGCCAGCTCCGCGATCTCCGCCGGATTGCGGTAGTTGACGGTCAGGGTGAAGCGGCGGCGCGGCCGGGTGCCCAGCGCCTCGTCGCGTGCCGCACCGGCCTCGTCCGGGTCGGACCAGGAGCTCTGCGCGGGGTCGCCGACCACCGTCCAGGTGGCGTGGCGGCCGCGCCGTCCCACCATCCGCCACTGCATGGGCGTCAGGTCCTGTGCCTCGTCCACGATGACGTGGGCGTAGTCGGCGCGCTCGCGTTCCAGACGGTCGGCGCGGGTACGGCGCCGGCCGGTCCGGTCGGCGTAGGTGGTCAGTTCGTCCAGACCGGTGAGGTGGTCCAGTGGATCGGCCTCGCGGGGCGCGGCGGGCCGGGCGGGGGCGCCCAGCACCGTCTGGAGCTCGTCCAGCAGCGCCACGTCGTGGACGGAGAGCGGGCCCTGTCCGTCGTCGCCCAGCCGGGTGAGGGAACGGGCCACCAGCCGGGTCTCGCGGGGGTTGAGCACCCGCCGGGACCAGCGTCCGAGCCGCTTCTCGTCGGCCATCGCGGCGAGCACCGAGCGCGGGGTCAGCTCGGGCCACCAGGCGTCCAGGAACTCCTGGAACACGTCCTCGGAGGAGATGTCCTCGTCGAAACCCTCCCGGGCCTCGGCGGCCAGCTCGGGGTCGGTGTAGCGACGTTGGGCGCCGGAGCGCGCCCACAGCGCGTCCAGCAGCAGCCGGCGGGCGCGCGGGCGCAGCAGATTGACCGGGGCGGTGCCGCCCAGCGCGTGCTGCCGGATCCGGCGCAGCTCGTCGGCCTCCAGCTCCACCCGGGCGCCGAAGGCGACCACCCGCAGCCGCTCGGGCGGGCCGTCGGGTCTCTCTCCGGGGCCCGCGCCGGGTCTGCCGCCGCGGGGCAGCTCCAGGGCGCCGCGGGCCGCCTTGCGCAGCACTTTCTGCATCCGCGAGGAGCCCTTGATCCGGGCCACGGCCGGATCGTCGTAGGTGGTGGCCTCGGCGCCGTCCACCAGGGACCCGACGGCGCGGATGGCGACCTGCCCCTCCTCGCCCAGCGAGGGCAGCACGCCCTCGGTGTAGGCGACCAGCAGCGGGGTGGGGCTGACGACCAGGATGCCGCCCGCGTACCGCCGCCGGTCCTGGTAGAGCAGATACGCGGCGCGGTGCAGCGCGACCGCGGTCTTGCCGGTGCCGGGACCGCCCTCGACCTCGGTGACGGAGGCGGCGGGCGCCCGGATCACCAGGTCCTGTTCGGCCTGGATGGAGGCGACGATGTCGCGCATGGTGTGGCCGCGGGCCTGGCCGAGCGCCGCCATCAGCGCCCCGTCCCCGACCACCGGCAGCGCGCCGCCGTCGAGGGTCGCGGTCAGCTCCGGGCGCAGCAGGTCGTCCTCGACGCCGAGCACCCGGCGGCCCTTGCTGCGGATGACCCGGCGGCGGACCACCCGGCCGGGGGCGACCGGGGTGGAGCGGTAGAACGGCGCGGCGGCGGGCGCCCGCCAGTCGATCACCAGCGGGGCGTAGTCGGCGTCCAGGACGCCGATGCGGCCGATGTGCAGGGTCTCGGCGATCTCGGCGCGGTCGCCGTCCTCCGCGGAGCGGATGGCGTCGTCGGCGGGCTCCACGGAGGTGTAGGCACCGTCCGGACCGCGTTCGCCGTCCTTGCCGAGCAGCAGATCGATCCGGCCGAAGAGGAAGTCCTCGAATTCGCTGTTCAGCCGGTTGAGGTGGACCCCGGCGCGGAACACCTGGGCGTCCCGCTCGGCGAGTGCGCCGGGCGTGCCGACCTGGCCGCGCCTGGCGGCGTCGTCCATGAGGAACTCCGCCTCGTGGATCTTCTCCTCGAGGCGGTGGTACACCCGGTCCAGGTGCGCCTGCTCGGTCCGGATCTCGCGGTCCCGGACCCCGTCCCCGCCGTCCCGCGGCGGAGCCGTGCGGCTGTCATGCGTGGCGTTCTGCGCGGCCACCCAAGCCCCCTTCTGTCTCCCTAGGGCAGCCGTCAACCGTACACCCCTTTTGCGCCGTCTCCAGTGTCTCCCGCACGGGTCTCGCGTCCGGTCTCCCGCGCAGGTCGGACAGGTCACCGCCGATCCCGGCGGTGACCTGTGGACAGTGCGGTGACCGATGGACGGCCCGGAGCCCCTAGAGCTCGACCTTGGCCAGCCGCTGGCCGTCGAGGGTGCGGATCTCGAACCGGGCGATGTCCTCCTGGTTCATGGCGGCGCCGCCCTGGGCGTACAGCGGCTCCTTGCTCCAGCGCGAGCCGTCGCCGTCCTTGACGCCGTAGCCCGAGGTGGGCACGGCCCAGGTGGTCACCGTCTCCTCGTGGCCGTCCTTGCCGACGGCGACCAGGTCGCAGGAGCGCGGCCCCTTCACATTGCCCAGCTTGAGGGCGACGGCGGTGCCCCAGCCCTTCTGTTCGAGGGCGACGGAGGCGTCCACCTTGGTGACCGGGTCGACCGCGGTGAACTTCTTCTGTCCCTGCTCGTAGACCTGCTTGGCCGCGGCGGCGACCGGCGGCTTCCCGCCGCCGTCGTCGGAGGCGGCGGTGAGGGCGGCACCCGCGAGCGGGCCGCCGACAATGAGGACGGCGGCCGCGGCGACGAGGTAGAGCCGCCGTCTGCCGGACGCCCGGCGACCGGCCGTGACCTCGGTCAGCAATCGGTCGAGCAGTTCCGGCCCGGGGCGGGCGGTGAGCCCGGCCGGATCCGGGAGCGGCCGTCCGTCGGGGGCGGTGGCGAAGTCGGCCAGCAGCGGCGGGATGCCCATCAGTTCGTCGAGCTCGGCGGCGCACCGGTCGCAGCCGATGAGGTGCTCCTCGAAACGCGCCGCGTCGGCGGGGTCGAGCACGCCGAGCGCGTAGGCGCCGACGGCCGTGTGCTGCTGGTCGTCCGCTGCCGGCATCATGCCGTCACCCCCCGTTCCTGGAGCGAGAGCTTCAGGGAGCGCAGCGCGTAGAAGACCCGGGACCGCACCGTCCCCGGCGGTACACGCAACACCTCGGCCGCCTCACTCACCGTCCGTCCCTTGAAGTATGTCTCCACGAGCGCCTGTCTGTGCGCATCGGTGAGATCGGCGAGGGCGTCGGAGATGGTCATCTGGCGCAGGGCGCGGTCGATGTCGTCCGCGGCGGGCATGACCTCGAGGGGTGAGGCGTCGACTTCGTGGGGGCGGGCTCGGCGCTGCCGGTGGCCGTCGATGACGATGCGGCGGGCCACGGTCACCAGCCAGGGGCGTACCGACCCTCCCGCGCGCTGGAGTTGGTCGGCGTTCCGCCAGGCCCGCAGCAGCGTCTCCTGGACCACGTCCTCGGCGCGGTGCCGGTCGCCGGCCACCAGGCGCAGGACGAAGGCGAGAAGCGGGCCCGCGTGCTCCGCGTAGAGCGCGCGCATCAGCGCGTCGTCCGGTGTCGTCCTCTCGGTCACGAGGGCATCTTTGCGTACGCAAGCCGCCGGGTCGAGGGGGTACGGATGGGAATGGCACGGCGTTCACCGGGATTCCTGTGACGTTTACCGCAATTGCGGACTGAACGCTTCCGGGTGTGCGGCACGTACTGGAGTCCGAGAAGCCGGCACCGGGCGGGTGCCGGTCACCAGGAAGGGCTCCCTCCCCATCTCCGCCCCGCAGGCCCCGGTCCCCCCATCCGGGGCCTGCGTCATGTCTTTTGAGGCCCGGTCTCTTCCCCCCAGCTACCGCTGGGGGGTGCCCCCGGCCGGTGGCTGTGGTCAACCCGCCGCGGTGTCGCCGTACTTGGTGTCCGCGGCCGGGTCCAGCGCCAGCCGGTAGCCGCGTTTGACCACGGTCTGGATGAGCTTCGGGGCGCCCAGCGCGCTGCGCAGCCGGGCCATCGCGGTCTCCACCGCGTGCTCGTCGCGCCCGGCTCCCGGCAGCGCGCGCAGCAGTTCGGCGCGGGAGACCACCCAGCCCGGACGGCGGGCCAGCGCGCGCAGCAGCGCCATGCCCGCGGGCGGCACGGTGCGCAGCTCGCCATCGACCACCGCGGCGTGGCCGCGGATCTCCAGCCGCCGCCCGGCCACCGGCAACGGCCGTACTCGGCCGGGAAGTTCATGGGCCAGCAGCTGTACGAGCGGGCCGAGCCGGAACCGTTCGGGCTGGCTGGTCGGAATGTCGTGGGCCTCCAGCGGCAGCGCGGTCACCGGACCGACGCACGCGGGCAGCACGTCGTGGCGCAGGGCGTCGATCAACTCCGCGCGTATCCCCCGCTGTTCGGCCCGGTCCAGCAGACTCGCGGCGGCGGGCGCGCTGGTGAAGGTGACGGCCTCCAGGGCACGGGCGACGGTGGCGTCCAGCAGCCGGTCGACGGGCGCGATGTCCTCCGGCGGCATCCACCGGTAGACCGGCACCCCGACCACCTCCGCTCCACCGGCGCGCAGCGCCTCCACGAAGCCGGGCAGCGGTTCGCCGTGCAGCTGGACGGCGACCCGACGGCCGTCGACGCCCTCCTCCAGCAGCCGGTCCAGCACCTCGGCCATCGACTCCGAGGCCGGTGACCACTCCTCGGTGAGCCCGGCGGCGCGGATCGCCCCGCGCACCTTGGGCCCGCGGGCCAGCAGCCGGACCCCGCGCAGCCGGTCGAGCAGCGCCTCGCCCAGCCCCCAGCCGTCGGCCGCCTCGACCCAGCCGCGGAAGCCGATGGCGGTGGTCGCCACGACCACGTCGGGGGTGTGGCCGAGCAGCCGCTTGGTGGCCGCGAGCAGCTCGGAGTCGTCGGCGAGCGGCACGATGCGCAGCGCGGGCGCGTGCATCACCTCGGCGCCGCGGCGCCGCAGCAGGGCGCCGAGCTCGTCCGCCCGGCGGGCCGCGGTGACACCCACGGTGAACCCGGCCAGCGGGCCCACGGGAGCGTCCTCGGCGGTCGCGCCGCGGAGCGGCGGACGGCGTACGCCGACCCCGCCCGCCGCCGCGGTGGTCTGGTCTCGGTGCATGGCTCTCGTCCCGATTCACTGTCGTATGGGCCCCTCCGGATTCCGCATCCTGCCCCCGTCCCGTGACGGTCGCGGTTCGCGGAGGTTACCCAGGTGTAACGGGGTGTACGGCCGACGGCTTCCCGCCGGCCGCACACCCCGCGCGCGGGCGGCGGGCCCGCGGCGCTCAGATGTCCGCGTAGACGGGTTGCCGCTGGTCCCGCGGTTCATGCGGCCCGGCCGTCCGCGCACCGTCCCCGGCGGCCGCGGGCGCTGCGCTCCCGCCCCCGGCCGCGGCGGGCACGGCCGCCGTGCGGGCCCTGCGCAGGTATACGGCCCAGGTGACCGCGGAGCAGAGGGCGTAGTAGGCGAGGAAGGAGACGAAGGCGGGGGTGCCCGAGTGGGTGGTCAGGAACGACTGCCGGAAGGCCAGGTTGATGCCGAGACCGCCGAGCGCGCCGACCGCCCCGATGAGCCCCATGGAGGCGCCCGACAGCCGCCGTCCGTAGGCCGCGGCCTGCTCCCCCGCCAGACCGCGGGCGACCGCCTTCGCCTGGAAGATGCCCGGGATCATCTTGTAGGTGGAGCCGTTGCCCAGGCCGCTGAGGACGAACAGGGCGATGAAGCCGGTGAGGAAGACGCCCAGCGACTTATGGGCGGAGGCGTAGACGACCAGAAGCGACGCGGCACCCATGGCGAGGAAGTTCCACAGCGTGATCTTCGCGCCGCCGTAGATGTCGGCGAGGCGGCCGCCGACGGGGCGGATCAGAGAGCCCAGCAGGGGGCCGATGAAGGTGAGCGAGGCGGCCTGGAGCGGAGTGCGGTCGAACTGGTTCTGGAGCACCAGACCGAAGGCGAAGCTGTAGCCGATGAACGAGCCGAAGGTGCCGATGTAGAGGAACGACATGATCCAGGTGTGGGCGTCCCTGGCCGCCTCCTTGGCCGCTCCGGTGTCGTTCCTCACCGGCGCCAGGTTGTCCATGAACACCGCCGCGAGGGCCGCCGCCACCACGACCAGCGGGATGTAGACGGCCAGCAGCAGCCGCGGGTGCCCGGCGCCCGCGGTGCCGATCACCAGCAGAGCGGCCAGCTGGATCACGGCCACGCCGACATTGCCGCCGCCCGCGTTGAGGCCGAGCGCCCAGCCCTTCTTGCGCAGCGGATAGAAGGAGTTGATGTTGGTCATGGAGGAGGCGAAGTTGCCGCCGCCCACTCCGGTGAGCGCCGCCACCACCATGAAGGTGGTGTACGAGGTGCCGGGCTTCATCACCACGGCGGCCGCGATGGTGGGCAGGAGCAGCATCCCGGCGCTGATGACCGTCCAGTTGCGGCCGCCGAAGCGCGCGACCGCGAAGGTGTACGGCACCCGCAGGATCCCGCCGATCAGCGTCGGCACGGCGACCAGGAAGAACTTGCCGGCCGGGTCCACCCCGTACTCGGGCCCCATGAACAGGACCATCACCGACCACAGGCTCCAGACGGAGAAGCCGATGTGTTCGGAGAGGATGGAGAAGACCAGGTTGCGGGTGGCGGTCCGGCGGCCGGTCTCCTTCCAGAAGGTCTCGTCCTCAGGGTCCCACTGCTCGATCCAGCGGCCCCCCTTGCGTGCGGTGGTGGTCGGGGCAGTCATCGCGGCGCCTCCACGGTGCTCGGTGTTGCTGACCGACGCTAGGGACGGCGCATTACCGGGCTGTGGCGGCAGGTGACACCGACGAAACCTTGCTCTCACCTGGCGGGGGGCGGGGCGGTGAGGGTGCGCACCACTTCGAACGTTCCGAGAGCGGCATGATCATGCATCTGGCCTACGACGATGTCACCACTCCGTGCCACGGCCCGGCGCCCTGAGAGGCGCCGTATCGCCGCTGATCAGCACATCTCGTCGGTTCCCCCAGGGAGCCAGGCGTTGTGCGGGCGGTCCAGCCAGCGGTGCCGGGCGCCGAGGTCGTGGGCGGCGGCGAGCAGGGCCGTCAGCCCGGGGTGGCGCAGGCCCTTGCGCCAGACGATGGAGACCGGTGAGAGCGGGACCGGGTCGATGAGCGGGCGCAGCACCATACCGGGCAGATCGATGAACACCTCGGTCGCCAGCACCGACCAGCGCCGCTTGGTCACCACGCGGATGAACTCCGCGTCGCCCTCGATCTCCGGGAACGGTTCGGCCATCGCGATGCCGCGTCCCGCGAACAGCTGCCGGGCCAGGTCCGTCCACTCGGCGGTGGCGGCGTTGCCCGCGGCGGCGTAGAGGGTCTCGCCCGCGAGGGCGGCCAGCGGGATCCGCTCCCGGCGGGCGAGGGGATGGTCCTCGCGCAGCACGACGGCGATCCGCTCGTAGCGCACCGGGCGGTGCTCGAGACCGGCCAGCACGGCCGGTTCCAGGCCCAGGGCGCGGCCGAAGGAGACGTCCAGGCGCCCGGTGAGCAGTTCGGCGGCGGCGCCGGTCAGCCCGCTGTGGTAGCGGGCCACCAGCTCGGTGTCGGCGGCGAGCCGCCGCCGCGCCTCGTCCAGCACCCGGGCGCCGGTGCTGACCGGCGCGCCCACGTCCACCAGCAGCGGACGGCCGGTGCCGCCGCCCACGGCGGCGGCCAGCTCGTCCTGCGCCGCGAGCACCCGTCGTGCGTACGGCAGCAGCCGCTCGCCCTCGGCGGTCAGCGCGACCTGTCGGGTGGTCCGGACGAACAGCTCCGCGCCCAGCTCCCGTTCCAGCCTGCGGATGTCGCGGCTCAGCGCCTGCTGGGCCACGTAGAGGCGGGCGGCGGCACGGGTGAAGTGCAGCTCGTCGGCGACGGCGGCGAAGGCCCGCAGCAGCCGCGGTTCGATGTCCCGGTTCACCCCACCATATTGACAACCCAGATGCGTCAATGGGGCCCGATCAGGTGTTGGACGGGACACGCGGGCGGCCGGGACCGTAAAGGAGTGATCCTTTTCCTTGCCTCCCGGCCCGTCGTCCGCCGTGTCCCGCCGCCCCGCCGCCGGGTGCGCCGCCCCGCCCGTCGCCCGGCCCGCCGCGGCGGGTTCCTCGCCCCGTACCGACGGCTTTTCGCCGCCCCCGGGGCGGCGGCCTTCACGCTGGCGGCGTTCGTCGGACGGCTGCCGGGGGCGATGCTCGGCGTCGCCAACGTGCTCATGATCGCCATCGCACGGGACTCCTACGCGCTGGCGGGTGCCGTCTCGGCGACCGGGGTGGCGGTCACGGCGGTGACCGGGCCGCTGCTCGGGCGGCTGGTGGACCGGCACGGCCAGGCGAGGGTCGCGGTGCCCGCCGTGGCGGTGTTCGCGCTGGGCTCCACCGCGATGGTGCTGTGCGTCCACCACGACGCCCCGGCGTGGGCGCTGTTCCTGTGCGCCGCGGGCTCCTCCGGTGTCCCCAGCCTCGGTTCGATGACCCGCGCCCGCTGGGCCGCGCTGCACCACGACAACGCGGCCGCCCGGCACACGGCCGCCTCGTTCGAGCAGGTCGTGGACGAGGTGTGCTTCATGGTGGGCCCGGCGCTGGCCATGGTGCTGTGCACGACGGTCTTCCCGGAGGCCGGGCTGCTCACGGCGGCGGCGCTGCTGGTGACCGGCACCCTGCTGTTCGCCGCCCAGCGCCGCACCGAGCCGCCGCCGCACCCGCGCCCCGCCGCCGGGGAGCGCGCCGTCCCGCTGACGCGCACCCCGGGGCTGTGGGCGCTGCTGCTCACCTTCCTGGCGACGGGCGCGGTGTTCGGCTCCATGGAGGTCGCGACGGTCGCCACCGTACGGTCCCTCGGCGGCGCCGAGGCGAGCAGCGCCGTCCTCGCCCTCCAGGCGGCCGGATCCTGCGTGGCGGGGCTGGCCTTCGGGGCGCTTCCGCTGCGCGGCGCCCTGCCCACCCGCTTCATGGCGGGGGTGGCCGCCATGGCCGTGGCGGTCCTGCCGCTGCTGGCGGCGGACAGCTTGGCGACGCTGGCCCCGCTGCTCTTCCTCGCGGGCATGGCCACGGCCCCCACGATGATCACCGGGATGTCCCTGGTCCACCGGCTGGTCCCGGCCGCCCGTCTCAACGAGGGGATGACGACGGTCTACACCGGCCTGCTCATCGGCATCTCCGCGGGCGCGGCGGCAGGCGGCTGGACCGCCGACCACCTGGGCCCCACCTCCGCCTACACCACCCCGGCGTCAGCCGCCGCCCTCGCCCTGGCGGCTGCCCTGTCGGGTCGGCGCGCCGCCCACCACCGGGCCCAGGCGGTGACCTGACACCGCATCGGACGGGCGGGACGGTACGCGTGCGGCCACCGGGCCGGAGGCTGAGGCGGTGACCCGCCCACGGGCCGGGGGACCGACACGCACGGCCCGCCCCCGGCCCGCATCACCCGGCCTCGACCGCCACCCTCGCCCTGGCAGGAGCCCTGTCGGGTCGGCGCGCCGCCCACCGCCGGGCCCAGGCGGTGACCTGACACCGCATCGGACGGGCGGGACGGTACGCGTGCGGCCACCGGGCCGGAGGCTGAGGCGGTGACCCGCCCACGGGCCGGGGGACCGACACGCACGGCCCGCCCCCGGCCCGCATCACCCGGCCTCGACCGCCACCCTCGCCCTGGCAGGAGCCCTGTCGGGTCGGCGCGCCGCCCACCACCGGGCCCAGGCGGTGACCTGACACCGCATCGGACGGGCGGGACGGTACGGGTGCGGCCACCGGGCCGGAGGCTGAGGCGGTGACCCGCCCACGGGCCGGGGGACCGACACGCACGGCCCGCCCCCGGCCCGGGACGTACGCCACGGCCCGGCGCATCGCGGGCGGCTCGTCGGCCGGGCCGTCGCGATGGGCTCGGCCATGAGCGGCGGAACCCACGCCATGACGAGGCCGACACACTGCCCACCCCGGTCAGCCCACGGGCATGGCCGACCGCCGGGCCGATCCGGTGTCACGACCGCACCGGCCCGGCCGGGCCAGGACAGGCGCCCCGGGCCGCCTGACGAGGACGCTCGTCCGGCGCCGGGTCTCGCGCCCTCGCCCCCGGCCGGGAGGCCCACCCGCTGGGCCGATGGGGGCAACTCCTGGGTGTGGGGGCGCGGGTGGCGGGCGCGGCGGCGCTACGGTGCGGTTTTCGCGCCCGGACGTCGAACCGCCGCTACCCGAGGGGACGTACGTATTCGTGACTGGCACCGCCGCCCGGCCCCACCGCCGCCGCGCGGCCCTCCGCGCACTCGCCGCATCCGCCCTGGCCGCCGCCCTGTTGACCGGTCTCACGCCGACGGGCCCGACCCCGGCCGGGGCGCACACCGGCCATCCGTTCCGCGATCCGCGGCTTCCGCCGCGCGAGCGCGTGGACGATCTGCTGCACCGGCTCACGCTGGACGAGAAGATCTCCCTGCTCCACCAGTACCAGCCCGCCATCCCCCGCCTCGGCATCCGGTCGTTCAAGACCGGCACCGAGGCCCTGCACGGAGTGGCCTGGCTGGGCGAGGCCACCGTCTTTCCGCAGGCGATCGGGCTCGCCTCGGCCTGGGACCCCGCGCTCGTCAGGCGGGTCGGCTCGGCCGTGGGCGACGAGACCCGCGGCTTCCAGCGGGAGCGTCCGCCCGGCTGGGGGCTCAACGTCTGGGCGCCGGTGGTCAATCTGCTGCGCGATCCGCGCTGGGGCCGCAACGAGGAGGGCTACTCCGAGGACCCGTTCCTCACCGGCGCCATCTCCACCGCCTACGGCAAGGGGCTGGAGGGCGACGACCCCTCCCACCTCAAGACCGCCCCCACCCTGAAGCACTACCTCGCCAACAACAACGAGGTGAACCGCACCACCACCTCCTCCGACCTCCGCCCCCGCGTGAAGCACGAGTACGACGAGGGCGCGTTCAGGCCCGCGATCGCCGCGGATGCCGCGACCGGGGTGATGTCGGCGTACAACCTGGTCAACGGACGCCCCAACACGGTCAATCCGGACCTCGACAACACCGTGCGCCGCTGGACCAAGCGCGATCTGTTCCATGTCACCGACGCCCAGGCGCCGGGCAATCTGCTGCCCGGGGTGCAGAACTACTACGCCACCCCCGCCGAGGCGGACGCCGCCGCGCTGAAGGCGGGCATCGACAGCTTCACCAACGACAACACCGACCCCGGCCCCACCCGGGCCGCGCTCCACAGCGCGCTGGACCAGGGGCTGATCACCGTCGCGGACGTGGACCGGGCCGTCCGGCACACGCTCTCGCTGCGGATCCGGCTGGGCGAGTTCGACCCCGGCGGCGGCCCCTACGGCGAGATCGGCCCGTCGGTCATCAACAGCCCGGCCCACCGCGCGCTGGCGCGGAAGACGGCGGCCAAGGCGATGGTGCTGCTGGAGAACCGGAACAGGACGCTTCCGCTGGATCCCGCGCGCGCCGAGCGGATCGCGGTCGTCGGCCCGCTGGCCGACACCCTCTACACCGACTGGTACTCCGGCACCCTGCCCTACCGGGTCACCCCGAAGAAGGGCATCGCCGAGCGGCTGGCGCGGTCCGGATCCGGCACCGTCACCAGCCGCGAGGGCGTGGACCGCATCGCCCTGCGGAACGCCGCGACCGGCCGCTACATCACCGCGGGCAGCGGCGCCGCCGGGGCCCCGCTCCAGGAGAGCGCCACCTCGGACGGGGAGGCCGAGCAGTTCGACGTCTTCGACTGGGGCGGCGGGGTGGCGGCCCTGCGCGCCGTCGCCAACGGCCGGTACGTCGGGCTGCGCGACGGCGTCTTCGTCAACGACCAGACCGAGCCCAACGGCTGGTTCGTCCAGCAGCAGTTCCGGCTGGAGCGGCAGCCCGACGGCACGTATCTGCTGCGCTACGCGGGCTACGACGCGGAGGAGAGCTGGTTCGGCGACAAGAAGTACCTCACGGCCCGCGACGACGGCACCCTCGCCCTCGTCACCGCCGAGAACGCCACCCACTACACCCGGGAGGTGCGGCGCGACGGGGCGCGGGAGGCCGCCGACGCGGCGCGCGGCGCGGACGCCGCGGTCGTCGTGGTCGGTTCGATGCCGCTCATCAACGGCAAGGAGGACCACGACCGCACCGACATGGGCCTCGCCCGGCAGCAGGAGAAGATGGTCAGGGCGGTCAGGCGGGCCAACCCGCGCACCGTCGTGGTGGTCGAGAACAGCTACCCCACCACCCTGAACTGGGAGCAGGAGCACGCCCCGGCCCTGCTGTGGACCACCCACGCCGGCCAGGAGACCGGCCACGCCCTCGCCGACGTCCTCTTCGGCGGGGTGAACCCGGCCGGACGGCTCACCCAGACCTGGTACCGCTCGCAGCGGGACCTGCCGAGCATCCTCGACTACGACATCATCCGGTCCGACCGCACCTACCAGTACTTCCGCGGCCGTCCGCTCTACCCCTTCGGCCACGGCCTGTCGTACACCGACTTCCGCTACGGCCAGGTGAAGCGGGTGCCGGGCGGGGTCGAGGTCCCGGTCACCAACACCGGCTCCCGGGCGGGCGACGAGGTCGTCCAGCTCTACGCCCATCAGCGGGTCTCCCGGGACGAGCAGCCGCGGCTGCGGCTGCGGGCGTTCCGGCGGGTGTCCCTGGAACCCGGCCGGACGAAGACGGTCCGGCTGCCGCTGCGAGCCGCCGACCTGGCGCACTGGGATGTCACCCGGCGTCGCTGGGTCGTGGAGAGCGGCGTCTACGACCTGATGGTGGGCGCCTCCTCGGCCGACATCCGCACCCGCACGGCGTGGCCGGTACGCGGCGAGACGATCCCGGCCCGCGATCTGTCACGCCGCACGCGGGCGGCGGACTTCGACGACTACGCGGGCACCCGGCTGGCCGACGCCTCCAAGGTGCGCGGTGACGCGGTCGCCGCGGGCCCGGACGGCGGGCGCCTGGTCTTCCGCGACGCGGACCTGGGCAGGGGCGCGACGACGTTCACCGTACGGGCGGCGAAGGAGACCCCGGGCACGTCCACGGTGCAGGTCCGCCTCGACTCCCCGACCGGCCCGCCGGCCGCCACGGCCCGCATCCCGAGCACGGGCTCCCGCTACACCTACCGCACGGTGACCACCCCCCTGACCGCCGCGGCGCGCCGCCGCGACGTCTACCTCCTCCTCGGCAAGGGCCTCCGCCTCACCACGTTCTCGCTCCGCTGACACCAGGGACACCCCCGCCGCGGCCCGCGGGCGGGCCCGGACCCCAGCGGTGCCGGGCCCACGCCGGGCCGAGGGCGCGCCGTCGGGGCTCGGCGGCGCGCCACGCCGCGCCTCAGCAGGGGCTCGGCTTGGACCAGGCGCATTCCAGGTTCTGGGGGCCGGCCGAGCGGGCCGGGCGGCGGGGGCGGGTCGGCTCCGCGCCGTCCTTGCCGGACCTCGCCAGCGTGACCACGATCGCGTCCTCCAGGCTCTTCACCGACGGCGCGAGGTAGTTGTTGAGCACGACGCTGTAGACCAGCTCCCGGCCGTCCGCGTCGGTGACGTACCCGGAGAGCGCGGAGGCCCCGGTCAGGGTGCCGGTCTTGCCTCGCGCGTTGCCCGCGGCCGGGGTGCCGCACATCCGGGTGCGCAGGGTGCCGCCCACGAAGCGGTCGGGGTCGCAGGCCACCGGCAGCGAGGCGTACCAGTCGGCGTACCAGGGCTGGTGCCGTACCGACAGCAGCAGATCGCTGAAGTGCCCGGCCGCGACGTTGTCCATCCGGGACAGCCCCGAGCCGTCGACCTGGCGCAGCGAGCCGACGTCCACACCCTGTTTCTTCAGCCAGTCGGAGATACCGGTCAGACCGGCGGTCCAGGTGCCGCGCCCCGCCGTCTGGTATCCGATGGCCTTGGTGAGCACCTCGGCGTGGATGTTGTTGGACAGCTTCATGAACGGGATCAGCAGCCGCTTCAGCGGCATGGAGCGGTGGGCGGCGAGCGGCCGGGCGTCGTCCGGGGCGGCCCGGCCCAGCCGGGTGTCACCGGCGACGCGCACCCCGTGCCGTTCCAGCGCGTCGGCGAAGACGGCGGCGGCGTAGCCGGTGGGCTCCCAGACGCTGACCCACTCCTTGGCGGCGGCCGCCCCGGCGGGGACGCTCCCGCTGAGGATGATGGTGTTGGAGCCGTGGCCGCGCTCCACGGTGAGGGTGCTGCCGCTGTCCGCGGCGCCGGTGGTGGCGCGGTTCTCGATGCGCACGTACGAGGTCTTCGGGGTGAGCGTGACCGTCGGCCGGGCACCGGGCCGGTCGCCCGGAGCGGTTTCGACGATGACGCTGCCCGCGTCGTAGTCCGTGTCCGGCGCCACGCTCAGCGCCGAGATCTGGGCCGCGTAGTAGGACGACTCGTCGTCGGCGGCCCAGGAGCGGCCGACCCGCTGGGCGTCGAACCGGGTGTCGTCGGCGATCAGCCGCCCGGTCACCCGGCGGATCCCGGCGTCGGCGACCGACGTGGCCAGCCGCTCGTAGTCGGCGGCGAGCAACGTCGGATCACCGGTACCGCGGAGGTACAGATCGCCGCGGAGCACCCGGCCGTGGCGGGTGCCGTCGGTCAGCACATCGGTGCGGAAGCGGTGGTCGGGGCCGAGCACCCCCATGGCGGCGGCGGAGGTGAGCAGCTTGGTGTTGGAGGCGGGCATCAGCCGGTCGTCGGGCCGGTGCCGGTAGAGCACGGCGCCGCTCCCGGCGTCGGCGACCACCACCCCGGCGGCGCCGCCCTTCATCAGCGGGTCGTCGAGGATGGTGTCGATGGCCCCGCCGAGCCCGGGGCGGGAGGTGTCCGCACCGGCCGGGGAGCTCCAGCTGAGCGTGCAGGCCAACCCGATGACCATGGGGACAACGGGCCAGATCCAGGCGCGCGTACGGCGGTTCACGCGACTCTCAGGTCTCCTCATGCCACCGGAGCATCCCGCACCGGGGGCCCGGGCGACAGGGCGCGGTCAGTCCCGGCGCAGCAGCGTGGCGATGACCGAGTCCAGATAGCCGGGCCGCTCCGCGTCGGCCGGAAGTGTCCGCGGCACCGCGTGGACCAGCTGGGTGTGGCCGAGATAGGCGGTGTACGCCAGCAGGCCGCGGCGGCGGGCGTCGTCCGGCGGGAAGCCCAGCTCGGTGAAGAGCTGCGCCAGATAGCCGATCCTGCGCTCGCTCACCCGCCCCAGCGCCGCGGGGACCTGCGGATGGGCGGCGGTGGCCAGCAGGGACACCTCGAGCGGGTCGTCCGCGGCGGCCGCGGTCGCCTCCGCGAAGAGCCTGCGCAGCCGCCGCTCGGGATCCGGTTCGTGCTCCAGCTCGGTGATGATCGCCTCGGTGGAGATCTCCTCCCACCGTGCGAGCGCGGCCTCGATCAGCGCCTCCCGATGGGGGAAGTGCCAGTAGAAGCTGCCTTTGGTGGCTCCCAGACGGGTGGCCAGCGGTTCGACCGCGACCGCCGCGAGCCCGCCTTCGCCGATGACGGTGAGCGCCGCGTCCGCCCAGTCCCGCGCGCTCAGCCGCCGCTTCGCGCCGTCCTCCCGGGGGGCCCTCGCTCGCCGCTGCACCATGACCATACGGTACCGTACGGTAAAACATACGGCAGCGTATGGAGGTGCACAGTACGCATGCGTACGGTCCGCAACATCCACGAACGCACCATCGAGGCCCCGGCCGAAGCGGTCGGGGCCCTGCTCGACCAGCTCTCCTCGGAGTACGATCCGATCTGGCCGAGCCCGGCCTGGCCACCGATGCGCTTCGACCGCCCGCTCGGCGTCGGCGCCGAGGGCGGCCATGGCTTCGTCCGCTACACGGTCAGCGCCTACGAGCCGGGCCGACGGGTCCGGTTCGACTTCGCGCCGGGGGACAACGGCTTCCACGAACTGGTCGTCGAACCGCTGGAACCCGGCCGCTGCCGGGTCCGCCACGTACTGGAACAGCGGCAGCGCGGCGCGCACCTGCTGGTGTGGGCCCTGGCCATCCGCTGGGCGCATGACACCGTGGTCGAGGAGATCTTCGACAACATCGAGCGGGTGGCGGCCGGGACGCACCGGGCTCCCCTCCTCTGGTCGCCATGGGTCCGGCTGCTCAACCGGGTGCTGTGGGCCAGGCCGGTCGCGGCACCGATACCGGCCGCCGCCCGGCTGGCCCGCGCGGCCTTCGAGCGGACCGACTTCTCCGACGCCTGGTGCATGGAACTCGCCCCGGGGATGCCGCGGGACCCGGAGTCATGGCGGGGCGTGCTGCGCGGCGCCCCCTTCCCCGTCGTGGGCCGCGCGGACGGCGAAGTGCTGCTGGGCGAGGACGCCGGACACCTGGACTTCCGGGCGTCCATCCTCGTCGAGTCCGGCCAGGTCACCCTCAGCACGGTCGTACGGACGCACAACGCACGCGGCCGCCTCTACTTCGGCGTGGTCAGACGCATACACCCGGTGATGGCCCGGCTGATGCTCCGCCGAACCCACCGCCGACTGGCGCTGGCCGCGCCGAGCGCGGGCGAACGGGCGCTACGGGCAGGTCGGTGAAGCCGGTGCGACAATCGAGTAGGAGGGACGGGTCGCCCGTCCCTCCTCTCACACCACCGGACATGCGGGCCACGCATCCGGCGGTTCATCCAGCTGATCTCAACCGTTGCCAGGTCGGCTTGAGCGTGCGCAGACCAAGATCGTCCCAGTAGGCATTGGGCAGTGCCCGCGCAAGGACGGGAGACCCCGCGACCCGCCAGTAGCCCTTGCTGGTGCCTCCCCATTCACGGGAGAGCCGCTCGCTGATGCCGAGCTTTCGCAGCATGGCCTGGCGCGTCCTGGGACGCTTCCATTCCTTCCAGCGGATCTGCCGCATCCTGCGGCGGAACCACTCGTCCAGGTCCCGGAACGCCCTGGAGGCATCCGAGATCCGGAAGTAGCCCATCCACCCGGTCATGAACCGGTCGATCTTCGCGATCCGTTCGTCCATCGCGATGCTCCACCGGCGTGAGGTCAGCTCCCGGATCTTCGCCTTCCAGCGCGCCAGCGCCTTCGGGTCAATCCGGATCCTGACCCCGTTCCGGGTGAAGTAGAAGCCGAACCCCAGCAGCATGGCGGCGGACGCTCGGACAACTCTTGACTTCTCCCGGTTGACCTTCAGTTTCAACCGCTGCTCGACCACAGCCGTGACCGAGGCAAGCACCCTGTGGGCGGCCCGTTCGCTCCGCACGAAGACGCGCACATCGTCGGCGTAACGCACGAACCGGTGACCGCGCCTGAACAGCTCCCGGTCCAGGTCGTCGAGCATGACGTTCGACAAGACGGGCGAAAGCGGCGACCCCTGCGGGGTTCCCTCCGCACTCGGCATCTTCACGCCGTCCACCATGATCCCGGCTTCCAGGTACCTGCGGATCAACTTCAAGACCCTGCGGTCACTGACTTTCCGCGCGACCCGCGCCATCAGGACATCGTGCTGAACCCGGTCGAAGAACCGGTCCAGATCAAGGTCCACGACCCACCGGTGGCCGTCCTCGATCGCCCGCCTCGCGACCCTGACCGCCTGATGAGCGGACCGGCCGGGACGGAACCCGAAGGACGACCCCGAAAACTGCGGGTCGAAAACGGGCACGAGCACTTGCGCGATAGCCTGCTGGATCAAGCGGTCCAGCACCCGCGGCACCCCCAGCATCCGCTCACCGCCGCCAGGCTTCGGGATGATCACCTGACGGACCGGCGCCGGCCGGTAAGTGCCCGCATCGAGCTCAGCCCGGACAACGGGCCAGTGCACCAGCAACCACGGACGAAGCTCCGCCGTGGTCATCCCGTCCACCCCGGGAGCCCCCCGGTTCGCTTCGACGCGGTTGAGCGCCGCGAGCAGGTTCTCCTTCGAGAGCATCAACTCCCACAAGGCGGGTTCCTGTTCGCGGTGAACGTCTTCCGTGAGACGCGCCGACCGGACACTACGCTCCGCCAGGACATCGCCGGAATGCACCGGTCCCTCCCCGGACGGCACCACTGACGCGGACTTGCTGCGGTCATCGTGCCCGGCACGAGCAGACATCACATCACCCGTTCCACTCGATGTTCGGCCCTTCCCAGCCCGCCGCACTCACGGCCACCCCGGCTGGTACTACGACCTCTGCTGACTTCTGCCCGGTCAGCCCGCACCTTCCAGTGCGGACCGTCGGCGCGGCGGCACCTCAGCACAACCGACACCCGGACAGACCTCCCCGGATAAGAACGATCACTGTCCCTGGACCGCTGCCGCGTTTACGCACTGGCCTTCTTGGCAGTGACGGGCTTCACCCTCGTCGGCGGGCTCACCCGACCAGCACGCCTCATACACGGTTCGTGTTCCTCAGTGCCCAGGTCTCGCCTCGGGCTTCCTCCCGACCCCACCTCACGATGACGCCGTTGCCTCCGGCTCGGGGTTAGCACCACCTCTTCCCCCAGGGGACTTCCACCCCCAAGCAATCGCCCATGCCGGGCATACCGACGAAGGCCCCGCCTTCCGGCGGGGCCTTCGTCGCATGGGATGAGTGGAGATGGCGGGAATCGAACCCGCGTCCACCGGTGCGGAAACAGGGCTTCTCCGAGCGCAGTCCGCTGTGCTTTTCTCGGCCCCGGAGATCACACGGACAAGTCTCCGACGGGCTCAGTCACTGTTTGTTTTCCCGCTAACCCCCGTGACCGGGGCTAACGGTGGAGTTCCCTAGCTGATGCCAGGATCCGGGTCGGGAACATCCCCGGGCTGACACTTCGCATGTCGCTACTTAGGCAGCGAGGGCGAAGGAATCGCGCTTGGTGTTGGCGATTATTGGTTTCGGCATATGGTTTACGAGATCATTGCCGCTTCCTCGGCTCGCTTCCCCTGCTTCGACAGCCGCTGTCGAAACCGATCATCCCCATGTGGTGTTTTCAAGGTGACACCCACCCCGCAGGGGGTGTGCGTGCAGCCATCATAGGTGAACAACGCGCGACGCTGCCACATCATTCCCGCTGTGGCAGCAGCCAGGCAGCACAGGTCAGGCCCGCTGGCGGCGGCGGGCGGCGGAGATCGCGCGCTCGGCGTCCCGGCGGTCCTGCTTCTCGCGGAGGGTCTGCCGCTTGTCGTAGTCCTTCTTGCCCTTGGCGAGGGCGATCTCGACCTTGGCCCGGCCGTCCTTGAAGTACAGGGCCAGCGGGACGAGCGTATGCCCGGTCTCCTGGGTCTTGCCGAGCAGCTTGTCGATCTCCGCCCGGTGCAGCAGCAGCTTCCGCCTGCGCCGCGCGGAGTGGTTGGTCCAGGTCCCCTGGCTGTACTCGGGGATGTGCACGTTGTGCAGCCACGCCTCGCCGCCGTCGAGCTGGGCGAAGCCGTCCGCGAGCGAGGCCCGCCCCTGGCGCAGCGACTTCACCTCGGTCCCGGTGAGCACCAGACCGCACTCGTACGTGTCCAGGATGTGGTAGTCGTGCCGCGCCTTCTTGTTCTGCGCGATCAGCTTGCGACCCGTCTCTTTAGCCATAGCGCTGACATTCTCGCACTAGGACCCGCCCCCGAGGCCACTCAATACCGTGCGCGCCCGGGCCTCGGCGCTGGGTCCGTCGTCGCCCTTGACCGCCAGGTCCGGGGAAATGCCCTCCCCGTCCACATTGCGGCCGGCCGGAGTGCGGTAGTGACCGACGGTGAGCTCGGCGACCGAGCCGTCGGGCAGCTCGCTGGGCATCTGCACCGAGCCCTTGCCGAAGGTCCGGGAGCCGACGACCACGGCGCGGCCGCGGTCCTGGAGGGCGCCGGTGAGCAGCTCGGCGGCGCTCATGGTGCCGCCGTCGACCAGGACCACCAGCGGGCTGTCGATGTCCCCGCCCGGTTCGGCGTCGAGAACGCGCTGCTCACCGCGGACGTCATAGGTGGCGACCAGACCGCCGTCGAGGAAGGAGGAGGCGGTGGTCACGGCCTCGGTGACCAGTCCGCCGGAGTTGCCGCGGAGGTCGAGCAGGATGCCCTCGCCCCGCGGGATGTGCCGTACGGCGCGCCGGACCTGGTCGCCCGAGCCCCGGGTGAAGGAGTCGACCTTGATCCGTACGGGGCCGGCGTCCGGGCCGCCGAGACGGTCCACGGTCACCGGTTCGGTGGCCAGCCGGGCCCGGTGCAGGGTCTCCCGGCGGCTGTGTCCGTCGCGCCGCAGTGCGAGGGTCACCGGGGTGCCTTCGGCCCGCTCACCATGGCCGCGCAGCCGGGCGACAACATCGGTGACGGGGCGCCCGGTGACCCGGACGCCGTCGACGGCCAGCAGCCGGTCACCGGCGCGGATCCCGGCCTCGCGGGCGGGGCTGCCGGGCTGGACCCGGTCCACCTCGATGCGGCCGTCGCGGCCCTGGCGGGCGGAGATCCCGGTGCCCACGTAGGCACCGTCGAGCTTCTGCCGGAATCCTTCGTACTCACGGGCGCTGTAGACGGCGCCCCACCGGTCCCCGCTGCGGCTCACCACCTCGCGGGCGGCCTGGGAGCCGGACTTGCCGTCCTGCTGGGCGGCGGCCGCGGCCGCCTTCACCTCGTCGCTCTCCACGGAGCCCACGACCGCGTGCGCCGGTATCCGGTCCGCCGCGGGGCCGTGTCCGTTCTCCGCCTCGGCGTCCCAGGAGCCGACGGCCGCGCCGGTGGCCAGCACACTCACGAAGATCAATGTCAGGGCGGCCCCGCGGCGAACGCGGCGGGGCTGGACGAACAAACACGGGCCCGACATGCCGGTGAGTGTAGGGCACCAACGGGCGCCGTACGGCGGCTTGTCCGCTACGGCGCCCTAGGCGAATGTCACACCTTGAGGTACTTGCGGAGCGCGAAGAAGGCCGCGAGAGCGGGCATCAGCAGCCCGATCGCCAACACCAGCGGCAACTTGGCGAGCACCGCGTCCCAGCCGATGAAGTTGATCACGTCGATCTTGTCCACCAGCCAGTTGTTGACCAGGAAGTACTGACCACCGACCAGCAGTACGCAGGCGAAGCCCGCGCCCAGGAGCCCCGCGATGGCGGCCTCCATGATGAACGGCATCTGGATATAGAAACTGGAGGCGCCCACGAGCCGCATGATCCCGGTCTCCCGGCGGCGGCTGAACGCCGACACCCGCACGGTATTGACGATCAGCATCAACGCGACCACCAGCATCAGTGTCATCACACCGAGCGCCGCGAAGTTCATGCCGTTGAGCAGGTTGAAGAGGTCGTCGACCAACGCCTTTTGGTCCTGGACCTCCTGCACCCCCGGGCGGGCCGCGAACGCGGTGGAGATCACGTCATAGCGCTCGGGGTCCTTCAGCTTGATGCGGTAGGACTCCTGCATCTGGTCCGGGGTCAGCGAGTCGGCGAGCGGCGAGTCCCCGAACTGCTCCTTGTAGTGCTTGTACGCCTCCTCACTGGTCTCGAAGTGCACCGACTCCACGATGTTCATCTGCTCGAGCTCGGAGTTGATCTCCTTCTTCTGGGCCTCGGTGACGGCCCCCTTGGCACAGTTGGCCGAGGTCTCCTTGTCGTTCTTGTTGCAGAGGAAGATCGAGACGTTGACCTTGTCGTACCAATAGCCCTTCATCGTGCTCACCTGCTCGCGCATGAGCAGGGACCCGCCGAACAGGGCGAGCGAGAGGGCGACGGAGACGATCACCGCGAAGGTCATCGTGAGATTGCGGCGGAGACCGACGCCGATCTCCGACAGGACGAACTGGGCGCGCATGGCGTCCTTTCAGTGCTGGTAGCCGTAGACGCCGCGGGACTGGTCCCGGACGAGACGGCCCTTCTCAAGTTCGATCACGCGCTTGCGCATCTGGTCCACGATCTGCTGGTCGTGCGTGGCCATGACGACGGTGGTGCCGGTCCGGTTGATCCGGTCCAGCAGCTTCATGATCCCGACGGAGGTCTGCGGGTCCAGGTTGCCGGTCGGCTCGTCGGCGATCAGCAGCATCGGACGGTTGACGAACGCGCGCGCGATGGCCACGCGCTGCTGCTCACCGCCGGAGAGCTCGCCGGGCATCCGGTCGTCCTTGCCCCCCAGACCCACCAGGTCGAGCACCTCCGGCACGGTCTTGCGGATGGCGGCACGCGGCTTGCCGATCACCTCGAGCGCGAAGGCCACGTTCTCGCCGACCGTCTTGTTGGGGAGCAGCCGGAAATCCTGGAAGACCGTCCCCAGCTGGCGGCGCATATGCGGCACCTTCCAGTTGGACAGCCGCGCGAGATCCTTGCCCAGCACATGGACCGCGCCATGGCTGGCCCGCTCCTCTCGGAGGAGGAGTCGCAGAAAGGTGGACTTTCCCGACCCCGAGGAGCCCACCAGGAAGACGAACTCGCCCTTCTCGATCTCGAGCGAGACGTCCCGGAGTGCGGGACGGGTCTGCTTGGGGTAGGTCTTGGATACGTTGTCGAATCGGATCACTGAAGCACCACGGTCGACCTGGGTAGGGGTACGGGCAGCAGCCTGGGCGGCTCCCGTCGGTGAGCGTGACCATACGCGAACCGTGTGCGGGCGCGCAGCGCCGATCCGCCTTGATGCGTTTATTCACGGCACTATTGGGGGCAAACGGTTGACAAACTGACCGCTGAGCCATCCGATGTGGCCACGGAAACCGGTACGGATACGGCATGGAATCGTGCGGGGCGCGCCGAACCGGGCGGAAGCTGGCACAGTGGAAGGGGAACCAACAGATTTCCCTGAGCGTTGGCCCCGTGTCTACTGCGGCACCGCCGCGCGGGAGGAGAAAGCGCATGACGTACGACAGGCTCGTCTGCGCCAACTGCGCGAGCCCCGTCAGCGAGGGCCGCTGCCCGGTCTGCCGGGCGAGCAGGGAGCGCCTCCAGCAGCAGGACGGCCTTTTCGGCGGACTGACGCCGGCCGCCCTGATAGCGCTGCTGGTGGCGCTGATCGCGGTGGCCCTGCTCGCTCATGAGATGGCCGGCGCCACGGCGTGACGTCCGGTCGCCGACCGCGCACCAGACATACGGCGACATACCGAGGGGCCCGGAGCTCTGCAGCGCTCCGGGCCCCTCGTCGTGCCCAGCCCGTAGTGATCAGGCCATCGTGGCTACGTTCTGTGATCAGGCCACGTTGTTGCGGTTGACCAGACGCGGCACAAAGCGGAAGCCGATACCGCCCGCGATCATCGTCGCGGCACCGAGCAGCAGGAACGTGGTCTCACCCGCGCCGGTCTCGGCCAGCTGCTCCTTGGCCTTGCCCTGCTCGACCGGCTTGGAGCCGACGTTGTCGGTGCCGGTGTTGTCGTCGCAGTTGGTGCTGTCGAGATCCACCGTGCAGGTGTTGGAGTCGTCGCCGCCGTCGTGGCTCCCGCCGCCACCGCCCGGGGCGGGCGAGCTGGGCCCATCGGTGGGCTCATCGGTCGGCGGGTCGGTGGGCTCGCTCGTGGGCGGGTCCGTGGGCTCGCCGGTCGGCGGGTCGGTGGGCTCGTCCGTGGGCGGGTCCGTCGGCTCGCCGGTCGGCGGGTCCGTCGGGTCGGTCGGCGGGTCCGTCGGGATGTCGGTCGGGTCGTCGGTCGGCGGGTCCGTGGGGATCCCGGTCGGGTCGTCGGTCGGGTCGGGCTTGCCGACTCCGACACCGACGTCCACACCCTTGTCGTCGGCGTTGACCGAGGCTTCGACGCCCCCGATGCCGACGTCCACACCCACGGCCGATGCGGCGCCGGCGGCGGTGAGCGACGCACCGGCGGCGATCACCGCGCCGGCGGCTATGCGCGCAATCCGCAGCCGCGTCTTCTTCGTCATCTGCCTGCTACCCCCAGTAGCTGTACTCGTCGTTGGAGCAGCTATGCACGGGGCCACGGCCGCCGGGGTGTCATATTCCGCGGTCACCGCCGCGAGTGGCGGTCCGCAGGTCCCCGTTCACACGCGCCCCAGACATACGCATGCCGCGCGTCAGCCTTCCCCGTTCTGAAATCACCGTCAAGGTCATTCCGCACGAGATGTCCGCTATGCATTTCCTTGAGTGATGCATGGGTACAGGACTGTGACCAAAAAGGCCATGGGCGCGGTCACTTGGGGACCGTTCGGTGTTACTTCTCCTGCTGCTTGCGCCAGCGGATCCCGGCCTCCAGGAAGCCGTCCAGCTCACCGTCGAGCACCGCCTGCGGATTGCCGACCTCGAACTCGGTCCGCAGGTCCTTGACCATCTGGTACGGGTGCAGGACGTAGGAACGCATCTGGTTGCCCCAGGAGTTGCCGCCGTCGCCCTTGAGCGCGTCCATCTTGGCCTGCTCCTCCTGGCGGCGCCGCTCGAGCAGCTTCGCCTGGAGGACGTTCATCGCGGTGGCCTTGTTCTGGATCTGCGAGCGCTCGTTCTGGCAGGAGACCACGATGCCGGTGGGGATATGGGTCAACCGCACCGC
Organism: Streptomyces sp. NA02950; assembly: GCF_013364155.1. Classification (NCBI taxonomy): domain Bacteria; kingdom Bacillati; phylum Actinomycetota; class Actinomycetes; order Kitasatosporales; family Streptomycetaceae; genus Streptomyces; species Streptomyces sp. NA02950. The sequence continues at coordinate 5,791,920 of NZ_CP054916.1, read as the reverse complement.
GGAGTCGGTGGTGTTGACCCCCTGGCCGCCGGGGCCGGAGGAGCGGTAGACATCGACCCGCAGCTCGGACTCGTCGATCTCGATGTGGTCGGTCTGCTCGACCACCGGCAGCACCTCGACACCCGCGAACGACGTCTGGCGACGGCCCTGGTTGTCGAACGGCGAGATCCGCACCAGCCGGTGGGTGCCCTGCTCGACCGAGAGGGTGCCGTAGGCGTACGGGGTCTGGACGGCGAAGGTGGTCGACTTGATACCGGCCTCCTCCGCGTACGAGGTCTCGTAGACCTCGGTCTTGTAGCCGTGGCGCTCGGCCCAGCGCAGATACATCCGCTGGAGCTGCTCGGCGAAGTCGGCGGCGTCGACACCGCCCGCCTCGGCGCGGATGTTGACGACCGCCTCCCGGGCGTCGTACTCGCCGGACAGGAGGGTGCGCACCTCCATCTCGTCGACGGCCTTGCGCACCGCGTCCAGCTCGGTCTCGGCCTCGGCGCGGGCGTCATCGTCGCCCTCGTCCGCGGCGAGCTCGAAGAGCACCTCGAGATCGTCGATACGGCCGCGCAGCTCCTCGGTCCGGCGCAGCTGCCCCTGGAGATAGGAGAGCTTGCTGGTGATCTTCTGCGCGTTCTCCGGGTCGTCCCACAGGGACGGGGCCGCCGCCTGCTCCTCGAGCACGGCGATGTCGGCCCTCATCTTCTCGAGGTCCAGGACGGCCTCGATCGACCCCATGGTCGAGGAGAGGGACTTCAGCTCTTCGGATACATCGACGACTGCCACGGCACCAGCGTAACCGCTACGGAAGACTGACCGGCCCGGGTCAGGGAGTCCCGGCGTCCTGGGAGCTGGAGTGCTCCCCTCCCTTGGGCGGATCGCCCCCGTCGTCGCCGCCGGTGGCCAGCCATCCGCCGACCGCGATCACGATCAGCGCCGCCACCGAGACCACCGCGGCCTTCACCCGGCGGCGGCGCACCGCCTCCGAGGGACGGTTGCGGGCCGAGCCCGCCCGGCGCTGGCCGTGCATCCGGGGGGCGCGGGCGGTGCCGTGGGCGCCGCCCGCGAGCTCGTCGGCGCTGGGCACCCGCATGCTGGTGTGGGTGTCCCGGCTGGAGTCGGGTACGGCGCCGGGGACCAGCGGCACCGCGCCGCGCCGGCGGGGCGGCTGCCCGGCGGCCGGGGCCCGGTGGACGGGTTCCTCGTAACCGCCCTCGCGCTCCTCCTCCGCCTGCTCATCGGGCTCGTCGATGTCCAGCGGCGGATATCCGGCCAGGCTCGGCAGCAGCTCGCGCAGCCGCGTCGCCAGCTCGGAGGCGCGCAGCCGGGAGGCGGGCGCCTTGGCCAGGCACTGGAGCAGCAGCTGCCACAGCTCGTCGGGGACCCCGGGCAGCGGCGCCACGGTCTCGGTCACATGGCGGCGCAGGATCGCGCCGGGGTGGCCGCCGCCGAACGGGGTGAACCCGGCCAGCAGCTCGTACAGCACGGTGGCCAGGGCGTACACATCGACGCTCGCGCGCGGCGGCAGCCCCTCGATGATCTCGGGGGCCAGATAGTCCGGGGTGCCGATGACGCTGCGCGGGTTCGGCGAGCGGCCCTGGCCCTGCTGCTGGCCGCGGGCGGGCTGCCGGTCGCGGATCCGGCTGGGGGCGTCGACCAGGCGCGCGATACCGAAGTCGGTGAGCAGGGCCGGATGCGAGCCGCCCGGGCCCAGCGGGCCCTGCATGTCCAGCAGCACGTTCTCCGGCTTGACGTCGCGGTGCACCACCCCGGCGGCGTGCGCCGCGGCCAGCGCGTCGGCCACGTCCGCGGCGATGGCGACCGCCGCCTCCGGGGCGAGCCGCCGCTCGCGGTCCAGCCGGGTGCGCAGATCCGTACCGCGGATCAGGTCCATGACGAGCGCCAGGTCGTTGCCGTCGACCACCAGGTCGCGCACCCCGACCACCCGCGGGTGGTCGAGGCCGAGCAGCGCGGTGCGCTCCTGTACGAAACGGCCGACCAGCTCCTGGTCGGAGGAGAGGTCCTCGCGCAGGAGCTTGATGGCGACGGGGCCCTCGGGCCCCTCGCCCAGCCACACCGTGCCGGCGCTGCCGCGTCCCAGGACCTGATGCGCGGTGTACCGGCTGCCGATCTTCCGTGACAAGACAGCTCCGAATCCTCCGACAGGGGGCACGTTGGCGACAAAGCTACGCGGCTACTGGCGCGTTGGGTGCGCCAGACCACGCCAACTGTCACTTCTGCGGCGGAAAACACCCTTCGGATGTCGACAAATCACCGAAGCGGCGGTAGGGGAGCGGAAACGGGGACGGTTCCGGACGGCCCGTCAGCCGGTCAGCCCGTCAGCCCGTCAGCCGGTCGGCCCGTCAGTGGGACAACTCCCCAGCCCGTCACGGTCCGTCCAGCTTGGAGATCCACTTCTTGACGTCGGAGACCCCGTCGCTGATGGCGTCCCAGTAGCCCTTGCCCTCGGCGACCCAGTCCTTGAGCGGGGTCAGCTCCCAGACCAGCCAGGAGCCCACCACCAGGACCACGATCACGAACAGACAGCCCTTGAGGCACCCCAGGCCCGGGATCTTCATCCGGTTGGGGTTGGAGCCGCGCTGCCGGGGCTGGCGCGGTTCGGGCTGCTGCGGCGGCGGGGCGTAGCGCTGCGGCTGCGGCTGCTGCGGGTGGTGCGGCGCCGGGGCGTAGTTCTGGGGCTGCTGGTACGGCGGCGGCTGCTGGCGGCGCTGCTGATGCCGCGGCGGCTGCTGGGGCTGCTGGGGCTGCTGGTACGGCTGTTGAGGTGCCGGGCGGCGCTGGGGGCGGCGGCGCAGCGGGTCCTCGCTCGGATCGAGGTACTGGACCTGCGTCTGATCGTTGCGGTCGCGGGCCGCGCGGAGCTGGTTCTGCCAGGGGTGATCGTCCCCGCCCGGTGCGCCGGGCGGCATGGGCGGCATCGCGCGCGTCGGGTCGGCGTCCCCGGAACCGGTGGGCGACATCACCTGGGTGGGGTCGGCGTCCGGTCCGGTGGTGGGCAGCACATTGGTGGCCGCGGCCGGGTCGTACGAGGGCGCGTTGGTCGGCAGCGCCTGGGTGGGGTCGGCCGAGCCGGCGGGTGCGGTGTCCGGCACCGGCGCGGGCGCCGGATCCGGTGCGAGCAGACCGGCGACGCCGAGCGCCGCCTCCGCCTGCGCGGCCGAGGCGTGCACCCCGATACCCGACGCGACCACACGCAGGCCGCGGGCCAGGCTCTCGGCGCTGGGGCGCTCATCGGGGTTCTTGCGCAGACAGCGCTCTATCACCGTCCACAGCGGTTCGGGCACGGTGGTGGGGCGGCGCGGCTCCTCGCTCAGATGCCGGTGCAGCACCTCCAGGGCCGTGTTGCCCGCGAACGGCGGACGGCCGGTCACCAACTCGTACAGCAGGATGCCCGCGCCGTAGATGTCGACGGCGGAGGTCTGCGGACGGCCCTCGGCGGACTCCGGCGCCACATAGGCCGGGGTGCCGACGAACTCCTGGGTGCGGGTGAGACCGGGCGAGTCCGCCAGGCGCGCGATGCCGAAGTCGGTCAGCATCGGGTGCATCTCCTGGCCCTCACCGGTGCCCGCGAGCAGCACGTTGGCGGGCTTGAGGTCCCGGTGCACCACGCCGTCGGCGTGGCTGGCGGCGAGCGCGTCGGCGATCTGGGCGGTGAGGAGGGCCGCGGCGACGGGGGTGAACGGGCCGTTGCGGCGCAGGTAGTGGTGGAGGTCGGGACCGTCGATCAGATCCATGACCAGGGCGAGCAGATCGCCCTCCACCACCAGGTCGCGGGTGCGCACGATATTGGGGTGGGTGAGCCGGAGCAGCACGGATCGCTCGCGGAGAAAGCGCATGACGATCTCCGCGTCGTTCGCGAGCTCCTCCTTGAGGACCTTGATCGCGACGGTCTCGCCGGGCTGCCCGGCCACGGCGGCCTCGGCCCCCGCCGTCTCCCGCTGGCGGGCTCGCCAGACGGTGCCCGTGGCTCCGCGTCCGAGCGGCTCCTCGAGCAGGTACTTGCTGCCTACCGGCCGCACGTCATGCGCTCCCTGATCGTGGTCTTCATCGCTTGCGTCGTTACATCGCCTGCGTCGTACATCGCTTGCGTCGTACGCGGCACGATGTGTCGCACCGCTTGTACTGCTCAGTGGTACTCGTCCGCCCCACTGTAATGGGGACGCGTGAGCGTCCGTACTGATCACCACACGAGTGGAGTGGACGGGAGTCGTCTCCCCCGTACCCCTCCTGTTCTCTCCTGTCACCTCCTCGTCCCCTGGGGACACCTCACTCGCGGGGCACCTCGCGGGGCTCGGGGGGAAGACGCGCGATCCGGACAGTTGGTTGCCACGGGCGGTACGTCTTGTACCGCGGCCCGTCTCGACCACGGCCGATCCGGTCGCAATCAACCACTTTCGGCCGACCAGCCGACCAATCAAGATCATGTAATGCCGGGCGGCGGGCGAAGTGTCAGCGGCAGGTGCGAGGATGCACGCAGCACGGAAGCGCCGAGCGGCGGGGGGCTCACGCTCCGTGACCCGTACGACCCCGTACGGACCTGTACGTGCCGAAGGGCCTGGGGGCGGAGGTGGGGCTTGGCACCCCTGCCCGGCCCCCCGGACAGAAGGGACCGTTGACGGTATGCAGATTCGGCTGACCGTCCTCGGGCCGCGCAGCGCCCACCCGGGCCGTTCCGGCCATCCGACCGCCGCGCACGCGCCGGTGTGCGCCGTGGACGTGCTGGTGACCGCCCCGGTCGGCACGGCCCTCGCCTCGGTGGCGAGCGGTCTGGCCACGGCGGTGGCCGCGGCCGGGAGCGAGGCGGGCGCGGGCGGGGGTGGTGCGGGCGGCGGGACTGTCGTGCTGTACGCCGGGACCGAGCGGCTGGACCCGCAGCGCTGCGCGCTCGGCGAGCCGCCACTGGTGGACGGCGCGGTGCTCTCCCTGCACGCCCCGGCCGACCCCGACCGCTCCCCGGCGTACGCGGGCTCCCCCGGGCTGCCCGAGGCGGCCGTCGCCGAGGCCGCGGTCCATCTGGACGTGGTCGCCGGACCCGACGCGGGCGGGGTCCATCTGCTCCACGGCGGCCAGGTCCGCGTCGGCCGCTCCGCTGACGCGGACGTCCCGCTCGACGACCCCGACGTCTCCCGGCTGCACTGCGCGGTGACGGTCGCCGAGGACGGCCGGGTGACCGTCGCCGACCTCGGCTCGACCAACGGCACGGCGGCCGACGGCGCCCCCGTCGGCACCCATCCGGTGCCGCTGACGCCGGGGGCGCTGCTGCGCATCGGGGAGTCCGCGCTGCGGCTGCGGACGCCCGGCGCGGCCCCCTCGGCCCCGCCCCGGCTCCCCGCCCACCCGGACGGCGAGGGCCATCTGCGGATCGCGCCGCGGCCGGACACCGGGGCGCTCGGCCACGCGGAGGGACCCTGGACCGGCGTTCCGTACGGCGGCGCCACCCACTCCGCCGAGGGCTCATGGACGCCCCCCACTCGCCACCCCGGCATGGGGTGGGTCCCGGTCACGGACGGTGACGGCGGCGGGCGCGGCGGAGAGCATGACGTCCGCCACACCACCCATGAACCGGGCCCCCCCGCCCGACGTGACGAACGCCACGCGCACCCCGGCGAGCCGGGGTGGGGCTCCGGTGCCCCCGCGGGCGGCTCCGGCCGATCGGCCGACGGCCCCTCACCCGGTGCCCACCGGGGGCACGGCAGCGCGACATATGACGGCCCCACAGCGCGCGACGGCGCGTCGTACGGCGCCTCCCACGGCAGCGCGTCGTACGACGAAACCGGCTCGCGCCCCGGCCGCGACGGGCGGTCGGAAGCCGAGGCGGGCCGCGCGGGCGGGTCCGGGTCCGGCCGGGAGGGCGGGGGTTCCCGGCCGGCCGGCGGCCGGCTGGACGGGACGCATGCGCATCCGCGCGCGTACACCTTCGACGTTCCCGGGGCGCAGCCCCGGCGGCGCGGAATAGGAGCCTGGGTACGGCAGTTCGCCGCCGGGAAGGGTGAGCGGGCCGAAGAGCGTGACGACGGTGACGCGCGCGGCGCGGCGGAGCGGGCGGCGGCCGAGGCGGAAGCGCTGCAGCTGCGGTGGCCGGATCCCGCCGCCGTGCTGATGACCGCGCTCGGCCCCGGACCGCGGCTGTGGGAGCGCGGCCCGGACCATCCGGACGCGCTCACCGTGCGGCTCGGCTCGGCCGACCGGCTGACGGCCGAGGGCGGGCTGCTGCCCGCCGCCCCCGTCACCATCCCGCTGCGGCAGGCCGGTTCGCTGGGCCTGGCCGGGCCGCGCGCCCGGCTGGCCGGGCTCGCCCGGTCGGTGGTGGCGCAGCTCGCGGCGCTGCACTCGCCCTCCGCGCTGGAGATCGTCCTGATCAGTACGGACCGCGCCCGTACCGTCGAGCAGCGGCTCGCCGAGTGGTCATGGCTGGGCTGGCTGCCGCAGGTGCGCCCGCTGCGCGGGCAGGACTGCCGGTTGCTGCTGGCCTACGACACCGAGCAGGCGGCGGCGCGCGCGGCCGAGTTGGCGCGGCGGCTGGAGGACGGGCCGCTCGGCCCGTCGTGGGCCACCGCTCCCCCCGCCGCCGTGGCCTCGGCCGCGGCCCGCCACTCCGGGCCGTACACGGTGGTGCTCGTGGACGGCGACCCCGGACCGGCCTCGCTGCGCGAGACGCTCGCGAACCTGGCCACCGGTGGCCAGGCCGCCGGAATCCATCTGGTGTGTCTGGCCGAGGCCCCGGCCGCCTCGCCGGCGTCCCCGCTGCCGCGGAGCTACGAGACCGCGCGCTCGACGTCCACGGCCTTCGCGGCCTGCGGAGTGGCCGCGCTGCTGAGCGGTGATGTGGCCACGGGACTGCAGATCGTGCACCGCGACGACATCCACCAGCCCATCGGCGGCGACCCGTTCGGCACCCGCGGGCCGACGGGCTCGGCCGGGTCCACCACGGCCGTGACCGTGGACGCGGTATCGGGGGCGTGGGCCGAGCGGTTCGCGCGGGCGCTCGCTCCACTGCGCCTGGCCGCCTCCGCACAGGGCGGTACGGACGGTCCCGGGCGACTGCCGACCACCCCGCTGCCGGACAAGGCCCGGCTGCTGGACGAGTTGGGGCTCGCCCGGGCCACGCCCGCGTCGCTGCTGGCGCGCTGGGCCGCGGCGGCCGACGAGGTCCCGGCGGGCGGCCGGGCGCAGGCGGTGCTCGGCGCCGGGCCGCACGGCCCGCTGGCGGTCGATCTGGCCGCCGACGGCCCGCATCTGGCGGTCGACGGCGCGGCGGGCACCGGCAAGACGGAACTGCTGCGGTCGCTGGCCGCCTCGCTCGCGGCCGCCGAGCGGCCTGACCGGCTGGAGCTGGTGCTGGTCGACGGCGCGGGCGCCGGGTCCGGGGGCGGTGGAGGCACCGGGGGCGGCGGCGAGGGGCTGCGGGTGTGCACGGACCTGCCGCACGTCTCGACGTATCTGGCGGCGTCCGACCCGGTGCGGATGCGGGAGTTCGCGCAGGCGCTCAGCTCGGAGCTCAAGCGCCGCGCCGAACTGCTGGGCCCCCAGGACTTCACCACCTGGCACACCGACCGCCCCGGGGGCCCCGACGGCCTGGCGGAAGGCGGCGGTCCGGGGGCGGGCGGCACGCAGCCCACAGGCCGATCGGTCTCCGGCGGCCCGGTCATCGGCGCGCAGGCCACCGGCAGTGGCTCCACTGGCCGGTCCGCCACGGGTGCGCACACTCCGGGCAGGCCCGCGACCGGCGGTACGGAATCGGGTGGGCGCACCACCGGTGCGCAGCCCATAGGTGGCCAGCCCAGCGGCCGGTCGGACTCCGGCGGCCACACCACCGGCCAATCCGCAACCGGCCGGCCGAACACCCAGCGCCCGGCCACCGGCGGCCACACCACCGGCGGGTCGAACACCGGCGGCCACACCACCGGCAGGCCCGCGGTCGGCGGCACCGAATCCGACGGGCGCAACCCCGGCCACCCGAACACCGAGCGCCCGGCCACCGGCGGTCGCGCCACCGGCGGCCACACCACCGGCACGGAATCCGGCGGACGCACCACCGGCCAGCCGAACACCGAGAACCAAGCGACCGGCGGTCACGCCACCGGCGGGCCCGGCCCCGGCGGTCACGCCACCCACCGGTCCGGCACCGACCCGCACACCCCCGCCCGCTCGGCCACCGGTGGTCCGGGCCGGGGCGGGGGCTCCGGCTCGTACGCGGCCTCCGGCGACCGGGGGGCCCGGGTGGTGGCGCCCCGCGCGCCCGGGGATGTCGATCCGCCGTCCGGCGACACCTCGCGCACCCTCAATCTGCGCGCCCAGCGCGAGCAGTACGGACCGCACGGGCAGCGGCAGGCGGCCCCCGGCGCCCTCGCCGGGTATCGCCCGCTGCCGCGGCTCGTCGTGCTCGTCGACGACTACGACGCGCTGGTCGCCCCCGCGCTCGGCAGCCCCGGGCGACCGGCCGCCGGGTCGGTGGTCCGGGCGTTGGAGGCCGTCGCACGGGACGGGGCCCGGCTCGGGGTGCATCTGGTGGCGGCCTCGGGGCGGCCGGAGCGTACGGCGGAGACGGCGGTGGTCGAGCGCGCCGGGCTGCGGGTCTCCCTGGAGTCCCTGCCCCTCGCCCTGGACGCCGCGGAACCACCCGACGCGTCCGGCACCCCCTCCGGCCCCACCGCCCCAGCAACACCCACCGTGACGACAGCCGCCTCCGCCACCGCCGCCTCGCCGGGCGAGCACACCCCCGGCCGGGGCCGGCTGTTCGGCCCCGGGGGCGGGCTGGCGACCCCGTTCCAGGCGGGGCGGGTGACCGGACGGATACCGCGGACCGCGACCCAGCGGCCCACCGTGGTGCCGCTCGAATGGGAGCGGATGGGTGATCCGCCGACCCGGCGGCCGCTGCGCGAACTGGGCAACGGACCAACGGACTTGGCGCTGCTGGCCAGTGCGCTCCAACGCGCCGCCCAGTCGGCGGACGCGTCCACCGCGCCCGCGCTGATCTGACCGTTCCCGACCCGTTCCCGACCGTTCCCGACCGGCTTTCCGCTCCTGACCGGCTTTCCGAGTCGATCTTCCCATCCTCCCCTCTGACCCCCCTGCCCCGTTCCCTCCCGACTCCTGTCTGACTATTCATCACATCGTGGTCACGATCGATGAGTTGACGCGAGTTGACGCCGAAAGCGGTATTGCGACGTTCGGTTACGGGGCGTAGGACTGACGCACGGGACACGGCCGCACGGGGGCGGTCGGCATCGGAGGGAACACGGGGATGCACGAATCGCTTCGGACGAAGCGTTTGACACGGGCCGCGGTGGCCCTGCTGTCGGTGGGAGCGCTCACACTCACCGCCGCGGGCTGCGGCGGCGACGACGGGGACACGGCAGGCGGCAGTCCGCCGCCGGTCACGGTGAAGCTGCCCAGCCTGAAGGGCCAGAAGCTCCAGGTCACCGCGGTGTGGACGGGTACCGAACAGGAGAATTTCACCAAGGTTCTGAAGGAGTTCGAGAAGCGCACCGGGGCCAAGGTGTCCTTCGTGCCCAGCGGCGACGACATGTCGGCCTTCGTCGGCTCGAAGGTCGCCGGTGGCGCACCGCCCGATGTGGCGATGGTCGGACAGGTCGGGGTGCTCCGCGAGTTCGCGAAGAAGGGCTGGGCCAAGCCGGTCGACGCGGCCACCGAGGCGCAGCTGAAGAAGAACTTCGCGAAGGGCTGGCGCGATCTGGGCGCCTGGAAGGGCACCCAGTACGGGGTGTACTTCAAGGCCAGCAACAAGTCCCTGGTCTGGTACAACACCTCGGCGTTCGACTACGCGGGCGCGAAGGAGCCGAAGACCTGGAAGGACTTCCTCGCACAGGCCCAGCTGGTGTCCGACTCCGGCACCGACGCGATCTCCGTCGGCGGTCAGGACGGCTGGACGCTCACCGACTGGTTCGAGAACGTCTATCTCTCCCAGGCGGGTCCGGAGAAGTACGACCAGCTCGCCCAGCACAAGATCAAGTGGACCGATCCGTCCGTCACCGAGGCGCTGACCACGCTGGCCGAGCTGTGGGGCACCAAGGGGCTGCTCGCGGGCGGCAGGGACGGCGCGCTGCACACCGCGTTCCCGGACTCGGTCACCAAGACCTTCGGCAACGCCGCCGAGCCGGACGCGGGCATGGTCTTCGAAGGCGACTTCGTCGCGGCCAACGTGGCCGACGCGGGTGCGGAGCTCGACGGCGACGCCAAGGTGTTCCCGTTCCCCGCGGTGGGCGAGAAGCCTCCGGTGGTCACCGGTGGCGACGCGGCCGTGGCGCTGAAGCGGAGCAAGGCGTCGCAGGCGCTGCTGACCTTTCTGGCCTCGCCCGACGCGGCCCATATCTGGGCGAGTTCCGGCGGCTTCATCTCGGCGAACAAGTCCCTCGACCTCAGCGCCTACCCCAACGCGCCACTGCGCGACATCGCCAAGGCGCTGGTCTCGGCGGGCAACGACTTCCGGTTCGACATGTCCGACCAGGCTCCGGCCTCCTTCGGCGGAAAGCCGGCCCAGGGCGAGTGGAAAGCGCTCCAGGACTTCCTCAAGAACCCGAGGAACGTCAAAGGCATCCAGCGCCAGCTGGAGGCCGACGCGGCCAAGGCGTACCAGAACTGACGACCCGACCGGGAGATCCACATCATGTCGACCGCGACAGCGGACGGCGCGGCCACGCCTGGCCGGGCACCGTCCGTACCACCGGCTGAAGCCGGGAAAAGGAAGAAGAGCGTCCTGGGCACCCGGCCGTGGCTGGCCGCGGTGTTCCTGCTGCCCGCGCTGGCCCTGCTCGGCGCGCTCGTCGTCTATCCGATCGGCTACTCCGTCTACCGCAGCTTCTTCGACGCGAGCGGCAACGGCTTCGTCGGCCTGGACAACTACCAGGAGATGTTCTCCGACGACGCGACCAAGACGGCGATCAAGAACAACGTCATCTGGCTCATCTTGGCCCCCACCGTCTCCACCGCCCTCGGCCTGATCTTCGCCGTGCTCACCGAACGGGTGCGCTGGGCCACCGCCTTCAAGCTGATCGTCTTCATGCCGATGGCGATCTCGATGCTGGCGGCGGGCATCATCTTCCGGCTGGTCTACGAGCAGGACCCGGACAAGGGCGTGGCCAATGCCATGTGGGTGAGCGTGCACGACTCGTTCACCGAGTCGCCGCCGTTCCCCGGCGCCCACCCCCGTCCGGACGCCGGGCTGACCGAGTCCTCCGGCGGGGCGTACACCACCGGGGCGACCGCGAAGCTCGGCTCCCCGGCCTCGATTCCGCTGGTGGCCGCCAAACGGGACGACATCAGTGGCGCCCAGCCGGCCAAGGCGGCCGAGCCCGAGGCCCGGAAGGTCACCGGCACGGTCTGGTTCGACTTCACCCGGGGCGGCCGGGGTGAGCAGGGCGTCATCGACAAGGGCGAGAAGGCGATGGCCGACCTCAGGATCGAGGCGGTCAAGGACGGCAAGGTGGTGGCGAAGACGACCACCGCTGCGGACGGGACGTACTCCCTTCCGGCCAAGGCCGAGGGGGCCCGACTGCGGCTGCCCGCCTGGAACTTCTCCGAGCCGTACAACGGGGTGGACTGGCTGGGCCCGTCCTTCGTCACCCCGGCCATCATCGGTTCCTACGTCTGGATCTGGGCGGGCTTCGCGATGGTGCTGATCGCGGCGGGTCTCGCCGGGGTGCCGCGTGAGCTGATGGAGGCCGCGCGGATGGACGGTGCGAGCGAATGGCAGGTGTTCCGGCGGGTCACGGTGCCGCTGCTGGCACCGGTGCTCTCGGTCGTGGTCGTCACGCTGATGATCAACGTGATGAAGATCTTCGACCTGGTCTACATCATCGCCCCGGGTCCCTCGCAGGACGACGCCAACGTACTGGCGCTCCAGCTGTTCCAGTCGTCCTTCGGAACCGATGTCAACCAGGGCCTCGGCAGTGCCATCGCGGTGCTTCTGCTGCTGCTGGTACTCCCCGTCATGATCATCAACATCCGCCGCATCCGAAGGGAGAGCCGCCGATGACCAGCGCGGACACGGTCGTAAGTGCGAAGCAGCCCCTCATCGCGCGGATCGCGGCGCGGGCCGGTGGCGGGGTGATGCGGGTCGCCCTGGTGCTGATCGGCCTGTTCTGGCTGATGCCCACCGCGGGACTGCTGCTGTCCTCCCTGCGGGATCCGGCGGACGTGGACATCTCCGGATGGTGGAAGGTCTTCTCCGATCCCGGGCAGCTCACCTTCTCCGGCTACGACAAGCTGCTGAGCAATCAGCAGATCACCGATTCGCTGTGGACCACCCTGGCGATCACCGTTCCCGCCACGCTGCTGGTGGTGGTGATCGGGGCGCTGGCGGGCTATGCCTTCGCCTGGATGGACTTCCCCGGCCGCGACTGGTGGTTCCTGCTGGTGGTCGGCCTGCTGGTGGTTCCGGTGCAGGTCGCCCTGATCCCGGTCGCCAAGCTCTTCGGCGAGGTCGGCATCTTCCAGACCACCACGGGTGTGGTGCTCTTCCACACCGCCTTCGGCCTCCCGTTCGCCATCTTCCTGCTGCGCAACTTCTTCGCGGAGATCCCCCGGGAGCTGCTGGAGGCGGCGCGGCTGGACGGCGCCGGTGAGCTGCGGCTGTTCCTGCGGGTCGTGATGCCGCTGGGCGGCCCGGCCATCGCCTCGCTCGGCATCTTCCAGTTCCTGTGGGTGTGGAACGACATGCTGGTGGCGCTGATCTTCGCGGACAGCGGCAACCCGCCGATCACGGTGGCGCTCCAGCAGCAGGTGCGGCAGTTCGGCAACAACATCGACATCCTCGGCCCCGGCGCCTTTGTGTCGATGGTGATCCCGCTCGCGGTGTTCTTCGCCTTCCAGCGGCAGTTCGTGGCCGGTGTGATGGCGGGCGCGGTGAAGTAGCCCATCACCTCAGCCACGGCAGCGGTCCGGCGCCCCTCACAGGGGGCACCGGGCCGCCCCTTTTCCGGATCACGTCACCGCGCACTCCGCCCACACGGTCTTACCGACCGGGCTACGAGGGGTCGCGCCCCAGCGGGTGGCCAGCAGCTCCACGATGAGCAGGCCACGGCCCGACTCGTCATCGGCCGTCACCGTCGGCGGAATGACCGGGAGGCGGTCTTCGCGGGCGTCCGAGACCTCGATCCGGAGCGTCCGCGTCGAGGGTTCGCAGACGATGCGGAGACGGAAATCCCGTCCGGGTAAGCGGCCGTGGCGCACGGCGTTGGAGGTCAGCTCCGCCACCAGCAGGGCCACCGTGCAGGATGCGTCCGACGCGGGCGGGTAGCCCCACTCCTCCATACGCCGCACGGCGAGCCGTCGAGCGAGGCACGCTCCGCGCCGCGTGGCGGGGAACTGCGCGGTGAGTTCCCGGAGTTCGGGCTCGGGCTCCGGCGCCGTGGTCGTCTTCAGCACGGTGTTGTCCACTTCCGTCCGATCGCTCTTCCGTACGATTCGCACCGTGTGCGCATCGTGACGTTCCGTGCCCAAGAATCGTGTCGCGGGCCTACGCTCGAAAGGCCATGACGCCTTACCTTTCAGGCCGTAAGGAACGGAAGTGATGTTATGGCCAGAGAAGTTGATCCCCACTCGTCGATGGCGGCGCTGTTCGGGTCGCGGGTCCGCAGACTCCGGACGGCCGCCGGTCTGACCCAGGCCGAGCTGGGCGCGAGGGCGCATGTGGTCAGCACCCGGATCACGCAGATCGAGCGGGCGTCCGGGGCGAAGCCGACGTTTGAGCTGGCGCAGACGCTCGACAGCGTCCTCGGGGCGGACAGCCTGCTCATCGACATGTGGCCGTACGTCTACCGGGAGGCGTTCCCGGACTGGTCGCGGGCCTTCATGGCCCACGCGGAGCGAGCGGTGTCCATCAGACAGTACGCGGCGCACGTCGTGCCCGGCCTGTTGCAGACCGAGGACTACGCGCGGGTAGTACTGAGCCTCGACCCCCAGCTCAGCGGCGAGCAGCAGTTGGAGGAGCGCGTCAGCGCTCGTCTCGGACGGCAGGAACGGCTCCGTTCACCGGACCGACCCGAGCTATGGGTCGTCCTGGACGAGGCGGTGTTACGGCGCCCGATCGGTAGCCACACCGTGATGCGGTCCCAGTTGGGCCGGTTGCTGGAGGCGGCCGCCGAACCGCACATCACCGTGCAGGTGCTGCCGTTCGATCAGGGCGGGCATGGGGCGATGGGCGGGTCCCTCACCGTGCTGACGCTGCCGGACGACGACGAAGTCGCCTACGAAGAGGCTGCTGACTTCGGTCAACTCGTCGAGGAACCAGCGGATGTGAAGCGCTACGCGGTGACCTACGATCGGCTGCGGGCGGCGTCTCTGCCCCCGCTCATGTCGCTCGACATGATCCGATCCGCGATGGAGGGCAACTACCGTGGAGCGAGTGTCCCGTCCCGATCTGAACGGCGCCGCGTGGCGCAAGAGCAGCTACAGCAATCAGGCGGGTGGCGACTGCGTGGAGGTGGCCGACGGCATGCCCGGCGTCGTCCCCGTCCGTGACAGCAAGTACCCCGATGGGATGGTGCTGGTCTTCGCGGCGGCGTCCTGGGCAACTTTCATCGGCGAGTTGAAGACCGGCCACCATCCCTGAGTCGGCCGGGAACCGCTCGGTGTCGCCGTTCCGGGCCCGCCGGATCCCCGTACGCGGGGGCCCGGCGGGCCACGAACTCCCCCTGAGAAACGGGATAAAGAACTCCCGCCCACCCGCCCTTCCCCCAGGTCACCCGTATGGGTGACCGGCTTGCGGGCCACGCACACCGGTCGTTACGTTCACCGCAACACAACAACCGCAAACAGACGACGGCCCCCGGCCGGGACTGGCATCCCGATCGAGGGCCTGACCGATCAGGAAGAGACGACTTCCCGATGGCTGAGCCGCAGTCTAACGCGCGCCTGCGCGCCGACGCCGGAGCTCCGACCTCCGGCGTGATCCACGTCCGCACCCGCCTCACCGCCGACTTTCACCGTGATCGCCAACGCCCTCGCACAGCGGCGCGGAAGCGCGGTCACGATCGGCGTCGCGGCGTACATCTCCTCACTCCCCGACGGTGCGCCCGTGAGCATCGCCGCATTGTGCGAGCACTTCACCGAGGGCGAGATACTGATCTCGCGCGCTTTACGGGAGTTGGAGTCCGCCGGCTACCTGGAGCGACGGCGGGAACGCGGCCCCGGGGGCATCATCCGTACCCGGACCTACTTCTACGACGTACCGGGCGGTGGCGCGCCCACCCCGCCGCGTCCCCGCACACCCCGTCCAAGCCCGGTGCGGGAAGCACCCGCCGCGCGCACGGCACCGCAGGGCTCCGAGCCGGAAGCCGCAGCCGAGACCGGCGACCCCGCTCCCTCACTCGCCCAGGCCGACGAGCGGGCTGTCACCATCCTGGCCTCACTGCGCATCGCCGACCCCCGGCTCATCCTGTCCCGCCGGGACATCGCCCAACTCGCACCCGCCGTTGCCCAATGGCTCTCCGCCGGGGTGGGACCCGCGCAGATCACCCATGCGCTCACCGCAGGACTCCCCGGCCGCCTGCTGACCCGCCCAGCCCGCATCCTCGCCTACCGCCTCAGCGAGCCTCCGCTCCCCGTACCCGCCGTCCCCGTCGCCCCGCCCAGTGCACCACCCGCCCTCCCCTTGCGGACCTGCGACGGGTGCGACCGGGTCTTCCGCTCTGCGAAGGGCGGGCGCTGCCGCGACTGCCGAGCGGCATACGAGGCGCCCACGGCCTCCGGTCAGGCCCTGCGCACGGCCTGCTGAGCGGATCGCACTCCGCTGGGGGCACGATCGTGCGACCACATCAGCGCATCGAACCAACGCTGTGAGAACTCGGCGCCGACCGCGAGCTGCCGACGATCCCCGAAGCCGCCGGGTGCAGAACGAGTACTTCGTTCGATGGACTGCCACGTCGCCTGATCAGGCCAATGGGAGGCGAAGACCGCCGCCCGCCCCTGACGCAGATCAAGCTCCCGGGGAGCGTCGCGTGCAAGAACGCGCAACCGGCTTGTTAGGGGAGGGCACCGTGGATCTAGTCTTCGTAGGGATCGACCCGGAGACCACCGGTGGGGGCTCGCCAACCGTGTGGGTCAGTGACGACGCCGATCTGATTCTTCAGGGCGAGGAAGCCGACGCGCTGCTGAAGGCCCGGATCGGCAAGACCGAGTGGGTGCCCGGCCACGACACGGGTATCCCGGGGCACGAGACCGTAAATCGCATTCCGGCCCGCATGGTGCCGATTCTGAGGGAGGCGTGTGATGTCGCAGAACGGCGTGCCGGACTTCGCTGAGCTGCTCAAGTCCGCACGGCACACCGCCGTACACCTGGAGATGCGCGACATCTACAGCGTCGGTGACGAGACCGAGACCTTCGAACGATTCTTGCGGACGGGCGAAGCCGATCTCGACCCCGACTCGGCACTCTGGCAGGGCTGGACGCCGCTGGTACGTGAGGCTGTGGGGCGGGGAGTGGTCATACGTCGCGCCCGGATCGTCTCCGAGCCGGTAACCGACTACATCCGGTACGAGCACGCCCTGACACCGGTCAACATCGCTGTCGGGGAGCAGGTTCGTTGGCTCCCGCGCCCTCAGGCGTCGGAGATCGCCCTGCCCGGCAACGACCTCTGGCTGACCGATGACCGTCTGGCCCTCTTCCACTTCTTCGCCGGAGACGGCGACTGGGCCGGGCATGAGTACAGCGACGATCCCGCCGTGGTAAGACTCTGTGCCTCGGCGTTCGAAGCCGTGTGGGAGCGCGGTGTCGATCACGAGAAGTTCACCGTCTGATCTCGCTCGTACGGCCTCATGCCCTCGTCCCCGTCCTCCAGTGCTCAGGCCGCCCGTGACGCACTCGCCGTACGCCTGACGCACCTACGCAAAGATGCCGGCCTCTCCGGGAAGGAGCTTTCCGCCCGGTGCGGCTGGCATCCCGCGAAGACAACCCGGATCCAGAAGGGTGAGGCAGCACCCGCCGACGCGGACATTCGCGCGTGGTGCGCGGCCTGCGGAGCCGATGACCAGACGGAGGACCTGATCGCCACCGCGCGGGCGGTCGACTCCATGTACATGGAATGGCGCCGTCTGCACCGCAACGGCATGCGCAAGGTCCAAGAGGACTTCTCCGCACTGCACGAGAACGCCACAGTCTGCCGGGTGTACGCCTCCAATGGCGTCCCCGGCTTCTTCCAGACCCCCGGCTACGCCACGGCGCTGATGCGAAGGATCACCGACTTCCAGGGGACACCCGACGATGTCGCCGACGCGGTCGCCGCCCGGATAGCACGAAGCCGCTTCCTGTATGAGGGCGATCACCGTTTCGTGGTGCTGCTGGAGGAGTGGGTGTTGCGGTCACGGATCGGCGACGCCGAGGTGATGGCCGACCAGCTCGCCCACCTTCTCTCCGTGATGCCGCTGGCCAGCGTTTCGCTGGGCGTGATCCCTCTCATCGCGCCGCGCGCCATCTGGCCGCTGGAGGCGTTCTACTTGTTCGACGACCGGCACGTGGTGGTCGAGACGTTGACCGCCGAGATCAACATCAGGCAACCCCGGGAGATCGCCGACTACGCCATGGCGTCTCGGGAGTTGGGCCGGATGGCGGTTTACGGTTCCGGAGCGCGGCACTTGATCGAAGCCGCGATCACCGCCTTTGGGTGAACTTGCGCAATTGCTCGCAACTTCGTTGCTTAGAGGTCGCTTTCATCGGCACGGTTGTCACACCGCCCGAGCGCACTCACTGGTACGGGATCCCTCCATCAGTTCACTCGAATCGACTCCGAGGAGCTTTCGTGACCACTCGCGATACGCAGTTCACCCCGGCCCGTCCTTGGGGCGTCGGCCGACTCGCGCCGTATCCGACCACCGTTCGCCGCCCGCACGCCACGGTCACCATCGACCCCGGGACGCAGACCGGCGTGTACCGCGACCGTCTCGGCCAGTTGGTCGAGATGGGCAAGCACGGCACCAGTTCCGGCACCGAGACCTCCACGGCCACGAATCCCGACTCCGCGCCCGACCAGGGCCTCGACCAGGACAGCCAGCAGGACTGATGGACTCGACCGAGAAGGGGCCGGTCCTGGTGGCCACCGAGGCGGACGACATCACTGCCGACATGGTGATCACCGAACCCAACCTGCGCAGTGTGCCGGTGGTGAGGTTCAATCCCGCCGACATCGGTGCGGACCTGACGGTCTCGGCCCGGTTCGGTACCTGCCCGGCCCCAGCGGGCAGGTCCGTACCCCGTCGAGAACCACCGACCTGGCCCGATTACGGGCGGTGTACTGGCGCCGCCCCATCTGGCCTGCCTTCCAGCACCTGGACGACGACGCGCGCTTCGCGGCCGCGCAGGTCCGCTACGGGCTCGGGGGCACCCTCTACGCCCTCCACGGTCCGCTGTGGGTCCTTCGCCGAATTCACCTCTCACGGCGAAGACTGGGCCGTCCGGCAGGGCGGCCCCGTGGCCCTGTGGGACGCCATCGAGCAGTCGCTCACCGCATGGCAGAACGCTGGGAGCCCCGACATCACCGCCGTACAGCTCCACATCACCGCCGAGGCCCACACCTACTGGGTCGGCGACAACCCGGCACTGCGCTGGCAGCATCCCTTGCGGTAGGTGCGGGACACCCGTACGCGGCACATGCGCCGGTCCGACGCCCCGGATCCACCGCTGAGCGGCGACCGACGGCGTTGGGCCGAACGAGGGGCTTTTCGGGGCGCCCCGCAACGTCATCGCCTCATCCGATAGGCGTTCAGAAGATGGTGTGAGGAACACATTCACGCCGCGTCGACCGATGGGATGCCCCGTGCCCCGGTTCAGCGTCATCGTGCCCGCATACCAGGTGCAGGCCTACCTGCACGACTGTCTGCGCTCCATCCTGGACCAGGACTTCGCGGACCTCGAGCTGATCGCGGTCGACGACCACTCCCCCGACGCGTGCGGGGCCATCATCGACGAGGCCGCGGCCCGCGACCGCCGGGTGCGTCCGGTGCACCTCGGCGAGAACGCCGGTCTCGGCCGCGCCCGCAACGCCGGGATCCGCCGGGCCACCGGCGACTACCTGATCTTCCTCGACGGCGATGACACCCTCGCCCCCGGCGCCCTGCGCGCCATCGCCGACCGGCTGGCCCGTACCGGCGATCCCCAGGTGCTGGTCTACGACTACACCCGGGTGGACTGGACCGGCCGGGCCGCCCGGAGCGTCCGCGCCGAGCTGCTGCGCCAGACCGACCCCCAGGTCTTCACGCTGGACCAGCGGCCCGAGCTGCTGCGGCTGCCGATGGTGGCGTGCAACAAGGCGTACCGCCGGGACTTCGTCCGTGCCGAGTGCTTCGCGTTCCCGTCCGGCTTCTACGAGGACACGTCCTGGACCTTCCCGGTCCTGCTGTCCGCGGAGTCCATCGCCGTACTGGACCGGGTGTGCGTGCGCTCCCGGCAGCGGCGGAGCGGCGGGATCCTGCGCACCGCCGGCCGCCGCCACCTCGATGTGTTCGACCAGTACGACCGGGTGTTCCGGTTCCTGGACGGACGGCCCGAACTGGCCCACTGGCGTCCGGCGCTGTTCCAGCGGATGGTGGAGCACCTGGCGGCGGTCTTCACCGCTCCGGGGCGGCTTCCGGCCGCGGCCCGCGCCGAGTTCTTCCGGCGGGCGGGCGCGCACCACCGTCGCTACCGGCCCGGCGACGCCACCACCCCGCCCGGCCGCGCCGGGTGGCGCTGTCTGCTGCTGCGGCTGGGCGCCCGGCGGGCGTTCCAGTTCCTGCGCGGCGCCGACCGGATCCGGCAGCGCGCCGTGGCGCTGGCCCCGGGGGCGTACGCACGGCTGCGCGCCGCCGCGCTGTGGCTGCACTACCAGGTGCAGCTGCGCCGCCCCGTCGACGCCCGGCTCGCGGTGTTCGCCGCGTACTGGCACCGGGGTTACGCCTGCAACCCGGCGGCGATCGAGGCGAAGGTGCGCGAGCTGGCGCCGACGGTGCGCACCGCCTGGATCACCACCCCCGAGTACGCGCACACCCTGCCGCCCGGGGTGCGCCGGATCCAGCCCGGCTCGCTCGCGTACTGGACGGCGCTGGCGCGGGCCCGGTTCCTGGTCAACAACGTCAACTTCACCCCGCGGCTGCGCAAACGGCCCGGCCAGATCCATCTCCAGACTCATCACGGCACCCCGCTCAAGCACATGGGTCTTGACCTGCTGGACCGTCCGGCCGCCGCGCGCGGCATGGACGTTGGCGAGCTGCTGGAGCGGGTGGACCGCTGGGACTTCAGCCTCTCGGCCAACCGCCACACCACCCTGACCTGGGAGCGGGTCTACCCCTCCGGTTACACCACCCTCGCCTACGGCTCCCCGCGCAACGACGTCTTCCAGCGCGCCACCGCCGACGACGTGGCCCGGCTGCGGGAGCGGCTCGGCATCCCGGCCGACAGCACCACCGTGCTGTACGCGCCCACCCACCGTGACTACCAGCGCGGCTTCGTACCGCGTCTGGACCTGGAGCGGGTGGCCCGCGCGCTGGGCCCCGGCTTCATCTTCCTGGTCCGGCCGCACTACTTCTACCGCCAGGGTCCCCGTCCGCGCGGCACCGGGCGGGTCATTGACGTCTCGGCGCACACCAGCGTCGAGGAGCTGTGTCTGGCCGCCGACGCGCTGATCACCGACTACTCGTCGATCATGTTCGACTACGCCAACCTCGACCGCCCGATCGTCATCCACGCCGACGACTGGGACACCTACCGCGCCACCCGCGGCACCTACTTCGACATCACCGCCTATCCGCCCGGTCCGGTCTCCCGCTCCGAGGACGAGCTGATCTCCCTGTTCACCACGGACGCCTGGTACGGCGCGCGGGCCTCCGCGCTGCGCGCCGCCTTCCGGGACCGCTTCTGCCCGTACGACGACGGACGGGCGGCCGAACGCGTGGTGCGCCGGGTGTTCCTGGGGCAGCCCGCCGAACTCCTGCCGCCCGTGGTGCCGCTGGCAGCCGCCCCGCCCCGGCCGCCCGGGGCTCCACCACGTTGGTCGCCGGACCGTCCCCTGCGGACGTCTCCCCGGCGGGTGCGTCCGCGGCGGCCGCCGTACCGCCCCACCGGAGTCGCCCCCACTAGCACCGCACCCCAGGCCGCCCGACCCAGGACGCACGATGCCCCTCACCGCACCCCCCGCCCGTCCCCGCCCCTGGCTCGCCGAACCGCCGCCCCTGGTGCGCGGCTACCGGCGCGCGGTCCCGCTGCCGGTCCGCCACGCGGTCGTCGCCATGACCGGCGCCGGACTGCGCCGCGCGGCCGAGCGGGGCCTGGCCGGTGCGTCGGCGGTTTCCGGAGCGCTGCGACTGCGCCGGGCGCGGCACCGGCTGCGCCGCGCGGGGCTGCTGGGCGCCGCCGAACGGACCCTGATCGCCGACCGGCGGAGCGCCCGGGTGGCGACCGTGGCGCCCACGCCCACCCCGCTGTTCGCCCGCGCCGAGAACCTGCGGCTGGTGTGCGAGGCCCTGGACCGCGCCGAGCTGGACCACTTCGTCGTCCGCTGCCACAGCAACCTCGCCTCGGCCGTGGGGGTACGGGCCGATCAGCGGGCCGAGGTGATCGCGGCGCTCACCGCGCTGTGCGCGCGGGAGGCGGGTTACGTCTCCCGGCCCCCGCGCGCCAAGCGCCCGGCGACCTCCCCGCGGCTGGGCGCCTCCGCCGGTGCCTGGCGGCGGCTGAAGGACGCCTCCGTGATCCGCTTCACCCGCTACCACACCGGGGCCGGACGGTCCGGGGAGCGGCTGGTGCTGGGCCCCGCGCACGGCTGCGACATCGAGTTCTGGGAGCCGTCCGAACAGAGCGGCCGGCCGCTGCTGCTCGCCCCGCGCTTCAACCGCACCACCGCCTCGGTGCCCGCGGTCGGCGAACCGGTCCGGGCGCCCGGGCACCTGTTCACCCGGATCGCCCCGGCCGACGGCTGGCGGCCGGGGCCGCTGGTGCGCACCCGGCCGGAGTTCCTCATCCGGCTGCCGGACGAGGTGCGCTTCCCCATCGACGTCGTCTACACCTGGGTCGACGGCTCGGACCCACTGTGGCAGCGGCGCCGCGCCGCCGCCGCGGGCGAGGGCTACCACGCGCAGGCCGCCAACGCCGCCCGCTACGCCAACCGCGACGAGCTGCGCTACTCACTGCGCTCGCTCTATCTCTACGCCCCCTGGGTGCGCCACATCTACATCGTGACGGACCGGCAGGTCCCGGACTGGCTCGCGCTCTCCCACCCGGGCATCACCGTCATCGACCACCAGGACATCTTCGACGACCCGGGCGCGCTGCCGACGTTCAACTCCCATGCCATCGAGACCCGGCTGCACCACATCGACGGCCTGGCCGAGCACTTCCTCTACTTCAACGACGACGTCTTCCTCGGCTCCCCCGTCACCCCGCAGGACTTCTTCCTGGCCAACGGGGTGTCCAAGTTCTTCCCCTCGCGCGCGCTGATCCCGCTGGCTCCCCCGGACGCCGACGACGTCCCCGTGTCGGCGGCGGGGAAGAACAACCGGGCGCTGCTGGAGAGCCGGTTCGGCGCGACCATCACCCAGAAGATGAAGCACACCCCGCACGCGGTGCGGCGCAGTGTGCTCGCCGAGATCGAGCGGGAGTTCCCCGAGGAGGTCCGGGCCACCATGGCCAACCGGGTCCGCTCGGCCTCGGACGTCTCCGTACCGTCCTCGCTCCACCACTACTACGCGTTCCTGACCGGCCGCGCGGTCCCCTCCTCACTGCGCTACGACTATTTCGACCTCGCCCAGCCCGCCATCCGCTCGCGGCTGGCCAGACTGCTGCGGTCCCGCCGCTGCCAGGCGTTCTGCCTCAACGACACGGTCTCCTCCGAGCACGACCTCGCGGACCAGCTGGCCGTCCTCGGCCCCTTCCTCGACGCCTACTTCCCCGTCCCCAGCCCGCTGGAGCGGGCTCCCTCCCGACAGGAGACGCGGCAGCCATGCCCCTCGCCATCACTCTCCCGCTGAACCCGGAGGTCCTTCAGACCGGCGGCCCCTATCCGCGCGCGCTCAATGTGCTCAGCCGCAAACAGACCGCGGTGCAGCGGCAGTTGCGGCGCGCCGGTCTCGCGGGCTACGAGCCGACCACCCAGGCCACCCTGCTGACGCTGGCCCAGCACACGCCCCCGGGCGGCGCGGTGTACGACATCGGCGCCCATATCGGGCTGTACTCGGCCCTGATCAGCGCGGTGTACGGGAAGGGCGGACCGCGGACCGTCGCGTTCGAGCCGACCCCGGAGACCGCGGCGCTGTGCCGCCGGATCCGGGAGTGCAACGGGCTGGGGTTCGAGGTGCAGCAGACCGCGCTCTCCCGGGAACCGGGCACCGCCGAGCTGTACTTCTCGCAGAAGTCGGAGTCGTCCAACTCGCTCAACCCGGCGCACCGCAAGCACAGCGCGTCGGTGTCGGTGCCGGTCACCACGGTCGACGCGTTCACCGAGGAGCGCGGTCTCACCCCGCATCTGATCAAGATCGATGTGGAGACCTTCGAGGCGGCGGTGCTGGAGGGCGCGCTGTCGACCGTCCGCCGCCACCGGCCGTGGATCGTGTGCGAACTGCTGCCGAGCGCGGACCACACGGCGCTGCGCACGGCGCTGGCGCCGCTGACCGCCATGGACTACGGGCTCCACCCGATCACCCCGGACGCACCCTGGCACCGCTACGACGAGACCAGCTACCGGCCCGCGGTGAGCGCCCAGTGCCGCGACTGGCTGCTGGCCCCGCGTCCGCTGACCCCCGCCTTCCACCGGGCCGTACGGCAGTGGCTGATCGCGATCCTCGCCTGCGACGAGACCACCAATCTGCTCACGCCCGACAAGGCGTCCTTCCCGTACGGCTGGAACGCTCCCTACCGCCCGCGGGCCCCTCGTTCCGGGCTGCTGCCGGGCCTGCCCGGCGGCTACCCCGGCCGGTTGTGGCTGGCGGGTGCGGCCGCCTTCGCCCGGCGGGCGCTCGGCCCGGCCACCGCGACCGGCCGCCCGGGGTCCACTGTGCCGGGCCACCGCCGTAGTGCGGAGGTGCCGGCCTCGACCCGTTGACCGAACGCCGGGTGACCGGACTCCACCCGATGGCCCACTTCCGCCCGGCAGGGGCGGCGGAGGGCCGTCCGGGTGACATCGAGGCCCGGGGACAGGGCGCCCGGGCCCGCCGAGCGCTGACCGAGCAGTGCTCCCGATTCATGACAAAAGGCGCGAATAGGAACCTTCACTTACAGTCCAACCAGTACGACTCATTCGCCGTGAAGGGCACGCGTCATGAACCGCCTCGGTATCAAGAGTCCCCGCGGCCTGGTGGCCTTCGCCGCGTTGGCCGGGTGCCTGGTGACGGCGGCGGTGGCCGCCATCACCGGGGCCGGAGGGCTTTTCGCGGCGGCCGGACTGCTCGGCTGCGGCTGCGACCTGCTGCTGCACCGCACCGAACCCGGGCTGATGACCCGTCTGGGGCGGCTGCACATCGGTGAGACCCTGCGCTTCGAACTGCGCTGTGTGCTGCTGCTCCTGCTGCTCGGCCGACTGCATCTGACCGGTCCGATCGGGCTGGCCGCGGCCATGACGCTGGTGCTGTGCCTGCTGGGCGGCCAGGCCCTGCACGCCGCGATACGCACCCTGATCCGGCGCCGCCGCAGACTCGCGGTCGTCACCCGCAACATCGACCTGCGCAGGCTGGGCATCAGCGACCGGCCGCCCCGGCGGCTCACCGAATGGCCCGGTCAGCGGATGCTCACCTACGAGCTGGTGGCCCTGCTGGGTCTGACGGTCTCGCTGGGCACCGAAGACGCCCGCTGGGTGGTGGCCGGGCTGGCGCTGGCCGCCGGAGGCTGTCTGGTGACGGTGCTCGCGCTCGTCCCGTACCTCGTCCGGGCCATCCGGATGCCCGGCCCCGCACAGGTGCTGGCCGAGGTCGACGCCTGGCTGATCCGCCACCGGCCGGAGACGGTCCTGTACTTCTCCGGCTCCCGCGACTCCGCGTACCAGGTCAACATGTGGCTGGAGACGCTGGCCGCGCTGCCCACCCCGTCCCTGGTCCTGCTGCGCGAACGCCATCTGGTGGAGGAGCTGGCACCGACTCCGCTGCCGGTGCTGTGCGTCCCCAGCGCGGTGCATCTGATGAACCTGGACCTCAGCAGTGTGCGGGTCGCGCTCTACCCGGCCAACGTCGGCAAGAACATCCACCTGCTGCGGGTCCCCACCATGCAGCACATCTTCCTCGGCCACGGCGACAGCGACAAGATCGCCAGCGTCAACCCCTACAGCAAGGTCTACGACCAGGTGTGGGTCGCGGGCGAGGCGGGGCGGCGGCGCTACGCCGAGGCCGCCGTCGGGGTCCGGGACGCCGATATCGTCGAGGTCGGCCGCCCCCAGCTGGACGGTGTCCGGGTGGCCGACGGCGACCGCGCCCCGGCGCCCATCCCCACCGTGCTGTACGCCCCCACCTGGGAGGGGTGGACCGACGAACCGGGGAACACCTCGCTCACGTCGGCGGGCGAACACCTCGTACGGCAGCTGCTGGAGAGCGAACGCCCGGTCCGCGTGCTGTACAAGCCGCATCCGTTCACCGGCAGCCGCTCCCCCGCGGCCCTCGCCGCCCACGAGCGCGTCGTCGCCCTGATCGGCGCGGCCAACGAGCGCCGTGCCGCCGGACCGCTCGCCCAGGAGCCGGAGGACCGCACCGCCGCCCGCGCCGAAGCCGCCCGCGAACTGGCCGAACTGAACCGCCGTATCGCCGCCCTGGAGGCCCGGCTGCACCGGGCCGACGCCGACGAGGCGATGCTCACCCGGGACAGTGCCGAACCCGACCCGGCCGTCCAGGCCGAGGCCGAGGAGCTGCGGCAGCAGTGGCACCGCGCCCACTGGGCCGCCGCGCCGCCCTGGCTCCACCAGGTGGTCCAAGGCCCCGCACCCACCCTCTACCAGTGCTTCGACCAGGCCGATCTGCTGATCGGCGACATCTCCAGTGTGGTGTCCGACTTCATCGCCAGCCTCAAGCCGTACGCCCTCACCGACACCGCGGGGCTCGGCGAGGCGGAGTTCCGGCGGCAGTTCACCGCGGCCCGCGCCGCCTATCTGCTCGACCCGGACGCCTCCGGTACGGACCACCTGCTGCGGCCGCTCTTCGACCCGGCCCACGACGAGCTGCGCACCGCCCGCCACGAGCTGAGGGAGTTTCTGCTCGGTCCCGCCCACCCGCCCTCCGTCCAGCGCTTCGCCGAGGCGGTGGCGTCCGCCGCCGCCCGGGGCGAGGAGGTCAACCGGCTGCGGGAACTCCAGACGATCCGCGAGGGAGAACTCGATGAGCATCAAGGTCAGCGTCGTCGTCCCGGTGCACAACACGGGGAAGACGGTCATGGACGGGTTGGCCTCCTTCCGTGAACAGACCCTCCCGCGCCGGGACTTCGAGGTCATCTGGGTCGACGACGGCTCCACCGACGACACCCCCGATCTGATCGCCTCCGAGATCGCGGCCGAGGAGAACTTCCATCTGCTGCGCACCGAGCACTCCGGTTGGCCCGGCCGTCCCCGCAACATCGGGATGGACACCGCCCGGGGCGCCTATGTGCACTTCGTGGACGACGACGACCGGCTGGCCCCCGAGGCCCTGGAGCGGCTGTACGCACGGGCCGAGGAGACCGGCGCCGACATCGTCTGCGGGCGGATGGCCGGACACGGCCGCACCGTCGCCCGGGTGCTCTACACCAAGCCGATGACGGCGGGGAACCTGCGCCGGGACACCGTGCTGCTGTCCAGCATGACCGTGCACAAGCTGTTCCGCCGGGACTTCCTCACCGCGCACGGCATCCGCTTCCCCGAGGGCCGGGTGCGGCTGGAGGACCACCTGTTCATGCTGCGCGCCTACCTCCTGGCCGAGAAGGTCGCCACCGTCCACGACTACACCTGCTACCACTGGATGCGGCGCGACGACGGCAACCACATCAGCTTCGGCCGGATCGACCCCGAGGAGTACCTCGGCAGCGTCCGGAAGATCATCCGGATGGTCCGCGACCACGTCGAACCCGGTCCACTGCGCAACAAGCTGATCTCCCACTGGTACGCGGGCAAGGTGCTGGGCCAGGTGCAGGGCAAGAAGTACCTCTCCCAGCCGCCCGGTTACCGGGAGGAGCTGTTCGAGGCCGTGCACTCACTGGTCGCCGACTGTGTCCCGCCCGAGGTCGACGCCAAGCTCCCGGCCAAGCAGCGGGTGGTCTCCGCCCTCGTCCGGCACGGGCGGCGGGGCCCGCTGGAGACCTACGCGGCCCTGGAGGCGGGCACCACCCACGAACCCCGGCTGGAGGGGCTCCAGTGGCGCGGCGGCACGCTGGTGGCGCGGATCAGCACCCGGCTGGTGCACACCGGCTCCCGCGGCCGTACCACCCCGGTGCTCTTCTCCCGGGCGGGCGACCGCTACCGCTGGCAGCTGCCGCCGTCGATCGCCGGGCTCCCGGGGGTCGCCGAGGCCGCCGACTTCACCGACGAGATGCGCCGGGCCAGCGTCACCGGCCAGCTGAAACACCGGGACGAGGCCACCGAGCTGCTGCTGCCCACCACCCAGCGGGCCGCCGACTTCCCGGCCGGGGACGGCGACCGGCCCCGGCCGTCCCTGCTGGACCGGCTGCTGCGTCGGCGCCCCCGGGGCGCCGACGCCCCGGATGCCGTCCCGTCCGGCGAACAGCTCTACGGGGTGGGCTTCGAGGCCGAGTTCACCATCGACCCGGCCACCGCCGATCCGGGCCGCCCGCTCAGCGGCGTCTGGGACGCCTACGTCCGGCTGGACTGCTGCGGCTGGACCACCGCCCGGCGGCTGGGCGCCCTGCGCGCCAGCGGGGTGGACCGGGAGCGGATGCCCGCCTTCACCGGCCGCGGCCCCTCCTTCGTCAACCCCTACTGGACCAAGGACCACGGCAATCTGAGCCTGTCCGTGGACGGCTCCTTCGACCCGCTCAACCGCGCCGTACGGGATGTCTCCCGGATCACCGTCACCCCCGAGGGGGACGAGCTGGCCGTCGGCGTCCCGCTGACCATCGCCCCGCTGGACACCCGGGTGCCGGTCACCGTGCGGCTGGAGCGGGACGGCGGCGACCCGCTGTTCCTGGACGGCGAGATCGTGCCGCCCGACGGCCCCGGAATCCCCGCGCTCACCTTCCGCGTCCCCGCGCACGAGGCGGACGGACCCTGCGAACTGCACCTGGAGCGCGGCGACCGGTCCGGGCGGCTGGGCCTGCGGCTGGCCCGGCTGCCGGGCACCGGACGCTGGTGCGTCACCCGCTAGCAGCCCGCCCCACATCCGGCCCTCACCCCCGGTCCCCACCATGACCCCCACCGACGGAACCTGACCCTCCGACCAGCCGTCGCACCACCACCCACCGGAGCAGCCGACACCCACCGGGAATCCCGCCGGGAGTCCCACCAGGAGTCAGGAGCGACCATGGGCGAACAGCGCAGACAGCGCATCACCGCCGTTGTCCTCGCGGGCGGCACCGGCCAGCGAGTCGGCCTCACCCTGCCCAAACAGCTGCTGAAGATCGCCGGAAAGCCGATCATCGAACACACGCTCCAGATCTTCGAGGACGCCGCTGCCGTCGACGACGTCCTGGTGATGATGACGCCGGACTTCGTCTCCGAGGTCGAGAAGATCGCCGCCGAGGCGCGGTTCACCAAGGTCCGCGCGGTGCTCCCCGGCGGCGCCACCCGCAACGAGACCACCCGCGCGGCCATCGCCGCCCTCGACGCGAGGCTGGCCGACGGCGAGGACCCCGGCGTGCTGTTCCACGACGCCGTACGCCCTCTGCTGTCCACCCGCATCATCGACGACTGCGTCCGGGCCCTCACCC
The DNA here is from genome assembly GCF_013364155.1 of Streptomyces sp. NA02950. NCBI lineage: Bacteria > Bacillati > Actinomycetota > Actinomycetes > Kitasatosporales > Streptomycetaceae > Streptomyces > Streptomyces sp. NA02950. The sequence goes on along the minus strand of NZ_CP054916.1, from coordinate 5,763,101 downwards.
GCTACGACGCGGTGGACGTGGCCATCCCCTCCGCCGACACCATCGTGGTCACCCGCACCCACGGCGACGACGGCGAGTTCATCACCGACGTCCCCGACCGCTCCCGGCTGCGCCGCGGCCAGACCCCGCAGGGCTTCCGGCTCTCGGTGCTGCGCCGCGCCTACCAACTGGCCGCCGAGGACCCGCTGTTCCGCGCCACCGACGACTGCTCGGTGGTGCTGCGCTATCTGCCCGACATCCCCATCCACGTGGTCACCGGCGACGAGCACAACATGAAGGTGACCGAGCCCGTCGACATCTTCATCGCCGACAAGCTCTTCCAGCTCGCCTCCCAGACCGCCCCCGCCCAGGCCGACGAGGCGGCCTACCGGCGGCTGCTCACCGGCAAGTCGCTGGTCGTCTTCGGCGCCAGCTACGGCATCGGCGCCGATGTCGCCGCCCTCGCCCGCGGCTACGGCGCCACCGTCTTCCCCTTCAGCCGCTCCGGCAGCGGCACCCATGTCGAAGTGGCCGCCGAGGTCGAGGAGGCGCTGCGGCGCGCCCACACCGCCGCCGGGCGCATCGACTACGTCGTCAACACCGCCGGAATCCTGCGCGTGGGCGAACTCGCCCGCGCCGACGCCCGCACCATCGAACTGTCCACCCTGGTCAACTATCTGGCCCCGGTGCACATCGCGCGCTGCGCCTACCCCTATCTCGCCGAGACCCAGGGCCAGCTGCTGCTCTACACCTCCAGCAGCTACACCCGCGGCCGCGCCCGCTACAGCCTCTACTCCTCCGCCAAGGCGGCCACCGTCAACCTCACCCAGGCGCTGGCCGACGAATGGGCCGCCGACCGCATCCGCGTCAACTGCGTCAACCCCGAACGCACCCGCACCCCCATGCGCCGCCGGGCCTTCGGCGACGAACCCCCCGACTCGCTGCTCTCCGCCGAGGCGGTCGCCCGCACCTCGATCGACGTCCTGCTGTCCCCCCTCACCGGCCACGTCATCGACGTACGCCGGCAGGATCCCCCGCCCGCGGCCACCGGCGACGCCGCCTGAGCCCCCCACCGCACCCCCGGAGCCCGCACATGTCGCGCACCCCCCGCCCCGGCCCGCGCCCCCGCGTGAGCGTGATCGTCCCCGCCTACAACGCCATGCCCGAGCTCACCCGCGCCATCGACTCCGCGCGGAACCAGACCATCGGAATCGGCCGACTCGAGATCATCGCGGTCGACGACGGCTCCACCGACGGCACCGCCGCGGAACTGGACCGCCTCGCCGCCGAATGCCCCGCCCTGAAGGTCGTCCACCAGCCCAACAGCGGTGGCGCCGGCGGCCCCCGCAACACCGGCCTGGACCTGGCCCGCGGCGACTACGTCTTCTTCCTCGACGCCGATGACCACCTGGGCCCCGACGCCCTGCGCCGCATGGTCGCCATGGCCGACCAGAACGGCACCGACGTGGTCCTGGGCAAGATGGTGTCCGAGCGCGGACGCGGCGTCCCCCGCGCGGTCTTCCAGCACACCCAGCTGCGCACCGACGTCTACAGCTCCCACGCCTACTCCACCCTCGGCCCCTGCAAGCTGTTCCGCCGCTCCCTGATCGAGCGGCTCCGGCTGCGCTTCCCGCCGTGCCGCAACGGCGAGGACAAACCCTTCACCGCCGCCGCCTACCTCAACGCCTCGGGCATCTCCGTCGTCGCCGACTACGACTGCTACCACGTCGACTACCGCGAGAACGGCCAGAACCTCACCCGCACCGCCGTCGGACTCGCCGACCGCATCGACGGTATGCGCGCGCTGTTCGAGACCGCCGCCCGCTACACCCGGCCCGGCACCCGCCGCGACAAGGTCATGCGGCGCCACATCCAGTGGGAGCTGTGCGGCGCCCTGCGCGCCCTGCCGCGCGAGGACCGGGCCGAGGCCCGCGGGCGCTACTTCCCCGAACTGCGCACCTGGGCCCTGGCGCACTGCTCGGACGCGCTGTTCCGCATCCTCACCGCCCCCGAACGGCTGCTGGTCCATCTGCTGCGCGCCGACCGCTTCGACGACCTGATGGCCGTCCTGGGCACCGCCGACGAGGACACCGAGCGCGGCCTCCTCGTCGACAAGGGCCGCGTCTACTGGCTGCACCCGTACTTCCGCGACCCCGAGGCCGCCGTGCCCGACGCCTGCTTCGACGTCACCGACCACCTGCCGGTCCGCCACCACCTGGCCGGGGCGGGCTGGCACGGCGGCAGCACCCTGCGGGTACGCGGCAGCGCGGCCGTCGAAGGACTCGACCGGGACCCCGAGGACCGTACCGAACTGGTGCTGCGCCGCCGCGAGTCCACCGACGAACTGCGCCTCCCCGTCACCACGGGCGACGGCGCGGAGTTCGCGGCCGACGTCGACATCGCCACCGCCGACGCGGGCGCCCCGCTGCGCCCCGGCGTCTGGGACCTCTACCTCGACGTCCGGGCCCAGGGCATCAGCCGCACCGTACGGTTCGGCAGCCGCCACGACGACGGGCTCGACATCAACACCGCACGCCGGGTCGTGGCCGCGGGCCCCGGACTGCGCGCCCGGGTCAGCCCGTACTTCACCACCCCGTACGGCAATCTCTCGCTCGACATCGGCCCCGCCCCGCAAGGAGCGCCCTGCGAGGTGACCGAGGCCGTGTGGCATCCGTCGGAGAAGGGCACGCTGGTCGTCGCCGGACGGCTGCTGCCGCCCGGCAGCCCGGCCCGGGACCGGGTGCTGCGGCTGCGCGCCGAGCACGCCGACGGCCGGGTCCTGGACCATCCGGTGCGGTTCGCCGCGGGCCACCCCGCGGGCGCGTTCACCGCCCGGCTGTCGGTGCGCGACCTCAGCCGCGGCCGGTGGACGGTGACACTGGCCCTGGTCGGCCCCGGCGGGACTCGCGGTGACGGCCCCTCGCACGCCGCGCCCGTACCGCCGCCCCCGCGGCTGCCCGGCGCCCGCTGGCTGCGCCGGGGCCGCCCGTACTACGCCAAACCGCTCACCGGCAACGGCCAGCTCACCCTGGAACTGCGGGTGGCCCCGGTGCGGCTGGCGGCGGCGCTGCGCAACCGGCTGCGGCGGCGCTGAACAACAGCGCCGCAGCGGCCAGGAACTCCCGTACCGGTCAGGTGTGGGTGCGCAGCAGCGTCCGCATGGTGCGCATCGCGACCGAGAGATTGGCCAGGTCGAAGGTCTCCGACACCTGGATCTCATCGAGGGTGGTGCGCGCCCGCTGGAGGATCGCCGCGTTCTTCTGCTCCCACGCCTTGAACCGCTGCTCGGGCGTGGAGCCGCCGTTGCCCACCGACAGGACGTCGGAGGTCAGGGCGGCCTGGGCCGCGTACAGGTCCTCGCGGATGGAGACACGGGCCATGGACTGCCACCGGTCCGCGCGCGGCAGTTCGATGATCCGGTCCATCAGCTGGCTGATCCGCAGCCGGTCGGCCAGGTCGTAGTAGACCTCGGCGACCGCCAGCGGCTCCTTGCCGGTGCGGTCCGCGATGGCCACGATGTCCAGCGTCGGGAAGGCCGAGGAGAAGCCGGCCACCCGGATGGCCAGGTCCTCCGGAACCCCGGCGGCGGTCAGCTCGTCCAGGATCCGCTGGTACCACTCGATGTCGGCACCGCGCAGCAGCTTGGGCAGCTGGGCGCGGACCTCGGCCACCCGCTCGCCGAAGAACCCGATGGTCTCGGCCAGCTCCAGCGGCTGCGGCCGGTTGTTGAGCAGCCAGCGGGTGCCGCGCTCGACCAGACGGCGGGAGTGCAGCCGCATCCGGGTCTGGATCTCGGCCGCGACCACCGTGTCCAGCGACTCGACCTCGTCCCAGATCTCGCCCAGTTCGAAGATGGCGCGGGCCGCGGTCTGGGCGCGCACCACCTCTTCGGTGGAGGCCCCGGTCTCCTCCCGCATCCGGTGCAGGAAGGTGCTGCCGGCCGTGTTGACGGTGTCGTTGACCAGCACCGTGGTGATGATCTCCCGGCGCAGCGCATGGCCGTCGATGTGCTCGGGGAACTGCCGGCGCAGTGCCTGCGGGAAGTAGGCGTGCAGCAGCCGCTGGAGGTACGGGTCGTCGGGGAGCCCGGTGGTGATCAGCTCCTCGGCCACCGTGATCTTGATGTAGGCCAGCAGCACGGCCAGTTCGGGCTGGCTCATCCCGCGCCCGGCGGACAGCCGCTCCCGGATCTGGCGGTCGCTGGGCAGGAACTCCAGCGCCCGGTCCAGGCGGCCCTCCCGGGTCAGCCGGCGCATCAGCCGCTGATGGGCGTGGAGCAGACTGGGGGCCTGGGCGACGGAGTTGGCCAGGGCCACGTTCTGCGCGTAGTTGTTGCGCAGCACCAGCGCGCCGACCTCGTCGGTCATCTCGGCGAGGATCTTGTTGCGCTGCTTGAGCGTCAGATCGCCCTCGGTGACCAGCGCGTTGAGCAGGATCTTGATGTTCACCTCGTGGTCGGAGGTGTCCACACCGGCGCTGTTGTCGATGGCGTCGGTGTTGATCTTGCCGGCGTTCCCTGCGAACTCGATCCGGCCCAGCTGGGTCAGCCCCAGGTTGCCGCCCTCACCGACGACCTTGACCCGCAGATCCTGGCCGTCCACCCGGATCGTGTCATTGCCCTTGTCGCCCACCTCGGCGTTGCTCTCGGTGGACGCCTTGACGTAGGTACCGATACCGCCGTTCCACAGCAGGTCGACCGGGGCCTTGAGGATGGCCTTCATCAGATCGGCCGGGGTCATCTTGGCGACCCGGGACTCGATGCCCAGGGCGGCCCGTACCTGCGGGGTGATCGGGATGGCCTTCGCCGACCGGGGGTGGATGCCGCCGCCCGCGGAGAGCAGCTCGGCGTTGTAGTCCTCCCAGGACGAGCGCGGCAGCTCGAACAGCCGGCGGCGCTCGGCGTAGGAGGTGGCCGCGTCCGGGTCCGGGTCGAGGAAGATGTGCCGGTGGTCGAAGGCGGCGATCAGCCGGATGTGCTCACTGAGCAGCATGCCGTTGCCGAACACGTCACCGGACATGTCGCCGACGCCGACGACCGTGAAGTCCTCGGTCTGGGTGTCGTGGCCAAGCTCCCGGAAGTGGCGCTTGACCGACTCCCAGGCGCCGCGGGCGGTGATGCCCATGCCCTTGTGGTCGTAACCGGCCGAACCGCCGGAGGCGAAGGCGTCGCCCAGCCAGAAGCCGTACGCCTGGGCCACCTCGTTGGCGATGTCGGAGAAGGTCGCGGTGCCCTTGTCGGCGGCGACGACCAGGTAGGTGTCGTCCCCGTCGTGGCGGACGACGTCCCGCGGGGGCTCGACCTCACCGGCGACCAGGTTGTCGGTGATGTCCAGCAGACCGGAGATGAAGGTCCTGTAGCACTCGATGCCCTCGGCCAGCCAGGCGTCCCGGTCCACCGAGGGATCCGGCAGCCGCTTGCCGACGAAGCCGCCCTTGGCGCCCACCGGCACGATCACCGTGTTCTTCACCATCTGCGCCTTGACCAGGCCCAGGATCTCGGTGCGGAAGTCCTCGCGCCGGTCGGACCAGCGCAGGCCCCCGCGCGCGACCTTGCCGAACCGCAGGTGCACACCCTCCACCCGCGGGGAGTAGACCCAGATCTCGTACGCCGGGCGGGGCGCGGGCAGATCCGGCACGGCCTGCGGGTCCAGCTTGATGGACAGGTAGTCGTGCGGTGTGTCCTGGCCGTTCTTCTGGAAGTGGTTGGTGCGCAGGGTGGCCTTGATGAGGGTGAGGAAGGAGCGCAGGATGCGGTCCTCGTCCAGCGAGGCCACCTGGTCCAGCGCCGCGTCCAGCTCCTCCAGCAGGGCATCGGTCAGCTCGGTCCCGGCCCGCTGCCGCTCGGGCGACATCCGCGCCTCGAACAGCGACACCAGCAGCCGGGTGGTGTGGACGTTGTTGCGGAGGGTGTCCTCCATGTACGCCTGGCTGAAGGTGGATCCGGCCTGCCGCAGGTACTTGGCGTAGGCGCGCAGCACCATCGCCTGCCGCCAGTCCAGACCGGCGCCCAGCACCAGCTGGTTGAAGTTGTCGCTCTCGGCCTGGCCGGTCCACACCGCGGCGAACGCGTTCTGGAAGCGCTCACGGGCGTCGTCGGCGAGGGCCTCGCCCTCACGCAGGGGCAGCCGCAGCCCGAAGTCGTAGATCCAGGCGGTGGTCTTGTCCGCGCAGCGCAGCTCGTACGGGCGCTCGTCGACCACCTCGACACCGAGGGTGTTGAGCACCGGCAGCACGGCGGACAGCGAGACCTGGGCCCCGGCCCGGTAGATCTTGAACCGGCGCTCGGCGTGGGCCGCGCCGACCGGCTCGTAGAGGGAGAGCGCGAAGTCCTTCTCGCCGGCCTTCAGCCGCTCCACATGCTGGAGGTCGGCGACGGCGCCGCGCGGTGTGTGGTCCGCCTTGTAGCCCTCGGGGAAGGCGTGCTGGTAGCGGCGGAGCAGCTCGGCCGCGCGCTCCTCGCCGACCTCGGAGACCATGGCCTCGGCGAAGCCGTCGGCCCACGAGCGGGCCGCCTCGATCAGCCGGTTCTCGATCCGCTCGACATCGGAGTCGGTGAGGTCGGGCAGCTCGCTGCCGGGCTGCACCCGGACCACGAAGTGCAGCCGGGAGAGAACCGATTCGGTGTGCAGGGCGGTGAAGTCGACCGGCGGGCGGCCGCTCAGCTCCTCCAGCAGGATGTCGGTCAGCCGCAGCCGCACATCGGTGGTGAAGCGGTCACGCGGCAGGTAGACCAGGGCGGAGTAGTAGCGCCTGTACTCGTCCTGACGCAGGAACAGCCGCAGCCGGCGGCGCTCCTGGAGGTAGAGCACGCTGGTCACGATGGAGCGGAGCTGGTCGACCGGGGTCTGGAACAGCTCGTCGCGCGGGTAGGTCTCCAGGATCTGGAGCAGGTCCCGGCCGTCGTGGCTGTTGGGCGCGAAGCCCGCGCCCGCCAGCACCTCGTCGACCTTGCGGCGGATCACCGGGACCCGGCGCACCGACTCGGTGTACGCGGCGGACGAGAACAGCCCCAGGAAGCGGCGCTCGCCGATCACATTGCCCTCGGCGTCGAACTTCTTCACGCCGATGTAGTCGAGGTAGGACGGGCGGTGGACGGTGGCGCGGCTGTTGGCCTTGGTGAGCACCAGCAGCTTGTGCTCACGGGCCTTGGCGCGGGCATCGGCGGGCAGCCGGTTGAAGGAGGGGGACACCGGCGCGGCGTGGGCGCTCTCGCCGTCGTCCTTGTGGGTCGGGTCGGAGCGCAGGATGCCGAGGCCGGTGCCGGGCACCGCGCTCAGCACGTCCTCCTCGCCCCCGGCCTCGGTGGGCGCCTGGGTCAGCTCGTACTCGCGGTAGCCGATGAAGGTGAAGTGGTCGTCGGCGAGCCAGCGCAGCAGCTCACGGGCCTCCTCCACCTCCTGCTCGCGCACCTCGGTGGCCTTGGGCTCCGTCGGCAGCGCCTCGGCCAGACGGAGCGCGGAGTCGCGCATCTTCTCCCAGTCCTCGACCGCCTCGCGGACATCGGACAGGACACGCAGCAGATCGGCGGTGATCTGCTTCAGATCGCCGCGGTCGGTCTCGCGGTCGGTCTCGACATGGATCCAGGACTCCACCACCGCGTCGTGCGGCAGCTCCCGCCCGAGCTTGCGCTCGAAGGAAGCGTCCAGCAGCTCGATCAGCTTGCCGGTGATGTCACGGCGCACGATCACCTGCGGGTGGATCACGACATGAATGCCGCGGCCCTGGCGGGTGAGCTCATTGGTGACCGAGTCGACCAGGAACGGCATGTCGTCGGTGACCACCTCGACGACGGAGTGGCTGCACGTCCAGCCGTGCTCCTCGACGGTCGGGGTGTGCACCCGCACGTTCGCCGTGCCCTGCGGCCGCGACTCGGCGAGCCGGTAGTGGGAGAGCGCCGCGCCGAAGACGTCGACCGGGTCCCGGTCGGCGAGGTCCTCCGGGGGGGTGTGCAGGTAGTAATGCTGGAGGTAGTCGTTCAGGGTCTCCGGTCCTGGGCCCTGAACCGGTGTGTGCCCCCCGGCAGGGCTGTTCTCAGCTACCCGGGCGGCCCGCGTGAGCAACTCGGCCTTGGCTTCGTCCAGCTTGGTCTGCATGTCCTCTGGCTCCTGTCGCGCGCCTTTGCGTGACATCGATGGCGGTGGCATGACGCCGCGACGCGGTGAATCCGGTCTCAGACGACGGTATGCCGGATCGGGGGATGGCCGGGGCGTACTCGGCCGTAAGTGACCAAGACCCCACGCGGCACAGGTCAGCGGCGGCTCTCGCCCGGTGGCGCCCCGGGCTCGGAGCGAGGGCCCCATTGCCCTCTCGGACTATCGCGCTGATCACGCAGTAAGGCTATCGCTCCTCCCCAGGGGCTCGTCATGAGCCGTTCGTGTACAAAACCGGGCCCGGAAGTTTGACGGATTGGACAGCGACGCAGGGGGCGCACGGCCCCATGGCGTGCCCTCTTGGCAAAGGCGCCCCGCCCCGGGCACCGTGACCTGCACGGAGATATGCCTGCAAACTGGAGGTGGGCGGCATGGCCGCGAAGATCCTGCTGGTGACCGGTGACGCGGCCGAGTCGCTGGAGGTGCTCTATCCGTACCAGCGGCTGCGCGAGGAGGGGTACGAGGTCCACATCGCGGCCCCGGCCCGCAAGACGCTGCGCTTCGTGGTCCATGACTTCGAGGAGGGCTTCGACACCTACACCGAGAAGCCGGGCTACAGCTTCCCCGCCGACCTGGCCTTCGCCGAGGTCGACCCGGGCGACTACATCGGTCTGGTGATCCCGGGCGGCCGGGCCCCGGAGTATCTGCGCAACGACGCCGAGCTGCGCAAGATCTGCAAGGCGTTCTTCGACGCGGACAAGCCGGTGGCCCAGATCTGCCACGGCCCGCTGCTGACGGCGGCCGTCGGCGGCCTCAGCGGTCGCCGGGTCACCTCGTATCCGGCGCTGGAGCTGGACATGCAGGCGGCGGGCGCGGAGTACCAGGACACGGAGGTCGTGGTGGACGGCACGCTGGTCTCCTCGCGCGCCTGGCCGGACCACTCGGCGTGGATGCGGGAGTTCCTGTCGGTGCTGCGGGCGAAGTCGCCGGCGATCTGAGGGGCGGTCCGAGGAGTGAGGGGGCGGGCGGGGGCGCGCGAGCGGGCGCACCGAAGCAGAGGGGAGCTCTGGAGGCTCCCCTGCTCAGCCGTCGGACGGGTTGGAAGGGTGAGCCGGTCCGGACGGGTAGGCCCCGTCGGCCCCGTCGGCGAGGAGCTCGGCCTCCCGTACGGCCTCGGCGAGGGTGTCCACGACCGGCACCCCGGCCGTCTGGAGGCTGGCCCGGCTGTGCGAGCCGCCGGTGTAGAGCACGGCGCGGGCGCCCGCGTGCCGGGCCGCCACGGCGTCGTCCAGGGCGTCCCCGATCACCACGACGCGGTGCGGGGGCACCCCCTCGAGCGCGGAGAGATGCCGCACCATCTGCTCGGCCTTGCCGGTGTTGCTCTGCCCGAGCCGGCCGTCGACCCGGGTGAAGTGGCGCTCGATGCCGTGGGTACGCACCAGGGGCATCAGATGCTCATGGGGCGCGAGGGAACACAGTGACTGGGTGAGCCCCGCCTCCTGCCACTCCACCAGCAGCTGCCGGGCGCCGAGCGCGAGCCCCGCGGTCGCGGCGAACGCCCCGTAGTGCCGGTGGAACGCCTCATCCATGACCTCCCACTCCTCGTCGGTGGGCAGGCGTCCCATCAGGCGCTCGTAGAAGCGGGGAACGGGCACGCAGTACAGCTCGCGGTAACGCTCGATGGTGATCGGCGGCAGACCGACCTCCGCGAAGGAGGCGTTCGTCGCCAGGATCACGGCGTCGATGTCGTGGAACAGCGTGCCGTTCCAGTCCCACACGATGTGGGTCACGTGCTTCTTCCCCATCCCACGACCGTACCGGGCGGAGTCAGCCGATGAGATGCGGAATTTCCTGCCGGGCGTACCAGAGCAGCTCATGGTCCTCCGCGCCGTCCACCGTGAACTGGGCGTCGTCGTCACCGAGGTCCGCGGCACCGAGCGCCTCGGCGGCGGCGGTGATGTCCGCCTGGGCCTCATCGGCGTCCATGTGCACCGCGGCGACCTTGGCCAGCGGTACGGCGGTGGCGATCCGCACCTCGCCCAGCGAGGACTGGTCGAGCCCGCGGTCCGGGTCCGCGACCGCCTGCCCGTCGGCCACGTCCACGGCCACCACGACCCGACGCCGGGCCGCCTGCCGGTCGACCGCGAGCGCCCGCAGCGACGCCTGAGCGGCCCGGCTGAGGGCGGCGTACTCCAGCTCCTCGATGTCGTCGGAGACGTACCACTCGCGCAGGGCGGGCGTGACGGCATAGGCGATGACCGGCCCCGGCCCCAGTTCGCCCGCCTTGTACGCCTCGGCGAGACCGGAGAGGGTCAGGGGGACGTAGACGCGCATGGCTGCCGCTTTCGTGAGTGACCGTTCGGGTCCAGCCAGCATACGTTCGCCCCACCCTCCGGGGACGCCCCAAACCCCGACCACGCCCCGGTAACACGCCCCCGGCGCGGCTCGGGGGTCTCGGGGAACGCCCGGCGCGGCTCGGGGGTCTCGGGGAACGCCCGGCGCGGCTCGGGGGGTTTCGGGGAACGCCCGGCGGAGCCCCTGAGATCACCGCGCCGGGCATGCCCCGGCCCGCCGCCGGCCCCGCGGTCCGGGCAGGACGCCTCACGGGTGGGCCCCGCGCCCGCACACGCAGGGCCCCGCCCCGGCAGAACCCCGGGGCGGGCCATCGGTCCGCCCCGCCGGACGATCAGCGGGATGGCGCCCCGAGGGCGGCGGTGGCGCCCGTGACGCCCCGCGCCCCGCGGGCCGCCGCCCATAAGGCCCGCCGCCGTCCCCCGCCGGAGGCCGGGGTGGCGGGCGCGGAGCCTGCCAGGTCCGGGGCCGCCGGACCGCGAGACGGACGGTGCGGATGGACGGTGCGGATGGACGGTTGCCGTACCCCTTTGGAGGTACGGCCGTGACCGCGGGCCGGTCGCGGACGGCCGCGGCTTCCCGCACGCGGCGCGGGTGCGGTGGGGGCCGTCACCCGGATAGGTGAACCGCCACGGCCGCCGCGGAGGCCCCGGCACCGCGTTGCGGGGCGGCAAAACGCGTCGGTAGAAGACTCCCGACGAAGAAGCTACTGCCCGGTATCCACCGGGCCCGGCACGGCGGCGGTGAGGCATATGCGCGAGACCGGAGTCAGCGAGGAGAGCCTGCGACGGCGAGGTGGCGGTGCGGGGCGGAGCGGGCCGCCGGGGCGGCGGGACTCACGTCGGCCCCGCGCCACCGCCGCCGTGTCCCGCACCGCGGCCGCCGCCGCGCAACGCCGGGAGCGGGAACGGCTGCCCCGCTACTGGTTCGCCCATCAGCTGGTGCTCACCCTCAGCGGCCGGCGCCCCGTCCACACCCTCCTCGGGCACACCCTCCCCGCCGCCTACGACCTGCTGGTCGAACTCGCCCCGCGGGCTCCGCTGCGCCCCGCGGACAGCCGTGCCGCGGCGCCCGTCGTACAGCGCTGCGGGGAGTACCGGCCCCGGCACGGGGTGATCGAGGCGTTCGCCCGGATCGCCTCGGGCGACCGGCTCAGCGCGCTCGCGTTCCGGCTGGAGCTCGGCGCCGACGCCCGCTGGCGCTGCGCCGCCATCGACCTCGGCCCGACCGTACCCAGCGCGGCCACGCCTGTATGAGCCCTTACGGGCCCGCTCCGGCCCCGCGAGCCCCCGGCTGGACCCCGCCCGGTACACCGACCGGGTACAACCGGTACCCCGCCCGGTACACCGGGCGGGGTACCGGGCCTACAGCACGCGCTCGGGCCCGCAGCCCGCCCCCAAGGCTCCCCCGGTACCAATCCCCTCCGTCCCGGCACGGGACAGCCCCCCGTACGAGCCCCGCCCAGCACGCCTGGGGGCCGACTGCCCAGGGGCCACACCCCGGCCCCGCCCGCCCCCCAGCGCAGCCCGGTCGCCCGGGAGCCCGCCGTATGAGCCCTGACCGGCCCGCTCCGGCACCGAGGCCCCGCGCCCGGCAGGCCGAGGGGCTCGCCGCGATACCAACCCCATCCGTCCCGGCACGGGACAGCCGGCTGACCACACCCGGTGCAAGCTCCCGGTCCCGGCGGCCCCGGGACGCCCACAGGGGCCCACGCCAGCCGCCGCGGCTCGGGGCCACCGTGCGAACCGCGCCGACACCGGCCGTATGGCCACCCCCGCATACGGCCGGCGGGCCGGGGCCCTGGGCCCCGGCCCGCCGGCCGTCGTCATCACATCCGCGCGCCCGTCACTTCTTGCGGCGGCGGCCGCCCTTGTTGGCCTTGCGGCGCTCGGCGCGGGTCAGGCCGTCCGCCTCGGAGCGCGGCGCCGGAGGCGTGTCACCGTTGGTGAAGTCGCCCTCGACCACGCCGCCCTCGCCGTCCACCGTCGGGGCGGAGAAGTGCAGCCGGTCCGGCCGCTGCGGGGCCTCCAGGCCCTTCGCGCGGATCTCCGGACGCGCCGCCGGGGCGCCGGAGGCCGCACCCGCCGGGACCGCGTCCTGGACGTCCGCGGCGACCTCGGCCCGCGCCGCCTCGTCCTCGACCGGGACCTCCTCGACCTGCTGCTCGACCTGGACCTCCAGGTTGAACAGATAGCCGACGGACTCCTCCTTGATCCCGTCCATCATGGCCTGGAACATGTCGAAGCCCTCGCGCTGGTACTCCACCAGCGGGTCCTTCTGGGCCATCGCGCGCAGCCCGATGCCCTCCTGGAGGTAGTCCATCTCGTAGAGGTGCTCGCGCCACTTGCGGTCCAGGACCGACAGCACGACGCGCCGCTCCAGCTCACGCATGATCTCGGACCCGAGCTGCTCCTCACGGGCCGCGTACTGCTCGTGGATGTCGTTCTTGATGGACTCGGCGATGAACTCGGACGTGATCCCGGCGCGGTCGCCCGCCTCGTCCTCCAGCTCTTCGACGGTCACCGCCACCGGGTAGAGCTGCTTGAACGCGCTCCACAGCCGGTCGAGGTCCCACTCCTCCGCGAAGCCCTCGACGGTCTCCGCCTGGATGTAGGCGTCGATCGTGTCGTTCATGAAGTGACCGACCTGCTCCTGGAGGTCCTCGCCCTCCAGCACCCGGCGGCGCTCGCCGTAGATGACCTCGCGCTGCCGGTTCAGGACCTCGTCGTACTTCAGAACGTTCTTACGGGTCTCGAAGTTCTGCTGCTCGACCTGGGACTGCGCGGAGGCGATGGCACGGGTGACCATCTTGTTCTCGATCGGGACGTCGTCCGGAACGTTCGCCATCGCCATCACGCGCTCGACCATCTGCGCCTTGAACAGCCGCATCAGATCGTCGCCGAGCGAGAGGTAGAAGCGGGACTCGCCGGGGTCGCCCTGACGGCCGGAGCGGCCGCGCAGCTGGTTGTCGATCCGGCGCGACTCATGGCGCTCGGTGCCCAGCACATACAGTCCGCCGAGCTCCTTGACCTCCTCGAACTCGGCCTTGACCGCCGCCTCCGCCTTCTCCAGGGCGGCGGGCAGCGCGGCGGCCCACTCCTCGGAGTGCTCCACCGGGTCCAGACCGCGCTGGCGCAGCTCGGCCTCGGCGAGGTCGTCCGGGTTGCCGCCCAGCTTGATGTCGGTACCGCGGCCCGCCATGTTGGTCGCGACGGTGACGGCGCCCTTGCGGCCCGCCTGGGCGACGATCGTCGCCTCCCGGTCGTGCTGCTTGGCGTTGAGCACCTCGTGCGGCACACCGCGCTTCGCGAGCTGCTGCGAAAGGTACTCGGACTTCTCCACGGAGGTGGTGCCGACCAGGACCGGCTGGCCCTTCTCGTGCTTCTCGACGATGTCCTCGACGACCGCGTCGAACTTGGCCACCTCGGTGCGGTAGATGAGGTCGGACTGGTCGATCCGGGCCACCTCGCGGTGGGTCGGGATCGGCACCACGCCCAGCTTGTAGATCTGGTGAAACTCGGCGGCCTCGGTCATGGCCGTACCGGTCATCCCGGAGAGCTTGCCGTAGAGGCGGAAGAAGTTCTGGAGGGTGATGGTGGCGAGGGTCTGGTTCTCGTCCTTGATGTCCACCCCTTCCTTCGCCTCGATCGCCTGGTGCATGCCCTCGTTGTAGCGGCGGCCCGCAAGGATACGGCCGGTGTGCTCGTCGACGATCATGACTTCGCCGTCCATGACGACGTAGTCCTTGTCCTTCTTGAAGAGTTCCTTGGCCTTGATGGCGTTGTTGAGGTAGCCGACCAGGGGGGTGTTGACGGACTCGTAGAGGTTGTCGATGCCCAGCCAGTCCTCGACCTTGGTGACGCCCGACTCGTGGATGCCGACCGTGCGCTTCTTCTCGTCGACCTCGTAGTCGCCGGTCTCCTCCTGGCCCTTCTGCGGGTTGGCCGCCTCACCCTTGGTCAGCCGGGTGACCAGCTTGGCGAAGTCGCCGTACCACTTGGTGGCCTGGTCCGCCGGACCGGAGATGATCAGCGGCGTACGGGCCTCGTCCACCAGGATCGAGTCGACCTCGTCGACGATCGCGTAGTTGTGGCCGCGCTGCACCAGCTCGTCCTGCGACCACGCCATGTTGTCGCGCAGGTAGTCGAAGCCGAACTCGTTGTTGGTGCCGTAGGTGATGTCGCAGTTGTACTGCTCGCGGCGCTGCGCCGGGGTCATGTTGGCGAGGATGCAGCCGACGTCCAGACCGAGGAACTTGTGCACCCGGCCCATCCACTCGGAGTCGCGCTCGGCCAGGTAGTCATTGACCGTGATCAGGTGGACGCCCTTGCCGGACAGCGCGTTCAGATACGCCGGGAGGGTGCCGACCAGGGTCTTGCCCTCACCGGTGCGCATCTCGGCGACGTAGCCGAGGTGGAGCGCGGCGCCACCCATCAGCTGGACGTCGTAGTGACGCTGGCCGAGCACCCGCTTGGCGGCCTCGCGCACCGTGGCGAACGCCTCCGGCATCAGGTCGTCGAGGCTTTCGCCGTCCGCGTACCGCTGCTTGTACTCGTCGGTGAGGGCGCGCAGCTCGGCGTCGGAGAGGGACAGGAAGTCCTCTTCGATGGAATTGACCTGGTCCGCGATGCGGTGCAGCTTGCGCAGGATCTTTCCTTCGCCTGCACGCATGAGCTTGTTGAGAACGGACACGTAGGCTGGCTCCTTGCCGGTCGGGCCTGGCGGTCGGGTGCGCTTGCGCGGCATTGTCAAGGGGCGCAGGCCCCGCCGCAACGGCCATCGTAAGACAGACCCCGCCACGCCGGGAGGTCCGTCACCACGAGGACCAGGTGTCACCTCACCGGTTCAACGCTCGAGACCTCCTCCAGGTGCCCCGATTCACGAAAACCGCTCGCGGTGAGTGACGGGAGGAACGCAGACTCGGCGGGATGGAGCCTGTCACCCTCATCACAGAGCGCCTTGTGCTGCGCCCCTTCCGCGCCTCCGACGCGGACGCGGTCTTCGCGGCATGTCAGGACCCCGACATCCAGCGCTGGACCCCGGTGCCCTCCCCGTACGAGCGCGGGCACGCGGAGGACTTCACCGGGCGGACCTCCCCGGACAACTGGCGGGGCGATATCGCGTACGACTTCGCGGTGCTCACCAAGGGTGACGGCACGCTGGTGGGAGCCATGGGGCTGGTACGGCTGGAGCGGCTGCACGGCCCGGCGCACCAGGCCGAGCTGGGCTACTGGACGGTGCGGGAGCAGCGGCGGCGCGGCTACACCGGCGAGGCCGCGCGGGCGGTGGCGGAGTGGGCGTTCACCGCGCTGGGGGTGGAGCGCCTGGAGTGGTGCGCCGAGGCCGGGAACGAGGGCTCGCGGGCGGTCGCGCTCGCGGCGGGCTTCCGGATGGAGGGGACGGACCGGGCGCGAATCGTCCACCGGGGGACACGGCGGGACGCGTGGCGGGGCGCGCTGCTGCCCTCGGACCGCGGTCTGCCGTCGGCCACCCCGTATCTCCCCCACCTCCCGGCGCGGCCGTCGGACGAACCGTCGGCGGTCTGAGGCGGGCCGGACGCGGGCCGGGGGCTCTGTCCGCGGGGTGCCTTCTTCGGTGCGCGCGGGGTGCCTTCCACGGGGGCGCTGTCAGTGGTGCCCACTACCGTGACGCGCATGACGAATGCCGCGCCCGGGTCCGGAGCGGACCACAAGCCGGAGACCGCCCTGTCCGCCGACGAGGCGCGCCGGATCGCGCTGCGCGCCCAGGGGCTGCTGGGCGCCCCCGACCGGCGCGGCGGAGTGCGCGGTGTGCTGCGCCACCTGGGCGCGGTGCAGCTGGACACGATCTCGGTCCTGGCCCGCTCGCATGAGCTGATTCCCTACGCACGGCTGGGCGCGGTCGGCCGCGCGGCGGTCGAGTCGGCGTACTGGAGCGGCGCCCACGCCTTCGAGTACTGGTCGCATGCCGCCTGTGTGCTGCCGATCGAGGAGTGGCCGCATTTTGCGTTCCGGCGCCGCGCCTACCGCACCCGTCCGCACTGGCACCACGATCTGCCGGACGGGGCGTACGAGACGGTGGTGAAGCGGCTGCGCGCGGAGGGCCCGCTGACCGCGACCGAGCTGGGCGGCGCCAAGAACGGCGGCCTCTGGTGGGACTGGTCGGCGACCAAGGTCGCGGTGGAGCGGGCGCTGATGTTCGGCGAGGTGGTGTGCGCCGAGCGGCGCGGCTGGAAGCGGGTGTACGACCTGGCCGAGCGCGCGGTGCCGGACGCCCTGCTCCATGACGAACTGGACGACGCGGAGTGTCTGCGGCGGCTGGTACGGCTGGCCGGGCAGTCCCTGGGGGTGGGGACGCGTGCGGACATCGCCGATTACCACCGGCTCAAGGGCGAGCAGGTGGACGCGGTGATCGCGGACTCCGGTCTGGTGCCGGTGGCGGTGGCGGGCTGGGAGAAGGCGGCGTGGGCCGATCCGGAGGCGCTGGCCACCGCACCGCGCGGGCGGCACCGCACCACTCTGCTGTCGCCCTTCGACTCGCTCATATGGGACCGGGCGCGTACCGAGCGGATCTTCGGCTTCACCCACCGGCTGGAGGCGTATGTGCCCAAGCCCAAGCGGATCCACGGCTATTTCGCGATGCCACTGCTGTCGGGCGGGCGGCTGCTGGGCCGGGTGGACCCGGCGCGGGAGGGCCGGACGCTGGTCGCCCGGCAGGTGTCGCTGGAGTCGCCGAAGGCGGTGGCCCCCATGGCGGAGGCGCTGCGGGAGGCGGCCGGATGGGTGGGCTGCGACTCGGTGCGGATCGAGCGCGTCGACCGCCCGGAGCTGGCCGCGCCGCTCACGGCGGCGCTCGGCGACTGACCGCCCCGCCCGGGGCGGTCCGGCTCACCGGATCTCGAGGATCTTCTCCCGCATCGCATAGACCACGGCCTCCATCCTGGAGTGCAGCTGCAACTTCTCCAGGATGTTGCGGACATGGTTCTTCACGGTGTTCTCGCTGATGAACAGCTCCTTGGCGATGTCCCGGTTGTTCATCCCGGTGGCGACCAGCTTGAGCACCTCCAGCTCACGGTCGGTGAGCCTGGGCGCGGGCACCAGCCGCCGCTCGTCGGTGCGCTGGATCATCGACTTGAACTCGGTCAGCAGCTTGGCCGCCATGGACGGGCTGATCTGCGACTGGCCGTCGGCGACCGCCCGGATCGCGGTGGAGACCTCGTCGGTGGAGATCTCCTTGAGCAGATAGCCCGTGGCCCCCGCCTTGATGGCGTCGTAGAGGTCGGCCTCCTCATCGCTGATCGTCAGCATGATGATCTTGGCGCTCGGCGCCACCTCCTTGATGGAGGTACATGCCTCGATCCCGCCCCGCTTGGGCATCCGCACGTCCATCAGGACGATGTCGGGGAGCAGATCCGCCGCCTTGTCCACGGCCTCGGCGCCGTCCCCCGCCTCGCCGACGACCTGGATGTCCTCCTCCTGGGCCAGCACGATCTCCAGCCCACGCCGGAAGAGGGCGTGGTCGTCCACTACGAGGACCCGAATCGGCTCCTTGCGCGACTCGCCGCGCGACTCGTCCCTGTCCGAGGCGATGCCATGATCATCGCCGTCGTCGGAGACGGGCCCGAAGCTGTCCGCCATCGTTCCTCCCCCTGAAGGCCATGGCCCTTGCGGTCTGCACTCTGCGGTGTTCGGTGCGGTACGGCATCAACCAGTCCTCTCGCTACGCCGGTTGGCCGTTCGAGGGGCCATGATTTCATGCCCGGGCGGCGGAATGGTCCCGCCGTGGTCGCACGGAGGAGCCCCGGGGGGCGCATTGGCGCTCCGGGGCATCACATCGTCCACCCCCGTATGCGTCGGCGGCTGAATCCGTGGCGTGTGCACAGCCATGGGTACGTAACTACTGGGCTGTTGCACTCAATTCCGCCGGCCCCGTGTGGTCGGTTGTGCACCCCCCCGTCGGTCGCGCGGGATCGCGCGGCGCCTGCCGCGCGATCCCGGCGTGATGCCTTCGCCCCGAGCGGCAGGTCAGCCGCCGAGGGCGCCACCCGCGCCGCCGGGCTCCTCGCCGACGAACGCCTCCGGCTGAAGATGAATCACCCCGTAGTCATAGCCATGGCGCCGGTAGACGACGCTGGGCCGGTTGGTGTCGGAGTCGACGAACAGATAGAAATCGTGCCCGACCAGCTCCATCTCGTAGAGAGCCTGGTCAAGCGTCATCGGGGCGGCGGCGTGCGTCTTCTCCCGGACCACCAGCGGACCTTCACCCTGCACCTCGAGGGGGCCCATCCGGGTGGTGGGGACGGTGTCCACGGCCGTGCGCTGTGCTGTGATCTCGCCATGCCCGTTGATACGCGCCGCGTTGGGGACGGTCACAGCCACATCGCTGGCCGGGATGCGGCCGTTGCCCCGGCGGGTGTGGCGCTTGTCGTGCTGCTTGCGCATCCGTGCCTCCAGCTTGCCGGCCGCCAGGTCCAGCGCTGCGTACGGATCGGCTGCCGCGGCCTCTGCCCGGATCACCGGACCACGGGAGCGGAGGGTGATCTCCACTCGGTCCGAGCGGTCGGCCTGCCGCGGGTTGTGCTCTTTGGACACCTCGACGTCGAGGCTGATCACCTTGCCGTCGAGCTTCTGGATCTTGTCCAGCTTCAGCTTCTCGGCCACGTGCTTACGGAACCGCTCGGGCACATCTGTTTTCCGGCCCTTGACGACGATGTCCACGCAGAACTCCGTTCCCGGGTGGCTCCGGACTCGGCCGGAGCTCCATCCCTTTGTGCACCAGGCCCCGGCGTCTTCCGGAGCCACCGACTTGGCGGTTTCGACTCCTCCTTCCCACGGGGAAGAACTCCACCCCACTTGATGCACGGCTCATGAGAATGCAGGCAAAACACGCCAAGCGGATTTGTGAGTCATAGCACTAGCCATTCCTCACAACCGAACATAGCTCGCCCGGACGGATGTCGGCACCCCCTACCGGCACGTACCTCCGATCAGGTGCTTTGCTGCCCTCACCACCTGCAACGATGTGGCTTCGTATTCAGTTCCGGTTGCTGCAATCGGGGGGTGCCGCCACCACCGCCGCCCCGACGACCAGGCCATCTGCCGCCGACACCGCCCGCGCCGCCTCCGCGAGCGAGGCGCCGGTCGTCATCAGGTCGTCCACCAGCACGGCCGGGCCCCTGGACAGCAGCCGCCCGCCGCCGGGGACCACCCCCAGCGCACCCGACACATTCACCAGTCGCTGTCGCGCGCCCAGACCCGACTGGTCGCGTACCGTGCGCCGCTGCCGCAGCACCGAGGGAACCCGCACCGAGCACCCCTCACCGCGCAGCACGCCCGCCGCCGCGAGCGCGATCCGCCGCGCCGGGTCATGGCCCCGGGCCCCCACCGCACGCCGCGCCGACGGCACCGGCACCAGCAGCAGCGGCCCCTCAGGGGCCCGCACCGGTCCGGCCCGCACCGATCCGCCCGGAAGGGGTCTCCCCCGTGGTCTCCCCGCCCGGTGGCACACCGTGCGCACCGCGCCCGCCAGCGCCTCGCCCAGCGGCCCCGCCAGCCTCAGCGCACCCCGCTCCTTGTGCGCCAGCAGCACCGCCCGGACCTCGTCCGCGTACTCGGCCGCCGCATGGACCACCGGCAGCCCCGGCGGCACCGGGCTCGGCTCCACCCGCCGCGGCCCGGATCCCCGCAGCACACCCCCGCATCGGTCACACAGAGTGCCGCCCGGCCGACCGCATCCCGCGCAGTCCACCGGCAGCACCAGGTCGGTCATCTCCTGCCACCAGCCCCGCATGGGTCCACTGTCCCGGCGGCCGGGCCGGTGCGCCACCCCCTGTGGACAACCACGCGGATGTGGACAACCGGCCACCCCCGCCCGGTGGACTCGGCTACCCACGGCCGCGTGACCTGCCCCCGCCCACAGGCCCCCGCACCGCCGCCTGGCCCTCTCTAGCCCGGGTAGACCGGGGCCGTACCGTCCTCGTCCACCGTCTTCCAGTCGGCGTTCGGCAGCAGCCGGACGATGCCGTTCTCCCTGGTCTCGGCGATGAGCGGCCGAGTCTGGTCCTCCGAGGCGGTGATCGCCTCCACCCCGTTCGGACCGGGCACCTCCGGAACGTCCGCCGGGGAACCGTCCGTCTCCACGTACTGGAGCTGCTGCACACCCGCCGACTCCCGGCCCGCGACCACCAGCCGGCTGTCACCCGCCCAGGAGACCGTGTCGACGTTCTCCAGCTTGGGCGCCACCGTGTGCACCCCCTGCACCGACAGCTCCGGGGCGTCCGCGGTGCCCCGCCGCTCGATCCGGCCCAGCCGCAGGGTGGTGTGGCCCGCATGCTTGACCAGCATGGCGATCCGGGTGCCGTCCGCCGACACCCGCAGCGCCGTGATCCGGCCACCGCCCAGCTTCGGCAGCCGGACCTCGTCCGCCGGACCGGTGCCGCCGCGCAGCCGCAGCAGCCTCGGCCGCTCGGGATCCCGGTCGGCCACCCACAGACCGCCCAGACCGTCCCAGCTCGGCGCCGACAGCCCGTGCTCCGCGCTGCCACCCTGGCTGTGCAGCCGAGCCTTGCCGCGCTCGGCACCGGACGCCAGCTCCGTCACATACAGCGACCGGCCGTCCGCCGTGACGCCCGCGGCGTCCCGCTCGTCGCGCGAGACCGCCACCGATCCGAGCCCCGCGCCATCGGCGCCGAACGGGCCCGCCACCGGCCGTGGCCGGTCCTCGTCGTCGGACAGCCGCACCATCCGGTGGTCGGCGTCCACGAAGTACTGCTGCTGACGGGGCTGGCCATTGACCCGGTCCGGCGCATAGGCGCGCGCCGCGTCGCTCGACAGCGAGCACAGCTCCGAACCGTTCCGCCGCTCCAGCTTCACCGCGCTGACCTCGGACGATCCCTCGCCCAGATTCTGGACCGTGAACAGCGTCTGCGCCGCCATCCGCACACAGCGGCTCCGGCTGATGTTCGCCGCCCGGTCGTTCAGCCGGACCTTCAGCGCGTTCGAATCGTCCATCGACAGCTTCTCGCCACTCTCCCCGAGGGCCGCACCGGGCGGGAAGGAGGTGCTGACCACCGGATCCAGCCAGCCGGTCGGGCCGTCCAGCAGCGCCTTCACCGTCGAGGTGACCGGATCGATACGCCGCCGCAGATAGACCGGATCGGCCACCAGGACGTCGTCCCCCACCCGCGATTCCTCGGCATCCGGACCCAGCTTGGCGAAGTAGTACTTGTTGACCGAACGGTAGATGCGCTCGAAGTCCGACTCGCCGAGCACCAGCCCCGGCGGCGGCCCGTCGATCCGCCACTCCGAGCCGCGCAGCGTGAGGTGGATGCGCTCCTCGTAACGCGCCTCGTCCGGCTTGTAGGTGTGCGCCGCGTCCACGCTGGCGATCCGCTTGCCCGACAGCACCACCGTCTTGCCGCCGCCGTTCCGGTCGCCCGGGTCGGTCTCCACCCGCACGTCCGGCGCCTGCTCCAGCACCGTGGTGCGCGCGAACGGATCCCAGCTCCTGGCCGCGCCCTTGGTGAGGTACTCCTTCGCCGTGCCGAAGTTCTCCTCGTCGCTCGTCGTGGCTTCCAGGAAGCCGGAGACCAGCTCGGTGGGCTGCTCGCCCTTGCCCGGGCTCACCC
This sequence comes from Streptomyces sp. NA02950, assembly GCF_013364155.1. Lineage (NCBI taxonomy): Bacteria > Bacillati > Actinomycetota > Actinomycetes > Kitasatosporales > Streptomycetaceae > Streptomyces > Streptomyces sp. NA02950. The sequence continues at coordinate 5,741,075 of NZ_CP054916.1, read as the reverse complement.
CGTACACCCGGACCTGCGAATCGACGTCCGAACGCGGCGAGGAGTCGACCCGCCGCACATCCCCGCTGTCCGGCATGGAGGCACAGCCGGTCAGCAGCAGCGCACCGCAGGAAATCAGGGTGGCCGTGCTCAGGCCCCAGCGGCGACGGACGTGGTGACGGTCGGCACGGTCAGCGCCCACGAGGGCGGCCCTCCCCTTCGTTCGGTGTCGTCGGCCGGACCGCCGACGAGCCCTGCGGCGCCTCCTGCGCACCGCGCACCACCCGTGCGCCGCTCCCCGGCAGCGCCGTCGGGTCGGCGGACGGCGCCGGAGCCTCGACGGGCGGCAGCGGCAGCTCTCCGGAGGGCAGCCCGGAACGCGGCTGGGCGGGCACCGACGCCAGCCGCTCCGCCGCGGGCCGCGCCGGAGCCGCATCGTCCGGACGGCGGTTGCGCCGGGAGTCCTCGGGCTCCAGCGGGATCGGGGAACCACGCAGGGTGTCGCTGGTGGTACGCGGCAGCGTCAGCCGGAACTGCGAACCGCCGCCCGGCTCGCCCCACGCCTGCAGCCAACCGCCGTGCAGCCGCGCGTCCTCCACCGCGATCGACAGCCCGAGACCGGTGCCGCCGGTGGTACGGGCACGGGCCGGATCGGCCCGCCAGAAGCGGTTGAACACCCGGGTCGCCTCGCCGGGCTTGAGCCCGACGCCGTAGTCCCGTACCGCGACCGCCACCGCGCCGCCCGCCGTCGCGAGCCGCACCACCACATCCCGGCCCTCGCCATGCTCCACGGCGTTGACCACCAGATTCCGCAGCACCCGCTCGACCCGGCGGGCGTCCGCCTCGGCGATCACCGGCGCCTCGGCGCCCCGCACCACGATCCGGGTGCCCTTGGCCTCGGCGAGCGGCTCGGCCCCGTCGACCACCCGGTGCACCACATCGCGCAGATCGATCGGCTCGGCCTCCAGGGCCGCCGCTCCGGCGTCGAACCGGCTGATCTCCAGCAGATCGGCGAGCAGCGACTCGAAGCGGTCCAGCTGACCGCGCAGCAACTCCGCCGAACGCGCGGTCGCCGGATCGAAGTCCTCACGCGCCTCATGGATCACATCGGCCGCCATCCGCACCGTGGTCAGCGGGGTACGCAGCTCATGGGAGACATCCGAGACGAAGCGGCGCTGCATCCGGGACAGCTCCTCCAGCTGCTGGATCTTGAGCTGGAGGTTCTGCGCCATCTTGTTGAACGACTCACCGAGGCGGGCGATGTCGTCCTCGCCGGTGACCTTCATCCGCTCCTGGAGCAGCCCGGCCGCCAGCCGCTCGGAAATCCCGGCGGCCATCCGCACCGGGGTGACCACCTGCCGGACCACCACCCAGGCGATGGCGCCGAGCAGCACCACCACGAACACCCCGGCCGTGGCCAGCGTGCCCTTCACCAGGCTGAGCGACTTCTCCTCCTGGGTGAACGGGAAGAGGTAGTACAGCTGGTACGCGTCACCGTGGTTGTCGTCCAGCCGCTTACCGATGATCACCGCGGGCTCGGCCTCGCCCGGCCCGGCGTGCACGATCTTTCCGTACCGCTCGTACGGCGCCGTCCCCTCGTCCACCTGCTTGCGCAGATCGGCGGGGACGCTGTCCGGCCGGACATCGCCGGAAGCACGCGGCCCGCGGCTGGCCACATACGGCGTCTCGCCCGAGTCCGAGCTGAGCGCCACCACGGAGTACGCGCCCTTGCCACCACTGGCGAGCTGCTCCACCAGCGCGTTCAGCCAGGCACCGGAATCCTGGACACCGCGGCCGGAGGCCCCGGCGCCGTCCTGGCCCCGGTCGCTCATGCGGTCGGCCACCTGCTCGGCCACCTCGAACCCACCGGCGGCCTGGCCCTGGGCGGCATGCCGCTTGGCGTCCAGCAGACCGTTGCGCACCTGACCGATGACCACCAGGCCCAGCAGGATCACCACGCCCAGGGACATCAGCAGGGTGGTGGCTACCACGCGCAGCTGGATGTTCCGCCGCCACAGCCGGGCAGCGGGCAGCAGGGGACGGTGCACCCACCGCCCGAACAGCCGGATCAACGGGTGGGCCGGCCCGCCGGACGCCCCGTCGGGCAGCAGATGCCCGCCGCTCCACAACCTTCGGAACAGCGGTATCTCACCCGCCGGGTCGGGGCGCCCCGCACGGGCGCCCTCCGGAACCCCGCCCCCCGGTCCACCGGACTGCGGAGCCGTACCACCACGCGACATCTCAGCTGGGTCCGGCCTTGTAGCCGACACCGCGCACGGTCACCACGATCTCCGGCCGCTCCGGGTCCTTCTCGACCTTCGACCGCAGCCGCTGCACATGCACATTCACCAGCCGGGTATCGGCGGCATGCCGATAGCCCCACACCTGCTCCAGCAGCACCTCACGGGTGAACACCTGCCACGGCTTACGGGCCAGGGCCACCAGGAGATCGAACTCCAGCGGTGTCAGCGCTATCGACTGGCCGTCGCGCTTCACCGAGTGCCCGGCCACGTCGATCACCAGATCGCCGATGGCCAGCTGCTCGGGCGCCGGCTCCTCGGAGCGCCGCAGCCGCGCCCTGATCCGGGCCACCAGCTCCTTCGGCTTGAACGGCTTGACGATGTAGTCGTCCGCGCCGGACTCCAGCCCGACCACCACATCCACGGTGTCGCTCTTGGCCGTGAGCATGACGATCGGCACCCCGGACTCGGCCCGGATCAGCCGGCACACCTCGATACCGTCCCGGCCGGGCAGCATGAGATCGAGCAGCACCAGGTCGGGTTTGGCCTCGCGGAAGGCGGCTAGGGCCTTGTCCCCGTCCGACACGAACGACGGTTCAAAGCCTTCGCCGCGCAGCACGATGCCGAGCATCTCTGCCAGTGCGGTGTCGTCGTCGACGACAAGGACGCGTCCCTTCATATCGACATCATCCCATTACCCGATCGTGACCTGCCGCACAGCTCCGCGATGCCGTCCCCGGTGACCGGCGAGACGACGCCGTCCTCGGTGACGATCGCCGTCACCAACTCCGGTGGTGTGATGTCAAAGGCCGGATTGTGGGCCTGTGTTCCCAGGGGTGCGACCGGCACTCCGGTGCCCGCCTCGGACCCGGCACCCGGAGCATGCGGAATTGTGATGTCTGTCACCTCATAGCCGGGGCGCTGCTCGACCTCGATCGCGGCGCCGTCAGGAGTATCCAGGTCAACGGTGGTGGTCGGGGCTACCACCACAAAGGGCACATGGTGGTAGCGGGCCAGAACGGCCAGCGGATAACTGCCCACTTTGTTGGCCACCGAGCCGTCCGCGGCGATACGGTCCGCGCCTATCACCACCGCGTCCACCTCGCCCGCCGAGAACAGCGAACCCGCCGCGTTATCGCTCAGCAGCGTGTACGCCATGCCCGCCCGGGCCGCCTCGTACGCCGTCAAGCGGGCCCCCTGCAACAGCGGCCGGGTCTCGTCCACCCACAGCCGCCGCAGCTGACCGGACCGGTGCACCGCCTTGACCACCGCCAGGGCGGTCCCCTCGCCCCCGGAGACCAGCGAACCGGAGTTGCAGTGGGTGAGGATCCGGAAGCCCCCGGCGGGCAGCAGTTCATGCAGCAGCGCCTGGCCGTGCTCCGCCATCCGCGCACTGGCCTCGGCGTCCTCCCGGTGCAGCGCACGGGCCTCCGCCAGGGCGGCCGCGGCCGCCCGCTCTCCCTCCGCACCGCTTTTGACCGCCGCGTGATAGGCGGCCGCGGCCCGGCGGACGCCGTAGCCGAGATTGACGGCGGTGGGACGGGCATGGGCGAGGGACTCGGCGGCCTCGTCCACATCGAAGCCACGCGCGGCCGCCAGCGCGACCCCGTACGCACCGGCGATCCCCAGCAGTGGAGCGCCGCGTACGGCCAGTGACCGGATCGCCTCCACCAGGGCCGGAACATCGGTGCAGACCAGATCCACCTCCTCGGCGGGAAGCCTTGTCTGGTCGAGGAGCACCAGAACGGGCCCTTCCGGGGGTTCCTCCCAGCGCAACGCAAAAGCAACGGGGGAAACGGAGCCTTCCGGGGACACCGGATGCTGATCAGCCATCCGCCCAGTCTGCCCTGTACGGCACCGACTATTGAAGTGCTGAGCCACGCACAGCGACCGGTCCACGGTGTGACGCACCGTGGCACGATGGCTGGCAACCGCCCGTCGCCGCATCCGCGACCGGCCGACGAACAACCTACGGAGCGACGATGAACGACTCTCCGGGCCGGATCCCGCCCGGATCGTCCCCTTCCGACGAGCCGGAACACGGCACTCGGCAGCAGGACGAACCCTCCGACCGGCCGGTGCCGGAGCAACCGGCTCCCGAGCAGCCCGTCCGGGGCGCCGGATGGTCCAAACGGCAGCCGCCCGCCGGACGCTGGGCCGCCTCCACCGGCAGCACCCCCACTCCTCCACCCCCGCCCCCGGCCGGACCGCCACAGGGCGGCGGAGGATGGGGCGTCCCGCCACAGGGCGGAGGATGGGGCAGCACCGGCCGGCGGACAGCGCCGCCCGCCCCGCGCCCCGGTGTGATCCCGCTGCGTCCGCTGGCTGTCAGCGAGATCCTCGACGGTGCCATCGCCACCATGCGCGCCCACTGGCGCACGGTGCTCGGCATCTCGCTCGCGGTCTCGATCGTCACCCAGGGCCTGATCACCGCCGCCACCGGACTCTGGTTCCGCAATACCTCCACCAGCACCGATGTGCTCGAGAACCCGGACGCGACGCTGAGTGAGGCGATGCGCGCGGTCGGCACGGCCATGGGGGACAGCGCGGTCACCCTGCTGATCGGCGTCCTCGGCACGATCGTCACCACGGCCCTGCTGACCGTGGTCACCGCACGGGCCGTGCTGGGCCGGTCGGTCTCCACCGGCGAGGCATGGGGCGGCGCCCGGCCCCACCTCCTTCAGCTGTGCGGCCTGCTCTTCCTCATCCCCGTCATCGCCGCGGGGGTGATGGCCGCGGGCATGGCCCCGGGGGTGCTGCTCACCCTGGCGGGAGTGGAGAGCGAGGGCACCACCCTCGCCGCGCTCGGCGGGCTGGCGGGAGCCGGCGCCGCCCTCTGGCTCTGGATCCGCTTCAGCCTGGCCGCCCCCGCGCTGATGCTGGAGAAGCAGGGGATCATCGCGGCCCTGCGCCGCTCCGCCAAGCTGGTGCACGGCTCCTGGGGACGCGTCTTCGGCGTCCAACTCCTGACGATCGTCCTGATCTTCATCGTCGGCACCATCGTCGAGATCCCCACCAGCATGGCCGCCATGGTGATCGGTGGGGACAGCGCGATGGACTGGCTGTCCGGCGAGGCCGTCTCCGTCGGCTGGACCTTCCTGGTCGTCATCGGGATCGGCGGGGTGATCAGCTCGACCATCACCTTCCCGATCAGCGCCGGGGTGACCGCCCTTCTCTACATGGATCAGCGCATCCGGCGCGAGGCCCTCGATGTGGAGCTGGCCCGTGCCGCCGGGGTGCCGGGGTACAAGACGAAGGATCAGGACTCCGACCACGGTGCCGGTCTGACGTCCTGACAGCCCGCTCGGAAGCCTTGAGCGGGACGGTGGAGGGGACAGCGGCTGAAGCGATGTCATCGCGTCATGCACGGTGTGATGCGGTGTCATCGTGCACCCCCTCCTCCCGTCCGGTCCGGCGCCCCTCCGGCCGTCTGGACTCGATTCCCTCCGGCCCCTTCCGGCCGACCAGCCGGACCCGTTGACGACCGGTCAACTGGCCCCCCTTGAACCCACTCTGAGCGGCCTGGACCTCCCCACGCCAGAGCGCAGATGCCTTTTCACCCGATCCGGTGGAACACCCGATCCAGTGGAACCTGAATGTGCGGCAGTGGTTCTGATGGTTCTGAACGCAAAAATGCCTCGGTCCCGGACACATGGTGTCCGGGACCGAGGCTAAAGATTGTTCGGCGGCGTCCTACTCTCCCACAGGGTCCCCCCTGCAGTACCATCGGCGCTGAAAGGCTTAGCTTCCGGGTTCGGAATGTAACCGGGCGTTTCCCTAACGCAATGACCACCGAAACACTATAAAGTTGAACCGGACATGGACACGGTTCATTACTTCAGAACCAACACAGTGGACGCGAGCAACTGAGGACAAGCCCTCGGCCTATTAGTACCAGTCAACTCCACCGGTCACCCGGCTTCCATATCTGGCCTATCAACCCAGTCGTCTACTGGGAGCCTTAACCCATCAAGTGGGTGGGAGCCCTCATCTCGAAGCAGGCTTCCCGCTTAGATGCTTTCAGCGGTTATCCCTCCCGAACGTAGCCAACCAGCCATGCCCTTGGCAGGACAACTGGCACACCAGAGGTTCGTCCGTCCCGGTCCTCTCGTACTAGGGACAGCCCTTCTCAAGACTCCTACGCGCACAGCGGATAGGGACCGAACTGTCTCACGACGTTCTAAACCCAGCTCGCGTACCGCTTTAATGGGCGAACAGCCCAACCCTTGGGACCGACTCCAGCCCCAGGATGCGACGAGCCGACATCGAGGTGCCAAACCATCCCGTCGATATGGACTCTTGGGGAAGATCAGCCTGTTATCCCCGGGGTACCTTTTATCCGTTGAGCGACGGCGCTTCCACAAGCCACCGCCGGATCACTAGTCCCGACTTTCGTCCCTGCTCGACCCGTCAGTCTCACAGTCAAGCTCCCTTGTGCACTTACACTCAACACCTGATTGCCAACCAGGCTGAGGGAACCTTTGGGCGCCTCCGTTACCCTTTAGGAGGCAACCGCCCCAGTTAAACTACCCACCAGACACTGTCCCTGATCCGGATCACGGACCCAGGTTAGACATCCAGCACGACCAGAGTGGTATTTCAACAATGACTCCCCCTGAACTGGCGTCCAGAGTTCACAGTCTCCCACCTATCCTACACAAGCCGAACCGAACACCAATATCAAGCTGTAGTAAAGGTCCCGGGGTCTTTCCGTCCTGCTGCGCGAAACGAGCATCTTTACTCGTAATGCAATTTCACCGGGCCTATGGTTGAGACAGTCGAGAAGTCGTTACGCCATTCGTGCAGGTCGGAACTTACCCGACAAGGAATTTCGCTACCTTAGGATGGTTATAGTTACCACCGCCGTTTACTGGCGCTTAAGTTCTCAGCTTCGCCCCACCGAAATGGAGCTAACCGGTCCCCTTAACGTTCCAGCACCGGGCAGGCGTCAGTCCGTATACATCGCCTTACGGCTTCGCACGGACCTGTGTTTTTAGTAAACAGTCGCTTCTCGCTGGTCTCTGCGGCCACCACCAGCTCACACTGCAAGAGTGATCACCAGCAATGGCCCCCCTTCTCCCGAAGTTACGGGGGCATTTTGCCGAGTTCCTTGACCATAGTTCACCCGAACGCCTCGGTATTCTCTACCTGACCACCTGAGTCGGTTTAGGGTACGGGCCGCCATGAAACTCGCTAGAGGCTTTTCTCGACAGCATAGGATCATCCACTTCACCACAATCGGCTCGGCATCAGGTCTCACCCCTATATGAGGAACGGATTTACCTGCTCCTCGGGCTACACCCTTACCCCGGGACAACCACCGCCCGGGCTGGACTACCTTCCTGCGTCACCCCATCACTCACCTAATACAGGTCTGGTCCGTCGGTTCCACCACTCCCCTTTGCCCGAAGGCTCCAGGGCGGCTTCACGGACTTAGCATCGCCTGGTTCAGCGTTGGCGCTTCAAAGCGGGTACCGGAATATCAACCGGTTGTCCATCGACTACGCCTGTCGGCCTCGCCTTAGGTCCCGACTTACCCTGGGCAGATCAGCTTGACCCAGGAACCCTTAGTCAATCGGCGCACACGTTTCCCACGTGTGTATCGCTACTCATGCCTGCATTCTCACTCGTGAACCATCCACAACTCGCTTACACGGCTGCTTCACCCGGCACACGACGCTCCCCTACCCGTCAACACACCCGTTAGGGCTATATGTATCAACGACACGACTTCGGCGGTACGCTTGAGCCCCGCTACATTGTCGGCGCGGAATCACTTGACCAGTGAGCTATTACGCACTCTTTCAAGGATGGCTGCTTCTAAGCCAACCTCCTGGTTGTCTCTGCGACTCCACATCCTTTCCCACTTAGCGTACGCTTAGGGGCCTTAGTCGATGCTCTGGGCTGTTTCCCTCTCGACCATGGAGCTTATCCCCCACAGTCTCACTGCCGCGCTCTCACTTACCGGCATTCGGAGTTTGGCTAAGGTCAGTAACCCGGTAGGGCCCATCGCCTATCCAGTGCTCTACCTCCGGCAAGAAACACACGACGCTGCACCTAAATGCATTTCGGGGAGAACCAGCTATCACGGAGTTTGATTGGCCTTTCACCCCTAACCACAGGTCATCCCCCAGGTTTTCAACCCTGGTGGGTTCGGTCCTCCACGAAGTCTTACCTCCGCTTCAACCTGCCCATGGCTAGATCACTCCGCTTCGGGTCTTGAGCGTGCTACTCCACCGCCCTCTTCGGACTCGCTTTCGCTACGGCTTCCCCACACGGGTTAACCTCGCAACACACCGCAAACTCGCAGGCTCATTCTTCAAAAGGCACGCAGTCACGACGCAGAGACAAGTCTCTGCGCGACGCTCCCACGGCTTGTAGGCACACGGTTTCAGGTACTATTTCACTCCGCTCCCGCGGTACTTTTCACCATTCCCTCACGGTACTATCCGCTATCGGTCACCAGGGAATATTTAGGCTTAGCGGGTGGTCCCGCCAGATTCACACGGGATTTCTCGGGCCCCGTGCTACTTGGGTGGCTCTCAAGCAAGTTGCTGACATTTCAGCTACGGGGGTCTTACCCTCTACGCCGGGCCTTTCGCATGCCCTTCGCCTACATCAACAATTTCTGACTCACCGACCGGCCGGCAGACCGATCAAGAAAGCTCCCACAACCCCGCATGCGCAACCCCTGCCGGGTATCACACACATACGGTTTGGCCTCATCCAGTTTCGCTCGCCACTACTCCCGGAATCACGGTTGTTTTCTCTTCCTGCGGGTACTGAGATGTTTCACTTCCCCGCGTTCCCTCCACACTGCCTATGTGTTCAGCAGCGGGTGACAGCCCATGACGACTGCCGGGTTTCCCCATTCGGACACCCCCGGATCAAAGCTCGGTTGACAGCTCCCCGGGGCCTATCGCGGCCTCCCACGTCCTTCATCGGTTCCTGGTGCCAAGGCATCCACCGTGCGCCCTTAAAAACTTGGCCACAGATGCTCGCGTCCACTGTGCAGTTCTCAAATAACGACCCGTGACCCGTCACCCACACCCACTGGCATGGTTCACCGGGACCGGCCGAAGGAACAAGCGGAATCCCGCCCATACCCTCAGACACCCAACAGCGTGCCCGACACTCCTCATCGTTTCTCCGCGTTCCACGCCGAAGCAGTACTGACAGGAAACATCCAAGGAAGTGCCGAGTAGTCAACGTTCCACCCATGAGCAACCGTGCAAGACATCTGCTCGCAGTCGGCCATGTGCTCCTTAGAAAGGAGGTGATCCAGCCGCACCTTCCGGTACGGCTACCTTGTTACGACTTCGTCCCAATCGCCAGTCCCACCTTCGACGACTCCCTCCCACAAGGGGTTGGGCCACCGGCTTCGGGTGTTACCGACTTTCGTGACGTGACGGGCGGTGTGTACAAGGCCCGGGAACGTATTCACCGCAGCAATGCTGATCTGCGATTACTAGCGACTCCGACTTCATGGGGTCGAGTTGCAGACCCCAATCCGAACTGAGACCGGCTTTTTGAGATTCGCTCCACCTCGCGGCTTCGCAGCTCATTGTACCGGCCATTGTAGCACGTGTGCAGCCCAAGACATAAGGGGCATGATGACTTGACGTCGTCCCCACCTTCCTCCGAGTTGACCCCGGCAGTCTCCTGTGAGTCCCCGGCATAACCCGCTGGCAACACAGGACAAGGGTTGCGCTCGTTGCGGGACTTAACCCAACATCTCACGACACGAGCTGACGACAGCCATGCACCACCTGTACACCGACCACAAGGGGGACCCTGTCTCCAGGGTTTTCCGGCGTATGTCAAGCCTTGGTAAGGTTCTTCGCGTTGCGTCGAATTAAGCCACATGCTCCGCCGCTTGTGCGGGCCCCCGTCAATTCCTTTGAGTTTTAGCCTTGCGGCCGTACTCCCCAGGCGGGGAACTTAATGCGTTAGCTGCGGCACGGACGACGTGGAATGTCGCCCACACCTAGTTCCCAACGTTTACGGCGTGGACTACCAGGGTATCTAATCCTGTTCGCTCCCCACGCTTTCGCTCCTCAGCGTCAGTATCGGCCCAGAGATCCGCCTTCGCCACCGGTGTTCCTCCTGATATCTGCGCATTTCACCGCTACACCAGGAATTCCGATCTCCCCTACCGAACTCTAGCCTGCCCGTATCGAATGCAGACCCGGGGTTAAGCCCCGGGCTTTCACATCCGACGCGACAAGCCGCCTACGAGCTCTTTACGCCCAATAATTCCGGACAACGCTCGCGCCCTACGTATTACCGCGGCTGCTGGCACGTAGTTAGCCGGCGCTTCTTCTGCAGGTACCGTCACTTGCGCTTCTTCCCTGCTGAAAGAGGTTTACAACCCGAAGGCCGTCATCCCTCACGCGGCGTCGCTGCATCAGGCTTTCGCCCATTGTGCAATATTCCCCACTGCTGCCTCCCGTAGGAGTCTGGGCCGTGTCTCAGTCCCAGTGTGGCCGGTCGCCCTCTCAGGCCGGCTACCCGTCGTCGCCTTGGTAGGCCATCACCCCACCAACAAGCTGATAGGCCGCGGGCTCATCCTGCACCGCCGGAGCTTTCCACCACCAGACCATGCGGTCGGCGGTCATATCCGGTATTAGACCCCGTTTCCAGGGCTTGTCCCAGAGTGCAGGGCAGATTGCCCACGTGTTACTCACCCGTTCGCCACTAATCCCCGGCCGAAACCGGTTCATCGTTCGACTTGCATGTGTTAAGCACGCCGCCAGCGTTCGTCCTGAGCCAGGATCAAACTCTCCGTGAATGCTTCCGGGATATCCCGGTCAACACTGCACGAGAGCGGAACCATCGGAGGAATAGTCCGACGGTTCACAGCGTCCTCGCTGTGTGTGTTTCTTCAAAGGAACCTCGACCACATCGACGATGCGGACGGGGTATCAACATATCTGGCGTTGACTTTTGGCACGCTGTTGAGTTCTCAAGGAACGGACGCTTCCTTCGAAACCGTTTCACCGGCTTCTCCGGGCTTCCCTTCGGTGTTTCCAACCTTACCAGATCCGTTTTCCGGTCCGTTTCCGAACCGCATTCCGATTCTGGTGGCCGCTGGAGGGCCTTTGCCTTTCGGCGCGTTTTGACTTTAGCAGACTCGCTTCGGCCGACCTAATCGGCTCTGCGTTACCTACGGGGTCAAAGGTGCTCGCCGGAATTCCATTCGTGGATATCATGGACGAGCGATTTAGATGCCAACGGCTGCTGGCGAGCATACTCTGCTCGTCGCAACCGTTAAAACCTACCTCCACGTGCCACCCATGTCAACAGGTGTCGGGGAGATGAACACCGTAGCAGCTCAGACGGGCCCGACGCACATCCGGCTGGGCACAGCTCCCGGGGGCACCGCCCGCGTCAGGCCGCGAAGCTCGACGGCGGGCTCTCCAGCTCCTCCAGCTCGATACCAGGGGCGGCCAGCACCACGTCTCCCGCGAGGTGGACGGTGTGCTGTTCGCCGGTGTCCACCTCGCCGACCTGGTATTCGTCCACGGTCAGTGGGCCGGTGTCAGTGGTGTGTGCCGTCCGGTCCGCCAGGGCCCAGGACTGGTCCAGGGTGCGGGGGGCGAGCACCGGATCGGTCAGCGCGACCAGCCGGACGCGGGTCGCGGGAGCCCCGGGGGTGAGCCGCAGCAGCCGGGAGATCGCGACGAGAAAGGCCGGAGAGGCGCCGGTGAAGCCATGGGCGGCGACATTGCCCTCGGTCGCGTGCTCACCCGTGGGGTCCATACGGACCCAGGTCACCCCATCCAGCGCGGCGCCCCGGACCTGCCAGCTCGCGGAGTGCAGCTCCAGCCGGAGCGGCCGGCCCAGCTCGTCGAGGGTGAGATCCACGGAACCGGTGTGATCGCCCGAGGGAGAGGTGCGCTGGGCGACGTAGCGCCATCCGCTGGGGCCCGGTGCGCACTGGAAGTGCTCTTCGCCGAGGGGCGTGTGGTCGTGCGGATCGTGGAGGGAGTAGCGGCCGCGGGGCATGGTGTGGTCCTTGACGAACGAGGGCTGCCGCCCGGTCGCCACGGGGGCGCCGGGCGGACCCCGGGGCCCCCGCCGCACGGGCGGGGGCCGTTGATCAGTACCGATTGATCAGTAGCGGGTGATCAGTAGCGGTAGTGGTCGGGCTTGTACGGGCCTTCGACCGGAACGCCGATGTAGCTGGCCTGCTCCGGACGGAGCGTGGTCAGCTTGGCGCCCAGGGCGTCCAGGTGCAGCCGGGCGACCTTCTCGTCCAGGTGCTTGGGCAGAACGTAGACGTCGGTCGGGTAGGACTCCGGCTTGGTGAACAGTTCGATCTGCGCGATCGTCTGGTTCGCGAAGGAGTTGGACATCACGAACGACGGGTGGCCCGTGGCGTTGCCCAGGTTCAGCAGCCGGCCCTCGGACAGCACGATGAGCTTCTTGCCCTCGGGGAAGGTCCAGGTGTGGACCTGCGGCTTGACCTCGTCCCTGACGATGCCCGGGATGGCGGCGAGACCGGCCATGTCGATCTCGTTGTCGAAGTGGCCGATGTTCCCGACGATCGCCTGGTGCTTCATCCTGGCCATGTCGGAGGCCAGGATGATGTCCTTGTTGCCGGTCGTGGTGATGAAGATGTCGGCCGTCTCCACCACGTCCTCCAGGGTGGCGACCTGGTAGCCGTCCATCGCCGCCTGGAGCGCGCAGATCGGGTCGATCTCGGTGATGATCACCCGCGCGCCCTGGCCGCGGAGCGACTCGGCGCAGCCCTTGCCCACGTCGCCGTAGCCGCAGACGACCGCGACCTTGCCGCCGATCAGCACATCGGTGGCGCGGTTGATGCCGTCGATCAGGGAGTGGCGGCAGCCGTACTTGTTGTCGAACTTCGACTTGGTGACCGCGTCGTTGACGTTGATCGCCGGGAAGAGCAGCGAGCCGTCGCGCTGCATCTCGTAGAGGCGGTGGACGCCGGTGGTGGTCTCCTCGGTGACACCACGGATCTCGGAGGCCAGCTGGGTCCACTTCTGCGGGCTCTCGGCGATGGTGCGGTTGAGCAGCTCGAGGATGACCCGGTGCTCCTCGTTCTCCGCCGTGGAGACGTCCGGGGCGGCACCGGCCTTCTCGTACTCGACGCCCTTGTGCACCAGGAGGGTGGCGTCACCGCCGTCGTCCAGGATCATGTTGGGGCCGCCGGTGGGAGTGCCCGGCCAGGTCAGCGCCTGCTCGGTGCACCACCAGTACTCCTCCAGCGTCTCGCCCTTCCAGGCGAACACCGGGATGCCCCGCGGGTTCTCCGGGGTGCCGTCCGGACCGACGGCGATCGCGGCGGCCGCGTGGTCCTGGGTGGAGAAGATGTTGCAGGAGGCCCACCGGACCTCGGCGCCGAGGGAGACGAGCGTCTCGATCAGGACCGCGGTCTGCACCGTCATGTGCAGCGAGCCGGTGATCCGCGCGCCCGCCAGCGGCTGGGAGGCGGCGTACTCCTTGCGGATCGCCATCAGGCCGGGCATCTCGTGCTCGGCGAGGGTGATCTCCTTACGGCCGAAGGCGGCCAAGGACAGGTCGGCGACCTTGAAGTCCTGACCGGAGACGGCTGTCGTCATAGTTGCTGCTCCTCATCGAAATCGATCGGCTGCGAGCGAGAGTGTTCGGCTGGGCATGCGGGTCGGCGGACAGGGGGTGTCGGCAACACGGCGAGACACACCTGTCCCCTGGATTCGCACTGCGCAGTCCGTCGGAGGCCCTCTCTCCCTCGGCCGGTCCGCGGAACGGACCGCCCGACCGCCATCAGCAGCGACGTCTGGCTCGGTCACGAATCTACACCGATCGGCGCAGTGATCCCCAGCCCGTACGGGCGCTCTTCGGCCGCGAATCCAGGGCGGGCGGTGTACCCGTCCGGACGACCGGCCTCTTTGATCCCGTCCACATGTATTGCAGGATGCCGCGAGCGCGGGGACGCTTGCACACTCCCGCGCCCGCTCGAACGCCGTAAGGAGAACGACGTGACCAGTCCAGCCGAACCCCCGGGCGGTGCCGGGGCCAGAGGTCCAGGGCTCAAGCTGCTCGCGGTGACAGCCTGCCCGACGGGCATCGCCCACACCTATATGGCCGCTGAAAAACTGGCCCAGGCCGCGGAATCGCTCGGCCACAGCATGAAGGTGGAGACCCAAGGGTCCATCGGGGCCGAGAACGTACTGTCTGACAACGATGTCACAGAGGCGGACGGCATCATCATCGCGGCCGACAAGGACGTCGACCGCAGCCGGTTCACCGGCAAGCGGGTGCTGGTCGTCGGAGTCGCCGAGGGCATCCACCACCCCGAGCGGCTGATCGAGCGGGTACGCAGCGCGCCGGTCCACCAGGGGGACGGCGGGGGCGCGGCCGGTACGACGGGCCAGGCGTCCGGCGGCTCCGGTGACTCCGGTGGCGGCAAGGGGCGCAGCCTCACCTACAAGGCGCTCATGAACGGCGTCTCGTACATGATTCCGTTTGTCGTGGTCGGCGGACTGCTGATCGCGGTCTCGCTCGCGCTGGGCGGTGACACGACGTCCAAGGGCATCGTCATCCCCGACGACTCCTTCTGGAAGGCGGTCAACGACATCGGCGTCATCGGCTTCCAGCTGATGATCCCGATCCTGTCCGGCTATATCGCCTACGCGATCGCCGACCGGCCCGCGCTGGTGCCCGGCATGGTCGGCGGATGGATCGCCGCCCATGGCGAGCTGTACGACAGCGAGGCGGGCGCCGGGTTCATCGGAGCGATCGTCACCGGCTTCCTGGCCGGCTATCTGGTGCGGTGGATCAAGAAGGTCAAGGTCCCCACGTTCGTCCAGCCGATCATGCCGATCATCGTGATCCCGATCGTGGCGACCTCGGTGCTCGGTCTCTTCTTCGTCTATGTGCTCGGCGAGCCGATCGCCTGGGTCTTCGAGCACCTCACCGACTGGCTGGGCGGACTGACCGGCACCAGCGCGGCGCTGCTCGGCATCATCCTCGGGCTGATGATCGCGTTCGACATGGGCGGTCCGGTCAACAAGACGGCGTTCCTCTTCGGTGCCGGGCTGGTCTCCAAGAACCCTGAGGTCATGGGTATGTGCGCGGCGGCCATTCCGGTTCCGCCGCTGGGCCAGGGGCTGGCCACGCTCATCCGTCGCCGGATGTTCGACGACCAGGAGCGGGAGACCGGGCTCGCGGCGCTGTTCATGGGCTTCTTCGGGATCACCGAGGGCGCGATTCCGTTCGCGGCGGCGCGTCCGGCACGGGTCATTCCGGCGAACATGCTCGGCGGCGCGGTGGCCGGTGCCATAGCGGGACTGGCGTCGGTCGAGGACAACGTGCCGCACGGCGGGCCGATCGTGGCGGTGCTGGGCGCGGTCAACGGGGTGCCGATGTTCTTCGTCGCAGTGATCGTCGGTACGGCGGTCACCGGGCTGGTGACGATCGCGCTGATGTCCCTGGGCCAGGGCCAGCGCGGCGCGAACGGCGGGAGCACGGCGGCGGTCGCCGGGGCGGGCGGCCTCGTCCCGGCGCCCGCGGCTGCCCCCGAGCCGGTTCCGGCCGGGGTGGCGAGCGGCGGCGGGAGCGGGGGCGGTACGGGTGCCGCGAAGGCCAGCGCCGCCCCGGACCGTACGACCGTGCCCGTCGCAGCGGATGCGGCCGCCACCGCCGTCGGCCCCGCGTCACCGTCCACCTCGGACACGGATGCGGACGCGGACGCGGATGCGGACGCGGATGGCGGTGCCCCGGCGCTGTCCGGCTATCTGACCGAGCGGACGGTCGCGGAGCAGCTGACCGCCGACGGCAAGGACGCCGCGATCCGTGCGATGGCCGCCCTGCTCGCCACCACCGGCAAGGTCGCCGACGCCGACGAGCTGGTGCGCGCCGCGCTCGCCCGGGAGGAGCAGGGCACCACCGGTCTCGGCGAGGAGATCGCGATTCCGCACGCCAAGACGGACGCGGTGACCGCTCCCCTGGTCGGCTTCGCCCGGTCCGACGAGGGCATCGAATGGGGGGCGCCGGACGGGACCAGGGCCCGGCTGATCTTCATGATCTCGGTGCCGGAGGCCGCCGCGGGCGATGAGCATCTGCGGATCCTGGCGCTGCTGTCGCGGAAGCTGATGTCCGCGGAGTTCCGGGAGCGGCTGCTGACCGCTCCGGACAAGGCGGCGATCCTGCGGGTCCTGGGCGAGATCGAGTAGCGCCCTCCCAGAACCCGGAGACGGGAGAAACGGCATCGGCCTTCCGGACCGCGTGACCGCGTGGGCCCGGAAGGCCGATGGCCGTCTCCGACGAGACCGATCAGGCAGCGGTCCGGAGGATGTCCGGCTCCAGGTAGATCACCCGGGCGATGGGCACCGCCTCGCGGACCCGCGCCTCCGCCGCGTCGATCGCGCGGGCCACCTCCGCCGCCGTGTCGTCGTGCTGCACCGCGACCTTGGCGGCGACCAGCAGTTCCTCGGGGCCGAGGTGGAGCGTCCGCATGTGGATCAGGCCGGTGACGGTCTCGCCGTCGACCAGCGCGGCACGGATCTTCGCGACCTGTTCGGCGTCGGCCGCCTCGCCCAGCAGCAGCGACTTCGTCTCCGCCGCGAGCACCAGGGCGATCAGCACCAGCAGCACGCCGATGCAGATGGTGCCGATGCCGTCCCAGACGGCGTCGCCGGTCAGCAGCGTGAGCCCGACGCCGCCGAGCGCGAGGAGCAGACCGACCAGCGCGCCGAGGTCCTCCAGGAGGACGACGGGCAGCTCGGGCGCCTTGGCCCGGCGGACGAACTGCGACCAGGTGAGCTTGCCGCGGACCTCGTTGGACTCCTTTATGGCCGTACGGAACGAGAAGCCCTCCGCGATGATCGCGAACAGCAGCACCCCGACCGGCCAGTACCAGTGCTCCAGCTCATGCGGGTGCTGGATCTTCTCGTAGCCCTCGTACAGGGCGAAGACACCACCGATGGTGAACAGCACGATGGAGACGAGGAAGCCGTAGATGTAGCGCTCTCGGCCGTAGCCGAAGGGGTGCTCGGGGGTGGCCTCGCGCTTGGCCTTCTTGCCGCCGAGCAGCAGCAGCCCCTGGTTGCCCGAGTCGGCCAGCGAGTGCACGCCTTCGGCGAGCATCGACGACGAGCCGCTGAAGGCGAACGCCACGAACTTGGCTGCGGCGATGGCCAGGTTTGCGCCCAGCGCGGCAACGATCGCCTTGGTTCCGCCAGATGCACTCATATGTGCCGAATGTCCCTTCCGCCTAAAGGCAGTTTTGCCTGTGCTTTACTGCGTCGGCGGGCCATTGTTCCAGCCGCTCGGCCGAGCCGTACGTCAGGCAACCAATGTGGCCCGGAACACAGTGCCCTCGCCGGTCAGCGCGACCTCCTCGCCCGCCGGGACGAACGCCGACTCCCCGCGTGCCAGGCGCAGTTCACCGCCATCGCTCCCCTCCGCACCCTCCGCACCGCCGCGCAGGGTGACCGCGCCCGCGGCACACAGCAGGATCTGCGGGGTGGCGGCGGGCAGCGCACGCGGCTCGGCGCCCTCGGCGAGGACGTAGCGCGACAGCCGGAACTCGTCGATCGGTGTCGCGTACAGCTCCTCGCCGGACGAGTCGGCCTCCGGGCGCAGGACACCGGCGGTGTCGCTCTCGAAGCGGACCACCCGCAGCAGCTCGGGGACGTCGACGTGCTTGGGCGTCAGGCCGCACCGCAGCACATTGTCGGAGTTGGCCATGATCTCGACGCCCATCCCGTCGAGGTAGGCGTGCGGAACGCCCGCGCCGAGGTAGAGCGCCTCGCCGGGCTGGAGCCGGACGAAGTTGAGCAGCATGGACGCGATCACACCGGGGTCGCCCGGGAAGTGGCGGGCGAGGGAGGCGTACGCCGCGTACGCCGGGGCGTGCGGGCCGCCGAGCGCGCCGAGCCGTTCCGCGGCGACGGCGGCCTGGTGCACGGTGTCCGCCATGGCCTCCGGGTCGGCGGTCAGTACGGCGGTGAGCACCTCGCGCAGTGCGTTTGACTCCGGGTGGGCGTGCAGGATGTCGACGTACGGCTTGAGCGAGTCGACCTCGAGGGCTGCCAGCAGCTCGGCGGTCTCATCCGGGTCACGGAAGCCGCACAGCCCGTCGAACGGCGTCAGAGCGCATATCAACT
The DNA here is from genome assembly GCF_013364155.1 of Streptomyces sp. NA02950. Classification (NCBI taxonomy): domain Bacteria; kingdom Bacillati; phylum Actinomycetota; class Actinomycetes; order Kitasatosporales; family Streptomycetaceae; genus Streptomyces; species Streptomyces sp. NA02950. The sequence continues at coordinate 5,722,738 of NZ_CP054916.1, read as the reverse complement.
CGGGCTTGTGGTTGGCGTCCTTGTAGTTGCGGTGCGGGGCGTCGATCGGAACGCCGCGCTCCTCCTCGGCCGCGAAACCCTCCTTCGCCTGCGCCAGATCCGGGTGCACCTGGAGGGAGAGCGGGGAGGCGGCGGCGAGCACCTTCAGCAGGAACGGCAGCCGCGGCCCGAAGTGGCCGACGGCGGCGGCGCCCAGTTCGCCGTCCGGGTCGGCGGCGATCACCTCGGAGAGCGCGACCGAGCCCGCGCCCCGGTCGACCCGGGACGGTGCCCCGGGGTGCGCCCCCATCCACAGCTCGGCCTGCGGCTCACCGGTCGGCCGGACGCCCAGCAGCTCCGGGATCGCGGTGGTGGAGCCCCAGGCGTAGGGGCGCACGGTGTTGACGAGGCGGTCCATGTGGTGTGATTCCTGACTGCTGCGAAGGGATCCGGTGCGGACGGGACGGAGCCGGGTGGTGTGCGGCGGGCCGCGCCCCGTGCGCGGGTTACGGCCTCATGATCTGTCCGCCGAAGCGAGCGCGAGGTAAACGGCGGCGAAATCCGTGATGGCGAGAAGTTCCGCCGCGCTCTCCAGCAGGTTGCTGCCCTCGGCGGGCTCGAGCTCGCTGAACGCCGTGTCGTGGGCGAGGGCCAGCTCCCGCGCGTTCGGCACGGCCGAGACGCGGCCCACCGGCTCCTCGTGGAGCAGCACGATCCGGGCCCGCAGCGCCTCGGGCTCCTCGACCCGGTCGCGGAAGAAGTCATCGGGGTCGGCGCCGCCCGCGAACGCCCCGGCCAGCAGCGTGCCGTGCGCGGCCAGCGCCCCGGGCAGCTCGGCCACCAGCGCGGGCCGCCCGGCGAGTGCCGCGAGCAGCCCGGAGAAGCGCCGTCCGGCCGCGGCCGCGAGCGGGCCCTCGGTCCACAGCAGGGGAAGCGCCCCGGCCAGCTCGGCCGCGAGCGTCTTGGCGGGGTTGGTGTACGTGGCGATGGCCGGACCGCAGCGCTCGGCGACCTTGTCGAGCCGGTCGGCCACCTGCTGGAGCGCGGTGGACGGCGCGGACACCAGGCCGATCCGGTCCACGAGCACCAGCAGCGGGGTGAGCAGGGCCCAGAGCGTGCCGGGCAGGGCGGGGCCGGTCACCTCGTCGGGCGCGGTGCCCGGCGGTTCGGTGTGCTGGTGCTGCGGGGTGGCGGCGGTGTCGTGCGGCGGGGGCTCACCGATGGCGCCCTCGGCGGGGGCGCCCTCCGGCCGCGGGGGCTGCGGGGCGGCGCCGTGCTCGGCGTTCGCGTACCGGCTCGTGGTGGCCGGGCCGGTGGCGTAGGGGCTGGTGGTGTACGGGGCCGAGGAGTTGGCGCTCGCGGCCAGCGGCACCGTCAGACCGCGCGCCTGCGCGACCGCGTCCGCCAGCGGTGAGTGGCCCGGTGCGACGGCGACCAGTGCACAGCCCCGCCGGTACGCCTGCTCGACCAGGAGCGGCAGCCCCGGTTCCGTACCGTCCGGTGTCGCGATCACCAGCAGATCGAGCGGGCCCGCCCAGCCGGGCAGCGTCCAGTGCAGCGCGCCCGGCGCGGGTGCGACTCCGGTGGGGGCGATCAGGCTGACCGGGCAGTTGCCGCCGCTGAGCGCGCCGAGGAGGCCGGCGGTGCAGCTTCCGGCTCCCCCCGGCCCGGCGACCAGGACCGCGCGCGGTCGCCCGTCCGGTTTGAGATCCCCCACCCCCGCCTCGGCGGCGTGCCGGACGGCGGTACGGACCCGGGCCCCGGATTCAGCGGCTCCGCGCAACAGGCCGCGGGTGTCGGCCCGTGCGAGGGCCTCCGGGGCGTCGAGGAGGGATTCGTCGAGCATGGTGCTTCGGCCTCCGATCGCCGTGGCGGGGCGTTACGCGCGGGAGTGCGGGTGCGGCGCGGCGGTACCGGGGCCCGGCTGCGGCGGGACCCGGACGCCGTCCGACCGGCCGTCAGGCCGGGCGGCGTGCCTCGTCGACGAGCAGCACGGGGATCCCGTCCCGGACGGGGTACGCGAGTCCGCACCCCTCGCCCGTGCACACCAGCTCGGGGGTCTCCGTGGTCTGTTCCTCGCGCAGCGGGGCGTGGCACGCCGGGCAGGCGAGGATCTCCAGCAGACCGGCTTCGAGCGGCATGGGGCGTCCCTTCGGTGTGCGTCCTGCCGGATACGACTCCGGCGTGGTCAGCGTACCGCCGGGCAGGCCCCCGGCGGGGACGGCGGGCCCCGCCGGGGCCCGGTGCGGGGTTCCGGGCAATGCCCGGACTCTCGGTCGGCCCGGCCCGGCGCCGCCGGTCACCGCCGACCGGCCGGCGGCGGCCCCGGGCCGGGCGAACGGGCCGGGCCTTCGCCATCCGCCGCCGGAGGGTGGAGCCGGTGGCCCGTCCCACGTCTGAGGCGGACTTACCGCCAGGCCGTCCTGCCAGGATCGGTGAGGCCCCAAGGCGGGGCGGGCCTGCCTCGAGCCGCTCTCGAGGCGGTCCGGTGCCGCACCGGCCGCCCCCGAAGACGGGCTGCCGACCGGCGGCGGGACCCGGCGGCACCGGAGAACGAACCGGACTTCCGCCGTCCGACGACCAAAGACCGGGTCGGATGCCTGAGCCAAAGGCAGACCCACGGACCCCCCGCCGGACCGGCGAGGACCTGGTGCCGCGACGGGCCGCACCGGCCGCCCCCGAGGACCACACCCGACCGGCAGGGCCCGGCGGCACCGGAGAACGAACCGGACTTCCGCGTCCGACGCCAAGCACCGGAGTCGGATGCCCCCGACGCCAGAGGCGGACCCCAGACGGACCGCCCGCCGGACCGGCGAGGGCCCCCTGCCGCGAGGGGGCCGCACCAGTCGCAGCCGAAGACGGCGCCCGACCGGCAGGGCCCGGCGGCACCGGAGGACGCACCAGGGCCTCCGCCCTCCGGTGCCCGAGCGGGCGGCCGTCCTCACGACGGGCGCCCGGCGGCTGCCCCGCCTCCGGCGGGCCGCGGGGCCGTGAGGGCGAGCGGGGCCGGAGGGCGAGGGCCCGACCGGTGAGGCCGGTCCGTCAGGCGCGGACCAGGGAGAGGACCTCCTCGCGGACGCGGGTGACCGTTTCGGCGTCGCGGGCCTCGACGTTGAGCCGCAGCAGGGGCTCGGTGTTGGAGGGGCGGAGGTTGAACCACCAGTCGGCGGCGGTGACCGTCAGCCCGTCCAACTCGTCGAGCTCGACGCCCTCGCGGCCCTCGTACGCCGCCTTGACCGCCTCGGCGCGGGCGGTCTGGTCGGTGACGGTGCTGTTGATCTCCCCGGAGGCCGCGTAGCGGTCGTACTGCTCGACCAGCTGGGACAGCGGGCCGTCCTGGCCGCCGAGCGCGGCCAGCACGTGGAGCGCGGCGAGCATGCCGGTGTCGGCGTTCCAGAAGTCGCGGAAGTAGTAGTGCGCGGAGTGCTCTCCGCCGAAGATCGCGCCGGTGCGGGCCATCTCGGCCTTGATGAAGGAGTGGCCCACGCGGGTGCGGACGGGAGTGCCGCCGTTCTCCCCGACGACCTCGGGGACCGACCAGGAGGTGATGCAGTTGTGGATGATCGTTCCGCCCGGGTGCTTGGCCAGCTCCCTCGAGGCGACCAGGGCGGTGATGGCGGAGGGCGACACCGGCTCGCCGCGCTCGTCGACGACGAAGCAGCGGTCGGCGTCGCCGTCGAAGGCGAGGCCGATGTCGGCGCCGGTCTCCCGGACCCGGGCCTGGAGGTCGACGATGTTCTTGGGGTCGAGGGGGTTGGCCTCGTGGTGGGGGAAGGTGCCGTCCAGTTCGAAGTAGAGGGCGTCCAGGTCGAGCGGGAGGCCGTCGAAGACGGTCGGCACGGTGTGGCCGCCCATGCCGTTGCCCGCGTCCACGACGACCTTCAGCGGCCGGATGGCGGTGAGGTCGACCAGCGAGCGCAGATGGGCGGCGTAGTCGGCGAGCACGTCCCGCTGGGTGATGGTGCCGGGCGCGGCGGCGGGCTCGGGCGCCCCGGTGGCGGCCCACTCCTCGGTCAGCGAGCGGATCTCGGCGAGTCCGGAGTCCTGGCCGACGGGCGCGGCGCCCGCCCGGCACATCTTGATGCCGTTGTACTGCGCGGGGTTGTGGCTGGCGGTGAACATCGCGCCGGGCAGGTCGAGATGGCCGCTGGCGAAGTAGAGCTGGTCGGTCGAGCAGAGCCCGATCTCGGTCACGTCCACACCGAGGGAGGCGGCGCCGCGGGCGAAGGCCCGCGACAGACCGGGCGAGGAGGGGCGCATGTCATGGCCGACGACGATCGCGCTCGCACCGGTCACCCGGGCGAAGGCCGCGCCGAAGAGTTCGGAGAGTGGCTCGTCCCACTGGTCCGGGACCACACCGCGCACGTCATACGCCTTCACGATCTGCGACAAGTCGGGCACAGCCAACCCCTTCTCGAGGTCTTCTTGGAGGTCTCCACGGACCTCAAAACCTACCCGGAGGACTCATGCGCCCACTACGAGGCCGATCGTGCGGCGCGGCACACGGCGGCGGTCGGTGAACCGGGGGAACGGCCGCGTGCTGACGTGGTGACAGCTTCGCGTCCGGGAACGAGCGGGAACGTCCAGGCGTCCGGGAGTCCGGCCGCGCGGCAAGCGCGTGTCAGGAATCGGGGGAGCGCAGCACCCGCAGATGGCCCCGGCGCGGCACCTCGCGCGGATCGCCCTCGCGGCCGCTCTGTCCGCCGCCGCCCGCTCCGGACGGCCCGGAGCCGCCGCCCGCGCCCGCCGCGCGCTCGTGCGGCCGGGCGGCTTCGCGCACCGCGTTGGCCAGGGCCTCGAGATCGTCGCTGCTGGGGCGGGCCGGGCCGGTGTCGACGGCGAGCCGGACGACCTCCCAGCCGCGCGGCGCGGTGAGCCGCTCCGAGTGCTCCGAGCACAGGTCGTAGCAGTGGGGTTCGGCGTAGGTGGCCAGCGGTCCCAGAACGGCGGTCGAGTCCGCGTAGACGTACGTCAGCGTCGCGACGGCGGGGCGGCCGCAGGCGGTGCGCGAACAGCGACGTACAGGGCTCACGACGTTGGACGGTACCGCACTCTTGAGCGGGCCGCGACGACTCTCCACCAGCTCACTCCGCCGTGTCGTCCTGGTTCGCCCCGTGCACCCCATACGTGAACTTACTGGCTGACCAGCGGCTCCTTCCGGCGGAGCGGAACCCGCCGCCGAAGATTCCGGTCAGCACTCGTACGGAGAGGGGTCAGTCTGAGCCAAAGAAGCGAATCAAGAGTCGTCCGTTTATGGACGCAACCATGGCCGGAATGCTCATTTGGCGACATCGGTCATGGCTGTCCGGTAAGCGCATGCCGGTCGCCCGGCGGCGGCTACCCTCAGGAGTAATGACCAGGTCCGTACCTCCCCACCAGTCCGAGCCGCGCCCGCGCCGCCGCGATCGGCACGGTAGGGGTATGCGCGGGCCGATCGCGCCGCCCCAGGTGCCGCTTTCGGTCAGCCGCGCCGAGTCCTTCGTCGATCTTGTCCAGGACTCCGCCGATCGGCTGGAGAGACGCTGGCCACAGCTGTCGGGTGTGGACTTCACCGTGTTGGACGTGCCCACGTCGGGCAACGGCGGCGGTACCGACCCCGGCGGACCGGGCGGCTCCGACGGATGGGACGGCGAGTCCGTACCGCTCGGGCGCTTCATCGCGGCCCGCGGGGACACACCGGACCGGATCGTGATCTACCGCCGTCCGGTCGAGATCCGGGCGAAGAACCGGGACGAGCGGGCGCTGCTGGTCCACGAGGTCGTCGTCGAGCAGGTCGCGGAGCTGCTGGGGCTGGCGCCGGAGTCGGTGGACCCGCGGTACGGGCAGGAGTAGCCCCGCCCCCGGCCGTCTCCCGCGGCTACCGGGCGCTCTCGTCGTTCAGCACCGACAGGTCCTGCCGGGCCCCGGGGACCACCACCGTCCCGCCGTCGTCCGGCATCCCCTGGATCGTGAACATCGGCACGCCGTCCTGCGGCAGCGCGAGCATCCGGGAGGCGTGCACCGGACCGCCCGAGATCCGCTCGACCGTCACCGCGTAGCCGCCCTTGCCCGAGGCCGGGCGGGGCGGGGCGACGGAGGTGGTGGTGCCGCCCTTGACCGTGAAGGTCTTGCTGACGGGGCTGCCGCCGCCGCTCGCCGCCGACGCGGTCACCCGAACCCGCGCGGTGGCGCCCGGTGCCACCAGGGAGAGCGTCGAGCCCTTGGCGCGGTTGTCGGCCGCGGTGGCGGTCCGGTCGATCCGGGCGGTGGCCGGGATGAAGGCCGTCTCCTGGGCGCTGCCCTTGCCGCGGGTGACCCGCAGCGCGGCGACCACCGGGGTGGCCGCGCCCTCGCCGCCCTCGGGAGTGAGCAGCAGCGAGCCCGGCTCGCCCTTGGTCACGTCGCCGAGGTCGATCGCCGCCGTCATCCCGCTCTTGACGTGCAGGGACTCATGTCCGGCCGGAGTGATCGAACCGGTGCGCCCGGCCAGCCGCACCTTCAGGTCCGCGTCGTCGGACCCGGGCGCGAAGACGACCAGGCGGACCGAGGTCGCGTCGGCCGGGATGCCGGGGAGCGCCACGCTGGTGGCGGCCTCGGCGGAGGCCGGTAGCCAGTCGCCGCCCGCCTTCTGGTCGGCCGACTGCACGGAGGCGCCGACCCGGCCGGTGCGGGAGGTCACCCGGAGTGACACATCGGCGGCCCGCTGGTCGGTGAGGGTGGACAGCAGTACCGGGACCGTGGAGCGGCCCGGCACGGTGATCGACTCGTCGGTCGAGGGCTTGAGACGGCCGCCCGGGCCGTACAGCTTGAGGTCCACCTCGGCCGCGGCCTCGTCCGGGTTGGTCAGGTGGACGAAGTCCTGGCGGTCGCGTGCGGTGCTGGCGCCGGGGAACCAGAAGTCGGTGTCGGGCGCGGTGCAGGCGGTGCCCATCAGCCCGCGTCCGCTGCCCGCGGCGATCGTGGTGGTCTGCTGGACGGTCCAGCCGGGGGCGAAGCGGCCGTCGGCGGTGCCGATGAGGGCGGGCGCGTCCGAGCGGTCGGTGTCGGTGGTGACCGGTTTGCCGGGCTGCTTCAGTGGCAGGACCGGCTTGCCGCCGCCCGTCGCAGCGTCCCGCTGGCGCTGTTCGCCCTTGTCCTTTCCGCCCTTCCCGCCGTCGTCGCCCGCGCCCGGGTCCGTCACCTCGTCGGACGGGCTCCGCGCGGGCAGCAGCGCGGCCTCGCCGCCCCCGGCGCCCTCGGCGGCCACGTCCTTCCGCCGGGGGGTGTAGGCGGTGTAGGTGGTGCTGCCCACCTCCGAGGAGGTCGGCGTCGGGCACAGCAGGGTGGAGCGCTCGACGGGCATCCGGCTCGCCGCCTCCGCCGAGCGGTCCGGACCGTCCGACGAGCCGCCGGTGAGGGTGGCGACACCGGTGACGGCGGCCAGCGCGGTGGCGACGCCGATCAGGGACAGGGTGGTGCGGTTCATCGCTGCTGATCGCTCCCGTCGCGGCGGTCCTCGGGCTCGGCGCCGCCGTACGTCGTGTCGCCCTGCTGGGGGTACGTGCCGTCGGCGTAGGGCTGCTGCTGGTCGTAGCCGTACGGATCGGCGTACTGGCCGTGCGCGTACGGGTCCGCCGGGTACTGGCCCTCGGGGTACGGGGCGCCCTCCTGGTAACCGGCCGGATAGCCGGTGCCCTGGTAGCCGGCCTGATAGCCCTCGCCCTGGTACTCGCCCTGGTACGGGTCGCCCGGGTAGGCGCCGCCGGGGTACTCGCCGCCCTGCTGGTACGGCTCGCCCTGG